>NZ_BCTF01000001.1 GCF_001571145.1 Hydrogenophaga flava NBRC 102514
GGCCAAGAAGGCTGCTGCGCCGAAGAAGGCCGCTGCTCCTGCCAAGAAGGCTGCTGCGCCGAAGAAGGCCGCTGCTCCTGCCAAGAAAGCCGCTGCCCCCAAGAAGGCCGCTGTCAAAAAGGCAGCCCCCGCAAAAAAAGCTGAGCCGGCCAAGAAGCCGGCAGCCCCTGCGGCCCCTGCAGCGCAAACCAAGCTGAATCCTCAGGCTGCCTGGCCGTTCCCCACGTCCAGCAAGCCCTGAGTCATCCCTCGGGATGATTGACAAGCCCGGCGTGAAAACGCCGGGCTTTTTCATTGCTGCGCCCAGTCAGAGCGTGTAGTTCTGGCCGCCTCTGCTGGCGATCTTGTTGGCCCCCAGGCGGTTGCCCAGCTCTGCGCAACGCTCCAGCGACCAGCCTTGCGACAGCCCATGCAGCAGCGCGGCACGGAACGCGTCGCCGCAACCGGTCGGGTCCACCACCGCACTCGCAGGCACACCAGCCACCCGGGTCTGGCGCCCCTCTGCATACACATCACAGCCTTGCTCGGCCAGCGTCACGACCAGTCCCCGGACCTGGCCGGCGATCTCCGACAGGCCCAGACCCGTGCGATCACTGAGCATCTTGCCTTCGTAGTCGTTGACCGCCACCCAGCTGGCCATCGACACAAAGTGGCGCAGTTCGTCGCCGTTGAACATCGGCAGTCCCTGACCGGGGTCGAACACGAAGGGAATGCCCGCATCGTGCAGCTGTTGCGCATGCTGCAGCATGGCGTCCCTGCCATCGGGTGCCACGATGGCCAGGCGGATGCCGGCGTCAACGGGCACACGGTTTTCATGGGCCTGCGACATGGCACCGGGGTGGAAGGCCGTGATCTGGTTGTTGTCGCGGTCGGTCATGATCATCGCCTGCGCGGTGTAGTTGTCCGCCGTCGTGCCGATGAAGCGCGTGTCCACGCCCAGGCCCTGCAGCCGCGACAGGTAGTCCTGCGCATCGTTGCCAACCATCGCCAGCGGCACGGCATCGGACCCCAGCTGCCGCAGCCCATATGCGATGTTGCCCGCGCAGCCTCCGAACTCCCGGCGCATGCCGGGCACCAGGAAGGACACATTGAGGATGTGCAACTGACTGGGCAGGATCTGTTCGGCGAAACGACCTTCGAAGGTCATGATGGTGTCGAACGCCAGGGAGCCGCAGATGAGGATGGACATGATGAAAAGAAGAAGGGATCAGGGATAGAACACCAGGGCACGGTAGCCCGTCATGGAAGACACACCGCTGTCGGCGATGGACAGCCGCAGGCTCATGGACACCGAACCTTGCGCCGGCAACACCTCTGGCGCCCCCGGCAGCTCCGCCGGAAGAAACACCCGCCGGACGATCACGTTGTCCCGGGTGTCGGTCAGGCTCAGCTCGAGCGCGGGCACCGCCAGCGGGAGCGCGGCACTGTTCTTGAGCACCAGGTCGAAGGAATAGAAGTTGCCGAGGCGGCGCACCAGGTTGGAGCTGTCGATGGCCACCGCTTCGATGTCGCGGGCCGGGCCGATGCTGCAGTCCAGGGGCTGGCACAGCGACGCCAGCAGAGGCACGCTGTATGGATACCGGGCCGCCAGTCGGTCCCGGTGGTGTACAGCCCACTGCGTCAGCAGCCCGGCCAGCAGCGCGAAGCACACCGCCACCAGCGACACGCGCACCCCCGGGGATTGCCAGAACGCCTTGCGCCGGGCCTACCGAACGAAACTGGGTTCTGTCAGCACGGGCACATCGTCATCCCGCGCTGGTTCCGGCGGCGCCGTCGGAGGCTGTGTCGCCACCACCAGGGAAGGTGCGGGCGGCAGGCTCACCGCCTCCGCAGCCACCTCTGTAGCGGTCACCGGCTCAGGAACCGGCGAGGCGACGGTGGGTTCGGAGGTCTGCACCTCGTCTTTGGCCTGTGCGGCAAACCGGCGCAACTCGTCGGAAAATCCATCGTCGGCCTTTGCCGGACCCGACTCCGACGGCAACGCAGCGGTCGGCGCCCTCGGGTGCAGCAGCCATTCACTATCCGTGTCGTCGTGGGCAACAGGCGCTGGTGGTGCCGAGGCGGCGACAACGGAAGGAGTCGGCACCTGCGCTGGCGCAGCCACCGGTTCTCCCTCCAGGAACAGCGTGGCATCGAACACATCGGAACAGTGCCCGCACCGCACCCAGCCGTCGGATATCTTGAGCTGGTCGGGAACGATCCGGAAGGTCGTTCCGCAAGCCGGACAGCGGGTGGTGAAACTCATGCGGCAATTATTGCAGGCGCCCGCGCCGCGCCCGGCTGCAGAGGCGCTTCACGCCTTGCGGGCGGTCATGAGAATCCAGCCGTCTTCCTCGTCGCTCACACTCAGACTCACCCAGGGCGCATAGGCCTCGCGCAGCTCGTCTTCCTGCCGGGCCAGAATGCCGGCCAGCACGAGATGGCCGCCCGCCTTCACACGCTCGCACAGCAGAGGCGCGAGCACCTTGAGCGGCGTGGCCAGGATGTTGGCCAGCACGACATCGAAGTGCCCGTCGACCGCATCAGGCAAGCCGTTGCGCAGGACCACGCCGTTGGCATCGGCGTTGAGCCGTGTGGACTCCACGGCGGCTGGATCGATGTCGACCGCCACGATGGGGTCGGCACCGAACTTGGCCGCGCCGATGGCCAGGATGCCCGATCCACAACCGTAGTCGAGCACGCGCTGGCCCCGCGGCGCATGGGCAGCGATCCAGCGCAGGCACATGCGGGTGGTCGGGTGGGTGCCCGTGCCGAAGGCCAGGCCTGGATCGAGCCGGATCACCTCTTTCGCGGCGGCGGGTGGTTCGTGCCAGGTCGGCACGATCCAGAAGGTGGGCGTGATCTCGACCGGGTCGAACTGCGACTGGGTCAGACGAACCCAGTCCTGATCCGCTACGGCGCGCACGCCCATCACCTGTGAGCCCTCGAAGAAGTCCTGTGGCAACAGCAGCTCCGCGGCCTCCCGCGCCCCCGCCTCGTACGGAAACAGCGCCACCACGCGCGAGCGGTTCCACCCCTCTTTGGGTGGCGGCATGCCAGGTTCGCCGAACAACGCCTGCTCGGCCGGGGTCAGCGCATCGGCGTCCTCGACCGAGACACTCAGCGCATCCAGCGCAACCAAGGCATCGCCGACCGGCTCGACGCCGGCCTCGGGGACCAGCAGCACCAGCTCGTACAGCGAGCCACCGGACACGTCAGCGCTCACGCTGCGACAGCCACTCTTCGAGGTAGTGGATGTTGGTGCCACCCGCCACGAAACTGGCGTCGACCATCAGCTCGCGGTGCAGCGGGATATTGGTCTTGATGCCCTCGACCACACACTCGGACAGGGCGGTGCGCATGCGCGCCAGTGCCTGTTCACGGGTGTCGCCGTGCACGATGATCTTGCCGATCATCGAGTCGTAGTTGGGCGGCACGAAGTAGTTGGTGTAGGCGTGCGAGTCCACGCGCACACCAGGGCCGCCGGGCATGTGCCAGGTGGTGATGCGCCCGGGCGACGGGGTGAACTTGTAGGCATCTTCCGCGTTGACGCGGCACTCGATGGCATGGCCTCGCAGCTGCACCTGGCGCTGCGTGAATGGCAGCTTTTCGCCAGCCGCCACCGCGATCTGGGTGCGCACGATGTCCACGCCCGAAATCCACTCGGTCACCGGGTGCTCCACCTGCACGCGGGTGTTCATCTCGATGAAATAGAACTCGCCGTTCTCGAACAGAAACTCGAAAGTGCCGGCTCCACGGTAGCCGATCTTCTTGCAGGCGGCGGCGCAGCGCTCACCGATCTTCTCGATCAGGCGGCGCGGGATGCCTGGCGCCGGCGCCTCCTCGATAACTTTCTGGTGGCGGCGCTGCATGGAGCAGTCGCGCTCGCCGAGGTACACCGCGTTGCGGTGCGTGTCGGCCAGCACCTGGATCTCGATGTGTCGGGGGTTCTGGAGAAACTTCTCCATGTAGACCTCGGGGTTGCCGAAGGCCGCTGCGGCTTCCGCCTTGGTGGTCTGCACCGCGTGGATCAGGGCCGCCTCGGTGTGGACCACACGCATGCCGCGGCCACCGCCGCCACCGGCGGCCTTGATGATGACCGGATAACCCACCGCCTTGGCGGTCTTCTTGATCACGGCCGGATCGTCCGGCAGGGCACCCTCGGAGCCGGGCACACAGGGCACGCCCGCGCGGATCATGGCCTGCTTGGCCGAAACCTTGTCGCCCATGATGCGGATCGACTCGGGCGTCGGGCCGATGAACGTGAAGCCACTGCGCTCCACACGCTCGGCGAAGTCGGCGTTTTCCGACAGGAAACCGTAGCCGGGGTGGATCGCTTCTGCGTCCGTGACCTCGGCAGCGGAGATGATGGCCGGCATGCTGAGGTAACTCTGACCCGACGGCGCCGGACCAATGCAGACGGCCTCGTCGGCCAGTCGGACGTACTTGGCGTCTCGATCGGCCTCGGAATAGACCATCACGGCCTTGATGCCCATCTCGCGGCAGGCGCGCTGCACACGCAGGGCGATTTCGCCGCGGTTGGCGATGAGGATTTTCTTGAACATGGGGCGAAGGTCCCCTTATTCGATGATGAACAGCGGCTGGCCGTATTCCACCGCCTGGCCGTTCTCGACCAGGATCTGCGTGATGGTGCCGCTCTTGTCGGCTTCGATCTCGTTGAGGATCTTCATGGCCTCGACGATGCAGATGGTCTCGCCTTCCTTGATGGTCTGGCCGATCTCGGCAAAGGGTTTGGCACCCGGGCTGGACGCGCGATAGAAGGTACCCACCATGGGCGATTTGACGGTGTGCCCGACCGGAGCCGGCGCGGCGGCCGGGGCTGCCGCAGACGCGGCATCGGCCACAGCCTGCACCACGGGGGCAGTGACCGCCGCCACGGGGGCTGCGGCGACGACCTGGGCCACTGCGGCCGCTGGAGCACTCTTGACGATCCTGACCTTGCCTTCGGCTTCGGTGATTTCCAGCTCGGACACGTTCGACTCGGACACCAGGTCGATCAGTGTCTTCAGTTTTCTAAGATCCATGATTTCTCCAACGAATTGCAGTCAAGTTGGTCAAACTTCGCTTATTTTCGATCAAACGAAGCGCCGCCGACTTGCCGGGGTGCGCAGTGTACACGAGGCGGAACACACTGGAAGCGCCGTTCGTCATGCCCGACGAGACGGGTGAGAGGCTGCAGCAGGCCTGCAAACTGGCTCAAGTTCGCGGGACTTTAACCGCTTTTTAATTCTGTTCGCAACGTTTGACGAATACCGCCCGTCCGACAACAAACTCAGACCAGCTGGGCCCACTGCGTCAGTTCTTCGGCGCTGACTTTGCCCAGCTTGCGGTGCAGCACGGACCCGTCCACGCCAAACACCACACTGAAGGGCAAGGCCCCGCTGGGATTGCCCAGGCTTCGCGCCATGTCGGAGCCGGCAAAGCCGGCCAGCGCCACGGGAAAGTCCAGTGGCAGCCGCGTCAGAAACCGCGACACCGGCGCCGCCTGGTCCACCGCCAGTCCCAGCACCTGCCAGCCCTGGGCCGAGTGCTCCTTGTAAAAGGTGTTGATGAGCGGCAGCTCCTCGACACAGGGCGGGCACCAGGTGGCCCAGAAATTCACGAGCAATGGACGCCCCCTGAAGCCCGCCATGGACACCGGAGCGCCCGCCACATGAGGGAACGCGCTTGCCCAGAACTGGTTTTCAGCCTCACCAAGCACCGGCCCCGGGCGCAGCCGCCACCAGGCCACCCCCGCACCGGCCGCCGCAGCCGCCGCGCCCAGCCCCGCCATCAGCAAGGTCCGGCGGTTCATGCTGCTTCCCTATGGGAACCGGGGTCGGCGGCCAGCAAGGCGCGCACCTCCTGTGCATCGCCCCGGGGGCGCCGCCCCTGCGCGTCTGGCCTGAGAGCGCCGCGCAAGGCGTCGTGGTCCAGCACCAGCAGGTGCAGGAGTACCCACTGTTCCAGCGCATCGCAGCGCAACCTCAGCGTGAGGGCTTCGACCGGCTCCCCTTGGGCATCACTGGCAGCCGTCCCCGGGTGGTACTCGACCCGGTGGTCCAGCAGCGCCCACTCGGCCGATTTCGGATCGTCACAGTACAGCTGCACATAGATGTCGCTGTGGCGGGTGGCCGTGCCGTGCCAGACCGCCCCGCACAGATGGGGCCTGAAGGCGGCGAGCCGATCCATCCACACCAGAGCCAGCTCCCGCAGCGTCTTCAGCTCGGCCGGCTGGGTATCTGCACAAAAGATCGCGATGTGTTCGCGCACCGCTGCTTCCAGGGCTTGGTTGTCGGGCCAGGGGGTGCGCGAGGGTGGAAGGCCGAGCTGCTTGGCCGCGCGCCGCTTGGCCGCCGCGTATTCCAGACCCTCGTCAACCACCAGGCGCGCTGCCACCGAGGCGATCTCGGCGGAGGTGTCGGTGCGGAAGCTGTCCATGGACGGGGATTGTGCACGGGCACCCCCCTAGAATCGCCGCATGCACATTCATATCCTGGGCATTTGCGGCACATTCATGGGCGGCCTGGCCGCACTCGCGCGCGAAGCCGGCCACCGCGTCACCGGCTGCGACGCCGGGGTCTACCCCCCGATGAGCGACCAGCTGCGCGCGCTGGGCATCGACCTGATCGAGGGCTTCGCTGCCGACCAGATGGCCTTGGCACCGGACATGTACGTGGTGGGCAACGTGGTCAGCCGCGCCCGTCTGACCGACGGCACCCCGAAGTTCCCATTGATGGAAGCCATCCTGGAGGCCGGCGCTCCGTACACCAGCGGTCCCCAGTGGCTGGCCGAACATGTTCTGCAGGGACGCCATGTGCTGGCCGTCGCCGGCACCCATGGCAAGACCACCACCACCTCGATGCTGGCCTGGATCCTGGAAGCCAACGGCCTGCACCCAGGCTTTCTGGTGGGCGGCGTACCGATGAACTTCGGCGTGTCGGCGAGGCTGGGCGCAGGCAAGACCTTTGTGATCGAAGCGGACGAATACGACACAGCCTTCTTCGACAAACGCAGCAAGTTCGTGCACTACCGCCCGCGCACAGCCATCCTGAACAACCTCGAGTTCGACCACGCCGACATCTTCGACAACCTGGCCGCGATCGAACGGCAGTTCCACCACCTGGTGCGCACGGTGCCTGGCAGTGGTCGGCTGGTGGTCAACGGCCTCGAAGAGAGCCTGGACCGGGTGCTGCACATGGGGCACTGGAGCGAGGTGCGCAGCTTCGGCGCTGCCGTCAGCGACTTCAGCGCAGTCGGTGAACCCCATGCGTTCGATGTACACGAACATGGCAAGAAGGTGGCTCGCGTGGAGTGGGCACTCACTGGCGAACACAACCAGCTGAACGCGCTCGCGGCCATTGCGGCCGCCCAGCATGTGGGGGTGTCACCCGCCGACGCGGCGAAGGCGCTGGGCCACTTCCAGAACGTGCGCCGGCGCATGGAGGTCCGTGGCACGGCGCCCCGTGAAGGCGGCACCATCACCGTCTACGACGACTTCGCCCACCACCCCACCGCCATCCGCACCACGCTGGACGGGCTGCGCCGGCGCCTGGGCCCGTCGGGCGGGCGCATCCTGGCGGTGTTCGAGCCGCGCAGCAACACCATGAAGCTGGGCACGATGAAGTCGCAATTGCCCTGGAGCCTGGAGCAGGCCGATATCGCGTTCTGCCACTCGGGCGGGCTGGACTGGGATGCGCGCGAGGCGCTGGCGCCGATGGGCGCGCGTGCTTCGGTCGCCGCGACCATCGACGAACTGGTGCAGCAGGTGGTCTCGGCCGCCAGGGCCGGCGACCACATCGTCTGCATGAGCAACGGCGGTTTCGGCGGTGTTCACACCCGCCTGCTGACCGCGCTGGGACCAGTGGCTCAGTAACCAACCGACATGGTGGCCAGGTCGACCGTCACGGTCGGCTTGGCCAGTGCCGCGCTGCTGGCGCGCGCAAACTCCATCGCCCAGTTCCTGTGCGCCGCATCGCGGAAGCGGTCCTGGCCAGCCGCCTGCGCCACGCTGAGCACCTTGTCGGCCGTCAGCACCTTGCCGGTCAGGCGGATGGGCTCGCAGTCGAATGCCGTGAACTGCTGGTCCAGCCAGGCGCGCGCCTGGTCGTGTGGCATGGGCTGCACCTCTTCAAGATCGAAGCGGTAGGTGGCGGGCTCGCCCCAGGTCACGGTGACTTGGCTGCGCATGGAAATACTCCTGACGGATAGGGATGAACACAGCGGCCCGGATACCGGACCTCTTCTTGCATTCCTATTGTGCGCCCGTCGACACACGCAGCGGCGAATGAACCGCCTGCCGCAGGAGGCTGGACGGCACCACCGACTCCGGATTGTGCTGGCGCGAAGACAGGTCGGCGTCGACGTGGTCGAACCGCAGCGCCACCATCGAGCGCCGGTTGTCTCTTTCGGCGCGGCGTGCACTGTCCACATCGGTTGTCAGCGCACCGCCGTGGTACAGCGCCGCCAGATGGCGCGCCAGGTCGTGTTCCGCCGAGGAGGTCCGCTCGCGCAACTGGGCCAATGTGGCCGGCCGGTCCATCAGTTCGCGCATCAGCACCAGATGGAACTCACCGAACCAGTGCGCCGGCAGGCGCGGCACCCGGCGCAGGTACAGGCTCTGCTCGCGGTACCGGTGGGGCAGCACATCGCGCCGGGTTCGCACCGCGTAGTTCCACATCACGCGGTGCAACGGAAGGCGGATGAACGAGGGCGGCACCTCCAGCGACAGCTTGGCGCCGAAGGTCCAATCGGCCATCGCCAGGTCGACCGGCCTGGCGGGGATCAGCAGGGAGGCCTGCCAGCGTTGAATGTCGATCACCGCCAGCAGCCGGTCTCCCGCCGAGAGGTGGACCACACCACCTGAACGCATCTGGTCCATATGGTCGTATATCCGTGCGCCGAGGGCGAACTGCGTGCGCAAAGGACGCAGCCAGGCCTCGAAACGCTGCAGACGCTGGCGCACGCTGCTTTCACTGTCGGCCTCGAAGAACTCGGCCGACGCAAAGCCTTCTGGCAAGGGCGTGGCAAACGCCAGCGGTCGGTCGACTTCCGCGCGGTTGAGGGTCAGGCGCTCACCGCTGCCATGGGGATGACGGATCACCAGTTCATCGCGACCGAGCACGTCGACGGCATCGCCGGCGATCATCCAGGCGTCCGCCAGATGCGGATCGCAGGCGCGCCACTCGGGCCAGCCGGCAGGCATCTGGGCCGCCCACGACTGAAGACGCAGCCCCGCTGCATCGGAAAAACCCAACAACCCCAGACCCAGAACCGGCTGCTCCAAACACACCCCCTGTGGCTTGCCAACCAAGCCCGTGCGGCGCCCACGATGCGCACCGCGTGCTGCTCACATTAGACCATCGTCCTCATAGGCGGACACACCCGTTCGCGACAGGGTCCTGTGAGCTTTGCTACGAACGGACGGTCAGCGTGCGGTCCGCCGGCGAGCCACCGCCTGGGAAAGGATCTCCAGCGCCTGCACCGAGTCACCCCAGCCCAGGCAGGCGTCGGTGATGCTCTGTCCATAGGCCAGCTTGTTCACATCGTCCTTGCCTGGCGTGAACTTCTGGGCGCCCGCCTCGATGTGGCTTTCGATCATGACGCCGAACACGCTCTTGCTGCCAGCGGCCATCTGCTGCCCGATGTCTCGCGCCACCTCCAGCTGCTTCTCGTGCTGCTTGCTGCTGTTGGCATGGCTGCAGTCGACCATCAGACGCGGTGTGAGCTTGGCGGCCTCCAGTTCCTTGACCGCGGCAGCGACACTGGCGGCGTCGTAGTTCGGTGCCTTGCCGCCGCGCAGGATGACGTGGCAGTCCTTGTTGCCGTTGGTCTGCACGATGGCGACCTGGCCGTTTTTGTGCACCGACAGGAAGTGGTGGCCGCGCGCAGCGGCCTGGATGGCGTCGGTCGCGATCTTGATGTTGCCGTCGGTGCCGTTCTTGAAGCCGATCGGTGCCGACAGGCCCGAGGCGAGCTCGCGGTGCACCTGGCTTTCGGTGGTGCGCGCACCGATGGCGCCCCAGGCGATCAGGTCACCGATGTACTGCGGGCTGATCACGTCCAGGAACTCGCTGCCGGCCGGCAGGCCCTGGCGGTTGATCTCGATGAGCAGCTGGCGTGCGATGCGCAGGCCTTCGTCGATGCGGTAGCTCTCATCCAGGTACGGGTCGTTGATCAGCCCCTTCCAGCCCACCGTCGTGCGCGGCTTCTCGAAGTAGACGCGCATCACGATTTCCAGCGTGTCGGCGTACTTCTCGCGCAGCGGCTTGAGACGGCGGGCGTAGTCGAGCGCGGCGGCCGGGTCGTGGATCGAGCAGGGACCGATGATGACCAGCAGGCGGTCATCCTTGCCATGCAGGATGTCGTGAATGCGGCTGCGGGTCTGTTTGATCAGGGTCTCAACCGTCGTGCCGGCGATGGGGAAGAAGCGGATGAGGTGTTCGGGCGGCGGGAGCACGGTGATGTCCTTGATGCGCTGGTCGTCGGTCTGGCTGGTCTTGTCGGCTGGGCGCGCATACCAGGCATCGCTGGCGGCAGTGGTCTTGGCGGTCATCGAAGGCTCCTCGCAGGGTGAAAAAGAAGGGGTGAAAAAAAACCGCCGGGCTGGGAGCCCGGCGGTTTCGGAGGTTTTGGGTTGCTTGGCGCGCTTACACCCTTGCCTCTCGTCCGCCGGGGACAGAGAACCAAAAGTAAAAGCCAAAAAAGATGGCGGCGCGGGTTTGCATAGGTCGCGAATGTAGCACAGAGCTTTTGACAGGCGTCTTACAGACCGATCCGCCGCCGGGCCGCCCCAAGGCAGATCAGTCCCCACGGGGGGCAGCGACCCGCGCAGCGGTGGAGCGTGGGGGTCACATTCCTCAGGCTGTACCGCCCACGGTGAGGCCGTCGATGCGCAAGGTGGGCTGCCCAACCCCCACCGGCACGCTCTGCCCTTCCTTGCCACAGGTGCCGACACCACTGTCCAGGCGCATGTCGTTGCCGATCATGCTGATCTTCTTGAGCGACTCGGGGCCACTGCCGACCAGGGTAGCTCCCTTGACAGGGTACTGGATCTGGCCGTTCTCGACCCAGTAGGCCTGGCTGGCGGAGAAGACGAACTTGCCGCTGGTGATGTCGACCTGGCCGCCACCGAAGTTGGTGGCGTACAGACCCTTCTTGATGCTGGCCACGATTTCGTCCGGGCTCTTGTCGCCGCCCAGCATGTAGGTGTTGGTCATGCGCGGCATGGGCACATGGGCGTAGCTCTCGCGCCGGCCGTTGCCGGTGGGCTTGACGCCCATCAGGCGCGCGTTCATCGCATCCTGGATGTAACCCTTGAGGATGCCATCCTCGATCAGCACATTCTTCTGCGTGGTGCAGCCTTCGTCGTCGACGTTGAGCGAGCCGCGGCGGTCGGCGATGGTGCCATCGTCCAGCACCGTCACACCCTTGGCCGCCACGCGCTGGCCGATGCGGCCGCTGAAGGCGCTGGAACCCTTGCGGTTGAAGTCGCCCTCCAGCCCGTGGCCCACGGCTTCGTGCAGCAACACACCCGGCCAGCCCGGGCCGAGCACCACCGTCATCTCGCCGGCCGGTGCGGGGCGGGCATCCAGGTTGGTCAGCGCCGACTGCACCGCCTCGTCCACGTAGCCGCTCACCACAGCGTCGTCGAAGTAGGCCAGACCGAAGCGGCCACCGCCGCCCGAGCTGCCCATCTCGCGGCGCCCCTTCTGTTCGGCGATCACCGTCACCGACAGCCGCACCAGCGGACGCACATCGGCCGCCACCGTGCCGTCGGCGCGCGCGATCAGCACCACGTCGTGCTCGGCGGCCAGCCCGGCCATCACCTGCACCACGCGCGGGTCACGCGCCTTGGCCAGCTTCTCCACCTTTTCCAGCAGGGCGATCTTGGCCGCGCTGTCGAGCGTGCCGATCGGGTCGAGCCCCGGGTAGAGCGAACGCGACTTCGAAGTCTTGGCGGCTGGCACACGGACCTTGCGGCTCTGACCCTGGCCGGAAATCGAGCGGACCGTGTGCGCGGCGTCCAGCAACGAGTCCCAGGACAGGTCGTCGGAATAGGCGAAGGCGGTCTTCTCGCCGCTGACGGCGCGCACGCCCACGCCCTGGTCGATGCTGAAGCTGCCGGTCTTGACGATGCCCTCCTCCAGGCTCCAACCCTCGCTGCGCGTGGTCTGGAAATATAGGTCAGCGTCGTCGACGCCGTGCGAGGTCATCTCGCCCAGCGCGCGCTGCAAGTGGGACATGCTCAGGCCATAGGGGGTGAGCAGGAGGCTTTCGGCGGTGGCCAGTCGGGCCAGGGTGGGTTCGCGGGCGATCATGGGTGGATTGTAGGAAGCTGGGCGCCCGAGCGCCTGCCGCTGGTCGCGACCCCGGGCGGATCAGTGGGATTGCCCGGCCTGCCCGCGCAGCAGCGGCAAAAGGGCGCCGTCGTCGCGGTCGGCCAGTCCGGCGGCATGGGCCTGGGCAAACACGGCCGCCGCCCGCGCGCCGAGCGGACCGTCGAACCCGGCCTGCCGGGCGGCCTCGACCGCCAGCCGGGTGTCTTTTTCCAGCAGGGTCACATGGGCGCGCGGCTCGAAGTCGCCGGCAATCGCCCGCCGCATGCGGTCCGAGCCGATCCAGCTCTGGCCGCTGGACTGCTCGATCACGTCCAGCGTGGTGCCCAGGTCCAGCCCCAGGCGGTCGGCCAGCGCCAGCACCTCGGCCGCGCCGACGAGGTTGATGCCCGCCAGCAGGTTGTTGACCAGCTTGGTGCGGGAGCCATCTCCCACGCGCTCGCTGATCACGAAGCGGCGCGAGGAGAGCCGGGCGAGAAGCGCTTCGTGGCGCTGCAGCAGCAGCGCCGGGGCGGCCAGCATCAGGCTCGTGCTGCCATCGCGTGCCCGCGCCGGGCCGCCGGACATGGGCGCGTCGATGCAGCCGATGCCACGCTCCGCCAGGCCGGCGGCCAGGGCCTCGGCGTCCTGCGGCGCGATGGTAGGGCAGAGCATCACCGTCTGGCCGGCGCGCATGCGAGAGGCCGCGCCGTCGGTGCCAAACAGCACATCGTGCGACTGCTGCGCATCCACGACGCAGACGATCAGGACGCCGCCGTCTTCCAGCGCAGAAGCCGCCAGCGACGGCGTGTCGGCCAGTTCGGCGCCGGCCACCAGGGCCTGCTGCTGCCGCGCGGGATCGATATCGCAGACCACCACGGCCATGCCGGCCTCGCACATGCGCTCCACCATGGCGCCGCCCATGTTGCCGGCGCCAACGACCACGACAGGAAAGGATGGGGTCATCACGATTGCATGAGTCGCTTGGACTTGGCAATCGACATCAGGATGCCCAGCCCCACACCCATGGTCACCATGGCCGTGCCGCCGTAGCTGATGAAGGGCAGCGGCACCCCCACCACCGGCAGGATGCCGCTGACCATGCCCATGTTGACGAAGGCGTAGACGAAGATGTTGAGCGTCATGGCGCCGGCCAGCAGGCGCGCGAACAGGGTCGGCGCCTCCATTGCGACGGTCAGGCCACGCACGATCAGGAAGATGAACCCAGCCATCAGACCCAGGGTGCCCACGAGGCCGAACTCTTCGGAAAACGCGGCGTAGATGAAGTCGGTGGTGCGCTCGGGAATGAACTCCAGGTGGGTCTGTGTGCCCTGCATGAAGCCCTTGCCCCAGACGCCGCCGGAGCCGATGGCGATCATGCCCTGGATGATGTGGAAGCCCTTGCCCAGCGGATCCTTGAACGGGTCCAGCAGGGTGCAGACGCGCTGGCGCTGGTACTCGTGCAGCACCTTCCAGTCGACGTCCGGCGCGCACCACTGCGGCTCCATGAGGATCAGCGTGACGATGCCGACCGCCGCCAGCAGCACGGGCGGGATGATCAGCTTCCAGCTCAGGCCGGCGAAAAAGATCACCGCCAGGCCCGAGGCCAGCACCAGCAGCGTGGTGCCCAGGTCGGGCTGCTTGAGGATCAGGAACGCCGGCACCGCCAGCAGCAGCCCCGCCATGGCGAAATCCAGCGGTTTGAGCATGCCCTCGCGGCGCTGGAACCACCAAGCCAGCATCATCGGCATGGCCACCTTCATCAGCTCGCTGGGCTGGATCACGATGCCGACGTTGATCCAGCGCGTGGCGCCTTTCTTGGTGATGCCGAACAGTTCCACCCCCAGCAGCAGCATCACACCGACCACGTACATCGGCACGGCCAGCGCCATCAGCCGCTGCGGCGGCACCTGGGAGACGGTGAACAGCACCACGGCGGCCAGCAGCATGTTGCGACCATGGCTGGTGAAGCGTGTGCCGTGGTCGAAACCGACCGAGTACATGGTCATCAGGCCCGCGCCGGCCAGCAGCAGAATGGCCAGCGCCAGCGGTCCGTCAAAGCCCTGGAAGATGGGTCGGATGCGTTGCCAGAGCGAAGGTTTGTCGAGTACGGCGGCCATGAGGCAGCCATTATCCTTCCGCCATGCACGCCACACCCCGCCCTCCGGTCAGTCACCTGCTCTATCTGCACGGCTTCCGCTCCTCGCCGCAATCGGCCAAGGCCCTGCAAGTGGCCGGGCGCGTGCGCTCGCAGCACCCGGGCGTGGTCTGGTGCTGCCCGCAACTGCCGCCGTCCCCGCGCGAAGCCGCCGACCTGATGCGGCGGCTCACGGACGGCTGGCCGGCCGACGGCATGGCCGTCATCGGCTCGTCGCTGGGCGGCTTCTACGCCCGCTGGCTGTCGCTGCAGCGCGGCTGCGTGGCCGCCCTGCTCAACCCGGCGCCGTTTCCGCAGCGCGATCTGGCGAAGTACATCGGCGAACACCCGGTCTGGCAGAACCCGGACGAACACATCTTCTTCCAGCCGGATTTCATTGGTGAACTGGAGGCGCTGGCCGGCGACATTGCCCGGCTGGCACCCGCGCAGCCAGGCACCTCCGAGCACCTGTTCGCCCTCATCTCAGAAAAGGACGAGGTGCTGGACTGGCACGAAATGGTGGCGTTTTGCGCCGGCGGCAGCATCTACCGCCTGCCCGAAGGCGACCACGCCATCTCCGACTTCGAGCGACACATCGACCGCCTGTTCCGGTTCCTGCGGCTGGCGGACTGAGGCTCGGGGCGCCCCGTCCTGCGTGGGACAATCGCGCCCATGCACATCCTGTTCGACGAAGCCGGGAAACTGATGACCGGCCGCCTCATGTCCGAAGCCGAAAGCTCCCTGCAGGTGGAGCTCGATTCGGGCAAGCGCGTGAAGGTCAAGACCGCCAACGCCCTGCTGCGTTTCGAGAAACCCGCCCCGGCCCAGCTCATGCCCGCCGCCACTGCCCTGGCCGCCACCATGGAACTGGAGCTGGCCTACGAGTTCGCACCTGAGGACGAGTTTGGCTTCGCCGACCTGGCAACCGACTATTTCAGCGACCCGGCCACCACCGAGCAGCAGGTGGCGGCGCTGATCTGCCTGCAGGGCGCGCCGCACTACTTCCGCCGCGCCGGCAAGGGCCGTTACAAGAAGGCTCCGGCCGAGATCGTGGCCCAGGCGCTCGCCGCCATCGAGAAGAAAAAGCAGATCCAGGCGCAGATCGACGCCTGGGCGGCCGAGCTGGTCGCCGGCACCTGCCCGGAGCCGGTGCGCGCGCAGCTCTACAAGATCCTGTTCAAGCCAGACAAGAACGCGCCCGAATACAAGGCCGTGGTCGAGGCCGCGCGCAGCAGCCACCTCAACCCGCTGGCCCTGCTGGAGAAGGCCGGCGCCATCAGCAGCGCCTACCAGTTCCACTGGCAGCGCTTCCTGTTCGACCAGTTCCCCAAGGGCACGGGCTTTCCGGCACTGCAGGCGCCGGCCATCACCGACGAGCTGCCGGTGGCCGCGGTGCAGGCCTTCTCCATCGACGACTCGCACACCACCGAGATCGACGATGCGCTCTCGCTGCAGGGGCTGGGCAGCGGCACGGTCACGCTGGGCATCCACATTGCGGCGCCGGGGCTGGCGATCAAGCCGGACGACGCCATCGACCACGTCGCGCGCCAGCGCCTGTCCACGGTCTACATGCCGGGCCACAAGATCACCATGCTGCCCGACGAGGTGGTGCAGCGCTACACGCTGGAGGCCGGGCGCGACTGCCCAGCGGTGTCGCTCTATGTGAGCTTCGACGAAGCAACGCTGGAACTCAAGGACAGCCGCACCGCGCTGGAGCGCGTGCCGATTGCCCACAACCTGCGCCACGACCAGCTCGACAGCGTGATCACCGATGCCTGGCTGACTGGCGACACGCCGGTGGACACAGCGAGTGCCGAGATCGCCACGCTGCAACCGACGCTGGCCTTCCTCTTCCGGCTCGCCAAACACCTGAAGGCCCAACGCGAGGTGGTGCGCGGCAAACCCGAGACCTTCACCCGGCCCGACTACACCTTCAAGTTGCACGGCGTGACCGGTGGCGAGCCCGACGGCAGCGAGACCGTGGTGATCGGCACCCGCTCGCGCGGCGCCCCGCTGGACCTGATGGTGGCCGAGGCCATGATCCTGGCCAACAGCCACTGGGGTCAGTGGCTGGCCGCCTGTGGCGTGCCCGGCATCTACCGCAGCCAGGCCAGCCTGGCGCCCGGCGTCAAGGTGCGCATGGGCACCAAGGTCGCGCCGCACGCCGGCATCGGCGTCAAGGCCTACGCCTGGAGCACCTCCCCGTTGCGCCGCTATGTGGACCTGGTCAACCAATGGCAGATCATCGCCTGCGCCCGCCACGGCACCACGGCCGCTCTGGCGGCGCCGTTCAAGCCCAAGGACGCCAACCTGTTCGCCGTCATCAGTGGCTTCGATGCGGCCTACACCGCCTACAACGGGTTCCAGAACGGCATGGAGCGCTTCTGGACGCTCAAACACCTGCAGCAGACCGGCACCACCGAACTGACCGCCACCCTGATCAAGGACAACCTGGTGCGTGCCGACACGCTGCCGCTGGTGCTGCCCGTGCTGGGCGCCGAGGGTCTGCCGCGCGGCGCGCATGTTCGCGTGCGCCTGGGTGCCATCGACGAGATCGCGCTGGATGTGTCCGGCACGGTCATCGAACGGCTGGACGGGCCGGTCGGGGCGCTGGACGAATCGGCCGACGCCGAGGACGAAGAGCTGGCCACGCCGCTGGCACTGGCCATCGATGTCAACGAAGCCGAGGTCGGTGCCGCCGATCCCGCGGCTTCCTGACGCTGCACGGATAATCGCGCCCGTGAATCCGGTTCTGAACTTCCTGCGGCGGCTGAGCACGCTCCAGATCGCCCTGGGCATCTCGGTGGTGGTGCACGCCGCCCTGCTCACGGTGCGCTTCGTCGACCCCGAAGGCTTCAACCGCGTGTTCCAGGACACGCCGCTGGAGGTGATCCTGGTCAACGCGAAGAGCAACGACCGGCCGGACAAGGCGCAGGCGATCGCCCAGGCCTCCCTGGCTGGCGGCGGGGATGTGGAAAAAGGTCGGGCCACTTCGCCCCTGCCGTCCATGCAGCAAGCACGGATCGGCGACACCCCCGAGAAGGACGAGGAGATGATCGAGGCGCTCAAGGAGCGCCAGAGCCAGATCCTGGCCCAGGTTCGGCAGCAGCTCGCGAGCATGCCGCCACCCGATCTGCAGGCCGTCAATCCGAGTCCCGAGTCGGTCGAGCGCGAACAGCGCCGCCAGCTGCTGACCAAGCTGCTGGCCGAGATCGAAAAGCGCATCAACGAAGAGAACGCCCGCCCGCGCAAGCGCTACATCAGCCCCGCCACGCGGGAAGAGGTCTACGCGGTCTACTACGACGAGCTCCGGCGCCGGATCGAGGACCGCGGCACCACCAACTTCCCCGAGTTGGCCGGTCGCAAGCTCTATGGCGAGCTGACCATGGTCATCACGGTCAACCACACCGGCTCGGTGCTGGACACCGAGGTGGTCCAGACCTCGGGCACCCTGACGCTGGATCGGCGGGCCGAGTCCATCGTGCGCAGCCTGAAGTTCGGCAAGTTCAACGAGGCCATGCGCCGGCGCGCCGACCAGATCGTGGTCGTGTCGCGCTTCCGGTTCACCCGGGATGCGGGTCTGCAGACCCAGATGAGTTCGCAGTAGGTCAGGAGCGGTGATGCGTTCGTTCGGGCGTTGGTTGTTGTGGATGCTGCTGGCGGGCGTTGCGCTGCAGCTGTTTTTCGTGCTGCGGATCGCGCTGATGCTGATGATCGATCCGCAGAGCACCGCCTTCATGCGTTCGGAGGCCTGGCGCGTGGCCACCGAGAGCCTGACCACTGCCGACAAAGAGTGGCGCTGGTCGTCGCAGTGGGTCGACTACGACGACATCAGCCCGAATCTCAAGCGCGCGGTCATGGCATCCGAGGACGCGGGCTTTGCCGAGCACGGCGGCGTGGACTGGGAAGCCATCGAGGCCGCCTGGGCCAAGAACGAACGCCGGCAGGAGCTGATCGAGAAGCGCCAGGAGCAGATCGAAAAGAAGCTGGCGAAGAAACCCGAGGCCGCGGAGGCCGCGATCAAGGCCATCAAGCCGGCGAAGATCCTCGGTGGTTCGACCATCACCCAGCAGCTGGCCAAGAACCTGCTGCTCTCGGGCGAGCGCAACCTGCTGCGCAAGGGCCAGGAGCTGGTGCTGACCCTGACGCTGGAAGCCTTGCTGTCCAAGCGCCGCATCCTGGAGATCTACCTCAACAGCGTCGAGTGGGGCGAAGGCGTGTTCGGCGCCGAGGCGGCCGCCCAGCGCTACTTCAAGAAGCCGGCCAGCAAGCTCAGTGCCTATGAGGCCGCCCGGCTGGCGGTGATGCTGCCCAGCCCCAAGTTCTTTGGAACCCGCCCGGGATCGGCCTACCTGTCCCGGCGCACGGCCACCATCGTCGCGCGCATGGGTGATGTGAGCCCCCCATGAACTGGCGTGCCCAGGCCATGGGCATGTTCCTGCTCGGGCTGGTGCGCGCGCTTACCGGCGCCCAGGCGCGCTGGCACGGCTGCCCGCCCAAGGCCGAACAGCGCATCTACTTTGCTAATCACCAGAGCCACGCAGACCTGGTGCTGATCTGGGCCGCCCTGCCGACCGAGCTGCGCAGCATCACCCGGCCCATCGCGGCCCGGGACTACTGGACCGCCTCCACCTTCAAGCGCTGGATCACCACCGCGGTGTTCAACGCGGTCTATGTCGAGCGCGAGCGCAAAGGCGACGAGGACCCGCTGCAGCCCCTGATCGATGCGCTGGACAGTGGTGATTCGCTGATCATCTTCCCGGAGGGCACGCGCGGACACGGTGAAGAACCGCAGCCCTTCAAGTCCGGGCTGTACAACCTGGCCAGACGTTTTCCGGACGTGGTGCTGGTGCCGGCCTGGATCCACAACGTGCAGCGCGTGATTCCCAAAGGCGAGGTGATCCCGGTGCCGGTGCTGTGCTCGGTCACCTTCGGCGAGCCCCTGAAGCTCGGCACCGACGAGGACCGCGCCGACTTCCTGCGGCGCGCCAGGGACGCCGTCGTCACCCTGCGAGACGTTTAGACCCCGCATGACCTCCTTCCTCCGCAGCCTCAGCGCCGAACAGCAGGTCAGCTTGCTGTTCGTGGTCCTGTTCGGGCTGCTCACCCTGGCCAGCGGCGCGACCGTGCTGCTGTCACTGCGCGAGCGGCGGCAGTCCGAGGTGGACGAGCGCCTGCACCACCGGCTGCAGGACTACAACACCCTGCTGCGCAACTCCTGGCTGATGACCCTGGTGTTCTGGCTTGCGTGGGCAGCGGGCGAGCACGTGGCCATCGTGCTGTTCGGCATCGTCTCGTTCTTCACGCTGCGCGAGTTCATCAGCCTCTCGCCCACCCGGCGTGGCGACCACCGCAGCCTGGTGCTGGCCTTCTTCATCGTGCTGCCGCTGCAGTACGCGCTGGTCTGGCACCGCGAGTTCAATCTGTTCACGGTGTTCATCCCGGTCTACGTGTTCCTCGCCATTCCGGTGGTAAGCGCCCTGGGCAACGACCCGCAGCGCTTCCTGGAGCGCAATGCCAAGCTGCAGTGGGGCATCATGGTCTGCGTCTACGGCATGAGCCATGTGCCCGCCCTGTTGCTGCTGCCGTTCCGAGGCTTCGAGGGCCGGATGGCCTTTCTGCTGGTCTTCCTGGTGCTGGTCGTGCAGACCTGCATGCTGGTGCAGCACCTGGTGGCGCGCCAGCTGGACCGGCCGGTGGCGCCGGCCATCAGCGAGAGCTTCCAGTGGCGCAGCTGGGCCGCCGGACTGGTGGCCGGCGGTCTGCTGGGCGCCGCGCTCGCCGGCCTGACCCCGTTCAAACCAGGGCGGGCACTGGCCATGGCGCTGATCGCCTGCGCGGCAGGCTCACTTGGGCACCTGGTCATGAAGGCCATCAAGCGCGACCGCGGCGTGACCCACTGGGGCGCCGCCGGCCGCTCGGTCACCGGCGCCAGCGGTGTGCTCGACCGGGTCGATGCCCTGTGCTTCGCCGCGCCGGTGTTCTTCCACTCGGTCCGCTGGACCTTCGACCTCTGAACCGCCCACCATGCGCATCCTCGGTATCGACCCCGGCCTGCAATGCACCGGCTTCGGCGTGGTCGACGCGGAGGGTTCCGCGCTGCACTACGTCGCCAGCGGCACCATCCAGACCAGTCCGAAAGACGGCGCGCTGCTGCCCGAGCGGCTGAAGATCCTGTTCGATGGCATTGGCGAGGTGGTGCAGCGCTACCAGCCCGCGGTGTCGGTCTGCGAGATCGTGTTCGTGAACGTCAACCCCCAGGCCACGCTGCTGCTGGGCCAGGCCCGCGGCTGCTGCCTCACGGCCCTGGTGGCCAACGGCCTGCCGGTGGCCGAATACACCGCGCTGCAGCTGAAAAAGGCCGTGGTCGGCTACGGGCGTGCGGACAAGTCGCAGATGCAGGAGATGGTCAAGCGCCTGCTGCAGCTGCCAGGCCTTCCCGGCAAGGACGCCGCCGACGCGCTGGGGCTGTGCATCACCCACGCGCAGGTGGCGCGCAGCGTGGCCGCGATCAACAAGGTGGCCCCGACCCGGGCGCGCACCCACGCGGCCTACAAAGGTGGGCGGAGCTACTGAGTCGAGAACTCAGAGCACGCGCTCCAGAAAGAGGATGCCGAAGAAGCCGAGCGCGGTGGCCAGCGCCACCTTCAGAACCGTCCAGCCCCAGCGCAGGTAGCGGGTGTTGCGTGTGAGGGCGTAGGCGGCAAAGCACACACCCGAGCCGATCAGCAGCAGGATCAGGACAAAGCGCAGCAACAGCATGAACGAAGTGTCAGACGGGCCTGGTCACCAGGCCGGCGCGAGCTGGGCGAAGCCCAGCGGGGCTTCTCGCTCGTGCTCGAAGCTCACGATCTCGTAAGCGTCGGGCTGGGCCAGCAGGGCACGCAGCAACTGGTTGTTCATCGCGTGGCCGCTGCGGAAGGCGCTGTAGGCGGCCAGCAGCGGCTTGCCCACGATGTACAGGTCGCCGATGGCGTCCAGGATCTTGTGCTTGACGAACTCGTCCGAGTAGCGCAGCCCGTCGGCGTTGAGCACCTTCACATCGTCCATCACGATGGCGTTGTCCAGACCACCACCCAGACCCAGGCCGCGCGAACGCATCATCTCCACGTCGCGCGTGAAACCGAAGGTGCGGGCGCGGGCGATCTCGCGCGCGTAGCGGCCGCTGCCCATGTCGAACTCGACACGCTGGCCGGTGGCGTTCACCGCCGGGTGGTCGAACTCGATCTCGAACGCCAGCTTGTAGCCGTGGAACGGGTCCAGCCGCGCCCACTTCAGGTTGCGCCCCTCACCTTCGCGCACCTCGACCGGTTTTTTCACGCGGATGAAGCGCTTGGCCTTGTTCTGCAGCGCGATGCCGGCGCTTTGCAGCAGGTAGACAAAGGACGCCGACGACCCGTCGAGGATGGGCACCTCTTCGGCCGTGATGTCGATGTAGAGGTTGTCCAGCCCGAGCCCGGCGCAGGCGCTCATCAGGTGCTCGATGGTGTTGACCTTGACACCACCGTTGGAGATGGTCGAGGCCAGCCGGGTGTCGGTCACCGATTCCGCGGTGACCGGAATGTCCACCGGCTCGGGCAGGTCGACACGCCGGAACACGATGCCGGTGTCCGGTGCCGCGGGCCGCAGCGTCAGCTCCACCCGCTGTCCTCCGTGCAGGCCGACGCCGACCGCCTTGGTCAGGGATTTGAGCGTTCTTTGAGCAAGCATCCGGCGATTGTAGGTTTCAGGGCTCCCCCGCGCTGGCCGGAAAAGCTATGCCGGCCATAGCGAGGGGCCTGGATCAATCGGCTTGCTTGCGCAGGAACGCGGGGATCTCGAAGTCGTCCATGCCGCCCGAGGCCAGCGCATCGACCTTGGCAGCTGCCTGGGTGCGGTTGGTGCGCCAGACGCTGGGCACGGCCATGGTCTCGTAGTTCGGCTGCGCAGCACCGGCGCCGGCCACAGCGGTGTTGACCGTGGGCACGGTGAACGGGGTGTTGTCGGTGCCGGTGCGCAGCACCTGCAGGGGCGGCGCGGTGCGGCGGGCGCCGATGCGGCTCAGGCCCGTGGCCACCACGGTCACGCGCATCTCGTCGCCCAGGCTCTCGTCGTAGGCGGCGCCGTAGATCACGTGCGCATCCGGTGCGGCGTAGGCCTTGATGGCGTTCATCGCTTCCTTCGACTCCTTGAGCTTCAGGCTGCCCTTCGATGCCGTCACCAGCACCAGCACGCCCTTGGCGCCGGACAGGTCCACGCCATCCAGCAGCGGGCAGGCCACGGCCTGCTCGGCGGCGATGCGGGCGCGGTCCGGGCCGCTGGCGGTGGCCGTGCCCATCATGGCCTTGCCGGGCTCGCCCATCACGGTGCGCACGTCTTCGAAGTCGACGTTCACGTTGCCGTACTCGTTGATGATCTCGGCGATGCCGCCGACCGCGTTCTTGAGCACGTCGTTGGCGTGCGCGAAGGCCTCGTCTTGAGTCACTTCGTCACCCAGCACCTCCAGCAGCTTGTCGTTGAGCACCACGATCAGCGAGTCCACATTGGCTTCCAGCTCGGCCAGGCCGGCGTCGGCGTTCTGCATGCGCTTGCCGCCTTCGAAGTCGAAGGGCTTGGTCACCACACCCACGGTGAGGATGCCCATCTCCTTGGCCACGCGGGCGATCACCGGCGCGGCACCGGTGCCGGTGCCGCCGCCCATGCCGGCGGTGATGAACAGCATGTGCGCGCCGTTGATGGCGGTGCGGATTTCATCCACGGCCGCTTCGGCCGCCTCGCGGCCCTTCTCGGGCTTGCTGCCGGCGCCCAGGCCGGTGCCGCCGAGCTGGATCGTGCGGTTGGCGTGGCTGCGCGTGAGCGCCTGTGCATCGGTGTTGGCGCAGATGAACTCCACGCCCTGGACGTGGCGTTCGATCATGTGGTCCACCGCGTTGCCGCCGCCGCCGCCGACGCCGATGACCTTGATCTGGGTGCCCATGTTGAACTCTTCCACTTCGATCATTTCGATGCTCATGTCACTCTCCTGTGTGGCCCTTTTCCGCTGGGGTCCGGGCATGGTTTCGATTGTATTTAAGGGTGGGGTTGAAAGCTGTCGAGGAGAACCCTCAGCCAGGCGGCCCGGTGCATTCGCGGCAGCGGTCGAGACGGCGGGTTCCGGCGTTGATCTTGTTCATCAGAAGGTCCCCACAAACCAGTTCTTCACGCGGTCCAGCGCGCTCTGCATCGAGCCCGCCTTCTGCGCCACCTTGTGACCTCGCACGCGGGCCAGCCGCGCCTCTTCAAGCAGTCCCATGACGGTGGCGGCACGCGGCTGCGCCACCATGTCCGACAGAGCGCTGGTGTACTGGGGTACGCCGCGGCGCACGGGCTTGAGGAAGATGTCCTCGCCAAGTTCCACCATGCCCTGCATCACCGCGCTGCCGCCGGTGAGCACGATGCCCGAGGACAGCACCTCCTCGAAGCCCGAATCGCGCACCACCTGCTGCACCAGCGCGAAGATCTCCTCCACGCGCGGCTCGATCACCCCGGCCAGCGCCTGGCGGCTGAGCATGCGCGGCCCGCGGTCGCCCAGCCCCGGCACCTCGACCTGGGTGTCCGGGTCGGCCAGCAGCTGCTTGGCGCAACCGCTCTCGACCTTGATGTCCTCAGCGTCCTTGGTCGGCGTGCGCAGCGCCATCGCGATATCGCTGGTGATCAGGTCACCCGCGATCGGGATCACCGCCGTGTGGCGGATCGCGCCGCCCGCAAAGATCGCCACATCCGTCGTGCCGGCGCCGATGTCCACCAGGGCCACGCCCAGGTCCTTCTCGTCATCGGTCAGCACCGCCTGGCTGGACGCCAGCGGGTTCAGCATGAGCTGGTCGACCTCCAGGCCGCAGCGGCGCACGCACTTGATGATGTTCTCGGCCGCGCTCTGGGCACCGGTGACGATGTGCACCTTGGCCTCCAGGCGGATGCCGCTCATGCCGATCGGCTCTTTCACCTCCTGGCCGTCGATCACGAACTCCTGCGGCTCCACCAGCAGCAGGCGCTGGTCGGTCGAGATGTTGATCGCCTTGGCGGTCTCGATCACACGCGCCACGTCGGCGGTGGTCACCTCGCGGTCCTTGATGGCCACCATGCCGCTGCTGTTGATGCCGCGGATGTGGCTCCCGGTGATACCGGTGTAGACGCGGGCGATGCGGCAGTCGGCCATCAGCTCGGCCTCTTTCAGCGCCTGCTGGATGCTCTGGACGGTGGCGTCGATGTTGACCACCACGCCGCGCTTGAGACCGTGGCTGGCGGACACACCCAGCCCGGCCAGCTTGAGCTCGCCGTTGGCCTGGACTTCGGCCACCACCACCATGATCTTGGCGGTGCCAATGTCCAGTCCTACCACCAAATCCTTGTATTCCTTGGCCATGATCGTTGTCTGTTCAGCGGTTTCGTGTAGGGGTCGCAGGGGTGTCTTCGGTCACGGTCGTCACGCCCTGCACGCGCAGGGCGTAGCCATTGGGGTAGCGCAGGTCCACCGACTGAAGGGCACCGGGATAGCGCTGCGCCAGCTGGCCCACCGTGGTGGTGAAGCGGCGCGTGCGCGCGAGCAGCTCGTCGCTGCTGCCCCGCCCCAGTTCCAGGCGGGTGCCGTTGTCCAGCTCGGCACGCCAGCTGCCGCGCTCGTTGAGTTCCAGGCGGACCAGGGTCCGGTCCAGCCGGGCGACTTCTTCGGACAGGCTCTGGTACAGGGTCCACACCAGCGGCGCCTGCTCCGGCGGCCCGGCCAGTTCGGGCAGGCCGTCGCCTTCGTCGGGGCTGGCCTCGAACACCTCGCCCAGGCGGCTGACCAGCTGGCCCGAGCCGGACTGGCCCCACCAGGCCACGGCCTCGTGCTCCTCCAGCGTGACCCGCAAGCGGTTGGGAAACTCGCGCTGCACCCGGGCATGTCGCACCCAGGGCACGGCCTCGAACATGCGGCGCACCTGCTGCAGGTCCAGGGTCAGGAAGCTGCCTTCCAGCTTGCGCAGCGGGGTCGCGAGCTGCGCCCGCAGACCGACGGCGTTCTGATGGCCCAGGTCGCCCTGCACGCTGATGCCCTTGAGGGTCCAGGCCGGGTGGCGCGCGATCCAGGTGCCGACCGCGCCCAGGCAGAGCAGGACAAAGACCACGACCAGGCCACGCGTGACCACGGTCATGAGTCGGATGTCCAGGGGCAGGTCGGTGTGCTGCATGGCGTGTGCTTCAGGCCTTGGCGTTGTCCAGCGACGCAGTCGCCAGCACGGTCAGGCAGAGGTCCTCGTAGGACAGGCCGGTCGCGCGCGCCGACATCGGCACCAGCGAGTGACCGGTCATGCCGGGCGAGGTGTTGATTTCCAGCAGCCAGGGCTTGCGCGTGGCGGCATCGATCATCACGTCGGCGCGCGCCCAGCCGCGGCAGTCCAGCGCGCGGAAGGCCTTGAGCACCAGCGCCTGGATCGCTGCCTCCTCGCCTTCGGGCAGGCCGCAGGGCACGAGGTATTGCGTGTCGTCGGTGAAGTACTTGTTCTGGTAGTCGTAGTTGCCGTCGGGGGCCACGATGCGGATCACCGGCAGCGCGCGGGCCGTGGCCCCCGTGCCGAGCACCGGGATGGTGACCTCGTCGCCGGCGATGAACTGTTCGCACATCACCATCGGGTCCTGGCCCGAGGCCAGCGCATAGGCGGCGTCGCACTGTTCCAGCGTCATCACCTTGGTCAGGCCGATGGTCGACCCTTCGCGCACCGGCTTGACGATCATCGGCGAGCCCAGCGCTTCAAAGGCGGCGCGGGTCTCGGCGGCGCTATGCACCTGGCGCCAGGCCGGCGTCGGCAGGCCTTCGGCGATCCAGATGCGCTTGGTCATGAGCTTGTCCATGGCCACGCTGGAGGCCATCACGCCCGAGCCGGTGTAGGGAATGCCCATCAGCTCCAGCGCGCCCTGCACCGTGCCGTCCTCGCCGAAGCGGCCGTGCAGCGCGATGAAGACGCGGTCAAACCCTTCGCGTTTGAGCTCGGACAGGTCACGTTCGGCCGGGTCGAAGGCGTGCGCGTCCACACCTTTGGACTTCAGCGCGGCCAGCACACCGGTGCCGGACATCAGCGAGACCTCGCGTTCGGCGGAGCGACCGCCCAGCAACACGGCCACCCTGCCGAGCGCTTTCACATCAATGGGGTTCACAGCATTTCCCACGTTCACACCTTGTCCTTGCTGGCCAGGTCGACCACCTGCCCGGCCACCGCGCCGATGGAGCCGGCGCCCATGCACAGCACCACGTCGCCGTCGCGCGCGTTGTCCAGCACCGCCTGCGGCATGGCGGCGATGTCGTCCACAAACACCGGCTCCACCTTGCCGGCCACGCGCAGCGCACGGGCCAGCGAACGGCCGTCGGCCGCCACGATGGGCGCTTCGCCGGCGGCGTAGACCTCGGCCAGCAGCACCGCATCGGCCTGGCCGATCACCTTCACGAAATCCTCGAAGCAGTCGCGCGTGCGGCTGTAGCGGTGCGGCTGGAAAGCCAGCACCAGGCGGCGTCCCGGGAAGGCGCCACGTGCGGCCGACAGCGTGGCGGCCATCTCCACCGGGTGGTGACCGTAGTCGTCCACCAGGGTGGCGGTGCCGCCCGAGGGCAGCGCCGCCTCGCCATAGCGCTGGAAGCGACGGCCCACGCCCTTGAACTCGGCCAGCGCCTGCTGCACCGCGGCGTCCGGCACGCCCAGTTCATCGGCGATGCCAATGGCGGCCAGCGCGTTGAGCACGTTGTGCATGCCCGGCAGGTTCAGCACCACCGGCAGCGGGGGCGCGTCCTCGCGCAGCACGGTGAAGTGCATCTGCCCGCCCACCGCCTGCACGTCCACTGCGCGCAGCTGGGCATCTTCAGAAAATCCGTAGCGGGTGATCGGCCGCGCGATGCGCGGCAGGATGTCGCGGATCGCCGGGTCGTCCACGCAGACCACGGCGGCGCCGTAGAACGGCATCTTGTGCAGGAAGTCCACGAAGGCCGACTTGAGCTTGCCGAAGTCGTGGCCGTAGGTGTCCATGTGGTCGGCATCGATGTTGGTGACGACCGACAGCACCGGCAGCAGGTTCAGGAACGAGGCGTCCGACTCGTCTGCCTCGACCACGATGTACTCGCCCGAGCCCAGCTGCGCGTTGGCGCCGGCGCTGTTCAGGCGCCCGCCGATCACGAAGGTCGGGTCCAGACCGGCGGCGGCCAGCACGCTGGCCACCAGGCTGGTGGTGGTGGTCTTGCCGTGCGTGCCGGCGATGGCCACGCCCTTCTTCATGCGCATCAGCTCGGCCAGCATCACCGCGCGCGGCACCACCGGGATGAGCTTCGCGTGTGCCGCGACCACCTCGGGGTTGTCGTCCCTGACTGCGGTGGAGGTGACGATGGCGTCGGCGCCTTCGATGAACTTCGCGTCATGGCCCTTGTGCACCGTGGCGCCCAGTTGCACCAGGCGCCGCGTGGCCGCGTTCTCGCCCAGGTCGGTGCCCGAGATCACGTAGCCCTGGTTGAGCAGCACCTCGGCGATGCCGCTCATGCCCGAGCCGCCGATGCCCACGAAATGGATGTGCCGGATCGCGTGCTTCATGACGACTTCACTTTCGCGAGTTGCTCGCAGGCCGCCACCACGGCGGCCACGGCCTGTGTCTTTTCCATCTGCTTGGCCTTAGTGGCCATCTCCATCAGTTGTGCGCGGTTCACAGACCGCAGTCGCTCGGCCAGCGACTGCGCCGTGAGCTCGGTCTGCGGCACCAGCCAGGCGCCACCCGCCTCGACAAGGAAACGGGCGTTGGTGGTCTGGTGGTCGTCGACCGCGTGCGGGAAAGGCACGAACAGCGCGGCGGCGCCCACTGCGGCGATCTCGGTCACCGTGCTGGCACCCGCCCGGCAGACGATCAGGTCGGCATGGGCAAAGGCCGCGGCGGTGTCGTCGATGAAGGGGGTGAGCTCGGCCTGCACGCCGGCCGCCGCGTAGTTGGCCTTCAGCGCCTCGATCTGCTTCTCGCCGCTCTGGTGGACCACCACCGGGCGCTCGTGCTCGGGCAACAGCGCCAGCGCCTGCGGCACCGTGTCATTCAGCGCCTTGGCGCCCAGGCTTCCACCCACCACCAGCAGCCGCAGCGGACCACTGCGACCCGAGAAACGCTCCGCGGGTGCGGCCTGCCGCAGGAACTCGGCGCGCAGCGGGTTGCCCACCCACTCGGCCTTGTTGAACACGTTCGGGAAGGCGGTGAACACGCGGTCGGCGATGCCCGAGAGCACCTTGTTGGCCATGCCGGCCACCGAGTTCTGCTCGTGCAGCACCAGCGGCCTGCCGCGCAGCACACCCATCATGCCGCCCGGGAAGGTGATGTAGCCGCCCAGGCCGACCAGCACGTCGGGCTTCACGCGCCCGACCATGGCGAAGGCCTGCGCAAACGCCTTGAGCAGACGCAGGGGTAGCAGGACCAGCGTGCTGAGGCCCTTGCCCCGCACGCCGCCGAAGTCGATCAGTTCCAGCGGGATGCCGCGCGGCGGCACCAGACGGCTTTCCATGCTGCCCGGCGAACCCAGCCAGTGCACGCGCCAGCCTTTTTCGCGCAGGGCTTCGGCCACGGCGAGGCCCGGGAAGATGTGACCGCCGGTGCCGCCGGCCATGATGAGGGCGCTGGGCTGCCCCTGGTGGACGCTGCTCATGAGCGGCCTCCCTTCATCAGCAGGCGGTTCTCGTGGTCCACCCGCAGCACGATGGCCAGCGCCACCAGCTCCAGCAGGATGGCCGAGCCGCCGTAGCTCATCAGCGGCAGGGTCAGGCCCTTGGTGGGCAAGGCTCCAAGGTTCACGCCAATGTTGATGAAGGCCTGGAAGCCGATCCACAGCCCCACGCCTTGCGCCACCAGCCCGGCGAACACCTGGTCCAGCGCAATCGCCTGGCGCCCGATCAGCACGATGCGGCGCACCAGCCACAGGAAGGCGGCGATGATGATGGTCACGCCCACCAGACCGAACTCTTCGCCCACCACCGCGAGCAGGAAGTCGGTGTGCGCCTCGGGCAGCCAGTGCAGTTTTTCCACGCTGCCGCCGAGGCCGACACCGAAGATCTCGCCGCGGCCGAAGGCGATCAGCGAGTGCGAGAGCTGGTAGCCCTTGCCCAGGGCGTACTGCTCGGACCAGGGGTCGAGGTAGGCGAAGATACGCTCGCGCCGCCATTCGCTCATCATCACCATCAGGGCGAAGGCGGTCACCACCACCAGCACGATCAGGAAGAACATGCGGGCGTTGACGCCACCCAGGAACAGGATGCCCATGGCGATCACCACGATCACCATGAACGCGCCCATGTCGGGTTCGGCCAGCAGCAGCATGCCCACCACGGCCAGCGCCACGGCCATCGGCGCAACGGCGCGGAAGAAGCGCTCCTTCACGTCCATCTTGCGCACCATGTAGTCGGCGGCGTAAAGCAGGATGGTGAGCTTGGCCAGCTCGGAGGGCTGGAAGTTGATGACCCCCAGCGGAATCCAGCGGCGGGCGCCGTTGACGCCCTTGCCGATGAAGGGAATCAGCACCACCACCAGCAGCAGCAGTGCCAGCGCGAACAGCCAGGGCGCGTAACGCTCCCAGGTCTGCATGGGCACCTGGAAGGCGATCAGCGCTGCCACCAGACCGATCACGATGAACAGCCCGTGCCGCAGCGCGAAGTGGGTCTGGGCGTAGTTGGCGAAGCGGGGGTTGTCGGGCAGCGCGATGGAGGCCGAATAGACCATCACCAGGCCCCAGGCCAGCAAGGCCACCACCACCCACAGCAGGGGCTGGTCGAAGCCCAGCTCGCGCACGGGCCGCTGGCGCAGGCCGGCGTAGGTCCGGCTGGACAGGCGCACCGGCAGGCCATTGGCGCCGAGCGCGTTGCCCAGGCCAACGAGCGCGGGCATCTTGCCGCCCAGGGTGGTGCGCAGGCGCTGCAGGAAGCTGGCGAGGGCGGCTTTCACGACTCCCCTCCCAGCATCACACCGCGTTCATCGGCCAGCGCACGCACCGCCTCGATGAACACGTCGGCGCGGTGCTTGTAGTCGCGGAACATGTCCAGGCTCGCGCAGGCGGGTGACATCAGCACCGCATCACCGGCCTGGGCCAGCTGCGCAGACTGGGTCACCGCGCCGGGCATCGTCTCGGCCTCGACCATCGCCACACCGGCCTGTTGCAGGGCCTCGGCGATCTGCTCGCGGATCCTGGGGCCGTCGCGCCCGATCAGCACCACGGCACGCGCATGGCGGGCCAGCGGCTCGGCCAGCGGACCGAAGTCCTGGCCCTTGCCGTCGCCACCGAGGATGACCACCAGGCGCCGGTCGACGCCCAGGCCGCGGATGGCGGCCAGCGTGGCGCCGACATTGGTGCCCTTGCTGTCGTCGAAGTATTCGATGTCGTCCAGGATGCCGATGGGCTCGACGCGGTGCGGCTCGCCGCGGTACTCGCGCAGGCCGTGCAGCATGGGCGCCAGCGGCGCACCGGTGGAGGTGGCCAGGGCCAGCGCCGCCAGCGCGTTGGCGGCGTTGTGGCGGCCGCGGATGCGCAGCGCATCCACCGGCATCAGGCGCTGGAAGTAGATCTCCTCGTCGACGTCCTGGCCGCGGCCGCGCTGGCGGGTTTCGTCCAGGGCCAGCGCCCGCACCAGCCAGTCCATGCCGTTGACCGACTCGATGCCCCAGTCTCCCGCGCGCACCGGGGTGTCCAGGCCGAAGCTGGTCCAGGGACGGGCGGGCTGCTGGCGGTTGCGGCCGCTGATCTTGACCGTGACCATGCCCGGGGCCATGGCGGCCACCAGCGGGTCTTCGCGGTTGAGCAGCATGAGCGCCCGCGCGCCGAACACAGCGGCCTTGGCCTGGGCGTAGGCCGCCATCGAGCCATGCCAGTCGATGTGGTCTTCGGTGATGTTGAGCACGGTGGCGGCGGTGGGCACCTGGTCCCAGGCGCCACCGGCGGTGCCGTCGAGCTGGAAGCTGGAGAGTTCGAGCACCCAGGCCTGCGGCAGGTGGGGCGGCTCGGGCTCCGGCGGGGGTGGCGGCACCAGCAGGGTCGGGCCTTCGTCGTCGGCCGCGGCAGCAGCTTCCTGCAGCGCATCGCCCTCTTCCGCTTCTTCGTCGACCTCGGCGCTGGCCGGCACCTCAGGGGTGTCCTGCTCGACCTCGGCCGGGGCCTGTGCCGCTTCCTCCGCCGCACGGGCGGCGTCCTGCGCGGCGGCCTCGCGCTCTGCGTCCAGCGACGCCGACAACACGTCCAGCAGCGCCGGCCCAATGTTGCCGGCCACGGCCACCCGCAGCCCGGCGCGCTGCAGCAGCAGGCCGGTCAGCGAGGTCACGGTGGTCTTCCCGTTGGTGCCGGTGATGGCCAGCACCTTCGGGCGGTAGGGCAACCCCTCGCGCTGCGACAGGTCGCACAGCGCCTGGGCAAACAGGTCGAGCTCGCCGACAAAGGCCGCCCCGTGCGACTGCGCCCAGGTGCGGGCGGGCGCCAGCTGCTCGGGTGGCAGGCCGGGGCTGCGCGCGATCACGTTCCAGGCCGCGCGCGCCAGCAGGGTTTCATCGAAGGCACCCTGCACGAAGTCGGCCGACGGGCACTCGGCGCGCAGCGCCGCCAGCGAGGGCGGGTTCTCGCGCGTGTCGGCCACGGTGACCTGCGCCCCGTGGCGCACGCACCAGCGCGCCATCGACAGCCCTGAGATGCCGAGGCCGAGGATGAGAACGTGTTGGTCTTGAAGGGCGTTCATCGTGGTGTCAACGCAGCTTCAGGGTGGACAGGCCGACCAGGCACAGCAGCATGGTGATGATCCAGAAGCGGACCACCACCTGCGTCTCCTTCCAGCCCTTCTTCTCGAAGTGGTGGTGCAGCGGCGCCATCTGGAACAGGCGCCGGCCTTCGCCGTATTTCTTCTTCGTGTACTTGAACCAGGACACCTGCAGCATCACCGACAGGGCCTCGACCACGAAGATGCCGCCCATGATGGCCAGCACGATTTCCTGCCGCACGATCACGGCGATGGTGCCCAGCGCGCCGCCCAGCGCCAGCGCGCCGACGTCGCCCATGAAGACCTGGGCCGGGTGGGTGTTGAACCAGAGGAAGGCCAGTCCGGCCCCGGCCATCGCCGCGCAGAAGATCAGCAGCTCGCCCGCTCCGGGGATGTAGGGCAGCAGCAGGTACTTGGAGAACACCGAGCTGCCGGTGACGTAGGCAAACACGCCCAGCGCCGAACCCACCATCACCACCGGCATGATGGCCAGGCCATCCAGACCGTCGGTGAGGTTGACCGCGTTGCTGGCGCCGACGATGACCAGGTAGGTCATGACCACAAAACCGAACACGCCCAGCGGGTAGCTGATTTCCTTGAAGAACGGCACCATGAGCCCAGCCTGCGGCGGCAACTCGACCGTGAAGCCCGAGAGCACCCACTGGAAGAACAGCTCGATCACCCGCAGGTTGGTGGTGCCCGAGACGCTGAACACCAGGTAGAACGCGGCCAGCAGACCGATCAGCGACTGCCAGAAGTACTTCTCGCGCGAGCGCATACCCTCGGGGTTCTTGTGCACCACCTTGCGCCAGTCGTCGGCCCAGCCGATGGCACCAAAGCCCAGGGTCACCACCAGCACGATCCAGACAAAGCGGTTGGTCAGGTCGAACCAGAGGATGGTGGACAGCGCGATGGAAAACAGGATCAGCACGCCCCCCATGGTCGGCGTGCCGCTCTTGCTCAAGTGGGTCTGCATGGCGTAGCCGCGGATCGGCTGGCCGATCTTGAGGGCGGTCAGCCGGCGGATGAAGTACGGGCCAGCCACCAGGCCGACGATGAGCGCCGTCAGCGCGGCCATCACCGCGCGGAACGTGAGGTACTGAAAGACCCGCAGGAACCCGAATTCGGGTCCCAGGCTTTGCAGCCAGAGGGCCAGGCTAAGCAGCATGGGAGGTGTCCTTGTGGTTGTTGTTCTGTCCGTCCGGCGTGGCCAGGGCCTGCAGCCCCTGCACGACCCGCTCCATGCGCATGAACCTCGACCCCTTGACCAGCACGCTCAGCACCGGCGAGGGCTGCGGCGCCGACACCGCGTGGCAGACGTGCGCGACCAAGGCTGAAACGTCGGTCCAGTGGCGCGGAGCGGCCTCGCCGGCGGCCTGCATGGCCTGCACGGCCTGCGCCATCCAGTCGCCGCTGCAGTGCACGGTCTCGATGCCCGAGGTCATGGCGTGGCGCAGCACCTCCAGGTGGAAGGCCAGGCCCTGCTCGCCCACCTCGCCCATGTCGCCCAACACCAGCAGGCGCGGCGCCGGCAGTTCGGCGAGGACGCGGATGGCGGCGACGACGGAGTCGGGGTTGGCGTTGTAGGTGTCGTCCACCAGCGTCAGCGTGCGGCCACCCAGCGGAAGAGCCAACGCACGCGAACGCCCGCCCACCGGCTCAAAGGCCTCCAGGCCACGTTCGATGTCGTGCAGCGCCACACCCGCGGCCAGTGCGCAGGCGGCCGCAGCCAGGGCGTTGCGCACGTTGTGGCGACCAGCGATGTGCAGGCGGCAGGTGCCTGCGCCGGAGGGGGTCGTGAAGTCCAGCGCCCAGGCGCCATCGCGCCACTCGGCGCGCAGGGCCCGCACATCGGCCTGCGGGTCGGTGTCGCTGAAGGTGAGCGCGCGGCGCCCGTCGGCCAGTGCGCGCCAGATGCCCGAGTGCTCGTCGTCGGAAGGGAACACGGCCACACCTGTGGCCTGCAAGGCTGCGATGACCGCACCGTTTTCGCGCGCCACCGCCTCCACCGTGCCCATGAACTCCTGGTGTTCGCGCTGCGCGTTGTTGACCAGGGCCACCGTCGGCTGGGTCAGGGCGGCCAGGTAGGGGATCTCGCCGGGGTGGTTCATGCCCAGCTCGTTCACAGCCAGCCGGTGCTCTGGCCGCAGCCGGAGCAGGGTCAGCGGCACCCCGATGTCGTTGTTCAGGTTGCCCTGTGTGGCGTGGGCCGCATCGCCCACCGCCGCCCTCAGGATGGACGCGATCATCTGCGTCACCGTGGTCTTGCCGTTGCTGCCAGTCACGGCGATCAGCGGCAGCGAAAACTGTTCGCGCCACAGCCGCGACAACTCGCCCAGGGCCAGGCGCGTGTCCGGCACCTCGGCGCCCGGCAGGCCGGCCGCCGCCAGGCCCGCGTGGGCGATGGCCGCCACGGCGCCGGCGGCTTGTGCCTGTGGCAAAAAATCGTGGGCGTCAAAGCGCTCGCCCTTGAGCGCCACGAACAGGTCGCCCGGCTGCAGGCTGCGGGTGTCGGTGTGCACCCGGCGGATCGACGGTGGCAGCTCACCCACCGTACGCGCGCCGGTCAGGCGGGGCAGCAGTTGAAGCAGGGCTTTCATGCCGCACCTCCCACCGCCATGCGCTTGGCCAGGGCCAACTGCGCCTGCTCCAGATCGGAGAACGGGCGCTTGACGCCCATGACCTCCTGGTAGTCCTCGTGCCCCTTGCCCGCGATCAGCAGTACGTCGCGCGCACCGGCCGCCACCACCGCCTGCGCGATCGCCTGGCCGCGGTCGGCCTCGATCTGCGCCGACGCCGGACGCCCCAGCCCCGCCGCCATCTGCCGCAGGATCTCGGCCGGGTCTTCGGTGCGCGGGTTGTCGCTGGTCAACACCACCCGCTGGGCCTCGCGCTCGGCCACCGCGGCCATGAGCGGGCGCTTGCCAGGGTCGCGGTCACCGCCACAACCGGCGATGGCCCACAGGTCGCCTCCGCGCTGGTGGGCCATGGGCTGCAGGGCGCGCAAGGCCTTCTCCAGCGCATCCGGCGTGTGGGCGTAGTCCACCAGCACCAGCGGCTGGCCGGCCACCGCCGGCACCTGCTCCATGCGCCCAGGCACCGGGCTGAGCACGGCGCAGGCGCGCAGGGCCTCGGCCAGCGACACGCCCAGGGCGCGCGCCGCGCCAACCACACCCAGCAGGTTCGATACGTTGTAGTGACCGATCAGGTCCAGCGCCAGGTCACCCCGGTCCACCTCCGCCCCGTGGGCGTCTTGCTCGACCACCATGAAGCGCATGCCGTGGTCGGTGTAGCGGATGTCGCGCGCCATCAGCCGCGCCGAGCGCTCGATGCCCACACTCCAGCGGCTCAGCGACGGACGACCGGCCAGGGCCTGGTCCAGCGCCATGCCCTGGTCGTCGTCGACATTCACCACGGCGTGCGTCAGGCCGGGCCAGTGGAACAGCCGGGACTTGGCCTCCCAGTAGTCGGCCATGCTGCGGTGGTAGTCCAGATGGTCCTGCGTGAAGTTGGTGAACACCGCGACACGGATCTGGCAGGCGTTGAGCCGTCCCTCGACCAGGCCGATGGACGAGGCCTCGATGGCGCAGGCCGACAGGCCGTCGTCGACCATGCCGCGCAGCCGGGCTTGCAGCAGCACCGGGTCGGGCGTGGTCAGCCCGGTCGGGACGATGGTGTGGCTGCGCTCACCGGGCGCCGGCGGTCGGCCGATGCCCAGGGTGCCCACCACCGCACAACCCCGGCCGACGGTATTGAGCAGTTGCGCCATCCACCAGGCCGAGGATGTCTTGCCGTTGGTACCAGTGAAGGCCACCAGGTCCAGCTGCGCGCTGGGATCGCCGTGGTAGGCACTGGCCACTGGCCCCGCCAACGCCTTGAGCCCGGGCACCGCCCGCACCCGCTTGTCGCTGAAGCCGAACGCCTCGACGCCATCTGCCTCGACCAGCACCGCCGTGGCACCGGCCTGCAGGGCAGCAGGCACGAACCGGCGCCCGTCGGTGGCAAAGCCCGGCCAGGCCACAAAGGCATCGCCCGGTCGCACCCGGCGGCTGTCGCACTGCAACTCGCCGGTAACGCGCTCGCGCAACCAGTCGGCAATGTGGCGGGGATCGGCGTGATGAGGCATCAGAAGGACTCCTCGACCACTTCAGTAACGATCTGCGGCTTGACGTTCATGTCCGGCTGCACGCCGAGGATGCGCAGGGTCTGCTGCACCGTTTCGCTGAACACCGGCGCCGCGACCAGTCCGCCGAAGTAGACCCCGTTGGAAGGTTCGTCGATCATCACCGCCACCACGATGCGCGGCTGCTCTATGGGCGCTATGCCCACGAACCAGCTGCGGTACTTGTTGGCGGCGTAGCCCTTGCCCTCCTGCTTGTGGGCCGTGCCCGTCTTGCCGCCCACCGAATAGCCCATGGTCTGGGCCTTGGGTGCCGTGCCGCCCGGGCCGGTGGCCAGTTCCAGCATCTTGCGCACCGCCACCGCGTTCTTCTCGCTGAACACCCGCACGCCCGTGGCGGGCGCATCCGTCTTGAGCATGCTCACCGGGATCAGCTCGCCGTTGCGGGCGAAGATCGTGTAGGCCTGTGCCAGCTGGAACAGCGATGCCGACAGGCCATAGCCGTAGCTCATGGTGGCCTGCTCGATGGGGCGCCAGGTCTTGTACGGGCGCAGACGGCCCGAGACGGCACCGGGGAAAGGCACCTGCGGCTTCTGGCCGAAGCCGGCCTGGGCGTAGGTCTCCCACATCTCGCGCGGGTGCATCTGCATCGCCATCTTGACGGTGCCGACGTTACTCGACTTCTGGATGATCTCGTTGACCGTCAGCACCTCGTGCGGGTGGGCGTCGCTGATGGTCGAGCCGCCGATGGTGACGCGTCCGGGCGCGGTCTGGATCTGCGTGGTGGGCCGGACCATGCCCTTCTCCAGCGCCAGCGCCGCGATGAAGGGCTTCATCGTGGAGCCGGGCTCGAAGCTGTCCGTCAGAACGCGGTTGCGAAGTTGCTCGCCGCTGAGGTTGACACGCCTGTTCGGGTTGTAGCTGGGGAAATTGGCCAGCGCCAGCACCTCGCCGGTCTGGGCGTCCAGCACGATCACGCTGCCAGCCTTGGCCTTGTTGCTCTTGACCGCCTCGCGCAGCTTCTCGTAGGCAAAGAACTGGACCTTGCTGTCGATGGACAGCTGCAGGTCCGGCCCGTCGACCGGCGGGATCACGTCGCGCACGTCCTCGATGACCCGCCCCAGCCGGTCCTTGATCACCCGGCGCGAGCCGGCCTTGCCGGCCAGCTGGGAGTTGAAGGCCAGCTCGACACCCTCCTGGCCACGGTCTTCCACGTTGGTGAAACCGACCACGTGCGCCGCGGCCTCCCCTTCGGGGTACTGGCGCTTGTATTCGCGGCGCTGGTAGATGCCCTTGATGCCCAGGGCCGCAATCTCCTTGGCGATCGGCTCGTCAACCTGGCGCTTGACCCAGACAAAGGTCTTGTCTTCATTGGCCAGCTTCTTCCTCAGATCGCTCAGCGGCATTTCCAGCAGCTTTGCCAGGTCCTTGAGCTTGGGCTCGGACTTGTCCACATCCTCTGGAATGGCCCAGATGCTTTGCGCCACCACGCTGGAGGCGAGGATCAGGCCATTGCGGTCCAGCACCCGGCCGCGGTTGGCCGGCAGTTCCAGCGTGCGGGCAAAACGCACCTCGCCCTGGCGCTGGAAGAACTCGTTGCCAAACACCTGCACGTAAGCCGCCCGTGCGCCGAGACCAGCAAATGCCAGCGCCAGCAAGGCCACGACGAACTTGCTGCGCCAGACCGGCGTCTTGCTGGCCAGCAAGGGACTGGCGCTGTAGTTGATGGCGCGGTGCCCGGACTTGCTCATCGCGCACCCTCCGCCGCACCGGCCGCAGGCGCCGGCTCGTTGACGGTGACGTACTCGGTGATGCCCGGCGTGACCGGGCGCATCTTGAGCTGGCGCACGGCCAGCTGCTGCACCCGGGCCGGCGTCGCCTGCTCGCGCTTCTGCACCGCCAGCTGCTCGTGATCGGCCGCCAGGCGGTGCGCCTGGGCGTTGGCCTTGTCGATCGCCGTGTAAAGGCGGCGCGACTCGTACTGGGTATGCACCAGGTAGAAGGCACTGACCATCACGGCCACCAGCAGCATCAGGTTGAGCCGGATCATGCCGCCACCTCCGTGCGCGTGGCCACACGCATCACAGCACTGCGCGCACGCGGATTGGCCTCGACCTCGGCCTGAGAAGGCATCACCCTGTGCACCTCGGCCAGGCGCGTGGGCGCCGGCTCGGCGAAGGGCACGCGCCGGTCCACCACGGTGCGCGAATGGCGTGCCATGAACTGTTTGACCATGCGGTCTTCCAGCGAGTGGAAGCTGATCACGACCAGTCGACCTCCGGGACGCAAGACATGAAGGCTGTCCTCTAGCGCTTGTTGCAGCTCTTCAAGCTCGGCGTTGATGAAAATCCGAAAAGCCTGAAATGTGCGCGTCGCAGGGTCCTTGCCCGGCTCGCGGGTTTTGACCGCGCCAGCCACGACTTCGGCCAGCTCGCGGGTGGTTCGAAGAGGGCCCCGTTCCTGTCGGCGACGATCAATCGCCTTTGCAACCTGTTGAGCAAACCGTTCTTCGCCGTATTCACGGATGACCTCCGACAGGGTGGACACATCGGCTGTTTCCAGCCATTGGGCGACGCTCTGTCCGCGCGTGGTGTCCATGCGCATGTCCAGAGGACCGTCGTGACGAAAAGAAAAACCCCTTTCGGGGTCGTCGATCTGGGGAGAACTCACCCCCAGGTCCATCAACACCCCGTCCGCACTCTGCGGCCCCAGTTCGCCCAGCTGCCGGAAGCCCTGGTGACGGATGGCGAACCGAGGATCGGCAGCCGCCAGCGCATCGCCCACCGCGATCGCCTGCGGGTCCTTGTCGAACGCCGTCAGCCGCCCCGAGGCGGCCAGCTGCCCCAGGATGGCGCGCGAATGTCCGCCACGGCCGAAGGTGGCATCCACGTAGTGGCCATCCGGCCGAACGGAGAGCGCTTCCACAGCCTCGTTCAGCAGTACGGTTTGGTGTACCCATGGGTCGTTCACCGCCATCCTCAGAAACTGAAGTCCTTGAGGACATCGGGCATGGGCTTCTGCATTTCCTCAGCCTCTTTGGCGGCGTAGGACTGGGCATCCCAGAGTTCCAGATAGGAACCCATGCCCAACAACACGGCATCGCGGCTGATGCCGGCGGCGGCGCGCAGCTCGGGCGACACCAGTATCCGACCCGAGGCATCCATGTCGACGTCCATCGCGTTGCCCAGAAAAATGCGGCGCCACCACTGCGCATCCATCGGCAGCGAGGCGATGCGGGCCCGGAACTTCTCCCACTCGTCGCGTGGGAATACCATCAGGCAGCCGTGAGGGTGTTTGGTGATGGTCAGCTGGCCGGACTGCGCGCTCAGGGCGTCCCGGTGCCGGGTCGGCATGGACAGCCGGCCTTTGGCATCGAGACTGAGAGAGGAAGCGCCTTGAAACACCCGGAATCACCCTGCTGAAAACACTTTTCACCACTTAATTGCACTTTTTTCCACTGTAGCAGGAAAAGCAGTGGCTGCAAGCCTCGTTCGGCAGTTTTTTTCCAATGAAATCAATCACTTAGAACACATTTTGAAGCAATTTCAACTTCAAAATACGCAGCAAAAGCAAGCACTTACAGCGTGCTGTGAATGTGATGCTTGAAAACCCTGTTACACACAGGGTGGGCGACGGACGGCCAATGACACGGGCATGGCCTGCGAAAGGCCAATGAAAAATCCCGGCCACCCTGAAGGCGGCCGGGACTGCATGCCGGGAGCAGCCGTCAGAGGATGTAGCGGGAAAGATCCTGGTTGCGGCTGAGTTCGGCCAGCCGGCCGTTCACATAGGCCGCGTCAATGACCACGGCACTGTTCTGCAGGGCCGTGGCACCGAAGCTGACCTCATCCAGCAGGTGCTCCATCACCGTCGCCAGGCGCCGGGCGCCGATGTTCTCGGTGCGCTCATTCACATCGCAGGCAATCTGCGCGAGCTGGCGGATGCCGTCGGGCTTGAACTCCAGCGTCACCCCCTCGGTGGCCAGCAGCGCCTGGTACTGCTTGACCAGGCTGGCGTGGGTGCTGGTGAGGATGGCCTCGAAGTCGTCCACCGACAGCGACTGCAGCTCCACCCGGATCGGGAAACGCCCCTGCAGCTCGGGAATCAGGTCGCTGGGCTTGGCCAGATGAAAGGCCCCGCTGGCAATGAACAGGATGTGGTCGGTCTTGACCATGCCGTACTTGGTGGAGACGGTGGTGCCTTCAACCAGCGGCAGCAGGTCGCGCTGCACGCCTTGGCGGGACACCTCGGCACCGCCCGACTCGCTGCGCGAGGCGACCTTGTCGATCTCGTCGATGAAGACGATGCCGTTCTGCTCGGTGTTGTGCAGCGCACGCGTCCGCACATCTTCCTCGTTGACCAGCTTGCCGGCCTCTTCGTCGATCAGCAGCTTCATCGCCTCGGCGATCTTGAGCTTGCGCTTGCGGCGGCGCTCCTGCCCCATCTGGCTGAACATGCCGCGCAGCTGCTCGGCCATTTCTTCCATGCCAGCCGGCCCCATGACCTGCATGGCGGGCGCAGACTCGGCAAGGTCGATCTCGACCTCGCGGTCGTCCAGCTGCCCCTCGCGCAGCTTCTTGCGGAAGGTCTGCCGGGCCGTGCTGTCGGGGTTCGGCTGGGGTTCACCGGACACGCCGCGCGGCGGTGGCAGCAGCACGTCGAGGATGCGGTCTTCCGCTGCGTCCTCCGCGCGCATGCGCTGCTTGCGCATGTCGGACTCGCGCATCTGCTTCACCGCGATCTCGACCAGGTCGCGCACGATGCTGTCGACGTCTTTGCCCACATAGCCCACCTCAGTGAACTTGGTGGCCTCGACCTTGATGAAGGGCGCATCGGCCAGCTTGGCCAGACGGCGCGCGATCTCGGTCTTGCCGACCCCGGTGGGGCCAATCATCAGAATGTTCTTGGGGGTGATCTCGGGGCGCAGCTTCTCGTCGACCTGCTGGCGGCGCCAGCGGTTGCGCAGCGCGATGGCGACGGCGCGCTTGGCGCCGTTCTGGCCGATGATGAAGCGGTCGAGTTCGGAGACGATCTCCTGCGGGGTCATTGAAGACATGACTTAGAGCACCTCGACGGTGTGGTTCATGTTGGTGTAGATGCAGATCTCGCCCGCGATGGCCAGCGACTGCCGCACCACGTCCTCGGCGCTGAGTGCCGTGTGCTGCACCAGCGCCCGCGCCGCGGCCTGCGCGTAGGCACCTCCGGAGCCGATGGCAACCACCCCGTGTTCGGGCTCCAGCACGTCCCCGTTGCCGGTGATGATCAGCGCGGCACTGCGGTCACCCACCGCCAGCATGGCTTCGAGCCGGCGCAGCACGCGGTCGGTGCGCCAGTCGCGCGTGAGGTCGATGGCCGCGCGCACCAGGTGGCCCTGGTGCTTCTCCAGCTTGGCCTCGAAGCGCTCGAACAGGGTGAAGGCGTCGGCAGTAGCACCGGCAAAACCTGCCAGCACCTGGTCGCGGTAGAGCTTGCGCACCTTGCGCGCGGTGCCCTTGACGACGACATTGCCAAGGGTGACCTGGCCGTCGCCGCCAATGGCGACCTGAACACCGTCGGGCGTCTCGCGGCGCACGCAGACGATGGTGGTTCCGTGAAAAGTGTCCATATCAGAAGGAATTGGAGACGGTAGGACCGCTATCAAGTCCAGACCGTCGCGTGAGGGATGAGTTCCTCAAAAGCACAGCGGAGCCAACTCCGCCAGGCTGCCCACTTGATGGGGTGAGTGAACCCTGTTGCTGCTGCGCAGAAAGATCAGTCGTTCCTCACGACGACCTTGGCGTATTCGGTGATGCCAATGACATTGAAAAATGCCGACACAAGGCGGTGCACATCCACGAACTGCACGAGCCGCCCCGACGCATGGTGACCGGCCACCCAGTTCAGCAGCGTGCCAGCCGCGGAGAAGTCCACACGGATCAGGTTGCGGCACGAAATGATCATGACATCGGCCCCCTGCAGCCGACGCTCGAGATCTTCCAGGGTGGCCTGCGGATCACCACGGATCTCGCCAGACAGTTCCACCAGACCCAGGTGATTGAACTCCGTCGACGGGCCTTCGGCCCCCGACTCCGTCGTGTAGCCGGAAGAAACCGTCTCCCGCACCACCTCGCCCAGCACGGAGGCACCTTCGTCGGGGTCCACCGAGCCGTTGGTCATGGCCTTGAAGTGGCAGCGCGGGCGCTCCCACCCCGGCGGCGACACCTCGTAGGTGACGCAGAAGTCCAGCGCGGTCAGTTCAAACTCGTCGGGCCGGTTCATCACCCGCAAAACGGCCATGCGCAACTCCCACCAGAGCTGCTCGACGTCCCGACGACCCGAAGGCGTGAGCTGCTTGAGGACATCGCGCAGGTGGGGTGCGCCAACGAAGGAAATCTCAACCTCCTGGTCACCCCACAGCGTGAAGATACCCAGCAGCGCACGCGCCGCTTTCACGTCAACGGACTCCAGCTCTGTCCATTCCAGCACCCAGGGCTGGGGCGCCCGGAGCAGCACGTTCTGCAACGTGCCCACCGCGTGGGCATCCAGCTCGGGGTCGCAGGCCCAGGATGCCCGGGTCGGCGTGACAGACGGCTTGAAGGCCTTGCCGGTCATGGACGACACCAGTTCCGGCATGTCATACCACTGAGGTGGCGAGCGGCCGAAGCGGTTCACAAAATCCACGGCACGGCTCTCGAACGGCGCCATCTGCCCGGTGGCCCGGTACAGATCAAACAGGGCCAGCCAGTCGTCCAGCTGGTTCTCGCGCGGCCCGCCTTCTGCGATGGTGTCCTTGAGCCCCTGCTCGACGCCCGCATCGTCTCCGTTGGCGAAGCGAATGGCGGCTTCCTCGACCTCCGGGTCCTGGGCGATTTCGTGCACGTCCAGCGCATAGAAATGCGAGGCCGAGAAGCCGGACCCCGACCCGCCGCGAGCAGCGCCTGCGAGCGGCGCGCCCGAGGTTGGAGCCATCAGGCCGGTGCGCGCGGTCGATGGCACCGGGCCAGTGTCTGGACCCGACTTGGGCGGGGGAACCGTTTCGCGAAGCACCGGCACATTGCCCGGGGCTGGTACCGGGACCAGCGTTTTCGCGGCAGGCACCGACAGCGGCTGGGGTGGCGAGGTGGTGGCTTCACCGCCGCTCAGTGTCGCTGCTTCGGTTTCGTTGTACTGCGCTTTCAGGCGCTTCTGCTCTTCCGTTTCCCTGGGGGGAAGCGGCTTGTCCACTTTGCGCTCCAGGGGCGTTCCCCCGGTGGTGTGAGCCCCGGAGTTGGGCCCTCCGGTCACCAGCGAATCCGGCCCCTTGGTCTTCCACCACTGCATCGACATCTGGGCTTCGATCTCGTCGATCTTCTTGAGCGTCATCGCCCGGTCGTCGGGCTTCGAAGGAAGACTGCTCTGGAAAAAAGAGGGTCGGACGCCCTGGGCCCCGTCCACGGCGCCCTCGCGGCTGCGAATCTTGCGCAGCATGTCGAACTCGCGCTTGCGCACGAAGTCGTTGCGGCGCTTGCGCTCGATCATCTCCTTGAGCGCGGCCTTGTTGTATTCGCTCTCCCGGTCGGCGCTGCGGGTGTCCAGATCCGCCCAGCTCGTGGTCGGATGACGCACGAACTTCACCACCTTGGACAGAAAGCCGCCGCTGGAATCGTCCTTGGACATGGATCAGGGTATGAGAGTGTTCCGCTGGAAAGGCCGCAATCAGTCGCCAAACATTTTCTGCTTGAGCTCGCGCCGCTGTTGTGCCTCCAGCGACAGGCTGGCGGTCGGACGCGCCATCAGGCGACCCACACCAATCGGCTCACCCGTCTCTTCGCAGTACCCGTAGTCGCCCGAGTCGATGCGTGCAATGGCCTGCTCGATCTTCTTGAGCAGCTTGCGCTCCCGGTCACGGGTGCGCAGCTCCAGCGCATGCTCTTCCTCAATCGTCGCGCGGTCGGCGGGGTCGGGAACCACAACAGTGTCTTCGCGCAGGTGCTCGGTGGTTTCGCCGGCGTTGGCCAGCATGTCTTCCTTGAGCTGGGACAGCTTTCGACGGAAGAAAGCGAGCTGCACGTCGTTCATGTACTCCGAATCGGGCATGGACTGGACGTCCTGATCGGTCAGTTGTTCGACCGGCAGGGACTTCCAGTTGTTGGCACGTTTCGGGTCTTTCTGGATGGCGGTGGGCGCGGGAGCAGTCATCACACGTTCGTTCGATAAAGAGAAGGTCGCCTTGGCGGCGTTGGGAGCATGGGTCGGAACGACCGCAGCCTGTGTCATCTGTTCCATCATCACTTTCTTGGCGGCCCGTTTGCCCAAAGGGCGTGGCGTCGGCTCGATGATGATGGGCGCCGGAACGGCCACGGGGGGCGGCACGACCGTCGTCTTCTGTTTGGTCACTGCCTTGGCCGGGGGCGCCGGCATCTTGACTGGTACCGGCTTGCTGGCCGGCTTCGCTGCAGCCTTGGGAGCCGACACCGGTTTGGCAGAAGCCACCGCTTTGGGCGCAGCAGCTTTCTTCGCTGCGGGGACGGCGGTTTTGGTGGCCACTTTGGTCACGGGTTTGCCAACCGCCGTCTTGGCACTGGCTGGCTTTGCCGCGGTTTTCGCAGCCGCCTTGGAAGCCGGAGCCACAGCAGACGCGGACCGCCCCTTGCCGGCCGACGCGGCGGGGTTGCGATTCTTCGCGGTGGGGGTGGCCGGGGCTTTCACAAAGGATCTCCTCTCAGTGCCTGACGCTGCCTGGTGGCGGGGTGGCGTGCTGACCGGGGTGGCGCCCCTGACCGCATCGCTTTGCTCGGCCGAAACCGGCTGGTTTGTGGTTATACCCCGTTTGCGAACGTCGGTAGTGCCGGCCTGCCTCTGCTGGCGTGCAGAAGACTCGGGTGCGCGGCGGGCTGCCGACTTGGGCGGCGATTGTAACGACGCGGCCCTCGAAGACACTGACGCTGGATCCGAGGGAAAACCCAGGCTCTGGAGAAGCGAGACAAACAGCATCAGGGGCTCCGTTCCCGCTTGGTTGGCACGGTCCCCCGCTCACACCAGCGCCTGGTCGAGCCCCTGGACCAGGATGTCTTTGGGCAGGTCGATGCCGATGAACACCATCTTGCTGGTGCGGGCCTCACCCTCGGCCCACAGCGGCCCCAGGTCGCTGCCCATGAGCTGGTGCACGCCCTGGAAGATCACCTTGCGGTCGGTGCCCTTCATGTTCAGCACGCCCTTGTAACGCAGCATCTTGGGTCCGTAGACCTGCACCACAGCGCCCAGGAAATCCTCCAGCTTGGCCGGATCGAAGGGCTTGTCGGCACGGTAGACGAAGCTTTTCACATCGTCGTCGTGGTGATGGTGGTGGCCATGGCCGTGCTGGTGCGACGGGTGGTTGCAGTGCTCGCCGTGCTCGTGGTCATGGTCGTGATGCTCATGAGCATGGTCGTGGTCGTGGTCGTCCACGCTCAGGAAGTCCGGATCGATGTCCAGCTTGGCGTTCAGATTGAAGCCGCGCAGGTCGAACACCTCTTTGAGTGCCACCTCGCCGAAATGCACCGGGCGCATGGGCGCGCGCGGGTTCATGTGTTTGAGGCGGTGGATCAGGGCGTCCACCTCGTCCTGGGACACGAGGTCGGCCTTGCTGATGAAGATCTGGTCGGCGAAACCCACCTGGCGGCGCGCTTCCTGACGGTCGTTGAGCTGGTCGGCTGCGTGTTTGGCGTCCACCAGGGTCAGGATGGAGTCCAGCAGGTACTGCTCGGCCACCTCGTCGTCCATGAAGAAGGTCTGCGCCACCGGGCCGGGGTCCGCCAGGCCGGTGGTCTCGATCACCACCCGCTCGAAGTCCAGCTCGCCCTTGCGCTTCTTCTGTGCCAGGTCGGCCAGGGTGGCGCGCAGGTCGTCGCGGATGGTGCAGCAGATGCAGCCGTTGCTCATCTGGATGATGTTTTCCTGCGTGTCTGCCACGAGGATCTCGTTGTCGATGTTTTCTTCGCCGAACTCGTTCTCGACCACGGCGATCTTCTGGCCGTGGGCTTCCGTGAGCACGCGCTTGAGCAGCGTGGTCTTGCCCGAGCCGAGAAAGCCGGTGAGGATGGTGGCGGGGATGAGCGACATGGCAGGTTCCGTATGCAAAAAGCAGGCCGGGAGTGTAGTGCAGCGATGTGACCAGGCTGCTCAGAGCTTTTTCATAACGATCAATCCCTTCAGGTATTCGCCCTCGGGGAACGCTGTGGTCATCGGGTGGTCGCAGGCACCGCCCAGGCGCTGCAGGATGGCGCCATCAACCCCGGCGTCGCTGGCGGCGGACGCCACGATCTTGTGGAACAGCTCGACGCCGATACCACCCGAGCACGAGAAGGTGAACAGCACCCCACCCGGCGGCAGCAATTTGAAGGCCAGGCGGTTGATGTCCTTGTACGCGCGGGCGGCCCGTTCGGCGTGAGCCGCGGTGGGGGCCAGCTTGGGCGGGTCCAGCACGATGGCATCGAACTGGCGGCCTTCGGCCACAAACTGTCGCAGCGAGGCGTTGACATCGGCGTCGATGAACGTGGCCTGGGCCGGGTCCAGGCAGTTGAGCAGCAGGTTGGCACGCGCCTGTTCCAGCGCCGGGCCGGACGAGTCGATGCTGGTCACGTGCCCGGCCCCGCCCGCCAGCGCCGCGACCGAGAAACCGCCGGTGTAGCTGAAGCAGTTGAGCACCTGGGCGAATTTCAGGCGTTTGGAGTACTCGTGCAGCGCCAGACGGCTGTCGCGCTGGTCGAGGTAATAGCCGGTCTTGTGGCCCAGTGCGATGTCCAGGCCCAGGCGCCAGCCGTGCTCTTCCAGCTCAAAGGCCGTCCGGCCCTCACCACGCAGCCAGCCAGTCACCTCGGGCAGGCCTTCGAGCGCGCGGGCGCTGGCGTCGGAGCGTTCGTACAGGCGAGGACAGCCGGTCAGCTCGACCAGCGCGTCGGCGATCACGTCTTTCCAGCGCTCCACCCCGGCCGCACCGAACTGGGCCACCAGGGTGTCGCCGTAACGGTCCACCACCAGCCCCGGCAGGCCGTCGGATTCGCCGTGCACCAGGCGCAGGCCGTTGCTAGCGATGCCCATGCGCTCGCGCAGGGCGATGGCCCGGCGCAGTGTGTCGCGGAAGAAGGCGGCGTCGATGCGCTGGGCTGGGTCGAAGCTCCAGGCGCGCACGCGGATCTTGGAACTGGGCGAATACGCGCCCCAGGCGAGGAACTGACCGTCGGCGCTGTCCACACGCACGGTCTCGCCGGCATCGGCGGCGCCCTTGGCAATCGCGCCGTCGAACACCCAGGGGTGGCGGCGCTGGAGGGAGCGCTCTTTGCCGGGCTTGAGTCGAATGATCTTCATGGGGGGTATTGTCCCCCGCGCGACGTCAAGGCCTCAGATAGACAAACCCTTCGCGCGCCTGCAGCCGGGCCACCTCGGCCACGCCGGACGGCACGATCTTGGCCTCCATCGCCACCTTGGACGCGTCGATCTTGCGCGAGACCAGGGTGTTGTTGCAGACCCGGAACTCCACGCCCTTGGCCGCCAGATCGCCAATGGCGCCGGCAAACGGCTGCTCCATCTGGTTGGTCGCGCCGTCCAGCAGGAAGTCGATGCCCAGGCCATGGGCGACCACCACGATCTTGGCCTTGGGGTCGGCCGCCAGGTGGTTGCGGATGTTGTTGATGGCGCGCGAGGCCTGGGGGATGCCTTCGCTCATGTGATAAACCGTCTTGATCACATCGTCGGCCGCGTGTGAAGGCGCCGAGATTGCAAGGAAGAGCGCCAGAAAGGCGGCCTTGAAGGCCAGGATCAGTCGGGGCATGGAAGTCTCCAGAGGTGTCGCGCCGGGATGCGCATTAAAAAGAAGCAAGCAATGATATTTGCAAGAAAAATTTTTGCTCGTTCCGCCCGGTTTGCTCAGCGGGTATTCCCGGTCGGCTGAAGGCCCGCCGTCAGGACTTGGCCGGCCCGCGGCCCTTCGCGCGTGGGTGGGCTGCGTCGTAGGCCCGGGCCAGGTGCTGGAAGTCCAGCCGGGTGTACACCTGCGTGGTGCCGATGCTGGCATGCCCCAGCAGCTCCTGCACCGCGCGCAGATCACCGCTGCTCTGCAGCACGTGGCTGGCAAACGAATGCCGCAACATGTGCGGGTGGACCGGTGTCGAGAGCCCGGCCAGCAGCGACCGGCGCTTGAGCCGCACCCGGATGTGCTGGGGGGTCAGGCGGGTGCCGTGGCGGCCGATGAACAGCGCCGGGTCTTCGGCGGCCAGGGCCGGGCGCGCCGCCAGCCAGCGCTGCAGCGCCTCCAGCGCCGCGCGGCCCACCGGCACACTGCGCCGCTTGGAGCCCTTGCCCAGCACATGGGCCTCGCCCGCCTGCAGGTCGATCCAGCCGCGAGCCGTGCCGCTGGCCACCACATCCAGCCCCACCAGTTCGCCGATACGCAGGCCGCAGCCATAGAGCAGCTCGGTGATGCAGGCATCGCGCGCCTCCAGCGCCGGGTCGTCGCCCTCTTCCACATGCTCGGCCAGCTGCACCGATTCGTCCACGCCCAGCGCCTTGGGCAGGGGCTTGCCGGCCTTGGGCGCGCGCACGTCCTGCACCGGGTTCTGGGTCACCAGGCCCTGGCGCCCCAGCCACACGTAGAAGCCGCGCCAGCCCGAAAGGATCAGTGCGATGCCGCGGGCACTGCGGCCGGCGCTGTGCATCTGCGCCACCCAGCGCCGCACATGGGCGCTCTGCACCTGGCGCAGGCCGACGCCGGCGGACTGCGCGTTCTGCGCCAGCCGGGCCAGGTCACCGGTGTAGAGCTCGACGGTGCGCGCGGCCAGCCGCTTGTCGATGCGCACATGGGCGAGGTAAGCCTCGACCAGCGCCGCGTCGTCGACGCCATTCATGGACGCGGCACCGCTGTCCACGGTTCTGTCTGGTTCAGGGGCGCAGGCGCGAGAGGGCCGCGCTGGTCAGGTCGCCCATGCGTTCGAGGAATTCGGTGCCCATGTCGGCAGCAAAGCGCTGCGGGTCGGGCGAGCCCAGCACCAGCAGGCCGAAGGCGTCCTGTCCCTCGCCGGCGCGCAGCGGGATCAGGGCGAGCGAGGCCACCGCCCCCGGATCGACCAGCCAGCCGGCCGCCTCCAGACCGGGGTTGGCACCGCAGTAGGGACGCGGCAGGGACGAGGCAAAGGCCTGCACGTCGTCGCTGGCGCCCTGGGCGTAGGACTGACCGGAGAAGTCGTCCGCCACGCCCCACAGCTTGATCGCCACCTGCGGCACATTGAACTGGGCCGCCATCTCGCGCGCCGCCACCAGGGGCAGGTCCTGCGTGTCGCGGGTCATCAGCAGCTCGCGGGTCCAGCGGTGCAGGCGGTCGGCGATGGCGGAATTTTCCTGGCCGTGGCGGATCATCTCGGCCGAGCGCAGCTCCAGCCCCTTGATCTTCTCGCGCAGCATCTCGGCCTGGCGCTCCTGCAGGCTCACCGCGCGCTGGCCGTGCGGGCTGCTCAGCTGCACCGCCGCCAGCACGCCCGCATGGCGCTCGAAGAAGTCGGGCGTGTTGGCCAGGTAGTTGGCAATGTCGTCTTCGGTGATCGGAGGAATGGTCGGGTCGGTCATGGAAGTGTGTCGATCCTGATGTTCAGGCCAGCTCGGGGACGTCGATCTCGCCCTCGAACACCGAGGTGGCCGGTCCGGTCATGAAGACCGGTGCGTCGTGGGCCGCATTGTCGCCCCACGCAATGGTGAGCCGGCCGCCACGCGTTTCGACGTCGACGCGGCCGTCCAGCAGGCCCAGGCGGATGCCGGCCACCACCGCCGCGCAGGCGCCGGTGCCGCAGGCCAGGGTCTCGCCCACGCCGCGTTCGTACACGCGCAGTCGCACATGGGCGCGATCCACCACCTGCAGGAAGCCGGCGTTGACGCGCGCGGGGAACTGCGCATGGCGCTCGATCTGCGGCCCCCAGGTGGACACGGGCGCCGTGTCCACGTTGTCCACCAGCAGCACGGCGTGCGGGTTGCCCATGGAGAGCACGGCCACCGGCGCCACATCGCCAGCGGCCAGCGGCAGAGACCAGCGCTCGAAATTGCCCATGGGCACGGGCGTCTGACCGGCCGCGTCGAAGGGCACACGCGCCAGGTCGAAGATGGGCGCGCCCATGTCCACGGTGACGCGGCCGTCTTCATTCAGCGAGAGGCTGATCTCGCCGTGCTTCACCTTCACGCGCACCGGGTTCAGATCGGTCAGGCCCTTGTCGCGCACGTAGCGCACAAAGCAGCGCGCGCCGTTGCCGCAGTGTTCGACCTCGCCGCCGTCGGCGTTGTGGATCACGTACTCGAAGTCCACGCCCTCCGACGGCGCAGGGCGCACCGAAAGGATCTGGTCGGCGCCGACACCGAAGTGGCGGTCGGCCAGGAAACGGTACTGGGCCGCGCTCAGACCGAGGCGGCCACGGGTCTCGTCGAGCACGACGAAGTCGTTACCCGCGCCCTGCATTTTGGTGAAGTGCACTCGCATGGTTCGATTATCCGCCCACCCCGGTGCGCGCCGTGCCGGTGCACGCGCACCGCAGCGGACGGGTGCGCCCCTGCAAAGCACATTGCGCACAAAGCCGGTGCTGTTTTGTATGCAATCTTGTGCGGATTGCATACAAAACAGCTGGCACGGCTCGTGCAACAGGGTCGGCATGGACGCAGACACCCCCGCCCCCGCCGCCGTCGAACTCATCGCCCTGACCAAGCAGTACGGTCCGGGCGCCACCGCGGTCGACGCCATCGACCTGCGCATCGCCGCCAACAGCTACTGCTGCCTGCTCGGCCCCTCGGGCTGCGGCAAGAGCACCACGCTGCGGATGATTGCCGGCCACGAAAGCACCAGCAGCGGCGACATCTTGCTGGAGAACCGCAACATCACCCGCCTGCCCGCGGCCGAGCGCGGCACGGCCATGATGTTCCAGAGCTTCGCGCTGTTCCCGCACCTCTCGGCACTGGACAACGTGGCCTTCAGCCTCAAGATGAAAGGCGTCGGCAAGGCCGAGCGCCACGCCCGCGCGCAGGACCTGCTCGAACGCGTGGCCATGGGGCATCTGGCGCACCGCAAGCCGGGCGAACTCTCCGGCGGTCAGCAGCAGCGCGTGGCGCTGGCGCGCGCCCTCATCACCCAGCCGCGCGTGCTGCTGCTGGACGAACCACTGTCGGCGCTCGACCCCTTCCTGCGCATCCAGATGCGCGCCGAGCTGCGCCACTGGCAGCGCGAACTCGGCCTGACCTTCGTGCACGTCACGCACAGCCAGGAAGAGGCCATGGCGCTGGCCGACACCATGGTGGTGATGAACCAGGGCCGCATCGAACAGGCTGGCCCGCCCCACGCCGTCTACAACCGGCCGGCCAGCGAGTTCGTGGCGCGCTTCATGGGCGGCCACAACGTGCTGCAGACCGCCGACGGCAAAGTGGCCGTGCGCAACGACCACATCCGCCTGGCCGAGGCCGGCAGCACCGGCTGGACCTCCACCGTGAGCGACGTGGAGTACCAGGGCACCTACGTGCTGCTGGGCCTGCAGCTCGACGGCGACGGCGCCGACCGCAATGTGTCGGTGATGTTGTCCGAAGCCGCCTTCGTCGACCGCCCCTGGACCACCGGCGACCGCGCCGACCTGAGCTGGAACCCGGCCCAGGCGCACCCCCTGGCCGCCTGATGGCGCCCGCTTTCCCCTCCCCTGTCCGTCCCCCTGCAACCAAGGAGTTCTCCATGTCCGATTCCACCGACCTTCCGCACGACGGCCTGTCGCGCCGCAGCCTGCTGCAAGGCACCGCCGGCCTCGCCGGCATCCTGGCCAGCGGCCTGTCGCCGGCCATCGCCCAGGAAAAGATCACCCTGCGCTACCTGGGCACCGCGGTGAACCAGGACAAGGCCATCGGCGACAAGTTCGAGAAAGACACCGGCATCAAGATCCAGTACGTGGCCGTGACCACCGACGACGTGACCAAGCGCGCCGTCACCGCCCCCAACAGCTTCGACCTGATCGACACCGAGTACTTCTCTCTCAAGAAGATCGTGCCCACCGGCAACCTCAAGGGCATCGACGTCAAGAAGATCAAGAACGCCGACAAGATCACCCCGCTGTTCACCACCGGCACCGTGGCCGGCAAGGCCGTGGGCGACCAGGGCACCGCGCCCAAAAAGGTGATCTTTCTGGAGGGTGAGAAGAGCAAGGTCTTCGCCAAGAGCCCGACCCAGTTCATGAGCCTCATCCCCACGGTCTACAACGCCGACACGCTGGGCATCCGCCCCGACCTGATCAAGCGCCCCATCGACAGCTGGAAGGAGCTGCTCAACCCCGAGTTCAAGGGCAAGGCCGCCATCCTGAACATCCCGTCCATCGGCATCATGGACGCTGCCATGGTGGTGGAAGCCATGGGCCTCTACAAATACCCTGACAAGGGCAACATGACCAAGGCCGAGATCGACCTGACGATCAAGACCCTGATCGAAGCCAAGAAAGCCGGCCAGTTCCGCGCGCTGTGGAAGGACTTCAACGAGTCGGTGAACCTGATGGCCTCGGGCGAGGTGGTGATCCAGTCGATGTGGAGCCCGGCCGTGACCGCCGTGCGCACCAAGGGCATCGCCTGCAACTTCCAGCCGCTGAAAGAAGGCTATCGCGCCTGGGCCGCCGGCTTCGGCCTGCCGGCCACGCTGAGCGGCCGCAAGCTCGACGGCGCCTACGAATTCATCAACTGGTTCCTCGACGGCTGGGCCGGCGCCTACCTGAACCGCCAGGGCTACTACAGCGCCGTGCTGGAGACCGCCAAGTCCAGGATGGAGGCCTACGAGTGGGCCTACTGGATGGAAGGCAAGCCCGCCGCACAGGACATCAAGAGCCCCAACGGCGACGTGCTGGCCAAGGCCGGCGCGGTGCGCGACGGCGGCAGCTACGAAGCCCGCATGGGCGGCATCGCCTGCTGGAACGCCGTGATGGATGAAAACGAATACATGGTCCGCAAGTGGAACGAGTTCGTCGCCGCCTGATGACCCAACGGATCTGAGCCCATGAGCACGAACACCGCCGTGACGGCCCCCGTCACCGACAGCCCCAACCGCACGGTGCCCGCCTGGTGGCAGGCCACGCCGTACACGCTGGTGTTCGTTCTGTTCTTCCTGATCCCGCTCGGCCTGGTGCTGATGGTCAGCTTCTGGGACTTCAACGAGTACGAGCTGATCCCGGCCTTCACGGTCCGCAACTACTTCTCCATCTTCGAGGGCTGCTCGGCGCTCACCGAGCACGGTGATTTCTGCGTCACGCTCTCGACCTATCTGTCCACGCTGAAGTTCAGCTTCCTGGTCTGGCTGATCACGCTGGTGCTGGGCTTTGCCGTGGCGTACTTCCTGGCCTTCCACGTGCGGTCATCGGGCATGCAGACGGCGCTGTTCGTGCTCTGCACCGTGCCCTTCTGGACCTCGAACGTCATCCGCATGATTTCCTGGGTGCCGCTGCTGGGCCGCAACGGCCTGGTGAACCAGAGCCTGCAGGGCATCGGGCTGATCGACCAGCCCATCGAGTGGCTGCTGTTCTCCGACTTCTCGGTGGTGCTGGCCTTCGTGCACCTCTACACCATGTTCATGATCGTGCCCATCTTCAACAGCATGATGCGCATCGACCGCAGCCTGCTGGAAGCCGCCAGCGATGCCGGCGCCAGCGCCTGGCAGACGCTGTGGAACGTGATCGTGCCGCTGTGCAAGACCGGCATCATCATCGGATCGATCTTCGTGATCACCATCGTCATGGGCGACTTCGTGACCATCGGCGTCATGGGTGGCCAGCAGATCGCCTCGGTCGGCAAGATCATCCAGGTGCAGACCAGCTACCTGCAGTTCCCGCTGGCCGCGGCCAACGCGGTGATCCTGCTGGCTGTCGTGCTGATGATCATCTGGGGCCTGACCCGGCTGGTCGACATTCGCAAGGAGCTGTGACCATGCAGGCGCGTGTTTCCGATGCAAGGGCCGCCGGCTTCTGGCCGCTGGCCGCCGTGTTCGCCCTGTTCGTGCTGTTCATGTACGGTCCGATGTTTGTCATCTTCCTGTTGAGCTTCCAGGGGCCGGAGGGTGGGCTCACCTTCCCGATGCGGGGCTGGTCGCTGCACTGGTTCCGCCAGCTGGCCGACGGCCTGGGCACGGTGGACATCGGGGCAGCGTTCACCCGCTCGCTGATGCTGGGCGCGGTGGTCATGGCCTTCACCGTCGTGCTGTCGGTGCTGGCGGGCCTGGCCTTCCGCAAGAAGCTGGGCGGCGGTAATGCGCTGTTCTACGTGACCGTGGCCAGCCTGATCATGCCGTCCATCATCGTGTCGCTGGGCATCGGCCTGCAGTTCCGCCTGCTCGATGGCGGCCTCAAGTGGCTGCTCGAAGCCGTGGGCGCCACGACCACGCTGGAGGAATACGGCACCGCTCTCGGGCTGTTCACCTCGGCCCTGGGCGCACACCTGACCTGGACCCTGCCCTTCGGCCTGCTGATCATGTTCGCGGTGTTCAACCGCTTCAACCCGGCGTACGAAGAAGCGGCGCGCGACCTGGGCGCAACGCCCTGGCAGACCTTCCGCCACGTGGTGCTGCCGCTGATCGGCCCCTCGGTGGTCGGCATCGGCATGTTCGGTTTCACCCTCAGCTGGGACGAGATCGCCCGCACCTCGCAGGCCATCGGCGACGTCAACACCCTGCCGCTGGAGCTGCAGGGCCTGACCTCGACCGTCACCACGCCGGCCATCTACGCGCTGGGCACCGTCACCACGGTGGTGTCGTTCGCGGTGATGGGACTCACCGTAGGTCTCGCGATGTGGCTGAAGAAAAAATGAAAGCCGCTGCGACGCCGCTGTCCGACCAGGCGATCTACGAGCGCATGGTCTCGGCCATCCTCGACCACCAGCTGCCGCCCGGCACCAAGCTGGTGGAAGACCGGCTGGCGGCGGCCTTCGGCGTCTCGCGCACGCGCATCCGGCCGGTGCTGGTGCGGCTGGCCAACGAGAAGGTGGTCACGCTCACGCCCAACCGGGGCGCTGCGATTGCCGAGCCCAGCGAGCAGGAGGCGCACGAGGTTTTCGAGGTCCGGCGCATGATCGAGCCGCTGCTGGTCGAGCGCTTCATCGCCCAGGCCACCCCGTCTCACATCCAGGCGCTCAAAGCCTGCATCCGCGACGAGGAGGGCGCGCGCAAGGCCGGTGACATGCGCCGCGCGATCCGCCTCTCGGGCGACTTCCACCTGCAGATCGCCGAACACGCCGGACACCAGACCCTGGGTGGCATCCTGCGCGAACTGGTCTCTCGCACCTCGCTCATCCTCATGGCCTACAGCGCGCCGCACGCCCAGGCGCGCGAGGACGCCACCGCTTGCGGCTGCCAGGAACACCGCGGGCTGCTCGCCGCCATCCAGCTGCGCGATCCGAAAGAAGCCGCGCGGCTGATGCGCGAGCACCTGGAGCGACTGGAGGCCCAGCTGAGTTTTTCCGCAACGCCCGAAGCCGCGCCCGACCTGCTGGAACTGTTCGGTTCATGAAACGGCTGCTGGTCATCAACCCCAACACGTCGGAGCGGGTGAGCGCCTTGCTGCAACAGCACGTGCAGGCCGCCGCCGGTTCACACGTGGTGGTGCAAACGGTCACCGCGCGCTTCGGCGCACCGTACATCGCCGACGAAGCCAGCTACGCCGTGGCCGCGCACGCAGCGCTCGATGCCTGGGCGGCGGCACTCGCCGACGAGCGACCCCAACCCGACGCGGTCCTCATCGGCTGCTTCGGCGACCCCGGCCTGATGGCCCTGCGCGAGTCCAGCCCGGCCCCCGTGACCGGCCTGGCCGAGGCGGCTTTCATCGAGGCCGCGCGCCACGGCCGCTACGCCATCGTCACCGGCGGAGAGCGCTGGGCGCCAATGCTGCAACGGCTCGCACAGGCATTGGGCCAGGCCCAGCAACTTGCGGGCATCCACACCGTGGCGCCCACCGGTGCGCAGCTCGCCGCCGACCCGGCCGGCGCCCACCGCCTGCTGGCCCAGGCCTGCCGGGACGCCGCCCACCAGCTGGGTGTGCAGGCCGTCATCCTCGGCGGCGCGGGCCTGGCCGGCATGGCCGCCGCGGTGCAGGCCCAGGTGCCCGTGCCGGTGATCGACAGCGTGATCGCCGGCACCCACTGGGCGCTGCGCACGCCGCCGTTGCCTCCCCTGCGCGCGACGCCCGGGTTCGACATCGCATGGCAGGGCTTGTCACCGGAGATGACCCGGCTCGGCCCCGCCGCGTAAGCCGCGAGCCCCCGCGACAGCGGCGCCCCCACGACCACCGCACAATGTGCGCATGGTCCGCCCCACCCAACTGCTCCACCCCCAGCGCGCGCCCGCCCCGGTGCGCCCCGCTGCCACCGTGCTGCTGCTGCGCGATTCGCCACAGGGCATCGAGGTGCTGATGACGCGCCGCTCGATGACGGCGAGCTTCGCGCCCGGCGCCTACGTCTTCCCCGGCGGCGCCATCGACGCCGCCGACGCGCTGGCGCACGGCCAGTCGACGCGCCGCGCCACCCAAAGCGACGTCCATCTGACGCAGGCCATCGCCGCCATCCGGGAGAGCTTTGAAGAGCTGGGCATCCTGCTGGCGCGTCGCGCCGACGGCTCGCATCTGGACACGGTCCAGATCGCGTCGCTCGACCGCAAGGCCCCGTTCGCCGAGTTGTGTGCCGCGCAAGGCCTGACGCTCTCGGGCGCCGAGGTCTTCGTGCTCGCCCACTGGGTCACCGACCGCGACCTGCCGCGCCGCTTCGACGTGCCCTTCCTCGTGGCGCGCATGCCCGAGGGACAGGAACCGGTGGCGGACGAATCGGAACAGTTCGAACCGCTGTGGGTACGACCGGCCGACGCGCTGGCGCGCCACGCCGCCGGCCAGTTCTTCATCATCTTCCCGACCATCCGCACGCTGGAGCGGCTGCAGGCCTATGCCTCGGTGCAGGCGGTGCTGGATGCCTGTGCGGTGAACGACGAGCCGCTCTTCACCAGCTGCCCGCGCGCCGGCTTCATGAACGGCCACGAGTCGCGCCACATGGAACACGAGCCGCCCTTCGGCGAGCTGGCGATGGTCTGCCCGGACGGCCAGATCGTGCACGAACTGGCCTGGCAGACCGAACGCCCGGTGCCGCTGCTCAAGAACGTGCAACGGCTCACCGCGCCCAACCCGGGCTTCATGACCGGACCGGGCACCAACAGCTACATCGTCGGCGACCCGTCCACCGGCCACGTTGTGATCGATCCGGGCCCGGACGAACCGGCGCACATCGAACGCCTGTGGCGCGCGGCGGGCGGCGACATCCGTGCCATCGTCTGCACCCACTCGCACGCCGACCACTCCCCTGGCGCGCCAAGGCTGCAGGCGCTGTGCACCAACGCCGGCCGGGCCAGGCCGCCCATCCTCGGCCTGCCCAGCGCGCCCACGTCCCGGGAGAACAGCCGCTTCACCCCCGATCGCGCCCTGGCCGACGGCGAACGGCTGGTGCTGAGCGCCTCCGATGGCGCGGCGCACACCCTGCAGGTGGTGCACACCCCCGGCCATGCGGCCAACCACCTGTGCCTGCTGCTGGAAGAAGACGGCCTGCTGTTCAGCGGCGACCACATCCTCAACGGCAGCACCACCGTGATCGACCCGCCCGACGGCAACATGGGCAACTACCTCGATTCGCTGGACAAGCTCGACCAGCTGTGCGGGCAGCACGGCGTGCACTTCATCCTGCCCGCGCACGGGTATGTGCTGGGCGACCACCCGCGCAGCGGTGACAACCCCGCATCGCCCGAGCACGGCGGCGCCCGCGCCGCCATCGCCCACCTCAAGGCGCACCGGCTGGCGCGCGAAGCCAAGGTGGCCCGCGCCATGCAGGCCATTCCCGACGGCACGATGGACGACTGGGTGAAGATCGCTTACGACGACGTGCCCGAACGCCTGTGGCCGGTGGCCAAGCGCTCCATGCTCGCGCATGTCGAGCACATCCAGAGCCTGGGCGGGTTCAACGCATAGTGTTCTGCGTACAAGGGCAGTCCTCATGCGCATCGCTTTCGTCTCCGACATCCACGGCAACCTCGCCGCGCTCGACGCGGTCATCGACGACATAGCCCGGCGCCAGGTCGACGAAGTCGTGAACCTGGGCGACACGCTCAGCGGTCCGCTGTTGCCGCTGGAGACAGCCCGGCGCCTGCACCCCCTGCCCTGGCTGCACGTGGCAGGCAACCATGAACGGCAGGTGCTGCGCCTGCCGCTGGCGCGCCAGAACGCCTCTGACGCCTACACCACCGGCCGGCTGGCCGAGGCCGACAAGTCCTGGCTGGCCGGTCATGCCGACCCGTGCGACCCGCGCCTGCACAGCGGGCAGGTCTGGCCCGAACGGCTGGGCCCGGAGGTGGCCCTGTGCCACGGCAGCCCACGCAGCGACATCGAATACCTGCTGGAAACCCCGGTGGGCGAAGAGGCCCGGCTGGCCACGCCCGACGAAATCGAGGATCGCCTCGGCAGCCGGATTCCGCCGCACATCACGCTGCTGGCCTGTGGACATTCCCATGTGCCCCGGTCGGTGCGGCTGGGCAGCGGCCTGCTGATCGTCAACCCCGGCAGCGTGGGCCTGCCGGCGTACGACGACGACCACCCGTATCCGCAGTCGAGCTACCACCGGATTGAAACCGGGAGCCCGGATGCGCGCTACGCCATCGCCGAGAAGCGCGATGGCCAGTGGTGCTGCGAGCTGGTCAGCGTGCCCTATGACCACGAGTCGGCGGCGCAGCAGGCCGACCTGCGGCAGCGCCCGGACTGGTCGCATGCCTTGCGCACGGGCTGGATGCCGAAACCAGCCTGAGCGTTTCCCCGCAACAACACAGCGATTGACGCCGCTCGGTCGGTGTCACTATCATCGCGCCCTCTTTTCTCCACCCATTTCCACGGACAGACTCCCATGTGCTGCGTTGCCGCTCTCTGAAGCCGACACCTTGTTGGCGCCTTCAGTGCCCCTGATGGACCGCCTGCGATGAATGCCATGATTCACCGCACACCAACCAGCCACTGAAGCCGCCGACAGCAGCCCGCCCGTCCCGGTGATCCGCTTCCTGCAAGCCGTCGCCTCCCGCCCGTCCCTCGCATTGAGGGATGCCGCGCGTTCGAGACGATGTTCGCTGACGATGTCAGGAGATCACCATGTCCCCCTCCCCCATCGACCCGATTCATCGGGTCTCGCTTCCTCTGGTGCGCTACCCGAGGACCGTCCATCTGGAAGGCTCCCGCCTGCATGGCGACGACGACCCCCAGGTGGTCAAACTGCATTCCCTTGAACACCAGCATGTGGTGATCGAGGAGAAACTCGATGGCGCCAACTGCGCCGTGTCATTCACCGAATCTGGCGAGCTGCTGCTGCAATCCCGCGGGCACTACCTGGTCGGCGGCGGACGTGAGCGCCAGTTTGCACCGTTGCATCCGTGGGCGCGTGCCCATGAAGCCGCGTTGCTGGAGCGCTTGGAAGACCGCTTCGTGATGTACGGCGAGTGGACGTATGCCAAACACTCTGTGTTCTATGACCGGCTGCCGCACTTTTTTCATGAGTTCGACATCTGGGATCGACAGTCGCAGTGTTTCCTGAGCACACCGCTGCGACATGCACTGCTGGAGGGCTTGCCAGTGCTGTCTGTGCCGGTCTTGTATGAGGGCCCGATGCCGAGCCGGCTTAAAGACCTCACGAATCTGGTCGGACCATCACTGGCCAAGTCGGACGTTTGGGCCCAGGTCCTGCAAAACGAAGCCGAGAAGCGAAGGCTGGATTGGGCCACGACCTGGAAGCAGACCGATCACTCGGCCATGGCCGAGGGCCTGTACGTGAAAGTGGAAACACCTGAGCAGGTGATCGCACGCGTCAAGTGGGTCCGCCCCGACTTTACCCAGACGATTCTGGATTCGGGCTCTCACCACACCGAGCGCCCGATCATCCCCAACAGGCTGGACGATGGCGTGGATCTTTTCAGTCCGCAACTGACACGGAGCTGGCCGGATCTCGGACTGGTGACCAAGCGGGGCTTCGCCAATGCCAACACAGGGAGCAAACGATGAACAAACTCACAAAGAACGACTTGCATCTGCCCTGGGCAGAACTGATCCCGAGCAACGCCACGGCGCTGGACTGGCAGCAATGGTGTGCGGCGGTGCCGGACCTGTGCCGGCTCGACCACACCGTACAAGACCCGATCCACCACGCCGAGGGCGATGTCGGCACACACACCCGCATGGTCCTGGCGGCTTTGCTCGACGATCCGTTCTACACGGCGGCTGCGCCTGAAAGACAGTGGGTGATGTTCCTGGCCGCATTGCTGCACGACATTGCCAAGCCGGACACCACGGTCATCGATACCGACTCGGGGCGTGTCAGCCAGCCCGGTCACTCCCGGCGCGGTGCAGTGGACGCGCGACTGCTGTTGTGGCGCGCGGGCGCTCCCATCGAATTGCGCGAGGCCGTTTGCCGCGTCATTGCGGTGCACCAGGTGCCCTTCTTCGCGTTCGACTCCCGCCGAGGCGAGAGTGCTGAGTTCCTTGTGCGCAAGCTGTCCTGGGAACTGGATCTCCGGGAACTGGTGGCGGTCGCGCGCGCCGACATGACCGGCCGGGTGTGTACGGACCAGGCGGGGCATCTGGCGGACATCGAGCTCTTCGCAGAACTGGCGCGAGAGGAAGGGGCCTGGGGCCAGCCGCGTCCGTTTCAAAGCCAGCACACCGCGGTGGCGTACTTCCGCGGCGCATCGGTGCATCCCGATTCGGCACTGCACCGTCGCCCCGGCTCCAAGGTCACGCTGCTCAGCGGTCCACCCGCCGCAGGAAAGAACACCTGGGTTCGCCAACACCGCCCAAACTGGCCCGTGGTGTCGTTCGACGATGCCCGGGAAGAGCTGGGACTGCGGTACGGCAAGAACGAAGGCAAAGTAGCCCACCTGGCGCTTGACAAGGCCAGAGCGTTGCTGCGCGACCGGACGTCGTTTGTCTGGAACGCCACGCACCTGTCTCAACGCGTGAGAGAAAAGACCCTGGGCCTGCTGTTCGCCTACGACGCGGAGGTGGACATCGTGCACCTGGAGCAGACACCCGGAGAACTCCTGCGCAGGAACAAGGCCCGGGACACCAGCCTGAGCAACACGAAGCTGATGCAGATGCTGAACCACTGGGAAGCCCCTCTGCCGACCGAGGCACACAGTGTGCGCTTCGAGGTTGGTTAAGGGGGTTATGGGCTTTTGCGCCCATGCAGAAATAAAGTGTGAAGCGCGCCGATAAGCCGGATTCTGTGCACCCGGGTTGCCCCGGGTGTGACCGCCATTCCTCTGGGCCGGGGGTCACCCACCCGGCTCGATGCTACCTACCCGCCAGCTCCGCGGAACCACGTCAACGCTAGCCTATTTGGTATTGCTGCGCGTAGAGATTGCCCGTTTCACCCCGGCTGGTCTGCCTTGCGGCACTCCCACCGGACTCGTCTCTGTTGCTCTGATCCTCACCTTAGGGCCCTTCGGGTTGCCCCGTCAGGCTGGTCGGTGGAGAGGTGTTACCTCCTACGCTGTCCTGTGCAGTCCGGACGTTCCTCCAGTGCCCCCTTTCGGGTCCTCTTGCGAGGTTGCACCAGCGGCGGTCTGGCGCGCTTCACGAGCGTGATTATCCCGCACAAGGAATTCAGCGCCGGGCCGCCCCAAGCTGAATTCGCTCCCCCTTGGGGGGCAGCGACCCGCAAAGCGGCGGAGCGTGGGGGCTAAATCATCCGCCGGATCTTGCGGTGCCGCCACACCCCTGCGTAGTACGCGCTCTGCAGCACCAGCATGGTCACATAGGCCACCGGGAAGGCGATCCAGATGCCCTCCAGACCGAGGCGTGCATCCAGTGCATACGCCACCGGCAGCTGCACGCCCAGGATGCAGAACACCGAGATCGCCATCGGCACCAGCACGTCGCCGCTGGCGCGCATGATGCCGCCGATCACCGCCTGGAAGCCGAACACCAGGATGCTCCAGAGCATCAGGTGCAGCAGGTGCTGGGCCTGCGCATGAACGCTGTCCTGCGTGAGAAACAGGCCCAGTGCCCAGCTGGAGACGGCATAGCCCAGCAGCACCAGGCCGCCGGTGAGCGCGGCGTTCAGGCCCAGCCCGGTCTTCAGGATGGCCCCCAGGCGCTCGGTGCGCCCCGCGCCAATGGTCTGCGCGGCCAGGATGGACGCGGTGATGGCGATGGAGAGCGCCGGGAACTGCACATAGTTGACGATCTGCGTCACCGCTCCGTAGGCCGCCGTGGCCTGCGAGCCGTGGCCATTGACCAGCGCCAGGATCACCAGCTCCGACAGCGAAATCACCACCATCTGCAGACCCGTGGGCAGGCCGATGCGCATGACCTTGCCCAGGATGGCCCGGTCCAGCTTCAGCGCATGCAGCAGCTCGCGATCGGGCGCCAGCACGTGGTTCAGCCGCCGAAGGCGCAGCGTCAGGAACGTCAGGGCCGCCAGCTGCGACACGAAACCGGCCAGCGCCGCGCTGCGAATGCCCAGCGGCGGCAGGCCGATCCAGCCCTTGATCAGCAGCGGGGTCAGCGCCAGGCCGACCGTGGTCGAGATGAGCAGGGCCAGCAGCGGGGAGACGGTGTCGCTGACGCCGCGCAGCAGTTGCGTGAGCAGGATGAACACCAGCAGCAGCGGCATGAACAGCATCATCATGCGGGCGTAGGCCACCGCGTCGTCCAGCACGTCGGCCGGCGTGCCCAGCGCCACCATGGCCTCGCGCGCGAACACCGTGCCCACCATCGCGGTAACCAGGCCGATCAGAACGCCCAGCGTGATCGCCGTGCCCGCGATGGCCTTGACCTTGTGCGGCTCGCGCGCCCCCCAGGCCTGACCGATCAAGACCGAGGCACCCGTGCCCAGGCCGATGATCAGCGAGATGAAGAAGAAGACGATCGGGAACATGCCCGATACGGCCGCCAGCGCATGGGTGCCCAGCATCTGGCCGATGTAGATGCCGTTGAGCGTGCCCGAGAGGCCCTGCAGAATGTTCGACAGCACCATGGGCACGAGGAACAGCAGGTAGATGCGCCACAGGGGTTTGGTGGCCGGCGGATGGGAGGGGTCTAAAGTCTGGGACATGGCGTGTTTTATCCGGGTAAATTATTTTATCCGGGTAAATTAGGTGACAGCGTTTCTGGTTGGGCGCCCAGCGACAATAACGGCCTTCGCTGCTTGATGAACACAAGCCCCACGAGACCATGATCCGCATCGCCGAACTCAAACTGCCCCTGGCCGAGGTGCCCGCCGAGCACCGCCGCGCCGCCGACGCCCCCACCGAAACCGACGAAGACCGCGTGCCGCCGCCGCACCCGGTGGCCGCCCTCACCCGCCTGGCCGCCCAGGCGCTGCAGGTGGCGCCCGAGGCCATCGCCACTCTGTCGGTGTTCAAGCGCAGCTTCGACGCGCGCAAGGCCGACCTGCTGGCGGTCTACATCGTGGACGTGGCGCTGGCCGACACGTCGCTGGAGCCGCGCCTGCTGGCGCAGCACGAGAAGAACCCGCACATCCTGCCCACGCCCGACATGGCCTGGCACCCACCCGGCCATGCGCCGGCCGGCTGGCCCGCCGATGAGGCCGATCGGCCGGTGGTGATCGGTCTGGGCCCCTGCGGCCTGTTCACCGCGCTGGCGCTGGCGCAGATGGGTCTGAAGCCCATCGTGCTCGAACGCGGCAAGCCGGTGCGCGAGCGCACCAAGGACACCTGGGGCCTTTGGCGCAAGAAGGTGCTCAACCCGCAGAGCAACGTGCAGTACGGCGAAGGCGGTGCCGGCCTGTTCTCCGACGGCAAGCTCTACAGCCAGATCAAGGACCCGCGCTTCCTCGGCCGCAAGGTGATGCAGGAGTTCGTCGACGCCGGCGCGCCGACCGAGATCCTCTACCAGGCACACCCGCACATCGGCACCTTCAAACTGGTCAGGGTGGTCGAGGCCATGCGCGAGAAGATCGTGGCGCTGGGCGGCGAAATCCGCTTCCAGCACCAGGTCACCGGCGTGGTGCTGGCGCCGGCCGGTGACGGCCAGCAGCGGCTCACCGGCCTGCGCGTGCAGCGGCTCGACACCGGCGTCGCCATCGAAATGCCCGCGCGCCACGCCGTCTTCGCGCTCGGCCACAGTTCGCGCGACACCTTCGCCATGCTGCACGACGCGGGCGTCTACCTCGAAGCCAAGCCCTTCTCGGTGGGCTTCCGCATCGAACACCCGCAGGGCGTGATCGACCGCGCGCGCTGGGGCCGCCACGCCGGCCACCCGCTGCTGGGCGCGGCCGACTACAAGCTGGTGCACCACGCGAAAAACGGCCGCGCGGTCTACAGCTTCTGCATGTGTCCGGGCGGCACCGTGGTGGCCGCGACCAGCGAACCGGGTCGCGTCGTCACCAACGGCATGAGCCAGTACTCGCGCAACGAGCGCAACGCCAACGCCGGCATGGTGGTGGGCATCGACCTGGCCGACTACCCCATCCGCTTCCCGCAGGACGCGCCGCTGTGGACCGCCGCCTTCGGCGAGACCGACGGCCCGCGCTACGCGAAAGAAGCCGAGGCCCTGGCCGCCAAGGGCCAGACCCACCCGCTGGCGGGCATCGTGCTGCAGCGCCAGCTCGAAGCCCGGGCCTTCGAACTGGGCGGGCAGAGCTACGAAGCGCCGGGTCAGAAGGTCGGCGACTTCCTGTCCGGCACGCCGTCGACCACTTTTGGCGAGGTGCTGCCCTCGTACAAACCAGGCGTGAAACTGGGCGACCTGGCGCCCGCCCTGCCCGGTTTTGCCATCGAGGCCATGCGCGAGGCGCTGCCGGTGTTTGGCCTCAAGATCAAGGGCTACGACATGCCCGACGCCATGCTGACCGGCGTCGAGACCCGCACCAGCTCGCCGCTGCGCATCACGCGTGGCGACGACCTTCAGAGCCTGAACACGCGCGGCCTCTACCCGGCCGGCGAGGGCGCGGGCTACGCGGGCGGCATCCTGTCGGCCGGTGTGGACGGCATCAAGGTGGCCGAGGCGGTGAGCAAGGCCGTTCTCGGCCTCTGAACACCGCTGGTTACAACTGGCTCGCCAGCTTTACACCGGGTGCGGGGCGGCTTGACACAGGCCCCGCACAGTGGAGGCTCCTTCAACACACGGAGACCTCCATGAACTCCTCCCCCCGTTCCCTCCTGATCCCCGTCCTGTCCGGCGTGATGGCCCTCGCCGGCACCAGCGCCGCACAGGCGCAGGACGAACGAGGCCGCGTGCTCAGCAGCACCCCGGTGATCCAGCAGGTCGCCGTGCCGCAGCAGGTCTGCCAGAACGTGACGGTGCGCGAGCCGGCCCGCACCTCCGGTGCCGGCGCCATCATGGGCGCGATCGCCGGCGGCGCCATGGGCAACGCCATCGGTGACGGCAACGGCCGCGCCGCGGCCACCGCCATCGGCCTGTTCGGTGGCGCCATCCTGGGCAACAAGATCGAAGGCAAAGGCCAGGCGCACACCCGCACGGTGCAGGAGTGCAGCACGCAGAACGTGATGGAGAACCGGGTCGTCGCCTACAACGTGGTCTACGAATACGCCGGCCGCCAGTACAGCACCCAGATGCCGCAGGCCCCGGGCCGCTGGGTGCCGGTCAGCGTGATGCCGGTCGGCGCCGCCCCCGCCTACGGCCCCAGCTACCGCCCGCAGGCTTCGAACGCGCCGGAGGTGGTGCGCATCGGCGGCCAGCGCCCCTACCGCCACGACAACCGCCACTGGCGCGACCGTGAGGACGATCAGGGTGAGCGGTGGGACCGCTACTACCGCTGAACCACCCGGCCGGAAACAAAAAACGCGACCTTCGGGTCGCGTTTTTCATGGTCGGAGAACAATCAGAGCTTCTGGAGAGCTGAGATGCGCTCTTCCATTGGCGGGTGGGTCGAGAACAGTTTGCCCAGACCGCCGGTAATGCCCATGGCCTGCATGGTCTTGGGCAGTTCGCCGGGGGTCAGGCCGCCCAGGCGGGCCAGCGCGTTGATCATCGGCTGCTTGCGGCCCATGAGGTTGGCGGCACCGGCGTCGGCGCGGAATTCGCGCTGGCGCGAGAACCAGGCCACGATGATGGCGGCGACGAAGCCCAGCACGATGTCCAGCACGATGGTGGTGACCATGTAGCCGATGCCGGGGCCGGAGTTGCTGTCGCTGCCGCGGCGCAGGAAGCTGTCGACCGCGTAGCCGATCACGCGGCTGAGGAACACGACGAAGGTGTTCATCACGCCCTGGATCAGGGTCATGGTGACCATGTCGCCGTTGGCCACGTGGGCCACCTCATGGCCGATGACCGCCTCGACCTCTTCACGCGTCATGCTCTGCAGCAGGCCGGTGGACACCGCCACCAGGGCCGAGTTCTTGAAGGCGCCGGTGGCGAAGGCGTTGGGGGCACCTTCGTAGATGGCGACCTCGGGCATGCCGATGCCGGCCTTTTCGGCGAACTTCTGCACGGTCTGCACGATCCAGGCCTCGTCCGCCGTCTGAGGCTGGTTGATCACGCGGGCGCCGGTGCTCATCTTGGCCATGGTCTTGCTCATCAGCAGCGAAATGGTCGCGCCGCCGAAACCCATGATCAGCGAGAAGCCCGCCAGTGCGGTCATGTTCAGGCCGTTGGCCGTGAGGTAGCGGTCCACGCCCAGGATGCGCGAGGTGACCATCAGCACCGCCATCACGGCGACGTTGGTCAGAACGAACAGGAAGATGCGTTTCATGCAGGCTCCAAGGATTGAAACAAGGGACGGATGATAGTGGGGGGCCTCTGCCCCCTTTTCAAGCGCGGAATCAGACCTGGGGCAGCAGATAACGCCGTTCCCAGGCGCTGATCTCGCGCAGGAAATGGTCGTGCTCCAGCGACTTGACCGCCAGATAGCCGCGCACAAAACGCTCGCCCATCAGCCGGCTGGCGGTCTGACTTCGCGACATCTGATCCAGTGCGCCGTCAAAGGTTCGCGGCAGGCTGCGCGCCTGGTGGTAGCCGTTGCCGGTCACCGGCTCGGATGGCGCCAGCCGATCCTCCATGCCCGCCAGCCCGGCCGCCAGCGTCGCCGCGATGGCCAGGTAGGGGTTGGCGTCGGCGCCGGCCAGGCGGTTTTCCACCCGGCGCGCGGCCGGGCCGCTGACCGGCACGCGCAGGCCGGCGGTGCGGTTGTCGTGGCCCCACTGCACGTTGGTCGGCGCCTGGCTGCCGGCCACGTAGCGGCGGTAGCTGTTGACGGTGGGCGCGTAGATGAGCATCAGGTCCGGCGTATAGGCTTGCAGGCCGCCGATGTAGTGGAAGAAGGCCTCGCTGGCCGATCCGTCGGCGTTGCTGAACACGTTGCGCCCCTGCGCGTCCACCACGCTCTGGTGCAGGTGCATGGAACTGCCGGCCTGGCCGGCGATGGGCTTGGCCATGAAGACCGCGTTGAGACCGTGCTGCAGGGCGATCTCGCGCGCAGCAGTCTTGAACAGAAAGGCCTGGTTGGCCACCGCGACCGGGTCGCCGTGCAGCAGGTTGATCTCGTACTGGTTCTCGCCCACCTCGTGCAGCCAGGTGTCGGCGCGGATGCCCAGGCCATCGATGGCGGCGTGGAAGGCGTCCCAGAACGGCGCCAGCTCATTGAGCGCGTTCAGGCTGAAGGCCGACTGGCCGACCTCGGGCCGGCCACCCTTGCCGGTGGGCGAGGCCAGCGGCTGGGCCGGGTCGGTCATGGCCGCCGTCAGGTAGAACTCGATCTCGGGCGCCACCACAGGGGTCAGGCCTTGCTTGGCGTAGCGGGCCACCACGTTCCTGAGCACCGAGCGCGGCGCGAATTCGCAGAGGCTGCCGTCCATTTCATAGGCGTCGTGCACCGCCATGTAGCGCGGCACGCTGGCCCAGGGCGAGCGCTTGAGCGTGGTGAGGTCGGGCACCAGGCGCACGTCCGGGTCGCTGTCCGGGAAGATGGGGTCGTAGCTGTACTCGCCCGTGACGCACTGCATCGGGATGGCTTGGCAGATGCGCAGCTCGGTGCCGCCGGCAAAGCTCGCCGCGGGCATGAGCTTGCCGCGTGGATAACCGGTGACATCGGCGAACAGGCATTCGACGTCGCGCACGCCGGTTTCCCGGAAGTGGGCGGCCAGGGTGGCTCGGTCGGCGTCGAGGGCGAGGTTCAGGTGGGACCAGGAGAGCGAGGCGGAAGAGGTCATGTCGTCGGTGCGAAAGCGGTTCGGGGCGGCCGGAACACGGAGACGTCGTCGTAGAACGCCGGGTCCTGGTTCGCCGGCCACCAGCCCGGCACCCCCAGCACGGGCAGCGGGGTGAAGGGTTTGGTCGCCAGCTCGGCAGCGGTCAGGCGCGCCGCCAGCCAGCGGTCCCAGGCGGCCACATCGCTCCCCAGTTCGGGGGGCACGGGCGCCCGGTAGACATGCCCGGTGATGGACTTGTAGGGGGAGACCAGCTTCTCGGTCAGCGCGTGGCCGAACAGTACCAGCCGGGTCTGCCCCCACAGGGACCGCAGGTCCACGAACAACCGGGTCCACTCGCGCGCAATCAGGGCGCCCCAGATCGCATCGGGGGCCTGCAGAAGCACCGCGTTTTCGTCGAACAGCGTGATCGCGTCGCGCACCGGCCCGCGCACCTGGCTCACCCCGGCCTGGGCGATCTGCGCCGCCTGCAGGCGGTTGAGCAGGCGCTTGGTGGCGGGGAAGCGGGCCCACACCAGGCCGTTGAAGAAGTCGTGCAGGCCTTCGCGCGTCGGCACGGCGCCCTGCTCGAAGATGAACTGCTCGTAGGCCACGCCCTCGGGCAGCTCTGCTTGCGGCACGAACCGCGGGCCGGCGGTACCAATCTGGCGGTTCAGCGCCTGCGGCAGCGGCACGCCCTGCTCACAGGCCGCGCGCACCGCGGCCCCGGCGACCGCAAAGGGCGCGTTCCAGGGCTGAGACCAGTCGGGCGAGGGCCAGCCGGTGCCGGCGTTGCCGACGGCGCACATGCCGGGTCAGGCCACCAGCTGCCAGGGCAGCGCCTCGCCCGAGCGCAGCGGCTTGAGCTCGGCCTCGCCGAAGGCGAAGCTCTCGGGCGGGGTCCAGCTCTGCTTGCGCAGGGTGATGGTGCCGCTGTTGCGCGGCAGACCGTAGAAGGCCGGGCCATTGAAGCTGGCGAAGGCTTCGAGTTTGTCCAGGGCGCCCGCGGCCTCAAAGGCTTCGGCGTACATCTCGATGGCGGCGTGGGCGGTGTAGCAGCCGGCGCAGCCGGTGGCGTGTTCCTTCAGGTGGGCCGGGTGCGGCGCGCTGTCGGTGCCCAGGAAGAATCTGGCATTGCCGCCGGTGGCCGCAGCCACCAGGGCCTGGCGGTGGGTTTCGCGCTTGAGCACCGGCAGGCAGTAGTAGTGCGGGCGGATGCCGCCGGTGAAGATGGCGTTGCGGTTGTAGAGCAGGTGGTGGGCGGTGATGGTCGCGCCCAGATGGGCGTCGGCCTCGGCCACGTACTGCACGGCTTCTTTGGTGGTGATGTGTTCCATCACGATCTTCAGGCCCGGGAAGTCCTTGCGCAGCGGTTCCAGCTGCTGCTCGATGAACACCGCCTCGCGGTCGAACAGGTCGATGTCGGGGCTGGTCACTTCACCATGCACCAGCAGCAGCACGCCGGCCTTCTGCATGGCTTCCAGTGTCTTGTAGGTCTTGCGGATGTCGGTCACGCCCGCGTCGCTGTTGGTGGTGGCACCGGCCGGGTAGAGCTTGCAGGCGACCACGCCCGCGTCCTTCGCCCGGGCGATCTCGTCGGCCGGCAGGTTGTCGGTCAGGTACAGCGTCATCAGCGGCTCGAAGGCCATGCCCGCGGGCACGGCGGCGCGGATGCGGTCGGCGTAAGCCGTGGCCTGGGCCGCTGTGGTCACCGGCGGCTTGAGGTTGGGCATGATGATCGCGCGGCCGAACTGGGCGGCGGTGTGGGGGACGACGGTGTTCAGGGCGGCGCCGTCGCGCACGTGCAGGTGCCAGTCGTCGGGGCGGGTGATCGTGAGGGAGGTGGTGGGGGCGTTCATCCCTCGATTTTCCCACCCCGCGCGGCTCACTTGCTGTGGGTCGCCAGGTGCCGCTCGAGATCGTTCCAGAACGCGTCCACCGAGCCCTTGGCCTTGCGGGTGCCAGGGCGCTCGCGGTAGATGCGGATGTCCAGCGTCGTGTCCAGCCCTTCGCCCGCGCTCACCAGCCGCTTGGCGCGCAGTTCGCGCCGCACCGCGCTGGCCGGCAGGAAGGCGATGCCGTGGCCTTCGAGCGCCATGGCCTTGAGGCCTTCGGACATGTCGGTTTCGTAGATGCGGTCCAGGTGCACCGGCGTAGGGCTGCTCTTGAGCACCTGCTCCACCGCGCGGCCCATGTAGGCCCCCGGCGCATAGGCCAGGTAGGGCAAGGGGTGCGCCGTGGTGCCCGGCAGGCGGAACATCGGCTCGCCGTGCTCGTTGGGCTTGACGTAGGGCGAGAGCGTCTCGCGGCCCAGCGGCAGCATCTCGTAGCGCGCGGCGTCCAGCTGGATGGGCTGCGAGGTGTGGTGGTAGGCGATCAGCAGGTCGCAGCTGCTCTCCACCAGGCGCATCACCGCGTCGTGCACGTTCATCGCGATCAGCCGGCTCTTGATCGGCCCGCAGCTCTCGCGCAGGCCCGAGAGCCAGGACGGGAAAAACGTGAAGGCCAGCGTGTGCGGCACGGCGAACTCGATCACGTCCTGCGCCGCCGCGGTGTGGGCGCGCAGCATGGCGCGCGTGCTCTGCAGGGCCTGCAGCATCTCCAGCGACTGGTCGTACAGGGTCTGACCCGCGGGCGTGAGCCGGGTCGGGTACGAAGACCGGTCCACCAGATCGGTGCCGGCCCAGGCCTCCAGCGACTGGATGCGGCGCGAGAACGCGGGTTGTGTGACGTGGCGCAGCTGCGCGGAGCGGCTGAAGCTGCGCGTCTCGGCCAGGCTCACGAAGTCTTCCAGCCACTTGGTTTCCATGGCGGCGGATTATGCGCGCCGTGCATGGGCGCACATCCCCCTGTTTTTCCGGGTTTTGGAGCCTGCCCGGTTCCGTTACGATATCCGCAACCTAGGGTTAACCCTAATGTCGCGCACCATGACCCAGAACCCGCCCGCCATCCACCCGTCCCGCATCGCCCACCCCGGCCTGCGCCAGAAAATCATGTCGGCCGACGCGGCCGCCGCCCAGATCCACCACGGCGACCACGTGGGCATGAGCGGTTTCACCGGCGCGGGCTATCCCAAGCTGGTGCCCCAGGCCTTGGCGCGTCACATCCAGCAGCAGCACGACGCCGGGCACGAGTTCCGCATCGGCCTGTGGACCGGTGCCTCGACCGCGCCAGAGCTCGACGGCGCGCTGGCCAAGGTGGGTGGCATGGACATGCGCCTGCCCTACCAGTCCGACCCGACCTGCCGCGCCCGCATCAACGCCGGCGACATGGCCTACACCGACATCCACCTCTCGCACGTGGCGCAGTACGTGTGGTTCGGCTTCCTCGGCAAACTGAACGTGGCGGTGATCGAGGTCGCCGGCATCCTGGAGGATGGCCGCCTGATCCCGGCCACCTCGGTCGGCAACAACAAGACCTGGCTGGACCAGGCCGACAAGGTGATCCTGGAAGTCAACCACGGCCACCCTCTGGCGCTGGAAGGCATGCACGACATCTACTACGGCACCGAGCGCCCGCCGCACCGCAAGCCGATCCCGATGACCGATGCCGGCGACCGCATCGGCACGCCGTATCTGCACTGCGACCCGGCCAAGGTGATCGCGGTGGTGGAAACAAACCTGCCCGACCGCGACACCCGCTTCGCTGCCCCCGACGAGGCCTCGCGCCGCATCGCCGGCCACCTGATGGACTTCTTCCAGAACGAGGTGAAGCAGGGCCGCCTTCCCGAAGACCTGCTGCCGCTGCAGTCGGGCGTGGGCAATATCGCCAACGCGGTGCTGGAGAGCCTGAACGACGGCCCCTTCACCGGTCTGCAGGGTTACACCGAGGTGCTGCAGGACGGCATGCTCGCCCTGCTCAAGAGCGGCAAGATGCGCATGGCCTCGTCCACCGCCATTTCGCTCTCGGCAGAGGTCATGAAAGAGTTCAACGCGAACCTGGACTTTTACCGCGAGCGCATCGTGCTGCGCCCACAGGAGATCAGCAACCACCCCGAGGTGATCCGCCGCCTGGGCCTGATCGCCATGAACGGCATGATCGAGGCCGACCTGTACGGCAATGTGAACTCCACCCACGTGATGGGCACGCGCATCATGAACGGTATCGGCGGCTCGGGCGACTTCGCGCGCAACGCCTACATCTCCATCTTCATGACGCCGTCCACCGCCAAGGGCGGCAGCATCAGCTGCATCGTGCCCATGGTCAGCCACGTGGACCACACCGAACACGACGTGCAGATCGTCGTGACCGAACAGGGCCTGGCCGACCTGCGCGGCCTGTCACCGCGCCAGCGCTCTCGCCTGATCATCGAGCGCTGCGCCCATCCGGACTTTCGGCCCGCGCTGCTGGACTACGTGGAGCGCAGCGAAGCCAACGCGAAGGCCGGCCACGCTGGCATGCACACGCCGCACCTGCTGGAAGAAGCGCTGAGCTGGCACAGCCGGTACGAGCGCACCGGCAGCATGAAGCCTTAGTCGGCGCCGGACTGCTGCAAGGCCCACATGCCGGCGTAGGTGCCGCCGCGCGCCACCAGCTCAGCATGTGTGCCGCGCTCCACGATTTCGCCGTGGACCAGCACCAGGATCTCGTGCGCGTCGACCACCGTCGACAGCCGGTGCGCGATCACCAGCGAGGTCTTGTTGCGCGCCGCGCTCTTGAGCTCGGCCTGGATGGCCCGCTCGTTGGCCGAGTCCAGCGCTGAGGTGGCCTCGTCGAAGATCACGATGGGCGGGTTCTTCAGCAGGGTGCGCGCGATCGCCACGCGCTGCTTCTCGCCGCCCGAGAGCTTGAGCCCGCGCTCGCCCACCGTCGTCTGGTAACCCTTGGGCAGCTTCTCGATGAAGGCGTGGATGTGGGCCGCCTTGGCCGCCTCCACCGCCGCGTCGTGCCCGGCATCGGGCCGGCCGTAGAGGATGTTGTATTCGATGCTGTCGTTGAACAGCACCGTGTCCTGCGGCACGATGCCGATGGCCTGGCGCACGCTGGACTGGGTGACCTCGCGGATGTCCTGGCCGTTGATGGTGATGCGGCCACCGCCGTGGGGACCGCCAGGCTCGTGGTTCGTCACGTCGTAGAAGCGGTAGAGCAGCCGTGCCAGCGTGCTCTTGCCCGAGCCCGAGGGACCGACCACCGCCACCGTCTTGCCCGCCGGAATCTCGAAGCTGATTCCGTGCAGGATCTCGCGCGCTGGCTCATAGGAAAAGCGCACGTTCTCGAACCTCAACGCCGGTGGGCCGTCCAGCACCAGCGGCTGAGCGCCCGGCGCGTCGGCGATTTCTCGCTCCTTCTCCAGCAGCACGAACATCTTGTCCAGGTCGGTCAGGCTCTGCTTGATCTCGCGGTAGAGCACGCCCAGGAACCCCAGCGGGATGTAGAGCTGGATCATGAAGGCGTTGACCATCACCAGGTCGCCCAGGGTCATGTGCCCGGCGGCCACGCCCTGGGTGGCGCGGTACAGCATCAGCACCAGCGCCACCGCGATCACCAGCTGCTGCCCGGTGTTGAGCATGGACAGCGTGGTCTGGCTCTTGATGCGCGCCTTGCGCAGCTTCTCCAGCGACTCGTCGTAGCGCCGTGCCTCGAAGGCCTCGTTGTTGAAGTACTTGACCGTCTCGTAGTTGAGCAGCGAGTCGATGGCCTTGGTCTGGCTGGTGGACTCCAGCTCGTTCATCTCACGGCGGAACTTGGTGCGCCACTCGGTCACCGTCACCGTGAAGGTGATGTAGAGCACCAGCGCCACCAGCGTGATCCACACGTAGCCCATGTCGAACTTGGTGCCCAGCAGGGTGAGCACGAACGCGACCTCGATCAGCGTCGGGAAGATGCTGTAGAGCGAATACGAGATCAGCGACTGCACGCCGCGCGTGCCGCGTTCGATGTCGCGCGTCATGCCGCCGGTCTGGCGCTCCAGGTGGAAGCGCAGGCTCAGCGCGTGCAGGTGGCCGAAGACCTGCAGCGCAATGGAGCGCGTGGCGCCCTCGGTGGCCTTGGCGAACACCAGCTCGCGCAGCTCGGTGAACACGCTGGTGGACAGGCGCAGCAGGCCGTAGGCCACGATCAGCCCCAGCGGCACCACCAGCAGCGCCATGGCGCTGCCGGGTTTGATCGTCATCGCGTCCACCAGCTCCTTGAGCAGCAGCGGCACGCCGACGTTGGCACCCTTGGCGGCCACCATGAAGACCAGCGCAGCGATGACGCGCCACTTGTACTGCCAGAGGTAAGGGAACAGGCGGCGCAGCGTCGCCCAGTCGGACCGGGCGGGCTGGGCGACGCTGTCGGCGGTGGGCGCGGGATAGGCGGCCCGGGATACGGACGAGGGGCGCATGCGGGACAATCGTGGGAGTTTTCAAGAGATTGTGCCCATGTCCTCCGAATCAAGCCCCCGCCCCCACACCGATCTCCCCGAAGGCCGCGAGCTGGTGCTCAAGGTCATTCCCATGCCGGCCGACACCAACGGCAACGGTGACATCTTCGGTGGCTGGGTCATGGCCCAGGTCGACCTGGCCGGCGCCGTGCTGCCGGCGCGCTACGTCAAGGGCCGTATGGCGACCGTGGCGGTCAATCAGTTCATCTTCAAGCAGCCGGTGCGGGTGGGCGACATCCTGAGCTTCTATTCGCACGTCACCCGCGTGGGCAACACCTCGATCACGGTGCAGGTAGAGGTGTTCGCCGAGCGCTTCTCGGCCCAGGGCCAGTACGTCAAGGTGACCGAGGCCAGCCTGACCTACGTCGCCATCGACCACGAGGGCCGGCCCCGCCCGATCCCGCGCGAGGGCCTGCCGGCCGGCATGGCCTGAGGCCCTGGCGCAGCGTCAGGCGTCGGCCTTCTTGCCGAACAGGCGCTTGATGCCCAGGCCCAGGCCCGCCAGCAGGAGGATGCCGACTTTGGCGAATTTCGCGACAAACGCGGCGATCACAGCCAGCAGCCCCAGCTTCTTGGCGCCCGCCCCGATCACCAGCGCCGCCAGCCCGTACTCGGCAACGTGGTCGGTGCTGGCGTTGAAATCTGCATAGCGCTTGCCGTCGACGAAGTTCATCGCATCAAGAAGGGCATGGGCCTCCGACTTGTGGGCCGGCAATTCATCAAGACCCGTCACCAGGTTCATGCTGAAGTAGCCCTCGCGGCCGAGCACGTAGGTGTTGTAGTTCACCCCCAGGTCCTCTTCGCTGTCGCTGCCCTTGTCGCGCGACTTCATGGCCCACACCAGTCGGTGCGTGGCCACGTCGTAGGCGGGCGGCTGCGCCCAGCCGAGGATTTCCATTTCGGCCACACCCATCTTGGCGCGTTCCTTGTTGTTCTCCTCCGTGCCTTCGCGGTAGCTGGTGAGCAGGTCGTCGGCGTTCCATTCCTTGGCGTCGTCGTCCTTGATGTAGCCGGAGTCCTCGTAGCGCACGGTCATGAACCAGCCCGCGTTGTCGTCGGCCGGGAAGATCAGGCCCTGCAATCTCGGGTCTTCGCCGGGGTTGCCCATGGCATTGAGCAGCTTGGTCGCGTGCGGCTGGGGGATGAACACCCTGTCCGCCGGCAGCTTGAGCACGGCCTGCCCGGCCAGGGTGATGTCCGCTGGTCCGTTCTGGGCCGCCTGGCGGGCCACCTCCCAGGGGTCGTCGGCCTTGGGTGCGGCCTGCTGAGCACGGGCCTGCGGCGCCATGGACAACACCCAAAGACCCCACATCAGGGCCAGCAGGCCCCGCCACACAGTTGTGTTCCTCATCGCTTTTTCCCTCCACAGTGCTTCTTGGTTGACGGGTCGTTCGGGCTCTGCCCGATCCCGCGAAGCAGTATAGGAGCCACCCGTTCGGCGTCAGGCCACCACCGCCCGCCGTTCAGCGCGGCCAGCGTTCGCGCCAGCGGCCGTAGATGTGTTCCGCCAGCGCCTGGCTGGCGGCCAGGTGCCGTCGGGTGCCCTCTCGCATCACCTCAGGCGTCTGCACGGTGGCCGGATGCGCCGCGCAGGCCGGGGCGTAGCCGGCGCCTGGCACCGCGATCCAGTCCTCGACCTTGCGTTCGGTGATCTCGATGTGGAACTGCATCGCCAGGTGCTGGCGCAGCGCGAAGGCCTGGTGCCGGCAGGCTGGTGAGCCGGCGATGAGTTGCGCGCCCGGCGGCAGTTCGGTGAAGCTGTCGTAGTGCCACTGGTAGACCGTCGCCTCCGGCGCGTCGCCCAGCCATTCGCGCGCCGCCGCGCTGCCGTCGTGGCGCATGGGCAGCCAGCCGATCTCCGGGGTGTCGAGCGTCCGCACACGGCCGCCGAAGGCGCGCGCGATGAGCTGGCCGCCCAGGCAGTGACCGATCACCGGGATGCCCAGCGCATCGGCCTCGCGGATCAGGGCCTCGGCCTGGCGCAGGCTGGGGCGGTCGTCGTTGGCGCTCCAGGCGCCACCCAGCACGGCCAGGCCTTTCAGGCCCCGCACCGTCGCCGGGTAGGCCTCGCCCGCCTCGGTGCAGCGCACGCACCAGCGCACGCCCTGCGCATCAAGCCAGTCGCCCAGGTGGCCCGGGCCGTCTTCGTGCAGGTGCTGGAGCACCAGCACCTCGGTGTCGTGGGGAATCGCAGCGTTCATGGCCGGGATGATCGCCAGCCGGTCGGCCCGGCGGAGGGCCAATCCGCGCCGCTCAGAAGGTGCCGTGGCGGCCTTCGCCAGCCGCGAAGCGCACCGCGCCCTCCAGCGCATCGGGAATGCGCGCCCGGCCGCGCTGCCACTCCTGCTGCAGCGCCTCGCCCAGCGGCAGGTCCCACTGCGCGTGCGCACTCTCGCGGTCGGCGCGCATCGTGGCCTGCGGGAAGGCGGCGAGCTGCCGCGCCAGCATGATGGCGGCTTCGCGCGCCTGTCCGGTGGGCACCACGCGGTTGGCCAGACCCATCTGCAGCGCCTCGGCCGCCTCGACCTTGCGGCCGGTGAGGATCAGGTCCATCGCATGGCCCATGCCGATCAGGCGCGGCAGGCGCACCGTGCCGCCGTCGATCAGCGGCACGCCGAAGCGCCGGCAGTAGACACCGAAGTAGGCGTCGTCTTCCATCACCCGCAGATCGCACCACAGCGCCAGCTCCATGCCGCCCGCCACCGCCGCGCCGCTGACGGCCGCGATCACCGGCTTGGACAGGCGCAGGCGCGACGGCCCCATGGGGCCGATGGCGCGGGCGTCGTCGCTGTGGAAGTCCAGCGCGTCCAGGCCCGACGCACCACCCGAGGCCGCCAGGCGAGCGCCGTGCTGCAGGTCCCAGCCGGCGCAGAAGTGACCGTGCGCACCGTGGAACACCGCGACCCTGGCGGCCGGGTCGTCCTCGAAGGCCAGGAAGGCGGCGTGCAGCGCCTGCGCGGTGTCGCCATCGACGGCATTGCGCACCTCGGGGCGGTTGAGCGTGACGACGTGGATGTCGTCGATCACCTCGGTGGTGACAGCCGTCATGCCTGCTCTCCCCACAAGCCCACACGCGGCTCATTCAATGCCGCCTGAAGCTCGTCTTCCGACACCTCGATCTCCATGCGCAACAGCGCCCCCGCCATCGACTTGCCCAGGTTGTCCAGCCGCAGGTTGCGGGCGCCGCCGCCCTGCAGCGCGCCCTTGAGCACCAGCTTGAGCGCGAGGATGTTGGGCAGCGGCCAGCGGTCCACCTCGCCCGGCAGCCAGGGCACGAAGTGCTGCCGCACCCGTTCGGCCGTGACCTCGCGTTCGAGGATGCGGTAACCGGCCTCGTTCCAGGCGAACAGCCCGAAGTCGACCCAGTCGGCCTTGTCGCCGCTGCGCGCATGGGCGATGCGGACCAGGGGTATGCGGACTCCGTTCATGCGGCACCTCCCAGCATCTCGACCCGCACATTGGGCTCCACCTCCGTCCGAGGGATCAGCGTCGGCCAGATGCCCAGCAGCTCGCTGGTGTTGTGCAGCCCGGTGAAGCCGCAGGTGTAGGCCGGGCCGCTCAGGCCGATCCAGGGGAACAGGCGGCCGAAGCCGTCGGCGGCGGCCTTCACGTTCGTGCGCAGCACCAGCCGCGTCCAGATCTCGTTCATCTGGTTGAGCTGCTCCGGGGGCGGCAGCGGCGCCAGCGGGCCGTGCGCCGAGTTCAGGCCCGGGTATTCCACGTACAGCTCCTCGTGCGGCACGCGACGCTCGGCCAGCTGGGTGCGGATGGTGGCAATGGCCGCCTGAGACTTGTCCCAGGCGTCGGGCCACGAAAAGCCCCAGGTGACCTCGGCCTTGAAGCCGTCGCCGAAGCCGGCGACCACCTTGAGCTGGTCGCCCGGCGCCGTGCCGCGCGCCCCGGTCAGCCGCACCCGGTCGTGGCCCTCGTCGTGCAGGTGGATGCCGCCTATGTCCAGCACCACGTCGGGCGAGCGGTAGGCGTGCGGGTCGTGCACCTCGTACAGCAGCTGCTGGCGCACGGTGTCGAAGTTGACCCGCCCACCCGTGCCGGGCGCCTTGGTGATGAGAGCGGTGCCGTCGTTCCACACCTCGGCGATGGGAAAGCCGATGTGGGCCAGATCGGGAATCGCCTTCCAGGCTTCCTGGCTGCCGAAGTTGCCGCCGCTGCCCTGGCCGGAACATTCGAGCAGATGGCCGACGGTCAGGCCCTGCGCCAGCCTGTCCAGCCCGGCGGCGTCGGTGGCCTTCAGGTCCCAGCCGAGGTGATGGGCAATGGGGCCGAGGAACAGCGCAGCGTCGGCCACGCGGCCGGTGATCACGATGTCCGCCCCCCGGTCCAGCGCCTGCACGATGGGCGCGGCGCCGAGGTAGGCGTTGCCGAACACCAGCTGCTCGCGCACCGCCGACACCGGCTCCCCCGTGAACAGGTGGGCCAGCGCCGCGTCGGACACGGAGGCGTCGAGCAACCGCGGCAACACGTCGTCGCCCGTCACCACGGCGATGCGCGGCGCCATGCCCCTGGCCGCCAGCGCGGCCTGCACCGCCTGCGCGGCACCCTGTGGGTTGAGGCCGCCCGCGTTGCAGACGAAGCGCACGCCGCGCGCCTGCATCAGCGGCCACAGCCGCAGCAGCATCGGCACCACGTCGCGGGCGTAGCCCAGCGACGGGTCGCGCTGCCGGTCTTTCTGCAGGATGGCCAGGGTGAGTTCGGCCAGGTGGTCGCTGGCGATGAACTGCACATCGCCACGTTCGATGCTGGCGACCACGGGCTCCCAGTGGTCGCCATAAAAGCCGAGACCGGCGCCGATGCGGATGGACTTCATGCGGCCAGCATACGGGCATTCCCTATTTTTGCAAAGCGATTGCTTGCTGAAAATAAGGCACATAAAACCTGCCGCCTGCGCGACTCGGGCTCGGGTCTACCCTGACGCCGGTTTCAGGCAAGGCCGATATAAAACCCGCACGACAGCTGGACCCTGCGCCACAGCATTTGCAGCGCCCTGTGTCCACAACAACAAAGGAGACAGTGCGTGCAACTGCTGCAACTGCTGATCGGCGGTGTGGCCCAGGGATGCATCTACGGACTCATTGCCCTGGGCTTCGTGCTGATCTACAAGGCCACCGAGACGGTGAGCTTCGCGCAGGGGGACCTGATGATGGTCGGCGCCTTCGGCGGCCTGCTGACCATGACGCTGCTGGGGTTTCCGTTCTGGGTCTCGGTGCTGGCGGCCGTCATCGGCATGGGCCTGTTCGGCGTGCTGCTGGAACGCATGGTGATCCGCCCCATCCTGGGCCAGCCGGCGTTCTCCATCGTGATGCTCACCATCGGCGTGGGCTACGTGCTGCGCGGCGTGATCACCATGATTCCCAACATCGGCACCGACACGCACTCGCTGGCCGTGCCCTACGCGGGCGAGGTGCTGAACATGGGCGGCCTGGTGCTCGCCGCCGAGCAGCTGGTGATCATCGGCGTCACCGCGGTGCTGTGCGCCGGCCTGTTCGCCATGTTCAAGTACAGCAAGCTGGGCATCGCCATGCAGGCCTCGTCGCAGAACCAGCTGGCCGCCTACTACATGGGCATCCCGGTCAAGCGGCTCAACGGCCTGGTCTGGGGCCTGGCGGCCGGCGTCGCCGCCATCGCCGGCCTGCTGCTGGCGCCCATCACCTTCGTGCACGCCAACATGGGCTTCATCGGCCTCAAGGCCTTTCCGGCCGCGGTGGTGGGCGGCTTCGGCAGCCTGCCCGGCGCCATCGTGGGCGGGCTGGTGATCGGCATCGTCGAGGCGCTCTCTGGCTTCTACCTGCCCGAAGGTTTCAAGGACATCGCGCCCTACATCGTGGTGCTGCTGATGCTGGTGCTCAAGCCGAACGGCCTGTTCGGCGAGAAGCTGCGCAAAAAGGTCTGAACCGATGCGTTTCATTTTCAAGACCGACTACGACCAGGACATCCGGCTGGCCAAACACCGCGGCCATGTGTTCTGGTACAGCCTGCTGGGCCTGTTCCTCGCGGTGGCGCCCTGGGCCCTGCCCGAGTACTGGCTGGCGCAGCTGACCTTCGTGCTGATCTACGCCATCGTCGGCCTGGGCCTGATGCTGCTGGCCGGCTTCACCGGCCTGTTCTCGCTGGGTCACGCGGCCTTCCTCGGCGTCGGCGCCTACACCGAGGCCGTGCTCACCAACGCGGGCTGGCCGTTTCCTATTTCCATCGCCTGCGCCGGCCTGCTCTCGGCCGCGGTGGGCATGGTGGTGGGCCTGCCGGCGCTGCGCGTCAAAGGCATCTACCTGGGCATGGCCACGCTGGCCTTCGGCTTCATCGTCGAAGAAGGCATGGCGCGCTGGGAACACGTGACCGGCGGCAACGCCGGCCTGGTGGTCAACCCGCCCGCCATCGGCGGCTGGAGCATCGACTCCACCGAAGGCTTCTACTTCCTCTGCCTGGTGCTCTGCGTGGGCGCCACGCTGGCCATCGTCAACCTGCTGCGCGCGCCCACCGGCCGCGCCTTCGTCGCCATCCGCGATTCGGAGATCTCCGCGCAGAGCATGGGCATCCACCTGGCGCGCTACAAGACGCTGTCGTTCGCGCTGTCGGCCGCGCTGGCCGGCATCGGCGGCGCGCTGTACGCGCACAAGATCCAGTTCCTCTCGCCCGACCAGTTCTCCATCATCCAGTCCATCGACCTGCTGCTGATGGTGGTGATCGGCGGCCTGGGTTCGATCCACGGCGCCTTCCTGGGCGCGATCTTCCTGATCGTGATGCCGCAGCTGATCGCACTGGCCAAGGACTTCCTGCCCGAGGCCATCGGCCAGTCCACCGGTCTGCAGGGCACGGTGTATGGCGTGGTGCTGATCGCCTTCGTGCTGTTCGAGCCCATGGGCCTGTACGGCCGCTGGCTCAAGGTGCGCACCTGGTTCCAGCTGTTCCCGTTCTACCGCAAGGGCATGTTCAAGCGGCAGAAGTCGTTCCAGAAATCGGACCGTCTGAAATGAGCGCCATGAACGACGACATCCTCCTCTCGGCCCGGGACCTGAGCGTGCGCTTCGGCGGCGTGCTGGCGGTCAACCGGGTGAGCTTCGACGTGAAGAAGGGCGAGGTGTTCACCCTGATCGGCCCCAACGGTGCGGGCAAGACCACGGTGTTCAACCTGATCAGCCGCATCTACACGCCCACCAGCGGCGAGATCCACTTAGCCAGCCACCAGGGCACGCTGAAGCTGACCGACCTGCCGCCGCACAAGGTGGCCGGCCTGGGCATCGCGCGCACCTTCCAGAACATCGAGCTGTTCGAGCACGCCACGGTGCTGCAGAACCTGCTGATCGGGCGCCATACGCACCGGCAGACAGGGCTGTGGAGCGAGCTGCTGTTCACCGGCAAGACCCGCGCCGCCGAGATCGCCGCGCGCGAGAAGGTGGAACAGGTGATCGACTTCCTCGACCTGCAGCACCACCGCGAGTCGATGGTGGCGGGCCTGCCGTATGGCGTGCGCAAGGTGGTGGAGCTGGCGCGCGCGCTGTGCACCGAACCTCGCCTGCTGCTGCTGGACGAACCGTCGTCGGGCCTGAACGTGGAGGAAACCGAGGACATGGCGTTCTGGATCAGCGACATCAAGAACGAACTGGGCGTGACCGTGCTGATGGTGGAACACGACATGACGCTCGTGTCCAAGGTGTCCGACCGCGTGCTGGCCATGAGCATGGGCGCCGAGCTGGCCACCGGCACGCCGGCCGAGGTGCAGAGCCACCCCGGCGTGATCGAGGCCTACCTCGGCACGGTGGACGACGTGTCCAGCCTGCGCCGCGAGAACCATGGGAGGGTGGCGGCATGACGGCCCCGGTCACCGACAACGCGGTGCTCAAGCTGCTCAACGTAGAGAGCGCCTACGGCCCCATCAAGGCCATCCGCGGCGTGAGCCTGCAAGTGCGGCGCGGCGAGATCGCCACCGTGCTGGGCAGCAACGGCGCCGGCAAGACCACCATCCTCAAGACCATCAGCGGCATCATCGACCCGCGCAAGGGCAGCATCGAATTCAAGGGCGAGAACATCACCGCGCAGGACCCGGCGCTGATCGTGCAGCGCGGCCTGATGCACGTGCCCGAGGGGCGCGAGGTGTTCCCGCTGCTCTCGGTGCGCGACAACCTGCTGATGGGTGCGTACACCCGCAAAGACCGCGACGGCGTGGCGCGCGACATGGAGCTGGTCTTCAACTACTTCCCCATCCTGCGCGAGCGCGCCGCGCAGGACGCCGGCCTGCTCTCGGGCGGCCAGCAGCAGATGCTGGCCATCAGCCGCGCGCTCATGGCCAACCCCGACCTGATCCTGCTGGACGAACCCAGCCTTGGCCTGTCGCCCAAGCTGACCAAGGAGATCTTCGAGATCGTGGTGCGCATCAACCGCGAGCGCGGCACCACCATCCTGCTGGTGGAGCAGAACGCCAACATGGCGCTGAACGCCTCGGACTACGGCTACGTGCTGGAGAACGGACGCATCGTGATGGAAGACACCTGCGCCCGCCTGCGCGAGAAGGACGACATCAAGGAGTTCTACCTCGGCATGAAGGAAGCCGGTGTGCGCGCCGACCGGCGCTGGAAGAAAAAGAAGAACTGGCGGTGAACACATGAGCTATCTCTGGGATCTCTCCGCCATCCGCCCGCAGACCGACGTGGTCATGCCCGGCGATACCATTCCCGCGATCTTCTGGAACGCGGTCGACCGGCGCGGTCCGGGCATCTGGCTGCGGCAGAAGGAATTCGGCATCTGGCGCAGCTGGAGCTGGACCCAGGTGGGCCAGGCGGTGCGCGAGATCGGCCACGGCCTGATCGCCATCGGCTTCGGCGAACGCGAGACCGCGTCCATCCTCTCCAACACCAACGTCGAGTGGGTGCTGTGCGACCTGGCCGTGCTCAGCGCCAACGGCGTGGCCAACGGCATCTACCCGACCGACGCGGCCGAACAGGTGCAGTTCCTCAGCGAGGACTCGGGCACCACCGTGCTGTTCGTGGAAGACGACGAGCAGCTGGACAAGGCGCTGGAGGTGCGCGAGCACCTGCCGCAACTCAAGAAGATCGTGGTGTTCGACATGGACGGCTTGCGCGACTTCCACGACCCCATGGTGATCAGCCTGGACGCGCTGCGCGCACTCGGCCGCCAGCACCTGGCGCTGCACCCGAAGGCGCTGGAGCAGCGCGTGGCCGCCGTGAAGCCGGACGACCTGGCCATCCTGGTCTACACCTCGGGCACCACCGGCAAGCCCAAGGGCGCGATGCACGCGCACAAAGGGCTGGTCTACACCGTGCGCGGCTACAACACGCTGATCGCGCGCGACGAAGCCGACGAGTGCATGTGCTTCCTGCCGCTGTGCCACATCGCCGAGCGCATGGGCGGCGAGTACTTCTCGCTCTACACCGGGGCCAGGCTCAACTTCGTCGAGAACCCCGAGACGGTGCCCGAGAACGTGCGCGAGATCGCGCCCACGGTGTTCACCGCCGTGCCGCGCGTGTGGGAGAAGTTCTATTCGGGCGTGATGATCACCCTCAAGGAAGCCAGCCGGCTGCAGCAGGCCGCCTACGCCTGGGCCATCGGCGTCGGCCAGCGCGTGGCCGACCACGTGCTCAAGGGCGAGGCCGTGCCCGGGGGCCTGCAGTGGCAGTTCCGCGCCGCGCGCCTGCTCGTGCTGGACAACGTGCGCAAGCTCATCGGCATCCACCGCGCGCGTTTCCTGGTCACCGGCGCGGCGCCGATCTCGCCCGAACTGGTGCGCTGGTACCTGGCGCTGGGCGTGCCCATGCTGGAGGTCTGGGGCATGACGGAAACCTGCGGTGCGTCCACCGGCATCCCCGCCGAGCGCATCAAGCCCGGCAGCATCGGCCCGGCCGCGCAGTACAACGAGGTGAAGCTCGACCCGCAGACCGGCGAGATCCTGGTGCGCGGGCCCAACGTGTTCATGGGCTACCTGAACCTGCCCGAGAAGACGGCCGAGACCATCGACAAGGACGGCTGGCTGCACACGGGCGACGTGGGCGTGGTCGATGAGGAAGGGTTTTTCCGCATCACCGACCGCATGAAGGACATCATCATCACCGCAGGGGGCAAGAACATCACCCCCAGCGAGCTGGAGAACGAACTCAAGTTCTCGCCCTACATCACCGACGCGGTGGTGATCGGCGACAAGCGGGCCTACCTCACCGTGATCATCATGATCGACCAGGAGAACGTGGAGAAGTTTGCGCAGGACCACGACGTGCCCTTCTCCAACTACGCCAGCCTGACCCGAGCCCCCGAAGTGCAGCAGCTGATCCAGGACGTGATCGACGCCACCAACAAGAAGTTCGCCCGCGTCGAGCAGATCAAGAAGTTCTGGCTGCTGGAGACCCAGCTGACCGCCGAGGACGAAGAACTCACGCCCACCATGAAGCTCAAACGCAAGCTGGTGCAGCAGAAATACGCCGAGCAGATCGAGGCCATGTACCGCTGACCCGGCCGCCCCGTTTTTTTCCACCCAGGAGACAAGCCCCCATGAAAGCCCGACTCACTCTGACCGCCGCCGCTCTGGCACTGACGGCCGGCGCCACCTTCGCACAGTCGCAAGGCGTGAGCAAGGACGAAATCGTCCTCGGCTCGATCCAGGACCTCTCCGGCCCGCTCGCCGGCTTCGGCAAGCAGGCCCGCCTGGGCATGATGCTGCGCGTGGACGAGATCAACGAGCAGGGCGGCATCAACGGCCGCAAGCTCAAGCTGCTGGTGGAAGACAGCAAGTACGACCCCAAGACCGCCGTGCTGGCGGCGCAGAAGCTGGTCAACCAGGACAAGATCTTCATGATGGTCGGCCACATCGGCACGGCGCAGAACATGGCCGCCATGCCGGTGCAGTTCCAGAAGAACGTGATCAATTTCTTCCCCATCACCGCTGCGCGCGAGATGTACGAGCCCTTCCACAAGCTCAAGTACTCCTTCGCCGCCACGTACTTCGACCAGATGAAGAACTCGCTGCCGGTGGTGGTGAAGGAGAAAGGCGCCAAGAAGGTCTGCACCGTCTACCAGGACGACGAGTTCGGGCTGGAGGTGGTGCGCGGCGCCAAGGAAGGCCTGAAGTCCATCGGCATGGAAATGGCCGAGGAAGCCAGCTTCAAGCGCGGCGCCACCGAGTTCGGCTCGCAGATGCAGAAGCTGGCCGCCGCGCAGTGCGACTTCGTGGTGCTCGGCACCATCATCCGCGAGACCGTGGGCACCATCGCCACCGCGCGCAAGCTCGGCTTCAACCCCACCTTCATGGGCAGCAGCGCGCTCTACACCGACCTGATCCACAAGCTGGGCGGCCCGGCCATGAACGGCCTGTACGCCACCATGACGGTGCAGAACCCCTACCTGGACGACGCCTCGCAGCCGGTGCGCTTCTGGGCCAACAAGTACAAGACCAAGTTCAACGAGGACCCCACCGTGTTCTCGGTCTACGGCTACAACATCATCGACACCTTCGCCAAGGCCGCCGGCAAGGCCGGGCCTGGCCTGAGCACGGACAGCTTCATCAAGGTGATGGACACGATGACGATCCCGACCGACATCTTCGGCAGCGCGCCCGCCAGCTTCGGTCCGCAGAAGCGCCTGGGCAGCAACGCCTCGCGCCTGTCGCAGATCACCGACGGCAAGTGGAAGGTGATTTCGGACTACCCGAAGAACTGATCCCCGCTCAGAGCTGCGCGCCGCCTGTCTGAACAGGCCATGCGCGAAAGCCGCCACGCCCCGTGCGATGGCGGCTTTTTTTGTGGCCTCGGCCTACTTGGGGCGCGCGTCCTCGGTGGTCAGCGGCTTGCCGCCCGAGCCCCACCAGCCGCTGCGGATCTCCTGGATCACGCAGCGCGTCATGGGGCGAAAGCCTTCGCCGCCCACCTGCACCACCGCTTCGGTGATGGCGGCGATCAGTGCGTGCTTCTTGTCGTCGGGCAACACGCCCTCGATGATCTTGACGTCGATGAAAGGCATGGTGGTCTCCTAGGCCAGGGTGGCCACGGTCTCGAACGGCAGCCGGGGTCCCCGCGGACGCAGGGAAGCGGTGTCGCCATGACCGAGGTTGATGAGGAAGTTCGAGCGGAAGCGCCCGTCCGGGAAGAAGCTGCGGTCCAGCGCATCGGCGTCAAAGCCGCTCATGGGCCCGCAGTCCAGCCCGAGCAGGCGGGCCGCCACGATGAGGTAGGCGCCCTGCAGGCTGCTGTTGCGCAGCCCTACGGTTTGCGCCAGCGCGGGCTTGCCGTCGTACGCCGCGGCGGCGGTGGGCATGTGCGGGAACTGGGTCGCCAGGTGCTCGTAGAAGCGGCTGTCGTGGGCCACGATCACGGTCACCGGTGCGCTCATGGCCTTGTCCACATTGCCCGGTGCCAGGCAGGGCCGCAGCTTCTCCTTGCCTTCGGCGCTGCGCACGAACACGTAGCGCGCCGGCTGGCAGTTGGAGGCCGTGGGGCCCCACTGGGCGAGTTCGCACAGCGCCTTCAGGGTGTCGTCGGAGACGGGTTCGTCGCGGAACTTCGGGAAGGTGCGGGCGGCCGAGAACGCCAGTTCGGTGGGGGACAGGGTCGGGTGGGTCATGGAGGCCTCGAAAGGGTTGGAAGCGGTCAGGCCGCGGTGTAGGCGGTCTTGACCGTGGTGTAGAAATCGGCAGCGTAACTGCCCTGCTCGCGCGGCCCCATGCTGGAACCCTTGCGCCCGCCGAACGGCACGTGGTAGTCGACCCCCGCGGTGGGTGCGTTGACCATCACCATGCCCGCCTGTGCATGCCGCTTGAAGTGGGTCGCGTGTTTCAGGCTGGTGGTGCACAGGCCGCTGGACAGGCCGAACGGCGTGTCGTTGGCCAGCGCCAGGGCCTCCTCGTAGTCGCGCGCGCGGACCACGTTGGCCACCGGCCCGAACACCTCCTCGCGGCTGATGCGCATGGTGTTGTCGGTGCCGGTGAGCAGCGCCGGGGTGAGGTAGTGACCCGGCTGCCCGAGGTCGTTGCTGGCGCGGTGTTCGCCGCCAAACGCCAGCGTGGCGCCCTCTTCCTGGGCGATCCGGATGTAGTCCAGATCGACCGCGAGCTGGCGCTCGTCCACCACCGGGCCGATGTCGGTGCCCGGGCGGCGCGCGTCGTCAACCTTGAGCTGTTTCAGGCGCTCCACCACCGCGGCGACAAAGCGGTCGTGGATGCCCTCGGTCACGATCAGCCGGCTCGACGCCGTGCAGCGCTGGCCTGTGGAATAGAACGAACCCAGCACCGCGCACTGGACCGCCACCGCGAGGTCGGCGTCGTCGAGCACGAGCAGCGGGTTCTTGCCGCCCATCTCCAGCTGGTACTTGGCCCCGCGCGCCGCGCAGGCCGCCGCCAGGCGCCGGCCGGTGGCCACCGAGCCGGTGAAGCTCAGTCCGGCCACGCGTGGGTCGTCCACCAGCGCGGTGCCGATCTCGGCGCCCGAGCCCATCACCAGGTTGAACACGCCCGCCGGCAGGCCGCTGCGCGAGAGGATCTCGGCCAGCGCCCAGGCCGAGCCGGGCACCAGTTCGGCGGGCTTGAACACCACGCAGTTGCCGAAGGCCAGCGCGGGCGCGATCTTCCAGGCCGGGATGGCGATGGGGAAATTCCAGGGCGTGATCAGGCTCACCACGCCCAGCGGTTCGCGCGTGATCTCCACCCCGATGCCGGGTCGCACCGACGCCAGCAGCTCACCCCGCTGGCGCAGCGCCTCGCCGGCGAAGAACTTGAAGATCTGCCCGGCGCGCACCACCTCGCCCACCGCCTCGGGCAAGGTCTTGCCTTCTTCGCGCGCCAGCAGGTCGCCCAGTTCGGCGCTGCGCGCCAGGATTTCGCTGCCGGCCTTGTCGAGCACATCGAAGCGCTGCTGCGGCCCCGAGAGCGACCAGGCGGGGAACGCGGCCGCCGCCGCATCCACCGCGCTGCGCGCCTGCGCCAGGTCGGCCAGCGCGTACTCGCCGATCACATCCCGCGTGTCCGACGGGTTGATGTTGCGCACGCTGCGCGCACCCGCCACCCATTCGCCGCCGATGAAGTTGTGTCCCTGCGCCATCACGCACGCCCCGGGCCACGGCGGCGAAAGCGGGCCTGCCACTCGTCCAGCGGCATGTAGCTGGGGTCGTCGCGCACCATCGCGAAGGTCTCGGCCAGCAGCTCTTCCTCACTCTTCTCGAGGTCCAGCGGCGCGCCGTAGGGCTGGTTCACGTAGTACGGCGTGTCCAGGTAGACCTCGACGCGGTTGCCCTCGGGGTCGAAGTAGTACAGCGACCAGGCGTTGCCGTGGTTCATGGGGCGCATCTCGGTCGCGCCCAGGGCCTCCGCCTTGTCGCGGTTCCAGCGCAGTTCGGCCAGGTCGGGCACCAGGAACGACACCTGCATGATGGTGCTCACCTTGGAGTCCGGGGAGCGGCCTTCGGACAGCACGATCTGGTGGTGCTGGTCTTCGGTGGCGCTCATGAAGACCAGGCGGTTGCCGAAGTTCTTGCCCAGGCCCTCGTCGGTGATGGTGAGCTTGAACACCTGGGTGTAGAAGTCGACCATCCTGTCGAGGTCGTAGACGAAGAAGCCGAAGTGGGCCGGGGTGGGGCGGGTGACGTTCATGGTGTCGGGTCTTTCTCAGTCTTTCTGGATCTTGGCGTCTTTGACCAGTTGCCCCCAGCGCTTGAGGTCGCCCTCGATGGTGGCCTGCAGGTCCCTGGGTGTGCTGGCGTGCACGTCGCCGCCGGTGGCCTCGGCCAGCTTGCTGCGCAGGGTGGCGTCCTGCAGCGCGGTGGCGACCTGCGCGTTCAGGCGGTCGATCACCGGCTGTGGCGTGCCGGCCGGTGCCAGCAGCGCGGTCCACGAACGCACCTCGAAGTTCGGCACCCCCTGTTCGGCCACCGTGGGCACGTCGGGCAGGCCGCTCCAGCGGGCGCTGCCGGACGTGCCGAGCGCGCGCAGCTTGCCGGCCTTGACCTGGGGCAGCGCGGTGGTCGGCGCGATCACCACGAAGTCGACCTCGTTGCCCAGCAGCGCAGTCACCGACGCGCTCTCACCGCGGTAGGGCACGTGGGTGAAGGCCGAGCCCGCGCGGTTGGCCAGCAGCTCGCCGGTCATGTGCTGGCCGGTGCCGATGCCGGCCGAACCGAAGGTCATGGGGTTGGGCCGGGCCTTGGCCGCCTTGATCAGATCGCCCAGGCTGTGGTGCGGGCTGGCGGCGTTGACCACCACCAGGAAGGGGAACGAGGTCAGCGCCGAGATCGGCTGGAAGGACTTGGCAGTGTCGTAGGGCAGCTTGTCGTAGAGCACACCCGCGATGGCATGGCCACCGGTGGCCAGCAGCAGGTTGTAGCCGTCGGGCTTGGCCGAAGCCACGGTGGCCGCGGCGATGGTGCCACCGGCGCCGGCCTTGGGCTCGACCACGATGGGCTGGCCCAGGCCCTTGGCCATTTCTGCGCCCACCAGGCGCGCCACCACGTCGGCGTTGCCGCCCGCGGCGAAGCCGTGCAGCACGCGCACCGGGCGATCGGGATAGGTCTGCGCACCAGCGGCCAGCGGCAGGGTCAGGGCCAGCGCGGCCCCGAACAGCGTCATCAGGTTCTTCTTCACGGTCTTGTCTCCTGTGGTTATGAAACGGCTTACTGCGGCGCCTGCTCGACGGTGTTGCGCAGGGTGCCGATGCCTTCGATCTCGACCTCCACCACGTCGCCCGGCACCATGAAGCGCGGCGGCTTCTTGCTCCAGCCCACGCCGCCCGGCGTGCCGGTGACGATCACGTCGCCCGGCACCAGGGTGAAGATGGTCGAGGCGTACGCGATCTGCTGCGCCACCGAAAAGATCATGTCGTCGGTGGTAGTGGACTGCATCAGCTCGCCGCTCAGGCGCGTCACCAGCTTGAGCGGGCGGTCGTGCGCGATTTCGTCGGTCGTGACCATCCAGGGGCCGAAGGCGCCGGTGGACTCGAAGTTCTTGCCGGCGCAGATGGCCTTGGCATGGAACTGCCACTCGCGGATGCTGGCGTCGTTGTAGATCGAGTAGCCGGCGATGTGCTCGTGGGCCTGGGCCTCGGGGATGTTGCGGCCCGGCTTGCCGATGATGACCGCCAGTTCGCCCTCCCAGTCCAGCGAATCGGAACAGTGCGGGCGCAGGATGGGCTGGCCGTGCGCCACCTGCGAGCGCCACACGCGCAGGAAGATCGGCGGGTGCGCCGAGAGCTCGCGGTCCAGCCCGGCGGCCACGACCTCGCGGTGGTGGTCGTGGTAGTTGCGGATGGCGCAGACGATCTTCTCGGGCTGCGGAATCACCGGCAGGAAGCGGATGCTGGCGAGCGGGATGTCGGCGGGCACGCTGGCCGCATCGGCCCCTGCCTGCAGGGTGCGGCCGGCCGCGATGTAGGCCTGCAGCGTGGGGTATTGCGGGTAGGCACGGCCGAGATCGGCCACGTGCTCACCGACGACGGCGCCCCAGGAGGCGCGGCCCTGGTATTCAAACGACAGAAGCTTCATGTGGGTTCTTTCAGAAAAGGACAGGGTGAAACACAAGGGTCTGGGCGCGGCGCACCCTCACCTCGGATGATCGGGGGTTGGGGTGGCCTGCAGGCCAGCCAGCACGGCCGCGGTGTCTGCACCCAGCGCGGGTGCCGCCCGGCGGTACTGCACCGGGGTTTTCGAGAAGCGCAGCGGGCTGGCCACGCCCGGCGTTGTGCCGGCCACAGGGTGCGGCAGCTCGACGCGCAGGCCCCGCGCCTGCACATGCGGATCGGCGAACACCTGCTCCAGCGTGTTGATCGGGCCGCAGGGCACGTTGGCGGTTTCCAGCGCGGCGATCCATTGCGCGGTGGTCCGCTGAACCGTCACCTGGCGCAGCAGCGGCACCAGTTCGGCGCGGTGCGCCACACGGGCGGCGTTGGTGGCAAAGCGCGGGTCGGTCGCCCATTCGGCGCGCCCGGCCACCTGGCAGAACGAGGCGAACTGGCTGTCGTTGCCCACCGCCAGGATCATCTCGCCGTCGGCGGTGGGGAAGGACTGGTACGGCACGATGCTCGGGTGGGCGTTGCCCAGGCGGCGCGGCGACTGCCCGGTGATGAGGTAGTTCTGCGCCTGGTTGGCCAGGCACGACACCTGTACGTCCAGCAGCGCAAGGTCTATGTGCTGGCCTTCGCCCGAGCGTTCGCGCCAGGCCACCGCGGCCAGGATGCCGGACACCGCGTGCAGCCCGGTGAGCACGTCGGTCAGCGCCACGCCCACCTTCATCGGGCCGGCGCCGTCTTCGCCATCGGGCACGCCGGTCAGGCTCATCAGCCCGCCCATGCCCTGCACCATGAAGTCGTAGCCCGGGCGCTGCGCGTAGGGGCCGGTCTGGCCGAAGCCGGTGATGGAGCAGTAGATCAGGCGCGGGTTGAGCGCGCTCAGGCTGGCGTAGTCGAGCCCATAGCGCGCCAGGCCGCCGACCTTGAAGTTCTCGATCAGCACGTCGGACTGCAGGGCCAGTTCACGGATCTGGCGCTGGCCCTCGGGCGTGGCCATGTCCAGCGCCACCGACCGCTTGTTGCGGTTGGCGCACAGGAAGTAGGCCGACTCCAGTGCATCACCCTGCGCGTCCTTCAGGTAGGGCGGGCCCCAGCCGCGCGTGTCGTCGCCGCGCTCGGGGTGTTCGATCTTGATCACCTCGGCGCCCATGTCGGCCAGCATCTGGCTGGCCCAGGGACCGGCGAGCACGCGCGAGAGGTCGAGTACCTTGAGGTGGGACAGCGCGCCGCCTTGGGGAGTTGATTCGTGGTTCATGATGCAAACGCCTGCAGACCGGTTTGTGCGCGACCGAGGATCAGCGCGTGGATGTCGTGCGTGCCCTCGTAGGTGTTCACCACCTCCAAGTTCACCAGGTGGCGCGCCACGCCGTATTCGTCGCTGATGCCGTTGCCGCCGAGCATGTCGCGCGCCACGCGGGCGATGTCCAGCGACTTGCCGCAGCTGTTGCGCTTGAGCATGCTGGTCAGTTCCACCGACGCGATGCCCTCGTCCTTCATGCGCCCGAACCGCAGGCAACCCTGCAGGCCCAGCGCGATCTCGGTCTGCATGTCGGCCAGCTTTTTCTGCACCAGCTGGTTGGCGGCGAGCGGGCGGCCAAATTGCTTGCGGTCCAGCACGTAGCGGCGCGCGCGGTGCCAGCAGTCTTCGGCAGCGCCGAACGCGCCCCAGGCGATGCCGTAGCGCGCGCTGTCCAGGCAGGTGAACGGGCCCTTCAGGCCGCGCACGCCGGGCAGCAGGTTCTCGGCCGGCACGAACACAGCGTCCATCACGATCTGGCCGGTGACCGACGCGCGCATGCCCACCTTGCCGGCGATCTCGGGCGCGCTCAGGCCCTGCCAGCCCTTCTCCAGGATGAAGCCGCGGATCTGGTCGCGCCCGCTGTCCTCGTCGGCCAGCTGGGCCCAGACCACGAACACATCGGCGATCGGGCTGTTGGTGATCCACATCTTGGCGCCGCTCAGGCGGAAGCCGTCGGGCACGCGGGTGGCGCGGGTGGACAGGCTGGCGGGGTCGGAACCGCTGTCCGGCTCGGTGAGTCCGAAGCAGCCGATCCACTCGCCCGAGGCCAGGCGCGGCAGGTAGCGCTGGCGCTGTTCTTCGCTGCCGAAAGCGTGGATGGGCAGCATCACCAGGCTGGACTGCACGCTGAGCATGGTGCGGTAGCCGGAGTCGACGCGTTCGATCTCGCGGGCGATCAGGCCGTAGCACACGTAGTTCAGGCCGGCGCCGCCGTAGGTGGACGGCAGCGTGGCCCCGAGCAGGCCGAGGGCGCCCATCTCGCGGAACAGGCCCGGGTCGGTGCGGCCCTCACGAAAGGCCGCCAGCACGCGCGGCGCCAGCTCGGACTGGGCATAGCCCGCGGCGGCGTCGCGCACCGCGCGCTCGTCGGCCTGGAGCTGCTGCTCCAGCAGGAACGGGTCGTCCCAGAGGAAAGAGGAAGTGGGCATGGTGGTGGACTTGAAAAGAGGTCAGCGCTGGCAGGCAAAGCTCGCGGCGGATTCGGTGTCGCCAGCGGTGTAGCGCGCCAGCAGCGGATAGGGGCACAGCGGCCGGGTGCGGGAGGGCGACCAGTTGGCCGGCAGGTCGGTGTTGGCGCCGCCGGGGTTGCCTGCGCCGCGTGCGCTGGCCACGATGCGTTCGGGCGCGCGGCCCTGCTCCACCCAGTCGACCAGCGCGTCCAGCCCGTCGTACTGTTCGGTGGCTGGCCCGCCGCGGGAGTGGCCCTGGCCCGGCACCAGGAACACGCGGGCGAAGTCGGCGGCACGGCCCTGCTGGTGGGCGTCCAGCGCGCGGAACCAGGCCTGCGTGTGGTCGCTGGAGAAGATCGGGTCGGCCGTGCCGTGGAACACCAGCACCTTGCCACCGCGCTGGCGCAGGCGGTCGAACTCGGGCGCCTCCAGCGTGCCCATGAAGTCCAGGGCCTTGTCGGTGTAGACGCCGCTGGTGGCGAAGATCTTGCTGCCGTCGCGGTCGATGTCGAAGGCCAGTGCGAAGGCCGCGCTCTTGCGGGTGTCGGTCGCCATGGCCACATCGGCCACCGGCGGCGACGAGAAGATGAAGCCGACCGACACCGGGTTGCGCGCCGTGAGCAGGGAGCTGCGGAACTTCCACTCGGCCCAGCCCGGGTGCTGGATGCCGGGGTCGAACGGGAAGCCGCTGTAGACCACCTCGCCAGCGCTGTTGCGGGCGGGCGCGTGCACCGCGGCCAGCACCGACTTCTGGGCGGCCGTCAGGCAGCTGCCGTCGCGCCCCGCGGCGCAGGTGGGCAGGTCGCGCTGCGGGTCGAAGGCCGAGCGGCAGGCCTCCACATCGTTCACCAGGCCGTCGGCCAGACCATCGAGTGCGTCGCAGCGCGCCAGGATGGCGCGGGCCACGAGTTCGCGCTCCGGCCGGGGCAGGGCCGACTCGTAGTCGGGCCGGCCATTGACCTCGCGGGTGGTGACCACGGTGTCCCAGCGCTTCACGTTGGACAGGTTGGCCACCGAGGCGCGCGGCAGGTGGATGCCGGGCGACTGCGCCAGCACACCGTCGAACTGGTCGGCGTAGCGGGTGGCCGCCACCAGCGCCTGGCGACCGCCGTTGGACGTGCCGCCGATGTACGAGCGGTCGGGCGCCTTGCCGTAAGCGCGCTGGATCAGCGCCTTGGCCATGGGCGTGAGCGTGCCGATGGCGTTGTAGCCGTAGTCGCGGCGCGCCTGCGGGTCCAGGCCGAACAGCGGGTTCTGCGCGTTGCTGTGTCCGCCGTCGGAGCTGATCACCGCAAAGCCCTTCTGCAGCGCGTTGCGCAGCAGGCCGCCGCTGCCCAGCGAGTTGCCGCCATCGGCGGTGACGACGTTGCCGTCGGTGCCACCGTTGCCCTGGTAGAGGAAGCGGCCGTTCCAGTCACGGGGCAGGCGCATCTCAAAGCCAATGGCGTAGGTCTGGCCGTCGACCGGGCTGACGCGCTCGTTCATCCGGCCGGTCACGCGGCAGTGCTCGCCCACCGGCTGGCCGGCGTTCGTCAGGCGCCCCGCCGGCTCCAGCGTGACCGCGGTGAACCGGGCACCGGCGAAGCCGAAGGCGCCCATCAGTTCGCTGCACTGTTGCAGCGGCGCGGGCGTGGCCGCGCCCTGCCGCGGCGGCTGCGCGGTGGTGGCGCAACCCGCCAGCAGGGTCAGGGAGGCGAGCGCAAGGCTCGGCAAGGCAAGGGATCGGTGCATGGTGCGGGTCTCCGTCGGCTGTCCCGTCTCGGCGGGCGCCTTGTTTTGAAGTGCAATTAACGAACTTCGTGTTTGACTTTTCCGAAATGTACGGGCCAGAATCAGGCACATCAAACGATTTGTTTGCAATCAGTAGTGCATAAAACGCACTTCGAAAGCCAACCATGACCTCCCGACGCAAGATTCCCAGCACCGCCGCGCTGAGCGCCTTCGAGGCCGCCGCGCGGCACGCGAGCTTTACCGAGGCGGCCGAAGAACTCTCCCTCACCCAGAGCGCGATCTGCCGCCAGATCGCGGGGCTGGAGCAGTTCCTGGGCGTGAGCCTGTTCCGCCGCTCGCGCCGTGGCGTGCTGCTGACCGAGGCCGGCGTGGCCTACCACCGCCAGGTGTCGCGGCACCTCGAACAGATCGAGCTCGACACGCTCAACCTCATGACCCGCGGCGGGCGCGGCGGCCGGCTCGAACTGGCCGTCGTGCCCACCTTCGGCACCCGCTGGCTGCTGCCGCGGCTGGCCGGTTTCGCCCAGCTGCACCCCGACATCACGCTCAACCTCTCCAGCCGCACAAGGCCCTTCCTGTTCGACGACACCACCATGGACGCCGCGATCTACGCCGGCGACGGCCACTGGCCCGGCGCCGTGACCACCCACCTGATGGACGAGACCCTGGTGCCGGTGTGCAGCCCGGCCCTGATCGCCCCGCGCAAGAAGCTCACACCGCAGCAGCTGGCCGAGCTGCCGCTGCTGCAGCAGAGCACGCGGCCCTACGCCTGGCGCCAGTGGTTCGAGTCGATTGGCTACGTGCCGGGCAACGAACTGGCCGGGCCGCGCTACGAGCTGTTCTTCATGTCGCTGCAGGCCGCCGCCGTGGGTCTGGGCGTGGCCCTGGTGCCCGAGTACGACATCGGCGACGACCTGACCTCGGGCCGCCTCGTCATCCCGGTGCAGCACTTCTGCCCCAGCGACCGCGCCTACTACCTGTCGATTCCCGAACGCAAGGCCGACAACCCGGTGCTGGAGGTCTTCAAGGCCTGGCTCATCGAGGAGATGGCCACCTACAACGCCTCGGCCGAGCAGGAACGCCTGCTGCGCGCGAAGCCGCAACCGCGCACCCGCTCGGCCTGAGCCGGGTCCGCTTTTTTCAACCCGTCACAAGGTCATCCCGCCATGTCACTGATCCAGGTCCGCAAACGCCAGCTGCTCGTCGAAACCGTCTTCCATGAGGGCGGGCCGCCACCGGCGGTGCCACTGCGCATGGCCGCGGCGCTGGCCGTGGTGCGCAACCCCTACGCCGGGCGCTACGAACCCGACCTGCTGCCCTTCATGGCCGAGCTGCGCACGCTCGGGCGCGAGCTGGCCCAAGAGCTGGTGCAGGTGCTCGGGCGCGACCAGGTGCAGGCCTACGGCAAGGCCGCCATCGTCGGCGTGAACGGCGAGCTCGAACACGGCGCGGTGTGGCACGAAGCGGGCGGCTGGGCCATGCGCGCGGTGCTGGGCGAGCCCAAGGCCATCGTGCCCGCCGCCAAGGCCGTGGCCAGCGCCGGCTACCGGCTGATGGTGCCTTTGCACCACATCCAGGCCGCCTATGTGCGCAGCCACTTCAACGCCATGGAGGTGGGCGTGCAGGACGGCCCGCGTCCCGACGAGATCGTGTTCGGCCTGGTGATGGCCGACGGCGGGCGCATCCATTCGCGTCTGGGTGGCCTTGCGGTGGACCAGATCGCATTGCACGACGGGCAGCGCTGACAGCGCCTCGCGCGGGAGTCGCCACACCGGGTGCGATGGCGGCTTTTTTGCGGTTGCGGCGCTCGCCTACGGCGGGCATAGGACCTATCCTACGAACACGGAGTGGCGGCCCGGGTCCAATGGCGCCACCGGGCCGACCGTCCCCTTCCACAGGAGCCAGCACCATGGGAATCGCACGCATCGCCGCATTGATCGTCATCGTCGCCGGGATCGCCGCCCTGGTGTACGGCGGCTTCTCGTACACGACTGAAAGCACCGCCGCCAAGCTCGGGCCGCTCGAACTCAAGGTCCGGGAAGAAAACCGGGTCAACATCCCCGTGTGGGCCGGCGTGGCCGCCATCGTGGCGGGCGGCCTCGTGCTGCTGGTCAGCGCGCGCAAGTGACGGTGCGGGCCCCCGGCCGACCGGTGTCAACTTTTCAGGCGACCACGCCGACGGTTGGCCTTCGGGAGATTCGCTTCGGCGACATGCTGCACGGCGCGCGCCTGTAGCCGGTTGATCAGGTCATCCAGCACGTCCATCTCTTCCGGACGCAGGACCGAAAGGATCTCCTGGTTGAGCTGAACCACTTCGGGGAACAACTGCGCATAGAGGGCAGCACCGGCTGGCGTCAGAGAAATGCGCACCCGACGCCTGTCGCCAGGCAAGGCCATGCGATCCAGCAGTTTCTTCTCCACCAAGCCCGTGATGGCACGAGAAGTCCGTGCATGGTCCAGACCTGCGCGATCGGCCAGTTCGGACGACAGCGAGGGGCCATGAAACTGCAACACCGCCATCACCCGCCACTCGCGACGGGTGATGCCATGCTGTCCTTCGCACATGCGGATGACCGGCGAACCGGCCACGGAGACCAGCCGGATCAGGCGGTACAGCAGCAGATCCTCGATGGACTGCGGATCGCCCAGCCGTGAAGTGGCCACTGGTATTCCCCTACAACGATTGATTAGAACAAGTGTTGCCGTCTCCATATATTTTGGACGCACCACACCACAACGGAGACACCTGATGCCGACCACCACCCTGATCCACCGAGGCGCTCGCGCCCTGGCCGCCGCCCTGCTGCTCACCTCCGCCGGGCTCGCGTCCGCGCAGACGGACTATCCGGCGCGCCCCGTCAAGATCGTGGTGGGGTTCGGCGCAGGCACGGGACCGGACATCGTGGCCAGGCTGCTGGCCCAGCAACTGTCGTCCGCCTGGAATGGCGCAGCCGTCATCGTCGAGAACAAGGCCGCGGCAGGGGGCACCGTCGCCGCGGCCGAAGTGGCGCGCGCCACGCCCGACGGACACACCCTTCTTCTTGCAGCGACCGGCCAGCTGAGCATCGCCCCGAGCACCTACCGCAACCTGCCCTACCAGCCTGCCAAGGACTTCAAACCGGTGAGCACCGTGGCCGAATCCGAGTTCGTGCTTCTGGTCAACCCACAAAAGGTGCCTGCGCGCAACGCTGCCGAGTTCGTTCGCTGGAGCAAGGAGCAGAAGTCGTTCTTCATGGCCACCTTCGGGGCGGGCACCGCAGGACACTTCGGGGCCTTCATCCTGGGTGACGAGATCGGCGTCACACCCGAACCGGTGCACTACCGCACCACCGCCGACGCATTCAGTGGCCTGTTCGGAGGTGACGTGCAAGGGGTTTTCTCCAGCGTGGGGCTGGCTGCGCCGCAGGTGAAGGCGCAGAAGCTGCTGGCCATCGGTTCGACGGGCAGCGCCCGGTCCACCACACTGCCCGATGTGCCGACGTTCAAGGAACAGGGCTTCCCCAAGATCGGATTCACCACCTGGTTCGGTGTCGTGGCGCCAGCCGGCACACCGGATGCCCTGGTGCAGAAGCTGAGCAACGACATCCGCCAGGTGCTCAGCAAACCCGAGACGCGAACCAAAGTGGAGAATGCCGGTTTCCAGCCCACCGGCTCCACCACCGAAGCCTTCCGCCAGCTCATCGAGTCCGACACGCGGGTGTGGGGCAAGGCCGTGGCCGCCACCGGCTTCAAAGCGGATTGACCGACCATGTCACAGACCACCCCCACCCCAGAGCCCACACCCGAAACACTGGCCGCGCCGTCGCTGGAGCACATCTGCGACCTGGCCGTCACCATTGCCCCGCCGGTCGAGGTGGGCCACACGCCCTCCGGACTGCGGCGCATGATCCCCATCACCGGTGGCGTGGTGCGCGGTCCTCGCCTCAACGGGCGGGTGTTGCCGGGCGGTGCAGACTTCCAGCTGATCGTGGGCCAGGGCACGCAGGCCCACCTGGACGCGCGCTACGTGATCGAGCTGGACGATGGCAGTCGCGTCTTCGTGCAGAACACGGCGCTGCGGGTGACGTCGGCCGAAGACGCCTTGCGCATCATGCGGGGTGAGCCCGTGAACCCCGCGGCGGTGTACTTCCGCTGCCAACCCCGGCTGGAATCCAGCGCGCCCGAGTGGGCCTGGCTGGCCGAAAGCCAGTATGTCGGCACCGGTCGGCGGGCCCCCGACGGCGTCTTCCTGAGCTTCTACCGCGTGACCTGAACCGCCTCGGGCAGGTGGTTTTTGTGCACACTGGCGGCATGAACCCCGCCACCGCCGCCCTGCTCGCCGACGCGCTGCTGGCGCTGCACGTGGGCATTGTGCTGTTCGTGGTGGGGCTGCTGCCGCTGGTGCTGGTGGGTGGCGTGTGCGGCTGGCGCTGGGTGCGCCACCGCGGCCTGCGGCTCACGCACCTGGGCCTGATGCTCTTCATCGCTGCCCAGGCCTGGCTGGGGCGGCTGTGCCCGCTGACGGTGTGGGAACAGGACCTGCGGCGGCTGGCGGGGCAAGGCGCCTACGGCGAGAGCTTCATCGGGCACTGGCTCTCGCGTCTGCTCTACTGGGACCTGCCCTGGTGGGCGTTCGTGGCGGCGTACACCGGCTTCGCCGGGCTGGTGGCCGCTGCCTGGTGGTGGGTGAGGACTGAGCAATGATCACGGACATCGAGGACTTCTTTTCCAAGGGCTGCGGCCGGTGCGAGCGTTTCGCCACCCCCGCCTGCTCGGCCAACAAGTGGCACGAAGGCCTGACCGGGCTGCGCGCCGTCTGCCGCGCAGCCGGCCTGATCGAGACCGTGAAATGGGGACACCCCTGCTACATGCACGCCGGGCGCAACATCGCGCTGATCGGTGCGCTGCAGGGCGACTTCCGGCTCAACTTCTTCAACGCCGCGCTGATGAAGGACCCCGAGGGGCTGATGGAACGGCAGGGCCCGAACACGCAGCACCCCGACTCGATCCGGTTCACCGCAACCGAGCAGGTCGAGGAACGGGCCAGCGCCATCCGCGCCTACCTGCTCGAAGCCATGGCCTATGCCGAAGCGGGCATCCGTCCGCCGAAGGTGGCGCAGGCGCTGGAACTGCCCGACGAACTGGTTGACGCCATGGACGCCGACCCCGAACTCGCCGAGGCGTTTCACCGGCTCACCACGGGGCGCCAGCGCAGCTACGCGATCCTTCTCAGCTCGGCCAAGACGGCGGCGACGCGCGTGTCGCGGATCGAGAAGGCGCGCCCGCACATCCTGGCGGGCAAAGGCGCGAACGAGCGGTGACTGGTGCCCATCCATTTCTCGGATCGTTGCCGTGGTGCCTTGCGCCGTAGCACCGTGCTCACTTCCCCAACGTGTCAGGGCGATTGAGCGAACCACACGGCAAGGCCCGACGCCAGATATCCGCGGAATTTATGCCCGGTGCACCATCCCGACCGCGCCTCTCGTCTCCTGGCCAGACGCATCAAAACGTGCTCGGGCTGCTTCGATCGACGGGCGGCTGCGGTCGACCCAGTTGATCAGCACGGCCACAGGCTCCAGCAGCGTGCGCCCCAGCTCGGTCAGCTCGTAGTCCACCCGCGGGGGAATGCTGGGAAAGACGGTGCGGGTGACCAACCCGTCGCGTTCGAGCCCGCGCAGCGTCAGGGTCAGCATGCGCTGCGAGACGCCGTCGACATCGCGCTTGAGTTCGCTGAAGCGGCGCGGCCCGCCCCGCAGGGCACCTACGACGTACAGCGTCCATTTGTCGCCGATGCGTTCCAGGATTTCGCGCGTCGCGCGGCACCCACTTTCGCTGGGTTCAGGCAAATCAATGTGCTTTGGTGACATGCGTGTGCCTTCTTGTGGCGGTGCGTTCAACACCCTAGGATAAAGGTTCCAAATAGTAACTAAGACCCCATCAGGCACCTAGTCACTCGTGAGAACCAGTCCAAGCTGCCATGACCAACACCACCCTGACCACGTCGATCCCCCCGAGCCGCGAGGAAGCCATCGAGCTGACCCGCAACTTTCTCCCCACCATGTCCACCACACCCACCTTCGGCATCACCGGCGCCACTGGCCAGCTCGGCCGCAAGGTCATCGCGAGCCTGAGCGGTCGCGTCGCACAACAACAGATCGCCGCCATCGTTCGAGATCCGGCCAAGGCCACCGACCTGGGCGTCGCCGCGCGCCAGGGCGACTACGCAGACCGCCAGGGGCTTGAAAAAGCCTTTGCCGGCTTGGACAGCTTGCTGCTGATCTCCTCCAGCTCCCTGGGCACGCGCCAGGCCGAACACGAGAACGTGATCCGCGCCGCCCAGCGCGCGGGCGTGCGGCGCATCGTGTACACCAGCCTGCTGCACGCAGACCGCTGGGGCATCGCCTTTGCGGAGGACCACCTGGCCACCGAGCGCTGGCTGCAATCGTCCGGGCTGGACTTCACCATCCTGCGCAACGGCTGGTATTGGGAAAACCACACCGCCGGACTCGCCCAGGCCCTTGAGCACGGCGGCCTGGTGGGCGGAGCAGGTGAGGCCAGGATTTCCTGGGCGTCGCGACAGGACTATGCCAATGCGGCGGTGGCGGTGCTGACCCAGCCCGACCACGCCGGCAAGACCTACGAACTGGCGGGAGACACCGCCCACTCGCTGCAAGAACTGGCGGCAGAGACTGCTCGACAAAGTGGTCGTGAATTTGGCTACCGCAATCTGCAGGAGGCTGAGCACGCTGCGTTCCTGGCCTCTGTTGGTCTGCCCCCGCCGTTGGCCGCTGTGCTCGCAGAGATCGACTGCCGTGGCATCGCCAAGGGTGTGCTGGCTGGACAAGACCGCACACTCTCGGCGCTGATCGGACGACCGACCACCAGCTTGCCAACAGCGGTAGCCGCAGCTCTGAACCAATGAGGCGAAGCCACTGGTTGACCTGCTGGCACCACCGTCAGCAGAGCGGGCTCAGCCGCCCTGCCGGGTCAAGGGGATGAGGTAGTAGGCACAGAAAGGCAGGTTGCCGCAGGAGGCGTTCATGGTGGCCAGCACCATGACCAGCGACTGTCTGGCGGCTGCGTCTGACGCGAGAGAACACACGCCCATCGATTCGGTGGCATCGGCGGTCAGGTCGACACAGGCAGTCAGCTTGTCGTTCCCCTTGATCAGGGGCTGCAAGCGGGTGAGCATCTGCCCGAACCGGGGATGGGCGAACAGACCGGGCTCGTCCTTGACCACCGCCTTCACGCCTTGCAGTTCGCCGTTGGCGAGTTGTGCCGACATCGGCCTGGGCTCCCCCATGTCGGGACGATGACTGGCCGGCGCGGCGCTGCCGGACGTGGTCGTCATTTCCACCGCGCAAGCGCGCGTGCTTCGGCAGTCGAGCACGATGCGGGTGGTCGAGCCCGAATCGACGACCGAGCCCGAGAACGTGCCGACATACCAGGCACCGGCCGAATCGTCGGCCGCAGGTGCGCTCACCGCTGCCGTCGCCAACGCCGCCGACACGAGCGCGCACCGCGCCCGTGCGCGGATGTTGGTTTGGATCATGTTTCCCCCTGATGAAGTCTCCCGCGTGGTGCGGACTGCTTACGGCCGACACAACAGCCGATCATTTTTTTGGTGCGGTCACTTGCACGTGTATTCGTCAAACATCTGCCCCAGGCGGACAAGTTCCTCTGGCTCCAGCTGTCCATAGGTGTTGCTGTCGAGTGCAGAGCGAACAAGCGACAGTTGCTCTTCATTCTTGACAACTCCACTCTTCAGGATGGAGCGAAGGCGGCGGACCGTTGGAAGCTTGGGAATGTGCAAATCGTTGACACCTCTTCTGCTCAGTTCCTCGGCGAACTTCACCAACGCCTCCGCGTCGAGTGTTTCTCGAAGGACAACGTCGGCTTCTGCGGAAAAACGCCGCAGAAAAGTCAGATTGGTGCTTGTCGATGCCAACTCAGCGTGGGCTCTGATGGCCCCAGAAAACGTCCCCGATGGATCGTCCTGGGTATAGAGCTCAGCAAATGCCAACAGCTTGACGCGTAGTGACGCGATGCAGGCTTCCTTGGTGATCTCGATGGCCATAGCAAAAAGCGAATCTTGCGAAGAATGTGCAAGTAAACCACGTCGCTCGCAAGCGTTTGGTCACACCTCTTGCTCACCCACCTTCCGCGCCTCCACCTCAAACGGGTTGTCCCAATAGGCGTCCCGCCCACACACCCACTGCCACGCCCCGGCCAGCAGGTACGCCGGCAAAAACAGCGGCCCCCAGCGTTCGCACTGGCGCACATGCACCCGCTCGTGGGCGCGCAGGCGCTGCAGTTCCTGCGCGTGGGTGCCGATCACCACGTGTCCGAAAGTGATGGCGGTGAAGGGCCAGCGCCGCCGGGGTGGCGCTCGGCGTGCGGCGATTTCGATCACGCCGTCCACGATACGCAGGCGCGCGCCAAAAGGGAGCAGCAGCAGGCCGAGCGCGAGGCCGATCAGCGTGTTGGGCGAGGCCCAGAGCCACCGCGCCCAGCGCCCGAGGCGACCGGCCGGCCGGGGCCTGCGGCGGGACATGGCCTCAGGAGACGATGTACGCGCCCGAGCCGCAGGACAGCAGCTTGCCGTCCGCCCCGCGGAACTCCATGCGCGTGGACGCAACGCGCGAGCCCAGGCGCAGCACCTCGGCACTGAGTTCAAAGTGCTCGCCGATGCCGGGGCGCAGGTAGTCGATGCGCAGGTCGATGGTGCCGAGCTTGCCGAAGCGGTGCAGGCGCTGCTCGGGCGTCTCGTCCATGTGGCGCGCACCTATGGCGGCCATGCACGCCAGGCCGCCCATGGCGTCGAGCCCGGCGCTGATGACGCCGCCGTGCACGCGGTTGTGGCTGTAGTGCCCGATCAGCTCGTGCTTCATGTCGATGCGCGCGGTCACTCGATCAGGCAGCAGGCTGGTGATCTTCAGGCCCAGCACCTGGTTGAAGACGATCTTCTCTTCGAAGATGGCCTTGAGGCCGGCGATGAACTCGGGCTCGAACTGGGTGGGGGCGGGCGCGGTGGTTTTGGTCATAGTCCGGATTGTCGTGCGGCGAGTTCTTTCATGATCTCTTCGGCGCCGCCGCCGATCATCATGACCTTGACCTCGCGGTAGATGCGTTCGCTGGCGGTGCCGCGCATGAAGCCCATGCCGCCGAGGATCTGCACGGCGGCGTCGGCGCAGAACTGCATGGCCTGCGTGGCGTGGTTCTTGAGCAGGCAGACGTGGCTGACCCAGTCCGCGCCGGTGTCGCCCGCGTCGGCGCGCGCGGTGACGGCGTCGACCCAGGCCTGGGTGGACTCGATGCGCATGCGCATGTCCATTAGCTTGTGGCGGATGACCTGGCGTTCGATCAGCGGCGCGCCGAAGGTCTGGCGCTGGCGCGCCCAGTCCAGCGCCTCGTCGTAGCAGGCCTGCGCAAAGCCCAGCGCCATCGCGCTCATGGCCAGGCGCTCGCCATTGAAGTTGCCCATGATCATGCGAAAGCCCGCGCCCTCCTCGCCCAAGCGGTGGCGCACTGGCACGCGCACACCATCAAAGCGCAGGTGCGCGGTGTCGGAGCAGTGCCAGCCCATCTTCTGCAGCGCGCTGCGCGTGACGCCGGGCCGGTCCATGGGCACCACCACCATGCTGATGCCGCTGGCGCCCTTGTTGCCGGCGTCGGTTCTCACCGCAAGAGTCAGCCAGTCGCAGCGCATGCCGGAGGTGATGAAGACCTTTTCGCCGTCGATCACGTACTCGTCGCCCTCGCGCCGCGCGGTGGTGCGCAGCGCGGCCACGTCGGACCCACCGCCAGGTTCGGTGATGCCCAGCGCCGCGATCTGTCCGCCGCGCAACACTGGCGGCACCACCTCGGCCTGCAGCTCGGGCGAGCCATGCGCCAGCACCGGCGGCAGGCCGATGTTGAGCGAGAACAGGCTGGCCATCAGCCCGCCGCTGGTGCCGTGGCGGGCCAGGGTCTGCGACAGCGCGTTGCGCGCGCGCCAGGGTGCGGGCGTGCCGCCCAGATGCTCTGGGTAACCCAGGCCGAGCAGGCCGAGATCGGCCGCTTCGCGGTACAGCACGCGCGGAATCTCGCCAGCGGCTTCCCAGGTGTCGAGGTTGGGGCGCACGTGCTCCAGAGCGAAGCGGCGCACGGTGTCGACGAGCGCCTGCAGGTCGGCGGCTTCGAAGTGGTTCGCGGTGTCGGTGGTCATGCGCCTGCTTCCGAAAAGACCAATAGGACCTGTCCGGGCACCAGCTGCTGCCCCGCCACCACCGTCACACCGGACACCATGGCGTCGCGCGGTGCGGCGATCTGGTGCTCGATCTTCATGCTCTCGATGGTCAGCAGCACCTGCCCGCGCGCCACGCGCTGGCCGGGCTGCACCATGAGCGACACCAGCTTGCCGTTGAAGGGCGCGCGCAGTTCGCGCGCCGCGGGGCCCTGGCCACCGCTCAGCGCGGCGGCCAGGCTCAGGTCCTGCAGGTGCAGGTCGTGGGCGCCCCAGCGCACATGGCAGTGGCCGTCGGCCTTGCGCACCACCTGCGCGGGCTGCGCGACGCCATCGAGCGCCACGGTGCCATGGCCGATGTGCGCGGTGTGCTCACGCTCACCGGCCCGCACCTGCAAGGCACCGTGACCGAGTTCGCGGACGCTGAGGTCCAGCGTGGTGTCGCCCAGCTTCACGCGCAGCGGCCGCACGAACGGGCTGGGCAGCGAAGTGCCCGCACGGCCCAGCCAGGTCGCCGCCAGCGCGGCGGCCACGAAAGCCTCGTGCGGCGGCTGGAGCGCTGCGCGCAGCCCGTCGCCGTGTTCCGCAAGGAAGGGGATGGTGGCGCCGCCCGCGCCGAACACCGGGTGGCGCAGGCAGGCGGCGAGGAAGGCGCGGTTGCTGGGCAGGCCCAGCAACACGGTTTCGTCCAGCGCGTGCGCGAGCTTCGCGATGGCTTCGCCGCGGGTCGGCGCGTGGGCGATCAGCTTGCCCAGCATGGCGTCGTAGTGCGGCGTGACCACCGTGCCGTCTTCGAGCGCGTGGTCGAAGCGCAGGCCATCGGTGAGGGTCGGCTCGGCGAAGCGCTGCACCGTGCCGGCGTGCGGGGTGAATCGATCGTCCTCGGCGCAAAGGCGGACCTCGATGGCGTGGCCGCGGAGCTGCACCTGGTCTTGCGTCAGTGGCAGCGCCTCGCCGCAGGCGACGCGCAGTTGCCACTCAACCAGGTCGAGGCCAGTGAGCATTTCGGTGACAGGATGCTCGACCTGCAGCCGGGTATTCATCTCCATCATAAAGAACTGGTCACCGTCGAGCAGGAACTCCACCGTACCCGCGCCCACATAGCCCGCGCCCTGAGCCAGCGCCACCGCACAGCGGCCGAGTTCGGCGCGCAGTTCGGGCGAGACCGCCGGGCTCGGCGACTCTTCGATGATCTTCTGGTGGCGGCGCTGCACCGAGCAGTCGCGCTCGCCCAGGTGGATGCAGTGGCCGTGCGCATCGGCGAACACCTGCACCTCGACGTGGCGCGGGTTCAGCAGCGCGCGCTCGATCAGCAGGTCGCCGTGGCCGAAGCCGGCCAGCGCCTCCGAGCGCGCGCTCTGCAGCGCGGCGGGCAACTGCTCGGCGCTGCGCACGAGGCGCATGCCGCGCCCGCCACCACCGGCCACGGCCTTGACCATGACCGGGTAACCGATGCGCTGCGCCTCGGCCACGAAGGTCTCTTCGCGCTGGTCGTCGCCGAAGTAGCCGGGCAGCACCGGCACGCCCTGCCGCAGCGCCAACGCCTTGGCGGCGGACTTGCTGCCCAGCGCACGGATGGCGGCGGGCGGCGGGCCGACCCAGTTCAGGCCCGCGTCGATGACGGCCTGCGCGAAACCGGCGTTCTCGCTGAGGAAGCCGTAGCCGGGGTGCACCGCGTCGGCGCCGCTGGCGCGCGCGGCGTCGATCAGCTTGTCCATGCGCAGGTAGCTGTCGGCCGAGGCCGTGCCACCCAGCGCCATGGCGGTGTCGGCTTCGCGCATGTGCAATGCGCTGCGGTCGGCATCGGAGTACGCCGCCACGGTGGCGATGCCCATCTTGCGCGCGGTGCGGAGGATGCGGCGCGCGATTTCGCCGCGGTTGGCGATCAGCAGGCGCTTCATGCGCCCCCCTCCACCCACGGTGCGGGCTGCTTGCGCGCAAAGGCCTTGAGGCCGGCGGCCGCCTCCGGCCCGCGCAGGGCCGACGCAAAGGCGATGGCGGCTTCGTCGCGCAGGTCGGGCAGCGGGCCGTGCAGGCGGCGCAGCAGTTGTTTGGTGGCGGCGGTCGCGCCGGGCGCCGCTGCACGGTGGCGTTTGAGGGTATCGGCCAGCGCCTCTTCCAGTTCGCCATCGGCCACCACGTCGTTGACCAGACCCAGGTCACGGGCCTCGCTGGCGCTGAAGTGCCGCCCCGACAGCAGGCAGTCGCGCGCGGCGCGGTCACCCAGACGCCGCCAGACAAAGGGCGCGATCTGCGCCGGCGGCAGACCCAGCGTGACCTCGGGCGTGGCGAACACCGAGCGCTGCGTGGCCAGCACCACGTCGCCACAGCAGACCAGGCCGAAGCCGCCGCCCATGGCCGGCCCGTCCACCGCAACCAACAGCAGCTGCGGCAGTTCGGTCAGCGCGTGCAGCACGTCGCCGAATGCGCGGTTGGCGTCGATCAGCGGGTCGTGTGCGCCCTCGGCAAGCGGCTGGCCGATGGCGCTGGCGAAGTGGCCCAGGCTGCCGCCCGCGCAGAAGGCACCTCCCGCACCGGTGAGCACCACCGCGCGCAGGCGGTCGTCGGCCTTGGCCCGCAGGCAGGCCTCGAACAGGGCGACCACCATGCCGTCGGACAGCGCATTGCGCGAGGCCGGGTCGTTGAGCGTCCAGCGCTCGGTGTCGCCCTGCCGCACCACCAGAAAGTTGCTCATGCCGCTCCCTCTCAGTGCGCCGGGCGCTTGGCGATGCCCATGATTTTGGTGAGGATGCCGAGCATCACCTCGTCGGCCCCACCACCGATGGAGGCCAGGCGCCCGTCGCGGTACATGCGCGAGACCTTGTTGTCCCAGGTGAAGCCCATGCCGCCCCAGAACTGCAGGCAGGTGTCGGGTACCAGGCGGTTCAGGCGCCCGGCCTTGAGCTTGGCCATGGTGGCCCACTCGGTCACGTCTTCGCCTGCCACGTAGTGTTCGCAGGCCTGGTAGGTCAGCGCGCGAAGGCTCTCGACCTCGGTCTTGAGCTCGGCCAGCTTGAACTGCACCCACTGCTGGTCGGCCAGCGAGGCGCCGAACAGCTTGCGCTCCTGTGCGTACTCCACCGTCCACTGGATGCAGTTGGTCAGGCTCTGGATGCAGCTGGCCGCGGCCCACAGGCGCTCTTCCTGGAACTGCTGCATCTGGTAGATGAAGCCCGAACCTTCAGCGCCGATGCGGTAGCGCTGCGGCACGCGCACCTCGTCGAAGAACAGCAGGCCGGTGTCGCTGCTGTTCATGCCGATCTTCTTGATCTTCTGGCCGACCTCGAAGCCCTTGACGGTCTTGCCGTTCTCGCGCAGCGGCACCATCACCAGGCTCTTGTTCTTGTGCGCCGGGCCCTCGCTGGTGTTGACCAGCATGCACATCCAGTCGGCCTGCAGGCTGTTGGTGATCCACATCTTCTGGCCGCTGATGACGTAGTCGTCGCCGTCCTTGCGCGCCACGGTCTTGATGGCCGAGACGTCGCTGCCCGCGCCCGGTTCGCTCACGCCGATGCAGCCCACCGCATCGCCCGCAATCGCCGGCGCCAGGAACTGTTCCCGCAGTTCATCGCTGCCAAAGCGCGCCAGCGCGGGGGTGCACATGTCCGTCTGCACGCCGATGGCCATGGGCACGCCGCCGCAATGGATGTGGCCCAGCGCCTCGGCCATGGCCACGCTGTAGGAATAGTCCAGCCCCATGCCGCCGTAGGCCTCGGGCTTGGTCAGGCCCAGCAGGCCGAGCCGGCCCATCTGCTTGAAGACCTCGTGGGCCGGGAAGATCTCGGCCGCTTCCCACTCGTCCACGTGCGGGTTGATCTGCTCGTCGATGAAGCGCTTGAGGGTCTTCTGGATTTCGCGGTGCTCGTGGGTGAACTGCATGGGGTGTCTCCTGTCGTTGTCTTGAATGCGGGGGTCACATGCGCGCCACGCCGAACTGCATGGCCCTCGGCTGACGCAACGCCGCCTCGGCCACGGTGTCCAGGCAGAAGGCGAGCACGGCGCGGGTGTCGCGCGGGTCGATCACGCCGTCGTCCAGCACCAGGCCGCTCGTATGGAACGCATCGGCCTGCGACTCGAACTTCTGCACGATGGCGTCGTACTGCGCCTTCATCTGTGCCTGCACCTCGGGCGTGTCGGTGGGAATGCCTTTGCGTGCCATGCCGGCCTCGGCCACGATCTGCATGGTCTTCGCGGCCTGCTCCCCGCCCATGACCGCGGTGCGCGCGTTGGGCCAGCTGAACAGGAAGCGCGGCGCGTAGCCGCGGCCGCACATACCGTAGTTGCCGGCGCCGAAGCTGGCACCGCACTGGATGGTGATCTGCGGCACGGTGGCGTTGGTCACGGCCTGGATCATCTTGCTGCCGTGCTTGATCATCCCGGCCTGCTCGCTGTCCTTGCCGACCATGTAGCCGGTGGTGTTCTGCAGGTAGACGATGGGATGGCCCAGCTGGCACATCCACTGGATGAAGTGCGTGGCCTTGTTCGCACCCGCCACGTCGATGGGGCCGTTGTTGCTGATGATCCCGACCGCATGGCCGCCGATGTGCGCCTGCGCGCAGACCGTGGCGGCGCCGTAGAGCGGCTTGAACTCGAGGATGTCGGAGCCGTCGGTGATGCGCGCCATGACCTCGCGCATGTCCACCGGCTCGCGGTGGTGCGGTGGCATCAGCGCAAGCAGGTCTTCCGCGTCGAAGCAGGGTTCGGTCGCCACCGGTCGCTGCGGCGTCTGCCAGCCAGTGCGCGCCACGATGTCGCGCGCCAGGCCCAGGGCTTCGCGGTCGTCTTCGGCGAGGTGCTCGCCCAGGCCCGACACCGAGGTGTGCATCTCGGCGCCGCCCAGTTCTTCTTCGGTGGCGATCTCGCCGGTCGCGGCCTTGAGCAGCGGCGGGCCGGCGAGAAAGGCGCGCGAGCGGCCGCGCACCATGATCACGATGTCCGACAGACCCGGCATGTAGGCGCCGCCCGCGGTGCCCGAGCCGTGCTGCACGGTGATCACCGGCAGGCCCGCGGCCGAGAGCCGCGCGAGGTTGCGAAACAGGCCGCCGCCGAGCACGAAGCCCTCGACCTGGTACTTCATCAGGTTCGCGCCCGCGCTCTCGACCAGGTGCACGAAGGGCAGCCGGTTCTCCAGCGCCATCTCCTGCACGCGCAGGATCTTCTCCAGCCCGCGAGCCTGGATCGCGCCGGCCTCGATGCCCGAGTCGCTGGCCACCACCATGCAGCGCACACCGCCGATGAAACCGATGCCGGCCAGCATGCCGCCGCCGGGCACGGATTTCTCCGGGTCTTTCGTGTCCTGCAGGAAGCCGGCCAGCGAACACAGCGGCAGCCAGGGCGCTCCGGGGTCCAGCAACAGGCCCACGCGCTCGCGCGGCAGCAACTGCCCGCGCTTGTGGAACACCGGTGCCGACTGGGCCGAAGCCGCAGCGGCGCGTTCTTCCAGCGCCCGCAGCTGGGCGATGCGCGCGAGCATGGCGTCGCGGCGTTGCGCAGCCTGTTCGCTGTGCGGGTTGAAATTCGACGCAAAGCTCATGACTGGAACACCTTGGGCGTCACGGCGCAGTGGAAACCGTCGAATGGTTTCACCGCGTCGCGCTGCTGCACCTCGGCCGGTGCGGCGACCTGGCCCCAGCCCATGCGCACCTGCGGCCGTGCGCCATCCACACGCAGCACGGTGCCGCTGATGAAACTGGCCGCCGGCGAGAGCAGGAAGACGATGGCGGCCGAGGTTTCGGCCTCGTTGCCGAGGCGGCCCAGCGGCACCGTCTGGCGCATCTCGCGCAGCATCGGCCCGGCTTCGGGCGGGTAGTGGTCCATGCCGCTGGACGCGATGTAGCCCGGCGCGACCGCGTTCACGCGCACGCCGCTCTTGGCCCACTCCATCGCCGCGGTCTCGGTGAAGCTGACCATGCCCATGCGCGCCGCGCCGCTGTGGCCCATGCCCGGCATGGAGCCCCACATGTCGGCCACGATGTTGACGATGGCGCCGCCCTGCGCCGCCATGCTCTGCAGGTAACACTCGCGCGCCACCAGGAAGCCGCCGGTGAGGTTGGTGTCGATCACCGCCTGCCAGCCCTTTGCGCTGATCTTCTCCAGGGGGGTGATGTACTGGCCGCCCGCGTTGTTGACCAGGGCATCGATGCGGCCGTGGGCCTGCACCGCGTCGGCCACCATGGCCTGCACACCCGCCTCGTTGCGGATGTCGCAGACGTGGAAGCTGGCGCGCCCGCCGTCGTCGGCGATCTCGATGGCCGTGGCCTGCAGCTTCTCGGGGTTGCGGCCCACCAGCACCACCATGGCGCCCAGGCGGGCCAGCTCGTGCGCGGTGCAGCGGCCGATGCCCGAGCCGCCGCCCGTGACCATCACCACGCGGCCGGCGAACAGGCCGTCTCGGAACACCGACTGGTAGCCTGAACTCATGCGGGCTCCTTGAGGAAGAGTTGCAACGCGGCCTCGGTCAGGTCGTCAAGTGAGGCCTTGCGGCCCGGCTCGAACCACTGCACCGCCCAGTTGAGCGCTCCAAAAATCATCAGCCGCGCCAGGCTCGGGTCGCCCTGCAGCTCGCCGCTGTCGTGCAGCGCCTGCAGCACCGGCACCCAGACGGCTTCGTACTCGCGCCGCAGCTCGTTGACCGCCTGGCGCTGCACCTCGGAGAGCGAGCGCCACTCGTAGAGCATCACCGGGATGAAGTCGCTTTCGGCGCCCAGCAGCACCTCCAGGTGGTTGCGCACCAGCACGCGCAGGCACTCGCGCGCGCTCAGCGTCTGGCCCGCGGCGGTGGCCGCGGCGTGCATGGCGCCGGCCTGGCGCCCGGTAGCGCGCTGCATGCCTTCGAGCATCACGGCCGCGAGCAGCGCTTCCTTGTTCTCGAAGTGGTAGAAGGGCGAGCCCGAGCGCATGCCGGCCGCCGCTGCGATGTCCCGTGTACTGGTGGCGGCAAAGCCCTGCTGGCGGAACAGGCGGGCCGCGGCGCGCAGCAGGTCCTGGCGGCGGTTGCCGTCGTCGCGCTCGTCGGCGGTCTTGCGGGGGCGCCCGCGGGCGCGCTTGACGGCGTCGGGTGCGGCGGACTCGGTGGTCGGTGCGTTCATGGGGCCACACCCTAGCAGAGCACCTTATTTTTAGCAAGCAAACGCTTTGTAAAAATAAAACAAGGCCGACAATGCGCTCTTAAAAACTGAATAACAGTTAGTTATTTGCTGATTTTTTGGAAGTCTCGTCGCACCTATGATCGCGCGTCAACTACTTCACTCACGAAGGAGACCTTCATGAAAAAACTGCTTTCTCTGCTCGCCGTCGTTCTGACGCTGGGCCTGGGCACCGCCCACATGGACGCCGAAGCCAAGCGCATCGGCGGCGGCAAGTCGCTGGGCATGCAGCGCCAGGCCACCCCGCCCGCCAAGGCACCCGACGCCACACCGAACGCCGCGCCTGCCGCGGGCGCCACAGCTGGTGCCGCAGCCGCTCCCAAGCGCAGCTGGATGGGCCCGGTGGCCGGTCTGGCCGCTGGTCTGGGTCTGGCCGCACTGGCCTCGCACCTGGGCTTCGGTGAAGAGTTCGCCAACATGCTGATGATCGCCCTGCTGGTGATGGTGGCGCTGGCCGTGGTCGGCTTCATCATGCGCAAGCGCGCTGCGGCGCAAGGTGGCTCCAGCGGCCTGGCCTACGCCGGTGCCGGCGCAGGCGCCGGTGGCGCGAACAACGCCTTCCGCATGCCCGCCAGCCCGGTGCAGACCGGTGGCGCAGCGGCCGGTGGCTCGATGATCGGTGCCAACCTGCAAGGCGCGCAGCCGCGCATCCCGGCCGACTTCGACGTCGCAGCCTTCGAGCGCAACGCCAAGGTCAACTACATCCGCCTGCAGGCCGCCAATGACACCGGCAACCTGGACGACATCCGCCAGTTCACCTCGCCGGAAATGTTCGCCGAGCTGCAGATGGACATCCGCGACCGCAACGGCGCCACCCAGCACACCGACGTGCTGAGCCTCAACGCCCAGGTGCTGGAAGTGGCCGAAGAAGACGCGCTGTATGTGGTGAGCGTGCGCTTCACCGGCGAGTTGCGCGAAGACGGCGTGACCAGCCCGGTCGACGAGATCTGGCACCTGACCAAGCCGCGCCAGGGCAACGGCGGCTGGATCCTCTCGGGCATCCAGCAAGGCGCCTGACCGATTGTTGTTCCACGAGAACTCCTCGCTTGCCCCGGCCCTCCGCCGGGGTTTTTTTTGCCTGCTCAGGACGCCTTGAGGCCGTAACGCCGCAAGCGCGCAGCGATGGCCGAGTGCGAGGTGCCCAGCCGCTCGGCCAGCTTGCGTGTGCTCGGGTGGTCGGGCAGCAGGCGCTGCAGCAGCTCGCGCTCGAAACCGGCGACCGCGTCTTCCAGCGTCGTCACCTCCGGCTGCGCAGCGGCCATCGACACCGCGCTCACGTCGGCCCCGGCCAGCTCCAGCGCCGGCACGTCGATCACCGCCGCGTCGCTGAGCGTGACCGCGCGGAACACCACGTTCTGCAGCTGCCGCACGTTGCCGTTCCAGGGGTTGGCCATCAGAGCCTCGCCGGCCGCACGGCTGAGCCGTGCCTTGGGCCGACCGATCTGCGCGCAGGCGCGTTCGAGGAAGACTTGGGCCAGCGGCAGGATGTCTTCGGTGCGCTCGCGCAGCGGCGGCAGGTTCAGCTGCAGCACGTCCAGCCGGAACAGCAGGTCCTGGCGGAACGCGCCGCTGGCCACCATGTCCTCCAGCGCGCGGTGGGTGGCGCTGATGATGCGCACATTCACTTTGAGGTCGCGCTCGCCGCCGACGCGGCGGAAGCTGCCGTCGTTGAGGAAGCGCAGCAGCTTGGCCTGCAGGTAAGGCGACATCTCGCCCACCTCGTCGAGGAACAGCGTGCCGCCGTCGGTCAGTTCCAGCAGGCCCGGCCGGCCACCGCGCAGCGCGCCGGTGAAGGCGCCGCTGGCGTAGCCGAACAGCTCGCTCTCGGCCAGGCTCTCGGGCAGGGCCGCGCAGTTGAGCGCGAAGAACGGCTGGTCGCGGCGCGGGCTGCCGGCGTGGCAGGCCTGGGCCACCAGTTCCTTGCCGGTGCCGGTTTCGCCGCGGATCAGCAGCGGCGCATCCACCTGCGCCATGCGCGCGGCGCGCTGCTTGAGCGCGCGGATCGCCGCCGACTGGCCGAGGATGGCCTCGAAACCGCCCGCGCCGTGGTTCTGCAGCGCGCTGATGCGCTCGCCCAGGCGCTGCGGCGCGTGCAGCGTGAGCACCGCACCGGCCACGCTGCCGCCCGCGTCGTGCAGCGCCACGGTTTCCATCAGGAAGCGCTGCCCGCCCACCTGCACCTCGCTCACGGGCAGCCGTGCGCCCTGCGCCACCAGCGCGTCCACCAGCGCGGCATCGCCCGTGAGTTCGCGCAGCGAGCGGCCGGCCAGCTCGGCCTCGGGCATGCCGCACACGGCCACCGCGGCCGCGTTCGCCAGCACCACCACGCCGCGCCCGTCGACCGCGAGCACCGGGTCGGTGAGCGAGGTCATGAGCGCGTCCAGGTAGAGCCGCCGCCGGGCGCCGGGCAGCATCTCCAGCTCGGCCACCGAGAGCACGCCCGCCACCCGCAGCAACGGCTCGCGCAGCGCGGCCAGGTCGTCGGCGCCGAGCGTGGGCGCTTCTATATAGATATGGGGCGGCTCGACCTCGACCGCCGAGACGTTGAGCGCGCGGCTGGCGAGCGCGGCGAGGATTTCCTGGGCGATGCCGACCCGGTCGGTGAAGTGAACGTCGATGCGCATGATGTGTATCGATTATGATCCATTGTATTGATTTCAGTCCAATTGCATCCGACTTCCGTAACGATTTCACTCCAACCAGGCAAGGCCACGGTTACTTTTCTTTGCAGATCAAGCACTTGCGATCACGTGTCCGATGGCACGGCGCTTGCAAACCACACCGCATCGGGCCACCAGCGGCGCCATCGCGCCGCGGGCCACGTCGGAGAACAACATGCGGGTACTGGTTCTGGGCAGCGGTGTCATCGGCACCACCATCGCGTATTACCTGGCGCGCGACGGCCACGAGGTCGAGGTGATCGAGCGCCAGCCCGGCCCGGCGCTGGAGACCAGCTACGCCAACGCGGGCGAGGTCTCGCCCGGCTACTCGGCACCCTGGGCCGGCCCGGGCGTGCCGGTCAAGGCCATCAAGTGGCTGCTGATGCACCACAGCCCGCTGGTCATCAAGCCCATGCTCGACCCGGCCATGTGGCGCTGGGGCGCGTCCATGCTGCGCAACTGCACCGAGGCGCGCTACCAGGTCAACAAGGGCCGCATGGTGCGGCTGGCCGAGTACAGCCGCGACTGCCTGAAAGAACTGCGCACCGACATCGGCATCCAGTACGACCACCGCGAGCAGGGCACGCTGCAGCTGTTCCGCACCCAGAAGCAACTGGACGGCACGGCCAAGGACATCGAGATCCTCAAGGAATACGGCGTGCCCTACCAGGTGCTCGACCGCGCCGGCTACCTGAAGTACGAGCCCGCGCTGGCCGACGTGCAGAAGAAATTCGTGGGCGCGCTGCGCCTGCCCGGCGATGAGACCGGCGACTGCTTCAAGTTCACCAACGCGCTGGCCGAGAAGGCCAAGGCGCTGGGCGTGAAGTTCCGCTTCGGCGTGAGCATCGACGCGCTGGAGCGCAACGGCAACCAGATCACCGGCGTGCGCACCAGCGAAGGCCTCAAGACTGCCGACCGCTACGTGCTGGCGCTGGGCAGCTACTCCACCGCCATGCTCGCACCGCTGGGCATTCACATCCCGGTCTACCCGGTCAAGGGTTTCTCGATCACCGTTCCCATCACCAACGCGACCAAGGCACCCGAGTCGACCATCATGGACGAGACCCACAAGGTCGCCGTCACGCGCCTGGGCGACCGCATCCGCGTCGGCGGCACGGCGCAGCTCTCGGGCTTCGACCTGGAACTCAATCAGAGCCGGCGCAAGACGCTGGAGTTCGTGGTCACCGACCTGTTCCCCAAGGGCGGCGACGTGGCCAAGGCCGAGTTCTGGACCGGCCTGCGCCCCATGACGCCGGACGGCACGCCCATCGTCGGTGCCTGCCAGTACGACAACCTGCTGCTGTCCACCGGCCACGGCACGCTGGGCTGGACGATGGCGACCGGCACCGGACGCGTGATGGCCGACCTGATCGCCGGCCGCACGCCCGAGATCAGCATGGAAGGCCTGACCGTCGCGCGCTACCGCTGACGCGCGGAAGCGCGAGCAAGCGCATGCCCCGGCGGGTCGCCGGGCATTGATGTCGTGAAGCCTGCACAACGACATTCGCAGAGGAAAATTGGCGGATGAAAGGCTTCCACATCCTCCCCCTGCTCTCGGCGGCCGTGCTCGGCGCCGGCCTTGTGCTGCCCATGGGCACCCTCCTGCTGCTGGCCAGCGTGCCGGCCCTGGTGGTGGCCGTCATCAGCGCCGTGCACCACGCCGAGGTGATCGCGCACAAGGTGGGCGAACCCTTCGGCACGCTGGTGCTGGCCCTGGCCGTCACGGTGATCGAGGTGGCCCTGGTGCTCTCGATGATGCTGGCCGGCGGCGAGAACGCCGCCACCGTGCCGCGCGACACCATCTACTCGGCGGTGATGATCATCTGCAACGGCGTGGTCGGCATCTGCCTGCTGGTGGGAGGCCTGCACCACCGCGAGCAGCTGTTCCGCATCGAGGGCACGGGCTCGGGCCTGGCCGCGCTCGTGGTGATGTCGATCCTCGTGCTGGTGCTGCCCTCGCTGACCACCAGCGCCCCGGGTGGCAGCTACACCGCGTCGCAGCTGATGTTCGTGGCGGCCGGCTCGCTGGTGCTGTGGCTGGTGTTCGTGTTCATCCAGACCGTGCGCCACCGCGACTACTTCCTGCCCGCGGTGGGCGCTGAGGACGAGTCGGTGCACGCGCCGCCACCGGGCACGCGCGAGGCGCTGACCAGCTTTGTGCTGCTGCTGGTGGCACTGGTGACCGTGGTCGGCCTGGCCAAGCTTCTCTCGCCCTCGCTGGAGCGCCTGGTCAACCACTGGCAGGCGCCTATTGCCGTGGTCGGCACGCTGATCGCCATCGTCGTGCTGGCGCCCGAGACATGGGCCGCCATCCGCGCCGCGCGCGCCGACCGACTGCAGACCAGCATGAACCTAGCCATCGGTTCGGCGCTGGCCTCCATCGGCCTGACCATCCCGGTCGTGGTGATGGCGGCGGTCTGGCTGGAGCTGCCGCTGACCCTGGGCGTGGCGCCCAAGGACATGGCCCTGCTGGCGCTGACCTTCATCGTCGGCGCCATCACCCTGGGCTCGGGCCGGACCAACCTCATGCAGGGCGCGATCCACCTGGTGGTGTTCGCGGCCTTCCTGTTCCTGACCTTCGTGCCCTGAGGCGCGCTGCGCCTCAGGGCAGGTTCATGCAGTTCGCATAGAAGGTGGTGGTGGCGGGCCAGTCGGAGAACACCCCCATCACGCCCACGTCCTTGGCCAGCACGTGCAGCGCCTGCAGCATGTCGCCCTCGGTTTTCACCGCGCTGTCGAAGGTCTGGTAGTACCAGCCGTTGTCGCCGTCGGCCAGCACGCCCGAGCGCTCCAGCGTCCAGGTGATCAGGCCCAGACCTGCGGCCTTGGCGTCCTTCGCAGCCTGCGAGGGCACGATCTTTCCACCCTCGGCCGCCAGCAGCGCGAAGGTGGGCGGCGCCCAGAGGTTGATGCCCTGGGACTTGTAGCCCGACAAGGTCTTGAGGTCGGGCAGGTCGGCCACTGAGTTGGCGTCGTCCAGGTAGACCGCCTGCTTGCCGAAGTCCGCTTCGTTGTTCACCCAGTACAGCACGTCACCGATGTCAAAGGACTGCGGGAACACGTCGCTTGGCGGCACCTTCGCGGCCTTGTACTCGTCGATCATCTTCTGCGCGTAGGCCTGCTGGGTGAAACCGTCGAAGGGCATCGCCACGCTCGGGCTCTTGAGCTCGGGCGTCATCTTCACGCCCAGCCGCTTGAACAGCTCGATCGACTCGGCGTGCGTCAGCAGCGTGCCGCTGGTGGGGCCGGCGTAGAGGTCGGTGCGCCAGTTCGCGGTGCCGCCCAGGTACTGAGCGGGCGTGCGGGCCGCCGGATTGAAGGCGTCCATCTTGCCGCGCAGGGTCTTGAACTCGGCTAGGGTGATGTCGCTGGTGCGGCACTCGGCCTTGGCCGGTGTCACCACCTTGCCGTCGGCGTCGAGCACGGCGGGCACGAAAGGCTGGGTGCATTTGGCCGCCAGTGGCGTGACCAGGATGTTGGTGGTCGTGTGCAGGTCGTTCTGCGCGTGGCGGCAGACCAGCGCCTTGTCCTTGGTGAACGTGACGTCGCATTCCACGATGCCGGCGCCCATGCGCGCGGCCGCCGTGTACGACTCCAGCGTGTGCTCCGGGAACTGCATGGCGGCGCCGCGGTGGCCGATGGAGAAGTTGCGCGGGGTGAAGTCACCGCGCTTGGCGCAGCGCTGCAGATCGCGCTTGAGCGGACCGTCGGCCATGTCGTCGACCAGGAAGAACGGGCGCGGGCCGAGCTGTACATGCGACGGGCGCTCGGCGCTGCCGTGGGCCCCGTGGCGATGGGTGGCGGACGGCGACTGGGCCAGCGCCATCGAGGCGGTCAGGCCCAGCAAGGCCAGACCCAGGAAACGGGGAAAAAACGACATGGGGATTCCCTCCGGTGGGTGAAACGAATGATCGGTGGTGGAGCGGTGCGCCATCAACGGACGCCCGACCGGCGGATCATCGGGAGGGGGTGTGACGCGGGTGTGACGGGGTGGGCTGGTGTCGGCGTAGGGTCGCCGTGCAGGGTGGGTTGCGCGCCGTCACAGCATGCCCGCCTCTCGCCAGAAGTTGGCTTTGCCGACGACCTGGTACCAAGAGGCAAAGCGACGGCGGAGGTCTTCCCACGGTTCATTCAGCGGCTGCCTGGGATCCTGGCTCAACGAGTAGGCCATGCCCTCGACAAACCAGGAGGGCTTGAAAAGAAGCGCGATCACACCCAGCCGTTGGCCCTGGAGCTGATGGATCAGTTCGTGGCGGACGTAGTGCGGTTTCCAGGCCTTCGGTCCAATGACCGTACCGATGGTTCCAATCGTGACGGCGGAGCGCGCACCCAGACCGAACGAATCGGCGCATGCCGAGGATGAGCAAAAAATGACCCTGGGCGTACCCGCCAGCGGCGCAATTTCGGCGGCGACGAAGGCCAGGGCTTCTGCATAGAGCTGCTCCGCGGTCCCGAACGCAGATGGATCATCCACACAGACCGATGCGGAGAGACACGTGACACCGACGAGCGTTGGTGCGACGACGCGCACGGGCTTGACGATGACCCATGCTGCAGCAGGCACCACCAAAAAGAGCAGGAGCGCAATGCGGCGAATCGACGGGCGGGATCCAAGATGCATGACTTTGGACCCGATGGTATTCGGTCGGAACTCTATACAGGAGCAGATCGCATCCCATACGCCCATCAAACAGCCCAACCCGCACAGGGTCAAGCATTGCGCCCTCTCAGGGACGGCCGCACACTGCCCACATCCAGCAGCCCCTATCCCGTCCAACGAGGTCGCCAATGTCATCCCCCTCCACGTCCTTCGTCCCGCGCGTCTTCCTGCATCTGGCCGCCGCAGCCCTGGCCCTGACGCTGGCCCTTCCCGCCGCCGCCCACCACGGCTGGGTCTGGGCCGAAGACGTGAATTCCGAACTCGCCGGCACCATCGTCGCGGCCAAGCTCGGCAACCCGCACGGCGAGCTGACGATGGCGGTGAATGGGGCGAACTGGATCGTCGAGGTCGGCCAGCCCTGGCGCAACGAACGCGCCGGGCTCAAGGACGCGATGCTGGTCAAGGGCGTGAAGCTGACCGCCTCGGGCCACAAGCACAGCGACCCGAAAAAGAAAGTCTTCAAGGCCGAGCGCCTGGTGATCGACGGCAAGACCTACGACCTCTACCCCGACCGCAACTGATGCCGCTGGAGTCCCTGGCCGCCGCGCTGCAGGCCACAGGCCTGTCGGAGGTGCTGCGCGCTTCGGTCTGGCTCTACCCGCTGGTGAACACCGGGCACGTGCTGGGCATCGCCCTGCTGTTCGGCGCCATCGTGCCGCTGGACCTGCGGCTGATCGGAGCGTTCCGGTCCGTGCCGCTGGAGCCGCTCGCGGCGGTCCTGGTGCCCACGGCCGTTGCCGGGCTGTTGCTGGCGCTGGCCACCGGCGCCCTGCTCTTCGCCACGCGCCCGCTCGACTATGTGGTCGAGTCACTGTTCGGCATCAAGCTGGTGCTGCTCGCCGCGGCGGTGCTCAACGCGCTGTGGCTGCGCTTCGATCCGTACTGGCGGCGGCTGGGCGCCGCGGTCGGCGTGCCGCCCCGCCCGGGCTGGCGCTGGCACGCCGCGCTGTCGGTGCTGCTGTGGCTGGGAGTGATCACCGCCGGGCGGCTGATCGGCTACCGCTAGGCCCCGGCGCGCGCCCGCAGCAAGGCCTGTTCGCGCTCATTGCCGGCGGATGCAGCCGCTTGCAGGAATGCGGCTCTCGCCTCGTCGCGCCGCCCGAGCTTCTCCAGCAGGTCGCCCTGCACCGCGGGCAGCCAGTGGTAGCGCGCCAGCGCCTTGTTCTGCAGCAGGGTCTCGACGATGGCCAGCCCTGCGGCCGGACCCTCGGCCATGCCCACCGCGACCGCACGGTTGAGCTCGACCACCGGCGAGGGCGCGACCCGCATCAGCTCGGCATACAGCGCGGCGATCTGCGGCCAGTCGGTGTCGTCGGCGCGCGGCGCGCGCGCGTGGCAGGCGGCGATCTGGGCCTGCAGGCGGTAGCGACCGACGGGCTGGCCCAACGCCTGCGCACGGTCGATCGCGGCCAGGCCGCGGCGGATCAGCAGCCGGTCCCAGCGGCGGCGGTCCTGGTCGGCCAGCAGGATGGGGTGGCCGTCGCGGTCGGTGCGCGCCGCGGTGCGCGAGGCCTGGATCTCCATCAGCGCCAGCAGGCCGTGCACCTCCGCCTCCTGCGGCGCCAGCCCGGCCAGCATGCGGCCCAGGCGCAGGGCCTCGTCGCACAGCGCGGGGCGCATCCAGTCGCTGCCGCTGGTGGCGGTGTAGCCCTCGTTGAAGACCAGGTAGACCACTTCGAGCACGGAGCCCAGACGCTCGCCCAGCTGCTCGGGCGGCGGCAGTTCGAACGGCACCTGCGCGTCGGCCAGGGTTCGCTTGGCGCGCACCAGGCGCTGCGCCAGCGTGGCCTCGGGCACCAGGTAGGCGCGGGCGATCTCGCCGGTGGAGAGACCGCCCAGCAGCTTGAGCGTGAGCGCCACGCGTGATTCGGGCGGCAGCACCGGGTGGCAGGCGGTGAACATCAGCCGCAGCAGGTCGTCGCCCAGCACGGCGTCTTCGCGCTGGCGGTCGAGGCTGTCGCTGAAGTCGGGCACCACATGGGCCTCCATCGCTTCAAGGTCGGCGGCGATGTCGCCGTGCCGGGCGTCGGCCATCTGGCGGTGGCGCAGGTGGTCGAGCGCGCGGTTCAGGGCGGTGGTCATCAGCCAGGCCGCGGGCTTGTCGGGCAGGCCGTCCATCGGCCAGCGTTCCAGCGCGGCCACCAGTGCGTCCTGCGCCAGCTCTTCGGCCACGCCCACATCGCGCACGCGCCGCGCCACCGCCGCCACGATGCGGGCGGATTCAAGGCGCCAGACGGTGGCGATGGTGTCGTGGACGGGGCTGTGCACGCGCGCAGATTACATCTGCGCGGGCGCAGCAGATTCGTCCATCCAGAACACTTCCCACTGGTGGCCGTCGAGGTCGGCGAAGCCGTCCTGAAACATGAAGCCGTAGTCCTTGGGCTCCGGTATTCGGGTCGCGCCGGCGGCCACGGCTTTGCGCACCACCTCCTCCACCTCGGCGCGGCTGTCCACCGACAGGGCCAGGATGACCTCGGTGCTCTGGTGCGCGTCGCTGATGGGCTTCTGGACGAAGCCCTGGAAGAAGGGCTTGACCAGCAGCATGGCGTAGAAGTTCTCGCCGATCTCCAGGCAGGCGCCCTGCTCGTTGGTGAAGCGCGGGTTGAACGAGAGACCCAGTGACTTGAAGAAGGCCTGCGAGCGGGCCATGTCCTGGATGGGCAGGTTGACGAAGATCTGGCGGAACATGGGTTTCTCCTTCAGGGTTGTGGGGCGATGCCGTCGATGGCTTTCATCTGGTCCAGCGCGGCGCTGGGCGGGAACTCGTCAAGCTCGATCAGCTGGCGCAGCTCGATCACGGCGGGCTTGCCCTTGCCGGCAGGGTTCGGAAAGCGGCGGCTCCACTCCATCGCCTCTTCGCGCGAGCGCACCTGGATCAGGGTGTAGCCGGCGATCAGCTCCTTGGCTTCGGCAAACGGACCGTCGATCACTTTGCGGCCGCCGGCCTCGTCGTAGTGGATGCGCCAGCCGGTGCGGCTGGGGTGCAGGCCGCTGCCGTCGAGCAGCACGCCCGCGCGCGCCAGTTCCTCGTGGTAGGCGGCCATCTCGGCCATGAGTTCTTCGGGCGCCTCGGGCATGAGCTCGGCCTCGAACTCGGGGCAGGATTTGACGATGATCATGAATCGCATGGCGGGTCTCCAGTGGTCAGGTTTTGCAAGCGGGGGGTTGCATGTCCGGTTGCATCATGCTGTTGTGGTTGCCCTCGGTGTCGCGGAACACCACGTACTCGCCCACGCCGGGAATCGCCATCGGCTCGCCGATGACCTCGCCGCCCGCGTCGCGCACCCGCTGCATCGCGGCGCGGATGTCGGGCACGCCGATCACCACCGAGGGGTGCTGCATCGGCCAGTCGGCGTTGAAGGGGAACAGGCCGCCGTTGATCGAGGCCAGCGCGGCCTCGGGTGGCATGGGCGGGCGGGCGCCGGCCGGTGCGGTGTTGACGAGCATGTAGTCGCCCATCTGGGGGCCGAGGAACTGGCGGGTCCAGCCGAAGGCGGCGGCGTAGAAGCGCGCAGCGCGCTCGCGGTCCTTGTAGGGCATTTCAAAGTGCACGACGGCGCACATGGGGACGGTGGCGGTGGTGGTCATGGGTGTCTCCTCAGCTGGGGGTTTCACAGAGTTCCTTGAGCGCTTGCAAGGCCTTGGGCCAGGTCTGGTTCATCCAGTCCTCGTAAGTGCCGAACACATCGCAGTCGACGCGCAGGCGGGTGCCGCCGGCCTCGTCGGCAAAGCTGTAGTTCTCGAAACACGGTGCCCAGGCGCGCACCGCCTCGCTGGTGGTGTCCTCCACCCCGTTCTGGATCATGCCGAGGTGGCGGATCGAGACGAACTCGGCCGGCCGGTGTTCGGCGATCTCGGCCACCATGCCATCGCCATTGGGCCCCAGGAAGCGGATGGGAGTGCCGGCTTCCCAGCTGCCCTCATAGCGCGAGCCTTCGCTGAACGTTGCGGTCCAGCGTTCGTAGGTGGGTGCATACAGCGTGGTGCGCCAGACGCGTTCGCGCGGCGCGGCGATGTGGATGTCGAACTGCAGGGTGGGCATGGCGGGCTCCTTCGTGGCGTCAACCTCACGACGAAGCAGCCTGCGCGAATTCGACAGGCGCGATCTACGGGATTACCCGGATCAGGCGCGACTCTCGTCGAAACAGGGCGCCAGCGCCCGCACCTCCACCGTGCACCACTGCGCGGCCGGGCATTCGTGGGCCAGCGCGATGGCCTGCTCGCGCGTCACGTTCTGCAAAAGGAAGAAGCCGCCGATCATTTCCTTGGCCTCGGCGAACGGACCGTCCACGGTCTGGGCCTGCCCGCTGGCGTGGCTCACGCGCACCGCACCGTCCAGCCCCGCCAGCGACTCCACCGCCTTGAGCTGGCCCTGGGCGGCCAGCCGCTCGCCGAACGCGACCATCGCCGCGTAGGCTGCGCGACCCTCGGCCTCGGTGCGGGTGGCGCGCTGGCCGACGGGTTCGTGGATCAGGAGCATGTAGGACATCGGGGGCTTTCGCGGGAGGACAGGCTGCGCATGCTACACAGGGGCCTGCTGGCGGAAAAGCGCTGTGTTGACCCGCCAGTTCTGGCGTTCGCCCGAAAACCACAGGGCTAGGATGGACACAACCTCCCGGATCTGCCATGGCGCTCTACGAAATCATCTACACCAGCCTGGCCTCGCGCGACCTGCCGCCCGAGGAACTCGCGCAGCTGCTCGACAAGGCCCGCGCCCACAACGCCTCGCAGGGCATCACCGGCATGATGATCTACCACCGGCGCGAGTTCATGCAGTTGCTCGAAGGTGAGCAGGCGGCGGTGCAGGCGCTCTACGAGCGCATCGCCGGCGACCCGCGGCACCAGCAGCTGCGCAAGATCTGGGACGGCCCGATCCGCGAGCGCGGCTTCTCCGACTGGGGCATGGCCTTCGTGGCGCCCGACGAACTGGCGCTGCGCGAGAAGCCGGGCTACCAGGACCTGCTGGCCCAGGGCCCGCGCCATGCACCCAGCGACTCGACCGGCAAAAAGCTGCTGCTGACGCTGCGCGACGACTTCCTCTGAGCCCCTGGGGGCACACAAGCCCATACCCGGGCAAGGCCTACCCTCCCATGGTGCAATTCCGTTTTGCATGCACAGGAGATCGCCATGCCCAAGACCTTTGAAACGTTCAAGAGCGTCGCCCTGGCCGAGGGCTATGACGAGGTGCTGGAACGGGTGTGGGCACCGGACACGGTGCTGGAGGAACACACACATCCGTTCGCGGTGAAGGCCAAGGTGGTGCAGGGCGAGATGTGGCTCACTGTGGGCGGCGAGACCCGGCACCTGGTGCCGGGCGATATGTTCGACCTGGAGTACGGGGTGCCACACGCCGAGCGCTACGGCCCCGAAGGTGCGACCTACTGGGTGGCCCGGCTGAACTAGTTCGGGCCGACCGCCGGGACGAAGCACCACGTCGGCGCAACACGCAGATGGCCCGCAAAGCCAGCAACTGGCCCGGGTTCACGCCGATATTCCCCTCAAGGGCCGCGCGCCCGGCATCGATACTGCCCAAACACAGGGATGTATTTCATGCCCGTCCGGCCCGTGCGATCACGTGCCCAGGACGGCGCTGGTGTCGACACGTCCAGCCCCACCACACAAGGAAGCACCCCATGAAACTGCGCAACCAGATCCTGAGCTTCGGCCTGGCCGGCGCCGCCCTTGCAGCGATGGTCGGCGGCATCGGGCTCGTCGCCTCGAACCAGCTGGGCGGATCGATCGACGAGGCGGTGCTGGCGAGTACCGCGCTGCAGGCCAGCCAGGAGGCGGACATGATGCACGACGCCATCCGTGGCGACGCGCAGCTCGCCTACCTGGGCGCGCTGGAGAACGACAAGGCCCGGCTCACCGAGGCCGAGAAGGGTCTGGCGGACCACTCGGAGACGTTCGTCGCGGCTCTGGACAAACTGAAAAGCCTGCCCCTGAGCCCCGCGTCCCGGGAGGCCGAAGCCGCGGCGCGCCCGCTGGTCATGAAGTACATCGACGCAGCCGGACGGGTGGTCAAGGGATCGGGCAGCGATGTGGCCGCGGCGCGTGAGGCACTGCCCGGGCTGCAAACCGCATTCGCCGAGCTGGAAGACAAGATGGCGGAACTGTCCGAGCACATCGGACAGTCCGGCGAGCAGCTGAACGCGCAGGCCAAGGCCAGCGTCCAGCAGGTGCAGCTGGCGATCGCCGCGGCTCTGCTGCTGGCCACCGCCGTGATGGTGGGTGCGGCGCTCTGGGTGGCCCGCCGGATGGCGCAGCCGATGGCGCATGCGGTGGATGTCGCCGACCGCCTGGCGCAGAGCGACCTCACCGCCGAGATTCGCACGGCTGGCAACGACGAGACGGTGCGCCTGCTGGAAGCCATGGCGCGCGTGCAGACCAACTTCTCCAGCATCGTGCGCGGCGTGCAGGCCAACGCCGACAGCGTGGCCACGGCCAGCACCCAGATCGCGCAGGGCAACAACGACCTGAGCCAGCGCACCGAACAGCAGGCCAGCGCCATCGAAGAAACCGCGGCATCGATGGAGCAGCTTGGCTCCACCGTCAAACAGAACGCCGACAACGCCCAGCAGGCGAACCAGCTCGCGCAGAAAGCGTCGAGCGTGGCCGTTCAGGGTGGCGACGTGGTCGCCCAGGTGGTCGACACCATGAAGGGCATCAACGATTCGAGCAAAAAGATCGCCGACATCATCAGCGTGATCGACGGCATCGCGTTCCAGACCAACATCCTGGCGCTCAACGCCGCGGTGGAAGCCGCCCGCGCCGGCGAGCAGGGCCGCGGCTTCGCGGTGGTGGCCGGCGAGGTGCGCAACCTGGCTCAGCGCAGCGCCGAGGCGGCCAAGGAGATCAAGAACCTGATCACCGCCAGCGTGGAGCGGGTGGAGCAAGGCAGCACGCTGGTCGACAAGGCAGGGGCCACCATGACCGAGGTCGTCGGCAGCATCCGCCGGGTGACCGACATCATGGGCGAGATCACCGCGGCCAGCGCGGAACAGAGCGCGGGCGTGTCGCAGGTGGGCGAAGCGGTGGCGCAGATGGACCGGGCGACGCAGCAGAACGCCGCACTGGTGGAAGAGAGCGCCGCCGCCACCGAAGGACTGAAGCTGCAGGCGCAGCAGCTGGTGGCCGCGGTGGCGGTGTTCAAGCTCGCCCAGCGCTAGGGCGCCGCGCACCCCGCGGGGCGGCGCAGGCCTCGGTCAGAGCTTCGAAAAGTCCGGCTTGCGGCGTTCCATGAAGGCGCCGAAGGCCTCCTTGGCGGCCGGCTCGCCGAGCATGCGGCCGAAGCTCGCGCCCTCTTCCGCCATGGTCGCCATCACCAGGGCGGCGTTGCCCTTCTTCATCAGGCGCTTGGTCTCGACCAGAGAGGCCAGCGGCTTGGCCGCCAGCTTGCGCGCCACCGACTGCGCGTAGCCGGTGACTTCGCTGGGCGGCAGCACGCGGTTGACCAGACCCACTTCAAGCGCGGCCTCGGCCATGAAGGGTTCGCCCAGCAGCAGCGCCTCGGCCGCGCGGTGGTAGCCCAGCATCTGCGGCACCAGCAGGCTGGACGCGGCCTCGGGGCACAGGCCCAGGTTCACGAAGGGCATGGAGAAGGCGGCGTTGTCGCCCGCATACACCAGGTCGCAATGGAACAGCAGCGTGGTGCCGATGCCCACCGCCGGGCCGCAGACCGCCGCCAGCAGCGGCTTGGGGAACTGCGCGATGCCGCGCAGGAAGCGGAACACCGGCGAGTCTTCGGTGGCGGGCGGGTTGTTCAGGAAATCGCCGATGTCGTTGCCGGCACTGAAGGTGGTTTCGTTGCCCTGGAACACCACCACACGCACGGCGGGGTCGGCGGCCGCGGCGGCGACTGCGTCGGCCAGCGCGCCGTACATGGCGGCGGTGATCGAGTTCTTCTTGTCGGGGCGGTTGAAGGTCAGCGTGGTGATGCCGGCTTCGGTGTGGACGAGGATGTCGGACATGGTGGTGTGCTCGTTCAAAGGGGTCAAAAAGTCGGGGCAAGTTAACACGAAAGCGAGGTCCGGCGTGGGGTGGCTTGCCCAATCCGCGACACGCTGGCACCGCGCTTCTACACTCGGTCGCATCCTGCTGTCCGTGAGCGCTCCGATGCCCCAACCGATCCCTACCCTCTGGCTGCGCGCCCTGCTGGCCGCTCTGTGGCTGCTGCTGTCGGCCAGCGCGGTGAACGCACAGGCTCCGGCGCCCGCTGCGACCTCGTCCGCCGCGCAGAAGCCCAAGGTCGCCCTGGTGCTCTCGGGCGGCGGGGCGCGCGGGCTCACGCATGTGGGCGTGCTCAAGGTGCTGGAAGAAATGAAGGTGCCGGTGGACATGATCGTCGGCACCTCGATGGGCGCGATCATCGGCGGCCTGTACGCCGCCGGCATGAGCGCCGAAGACCTCGAGCGCGAGCTGCTGAAGGTGGACTGGGGCGACGTGTTCGAGCGCCGCGTGCCGCGCCAGCTGCTCTCGCAGCGCCGCAAGGAAGAGGATTTCGAGCTCTCGCCGGTGCTGGAAATCGGCTTCCGCGACGGCGAGTTCCGCCTGCCCACGGGCGCGGTGTCGACACGCTCGCTGGAGCTGCTGCTGCGCCGCTACACGCTGTCCACGCGCCTGCTGGCCACCTTCGACGGCCTGCCCACCCCGTTCCGCGCCGTCGCCACCGACATGGAGACCGGCAAGGCCGTGGTGCTGGACCACGGCGACCTGGCCGCCGCCATGCGCGCCAGCATGTCGGTACCCGGCGTGTTCGCGCCGCTGGAGGTGGACGGCCAGATCCTCGGAGACGGCGGCCTGGTGAACAACCTGCCGGTGGACGTGGCGCGCCGCATGGGCGCGGACGTGATCATCGCGGTCAACATCGGCACGCCGCTGGCCGGGCGCGAGACCCTGGGCAGCCTGCTGGGCATCACCACGCAGATGGTCAACATCCTGACCGAGCAGAACGTGCAGGCCAGCATCGCCACGCTCACGCCCGCGGACCTGCTGATCCAGCCCTCGCTGGGCAAGCTGACCTCGGCCGATTTCGAGAAGGCCCCCGAGCTGGTGAAGATCGGCCTGGACCACGCGCGCAGCGTGTCCGAGGCGCTCGGGCGCTTTTCCACCGACGCGGCCGGCTACGCGCAGTGGCAGGCCAGCCGCGGCATGAACGCGCAGGCCTACGCCGAACGCATGGGCCAGATCAAGACGGTGCGCTTCGAGGGCGTGTCCGAGAGCCGGGTCGAGCCGCTGGCGCTGGCGCTGGACACCGCGCCCGGCCAGCGGGTGAACGTGCCGCAGATCGAGGCCGACCTGCAGAAGCTCTCGGCCACCGGCGACTACGACCGCGTCGACTACCGGCTGGAGCGGGTGCGCGACAACACCGACGAGACGCTGGTCATCGGCCTGCGCGAGAACGACTGGGGGCCCAACTACCTGCGCCTGGGCCTGGACCTGCGCACCGATTTCGACGGCCGTGGCGACTTCAACCTGCTGATCGGCCACAACCGCCACTGGTTCAACGACAGCGGCGCCGAGTGGCGCAACCGGCTGCAGATCGGTGCCTCGCTGGCCGCCTTCTCGGAGCTCTACCAGCCGCTGGGACGCGCCAACGACAGCTTCGTCGCGGGGTATGTGGACGCCAGCCTCAGGCGCCTGGAGGTCTACGGCGCCGACGGCCAGGCACTGGGCACCGGCACGCGGCAGGGCCTGAAGCTGGGCGCCGACTACGGCTGGCCGATCGGCCTGCTGGGCCGCTACGGCGACCTGCGCCTGGGCGTTCAGCTGGGCCTGCACAAGGCCACGCCCGAGCTGGTCTCGCGCGAAATCGACGACAGCGAAGTCATCGCCACGCAGAAGTGGCGCGACGTGGGCGTGCGCGCGGCGCTGATCTCCGACCAGCTGGACTACGCCAACTTCCCCTCGTCGGGCTACCGCTTCCAGAGCGAGCTGGCGGCGGGCCGGCGGCGCCTGGTCTCGGGGGGCGAAGACGTCTCGTTCAACCGGCTGGAGACGAACGGCAGCACGGTGCACTCCTGGGGTGTGCACACGCTGAACATCGGCGCCCGCTTCGCCCGCGCCACGCGGGTGCCGGTGGGTGCCATCGACGAGTTCTCGCTGGGCGGGTTCCAGCAGCTCTCGGGCTACCGCGTGGGCCAGGTCGCGGGCAACTACCTGCTGTTCGGACGCCTGACCTACTACCAGCGCCTGCCCTGGAATGTGGGCGTGGCGCGCGCGCTGTTCGCGGGCGGTTCGCTGGAAGGCGGCAACGCCTGGGCCAGCCGGCGCGACATCAGCATCCACGGCCTGCGCTGGGGCACCAGCCTGTTCATCGGCGCGGACACGGGCATGGGGCCGCTGTACCTGAGCGTGGTGAGTGCGCCCAAGGGGTACACGGGCCTCTACCTTTTCCTGGGCAGACCGTAGCCCCTTTATTCCTTGTAGTACACCACCTGATGGCTGGAGCACAGCAGGTGGCCGGCCTCGCTCCAGAGCAACGCGGTCTGGTCGAAGAATCCGTTGCGGAAGGCCTGGGCCCGCGCCTGGCCCAGCACCCAGCCGTGGCCGACCTCGGCCAGCTGCGCAGAGCCGGCGTGGAAGTACACCGTCATGGACACGGTGCCCGCCGGCACGCGCGTGGCGCGGCGCAGCCAGATGCGCGGGAAGAACACATCCGCCAGCGCGGCCAGGCCGCACAGGTCCAGCGGGCGCGGCACCGCTTCGCGCATCCACAGGCGCGAACGGCTGTCGCTGCCGCTGCCGTCCCAGGTGTGCGGAATCGCGCCCTCGATAGGCCGCATCTCGTAGCGCCGGATCCACTCCACCGGCGAAGGCACGGTGTAGGGCTTCAATTCGTCCGGCTTGCGCACGGCGGGCATGGGTTCGTCGTCCACGCTCCAGGTGCTGCGGCGCGCGGCCGTGACCACCGAGGCCGTGACCACGGTCTCGGCCTCGCCGGACGCGCCGGTCTGCGTGATGGAGACCACCCAGTGCTGGGCGGACCGGTTGGTGCGCACCGGCTGCGCCGACACGGCAAACGGCCCGTCGGCCAGCGCCGCACAGAAGTTCACCGTCAGCGACAGCGGCTCGCCCAGCAGCGCCGGGTGCAACATCACGGCGTTGAGCGCCGTGGCGGCCGTGATGCCACCGAACGGGCCGACCATGTTGGCGTAGGCCGGCGAAGTGGCGCCACCGTACTGACCGTCGCCTTGTGGCCTCAGGGCGATGGCATCGTCAAAAGCATGTGAAGCATTCATGAGCACATAGTCTCGTTGCGTTGAAGAAGACTTTCGGTCGTTTTTCTGGACCACACCAGCACACACCATCCTCCATGCCCAACACATTTCTAAGCGAGATATCCATCAACCCCACCAATGCGGCCATCCTGGCCCGCTGGCAGGCGCTGGCGTTGCCCCATGCATGGCTGGTGGCGGGGTGCCTGTTTCAGACGGTGTGGAATCTTCGGAGCGGAAAGGCGCCGGACGCCGACATCAAGGACTACGACATCTTCTATTTCGACCCCGACGACTTGAGCGAAAGAGGCGAACAACAAGCCCAGGCCAGGGCCGACGCACTTTACAAGGATCTCGGAGTTCACGTCGAGGTGGCCAACCAGGCACGGGTTCACCTTTGGTATCCGGGGCACTTTGGTCGCCCCTGCCCTGCGCTGGTGTCGGCCGAAGACGGCATCCGACGTTTTCTTGTCCTCGAAACCTGCGTCGCCGTGAGGCCCCACGAGGTGCACGCCCCCAACGGCCTGGATGGCATGTACCAGGGACGACTCACCCCCAACCCCCTGACGCCCTTCCCTGAACTGTTTGCCCGCAAGGTGGTCAGCTACCAGTCGCGCTGGCCTTGGCTGAGCGTCTCACGGACTTGAGCGGGGAGCGCCGCCGCACCCCGCTCAACGCTTCACATCCGTTCGAAGATGCCTGCGGCCCCCTGCCCCATGCCCACGCACATCGTCACCATGCCGTACTTCTTGTTGTGGCGGCGCAGCGCGTGCACCACAGTGGCCGAGCGGATGGCGCCGGTGGCGCCCAGCGGGTGGCCCAGCGCGATGGCGCCGCCCATGGGGTTGACCTTGGACGGGTCCAGACCCAGGGTGTTCACCACTGCCAGCGACTGCGCCGCAAACGCTTCGTTGAGTTCGAACCAGTCGATCTGGTCCTGCGTCAGTCCAGCGTTTTTCAGCGCAGCGGGAATCGCCTCCACCGGGCCGATGCCCATGATGTGCGGCGGCACGCCGCGGCTGGCGTAGCTCACGAAGCGCGCCAGCGGCGTGAGGTTGTAGCGCTTGAGAGCGGCCTCGCTCACCAGGATCAGCGCGCCCGCGCCATCGCTGGTCTGCGAGCTGTTGCCGGCCGTCACCGAGCCGCGCGCCGCGAACACCGTGCGCAGTTTCGCCAGGCCTTCGAGCGTCGTGTCGGGGCGTGCGCCCTCGTCCAGGCTGATGACCCGTTCGGTGACCGACACCTCGGCCGATTCCAAGTCGACGCTGCGCTCCTGCACGGTGACCGGCGTGATCTCGTCGCTGAACTCCCCGTTCTTCATGGCGATCACGGCACGCTGGTGCGACTGCACCGCGAACGCGTCCTGCGCATCGCGCGAGACCTTCCACTGCTGCGCCACCTTCTCGGCCGTCAGGCCCATGCCGTAGGCGATGCCGTAGCTCTCGATGTCGTCGGTGTTGCGAAAGATGGTGGGCGAGAGGCTGGGGCTGTTGCCCATCATGGGCACCATGCTCATGCTCTCGGTGCCGGCGGCGATCATCACATCGGCCTCGCCGACGCGGATGCGGTCGGCCGCCATGGCCACGGCCGACAGGCCCGAGGCGCAGAAGCGGTTGACCGTGATGCCGCCCACCGAGTTGGGCAGGCCGGCCAGGATGGCGCCGATGCGCGCCACGTTCAGGCCCTGCTGGGCTTCGGGAATCGCGCAACCGGCGATCACGTCTTCCACGGCCTTGGGGTCCAGGTTCGGCACCTGGGCCATGGCCGAGCGCAGCGCGTGGGCCAGCAGGTCGTCCGGGCGCAGGTGCTTGAACGAACCCTTGTGCGAACGGCCGATGGGCGTGCGGGTGGCGGCGACGATGTAGGCGTCTTGGATCTGTTTGCTCATGTCGCTTCCTCAGTTGCGGACAGGCTTGCCGGTGTTCAGCATGCCCAGAATGCGCTCTTGCGTTTTCGGGTGAACGATCAGCGAGCAGAAGGCCTGGCGCTCCAGCGTCATCAGGTACTCCTCGCTCACCAGCGTGCCGGCCTCGACGTCACCGCCGGTGACCACGTTCGCAATCAGCGACGCGATGTGGAAGTCGTGCTGGCTGATGAAGCCGCCGTCGCGCATGTTGACCAGGCTGCCCAGGATGGTGGCCTTGCCATCGCGGCCGGCCACCGGGAACAGGCGCTTGTGCGGCGCGCGGTAACCGCCCGCGAACAGGGCCTTGGCTTCGTTGATGGCGACGAACAGCAGCTCGTCCTTGTGCGGCACGATCAGGTCCGAATGCAGCACGTAGCCCAGCTTGCGCGACTCGATGGCGCTGGTGCCGACCTTGGCCATGGCGGCGGCGGTGAAGCCCTCGGTCAGGAAGGGCAGCAGGTCCTTGCCCGTCGAGGTCTCGGCGTTCTCGGCCGCGCGGCGTGCGATGTAGGTCAGGCCGCCGGCGCCCGGCACCAGGCCCACGCCCACTTCCACCAGACCGACGTAGCTTTCCATGTGCAGCACGCGGCGCGCGCTGTGCACCGCCAGCTCGCAACCACCGCCCAGCGCCAGGCCGCGCACGGCGGAGACCACCGGCACGTTGGCGTAGCGCAGGCGCAGCATCACCTGCTGCATGAAACCTTCGGCGTCTTCAATCGCCGCCACGCCCACGGCCATGAAGGCCGGCAGCATGGCCTGCAGGTCGGCGCCGGCGCTGAAGGGCTCGTCGCCCGACCAGACCACCAGCCCCTGGTACTCGGCCTCGGCCAGGTCGATGGCGGTCATCAGGCCTTCGCAGACCTCCGGGCTGATGGCGTGCATCTTGGTCTTGATGCTGGCGATCAGCACGTCGCCATCCAGCGTCCAGACACGGATCGAATCGTTCTCTTCGATGGTGGTTCCGGCGGTCTCGAACTTCGGCCCGGCTTCGCCCAGCAGCAGCTCGGGGAAGTGCTGGCGCTGGTACACCGGCAGCGAGCGGCGCGGGTCGAACACGCCCTTGCTGGGGTTCCACGAACCCTGCGCGGTGTGCACGCCACCGGCCTCGGCCACGGGACCCTTGAACACCCAGTCGGGCAGCGGCGCTTGGCTGAGCGCCTTGCCGGCGTCGATGTCCTCCTGGACCATCTTCGCCACCTCCAGCCAGCCCGCTTCCTGCCACAGCTCGAACGGGCCCTGCTTCATGCCAAAACCCCAGCGCATGGCCTGGTCCACGTCGCGCGCGGTCTCGGCAATGGCAGCCAAGTGCATGGCGGCGTAGTGGAAACCGTTGCGCAGGATGGCCCAGAGGAACTGGCCCTGCGGGCCTTCGCTGTTGCGCAAGAGCTTCAGGCGCTCGGCGGCCGGGCGCTTGAGCATGCGGCCATAGACCTCGTCCGCCTTCTCACCGGCGGGCACGTACTCGCCTCTCTCCAGGTCGAAGCGTTGGATGTCCCGGCCCACCTTCTTGAAGAAACCGGCCTTAGCCTTCTGGCCCAGGTGGCCCATCTCGATCAGCTTAGCCAGCACCGGCGGCGTGCCGAAGCTGCCGTAGAACGGGTCGGTGCTGTCGTTCAGGTTGTTCTGCAGCGTCTTGACGACGTGGGCCATGGTGTCCAGGCCCACCACGTCAGCGGTGCGGAAGGTGCCACTGGACGCGCGGCCCAGGCGCTTGCCGGTCAGGTCGTCGACCACGTCGTAGGTCAGGCCGAAGTTCTCCACCTCCTTCATCGTGGCCAGCATGCCGGCGATGCCGATGCGGTTGGCAACGAAGTTGGGCGTGTCCTTGGCGCGCACCACGCCCTTGCCCAGACCGCTGGTGACGAAGGCTTCGAGGTCGTCGAGGATCTTGGCTTCGGTGGTCGGCGTGTTGATGAGCTCCACCAGCGTCATGTAGCGCGGCGGGTTGAAGAAGTGGATGCCGCAAAAGCGCGGCTTGATGGCCTCGGGCAGGCCTTCGCTCAGCTTCGTGATCGACAGGCCCGAGGTGTTGGACGCGACGATGGCGTGCTCGGCGACGAAGGGCGCGATCTTCTTGTAGAGGTCGAGCTTCCAGTCCATGCGCTCGGCGATGGCCTCGATGATGAGGTCACAGCCGCGCAGCTCTTCCAGGTGCTCCTCGTAGTTGGCCTGGCCGATCAGGTCGGCGTCCGAGGCCACACCCAGCGGCGAGGGCTTGAGCTTCTTGAGGTTCTCGATGGCGCGCGTGACGATGCCGTTCTTGGCGCCCTCCTTGGCCGGCAGGTCGAACAGGACCACCGGCACCTTGACGTTGACCAGGTGCGCCGCAATCTGCGCGCCCATCACGCCCGCGCCGAGCACGGCGACTTTTTTCACTTGGAATCGTTTCATGTTGGGTCCAGTTGGGGAGACAGATCGGTTCACTCGACGCGGTGCCACACCTGGGTCCGGTAGAACGGCCCGATGTAGCCGCGCATCTCCAGCTTCTTGCCACCATCCACCGGCTTCAGGCGCGCCTTGTAGACCTTGCCGTTGTTCGGGTCGGTGATGTCACCGCCGTCGTACACGGCCTTGTCGTCGGCGTTCTGCTTGAGGTTGCGCAGGATGGTCATGCCCAGCACCGGCTTGTCCTTGCGCTCGTCGCTGCACTTCTCGCAGACGGCGTCGGGCTTGGTGTCGGGGTCGAGCAGCTTCTCGATGCGACCGGAGAAGACGCCATTGCTCTCGGTGATGCGCACCAGCGACTTCTCCTTCTTGGAGTCGTCGTCGATGGTTTTCCACAGACCGGCCGGCGTCGCCTGCGCGAAGGCGGACACGGCGGCGAGGCCCAGCAAGCTGGCAATGACGGTCTTCTTCATGTCTGTCTCCGGTGTTGTTGAATGACGCAGATCAGGCCAATGCTTCGTCGGTGTCCATCAGCACCTTGCTGCCCGCACGCGCGGTGCGCATCAGCGTCGCGGTCTCGGGGAACAGCTTGGCAAAGTAGAAGCGCGCGGTCTGCAGCTTGGCGGTGTAGAACGGGTCGGTGCTGCCCTCGGCGATCTTCTGCAGCGCCACTTGCGCCATGCGGGCCCAGAAGTAGCCGAACACCAGGTGACCGGCCACGCGCAGGTAGTCCACCGCGGCGGCGCCCACCTCGTCGGGGTTCTGCAGACCCTTGAAGCCGATCTCCATCGTGAACTTGGTGATCTGCTCGCCCAGCACCGCCAGCGGGTTGATGAACTCGGCCATCTTCTCGTTGACGCCCTCTTCCATCACCAGCGCGGTCACCAGCTTGCCGAACTTCTTGAGCGTGGCGCCGTTGTTGCCCAGCACCTTGCGGCCCAGCAGGTCCAGTGACTGGATGGTGTTGGTGCCTTCGTAGATCATGTTGATGCGGGCATCGCGCACGAACTGCTCCATGCCCCATTCCTTGATGTAGCCGTGGCCGCCGAAGACCTGCTGGCACATGGTGGCGGCCTGGTAGCCGTTGTCGGTCAGGAAGGCTTTGACGATGGGCGTGAGCAGCGACAGCATCTCGTCGCTGTCCTTGCGCACCTTCTCGTCCGGGTGGTTGTGCACCTTCTCCAGCAGCACCGAGCTGAACATGGCCAGCGCACGGCCGCCTTCGGCATAGGCCTTGGCGGTCAGCAGCATCTTGCGCACGTCGGGGTGCACGATGATCGGATCGGCCGGCTTGTCCTTGGCCTTGGTGCCCGACAGGCTGCGCATCTGGATGCGGTCCTTGGCGTAGGCCAGGGCGTTCTGGTAGGCCACCTCGGTCAGGCCCAGCGACTGGTTGCCAACGCCCAGGCGGGCGGCGTTCATCATCACGAACATGGCCTGCATGCCCTTGTGCGGCTGGCCCACCAGGGTGCCGATGGCGCCGTCGATCACGATCTGCGCCGTGGCGTTGCCGTGGATGCCCATCTTGTGCTCCAGGCCACCGCAGTAGATGCCGTTGCGCGCGCCCAGCGTGCCATCGGCACTGGCGAGGAACTTGGGCACCACGAACAGGCTGATGCCCTTGATGCCGGGGGGCGCGTCGGGCAGGCGGGCCAGCACCAGGTGCACGATGTTGGCGGCCATGTCGTGTTCACCGGCGCTGATGAAGATCTTGTTGCCGGTGATCTTGTAGGTGCCGTCGGCCTGCGGTTCGGCCTTGGTGCGCATCAGGCCCAGGTCGGTGCCGCAGTGCGGTTCGGTCAGGCACATGGTGCCGGTCCACTCGCCGCTGACCAGCCTGGGCAGGTACAGGGCCTTCTGCTCGGGCGTGCCGTGTTCGTGCAGCGCGGCGTAGGCGCCGTGGCTCAGGCCGGGGTACATGGTCCAGGCCTGGTTGGCCGAGTTCATCATTTCGTACAGGCACTGGTTGACCACCAGCGGCAGGCCCTGGCCACCGTACTCGGGGTCGCAGCTCAGCGCCGACCAGCCGCCGTCGGTGTAGGTCTTGTAGGCCTCCTTGAAGCCGGCGGGCGTCTTGACCTCGTGCGTGGCCTTGTCCAGCGTGCAGCCTTCGGTGTCGCCGCTGATGTTGAGCGGGAAGATCACCTGCGAGGCGAACTTGCCGGCCTCTTCCAGCACGGCGTTGATGGTGTCGGCGTCCATCTCGGCGTGCTGCGGCATGGTCTGGAAATCGGCGCTGACGTTCAGCACCTCGTGCATCACAAACTGCATGTCGCGCAGGGGCGGGTTGTAAACGGGCATGGGTGGACTCCTGTGGAGGGTTTGTGAAGAAATGAAGGCTCAGGCGGCGCGCGGTTTGCGGGCCGTCTTGCGCGCGGGGGCTGGGTCGGTGGCGTCGCCCGCGCTGTAGCGCAGCACGATGCCCTCGAAGGCCGTCACCGCGCGCTGCAGCGAGTCGGGTGCGCGCAGGAAGCGGGCCTCGTAGTGCAGCGCAAGGATCAGGGAATGGATCTCGAAGCGCATCTGGTCGGCGTCGGTGTCGGCGCGCAGATGGCCCTCTTCGATGCCGATCTCGATGGCGCGCTTCATGGCCGCCAGCCAGGTGCTGACCGAGCTGGCCAGCGCGTCGCGCACCGGGCCGGGCCTGTCGTCAAATTCCACCGCACCACTGATGTAGAGGCAGCCCGAATCGATTTCAACCGAGGTGCGCTTCATCCAGTTGTCGAACAGCGCGCGCAGGCGTGGCAAGCCGCGCGGCACCGACATGGCCGGGTAGAAGACCTCTTCCTCGAAGCGGTGGTGGTACTCGCGCACCACCGAGATCTGCAACTCCTCGCGCGAGCCGAAGTGCGCGAACACGCCCGACTTGCTCATCTGCATGACCTCGGCCAGCGCACCGATGGACAGGCCTTCTAGGCCGATCTGCGTCGCCAGCCCGAGCGCCGCATCGACGATGGCGGCCTTGGTCTGCTGGCCTTTTTGCAGCGACCGCGTCAGGGCGGTGTCGCTGCGCGGGCGTTTGGAGGAGGTGGTGGCGCTCATGCGGTGGTGGAAAAAAGAAGACCGCCCACAAATCGAACGGTCGTGCTATTTTTACCGCAAAAGAACAACCCCATGCGCAAGCTGCGGCGCGCGACGGGGATTTTGTCTAGGGGCGGCGCCCTAATGCGCGGCGCCCAGCACCCGGACCCGCGGGTTTACCCGCATACCCGGCCCCGGAAGCTCACAGGCGACCGTCGGGCAACAGCAGGCGCAGGCCGTGGTCGAGGTTCTCGCTGGGCAAGCGCTTGAAGCCGCTGCGGGCAAAGCGCTGCAGCCGCCCCATGCAGAAGGCCGTGATGACCGAGGCATCGGCTTGGGCGTCGACGGTGGGCGTGCTCGCCGACGAGAGCACAGCGATTTCGCGCAGGTTCTGGCGCAGCGCCGATTCGATCTTGTCAAAGAACAGGTTCATGCGCTGCTGCAGGCGTTCGTTCTCGTACACCAAGGCGTCGCCCACCATGACGCGCGCCATGCCGGGGTTCTTCTCGCCGAACTGCAGCAGCAGCGTCACCAGTTTGCGCGAGCGCAGCACCGGGTCGGGCTCGCGCTCGCCCAGCTGGTTGACCAGGCCGAACACGGACTGCTCGATGAACTCGATGAGACCCTCGAACATCTGGGCCTTGCTGGCGAAATGGCGATAGAGGGCTGCTTCGCTCACCTCCAGCCGGGCGGCCAGCGCTGCGGTGGTCACGCGCTCGGCGCCGGGCTGCTCCAGCATGGTGGCCAGCGCCTGCAGGATCTGCACCCGGCGCTCACCGGGCTTGGGCCGCTTGCGGCCACCGGACTCGGTGCTCTCGGCGCCTTCGCTGGCGGCTTCTGTAGATGCGGCGGCCGTGGACGAGGAAGCGCTGGAGCTCATGGGTGGTCGGGTCCGTTGGTGTTCAGCAGACGGGCGGCGAGGTGTGCGGCCCGTGGTGTGTCATCCCTCCGACGATTCTCGCACAGGCCTGCCGCCGGCCCGGACCGCCTCGAACACCACGCGAACGCGCAATCCACGCCCGTTTCCGCCGGTCAGCAGCTGCAACTGCGTGTGGTGGGAGCGGGCGATTTCGTCGGCGATGGCCAGCCCCAGTCCGTTGCCATCGGCCTGGGTGCCGGGCAGGCGGTAAAAGCGTTCCAGCACCCGCTGTCGCTCGTCTTCGGCAATGCCAGGACCATCGTCCTCGACCTCGATCCAGGCCTGTGGCGGCTCGGCCGCGAGGTCCTGGCCACAGCGCAGCGTGATGCGTCCGCCCGGCGGGGTGTACTTGACCGCGTTGTCCACGATGTTGATCAGCAGCTCGCGCAGCAACCAGGCGTGGCCGCGGGTCTGGGCCGGCGCGGCCTCCAGTCCCAGGTCCATCTGCTTGTCGGCCGCGGCATCCAGATAGAGCGCCAGGATGTTCTCGCACAGCTCCTGCAGGTCGACCTGCTCCATCGGGTGGGTGCTGGCGCTCACGCTGTCGGCACGCGAGAGCGCCAGCAACTGGTTGGCCAGCTGCGAGGTCCGGCGCGTCGCGTCCCGCAGGCGGTGCACCTGCTCGACCCGGAGGCTGAGCGCCTCTGCGCCACCCATCGAACGGGCCGCCTGCGACCAGGCCTCGACCTGCGCCTGCAGCCCGGCGAGCGGCGTGCGCAGCTGGTGCGCAGCGTCGGCCACGAAGCGGCGCTGCGCCTGCGTCTGGTCGTTCACCAGCGAGAACAGCCGGTTGAGCGAAGACACCAGCGGCCGCACCTCGGCCGGGGCGCTCTCGGCGTCGATGGGGCTGAGGTCGCGGGGCGAGCGGCGCTCGACCGCCTCCTTGAGGTCGATCAGCGGACGCAAGGCGCGCGACACCGCCCAGGTCACCGCCACCGCCACCACCAGCATGAGCATCAGGTTGGGCAGCACCACCCGCAGCAGCACGGTGTCCAGCCACTGCTGGCGGCCATCGGAACCGTCGGCCAACATGATGATGAGCTCACCCGCCGCGGTCGGGCTGCGCTGCGCCACCACCCGGTAGGTGATGCCGCTGTCGACCACGCTGAGGAACTCGGCGTCTTCGGTGGAGGGCAACACGGTGGGCAGCCAGCGGTCGCCGATCAGCAGACGCCCATTGGCGTCCATCACGCCATAGCCGGCATAGCCTTCGCGCTCCTTGAGGAATTCGTCCACCGGCGGCGCCAGCAGCAGGGCCAGCCCCGGGTCGGCGTCGATGTCGATGGGCCGGGGGGCGTCGCGGGGCAGGGTCACCACCACCGAGTCGGCCAGCATCGGCACCAGCCGCAGCAGCTGCTGGTCCTGCTGCAGGGACGCAGTCCCCGCACTCTGGTAGTGAAAATAGACACTCACCAACCCGACCAGCCCCAGCGGCAGGAACAGCAGCACCAGCAGGCGCCGCTGCAGCCCCCAGATCAGGCCATCGGCCGACCGGCCCTCAGGGTTCGCGCGCATGGGCGGACGGCGGCAGCAGTTCGAGCCGGTAGCCGAAGCCGCGGATCGAGCGCAGCGCCACCCCGGCCGGCTCCAGCTTGGCGCGCAGGCGCGAGACGTACACCTCGATGGCGTTGGGCGTGATTTCCTTGTCCCAGCCGGTCAGCGCCGCCAGCAGCTTGTCCTTGGCGGCCGGCTTGGGCGCCTGCAGCAGCAGGTACTCGAGCACCGTCCACTCGCGCGGCCCCAGCTCCATGGTCTGCCCGGCGAGGCTGACGCGGCGCAGCGCGGTGTCCATCTCCAGCGGTCCCAGGCTGAGCACCGCGGTGGTCGCGGCCTGCGAGCGCCGCAGCAGCGCCCGCAGGCGGGCCAGCAGCTCGGGCAGCTCGAAGGGTTTGAGCATGTAGTCGTCGGCGCCGAGGTCCAGCCCCTGCACCCGGTCGTGCAGCGCGTCGCGCGCGGTCAGGATCAGCACCGGCATGGCCAGTCCTCGCGCGCGCAAGCGCTGGGTCAGCTCCAGTCCGTTGATGCCAGGCAGGCCGATGTCGACGATGGCGAGATCGAAGCTGTCGTTCTCCACCGCCTGCTCGGCCCGCTCGGCGCTGCCGACCCAGTCCACCGTGTAGCCGGCGTTGCTCAGTCCCAGCTTGATGCCGCTGGCGACCATGACGTCGTCTTCAACCAGCAGCAGCCTCATGGTCAGTGGCTCTTGATCATCGTTCCGAACGGCTGGTCACCCAGCACTTCGAGCAGCAGCGCATGCGGCACGCGGCCGTCGATGATGTGCACCGCGTTCACGCCGCTCTTGGCCGCGTCCAGCGCGCCGGCGATCTTGGGGATCATGCCGCCGCTGATGGTGCCGTCCTCGCACAGCTCGTCGATGCGGCGCGGGGTCAGCTCCGTCATCAGGTTGCCGGCCTTGTCCAGCACGCCGCGGATGTTGGTGAGCATCAGCAGCTTCTCGGCCTGCAGCACGGTCGCCAGCTTGGCGGCCACCACGTCGGCGTTGATGTTGTAGCTCTCGTTCTTCTCACCGAAGCCGATCGGGCTGACCACGGGAATGAACTGGTCGTCCTGCAGCGCCTGGACCACCGACGGATCGATGCTGACGATGTCGCCGACCTGGCCGACATCGTGTTCGCGGCTTGGGTCCTGCTGGTCGGCCAGGCGCAGCTTCTGCGCGCGGATCATGGCGCCGTCGCGGCCCGTCAGGCCCACAGCCTTGCCGCCGGCGGCGTTGATCAGGCCCACGATGTCCTGCTGCACCTCGCCACCCAGCACCCACTCGACCACCTCCATGGTCTCGGCGTCGGTCACGCGCATGCCCTGGATGAACTCGCCCTTCTTGCCCAGGCGCTGCAGCAGGGTCTCGATCTGCGGGCCGCCGCCGTGCACCACCACCGGGTTGATGCCGACCAGCTTCAAGAGCACCACGTCTTCGGCGAAGTCCTGCTGCAGGGCTGGGTCGGTCATGGCGTTGCCGCCGTACTTGATGACCATGGTCTTGCCGTGGTACTTGCGGATGTACGGCAGGGCCTGGGCCAGCAGCTCGGCCTTCTCGCGCGGCTGGACGTGGGACAGATCGACGGGGGTGTGGTTGGGGCTGGTCATGGCGGGTGGGGTGGAGAAAGCTGGAATTCCGAAATTCTAGGCTCCCACCCGCCCAGCACCCAGGGTCAGAAATGAATTCCGCGCATCATCTGCTGCATGGCGATCGCCTCGGGGGAAAGCTGCGGCTTGGCCCCCTTCTCGCCCTTGGCGGCCGAAGAGTCGGGGAACATGCGGAAGCTGGTGTTCATCACGATCTGGGCGATGCGCGGCACGAAGGCGTGCAGCACCTGACCGGTCACCCCCAGGCGCGTGGCGATGCGCACCGGTTTGAAGATGCAGGCCTGCGCGATCATGTCGGCCGCATCCTCCGGGGCCAGCGTCGGCACGTTCTTGTAGATCTGCGTCGGCGCGATCATCGGTGTGCGCACCAGCGGCATGTTGATGGTCGTGAACGAGATGCCCTGGTCGGCGAACTCGGACGATGCGCAGCGCGTCCATGCATCCAGCGCCGCCTTGCTCGCGACGTAGGCCGAGAAGCGCGGTGCATTGGTCAGCACGCCGATGGAGCTGATGTTCACGATGTGGCCCTTGCGCTTGGCCACCATGCCCGGCAGCAGGCCCATGGTCACGCGCAGGCAGCCGAAGTAGTTCAGCTGCATGGTGCGCTCGAAGTCGTGGAAGCGGTCGTAGCTGCTCTCGATGGCGCGGCGGATCGAACGGCCCGCGTTGTTGATCAGGAAGTCCACTCCCCCGTGGTTGGCGATCAGCAACTGCACGAAGCGGTCGGCATCGGCCATGTCGGCGATGTCGGCCGGGTAGGCGACGAACGCGTAGCCCTTGTCTTTGGCTTCCTTGCAGGCTTCGTCGAGCTTGTCCTGGTCTCGCCCGCAGATGATGGTGGTGGCGCCCGCCTCGGCGAACTTGTGCGCCGCCGCCAGGCCGATGCCCGAACTGCCGCCGGTGACCAGCACCACCTTGCCGGCCACGGTGCCGCGCAGGCTGCGGTCGATGTGCAGGTCGGGGTCGAGGTGCCGCTCCCAGTAGTCCCACAGGCGCCAGGCGTAGTCCTTGAGGTCGGGACACGCAATGCCGCTGCCCTTGAGCGCGGCCGTGGTCTCACGGCAGTCGAAGCGCGTGGGGTAGTTGACGAAGGTCATCATGTCCTCGGGCAGCCCGAGGTCCTGCATCACCGCGCGGTAGACGCGGCGCACCGGTGCCAGCGCCATTAGCCCCTTCTTCACGCTCTTGGGGATGAAGCCCAGCAGCGCCGCGTTGACGAACAGGTTCATCTTGGGCGCGTGCGCGGCCTTGCTCAGGATGTCCAGCACATCGCCCACGCGGTAACCCATCGGGTCGACCAGATGGAAGCAGCAGCCGCCGCCGCGCTTCTGGTGGCTGATGTGGTCCAGCGCATTGACCACGAAGTCCACCGGCACGATGTTGATGCGGCCACCTTCGAGACCGACGCTAGGCATCCAGGGCGGCAGGATCTGGCGCATGCGCTGGATCAGCTTGAAGAAGTAATAGGGCCCGTCGATCTTGTCCATCTCGCCGGTTCGGCTGTCACCCACCACGGCGGCGGGGCGGTACACCGTCCATGGCACCTTGCATTCCTGGCGAACGATCTTCTCGCTCTCGTGCTTGGTCATGAAGTACGGGTGGTCCAGTCCCTCGGCCTCATCGAACATGTCCTCGCGGAACACGCCTTCGTACAGGCCAGCCGCGGCGATGGACGACACGTGGTGGAAGTGCCCGGCACCAATCGCCTTGGCGAACTCGACGGTGTTGCGCGTGCCGTCCACATTCACGGCGATCTGGCTCTCGGCGTCGGCCTCCAGGTCGTACACCGCCGCCAGGTGGTGGAAGTGGTCGATCTGCCCTTTGAGTGCCTTGATGTCCTCGGCGCTCACGCCGAGTTTTTTTGCCGTCAGGTCACCGAACACCGGGATGGCCCGGGTCGCACCCACGCCCCAGAACTCGCGCAACCCGGCCACCTTGCCTTCGCTTTCCTTGCGCAGCAGGAAGTGCACCACCGCGCCCTTGCGCTCCAGCAGTTTCTTGACGAGCCGTTTGCCGATGAAGCCGGTGGCGCCGGTGACGAAATAGTGCATCGAGGTACTCCTGGATTTGTGGGTATCGGGAACAACCGTGCATTGTTCACCACGCGCCGATTGCGCCGTTTCAGCACAAACCCGTGGCGTGCACCCCCTGTTTTTAGTCGCTGGCCCCTACACAGGCACGGCGCCACGGCCGTACAGTGCCACCACCCTGAGGCATTGCCATGCCTCCATTCCGATCCACACCGTTCACGGAGCTTCCATGGTCACCAAGACTCGCAAATCCGGCACCGCCAGCACCGCTGCATCCGCCACCGCATCGCCGCTGTCCGGCGCGATCAAGGATTCCGCCCAGCAGATCTGGCTGGCCGGCCTCGGCGCCTTCTCCAAGGCCCAGGCAGAAGGCGGCAAGGCCTTCGAGACCCTGGTCAAGGAAGGCCTGTCGATCCAGCGCAAGACCCAGGCTGTCGCCGAGGAACGCCTCAACGAAGCCACGCAGCGCATGACCAACATGGCCAGCGACATCGGCAGCAAGGCCGCCGGCCAGTGGGACAAGCTGGAGAACATCTTTGAAGACCGCGTGGCCAAGGCCCTGAACAAGCTGGGCGTGCCCTCGGCGCGCGACATCGAGGCCCTGATCGAGCGCATCGACGCCCTCAGCGCCGCCGTGGCTGGCGAGGGTGGCAAGACCGTGAAGGCCGCCGCACCGCGCAAGGCAGCCGCACCAAAGGCCGCGGCCAAAACCGCCACGAAAACAGCCGCCGCCAAGCCTGCCCGCAAGGCCCCGGCGCGCGCCAAGAAGGCCGCCTGAGCACCACGACGGTGGAAGGCTCGGCTGAGCAGGAAGGGGCGCGCGGCGCCCCTTTTTTTCGCCCGTGCGGACTGCTGCAACGCAGCACCTGCCGCCACCGGGGCGGTCTACACTCGACCGCATGACGCCCTCCCGCCCCCGTTCGACACGGCGTTCCCGCCCGGCCCCCCGCATCGCGCTGGCCTTTGCCGGCGGCGGGCCGCTGGGTGCGATCTACGAGATCGGCGCCCTGTGCGCCCTGGAAGACAGCCTGCACGGGCTGGACTTCAACGGCTGCGACCACTACATCGGCGTGTCGGCGGGCGGCTTCATCGCCGCGGGGCTGGTCAATGGCATCACGCCGCGCCAGCTGTGCGAATCCTTCATCGAGGACCGCCTGGGCGACGACCACTTCGATCCCGCCTGGCTGATGCGCCCGGCCTGGCGCGAGTTCATCGAACGGGCGCAGCGGGTGCCCGCGCTGATGGGCGGCGCACTGTGGGCCTGGGCCGCGCAGGGCAAGCGCTTTACCAACGCCTTCGAGCGCATGGGCGCGGCGCTGCCCACCGGGGTGCTGGACAACGAAGGCATCCACGAACAGATCCGGCGACTGTTCAGCAAACCCGGCCGCAGCAACGACTTCCGCCAGCTGCGCGCCCGCCTGACCCTGGTGGCCACCGAGCTTGACACCGGCGAGGCCACCCCTTTTGGTCGACCGGGCTGGGACCATGTGCCGATCTCACGCGCGATCCAGGCCAGTGCCGCCCTGCCCGGCCTGTTTCCTCCGGTGGTCATCGACGGCCGGCACTACGTGGACGGTGCGCTCAAGAAAACGGTGCACGCCACGGTGGCGCTGGACGAGGGAGTGGACCTTCTGCTGTGCCTGAACCCGCTGGTGCCGTTCCACGCCGGCGCTGGCAGCGAACACATTCCTTCGCTGGTCGAAGGCGGCCTGCCCGCGGTCATGAGCCAGACCTTCCGCTCCATGATCCACTCCCGCCTGGCGCTGGGCTTCAGACACTACGAGCACAGCTACCCGAACACCGACATCGTGCTGATCGAGCCCGACCAGCGCGACGCCGAGCTGTTTTTCGCCAACACCTTCAGCTACCGCCAGCGCCGCGAGCTGGCCGAACACGCCTTCCAGCAGACCCGCCAGCTGCTGCGCGATCGTGCCGGCCACCTGGGTCCGATGCTGGCGCGGCACGGCATCGCGCTGGACGAGGCCGCCCTGCGCGACGCGCAGCGGCGCCTGCTGCCCGCAGAACCGGTGCAGCGCGACACCGCCCTGAAGCGGCTGGACAGCGCCCTGGACACCCTCGAACAACGGCTGCAGACGCAGCGCGCCTGACATGACCCGCAAAGCCCCCCGACGCACGGCCGAACGCATCCTGGAAGTCACCCTCGCGCTGTTCAACCGCTTCGGTGAGCCCAACGTCTCCACCACGCTGATCTCCTCCGAGCTGGGCATCAGCCCGGGCAACCTGTACTACCACTACCCGGCCAAGGACGAGCTGATCAACTCGCTGTTCGAGCGCTACGAGAAGGCGCTCAACGAGCTGCTGCAGGCCAGCGACGGCGTGCGCAACGTGGAGGACGCTTGGTTCTTCCTGCACTCGCTGTTCGAGATCGTCTGGGAATACCGCTTCCTCTACCGCGACCTCAACGACCTGCTGTCCAAGAACCGGCTGCTGGAGACGCGCTTTCAGGCTGTGCTCAAGAACAAGATCCGCTCGGTGCGCAGCCTGCTAAGCGGCATGTCGCGCGCCGGCGCCATCGACCTCGATGCACGGGAACTGGAGCCCACGGCCAACTGCATGGTGGTGCTGCTGACCTACTGGCTGAGCTTCGAGTACGTGCGCGACCCGCGCAACGCACTGGAGCCCGACAACGCCCAGGCTGCGCTGCTGCGCGGCGCCCACCACGTGCTCAATGTGCTGGCACCGTACCTCGAAGCCGGCCAGCGCCAGCACCTGCTGCAGCTCACGGGCGCCTACCGCACGGCGCCCTGAGCCCGGGGCCGCCGCCCGGGCCTATTGGGGTGGGCTGCGGCGCAGCCCGTCCACCGCCTGGAACAGGGCCTGCCGTGCCTGGGAAACCACCTGGGCCCGCCAGTCGTCGGTGTCGACGTAGAACGCGTCCCGTACCCGTTTCTGGATCACGGTGCGCAGCCCGGCCGGCGCGTCCGGGTGCAGGCGCATCCACTGGTCGCCGCGCAGGGCGTTGAGCACATCCAGCAGCGGCAGGGTGCCGTATTCCAGCGCGATTCCGGTGTACTGGGCCTGCGGGCACTCGTCGTAGACCGCGTTCCACATCAGGCCGGTCAGGCAGGCCGAGGCGGAACTGCCGTCGTAGATCGAGGTCACCGGCGTCTGTCCATCGCCACCCCACCAGGCGCGGGCGCGCTGCAGTGCCGCATCGTCGTCGCGGCAGGCGAAGATGCGCTCGCCCAGACCGCTCGGGCCCAGCCCGGTGTGCAGGTCGATCCAGGCGATGTGGCGCGCGCTGCGCCCATGTTCCCGCAGCACCTCGCGCAGCGTGCGGTGGCTCCAGGTCGGCGCCGTGCCGCCGAAGAACAGCCCGTCAGGGTGGCTGTGCTGGCCCTGGGAGACGGCGCTCTGGTAGGCCCCCAGGCCCTTGCGACCGATGTAGTGGGCAATCACCGCCTCGTTCTCGGCCGCAGGCGGCCACACCGCCGGCAGCAGGAACGGGTGCAGCTCGTCGTAGGCCGGGTTCGCCGGCAGGGGTTGCGAGAAGTCCTGGAAATTGCGGTTGAGATCGACGTTGTCCTCGGTCACCCGGCGCAGGTGCGAGAACCCGTAGGGATTGAGCGCGTGGATGTACAGCACCGCGACCCCGGCGGCGCGGGCGTGCGCGCGCCAGTCGGCGTCGTGGGTGGCGAACACCTGTATGCCCGAACCACAGAAGCCTTCGACGCCGTGGCAGGCGCTGCTGACGATCAGCAGGCGCTCGGCGTCCGGCGGCCCGTCCAGGGCGACGTCCACGGCCAGGGTCTCCTGCTCGCGCCCGGGCAGCGGGTGGTTGTGGCTGCGGATGGCCATGCCAGCGGCGGCCGCGCCCTCCAGGAACTGCACGCGCGCCAGCGCATAGGACGGCGCGAAGGCGGACTGGGGATTGATCATGCAGTGTCCTTGCGCGGTTGCGACAGCCACTGTTCGGCCAGCCGCACCCAGTAGGTCGCTCCCAGCGGGATCAGGTCGTCGTTGAAGTCGTAGCTCGGGTTGTGCAGCGTGCAGGGCCCGCCGCCGTGGCCGATCTCGCGGTGCGCGCCCTCGCCGTTGGCGATGAAGATGTAGCAGCCCGGCTGGGCCTGCAGCATGTAGGCGAAGTCTTCGGCCCCCATGGTCGGCTCCTGCACCAGCACCTGGTCGGCGCCGACGATGCCCGCCAGCACCTCGCGCACGAAAGCGGTTTCCGCCGGGTGGTTGACGGTGGGCGGGTAGTTGCGGTGGAACTGGAACTCGCAGGTGGCACCGAAGGCGGCGCAGGTGTGCTGCGCGATCTCCTGCATGCGCCGCTCGATCATGTCGAGCACCTCGTAGGTGAAGGTGCGCACCGTGCCCTGGATCTCGCAGCTGTCGGGCACCACGTTGGTGGCCTCGCCGGTGTGGATCATGGTCACACTGATCACACCCGCGTCCACCGGCTTCTTGTTGCGCGAGATGATGGTCTGGAAGGCCTGCACCATCTGGCAGGCCACGGGCACCGGGTCGATGCCGTTGTGCGGCAGCGCAGCGTGCGAGCCCTTGCCGCGGATGACGATGTGAAACTCGTTGCTCGACGCCATCACCGGGCCGGCGCTGGCGGCAAAGCTGCCCACCGGCAGGCCCGGCCAGTTGTGCATGCCGAACACCGCCTCGACCGGGAACTGCTCGAACAGACCGTCCTTGATCATCTCGCGGGCGCCGCCGCCGCCCTCCTCGGCCGGCTGGAAGATCAGATAGACCGTGCCGTCGAAGTTCCGGTGTTTCGAGAAGTGCTGCGCCGCCGCCAGCAGCATCGCGGTGTGGCCGTCGTGGCCGCAGGCGTGCATCTTGCCGGCGTGCTGGCTGGCGTGCGCGAAGTGGTTGTGCTCCTGCATCGGCAACGCGTCCATGTCGGCGCGCAGGCCGATGGCCCGGCCACAGGCCCCGCCGTCGCGGCCGTGCACGATGCCCACCACCCCGGTGGTGCCCATGCCGCGGTGCACCGGTATGCCCCACTCGGCCAGCTTGGCCGCGACCACCTCGGCGGTGCGCACCTCTTCAAAACAGAGCTCGGGATGGGAGTGGATGTCCCGGCGCACGGCGGCGATGGCCGCGGACTGGGTCAGGATGGAGTCGATCAGCTGCATGGTGTCCTCGTCTGCAAGCGGGCATGGTAGCCCCGCAAGCACCTGGCGACAGAGCCGATCGCGACAACCCGGTCCGGACCGGGGATGTCGGCCCTGCCAGGGTCAGCGGCGCACGCGGCCGTCTTCGGTCAGCAGGGTCAGCTCGACGAAGCGGGAACCAGCGTGCTTCTGCGGACCAAAGTCCAGCGGAAAACCGCCGATGTTCACATCCTTCATGCCTGAGATGGCATCGATGAAGGCCTCCCGGCCGGCACCTCGTGCCCGCTTGAGTCCCTCCACCATCACCTTCGCGGCCACAAATCCTTCGATGCCGGAGTAGTTGGGCGCCACACCGCGCTGGTCTTTGAGTGCCGCCAGGTACTCGCCCGAAATAGGCATGGCAGGCGAATATGGAAAAGGCATCACCTGGCTGACCGCCACACCCTTGGCGACCGCCCCCAACTCGTCCATCAACGCCTGTGTGCCCACGAAGGACACGTTGTAGAAGTTGCCCGAATACCCCTGCTGGCGCGCCAGCCGGATGAAGGTGGCGCAAGCCTTGTAGGCTCCGATCTGCACGATGGCCTCGGGCTTGACAGCCATGATGTCCTTGAGAGCGGGCGCCACTTCGTTGCTGTTGCGCTCCACCGTTCCCACCGCAGCCGGCTCCATGTTGAGCGCCTTCAGGGCACGCTCGACCCCTTCCAGGCCCGCCTTGCCGTAGGCATCGTTCTGGTAGAACACCGCCACCCGCTTGATGCCGATCGAGGTGACCTGCTTCACGATGGCCGCGGTCTCGTCGAAGTACGAGGCCCGCACATGGATGGCGTAGCGGTTGAACGGCTCGCGCAGGGCCTGCGCGCCGGTGAAGGGTGCAATAAAGGGCAGCTTGGCCTCGGTGGCCAGCGGCAGGGCCGCCAGGCTGGTCGGTGTCCCGACGTAGCCAAACAAGGCAAACACACCGTCGGCGATGAACTGCTTGGTGTTGGCCACGCAGCGCTCAGGGTCGTAACCGTCGTCCATGCGCTTGAGCTCGATGCGGCGCCCGTTGACACCGCCAGCGGCATTGACCTGGTCAAAGTAGAGTTGCGCTCCCAGGTTGAACTGCAGCCCCAGTTGCGCGGACGGCCCGGTGAACGGCGCCGACTGTCCCAGCACGATGGCCCCGGACCCGGCGGCCGCCTGGGCCCATGCGGAGCCGGCGACGCCGGCGAGGGAAGAAGCACCCAGACAGGCACCCAGCGAAGAAAGAACCCGACGACGTTGCATCCAGTGACTCCTGATATGCTTTTTTGAGCAGTCTGCGGTGTCACCCCGTTCGTAACAGGACGTCACCAGACTTGCGAAGCCTACTACATAGGCACACCCCCGCCTATACGCCATTCAACGCATTTCATGGCCCACAACCCCAACGAATTCACGGTTCGGGGCGCTTGTCCCCACGACTGCCCCGACACCTGTGCTCTGCTCACCACAGTGGTGGACGGCAAAGCCGTGCGCGTGGCCGGCAACCCGGCCCACCGACACACCGACGGCGCGCTGTGCACCAAGGTCTCGCGCTACCCGGAACGCACCCACCACCCCGAGCGCATCCTCACGCCGCTGCGGCGCACAGGCCCCAAGGGCAGCGGCCGGTTCGAGCCCATCGGCTGGGACGAGGCGCTGGACGAGATCGCCGCGCGCCTGAAGGACATCGCCGCACGCGACCCGCAGGCCATCGTGCCCTACAGCTACGCGGGCACCATGGGCCAGGTGCAGAGCGAGGGCATGGCGGCGCGCTTTTTCAACAGGCTCGGCGCCTCCTTCCTGGACCGCACCATCTGCGCGGCCGCCGGCGGTGAGGCCCTGGTGCACACCCTGGGCGGCAAGCTGGGCATGAAGGTTGAGCACTTCGCCGAGGCCAAGCTGATCCTGATCTGGGGCAGCAACTCGATCGCCAGCAACCTGCACTTCTGGCGCCTGGCGCAACAGGCCAAGCGCGACGGCGCGCGCCTGGTCTGCATCGACCCGCGCCGCAGCGAAACCGCCGACAAGTGCCACGAGCACATCGCCCTGCGCCCTGGCACCGATGCGGCGCTGGCGCTGGCGCTGATGCACGAGCTGATCGTCAACGACTGGCTCGACCACGACTACATCGCCCACCACACCCTGGGCTGGGACGCCTTGCGCGAACGCGCCCTGCAGTGGCCGCCTGCGCGCGCGGCCGAGGTCTGTGGCGTTCCGGTCGAACAGATTCAACGGCTGGCGCGCGACTATGGCACCACGAAGCCAGCCGCCATCCGCCTGAACTACGGCATGCAGCGCGTCAAGGGCGGCGGCAACGCGGTGCGCGCGGTCGCCTGCCTGCCGGCCCTCACCGGCGCTTGGCGCCACCGCGCGGGCGGCCTGCTGCTCTCGGCTTCGGGGCACTTTCCGGTCGACCGCGCCGCGCTGCACCGGCCCGACCTGCTGGCCGGCCGCACGCCACGCACCATCAACATGGTCACCATCGGCGATGACCTGCTGCGCGAATCCTCGCCGGCGTTCGGCCCGAAGATCGAGGCGCTGATCGTCTACAACAGCAACCCGGTGGCCGTGGCGCCCGAGTCGCCCAAGGTGGTGCAGGGTTTCGCGCGCGAGGACCTGTTCACCGTGGTGCTCGAACACTTCATGACCGACACCGCGGACCACGCCGACATCGTCCTGCCCGCCACTACTCAGCTCGAACACTGGGACATCCACACCAGCTACGGCCACACCGACGTGCTGCTCAACTGCCCGGCCATTGCGCCCGTCGGCCAGGCGCGGCCCAACACCGAGGTGTTCCGCCAGCTGGCGCGGCGCATGGGCTTCGACGATGCCTGCTTCGCCGACGACGATGAAACCCTGTGCCGCCAGACCTTCGGCGACCGGGTGGACTTCCAGAAACTGCTCGACCAGGGCTTTGCCACGCTGCCGGTGCCCGAGGCCCCGTTTGCCGAGGGCGGCTTCCCGACGCCCTCGGGCAAGTGCGAGTTCTTCAGCGCACGCCTGGCAGCGCAGGGGCTGGACGGTCTGCCCGACCACGTGCCCAACCACGAGCCGGCCGGCAGCGACCCGCGCCATCCGCTGGCCATGATCTCGCCTCCCGCACGCAACTTCCTCAACTCCAGCTTCGTGAACGTGAAAAGCCTGCGCGACATCGAGGGCGAGCCGCTGCTGGAGATCAGCGCGGACGACGCCACCCCGCGCGGCATCGCCGACGGTGACGTGGTGCGGGTGTTCAATGACCGCGGCAGCTACCGCTGCAAGGCGCGCATCTCGACCCGGGCGCGTCAGGGCGTGGTCAATGGCCTGGGCATCTGGTGGCGCAAGCTCGGCCTGGACGGCAGCAATGTGAACGAGCTGACCAGCCAGAAGCTCACCGACCTGGGCCGCGCACCGGTGTTCTACGACTGCCTGGTGGAGGTGGAGCGGGGATGAAGCCGGCCCCTCGGCACGTGCTGGTGGCGGTTTGTCTCGCAGTTTTGCTGTCGGGCTGTGCCGCGACCGACATCGGTCCGGGCTACTACTGGCAGTCCGTCACCGGCCACCTGAAACTCATGCACGCCGCGCGGCCGGTGCGGGACTGGCTGGACGACCCCGCCACACCGCCCGCGCTGCAGCAGAAGCTGCAGCTCACGCAGCGCATCCGCAGCTTTGCGGTCACCGAACTGGGCCTGCCCGACAACGCCAGCTACCGGCGCTACGCCGACCTGCACCGCAAGGCGGCGGTCTACAACGTGGTCGCCGCGCCCGCGCTGTCGCTGCGCCTGCAGCAGTGGTGCTTCCCGGTGGCCGGCTGTGTCGGCTACCGGGGCTACTACGACGAGGACGAGGCCCGCGCGTTTGCGGCCGGGCTCGGCAGCGACCTGGACGTGGCGGTCTACCCGGTGCCCGCCTACTCCACGCTGGGCTGGATGAACTGGGCCGGCGGCGACCCCCTGCTCAACACCTTCATCGGCTACCCCGAAGGCGAGCTGGCGCGGCTGATCTTTCACGAGCTGGCCCACCAGGTGGTCTACGCATCCGGCGACACGGTGTTCAACGAATCCTTCGCGACCGCGGTCGAACGCATCGGCGGCGCGCGCTGGCGGGCCCAGGCCGACGAGGCGGCGCGCAAGACCTACGCCGAGTTCGACGGGCGCCGCCAGGCCTTCCGCGCGCTCACCCGCGCCACGCGCGACCAGCTGCAGACCCTGTACGAAGACCCCTCGCTCGACGAGACCGCCAAGCGCGCGCGCAAGGCCGAACTGATGCAGGCGTTCCGACAGCGCTATGCCGACCTGCGCGAAGACTGGGGTGGCTACAAGGGCTACGACGCCTGGGTCGCGCGGGCCAACAATGCCAGCTTCGGCGCCCAGGCCGCCTACGACCAGTGGGTGCCGGCGTTCGAGACGCTGTTCGCGCGCGAGGGCCGCGACTTTGCGCGGTTCTATGATGCGGTGCGCGCGCTGGCCCGCCAGCCCGCAGCCGAGCGCCAGGCCGCGCTGCAGGCCCTCGACCCGACCGCCCGGCCACCATCCACCCCCTGAACTCTGCGAACACCATGGCGAACATCCACATCCAGCGCAACCACCACCTGGGCATGTCCGGCGCACGCAAGGTGGCCTGGCAATGGGCCGAACATGCCGAGTCCGAGTTCGACATGCAGTGCGCCTACGAGGAGGGTGTGGATTGCGACGAGGTGCACTTCTCGCGCACCGGAGCCAAGGGCACACTGCGGGTCACAGCCGATCACTTCGAGCTGGACGCCCAGCTCGGCTTCCTGCTCGGCGCCTTCAAGGACCGCATCGAGAGCGAGATCGTCAAGAACCTGGACGAGCTGCTGGCGGCCAAGAAAAAACCGGCTGCCAAAGCGGCCACCGGCTCGAAGAAAAAGTAAGGCAGGCCCCGCTCGGCGGCGGAGCGCGGGGCATCAGCTCAAGGACGCGATCAGGTCGATGTACTGCTGCTGCGCATCGTCCTGGGAGGTGCCCTTCAGACCATTCCAGGCGTCCCACTTGGCGCGACCGACCATGTCACCGAAGCCGGGCTTCTTCTCGGTGTTGTCGCCCACCGTGCCCTGCTTGTACAGGCCGTAGATCTTGAGCAGCGTGGCGTTGTCGGGGCGCTCGCTGAGGTTCTTGGACTGGGCAACGGCGGCATCGAAGCGGGACTTGAGGTCGGACATGAAGGTCTCCGTGTGTGAGGGGGATGGCCCGGACCCGGGCTAGGGGAGGCCCGGTATCTTACGGTTGCGTCTGCCCCCAGAATAGACGCCGCCACCCAATCACAACCAGCCCCCAACCCCAGGGCAACGCAGGAGACACCATGGTCACGCGCATCCGCAAAGGCACGCCGACATCCGCATCCGAGGGCCGCAGCGCCCTGCAGTCGGTGGCAGGCGTCCTGGGCCTGGAAGGCGAGCGCATGAGCAAGGTGGACACCGCCTGGCTGCGCATGGACTCGGACACCAACCTGATGATGATCGTGGGCGTCTGGATCCTGCGCCCGGGCATCACGCGCGAGGCGCTGGCGCAGCGGGTGCAGGACAAGCTGCTGGGCTACCGGCGCTTCCGGCAGACCGCCCAGCAGGACGCCGCCGGTGCCCACTGGCGCGACGACCCCGACTTCTCGCTCGACCGCCACGTCGTCACACACACGCTCGCCCGCCGCCGCGGCCAGGACGCCCAGGCTGCGCTGCAGGCGCGCGCCGGCGCGCTGGCCATGGTGCCGCTGGACCCGGCGCACCCGCTGTGGCAGTTCGAGCTGATCGAGGACTACCAGGGTGGCTCGGCGCTCATCGCGCGCATCCACCACTGCATCGCCGACGGCATCGCACTGATCAGCGTGATGATGAGCCTGGTCGACGGCGGCACCGAACCGCCGAAGCGAAAGCCCCGCGCACACAAGCAGGGACTGGAAGCGGCCGAGGACTGGGTGGCAGACACGCTGATCCGGCCGTTCGGTGACATCGCTGCGCGGGCGCTGGACGCCGCGGGTGGCGGGGCGGCGAAGTCGCTGTCGATGCTGGCGGCGCCGCAGCAAGGGCTCGGGGAGACACTGGACCAGGCCCTGGAGGTGGCGCGCCTGGGCGGCCAGCTCGCCAGCGATCTGGCGGCGCTGGCCCTCATGCCCGACGACTCGCCCACACGGCTCAAAGGCGCCCCCAAGGGGGAGAAGCGGGTGGCCTGGTGCCAGCCCATCCCGCTGACCGAGGCCAAGGCCATCGGCAAGGCGCTCAACTGCTCGGTCAACGATGTGCTGCTCAGCTGCGTGGCCGGCGCCATCGCAGGCTACCTGCGCCAGCACGGCGACGACCCGGCCGGCCAGGAGATCCGCGCCATGGTGCCGATCAACCTGCGCCCGATGGAAGAGGCCTGGAAGCTGGGCAACCGCTTCGGCCTGATCCCGCTGGTGCTGCCGGTGGGCATCGCCAACCCGATCGAGCGCGTGTACGCGGTGCGCACGCGCATGAATGCGCTCAAGGGCAGCCTGCAGCCGCTGCTGACCTTCGGCCTGCTGTCGGTGGCGGGCCTGCTGATCAAGCCGGCGCAGGACGCGATGCTCAGCCTGTTCGGCCGCAAGACCACCGCCGTGATGACCAACGTGCCCGGCCCTGGCGAGAAGCTGAAGTTCTGCGGCGCCACCCTGGAGCAGACCATGTTCTGGGTGCCGCAGACCGGCACGGTGGGCCTGGGGGTGTCGATCCTGAGCTACGGCGGCGGTGTCCAGTTTGGCGTGATCGCCGACAGCGCGCTCTGCCCCGATCCGCAGTGCATCATCGACGCCTTCGAACCGGAGTTCGCGCAACTGCTGGCCGTCACACTCATGCTCCCCTGGGGAGAGACATAACCCTCCCGCCAGAGGTGAAGTGGATTCAAGGGTACCGCGGAACCGGCTTTGCCGGGCCGCCAGTGCCGCCCCCTGGGGGGTGACGCCGAAGACGGCGCGGGGGGGTCACCCAAACCGCTTGTGGGCGATCTCCAGTAGGCCATCGAAGATCAGGGTGTCGACCAGTTCGCAGGGCGTGGACATGCTGGGCGCCATCTTCCAGCCCGCGCCACCGGTCATGTAGCAGACCGGGTCCTGGCCACAGTGGCTGCGCAGGTTGTCCCACATGCGCTGCACCGCACCGGCAATGGCGAAGGTACCGCCGCTGGTGAGCGCGTCGCTGGTGTTGGTCGGGAAGTCGCGCACCTCGCCGGTGGGCACATGCAGCCCGGCGGTGCCGGATTCCAGCGCGCGCAGCATGATGCCGTGGCCGGGCAGGATGATGCCGCCCAGGAAGCGGCCCTCCGAATCGATGGCCTCCACGGTCACCGCGGTGCCCACCATGACCACGACGCACGGCCTGGCCGGCCCCTGCTGCAGCAGGCGCTGGCGCGCGCCGATCATCGCGACCCAGCGGTCGGAACCCAGGCGGGCGGGGTGGTCGTAGCCGTTGCTCAGACCCGCCTCCGCAGCGCTGGACACCACCCACTGGGGCGTCACGTCCCACTGTTCGAGCTGTTCCTCGACCCGCCGCTTCACGGCGTCGCCCGCCACGATGCATCCCAGCACCCGGGTGGGCGCGGGCAGGCCGCTCCAGTCGCCTTCGGCCAGTTTCTCGATGTTCTCCAGGAACTGCGCACCATGCGCCAGCAGGCGCCCTCCCACACGGGGGGCGTCGTACAGCGCCCATTTCAATCGCGTGTTGCCAACATCGAGCGCCAGTAAGGTCATGCGGAAGATTATGAACAAGCCCAGGCGGGCACTTTGCGGCGACGCAGCATCGTCATCGCGGCCACACCAGCGTCAGATCAACCCGATCCAGCAGGCCCGCTGCACCGCAGAGAGCTTGTTGTCGGTCTTGAGTTTGGCCATGGCATTGGCCAGGTGGTAGTTGACGGTGCGCTCCGAGCAGTCCATGCGCTGCGCGGTTTCACGCGCAGTCAGGCCTTCGAAGGCGTAGTTCAGGCTCTCCTGCTCGCGCGGGCTGAGCGTGACGCGCTGCTCGGCAATGGCCCGGCGCAGCATGGGCCAGATGTTGTAGGCCGACCAGGCCAGGGCTGCGGCCTCTGAACGGTCCGCAAAGGCCCTGGGACTGAACATGAAGCACTCGAACGCACGCCCCGCCGGCAGGCTGAAGGCCACCCGCACCAGGGTCTGGTGCCCATGGGCCAGCCAGAGCCTGCGCCAGCGGCTGGACGGCTCGGCGTAGGCCGCCTTGGAGATGTCCTGCCAGGCCACCAGGGGCGCATCGCTGTCGCGCCAGCTGGCACCGAAGTCGGTGCTGGCGGCCAGGGCCTCCGCGGCTCCGAGCAGGCGCGGCGGATGCACCGCCAGCACCTCTCGCTCGTCCCGCCCTCCCGTCGGGTTGGGGCCCATCACCAGCACCGCCTCGACGCCGGAGTCGCGCAGGGCACGAACCCAATCGGCCAAAATGGCGTCCACGCCCACGCTGTCAAAGTTGACAGGAAGGGTCATGACGGGCGGCGCCCCGTTGCCGGGACAATGGACCCGCCCGCCTCAAGGCCGTGGGCTGGCAACGTCGGTCGACGCTGGAAGGAATACATGTTGCAGTGGGACCGTCTCAGGGTTCATAACGCCAGGCTGAGGTTCTGGCGCTGGGTGGTGGACGAAATTGTCCATGCACCTCTGGAGCCTATTTTGCATCCTTCGACGGCCCGCCTCCAGTGGCTGGGCGTCTTCACCTTCGGCGGGCACTTCATCTTCGGTTGGCTGTGGGGCCAGGCGCTGCCGCAGCCGTACGAGCTGTTTGCGGTGCGGGTGGTGCTGGCCCTGACCGGGCTGCTGCTGCTGCATCCGCGTGTGAACCGGGACCTGCAGTCCAAGACCAGCGTCTGGGTGTACGGACTGATCTTCTGGCTGCAGCTGCCGCTGTTCTTCGGGTGGATGTTCCTGATGAACGAGGGCAACAAGGTCTGGCTGGCCAGTGTGTGCAGCATGATCCTGATCTATTTCCACATCACCGACTGGCGCCTGGCTTCGCTGGGCTGCATCACCGGGTTCGCGGTGGCCGCGGGCCTGTTCCTGCTCACGGGCACACAGCAGACCTGGGTCGGCATAGAGCCCGAGAACCTCACCCTGATCGCCTTTGCCCTGGTCATGAGCCTGATGCTGGGCATGTCGGGCGCCAACCTGCGCCGGGTCCGGCTGATCAACACGCTCAGCACCATGGGCGTGATGGCGCACGAGCTGCGCACACCACTGGCCACGGTGAACCTGGTCGGCGATGTGCTGCGAGGTCTGGCCCAGCACGACGTGCCCGAACCCAAGCGCAAGAAGCTGGAGGAGCTCGCACTGCGGCTGCAGAACCTGGTGCGCAGCATGAACCGGCAGATCGATACCCAGATCTCCAACGCGCAACTGCTGAGACTGCCGCGGCCCAACACCCACCTCACGGCGTTCGAGCTGGTACAGGACGTGCTCGGCCAGTACCCCTTCCGCTCCCCGCGCGAGCGCGAATGCGTGCAGCTGGCTCTGGAAGAGGACTTCGGCTTCCTGGGGTCTCGTGCCCAGTTTTCACAGGTCCTGGTCAACCTGATCAAAAATGCCATGCATGCGCTGGCCGCATCCGGAGACGCCCCCAGGCCGGGCGACCTGCGCGTGGAGGTGACGGTCAAGGACGGACTGGGCAGGATCGTGGTGACCGACAAGGGCACCGGCATTCCGCTGCAGAAGCAGCACCGCATCTTCGAACCCTTTTTCTCCCTGCAGAGCAGTGTCGGCAACGGACTGGGACTGACGTTCTGCAAAAACGTGGTGGAGGCGTCGGACGGTCGCCTGCTCCTGCAGTCCCAACCCGGTCACGGCGCCTCGTTCACGATCGTGCTGCCCCTGCGGGACGAGCGTGCCCCCTTCATCCCGCCCACGAGTACACACTGAGCCATGGCCTTCAACTTTCCGCTGTACCACCGTTCGGGAAGCCTGATCTTTCTGGACGACGACATCGACTATCTGGAGATGCTGGGCATGGTCGTGCCCAGCTTTCTGCAAGTCGAACTGTTTTCACGACCGGCGGCTTTCATCGCCCGGATGAACGACGAACCGGCGCGCTGGGAGGCCGACGCGGGGCACCACCTGCAGATGATCGACCGCTGGCGCCACGGCCACCATCTGCTGCCACAGGTGCTGCGCTACTGGGGCTCCAACCCGGCGCGCTACCAGCTGGCGCAGACCTGTGTGGTGGACTTCGCCATGCCCGGCATCGACGGCCTGAAGGTGCTCGAAACCCTGGTGGACTGGCCGGGCTCGCGCATCCTGCTGACCGGACAGGCCGACGAGCAGATCGCCATCAAGGCCTTCAACAACGGACTGATCGACCAGTTCATCCCCAAGCAGACCGCCGACATCGCCGGTCGCCTGATGACCACCCTCATCAAGCTGGCCCGCCGCGCCCATCCGCGGCTGAACACCGTCTGGCGCACGGCCATGCAGTCCCATCACCAGGCCCTGCTGGAGGTGCCATCCATCATGGAGGCGCTGCTGACCCGGGCCCGCTCGAACTGGGTCGAATACGTCGTGCTCGATGAGCCGTTCGGCATGCTGGGGCTCACCCCGGACGGGCTTTGCGAATGGCTGCAGCTGGAGCCGGCCGCCGGCCTGAAGGACGTGGCCGATCTGGCCCGCTCGGCGGGCCTGGGGTTCGACGTCGTGCAGGCCATCCAGAAAGGGCTGCTGCTTCCAGCGGTCGAGCTGCACCAGCAGCTGGGCCTGCGCGGTCCGATCCGGACCGAAAAAGCCTTTGCGGTGGGCGACGACGATCAGCTCATCGGCGCCCTGTTCCCGCTGGCGGAGACCGACCTGCCGCTGCCGATCTACCCGTACCGCAACTTCCTGGACATGCAGGGCGTGCGGACCATTCAGGACAGTTGAGCACCCGCTCGCTGGCGGCGGGCGGCCGCCCACTCCCAGGGCCGGACCCGGTCCGCGACTTGGCGGGCGGCCGACTCGACGTGTTCGAGTTCCGCCTCGGTCAGTGCCGAGTGCAGGGTCATGCGCGCCAGAGACCGGTTGCGGCTGGTGGCCGGGGCACCAAAGAACGCGGTGTGCACCCCCAGCGCATCCAGCTCGTCGCGCACCTGGATGGTGGCGGGCTCCGGCCCCGCTTCGAGCGCGATGATCTGCTCGGTGCCCTGGTCGATCGGGTAGCCCATCTCGGTCAGCGCGCTGCGGATGCGCCGGGTCACCCGCCGCAGGTTCTCGCGCGCGGCGTCGGCCTGCTGCAGCACATCCACCGTGGCTGCCAGGCCGGCCGCTTCGTGCGGCAGCACGCAGGAGCTGAAGATGTTGGGAAAGCTGGAGGTGAGGATGTGGTAGCGCAGCCGGTCCGGCGCGGTGAAGAAGCCGGCCCGCCCTGCCATCGCCTTGGCCAGGCTCGCAGAGATGAAATGCACCCGGTCCGTGACGCCCAGCTGGGCGCACAGGCCTGCGCCTGAGGGACCGTGGGTGCCCAGCGAATGCGACTCGTCGACCAGGATCATCGAGCCGTGGCGCTCCACCACTTCGAGCATCTCCAGCAGCGGGCACACCGCACCAGTGGTGCTGTAGACCGAATCCACCGCCACCAGCCCCGGCCCGTGCCGGCTCATGAGCTTGTCCAGGTGCTGGGGGTCGTTGTGCCGGAACACCTGCGAGGGAGCGCGGGCCGCGTGGGCGCCCTCCCACAGCGAGGCGTGGGCCTGCCCGTCCAGGTAGACCGGGGTCTCCGGATTGGCCACCGACTGGATCAGGCCGACATTGGCCGCGTAGCCGGACTGGCACACGAACCCGTCCTCCTTGCCCACCCAGCGCGCGAGCTTGAGTTCGAGGTTGCGGGTCGGGTGTTCGTCGTGCATGAACACCCCGGACTGCACGGCGAAGCTGCCGCTGCGGGTCAGCGCCTCCACCTGGGCGCGGACGATGTCCGGATGGCCGGACACCGACAGGTAGTCGTTGCCGTCCAGGCGCACCGAGTTGGGGCCAGGGCGTGCGCCCTGCACCGCAAACCGACCCTGCCACAGGTCGTTCCAGCGGGGCAGGAAATCCTTCTCGATCCGCGCCTCCAGCGCGGCCGTCAGGCGGGGGGAAGGACGTTGCGTTTCAAGGGCGTGGTCCAGCAGTTCCATGGGGTGCTCCTGTAAAAAGAAGAACCCATTGAAAAAACTTGTAGGATGAAAATGGCCCCCTACCTGTCAGCTCTATCAGGGGTGGTTACGCTTTCTTCTCAAGTTTGAAGCTGGCCTTCCGATAAGCGGCGCGCCTGCGGACGGCAACGGTCTGCCCGCTCTTCTCAGTTCTGGCGCCAGGGCAGTCCGTGATAGCGCCAGCCGCCCTTGCGGCCGCGCTGGCCATGGCCATCGGGATCGCCCTCGAAACCTTCGAGGATGTTGTAAGCCTCCAGGCCCAGTTCCGTGGCGCGCCGAGCAGCCGCGATCGAGCGCACACCGCTGCGGCACAGCAGCACCAGCTTGCGCCCGCCTTCGCTGGCGGCGCGCACCGCCTCGTCGAACCCGGCGTTCATGGCCATGCCCGGCCACTGCTTCCAGGCCGCCAGCAGCGCGCCGGGCACGAAGCCCACCCATTCGCGCTCGGCATCGGTGCGCACGTCCACCAGCACCGCCTCGCCCTGCTGCACCCACTGCCAGGCCAGCTGGGGCGAGACGTCGCCCGCGTAGCCGCCCTGCCCCACACGCGGCTGCATCAGCTGCACGCCGTCTGCGTCGTGGCGCAGCCCGGAGGTGAGGTTGGCCGGCACGGCTTCGTCGATGCGGCGCGGCCGGGGCAGGTTCAGGCTGTCCATGATGGCCACGAATTCGGCCTCGGTCTTGCCGGCCACGCGCGGGTTGCTGGCCTTCTCGTGGCCGATGGTGGACGAGGTGCGGCCCTGGTAGTCGTGCCCGGGCCAGACGGTGGTGCCCTCGGGCAGCGCAAACAGCACCTGCGTGAGGCTGCGGTAGAGGTCAACCGCGCTGCCCGACTGGAAATCCGTGCGGCCACAGCCGCCGATCAGCAGCGCGTCGCCGGTGAAGACGTGGTCGCGCCAGAGGTAGCTCATGCTGCCGGCCGTATGGCCCGGTGTGTGCAGGGCGCGCAGGCGCTCGGCGCCGAATTCAAGCTCGTCGCCATCCTGCAGCTGCCGACCTGCGGTGCCGATGCCGCAGCCCGCCGGCGCTGCCGTCCGGGCGCCCGCCAGCTCGGCCAGCTTGCCGGCGCTGGTGATGTGGTCGGCATGGGCATGGGTCTCCAGGGTCCAGACCAGGCGCAACCCGTATTCGCGCAGCACGGTCAGGTCGCGCTCGATCTGCTCGTCCACCGGGTCGATGATCACGGCCTCGCGCGTGGTCTGGTCGAACAGCAGGTAGGTGTAGGTGCTTGACGCCGGGTCGAACAGCTGGATGGGTTTCATGGCGGGACCTGAAAGGCGGTGGGTCAGGAAAAACGGGCCAGCATGTCGGCCACATCGTCGGGCGGCACGTCGCCCTGGGCGATCACGCAGCCGACCATGGCAAAGAAGCTCTTGTCCAGGGCCTTGCGGGCGGCCGACAGCTGCTGGGCCACGGCTTCGCAGTCGGCGTCGGACTCCAGCAGCTTCTGGATGCCGCGCAACTGCCCTTCGACGCGCTTGAGGCGCAGCACCAGGGCACGTTTGCGTTCGGGGTCGTGGACGGTGGGCATCGGTCTCTTTCTCTGAGGGCGGCGGCCGCAAGATTCTAGGCTTGGGCGGGCTTCCCCCATGGTGCATCCGGGCGGCCTGCGTTAACATTCGAATTTACGTTTACGTAAACGTCAATCAACCCACAAGCACCCTCATGAGCACCCAGAACGGTATGGACCAGGCGGCTTTCCCGGCGCTGCGCGCACCGGCGGAAAGCGCCTGGGCCCGGTGGCAGATCGGGCCCACCCGGCGCCAGGTCCGGCTGAAGGACCTGGACCCGGGGGACAAACCCTTCTCGAAGGGCAGCAAGGCCGAAGACCAGGCACAGGTGCTGGCCCTGGCACGCGAGATCGACGAGCTGCAGAACCTGTTCTACGCCGATGGCCGCCACAAGCTGCTGGTGATCCTGCAGGGCACCGACACCTCGGGCAAGGACGGCACCATCCGCGGCGTGTTCGGCCAGACCAGCCCGCTGGGCGTGCACACCGTGGGCTGGAAAGCGCCCACCGAGCCCGAGCGCGCGCACGACTACCTCTGGCGCATCCACCAGCAGGTGCCGGCCGCCGGCCACATCACCGTGTTCAACCGCAGCCACTACGAGGACGTGCTGGTGCCGGTGGTCAATGACTGGATCACCCCGGCGCAGACCAAGCAGCGCTACCAGCACATCAACGACTTCGAACGCCTGCTGGCCGAGACCGGCACCGTGGTGCTGAAGTTCATGCTGCACATCGGCTTCGACGAGCAGCGCGAACGCCTGCAGGAGCGGGTGGACGACGTCACCAAACACTGGAAATTCAGCCTCGGCGACCTGGACGTGCGCAAGCAGTGGGCCGACTACCAGAAGGCCTACGAGGACCTGCTCGAAGCCACCTCGACCGCCTGGGCGCCCTGGACCGTGGTGCCCGCCAACAGCAAGACGCACCGCAACCTGATGATCGCGACCATCGTGCGCGACACGCTCCAGGCGCTGGACCTGCGCTTTCCCCCCGAAGACCCGGCCCTCAAGGGGCTGCGGGTCGAATGACCGCTCATCCCGACAAGCCCACCCGAGAGAGACCCCACCATGACCGACCTGTCCGCCGACTTCAAGGCCCTGGCCAGCTACCGCCCCACGAACAAGGTGCGTTTCGTCACCGCCGCCCGCCTGTTCGATGGCCACGACGCCGCCATCAACATCATGCGGCGCATCCTGCAGGGCATGGGCGCCGAGGTGATCCACCTGGGCCACAACCGCTCGGTGGACGACGTCGTCACGGCCGCGTTGCAGGAAGACGTGCAGGGCATCGCCATCAGCTCGTACCAGGGCGGTCACGTCGAGTACTTCAAGTACATGGTCGACCTGCTCAAGCAGCGCGGCGGTGAACACATCCAGGTGTTCGGCGGCGGCGGTGGCGTGATCGTGCCAGCCGAGATCCGCGAACTGCACAGCTACGGCGTGGGCCGCATCTACAGCCCCGAAGACGGCCAGAAGATGGGGCTGCAGGGGATGATCGGCGAGATGGTGATGCGCTGCGACCGCGACATCAGCGCCTACGCCCCCAAGGCCATCGACGCGATCCAGGGCCACGGCGAGATGAACTGGCGCGCCCTGGCGCAGCTCATCACGGCACTGGAAAACGGGAAAGCGGACGCCGCGATGGTCGATGCGGTGCGCGCCGCGGCGGCTGGCAAAACCGTGCCCGTGCTGGGCATCACCGGCACCGGCGGCGCCGGCAAGTCCTCGCTCACCGACGAGCTGATCCGCCGCATCCGTCTGGACCAGGACGACGCGCTGCGCGTGGCCGTGATCTCCATCGACCCCTCGCGCCGCAAAAGCGGTGGCGCCCTGCTGGGCGACCGCATCCGCATGAACGCGATCACGCCCTGGCAGAAGGGCCCGCGCATCTACATGCGCAGCCTGGCCACGCGCGACACCAGCAGCGAGATCAGCGCCGCCCTGCCCGATGTGGTGGCGGCCTGCAAGGTGGCGGGCTTCGACCTGATCATCGTCGAGACCTCGGGCATCGGCCAGGGCGACGCCGCCATCGTGCCGCACGTGGACATTCCGATGTACGTGATGACGCCCGAGTTCGGCGCTGCCAGCCAGCTGGAAAAGATCGACATGCTGGACTTCGCCGAGTTCGTGGCGATCAACAAGTTCGACCGCAAGGGCGCGGCCGACGCGCTGCGCGATGTGGCCAAACAGGTGCAGCGCAACCGCGAGGCCTTCACCGTCATGCCCGACCAGATGCCGGTGTTCGGCACCATGGCGGCGCGCTTCAACGACGACGGCGTGACCGCGCTCTACCAGGCGCTCAAGGCTCGACTGATCGAGAAGGGCCTGAAACTGAGCGACGGCCAGCTGCCGCTGGTGGACGTGCGCCACAGCACCAACCAGACGCCCATCGTGCCGCCCGCACGCACCCGCTACCTGGCCGAGATCTCGGACACCGTGCGTGGCTACAAGAAGCGGGCGCGCGAACAGGCCAAGCTGGCGCGCGAAATCCAGCAGCTGCGCGCCGCCGCCCGCATGCTGACCGAGACAAAACCCGACAAGCCCAAGGCCGCCGAAGCCGCCATCGACCTGGCCCAGACGCGCGAGCTGCAGCAGGACCCGGCCGCGCGCAAGCTGCTGACCCAGTGGCCCGACATGCAGAAAGCCTACGCCGGCGACGAGTACGTGGTGAAGATCCGCGACAAGGAAATCCGCACCGCACTCACCACGAAGAGCCTCTCGGGAACCACCATCCGCAAGGTGGCGCTGCCTCAGTACGAAGACCACGGCGAAATCCTCAAGTGGCTGATGCTGGACAACGTGCCGGGCAGCTTCCCCTACACCTCGGGCACCTTCGCCTTCAAGCGGGAGGGCGAGGACCCGACCCGCATGTTCGCCGGCGAAGGCGACCCCTTCCGCACCAACCGCCGCTTCAAGCTGGTGAGCGAAGGCATGCCGGCCAAGCGCCTGTCCACCGCCTTCGACTCCGTCACCCTGTACGGCAACGACCCGGACCTGCGGCCCGACATCTACGGCAAGGTGGGCAACAGTGGCGTGAACGTGGCGACGCTGGACGACATGAAGGTGCTGTATTCGGGCTTTGACCTCTGCAACCCGACCACCAGCGTGTCGATGACCATCAACGGCCCGGCGCCGTCGATCCTGGCAATGTTCATGAACACCGCCATCGACCAGAACCTGGAGAAGTTCAAGGCCGAGAACGGCCGCGAGCCCACCGACACCGAGGCCGCCAAGATCCGCGAGTGGGTGCTGGCCAATGTGCGCGGCACGGTGCAGGCCGACATCCTGAAAGAAGACCAGGGCCAGAACACCTGCATCTTCTCGACCGAGTTCTCGCTCAAGGTGATGGGCGACATCGCCGAGTACTTCGTGCACCACGACGTGCGCAACTTCTACTCGGTGTCCATTTCGGGGTATCACATTGCCGAGGCCGGCGCCAACCCGATCAGCCAGCTCGCCTTCACGCTGTCCAACGGCTTCACCTTCGTGGAGGCGTACCTGGCGCGCGGCATGCACATCGACGACTTCGCGCCCAACCTGAGTTTCTTCTTCAGCAACGGCATGGACCCGGAATACACGGTGCTGGGCCGCGTGGCCCGCCGCATCTGGGCGGTGGCGATGAAGGAGAAGTACGGAGCCAACGAACGGTCGCAGAAGCTGAAGTACCACATCCAGACCAGTGGCCGCAGCCTGCACGCGCAGGAAATCCAGTTCAACGACATCCGCACCACGCTGCAGGCGCTGATCGCGATCTACGACAACTGCAACTCGCTGCACACCAACGCCTTCGACGAGGCGATCACCACGCCGACCGAAGACAGCGTGCGCCGCGCGATGGCGATCCAGCTCATCATCAACCGCGAGTGGGGCCTGGCCAAGAACGAGAACCCGAACCAGGGCAGCTTCATCATCGACGAGCTGACCGAGCTGGTCGAGGAAGCCGTGCTGGCCGAGTTCGAGAAGATCGCCGAGCGCGGCGGCGTGCTGGGCGCCATGGAGACCGGCTACCAACGCAGCAAGATCCAAGAAGAGAGCATGCACTACGAGATGCTCAAGCACACCGGCGAATACCCCATCATCGGCGTCAACACCTTCCGCAACCCGCACGGCGACACCACGCCCGAGACCATCGAGCTGGCCCGTTCGACCGAAGAGGAAAAGCAGTCGCAACTCGCACGGCTGGCCGATTTCCACACCCGCCACGCAGCCGAAGCCCCGGTGCAGCTGGCGCGGCTGAAGCAGGCGGTGATCGAGAACAAGAACGTGTTCGAGGTGCTGATGGACGCGGTGCGCTGCTGTTCGCTGGGCCAGATCACCAGCGCCCTGTTCGAGGTGGGTGGCCAGTACCGGCGGAACATGTGAGCCCCCGCCCGGCCCCGGGTTGCTAGACTCCATGACCCACATGGGTCCACGCACAGCAGCCCACCTCTTCATGGCCTTACCCAGCGAGCCCACCACCCCGTTCAGCGGCGACACCCGACCTTGGGGGCTGGTCGCGCTGGTGCTCGTGTCCATCGGCCTGCTGGTCGCACTGGCCACCGTCCTGCTGATGGCCCAGCGGGACGCGGCACTGGACCTCGCCCAGGCCCGGGCGCAGCGGGAGGTCCGGCGCCTGGCCTCAGAGCTCGACCAGTCCTTCCGGCTGGGTCGCGCCGCCATCGAAGTCAGCCACTTCTCGCCCGGACTGCAGCCGCCCCACCTGCTGGGCGACCACCGTCTGTTGGTGGACTCGCTGAGCCTGCCGTTCGAACTGCACCGCCTGCCCCCAGGCGAACAGGCTAGCGCCATTCCCGAACGGACGTGGATGCCGGAACTCACCCGCGAGGAAGACGGGCGCTGGGTGCTGCCGTTCCTGTGGCGCCAGCCGGGGCCCGGTGCCCTTGCAACCTACGAGCTGTGGCTGCCCCGCGACGCCGTTCTGGCGCGCTTCGAATCCGAAGGCCTGCCCGAGGGCGGCAGCATGAGCCTGTTCCGGCTGGAGCCCGACGGGGCGACCACCGTGCTGGTGCGCCACCCGCTGGTGGCCGAGGAACAGGGGCGCAGCTTCCGCGGCCACCTCGCCTCCGCGCTGGACCACCAGGCCGCCGGTGTGTTCCAGGCCGAGGCCATGATCGACGGGGTGGAGCGCATCGTCGGTTACCAACGCCTCGGCGGCGAAGCCGACCGCCTGGTCGTGGTGTACGCCCTGTCGGTCGACAGCGTGCTGAGCAGCTGGCGGACCCTGCTGCCGCTGGCCTGGGGCCTCACCCTGCTGGTGGCCGCGGCCATGGCCCACGGCGCCTGGCGCCTGCACCGCTCGATGCGCGCGCTGGCCCGCAGCGAGCACCACCTGCAGACCCTGACCGATCACATGCCCGATGTGGTCGTGCGCTATGACAGCGCCTGTCGTGTGCTGTATGCCAACCCGTCGACCGAAGCGGCGACCGGATTGAAACCCGAGGCGCTGATCGGCCACCCCATCAGCGCCCTGGGCGCCTCGCCCGACAACGAAGCGCAGTGGACCGGCTGCCTGCAAAGGGTGTTCGCCAGCGGGGAGGCCGAAACCCTCTACTTCAGCCACCTCGGCCCCAGGGGCATGCGGTTCTGGGAGTCCCAGGCCCGACTGGAACCCGCGTCGGCCGGCGAAGCCCCCACCGTCCTGGTGATCACGCGCGACATCACAGAGCGCCACGAAGCAGAAGCCCTGCGGCACTCCGCACAGCAGCTCTTCGAGACCGCCTTCCAGGCCGCACCCGAGGCCATGTCGCTCAGCGAGTGGCACAGCGGCCGTCTGCTGCTGGTCAACGACACCTTCTGCGAGCTGTTCGGGCGCTCGCGCGAACAGCTGATCGGCCAGCCCTCGGCCGGCCTGGGGCTCTGGAACACCGCCATCCGCCACCAGAGCCTGATCGATGCCCTGGAGCATGGCGAGAACGTGCGCGATGTCGAGGGCAGCAGCCACCGCGGCGACGGCCAGCTGATCCACGTGCGCTACAGCGCCGAACGGGTGCAGCGGGACGGCGGCGACTGCCTGTTGCTGATGTTCCGCGACGTCACCCAGCTGGAACGGGACCAGCGGGCGCTCAAGCGCAACGAGCAGCGCTTCCGGCTGGCCGCCTCGCACGGGCAGGTGTGGGAACGCGACTTCCTGCGCGACCTCATCCTGCCCAGCGACGAGTTCTTCCTGAACCTGGGGTACCAGCCTCCCGCGCAAGAGCAGATGGAGCAGGTCGTCTCAGGGCTGATCCATCCGGAGGACCGCCGCCGCGTGCGCGAGGCCCTGCGCCGTTTCCTCCGGGGCGAGGCCGATTTCCGCATCGAGTTCCGCGCCTTCGACGCCCAGGGTCGGTTGCGCTGGTTCGACACCCGGGGCAGCGGCCTTCGTAACGCCATGGGCCGCGTGACCTACATGGCGGGCACCACCTTCGAGATCACCGACCGCAAGGCGCTGGAAGAAGCACAGCGACAGACCCTCAAACACCTGGACACGGTGGCCAATGCCTCGGCCGGGCTGGCCTGGACCGTGGACGACCAGAAGCACCCGGACTGGCTCAACCAGGCCTGGCTCGACTTCACCGGCCGCGACCTGGCCACCGAATGCGACACCTTCTGGCTGGAAGACCTGCATCCGCAGGACCAGGACCGCTGCGAGAAGATCTTCAACGAGAACTTTGATGCGCGCCGGCCCTACAGCATGGAGTACCGCCTGCGCCGCCACGACGGCGAGTTCCGCTGGGTGCACGAACAGGCCCGACCCCGCTACGACGCCGACCAGCGTTTCGTCGGCTACGTCGGCTCCTGCCTGGACGTGACCGATCTGCGGGAGGCCGAGGCCACCGCACGCGAGCGCGACGCCACCCTCAAGCAGGTCTTCGACGTGCTCAAGGACATGCTGTTTGTGGTGGACGAACAGGCCCGCTTCGTGTTCTACCAGGCGGGCTCCGAACAGCTCTATCGGCGGCCCGAGGAGTTCCTGGGGCGCACCATCCGCGAGGTCATGCCCGCGCCGCTCGCAGCCAGCCTGCATGCGGCCATGGCCAGGGCCCGCAGCGACGGACTGCAGGAGCTGGGCTACAGCATCGAGATGGCCGATGGCCCCCACTACTTCAACGCCCGCCTGGCCTGGCTTCCAGGCGGTGACCAGTGCATGTTCCTGGTGCGCGACATCACCGAGCAGCAGCAGGTCCAGCGGGAGCGGGAGCACATGAACGACTTTGTGCTGCTGCTGTTCCGCCTGGCCAGCCGCTTCATCAACCTGCCCCTGCAGCAGATGGACCAGGCGATCCTGGAAGCGCTGGGCGATCTGGGCAGCTTCGTGGCCGCCGACCGCGCCTACCTGTTCGACTACGACTTCAAGGCCCGCACCAGTTCCAACACGCACGAGTGGTGCGCCGAGGGCGTTGCCTCCGAGCAGGCCCGGCTGCAGAACCTGCCGATGGACTGGGACGAAGACTGGGTGGCCGCACACCAGCGGGGCGAGATGGTGTACCTGCCCGACGTGCAGGCCATGCCCGAAGGCCCGCTCAAGGACATCGTCAAGGCCCAGGGCATCCGCAGCCTCATGACCCTGCCCTTGACCGGACAGGAAGGCTGCCATGGCTACGTGGGCCTGGACTCGGTCCGCAGCGACCACGTCTATGCAGAGGAAGAAATCACGCTGCTCAAGCTGTTCGCGCAGATGCTGGTCAACCTGCAGGAACGCAGCCGTGCCCAGGCCCGGTTGCGCGAACTGGCCGAGCAGCTCGAAATGAAGGTGCAGGAGCGCACCCAGCAGCTGCACGACAGCGTGCAGCGGCTGCAGGTCGTCAACCGCGAGCTGGAGTCCTTCACCTACTCGGCCTCGCACGACCTGCGCACACCGCTGCGTGGCATCGAGGGGTTCAGCGCCCTGCTGCTGGAGGAGCACGCGCAGCAGCTGGACGAGCAGGGCCGCGACTACCTGCGCCGCATCCAGCGTGCGACGCTGCACATGTCGCGCCTGGTCAGCGACCTGCTGGCCTACTCGCGGCTGCAGCAGATGACCGAGCAGATCGGGCCGGTGGGCCTGGCCGCGTGCGTGCGGGATGTGGCAGCGCCGTTCCGCGACGAGCTCGAAACCCGCCAGGGCGTGCTGGAGATACCGGTGCCCGAAAGCCTGCACGTGCAGGCCGACGCCAAGGGCCTGGCCATCGTGCTGCGCAACCTGATCGACAACGCGCTGAAGTTCACGCCGGCGGGCCAGGCGCCGCGCATCCGCATCGGGGCGCAGACCCGCGGCGACCGGGTGCTGCTGAGCGTGACCGACCAGGGCATCGGTTTCGACATGAAGCACCACGACCGCATCTTCGGCATGTTCCAGCGCCTGCACCGTCAGGACCAGATTCCGGGCACCGGCATCGGGCTGGCCCTGGTGCTCAAGGCCGTGGAACGCATGGGCGGGACGATCCGCGCCGAGAGCGCGCCCGGTCAGGGCGCGCGCTTCGAGATCGAGCTGCCCCTGGCCTGAATGCGGGAAAGCCTGCTTGAACGTCCCGCCGCCGTTCCTACACTGACCCGTCTTCCACCAACGAACCGACCATGAACCTTCCCGTCAGCCTCATCGGCGTTCCCACCGACATCGGCGCCGGCGCGCGCGGCGCCTCCATGGGACCCGAGGCCTTGCGCGTGGCCGGCCTGCAGGCGGTGCTGGAAAGCCACGGCCTGCAGGTGATCGACCGCGGCAATCTGGGCGGCCCCTCCAACCCCTGGCAACCGCCGGTCGACGGCTACCGCCACCTGCCCGAAGTGGTGGCCTGGAACACCGCGCTGCACGACGCGGTACACGCCGAACTCGCCCAGGGCCGCCTGCCCATCGTGCTGGGGGGTGACCACTGCCTGGGGATTGGTTCCATCAGCGCGGTGGCCCGCCACTGCCGCGAAACGGGCAAGCAGCTCCGCGTGCTCTGGCTGGACGCGCACGCCGACTTCAACACCGCCGAACTCACCCCAAGCGGCAACATCCACGGGATGCCGGTGGCCTGCCTGTGCGGCCACGGCCCGGCGGTGCTCACCGGCATCGGTGGCCACACGCCGGCCATTGCGCCGGACGTGGTGCGGCAGATCGGCATCCGCAGCGTGGACCCGGGCGAGAAGCGCTTCGTGCACGAGGTGGGGCTGGAGGTTTTCGACATGCGCTACATCGACGAGATGGGCATGCGCCACACCATGGAACAGGCGCTGATGGGGCTGGACGAGAACACCCACCTGCATGTGAGCTTCGACGTGGACTTCCTGGACCCCGAGATCGCGCCCGGCGTGGGCACCACCGTGCCCGGCGGCCCCACCTACCGCGAGGCCCAGCTGTGCATGGAAATGATCGCCGACACCGGACGGCTCGCCTCGCTGGACGTGATGGAACTCAACCCGGCGCTGGACCTGCGCAACCGCACGGCCGAGCTGGCGGTGGACCTGATCGAGAGCCTGTTCGGCAAGTCCACGCTGATGCGGAAGAGCTCACCGCAAGCCTGAACCACCGAGCCGAACAGCACCAGCCTCAAGTTCTGGCACCGAAAGCCGATAGAGCAAGATCAGCCCGGCTTGTACCCCCCGACGGAGGACCGTGGCGGTCATAGGTCTTTCATGGTTTTGCGTGTGTCTGTTCGCGTGGGTGGTGCGTTGCTGGCTGGTGTCCTGGGTATGGGCTCACTGCACGCTCAACCCCAACCTTCGGAACAGCTGGACCGGCTGGCGGCCATCACCGCAGCACAGGGCCAGGCACGGGTCATCATCGGTCTCAAAGTCAGCACGCCCAGGTCCGAATCCACGTCAGCGTTGCCCACCGCCAGCAAGCGGCTGCGTGTGGCGCAGGCGCAGAAGACCCTGGAAGTCAGCTACTTCCGTGGCAGCAACGCCAAAATCCTCAGCACCTTCAGTTTGCAGCCCCACCTCGCAGCCGAGGTGGATGCCAACACGCTGGCCCGCCTGATGGCGTCGCCTCTGGTCGCCTCGATCGAGGAAGATGTGGCGATGCCGCTGGCCCTGGCCGAGAGCACGGCCATGATCGGCGCACCCACGGCATGGGCCTCGGGCGCCACGGGCGCAGGCCAGACCGTGGCGGTGCTGGACACTGGTGTCGACAAGTCCCACCCTATGCTGGCGGGCGCGGTGGTGTCCGAGGCCTGCTACTCGTCCACCACCACGCAATCGAAGTCGCTGTGTCCCGGCGGCGTGCCGGCCAGCACGTCGTCGGGTGCCGGCGTGCACTGTGCCACCTCCATCAACGGCTGCAGCCACGGCACCCACGTGGCCGGCATCGTGGCCGGACGCAGCGATGCAGCAGGTGGCCGAGGGGTGGCGCCGGGCGCCAACCTGCTCTCGATCCAGGTGTTCAGCTTCTTCCCCGCCTCCAACGCGGTTATGTCCTACACCAGCGACCAGATCAAGGCGCTGGAACGGGTCTATCTGCTCAAGGACACACTCAATATCGCTGCCGTCAACATGAGTCTCGGGGCTGGCCAGTACAGCAGCACCTGTGACTCACAGCATGTGGCCCTGAAGGCGGCCATCGACAACCTGCGCGCGGCTGGCGTCGCGACGGTCATTGCCAGCGGCAACAGCGGCTACAAGAGCGCCATGTCTGCGCCGGCCTGCATTTCAAGTGCGATCAGCGTGGCCGCCCACTGCGACGCGGGACCTGACGGCAGTGCGTGTGGCACGGGGGTCGGCGGCATCGCGTCATATTCAAACGTCGCCTCCTTCGTGTCGCTGGTGGCGCCTGGGAGCTACATCCGCTCGGCGGTGCCGGGCGGCGGCTATGCCCTGTACAACGGCACCTCGATGGCGGCTCCTCATGTGGCAGGGGCCTGGGCCCAACTTAGGCAGCTTCAGCCCGCCATTTCTGTCGCCGACGGGCTGAGCACGCTCAAGGTGCAAGGGTTGGTGGTGAACGACACCCGACCAGGAGGCTCCGTTTCGGGACTCAAGCGCCTGCAGACCGGCGCCCTCACCGCCACGCCCCGCACGCTGACAACCACGCGCAGCGGTACCGGATCCGGCATCGTGTCATCCTCGCCTGCGGGCGTGCTGTGCGGCGGTGACTGCAGCGAGACTTTCGCCGACAACACCACCGTGACCCTCACCGCCACGCCTTCTGCGGGATCCACCTTTGGCGGGTGGTCTGGGGCCTGCAGCGGAAGTGGCGCGTGCACCCTGAGCATGAGCGAAGCCAGACAGGTGGATGCCCAGTTCCAGGCTGGCTCGTACACCCTGTCCGTCTCCCGCAGCGGCAACGCGACGGGCAGCGTCACCGCCTCATCGGGGGGCATCTCCTGCGGCAGCGTCTGCAGTGCGACCTACATGGGTGGCAGCACGGTGTCGCTCACGGCCACTCCCGGCCCCAACGCGCGCTTTGCGGGCTGGAGCGGCGCCTGCGCCGGCACGGGCAGCTGTGTCGTGAGCATGGTGGGCGCCCGCAGCGTCGTCGCAACGTTCAGTGCCACGCGACACACCCTGTCCATAGGACGCGCGGGCAATGGCTCGGGAGTCGTCACTGGCAAACCAGGCGGCATCGCCTGCGGTGCTGCATGCGCCACGCTGCAGCCCGTGGCCAGCACCATCACCCTGACGGCCAAAGCCTCCAGTGGATCGAGGTTCATGGGCTGGACCGGTGCCTGCCGTGGCGCCGGGACCTGCAAGGTGAAACTGTCGGCCGACGTCGCCGTCGGAGCCGTCTTCGAGAAGATCCCCTATGTCCTGAGCTATGTGCGCGCCGGCAGCGGCAGCGGCCTTGTCGCCATCACCCCCGCAGGTCAGGTGTGCGCCAACTCTTGCAAACAGACCTTGCTCAGCGGCACCACCGTGGTGCTCAGCGCGACACCAGCGGCGGGCTCGACATTCGTGGGCTGGGCGGGGGCCTGCCGCGGAACCGGGCCCTGCACCATCACGGTAAGGGCGGCGACCACGGTTGCGGCGAACTTCCGCCGCCAGTAGCCGCGGGCCTCATTCCGACTTGCCGACCAGCTCCAGGTGCTCGACCACCGGCGGCTGCAGGAAGAACGGGCCGACGATGGCACGCCACTCGGCGAAGGCCGGCGACTGGCGGAAACCCACGGTGTGGTCCTCCAGCGTGTCCCAGTAGATGGTCAGGATGTAACGGCCCGGGCTTTCGATGCTGCGGTTGACCTTGAAGCCCTGAAAGCCCTTGGCCTGGGCGATGACGGTGCTGGCGCCGCGCAGGACGGCGGCTTCGAAGTCGGCCGCCTTGGCGGTGTCGATGCGGATGTCGGCGTGTTCAAGAATCATGTGGGCTCCTGGAGACTCAGGCCACAGCGGCCTGGCAATCGTCGCGGATCATATCCACCGCCTTCTCAGCCATCATGACCACCGGGGCATTGGTGTTGCCGCCGACCACGCAGGGCATGACCGACGCGTCGATAACGCGCAACCCGTCCACACCGTGCACCTTAAGCCGCGCGTCCACCACGGCGCCCGCCGCCGGGTCCGGCCCCATGCGGCAGGTGCCCACGGGGTGGTAGATGGTGTCGGCGTGGTGGCGGATGAACTGCTCGATCTGAGCATCGCTCTGCGCGTCGCGCGAGGCGGCCGATTCGATGCCGCCATGGCGCGCCAGCGCCGGCTGCTGCAGCAATGCGCGCATGCGCTTGAAACCCTGCACCAGCCGCGCCACGTCGTCCGGATCCTGCAGGAAGGCCGGGTCGATCAGCGGGGCCACCTGCGGGTCGCTGCTGGCCAGGCGCAGCGTGCCGCGGCTCCTGGGGCGCAGCAGGCAGACGTGGCAGGAGTAACCGTGGCCGAGCACGGTCTTGCGGCCGTGGTCGACCAGCTTGCCGACCACGAAGTGCAGCTGCAGGTCGGGGATCGCCTCCTCGGGCGCGCTGCGGATGAAGCCCCCGGCCTCGGCGAAGTTGGTCGTGAGCATGCCGCTGCGGCGGCTGCGCCACTCGAACACGCCCTTGACCATGTCGGCGACGCCGCTCGGCGAAATGCCGAACAGTGACGTCAGCCGGGGGGCGTTCACCACCATCACCACGTCGGGGTGGTCGTGCAGGTTGCCGCCCACGCCGGGCAGTTCGTGCACCGCGGCAATGCCATGTTCCGACAGGTGCGCGGCCGGGCCAATGCCCGAGAGCATCAGCAGCTGCGGCGAACCGAAAGCGCCCGCGCTGAGCAGCACCTCGCCACCCGGGTTCAGGGCCAGGGTCTGCAGCGCCCCACGGCCGCCATCGGGCCGGTATTCGACTCCCACCGCCACGGGACGCCCGCCTCTCTGTTCCGTCACCACACGCGTGGTCAGCGCGTTCGTGATCACCCGCAGGTTGCTGCGCCCCAGGTGCGGTGTGAGGTAGGCCTTGGCGGCGCTGAAGCGTTCGCCATTCTTGTGCGTGACCTGGTAGACGCCCACGCCCTCCTGCTCGGCGCCGTTGAAGTCGGTGTTGACCGGGTAGCCCGCCTGGCGGCCGGCCTCGACGAAGTCGGGGAGCACCGGGTTGGGCGAGCGCAGGTTCATCACGTTCAACGGGCCACCGCTGCCATGCCAGTCGTCGGCGCCGCGCTCGTTGTGCTCGGCGCGCTTGAAATACGGCAGCACCTCGTTGAACGACCAGCCCGGGTTGCCCTCGGCAGCCCAGGCGTTGTAGTCGCTCGCGTGGCCGCGCGCATAAATCATCGCGTTGATGGAGCTGGAGCCGCCCAGCACCTTGCCGCGCGGCTGGTAACCCCGCCGGCCGTGCAGGCCTGGCTGCGGCACGGTGGAATAGTCCCAGCCGTTGAGCTGGTACTTGGCCATCACCGCGAGCCCGGCAGGACAGTGGATCAGCACGCTGCGGTCCGGCGGCCCGGCTTCGAGCAGCGCCACACGCACGGCCGGGTCCTCGCTCAGGCGGCCGGCCAGCACGCTGCCGGCGGATCCGCCGCCCACGACGATGTAATCGAACATGAAATCTCCTGGCGTCGCGCGCCTGTCATGCCGTTGCAAGACGCTGCGCGACAATGCGGGGCAAGGTAGCACAGGGCCTTTCGCCGCAGTAGGCTGGCCCGCCTAGAGCGCCTCCGTCTTTACCCTCATCTTCCAGGAGTGATTCCCTCATGAGCAGCATCCAGACCGTCGGCATCATCGGCGCCGGCACCATGGGCAACGGCATCGCGCAGGCCTGCGCCGTCAGCGGCATCCGCGTGGTCATGGTCGACGTGGCCCAGGCCGCGGTGGACAAGGGCCTGGCCACGGTGGCCGGCAGCCTGGACCGCCTGATCAAGAAAGAGAAGCTGACCGCCGAGGGCAAGGCTGCAGCGCTGGCGCTGATCACAGGCTCGACCAGCTACGACGACCTCAAGGGCGCGCAACTCGTCATCGAGGCCGCGACTGAGAACGAAGGCCTGAAGGTCAAGATCCTGCAGCAGCTCGACGGCATCCTGGCGCCCGAGGTCATCGTGGCCACCAACACCAGCTCGATCAGCATCACCAAGCTGGCCGCCGCGACGAAACGCGCCGACAGGTTCATCGGCATGCACTTCTTCAACCCCGTGCCCATGATGGCGCTGGTGGAGATCATCCGCGGCCTGCAGACCAGCGACGCCACGCACGACGCCGTCAAGGCCCTGGCCGAGGCCCAGGGCAAGACGCCGATCACGGTGAAGAACGCCCCCGGCTTCGTGGTCAACCGCATCCTGGTGCCCATGATCAACGAGGCCTTCTTCGTGCTGGCCGAAGGCATCGCCACGCCGGAAGACATCGACGCCGGCATGAAGCTGGGCACCAACCAGCCCATCGGCCCGCTGGCGCTGGCCGACATGATCGGCCTGGACGTGTGTCTTGCGGTGATGAACGTCTACATGGCCGAATTCAACGACAGCAAGTACCGCCCCGCGCCGCTGCTCAAGGAGATGGTGGCGGCCGGCTGGCTGGGCCGGAAAACCGGCCGCGGCGTGTATACGTATTGACGCCCCCCGCGCCGCATTGCACTTCATCGGAAGCCCGCTTCGGCGGGCTTTCTGTTTGAGGCAGATCAATTTGCGGCGGCGCCACGTCTCCAGAATGGATTCCACGTCACCAAGGAGTCCCCCATGAGCGCTGCCCCCGTCTCCATCGCCATCTTCGAATTCCTCGACAGCACCCACCAGGACATCCAGGGCCATGTGCAGCAGCTGCACGGGCTGGTGGATGCCATCGAATCCGAAGGCCTGAACGCGGCCAACCGGGCGCTGGCCCGCCGCGTGCTGAACTACTTCAACAACGAAGCGCGCCAGCACCACCTGGACGAAGAAAAGCACATCTTTCCCTCCCTGCTGGCCAGCCAGGACGCCGAGGTCGTGCAGGCGGCCGAGCACCTGATCCAGGACCACGGCTGGCTGGAGGAGAACTGGATCCAGATCGCGCCCTCGCTCGAAGCGGCGACCAACGGCAACCTCTGGTTCGACCCGGTCGAGCTTCGGCATGCGCTGGAGGTGTTCGAGGCGCTGTACCTGGACCACATCCTGCTGGAGGAATCGCTGGCCTACCCGGAGGCCAGGAAGCGGCTGGTCGGCATCGACACCATCGGCATGGGTCGCGAGATGGCGCGGCGGCGCGTGATGGCCCAGGACGAGGTGCGCGCCCTCGCCTGAGAGCCCCTGCTGCAGAGGTGCCAGGAGGTGCCCCCGTACACTGACCGGCTTCCTGTCCTGCACCTGAAGCCATGAGTTCTTTCGACTTCGATCTCTTTGTCATCGGTGGCGGCAGCGGCGGCGTGCGCGCCGCCCGCATGGCCGCCGGGCGCGGCGCGCGCGTTGCCCTGGCCGAGACCCTGGGCACCGATGGCCTGGGCGGCACCTGCGTCAACGTGGGCTGCATCCCCAAAAAGCTCTACAGCTACGCGGCCCACTACCACGATGCATTCAACGAGTCGCGCGGTTTTGGCTGGGAGCTGGACGGCGCCCCCACCTTCAACTGGTCCACCCTCAAGGCCAACCGCGCGAAGGAAATCGGCCGCCTCAACGGTGTCTACGCCAACCTGTTGCGCGGCTCGGGCGTCACGGTCCTCAACGGCTTTGCGCGCATCGACGGCCCACACGCCCTCACCGTGGCCACACTGAATGCCGACGGCACACCCGGCCACCAGTCCTTCACGGCCGCGAACATCCTGATCGCCACCGGCGGCACCCCCTTCGTGCCGCACTTCACCGGGCGCGAGCACGTCATCACCTCCAACGAGGTGTTCGATCTGGAGCCGTTCCCGCAGCGCCTGCTGGTGGTCGGCGGCGGTTACATCGCCTGCGAGTTCGCGTCCATCTTCAACGGCCTCGGGGCCAAGGTCACCCAGCTCTACCGCGGCGAACAGGTTCTGCGCGGCTTCGACGACGAGATCCGCCACTTCGTGGCCGGCGAGATGGTCAAGACCGGCGTCGATCTGCGGCTCAATGCCGATGTGGTGGATGTCCGCAAGACCGACGAAGGATTGCACGTGGAGTGCGAAGGCGGCAACACCGTCATGGCCGACGCTGTGCTCTACGCCACCGGCCGCAAGCCCAACGTGCAGGGCCTGGGGCTGGAAGCCGTGGGCGTGGCCCAGGGGGCGCAGGGCGAGGTGATGGTGGACGAACACTACCGCACCAACGTGCCCAGCATCTGGGCCGTGGGCGACGTGACCAACCGGGTGCAGCTCACGCCCGTGGCACTGGGCGAGGCCATGGTGGTAGTGGACCAGCTGTTCGGCCCGGCCCCCGGCAAGACTCCGCGCAGCATGGGCTACGAGTTCATTCCCACCGCCGTGTTCACCCACCCCAGCATCGGCACCGTGGGCTACAGCGAGGCGCAGGCGCGCGAGAAATTCGGCGCCGTCACCGTCTTCCGCAGCGAGTTCAAGGCGCTGCGGCACACGCTGTCGGGCAGCAGCGAACGCACGCTGATGAAGCTGATCGTGGACACCGCCAGCGACCGCGTGGTGGGCCTGCACATGGTCGGTGCCGAGGCCGGCGAGATCGTGCAGGGCTTTGCCGTGGCGATGAAGGCGGGCGCCACCAAGGCGGTGTTCGACAGCACCATCGGCATCCACCCGACGGCGGCCGAAGAGTTCGTGACGATGCGCGAACCGGTCAAAAGCTGAACCACAGCAACCCGACCGCCACCAGCACCGTGTGCAGCCACAGGCCCGGTGCCAGCCAGCGCAGATAGGCCATGCCCCCGGTGAGCCCCGCGGTGACGCTCTTGCTCGCCGCATGCACCAGCAAGGCCAGCGCCACGGCCCACACGCCGGCCGGCCCCGACACCGGCGTGGCGGCCGAGAACACCGCCGCCAGCGCCGAATGCAGGTCGGCCAGCGCGGCCACCAGCGCCCCCGCCACCAGGCCCGCGTCGCCCAGCCAGCGCTGCAAGGCGTGCACCACCAGCTGGACGCTGCTGAGCAGCACAGCCACGGCCGCGGCACCGCGCAGGCTGAACATGCGGTCGTCACCGCGCACGGACAGTCCCTCGATGCGCGGGGACGACACCACCAGCCCGTCGCCATCGGGCGGTGCGCCGCGCAACAGCACCCAGCCCCACAGCGCCACCACCACAGCCCCCACCAGCGCCGGCAGCCACAGCCGCGCCAGCCAGGCCGGCTGCATGGCCGCAGCCACCAGCAGCAGCTGCAGCTGGGTGGACACGCAGGACAGCAGGCCGCCACCGGCCATCAGGCGCGGGCTGGCGCCCTGCTCGCGCACCGCCAGCCCCATCGTGGCGATGGTGGCGGTGCTGGACACGAAGCCCGAGGCCAGCGCCGACACCGCCACCGCGTGGTGCGCGGCAAGCAGCCGCGCCGCCAGGTGCGCCACCGACTGCACGGCCAGCAGCAGCACCAGCAGCTGCACCACCTTGTGCGGGTTCAGCGGCGTGCCCCACAGCGGCTGGTCGGGCACCAGAGGCAGCGCCATCAGCACCAGGGCGGCCAGCACAATGCCACCGCGCACCTCGCCCGGGCGCAGCCAGTGCAGGGCGAAGCGGTGCAGGCGCTCGCGCCCGGCCAGCAGCGCGGTCAGGCCCACGGCCAGGCCGGCCGCCAGCGGCGGGCTCCACACGCAAAGCACACCGGTCAGGTAGGTCAGCAGCAGCGCGATCTCGGTCGTCGCGCCGGGGTCGCCGGAGCGGTCGCGCTGGTAGGCCAGCAGGGTGAGGCCGATCACCAGCAGGGCACCGGCCACCACCAGCCCGCCGATCTGGGTCAACGCCGCCGCAGCACCGGCCACACTGGTCACCGCAAAGGTGCGCAGACCAGCGAACGACCGGTTCGGGCCACTGCCCTTGCGCCGCTCGCGCTCGATGCCCACCAGCAGGCCGCAGCCGAGCGCGACCGCCAGCACAGCGGCGGCAGGTGTGTCGGGCACAAAGCCCCAGGGATCGGTCATGGACATGGCGCAGCGGAAGAACCCAGGCTGCCGCCACTGTAGCGTCAGCGTCTCAGGGCGTGACCAGCCCGTCCATGCGCACCACCTCGAAATCACGGCCCTGGACCTGGCGCAGCTCGCTGTTGAGCCTGTCGTTGTTCCACCGCGGGTCGGGCGCGCCGCTGACGTACCAGTTGCTGCCGTTGTCGGCCACGAACATGCCGTGCGTCTTCATGGCCGTGAGCAGCGCCCGGGTCTCGGTGCTGAAGGTCGGCGGAATGGCGTAGCTGGCCTTCAGACGCACGCGCATACCCATGGGTGGCAGGTTCGCACTGGTGTTCGACGACGCCCAGTGCGTGGCCGGCGGCACGTAGGCGCGCCGGCTGCGCTGCACCGTGAAGCGCAGCGCGTGGGCGATGCCGCCTGGGCCGAGCGCGGCTTCCTCGTAGCGCGCCAGACCGGGAAAGATCGGCAGCCCTGCGGCGTCGGCGCTGGTCCAGCCGGGCTGCCCGCCCGGCCGCACGTTGTTGCTGCCCAGGTGGAACAGTGCGCCGACGTCCGCGAACCACGACCCACCGGTCTGCGGGAACGCCCGACCGATTTCGTAAAGGCGCTGATTGTCCCGGTCGATCACGATCACATGGCGGTCACCATTGCTGGACCGCCCACCCTCGACGGGGGCGTCCGCCGGCACCGGATACGGCCCCGGATCGCTCTCGTCCCCATATGCGGTCCAGACCATCGGCACCCGGGCCTGTGCGCCCGAGACCACCACATAGGGAATGCCAATGGGTGCCCCTTCCCAGAAACCGGATCCGAAGTCCGGGTGCAGGCCGGTGTCCAGCCCGATGCTGGCGATCAGCGCATCAGAGTTCGGGTCCACCGGCAACGCCGACACGTCCTGGTTCCAGGGGTTGTCGGCCGGGAAGGACAGCGCACCGTACAGCGGGGCACCGGGCCCCAGCGCCGCCCGCGCAAAGTTGCCGTAGCTGCGGATGGTGGCCGGCTCGGTGCCGAACACGTGGTAGCCCGTGCCCTCATAGGCGTACTGCGGCAGGTAGGCCACCTCGGTCGGGGTGACGGTATAGAAGTGGTAGCCCTTGCCCGCCAGGTAGAAGCGGCTGAGTGGCCGCAGCCCCGGCCCAGCCACCGTGCTCGCGTAGTAGGCGATGCCCTCGTAGAGGAACTGCGGCAGGTTCGCCTGCACCTGCGCCCGCTCCGATTCGCTGATGGTGTAGAAGTGCACGCCGGTCTGACGGTTGTAGAAGCGGTGCACCGGGCTGAGGCCTGCGGCGGCCACGGGACTGGCCTCGAACGCCGGCCCGTCGTAGGACATGACGGGCAGCGTGGCACGGATGCGGTCCCGCTCGCTGGCACTGGCCGTGTAGAAGTGCGCGCCCGTGGCCCGGTTGTAGAACCGGTAGACCGGCACCGTCCCCTGCGCCTTGGGGCTGCCGGACTCGTCCAGCGCGGCCGACTTGCTGCGTGCCTCTGCCGGGCCGTCCACACCGTCGGATGCGCCGCCGCAGGCCACCAGCGAGAACAGGAGCGCCCCGCAGGCGACCACCAGGGACAGACGGGAGATGGCAGAAAACGGTGTCCGGATCGGATTCATCGGGGTGCCCCACAACAACAGCACAGTGTGCCACCGGCCCCCGCCGGCCCTGTAACAACACCTGGCCACACAATAGCCCCATGCACAAATCCCCGACCTTCATCGCACCCCAGCTGTTCGACGACCCGGCCGCCGCGCTGGCCCAGGTGCAGCACATCTACGACAGCAGCGTCGCCTTCCTGCGCGAAGCCATGCACGACTTCGTGGCGGGTGCCGAGCCCGGTGGCGCCCGCATCCGCGCCTGCTACCCCTTCGTTCGGCTGCACTCGCGCAGTGTCTCGCGGCAGGAGGCCGGGCTGCAGAGCCGGCTGAGCTACGGTTTCGTCGCCGGCCCGGGCCGCTTCGAAACCACGCTGACCCGCCCCGACCTCTACAGCGACTACTACCTGGAGCAGTTCCGCCTGCTGCTGTCCAACCACGACGGCAAGCTGGAGGTGGGCACCAGCACGCAGCCGATCCCGATCCACTTCTCCTTCGCCGAACACGAGCATGTGGAAGGAGAGATGGGGCCCGAGCGCCGCGCCCTGATGCGCGACGTGTTCGACCTGCCCGACCTGACCGTGATGGACGACGGCATCGCCAACGGCACGCACGAACCCAAACCCGGTGAGCCGCACCCGCTGTCGCTGTTCACCGGGCCGCGCGTCGACTATTCGCTGCAGCGCCTTCGCCACTACAGCGGCACCTCGCCCGACTGGTTCCAGAACTTCGTGCTGTTCACCAACTACCAGTTCTACATCGATGAGTTCATCAAGCTGGGCCACGCCGAGATGGCCGACCCGCACAGCGACTACGTCGCCTTCGTCGAGCCGGGCAACCTGGTCACGCGCCGCGCCGGCCTGAGCACCGAAGCGATTGACGCGCTGGGCAAGGCCCTGCCCCGGCTGCCGCAGATGCCGGCCTACCACCTGCTGCGCGAAGACCGCTCGGGCATCACCATGGTCAACATCGGCGTCGGCCCGGCCAACGCCAAGACCATCACCGACCACATCGCCGTGCTGCGCCCGCACGCCTGGCTGATGCTGGGCCACTGCGCCGGCCTGCGCAACGGCCAGCAGCTGGGCGACTACGTGCTGGCCCACGCCTACGTGCGCGAGGACCATGTGCTCGACGAGGAACTGCCGCTGTGGGTGCCGATTCCCGCGCTGGCCGAGATCCAGGTCGCACTGGAACAGGCCGTGGCCGACGTCACCGGCGTGCCGCCGCAGGAGCTCAAACGCATCATGCGCACCGGCACTGTGGCAAGCACCGACAACCGCAACTGGGAACTGCTGCCGGACAACACGCCCCAGCGCCGCTTCTCGCAATCGCGTGCCGTCGCACTGGACATGGAAAGTGCCACCATCGCCGCCAATGGCTTCCGCTTCCGCGTGCCCTACGGCACCCTGCTGTGCGTGAGTGACAAGCCGCTGCACGGCGAGATCAAACTGCCCGGCATGGCCAACCACTTCTACCGCGAGCGGGTGGACCAGCATTTGCGCATCGGCATCCGCGCGGTGGAACTGCTGCGCGCCGGCGGGGTGGACCAGTTGCACAGCCGCAAGCTGCGCAGCTTTGCCGAGGTGGCGTTCCAGTAAGCCCGCCGCTTTACCGGAACTTCACACACCGGTCACGGTCCCTTCGGGGTGCCTGCGCACAATGGGGACCCAGCGCCGGTCCTCCGGCACCACACCATGAACGAACCGATGACCTCTGCCCTTCCGTCACGGCACCGGCCGGGGGCCCTGCTGCTGGCCCTGTCCGCCGCCGCCCTGCTGGGCGCCTGTGCCACCCCGAACACGCCCTCCGCGGAGTCCGCCGGAATCGCCGTGCCGGCCACCTGGTCCACCGGGGCCACCACCAACACCTCCTCGTCCACCGCCACCGACTTGGCCCAGTGGTGGCAACGCTTCAACGACCCCGCCCTGGGCGCGCTGGTCACCCAGGCGCTGCAGGCCAATCCCGGCGTACGCAGCGCACAGGCCGCGTTGCTCCAGGCGCGCGCCCAGCGCGACGTGCAGCAGGCGAACAACGGCCCCTCGCTCAGCGCCTCGGGTTCGGCCCAGCGCAGCCGCTCGGGCACGGCGGACGCCAGCAGCCGCTTCCAGGCCGGCTTCGACGCCAGCTGGGAGCCCGATCTCTTCGGCGGCAACCGCGCCAGCCTGGACGCCAGCGAGGCCGAGGCCCGCGCCTCCGAAACCAGCCTGGCCGATGTGCAGGTGTCGCTGGCGGCCGAGGTCGCCGCGTCGCTGATCGAGCTGCGCGGTCTGCAGTCGCGGCTGGACATCGCGCAGCGCAACCTGGCCGCCCAGTCCGAGACCCTGCAGATCACGCGCTGGCGGGTGCAGGCCGGCCTGGCCTCCTCGCTCGACCTGGAACAGGCCATTGCCGCACAGGCGCAGACCCAGGCCCAGATCCCCGCGCTGCAGACCAGCCTGGCCCAGGCCCGCAACGCGCTGTCGGTGCTGACCGGCCAGGCGCCCGGCGCGCTGGACGCCACGCTGGGCGCGGTCGCGCCGGTGCCGCAGCCGCCCGCCGACATCGCACTCTCGCTGCCGGCCGAGACACTGCGCCAGCGCCCCGACGTGCGCACCGCCGAACACCGCATCAGCGCCGCACTGGCGCGGGTGGTGGCCGCCGACGCCGCGCGCTACCCGAGCTTCCGGCTCGGCGGCTCGCTCGGCCTGTCCGCGCTCACGCTGGGCACCCTGACCGACGGCGCCTCCGTGGTGCGCTCCCTGCTGGCCAGCGTGTCGGCGCCGCTGCTGGACGGTGGTGCAGCGAAGGCGCAGATGCGCGCGCAGGAGGCGGCGCTGGAACAGGCGCGTGCCGGCTACGCCAGCACCGTGCTGACCGCGCTGCAGGACGTGGAGGACGCGCTGGTCGCCATCCAGGGCGACCGCGAGCGCCTGGCCCGCCTGCAGACCGCCGCCGAGGCCGCCGTCAACGCCGAGCTGCTGGCGCGCCAGCGCTACCAGAGCGGCCTGATCGATTTCCGCACCGTGCTCGACACCCAGCGCACCCTGCTGTCCGCGCAGGACAGCGTGGCCAGCGCCCAGGCCTCGCTCGCCACCGGCCACGTCCGTCTCTACAAGGCCCTGGGCGGTGGCTGGACCCCGGACACCGCCGCACCGAGCGCCACCCGCTGACCGATTTCTCCCGATGACCATGAACGCCAAGAAGACCTCCACCCCCGCCGACGTCCAGAACCTGCTGGGCGAAGACCGTCCGCCCCGCTGGTGGCAGCGCGCCTCGACCTGGATCGCGGTCGCGGCGCTGGCGCTGGCCGGCGGCGGCCTCTACGTCTGGCAGTCGCAGAAGAACGCCAAGGCCGCGCCCGTCTACGTGACCGAACCGCTCAAGGCCGGCGACATCACGCTCACCGTCGCGGCCAACGGCACGCTGCAGCCGACCCGCTCGGTGAACGTGGGCAGCGAACTCTCGGGCACGGTCAAGCGGGTGCTGGTCGACGTCAACGACCGCGTCAAGGCGGGCCAGGTGCTGGTGGAGCTGGACACCGCCAAGCTGCAGGACCAGGTCACGCAGGTGCGCGCCGGCCTGGCCTCGGCCCAGGCGCAGCTGGCCCAGGCAGTGGCCACGGCCCGCGAGGCCCGCGCCACGCTGGCGCGCTTCGAGGAGGTCGCGCGCCTGTCGGGTGGCAAGGTGCCCTCGGCCACCGAACTCGACAGCGCCAAGGCAGCCGTGGACCGCGCCGTGGCCGCCGAGGCGGCCGCCCAGGCATCGGTCAACGAGGCGCGCGCCGCGCTGTCGACCAACGAGACCAACCTGTCCAAGGCCTCGATCCGTTCGCCCATCAGTGGTGTGGTGCTCTCGCGCTCGGTCGATCCGGGCAACGCGGTGGCCGCCTCGCTGCAGGCGGTCACCCTGTTCACCCTGGCCGAGGACCTGGCCCAGCTCAAGCTGGACGTGGCGGTGGACGAGGCCGACGTCGGCAACGTCAAGGTCGACCAGAAGGCGACGTTCACCGTCAGCGCCTTCCCGGCGCGGCGCTACCCGGCCACCATCCAGCGCGTGGCCTTCGGCTCCACCAAGACCGACAACGTCGTCACCTACACCACCACGCTCAACGTCGACAACGCCGACCTGAGCCTGCGCCCGGGCATGACCGCGGCGGCGACCATCGTGGCCAAGGAAGCCAAGGGCGTGCTGCTGGTGCCCAACACCGCGCTGCGCTTTTCGCCCGCGTCGTCCAACGGCGCCGCCCCAGCCAGTGGCGGCAGCATCCTCTCGAAGATGATGCCGCGCCCCCCGAACACGCGCCCCAAGACCGCCGGCATGGACCGCCGCGGTGGCGGCCCGCGCCAGATCTGGGTGCTGGAGAACGGCCAGCCCGTGGCCAAACCGGTGAAGACCGGCATCAGCGACGGTCGCAACACCGAGGTCAGCGGCGAAGGCCTGACCGAAGGCATGGCGGTCATCACGGAACAACGCAGTGGGGCTACGCCGTGAGCCCCCACGCTCCACCGCTGCGCGGGTCGCTGCCCCCCGGGGGGGCTGATCCGGCTTGGGGCGGCCCGGCGCCGGATCGCCCGGTCAACGACACCCCGCTGATCCGCCTGCGCGGCATCACCAAGACCTACGGCGAGGGCAACACCGCCTTCCAGGCGCTCAAGGGGGTCGACCTCGACATCCAGCAGGGCGACTTCGTGGCGATCATGGGCCCCAGCGGATCGGGCAAGTCGACCGCGATGAACACGCTGGGCTGCCTGGACGTGCCCACCAGTGGCGAATACCTGTTCCGCGGTGTGCACGTGGAGACGCTGTCGCGCGACCAGCGTGCGCGCCTGCGCCGACGCTACTTCGGCTTCGTGTTCCAGGGCTTCCACCTGCTGGCGCGCACCTCGGCGCAGGAGAACGTCGAGTTGCCCCTGGTCTACCGCGGCGAACCCGCGGCCCTACGGCACTCGGCGGCGCACGCGGCGCTGGAGAAGGTCGGCCTCAAAGGTTGGGAGCACCACACGCCGGGCGAGCTCTCCGGTGGTCAGCAGCAGCGCGTGGCCATCGCGCGCGCCATCGTCACCGAGCCGCAGGTGCTGCTGGCCGACGAGCCGACCGGCAACCTCGACACGCAACGCAGCCACGAAATCATGGAACTGCTCTGGCGCCTGAACACCGAGCAGGGCATCACGGTGCTGATGGTCACGCACGAGCCCGACATGGCCGAGTACGCGCGCCGCATGGTGCGCTTCGTTGACGGCGTGGTCGCCAGCGACGTGCGCAACCCGGTGCCGCACATGCTGCGCGAACGCCAGTCAGAGGGAGACAGCCATGTGGCTTAACACCCTGATCCTGGCGCTGCGCTCGATCCGGCGCAACCTGCTGCGCTCCTTCCTCACCATCCTGGGCATCGTGATCGGTGTCAGCGCCGTGATCACCATGGTCACGGTCGGCAACGGCGCCACCGCGGCGGTGCAGAACCAGATCGCGGGCCTGGGCACCAACCTGCTGCAGGTCCGGCCCGGCCAGCGCATGGGGCCGGGCGGCGGCGGCGGCGGTGCGCCCGCATTCAAGGAGAGCGACGGCGAGGCCATCATGGGTCAGGTCAGCGGCATCCTGGCGGTGGCGCCCGAAGCCCGCACCGGCACCACCCTGGTGGCCAATGGACGCAACTGGAATTCCAGCGTGATCGGCAGCACCAACGACTGGCTGGTCACCGGCAACTGGAAGATCGCCGACGGCCGCAACTTCAGCGACGACGAGCTGCGCGCCGGTGGGGCGGTCTGCCTGATTGGCCAGACGGTGCAGCGCGAGCTGTTCGGCAGCACCAGCGCCGTGGGCGGCCAGCTGCGGGTCAAGGCCATGAGCTGCGAGGTCATCGGCACGCTCGAATCCAAGGGCCAGGGCGCCTTCGGCAACGACCAGGACGACATGGTGCTGATGCCCATCAAGACGCTGCAGCGCCGCATCGTCGGCCACACCCGCGTCAACACCCTGCTGGTGTCGATGAGCGATGGCGCCGACGCCTCGCGCGTGACCGCCTCGATCACGCAGCTGCTGCGCGAGCGCCGCAAACTGGCCGAGACCGACGAGGACAACTTCAACGTGCTGGACACCAAGCAGCTGGCCGAAACGCTTTCGGGCACGACGAAGATCATGACCATGCTGCTCGGCGCGGTGGCCGCCGTGAGCCTGCTGGTGGGCGGCATCGGCATCATGAACATCATGCTGGTGAGCGTGACCGAGCGCACCCGCGAGATCGGCCTGCGCCTGGCCATCGGCGCGCTGGAGCGCGAGGTGCTGCTGCAGTTCCTGATCGAGGCCGTGGTGCTGGCCGCGCTCGGCGGCCTGGTGGGCATCGTTCTGGCCACCGGCGCCTCGGTGGCGCTGTCGGCGGTGATGGACGTGCCCTACCAGTTCAACCTGGGGGTGAACCTGCTGAGCTTCCTGTTCTCGGCCGCCATCGGCGTGCTGTTCGGCTACTTCCCGGCACGGCGCGCGGCGCGGCTCAATCCGATCGACGCCCTGCGCCACGAGTGAGTCCGGCACGGCGGATCGATATGATCCGCCGATGTCCTCCCCCACCCTCGACGCGCGCGGCCTGACGCTCTGGTCCATTGCCCTGATCGCCTTGCTGGGCCTGTCGGCCTGGCACCCTCTGGAACTGGACACCTGGGCGATGGAGGTGGCGCCGGTCGTCGTGGTGCTGCCGCTGTTGTGGCTGAGCCGGCGGCGTTTTCCGCTCACGCCCCTGCTCTACGGTCTGATCTTCGTGCACGCCCTGATCCTGATGCTCGGTGGCCACTACACCTACGCCCAGGTGCCGCTGGGGTTCTGGAGGCAGGACTGGTTCGGGCTGGCACGCAACCCCTACGACGGTGTCGGTCACTTTGCGCAGGGCTTCGTGCCCGCGATGGTGGCGCGCGAACTGCTGCTGCGCCAGACGGCGCTCAGGCCAGGCAAGTGGCTGTTCGCGATCGTGGTGCTGGCCTGCGGCGGCATCAGCGCGCTCTATGAGTTGATCGAATGGGGCGCGGCGGTCGCGATGGGCGCGGGCGCCGATGCCTTCCTCGGCACCCAGGGCGACCCCTGGGACACACAGAAGGACATGGCGCTGGCCTTCGTCGGCGCTGTGGTGGCACAGCCGCTGCTGGCGCGCTGGCACGACGCCCAGCTGGCGCGGCTGGTGCAGCGCCCCTGAAAGAAGGAGCTCAGGCCTGGCGCGGCTTGACCTTGCCCGCCGCCAGCTTGGCGTTGGCGCGCGCGGTGTCGGTGTCGGCTGCCCGCGCCAGCGCCACGCCCATGCGGCGCTTGGTGAAGCTCTCGGGCTTGCCGAACAGGCGCAGGTCGGTGCCGGGCACGCGCAGTGCGTCATCCACGCCGTCGAAGACGATGCCTTGCGCCTCGACGCCGCCGTAGATGACGGCGCTGGCGCCCGGGTTTCGCAGGCTGGTGTCCACCGGCAGACCCAGGATGGCGCGGGCGTGCAGTTCGAACTCGCTCTGGTGCTGCGTGCACAGGGTCACCAGGCCGGTGTCGTGCGGGCGCGGGCTGACCTCGCTGAACCAGACCTGCTCGCCCTTGACGAACAGCTCCACGCCGAACAGGCCGAGGCCGCCCAGGTTGTCGGTCACGGCCTTGGCGATCTGGCGCGACTTCTCGATGGCGGCCGGCTTCATGGCCATGGGCTGCCAGCTTTCCACGTAGTCGCCACTGACCTGCACGTGGCCGATGGGTTCGCAGAAGTGGGTGTCGGTCTCGCCGCTGGCGCCCTTGGCGCGCACGGTGAGTTGCGTGATCTCGTAGTCGAAATCGATGAAGCCTTCGACGATCACACGGCCATGGCTCACGCGGCCACCGGCCATCGCGTAGTCCCAGGCCTTCTGCACGTCGGCCGGGCCGTCGATCTTGCTCTGGCCCTTGCCGCTGGAGCTCATCACCGGCTTGACGATGCAGGGGTAGCCGATGCCGGCGTCAATGGCCGCCTGCAGCTCGGCCAGCGAGTCGCAGAACTTGTAGGGGCTGGTCGGCAGGCCCAGGGTCTCGGCCGCCAGGCGGCGGATGCCTTCATGGTCCATGGTCAGGCGGGCGGCGCGCGCGGTCGGGATCACCGTCACCGTGCCGGCGGCTTCCAGCTGCTCCAGCATGGGCGTGGCAATGGCCTCGATCTCGGGCACCACCAGGTGCGGGCGCTCGGCCTCGATCAGCGCCTTGAGCTGCGCCGGATCGCTCATGGTGATGGTGCGCGCGTGGTGCGCCACCTGCTGGCCCGGCGCGTTCTGATAGCGGTCGACCGCGATGGTCTCCACGCCCAGGCGCTGCAGCGCGATCAGCACTTCCTTGCCGAGCTCGCCGCTGCCCAGCAGCATGACGCGGGTGGCGGAGGGCGAGAGGGGTGTACCAAGCGTCGTCATGAGGGTCCTCGAAAAAACGTCAGGGGGCGGCAAGGCCCATGGCCTCGCCCATGCGCACTGGGCGGCCGGCCGACCAGCGCGGGTGGAAATCGATGGTGTTCTTCGGCCAGAGCATCACGACCGTGGAACCCAGCAGGAAGCAGCCCATTTCCTCGCCGCGCTGCAGCAGGCAAGGCTCGTCGTCGTAGGTCCATTCGCGCACGTTGCGGGTGCGCGGCGGATTGACCACACCGTGCCAGACGGTGGCCATACTGCCGACGATGGTGGCGCCCACCAGCACCAGCGCAAACGGACGGGTCTCGCCGTTGACACCGTGCGGCACATCGAACACGCAGACCACGCGCTCGTTGCGCGCGAACAGGCCGGGCACGTGCGCTGCCGTCACCGGGTTCACCGAGAACAGCTCGCCGGGCACGTAGATCATGCGCCGCAGCCGCGCGTTGCTGGGCATGTGGATGCGGTGGTAGTCCTTGGGGCTGAGGTAGATGGTGGCGAAGGAGCCGCCACGGAACTGCGCGGCCAGGCCGGCGTTGCCCCCCACGAGCGCGCGGGTGCTGTAGCGGTGGCCCTTGGCCTGGTAGATCTGGTCGTCCTTGATGTCGCCGAACTGGCTGATCGCGCCGTCGACCGGACACACAAAACCCTCGGGCGCCAGCGGGCGCACACCGGCGCGAAGCGGCCGGGTGAAGAACTCGTTGAAGGTGGCGTAGCTGCGCGGGTCGGAATTGGCGGCCTCGTCCATGTTGACGCCGTAGCGCTTGATGAACCAGGGAATCACGTTGTGCGTCCACCAGGTGGCGCGCGAGTGGGCACACCAGCCGGCAAAGCGCGTGATCGCGGTTTTGGGCAGCAGGTATTGCAGGGCGACGGCGGGGGGAAGGGACACTTTGGAGCGCGCCGGACGCGGCGTCAGACGACCGTTCGGCCGGGAAGCCGGCATTGTAGGACGGCCGTTTTCACCCGCCATTTCCGCCCGCAAGGGCAAGGCGGGCACGGCACAATCGGCCGCCATGAGTGAACTGCTGTTCGAGTGCCGGGACCTGGTCAAGCGCTATGGCGGCCAGACCGTCGTCGATGGTCTCTCGTTCGGCATCGCGCCGGGCGAGTGCCTGGGCGTGATCGGACCCAACGGTGCCGGCAAGACCACCACCATCCGCATGTGCCTGGGGCTGACGGCGCCGGATGCCGGCGAAGTGACGGCCTTCGGGCTGCCCATGCCGCAGGAGGCGCTGGCGGTCAAGCAGCGCCTGGGCGTGGTGAGCCAGATGGACACGCTGGACCCGGACTTCTCCTGCGCCGAGAACCTGCTGGTGTACGGCCGCTACTTCGGCCTGAAGGACGCGGCCGTTCGCGCGCGCATTCCGAGGCTGCTGGAGTTTGCGGCGCTGTCGCACAAGGCCGACGCCAAACCCGGCGAACTCTCGGGCGGCATGAAGCGGCGGCTGTCGCTGGCGCGCGCGCTGGTCAACGACCCGCAACTGCTGCTGCTCGACGAACCCACCACCGGGCTGGACCCGCAGGCGCGGCACCTGATGTGGGAGCGGCTGCAGTTGTTGCTGCAACAGGGCAAGAGCATCCTGCTCACGACGCATTTCATGGACGAAGCCGAGCGCCTGTGTTCGCGCCTGCTGGTGCTGGACCACGGCCGCAAGATCGCCGAGGGCCGGCCGCGCGAGCTGATCGCGCAGCACCTGGAGCCCGAGGTGGTGGAGGTCTACGGCGCGGGTGCGTTGGCGCTGCACGACGCGCCGGCACACGCCGCCCTTCGTCAGCTGGCCGGGCGGGTCGAGGTGAGCGGCGAGACGGTGTTCTTCTACACCCAGGACGCGCGCTCGCTGCTGCAGGCGCTGGCGCCGTTGCACGATCTGCGCACCCTGCACCGGCCGGCGAACCTGGAAGACCTTTTCCTGAAGTTGACCGGACGACAGATCCGCGAGGACGGCTGATGAGCAACCCATCCCATTGGTCCGCCCCACGCCTCTCGATGCGCTGGTGGCCCGTGTTCCAGCGCAACCTGCTGGTCTGGAAGAAGCTGGCGCTGCCCAGCCTGGTCGGCAACATCGCCGAGCCGCTGATGTGGCTGGTGGCCTTCGGCTACGGCATGGGCGCGCTGGTGGGCCAGGTGACCCTGTCCACGCCCCAGGGTGAACAGGCCGTGCCCTACATCCTGTTCCTGGCCAGCGGCAGCATCTGCATGAGCGCGATGAACGCGGCCAGCTTCGAGGCGCTGTACTCCGCCTTCTCGCGCATGCATGTGCAGAAGACCTGGGACGGCATCATGAACGCCCCGGTGCGGCTGGACGACGTGGTGCTGGCCGAAATGCTGTGGGCGGCCTTCAAGGCCCTGTTCACGGTGCTGGCCATCCTGGGCGTGATGCTGGCGCTGGGCATCAGCCATTCACCGAAGCTGTTGCTGGTGCTGCCGGTCCTGCTGGTGGCGGGCATCACCTTCTCGTGCATCGCCCTGGTGTTCAACGCGCTGGCCCAGGGCTACGACTTTTTCACCTACTACTTCACGCTGTTCCTGACACCCATGATGTTCCTCTCGGGTGTCTTCTTTCCCCGGGAACAGCTGCCGGGTCTGGTGCGCGCCATCTCCGAATGGCTGCCGCTGACCAATGCCGTCGCGCTGGTGCGCCCCCTGTTCATGGACCAGTGGCCCGATCGGCCCCTGGTGCACCTGGCGGTGCTGGCGGTCTACGCGGTCGGCGCGTTCTGGGTCGCGCTGGCGCTGACCCGCAAACGCTTTGCGAAGTGATCAGTGCACGGCAAGCTGCAGGGCCGGCTGGGCCGCGGCGTAGAACTCGACGCCGGAGTCCATGAAGACTTCGTTGTCGATCGCAGCGTCGTAGGCGCGGATGGCCTTGCGCTGGGTGAGGGTGCGGTGGGTGATCGGGATCAGGGGCTTGTCCAGCGGGCGGCACACGCGGTGGCGCAGGCCACGCAGATCGCGGCTGCTTTCCATGGCCGTGATCACGGCTTCCGGATCGAGCATGAGGACGAAGGGGTTGAGGCTGGCGGTGGAGTTCATGGCGATGTCCTGGAGAAAACGGGGTGAAAACAAGGCGTTTGTCGATGTGACAAACTGTATTCATCCTGTTTCAAGCCGTTAAGTCGGCGCCTCGCCATTCGCGTTGTAGGAAATTGCCTGACAAGCCGTGAGATAAACGGAAATCACCTGTCAGTTTTCCGCCGAGCGGGGCCCCAGCCGGCCCCGCCTAACGACCCCTGTCAGGCGCGCAGCGCGTCCACCGCCGCCGCCACCACCCCCTGCACGCTGCCGCTCTCGGCATAGCACTTGCGCAGCCAGGTGGCGTGGTTGCCGTCGCGCGCCGCCGTGCGTTCAACCTCGTCCAGCGCGGCCTGCGCCTCCAGCACATCGGCGTGGTGGCCGAGCTTGCGCAGCGTGGCCAGGATGTCCTCCCGGATGCTGATCTGCTCGCGCGTCTTGGGGTTGACCATCATGCCGTCAAGACCAAATCGGCAGGCCTGGAAGCGGTTGTAGGTGTAGACGAGGTAGTCGTCCTCGACCGGCGGTGGCTCGTCGCGCTGCAACAGGTGGCGGCACAGGCACTGCAGGTAACAGGCCAGCGCCGCGGCGCGCTCCACCGTCAGCGGCGTGTCGCAGACCCGCAGCTCGATGGTGCCGTACTCGGGCTTGGGCCGGATGTCCCAGTAAAAGTCCTTCATGGACTTGACCACGCCCGTGCTCTCCATCTTGGTGAAGTACACGTTGGCGAACTCGTCCCAGCTGAGCGTGAAGGGCGCGCGGCCGCTGAGCGGAAACGCAAACACCGAGTTCAGGCGCGCCGAGTCGAACAGCGTGTCCACGCCCTGGAAGAACGGCGAGGACGCCGACAGCGCGATGAAGTGCGGCACATAGCGGTTGAGCGAGTGCAGCAGGAACAGCGCCTCGTCGGGCGAGCTGCAGCCCACGTGCACGTGCTGTCCGAACACCGTGAACTGCTTGGCCAGGTAGCCGTAGAGACCCGAGAGCTGCTCGAAGCGCGGCTTGGAGAAGATGCGCTGCTCGAACCAGCGCTGGAACGGGTGCGTGCCGCCCCCGGCGAGCGCGATGTTGAGGCGGTCGCCCGCGTGCACCAGGGTGTCGCGGATCTCGCGCAGCTGCGCCAGCAGCGGACCGTGCAGGTGCTGCACGTCGGTGGCGATCTCGATCATGCTCTGCGTCATCTCGGGCGTGACCACCCCCGGGAAGGGCTTGCGCCGCAGCAACTCCAGCAGGTCGTTGGCGCTGCTGGAGAGGTCCATGTCGTAGGTGTTGACCAGCTGCAGTTCGAGCTCGACGCCGAGCGTGAGAGATTCGGAGGCCTTGAAGGTTTCCAGCGGCATGTCTGCGTCACTCCCGGGTCACATGCGTTTCGCGCGCGGCCTGCAGGGCGCGCTGCGTCACCAGCGGACCGAACAGCTCCTGCAGCACCATCATGAAGGCCAGGGCCATCAGCACCTGGCGGGCGGGTTCGAAGCCGTAGAGACGGCTCTGCTCCAGCAGCAGGATCGCAAAGGCCGACATCGGCGTGAGCGCCAGGCCGGTCAGCAGGCCCTTGCGCTCGGTGCTGCCCGAGAGGCGTGCCGCGGCCACGTTGCACACCACCTTGGTGGCGATGCGCACGAAGATCAGCGCCAGCCCCAGCAGCACGCCGCCACCGATTTCGCTCCAGTCCAGCAGGGCGGCGATGTAGACGAACAGGAACAGGGTCAGCATGTCGCCCGCGGTGCCAAAGCCACGCTGCGCGTTGGTCAGGTGCACGCGGCGTTCGCGCGCCACGATGCCGAAGGTCAGTGCGGCCAGCAGCGGCGAGAGCTTCAGGCCATAGGCCATGGTGGTCAGCAGCACCACCGCGAGCGCGAACACCAGGGTCACGTCGCGCTCCTGGATGCGCTGCGAGCGCAGCAGCGCGGGCATGCCCACACCCAGCAACGCCCCCACGGCGACCGAGGTGACCAGCACATGCACGCTGCCGAACGCCGCCAGCACCAGGTCGCCCGAGGTCGAGAGGTGCCAGTAACCGATGACCAGCTTGAGCGCCAGCACGGCCACCAGGCAGTTGATCGCGCACAGGTGCAGCACGCGCTCGGTCACCTGGCCGGCGCTGCGCATCTCGTTGGCCACCCGCACGATGCCGGCCGGCGAGGCGGACACCGACAGCGCCGCGATGATCAACCGCGTGTCTGTGGGCAGCGCAAACAGCCCGGACACCCAGTACACCGTGGCGAAGGTCACCACCGACTCCACCAGCCCCAGCGCCAGCACCCAGGGGTTGTGGCGGAACCAGCGCAGGTGGATACGGTAACCCAGTTCGAACAGGAGCAGCGACAGCGCCACGTTGGCTAGGAAGGGTAGGCCCGGCACCGCGTCGGTGAGACCCGGCAGGTTGATCAGGCTGGCCACCAGGCCCACCGCCACGTAGCTGGTCACCCGCGGCAGATTGGCCCATTCGTGCAGCCGCTCGCCCAGGTACCAGGCCAGCAGCAGCACCAGGGGCCAGGCCATGGACTGAAGAAGAAAGGGAAAGTCGGTCACCATGCAGGAAAAGAATGGTTGGGGGGCGGCGCCCCGGCCCCCGGGTGTACCACCCCGGGAGGGTGCTGTCATGTAACAGGACGAAACCCCTCAGGGGGCGGCGGCCTCTTGACGCCAGTGAAAACGCTGTTCCAGCAGGTGCGGTTCGTCGAAATGGCGGCGACCGACAAAGGCCGTCGGATGCCGTCCCCACTGCCGCATCGCGCCGGGGCTCTCGATGCCCATGGGCCAGAACAGGGCCCGTTCGCCGCGCTCGGTGCCCGGCATGATGCCATTGGACCAGAACGCACTGCGGTGGCCGCCGCTGGCCGTGGGCAGGCTGCGCAGCCCGTCTTCGTGTTCCAGCGGGTAGACCGTCCCCGTCGCAGCCCCGTCGTCTGCGGCCACGCCGACCAGCTGGTGGTCCGATGCGCTCAGGTGCACCCGCAGGCGCTGGCCTGGCGCGAGCTCGGGCAGCTTGGCCGGCACGAACGCCCATTCGATGCGCGCCGACGGTGGCGGGCGCAGGTCCATGCCGCGCGCCGGCACGAACACGTGGTAGCAGCCGCAGCCGTGGATGCTGTCGAGCATCAGCGGCCGGCCGCGTTCGTCCAGGGTCAGGCGCAGCACCACCGCGTCCACCCGGCCGGCCAGCAGGTCCAGGCCATTGCGCGCCGGCCGCTCGGGAAACCACAGGCTGTAGACCAGCTGCAGCAGCACCCGGTCGCCGTAACGCGTGTGGGCGATGCGCTGGTAGAGCACCGGCTGCGCCGTCCGGACCTCGGGCGCAGGGCCTTCTCCCCAGCGCAGCCGGCCGGGCCGGTCGGCGTCGGAGCGGGTCTCGATGTGCATCACCGGCGCATAGGCCTGCAGCAGGCTGCGGGCGGCGTCGGCGTCGGGCTTGGGAATGCCAAGGGCATCCACCGGCGGCGGCGTCCACGGGCCCGACGTTACGGCCCCGGTCGCGGGCAGGTAGCGCTCCCAGCCTGGCGCATCCGCGGGCGGCGCAGTCATCCAGCGGCCTTGCCAGTGCCGCAGCTCGCGCTCCACCCCCGAGAAGAACGGCCACTGGCTCAGCGGGTAGAGGCCCAGCGTGCGCAGCGCGGCGCTGTAGTCGTCGGGCACCACGGCGGCATCGCGCAGCCGGCGCCGGGCGGTCTCGTCGGCCGACAGCGCCTCCCAGAGCTGCGAGCCGCAGGCCTTTGTGCGCGCCTGGAGGTCCCCTCGGTCCGCTGCGCCCAGCGCGTTCAGGGCAGCGGGCGGCAGGTTGCGTATCTCGGCACTGCGCGCTGTCTGGTCCAGCGCCACAAGGCGGTCGCCCCAGGCCTGCCAGCGCGCAGCGTCCTGCAAGGCCTCGTCGCGGAAGGACGCCAGCAGGCGGTCGACGCGGACGAAGGGAAAGCCGGCGATGCGGGCCGCGCCGCCGTCGCGCACCGCGTGCGCATCGGTCTGTTCGTCGAGCTGTTGCAGCCACCGCTGGCAGGCGGCCACCGGGTCGCCCTCGTCGGCACCGCGGGGCAGCGGCGACGCGCACCCCGCCAGCACCACCGCAGCGGCAGCGAGCAGGCGCGAGATCAGGAACTTGCAGGCCATCGCGCCATGGTAGCGGCCGGCTGGGTCTGGGCCGAAGGTCTGGTTACACGCCCACGGGGGCGCAGGGGTTACCATGCCGCATGACCCAAACCCAACGCCTTTCCATCGCCCGTTCCGTCAGTGTGTCGCTGCTGCTGTCGCTGACCGCACTGGCCTCCCAAGCGCAGTCCACCCCCGCTGCAGCACCCGCGGCCGCCGCGGCGTCCAGCCCGGCCAAGAAGGAGCTGATCCAGCGCGTGCTCAAGCTGCAGCAAGGCGGCATCGATCGGCTGGCCACGGCCATGACCGAAGAACCCGCACTGGTGCTCGCCGAACGGGCCTCCGAAATCATTGCCGCCAAGGTGCCCAAAGACCGGCAGGAGACCGTCGCCAAGGAAGTCCAGTCCGAGCTGCAGAAGTACCTCAAGGACACCGTGCCCCTGGTGCGCCGCAGCGCCCAGCAACTGGCCCCTGCCACCATCGGCGCGGTGCTGGAGAGCAAGTTCAACGAGGACGAACTGCGCGAGATCGTGGCGATGCTGGAATCCCCGGCTTACGGCAAGTACCAGCAACTCAGCGGGGAGATGCAGCAGTCGCTGCAGGCCAAGCTGGTCTCCGACACCCGGGCCACCGTCGAGCCCCGCGTACAGGCGCTGGAGAAGACCCTGGGCGAGCGTCTGACGGCGGCCACCTCCGCCGCGGGCGCCGCCCCCACCAAACCCGCGGGCAAGGCCGCCGCCAAGTAAACCCCGGACCGGGCGCCGCACGCCGCAACCGGGGCGCCAGCCCTCAAACCGCGAAGCGCTCGCGCAGCGGCTGCAGCCCCAGCTCGTCGACGATCTGCAGCAGGCGCTCGCGGGCGCGCTGCCGCTGGCCCTGCGGCCCGTCGTGGCGGCGCGCCAGGATCAGCCCGTTCTTCATCGAGTGCTCCCAGCCCACCAGCTCGGTCACCGTGACCTGGTAGCCGTGGGCTTCGAGCTGCAGGCAGCGCAGCACGTTGGTGATCTGGCTGCCGAATTCGCGCGTGTGCAGCGGGTGCCGCCAGAGTTCGGCCAGCGGCGTGCGGGCCAGCGACAGCGCCTTGTGCTGGCGCATCACAGAGGCCACCTCGGCCTGGCAACAGGGCACCAGCACCATGAAGCGGGCCTGCTTCGCCAGGCCGAAGGCGATGGCGTCGTCGGTGGCCGTGTCGCAGGCGTGCAGCGCGGTCACCACGTCGATCTGCGCCGGCAACTCGGGATGGTCCAGCGCCTGATGCACCGTGGTCGCCAGAAAACCCATGCGCGCGAAGCCCAGCCGCTGCGCCAGCGCGCGCGACTTCTCCACCAGCTCGGCGCGCGTCTCGACCCCGTACACCCAGCCGACCGGCTTCGACTTGAAGAACAGGTCGTAGAGGATGAAGCCGAGGTAGGACTTGCCCGCGCCGTGGTCGGCCAGGGTCACGTCGCCACGGTCCTTGAGCACCTCGGCCAGCAGCGGCTCGATGAACTGGACCAGGTGGTAGACCTGCTTGAGCTTGCGGCGGGTGTCCTGGTTGAGCTTGCCCTCGAGGGTGAGGATGTGCAGCTCCTTGAGCAGTTCGACGGACTGGCCCTCGCGCAATTCGGGCAACTGGGCCTGCAGGCTGGGGGCTTCGGGAGTGCGGCGGGCGGCTTTGGGCATGGCTGGATTGTCGCAGGCGGTCACAATCGGCGCATGCACGCCACCGACCCGCGACACCCCTACGAATCCCTCACACCCGATGTGGTGCAGGACGCGCTGGCCAGCCTCGGCCTGTGGGGTGACGGGCGACTGTCCGCGCTGAGCAGCTACGAGAACCGGGTCTACCAGGCGGCGCTGGAAACACCGCAGGACGGGCACTCGCAGGTGGTGCTCAAGTTCTACCGGCCAGACCGCTGGAGCGAGGCGCAGATCCTCGAAGAGCACGCCTTCGCGGCCGAGCTGGCCGCGGCCGATGTGCCGGTGGTGGCGCCGCTGGTCATTGAAGGCCGAACGCTGCACCGCCACGGCGGCTTCCTGTTCAGCGTGAGCCCGCGGCGCGGCGGACGCCGGCCCGAGCTGGAGGACTTCGACGTGCTGGAGTGGACCGGCCGCTTCCTCGCGCGGCTGCACACGGTGGGCGCCGCCCGGCCCTTTGCCCGCCGCCCTTCGCTGGACGCCGCCAGCTTCGGCCACGAGCCGCGCGACTGGCTGCTGACGCACGAGGCTGTGGCGCCTGAGGTGCGCACCGCCTGGCGCCAGACGCTGGACGAAGCGCTGCAGATCATCGAATCGCACCCCGCCCTGCGCCCGGACTGGGCTTCGGCCGCCGAGGACGGCGCGGCCCTCATCCGCCTGCACGGCGACTGCCACCCCGGCAACATCCTGTGGACGCCCGAGGGCGCGCCCGGCGCCGGCCCGCACTTCGTGGACCTGGACGACGCACGCACGGGACCCGCCGTTCAAGACCTGTGGATGCTGCTCTCGGGCGAGCGGCGCCAGCAGACGCAGCAGCTCGGCGCCCTGCTCGACGGCTACGAACAGATGCGCGACTTCGACCGGCGCGAGCTGGCCCTGATCGAGCCACTGCGCACGCTGCGGCTGGTGCACTACAGCGCCTGGATCGCACGGCGCTGGCAAGACCCGGCCTTCCCGATCAACTTCCCCTGGTTCGGCAGCCGCGACTACTGGCAGGGCCAGGTGGACATGCTGGTCGAGCAGATCGAAGAAATGCAGAAGCCGCCGCTGGTGGTTTGACCCTTTGTGCAAAAAGGTTTCTGGCAATTAAATTGTGCGCAATTAAATTGCCAGCTACAGTTCACGCCATGCCATCCACAACGCCCCTCGACGAACGCGCCCTGCTGCTGGACAACCAGCTGTGTTTCGCGCTCTATTCGGCCTCGCTGGCCATGACCAAGCTGTACAAGCCGCTGCTGGAATCGATGGGCCTGACCTATCCCCAGTACCTGGTCATGCTGGCGCTGTGGGAGCGCGACGGCGAGACCGTCTCGGCGCTGGGCGAACGCCTGCACCTCGACTCGGGCACCCTGACCCCGCTGCTCAAACGGCTGGAAGCGGCCGAGCTGGTCTCGCGCCTGCGGGATGCCACCGACGAACGCCGCGTGCTGATCCGCCTGACCGCGGCCGGCCGGCGGCTCAAGGCCCGGGCGGCCCGTCTGCCCGCCTGCGTGATGCAGGCCGCGCAGTGCAACCTCGACGAGGTGACCGCCCTGACCCGACAGATCCAGACGCTGCGCGACCGGCTCAGCGCCTGACCCCTTCATCCACCCGCTTGCAACGCAAGCTTTTCATGAAAGACCCGACCATGGCCTCTCTCGACAAAGTCCTGTACACCGCCCGCACCCACACCACCGGTGGCCGCGATGGCGCCTCGCGCTCCGACGACGGTCGTCTGGACGTCAAGCACACGCCGCCCGGTGCGCCTGGCAACGGCACCAACCCCGAGCAGCTGTTTGCGGCCGGCTATTCGGCCTGTTTCATCGGCGCCATCAAGGCCGTGGCCGGCAAGATGAAGCTGGCCGTGCCGGCCGATGTGGCGGTGGACGCCGAGGTGGACCTCGGCCCCGTGGGCGAGGTCTATGGCATTGCGGCGCGCCTGACGGTGCACCTGCCAGGCATGGACCGCGCGCAGGCCCAGGCCCTGGTCGATGCCGCCCACCAGGTCTGCCCGTACTCGAACGCGACCCGCGGCAACATCGACGTCACCCTGACGCTGGCCTGATCAGCCGCGCTTCTGGATCGTTCCGGCCAGGTGCCGCTCGCGGAAGCGGCGCATGGCCCGGAACAGCACCGGCGGCATGTAGTCCTGCGACACGCGCCAGCGCAGGCCGCCGATGCGCTCGTTCGGGCGCTCGGCAAAGATCGTCGTGTGCGCACCGTTCTTCTCTTCGTCGGGCCGCCCGTTCGTGTAATAGAACAGCGCCAGCGACTTGCGCGAGTCGCCTTCCGGGCAGGTCAGCGGGCCCGGATGGCCGTGGAAGGTGTTGCTGGTCGGCGAGAAGATCGCCAGGCGGTTGAACACCGGCAGGATCTTGGCGCCGCAGTACGTCACCTCGCGGTCCCACAGCTCCAGGCTGCCGCCGTACTCTTCCTTCCAGTTCTTGTTCATGTAGAAGATGACGTTGATCCGGCGGTCCAGGAAGTTCTGGTCGTGCTTGTTGAAGTCGGCGTGCAGCTTGAGCAGGCCGCCGCGCGGCGTCTGGTGCAGACCGCCGCCCCGCATCGACGGGTCGGAAATCATGTTGTCGAGGCCCGTGACCTTTTCAAGGAAGCGCAGGAAGGGCGCCGAGTTGAACTGGTAGAGCATCTGGCGCGTCACCGGGCCGAACTTGGTCTCGTCCACGCACACCAGCTTGCGCTCGGCCGGCCGGTTGTAGTTGTGCCACTCGATGTCCTGCGCCTTGGGAAACTCCTGCCACATCGCCTCGGCGATGTCCTCGGGCAGGAAGTTGTCGAACGCCATGTGGTTGAACGGCGTGCCGAGCTTGTACTGGGCCTCGCCCTCGATGGCGAGTTGTTCGTAGCGGGGGTCGTCGAAGACGAAACGGTTGGACAGGTCGGGGCGGGACACTGAAGACTCCTGAGGGTGCCGGGACGGTGGTCCCGTGATACATCCCTTCAGCGACCGGCCCCTTCTTCAGGGCGTGGCGGCAGGCGTCTTGTGCTGCTGCATGCGGCGTCCGAGAACGCCGAGCAGCACGGTCAGGGCATCTCCGAGCAGGGTGGTCAGGCGCATGCTCACGGCCAGTCCGGCGGCCACCGCAGCTCCGGTCAACGGAGTGAAGAGCACCACCATCATCGCCTCGCGCACACCCAGACCACCGGGAGAGCCTGGCACCACATAGCCCACCACCCAGGCGCTGCTGTAGAGCAGCGCGATGCTGAACCAGTCAATGTCGGGACTTGCGAATAAGTATTCCGACTGCAATTTCACTACATACCCCTGCTGCATGAAGTTGATCAAGATCAACAGGGACACGAACAGCGCGGTGCGCAGTTGCGGCGGGCGCAACAGCTGGCCGCCGCCAATCTTTTTGCTGAGCCCGGGCAGCACGGTGTTGAGCACCTTGATGCCCAGCCAGGGCGCCACCAGGGCCAGCGGCAGGATCCACACCAGTTTCGAGGCGAAGGCGGGTGCGGCCCCGCCGGCGGTGTGCAGGTCCAACAGGACGACCGTGCCCAGCAAGGCGAGCGAGCAGCTGATCGCCAGGTTCCAGATGCCCTCGAACACCGCCGTGCCCACCGCCACGCCCACGGGAATGCCGGTGGACTTGGCCAGCACGCCACGGCCGATGAACTGCCCCACATTGCCTGGCAGGTACTTGCCCAGCTGGGAAATGAAGAACACCTGCACCGCCAGCCGGGTGGGCACGCGATGGCCCTGGTCCGACATCAGCAGACGCCACACATGGGTGCCGAAGAAGTGGGTCACGACCACGCTGACCATGCTGAGCAGGCCGATGGCCACCGTGGTCAGGTTCAGAGGGATCGGCGGCAGCTTCTCCATGTGGATCATGAAGGCGCGCACGAAGAACACGATGGACGCCACGACGGCCGCATACATCAGCCACTTGAAAACGGTCTTGGCGTATTTCATGGAAACCCGTGAGAAACAAAGCGAAGCGGCGCTACAAGGCGCCGCAGAACCCCACAAGTGTAGTCGCCGGGTGGCGGCGGGCCACCACCCGGACCCTGACGCAGATCAAGCCAGGCCGCCCAGGCGCTCCATCGCATCGGCCAGCCAGTCTTTGGGCAGGGGCTCGTCCGCGGCCGGTGCAACCACCCAGCCTTCGCCGGCCGACTGCAGGCCGAAACGCCCCCGGGTCCAGAGCTGCCAGGCCAGCCAGGCGCAGTCGTCGGCAGAGGCCGCATCCCCGGCCGGTGCGGTCAGCAGGGCCATGCAGGGCTCGGTGCGGGCCAGGTGCAGCACACCGCCCCGAACCTCTGTGCCCAGGACGGCCGCCAGCTGCGCCAGCGCGTGTGCATCGTCCTGACGGGCGCCGAACCGCTCCAGCCAGGAGCGGACCTGCAGCGCCACCCCGGCGCCCCGGCGCGCCTCGGCCTGTTGCAGGTCTGCGTGGTCCCAGCGGTTCCAGTCCACCGCCGGCTCCTGCACCCCCACCCACAGGGCCGCCTGCGCGAGGCGGAACACGGCCCGCTCGTACCCCGCCGGGTCGGCGCCGGCGCCGATCGTCAACAGGGAGGCGAGGCGCCCCGACACCAGGCGCGACTGCTGGGCCAGCATCTTGTCGCGCACCAGTTCGTCGCGCTCACTGCGCAGGGCCGACAGCTCCAGTGCGTTCTTCAGGTCGGAACGCAGGCTCTCCAGCTCCCAGGGTTTGGCGATGTAGCGGTAGATCTCGCCGGTATTGATCGCGTCGATGGCCTCGCCGATCTCGGAATAGGCCGTGGTGAGCATGCGCACGATGTGCGGATAGTGGGTACGGGCATGGCGCAGCAGTTCGTTGCCACGTTCGCCGGGCATGCGCTGGTCGCACACGAGCACGGCGATATCGGCACCGTGCACGCTGAGCACCGCCCGCCCCTCGTCGACCGAATTGGCGGTCAGCACCGGGGCCAGCGGCCCCACCAGCCGCTCGAAGTATTTGAGGGCGATGGCCTCGTCATCGACGTACAGGATCTTCTCGGGTTTCATCTGGATACCTCATGGTGTTGTTCTGTGTCCGGGACACCAAAGTGCAGGCGGATGGCGGCGCCGCCGCCGGCCGGTGACCGTACCTCGACCGACCCGCCCACGGATGCCATCACCCGCCGGCAGAAGACCAGGCCCATGCCGCTGCCACCACTGCCCGACCGGGTGGTGACAGGCTCCCGGGTCAGCCGGGTCAGCACCTCCGGCGCAATGCCCGGACCGTTGTCGCTGATTTCAATGACCGCGCGGTCCGGCGTTCCCGCGACCACAATGCGAATGCGGGGTTCGGCCGGCAGCGCCGAATGCAGGGCCAGCAAGGCATTTTTGACCACGGTGCACAGCACCAGGTACAGCAGGTCGCGCTGACCGGGCAGGACGAAGTCCTGCAGCACATCACAGACCAGCCAGCGCGCCTCGTCGCCATCGAAAGGATAGCCCTCGCGCACCGATCGCACCAGATCACTGGCGAGTTCGCTGGCGCTGCCGTCGGCGTGGTAGGCGTCGCGCGCGGTGCGCACGAAGGTCGCCACCAGGGACTGGGCGTAGTCGGTGCGGCGCAGGGCCGCGTCCAGCATCGCGTCGATCTCGCCGGGACGGCGCTGGGTGAGGCAGACCAGGTCGGTGTTGCCGCACTGGGGGGGCTGCTGGCGTTCGCGCATGGCGTGCAGGTAGCCGCTGACGGTGGCCAGCGGGGTGCCCACCTCGTGCGCCAGAAAACCCAAGGTCTCGCGCAGGGCCTCGTCCCGCCGCTGCAGCAGGGTCTGCTCGCGCAGCCGCTGCTGGCAGGCCGCCAGGGCCTCTCGCAGGGCCCGCCGGGTCAGCGGTTCGTCCAGCGGCTTTTCCAGGATCTGCCCCACATGGCCCAGGTTGACCGCGGCCATCGCGACATCCTTGTCGGCGTAGGCCGACATCAGCAGCCGCGACACCAAGGGGTGCCGCTGCCGCACCTCGGCCAGCAGGGCCACACCGTCGCGTTCGGGCATGCGGTAGTCGGTCAGCAAGACGGCGACCTCGTGCCCCTGCCGGTCCAGCAGTTCCAGTGCCTGCCGCACGCTGGCCGCGGTCCGCACGTCGAACTCGTCGCCGTAGGAGCGCGCAAACCACTTGAGCGCCTGCGGCTCGTCGTCGACCAGCAGCACGGCATGGGCCAGAGGAGGTGCGGAGCCGGAACCCGGCAGGTCGGATTTCATTGGGGCGGCCTCGGCAGGTCGAACGAGAATTCGGTCCATTCGCCGACCACGCTGTCGACAGACAGGATGCCTCCGTGCCGCTGCACGATGCCGTAGCTCACGCTGAGCCCCAGCCCCAGGCCGGCCCCGACGTCGCGGGTGGTGAAGAACGGCTCGAACACCCGGCCGATGTTGGCCGGATCGATGCCGTGTCCGTTGTCCCGCACCGAGATCCGCAGCCGCTCGCCCTCCGGCGCCACCCGCACATCAATGCGCGGCTGCGGCCGCTGCACGGACTGCATGGCATGGGCGGCGTTGCTCAGCAGGTTGATCAGCACACCGATGATCGCCGGCTCGTCGCCCATCACATGGGTGTCCTGGGGCAGGTCGAGCGCCAGCTCGATGCCCTTGAGCTCGTAGCCGGCCAGGCGGATGGCCGAGCGCACCGCGTGCTCCAGCAGGAAGGGGCGCTGGTTGTCATCCCCGGGCTTCTGGTAGGCGAAGGTCTTGAGGTCGGAGACGATGTTCTGCACCCGGGTCAGCCCCTCGCGCGCATCGTCCAGGCTTTCCTTGAGCATCGGATCGGTCTTGGCCGAGGGCACGCTCAGGCCCATGTTCACCGCCATCAGGGCGTAGTTCACCGGGTTGTTGAGTTCGTGCAGCAGCCCGGCCGAGAGAGTGCCGATGGCGGCCATCTTCTCGCGCTGGATCAGCTGGCCCTTGACCTCGGCCAGGGTGCGGTTGATCTCCTGCAGCTTGTCGTTGTTCATGGCCACCTCGTGCTGCAGCTGGAACAGGCGCAGCCGCGCCCGCTCGTTGAACCAGGTGCAGACCGCGCTGGCAATGGCAGAGAACAGGATGAACAGGCTGTTGGTGTAGAGCTTGCCGGGCTCGGCCACACCGTCGGGGTGGAGCATGCAGGCCATCATGTAGAGCACCAGCGTGAGCACACCGAAACCGATGCCCTCGAACAGCGTGATCGGCAGGATGATGCCCACGGCATACATCGCCAGGTGCAGGCCGACAAAGTAGATCGACTCGACCCCACTGGTCAGCCAGATCATCCAGGCGATCATCATCTGCGGCAGCACCAGCCAAGTCATGGTGAGCACCCGCACCTGCTGCGCCCCCACCCGGGTGTAGAGCAGCATCAGGATGCCCAGGGTCAAGGTGGCCACCAGCAGCCGCAGCAGGAAGAACTCGAGCAGTCGGTCCGGGTAGGAGAAATAGTCCAGGCCCACCCCCGCGAGCACCAGGCCGATGGAGGTGATGCTGCCGGCCTTGCTGTAGGCGAGCCGGAACGCCGACAGCTGACGCTCGTAGGACGCTGTGTCCCTGGCGATCATGCAGTGTCCAGGGTGCTGCGCCCCGGCAGCGTGGTTTCCGCGAACACGTTGACCCCGGTCGGGTCGGTGTAGAGCTCGATCGCCGCTCCGACCTCGGACATCACGGACGTCATCTGCGCCTCGTCCCGGTAGATCAGGTGCCACTCCAGCAGGTGCTCCATGCCGTGACGCTCGGGGTTGCTCGAGTGCACGTTGGTCAGCAGCATGCGGGCACCCGGAGCGGAGCGGGACATGAAATAGCGGATCAGCCGGGTGCAGACTTTGTCGGACAGGTAGTCGAACAGGCCCGCGCAGTAGATGAAGTCAAAACCCCGTCCACCCTCCAGCGCCTGCGACTGGGCCGGGCGCTTGAGCAGGTCGTGCACCGACTCCTGGACATAGTTCACCTCGACCCGCCGGCCGGTCTCGGCCATCACCGCGTCGATGCGCTCGCGCGTGTAGTCCAGGGTCTCGCGGCTGAAGTCCAGCAGGGTGAAGCTCAGGCGGCTGAGGTCCGCACCGGAGGCGATCAGCCGCTGCAGCTCGACCGCCGGGCCGCAGCCCCCGTTGAGGATGCGCACCTGGCGCCCTTCCTGCTCGCCCAGGGCCACGGCGCGCCGGAGGTAGTCGACCAGGATGTTGATGCGGTTGCGGTGCGCCTCGGCCACCGCCGCCCGCAGGAAGGTCGCGTTGACCAGCTGGATGTAGGTGCTGCCGCCCTGCCGCGGGTCTCCCAGCAGCTGGTTGACCATCTCGTAGTCGCCGGCATAGCCCAGCGGCTTGGCAAAGGTGCGGTAGACGAAAGGCGCCCGCAGCACCAGCGGGTGCAGCGCCGCCTGGGCATAGCTGCGGTGCAGCAGGGCATCGTCCGCGGGCACGCTGGCGGCCTCGCTTTCCAGCCGCACCAGGAAGCTCTTGCCCTTGGTCATCAGGGGCTCGGCCATGGCCCAGAAGACGGCATCGGTCAGCCGGCCGTCCTCGCCCTTGGGCAGCGAGTCCAGCATGTCGGCCTGGTCGATCCAGCGCGCGGTCTCGGACAGGAAGGCCCGGAACTCACTCACCGCCACCTGGTAACTTTCCTTGACCCGGAAGCGCTGCTCCCAGTCCTCGACAAAACGGGCGGCCTCCATGCCGACCTCCCGCACATTGCCACGGGCCAGATTGAGGTCCGACCACTCGTCAATCAGGGCCAGCGAGACCACCGCCATCAGGCCGGTGTTGAGCAGGCTCACCACCACGGCCTTGCCCTGGTAAATGGCGCGCTCGCCGGAGCGGATCACCAAGTCGCTGAGCACCTCGCTGACCTGGACGATGGAATAAGGGTTGTAGATCTCCATCACCAGCGAGCGGCGCTGGAGACTGGTCAGCGTGCCGCGCGCGGCTTCGCCTTGGCTGTTTCTGAAGGTGACAACAGGATCAAAGGGGCGCTGGGGTTGCACGGCGGTTGGATGTCAACGGTGGTGGGGCGAATCACCCCGATCGGAATCTCCCAATCTGCCAGTGTAGTCATCTGTGACCTGTTTCACGGTCGCAACTGTCGTCCAAACGCCGCTCGGGCGCAAAAAAACCCGGGCCGGATACCGGACCGGGTTTCAGACCTTATGCACTCTATTTCCGTAGCACTCAGGCCAGCAGCGCGTTGACCCGCCGGACGTAGGCGGCCGGATCGTCCGGCAGGCCACCTTCGGCCAGCAGGGCCTGGTCGAACAGGATGTGGGCCAGGTCGTCGAAGTGCGCGGAGCCGTCGAGCTTGCGCACCAGCGGGTGCGACGGATTGACCTCCAGCGTGGGTTTGGCGTCCGGCGCCTTCTGGCCCGCGGCCTTGAGCATGCGGGCCAGCTGGCTGGAGAGCTCGCCCTCGCCCACCACCAGGCAGGCGGCCGAGTCCACCAGGCGCGTTGTCACGCGCACGTCGCTGGCCTTGTCCTTGAGCGTGTCCTTGAGTTTGTCGAGCACCGGCTTGAAGCTCTCGGCCGCCTGCTCGGCAGCTTTCTTCTCTTCCTCGTCCTGCAGCTCTCCCAGGTCCACCGCGCCCTTGGCCACGCTCTGCAGCGGCGTGCCGTCGAACTCGGGCAGGAAGGACAGCGCCCACTCGTCCACGCGGTCGGTCATCAGCAGCACCTCGATACCCTTCTTGCGGAAGAGTTCGAGCTGCGGGCTGTTCCTGGCCGCCGCCAGCGTGTCGCCGGTGATGTAGTAGATGGCCTTCTGGCCTTCCTTCATGCGGGCCTTGTAGTCGGCCAGCGACACCACCACCGCGTCGCTGGTGGTGCTGGCAAAGCGCAGCAGCTTGGCGAGCTTGTCGCGGTTGGAGAAGTCCTCGCCCAGGCCTTCCTTGAGCACGGCGCCGAACTCGGCGTAGAAGCTGGCGTACTTGTCGGCGTCCTTGGACAGGTCGTCCAGCATGGCCAGCACGCGGCGAGTGTTGCCCTCGCGGATGGCCTTCACGTCGCGGCTTTCCTGCAGCAGTTCGCGGCTCACGTTCAGCGGCAGATCGGCCGAATCAACCACGCCCTTGACCCAGCGCAGGTAGGCGGGCATGAGGCTCTCGGCCTCGTCCATGATGAAGACGCGCCGCACGTAGAGCTTGATGCCGGCCTTGCGGTCGCGGTTCCACAGGTCCATCGGGGCCTTGGACGGGATGTAGAGCAGCTGCGTGTATTCGGTGCTGCCCTCGACGCGGTTGTGGCTCCAGGCCAGCGGGTCGGCCTGGTCGTAGCTGATGTTCTTGTAGAACTCGGCGTACTGCTCGTCGCTGATGTCCTTCTTGCTGCGCGCCCACAGGGCGTTGGCGGAGTTGGCGGGCTCCCACTCGTCGCGGGTGATGTACTCGCTTTTCTCGGCGTCCCACTCTTCCTTCTGCATCAGGATGGGCAGGCTGATGTGGTCGGAGTACTTGGTGATGAGCGACTTGAGCTTCCAGTGGCTGAGGAACTCGGTCTTGTCCTCGCGCACGTGCAGCGTAATGGTGGTGCCGCGCGCGGCCCGTTCGATGGTCTCGACCTCGAAATCGCCCGTGCCGCCGCTGGTCCAGCGCACACCCTCGGCCGCCGGCAGGCCGGCGCGGCGCGACTCGACCACGATCTTGTCGGCCACGATGAAGCCCGAATAGAAGCCCACGCCGAACTGGCCGATCAGCTGCGCGTCCTTCTTCTGGTCACCGCTGAGGTGGCTCATGAAGTCGCGGGTGCCACTCTTGGCGATGGTGCCCAGGTGCTCCACCGCCTCGGCCTGGCTCATGCCGATGCCGTTGTCGGTGATGGTGATGGTTTTGGCGTCCTTGTCGAAGGCCACCCGCACGTCGAGGTTGGGCGCGTCCTCGAACAGCGCGGCGTTGTTCAGCGCCTCGAAGCGCAGCTTGTCGCAGGCGTCCGAGGCGTTGGAGACCAGCTCGCGCAGGAAGATCTCGGGGTTGGAATACAGCGAATGGGTGACCAGGTGCAGCAGCTGGGCCACCTCGGCCTGGAAGGAGAGGGTCTGTTTGCTCATGCTTTGTGGATCGTCAGAAGGAATGAGGGGCCATGCCACCCGCGCCAGACCGGGCGGGAGGCACTCGCGAGGGCGCAATTATGGGCAGGCCGCGCGATTTCAAGCCGGCGTGGCCAGCCAGGTCTGCAGCTGAGCGGCCACCTTCGGGCTGGACAGCAGGTCCAGGTGCCCGGTCCGGAACACCGTGCACTGGTGATCGGGCGCCAGCGCCAGCCGCATCGACGGGTCTTCGTGGCGGCCCAGTGCGCTGTCCAGCGGCACCAGGCCGTCGCCGGTCAGGCGCTCGACCAGCCGGCTGCGCTGCCCGGCCAGCGTGGCCGCCACCGCATAGCAGGCCACCCCCTCGGGCAGCGGCAAGGGCTGGCGGTGGTCTGCGCCCGAGGCGAAGCGGTCGCGCCCCTGCCAGTCGGCGTCCTGCACATGGCCATGCCGCAGGTCGGTGATGCCCGCGCTGCGGAGCTTGCCCAGCCGCGCGAACGGCGCGGTGAAGGGGTTGGAGGCCAGCAGCCAGTCGGCCCCGTGGCCGGCGCGCTCCAGCGGCGCACCGTGGTGCGGCGTGCCCAGAAAAACCAGTGCGCGCAGGCGCTCTGTCCACGACAGGCCCGCCGCCTGGCCCACCGCCACCGCCGAACGGGCCACCAGACCGCCCATGCTGTGGCCGACGATCGTGATGCGCTCCGGCGGCACGGGCCACGCGGCCACCAGCTGCTCCAGCAGCAGCGCCAGCGCGCGCCCGTTGACCGAAATGTGCAGGCCGCTGTTGTAGCGCAGGTAGATGGGCGTGGCGCCCAGCGCCTGCGCCAGGAACTCGCCGTGATCGTGCCCGCTGCGGCGCCATTGCGTGTCGTTCATGCACAGGCCATGAACGAGCAGCAGGATGTGCGGGCCGGCGCCGGGCAGCTCTTCTTTCAGCGGACCAGGCGACAACGACAGCGGCACGCCGCCAGCGCGCAGCTCCATCGCCTGCGCCAGCGGGTTGCCGATGGCCTGCAGCCGGTCGCCCAGCACGCCGTTGAGCGCGGCCAGCACCGCCTCGCGCTGCGGCGAGGCCTCGGGGTGGGACGCCGGGTCGTCCAGCAGCGGCAGCAGCACGCCCAGCGCCGCGTCCGTGCCCCAGCCCGCCAGCCGCGCCACGCCGCGCACGGCCTGGTAGATCTGGCCCGTCAGGCCGCCGGTCTGTTCACCCGACGCGCCACCGGACAGCCCCAGCCTTCGGCGCACCGCCTGGTGCACGCCTTCGGCGATGTTGATGACGCCGTGGGTGCCCTGCACCGCCAGCTGAGCCGCCGCCTGCAGGTCGGTGGGGCGAACGTGGCGCAGCAGGGACTGGCGCAGTGGTTGGGTCGGGGTGGGCTTGGTCATGGGGCATTGTGGGTGCCGGTGAGCAACGCCAATGGATGCGCACCCCTAAACGCCCACCGCCGGACTCAAAACCCTTCGCCTGCCCCCAGGTAGCGCCACTGCCCCACCGGCAGGTTGCCCAGCACCACGCGGCCGATGCGGATGCGCTTGAGGCCGACCACATGCAGCCCCACCTGCTCGCACATGCGACGGATCTGGCGCTTCTTGCCCTCCTTCAGCACGAAGCGCAGCTGTTCGGGGTTCTGCCAGTCGACCTGGGCCGGCTTGAGAGGCTGATCGTCCAGGTTCAGGCCGTGGCGCAGCAGGGCTAGGCGCTCGGCCGGGAAGGCGGCCTGCACGTCCTGCGTCACCACGCCCGCACCCTTGGGGCCGTTCGGCGCCCAGTGCACGCGCACCAGGTACTCCTTCTCGACCCCCGAGTCCTCGCCAATCAGGGTTCGCGCGACGCGGCCGTCCTGCGTGAGCACCAGCAGGCCGGTGGAGTCGATGTCCAGCCGGCCGGCGGGCGCCAGACCGCGGGTATGCACCGCCTCGAAGCGGCGACCGCTGCGGTCCTCGCGCCAGTGGCTCTGGGGCTTGATGAGCACCGCCGCGCTCTCGTGGCCGTCCTCGGGCAGGCCGCTGACATAGCCCACCGGCTTGTGCAGCAGGATCGTGACCTGCCCCGCCTGCTGGTGGCGCGCCTGCGGCAGCACCTCGACCTGCGCGTCGGGCGGCACCGGCTGACCCATGATGGCGGGCTGGCCGTTGACCAGCACCCAGCCGCGCGCGATCCATTCGTCGGCCTCTCGGCGCGAGCACAGGCCCAGCTCGGCCATGCGCTTGTTCAGGCGAATTTCGCCATTGGCGTTACCCACGCGGGCCAGGTCGGGCCGGGTGTCGCGCGGTGGGCGGGACGGCCGGGGCGCCTCCGGCGGGCGGCGGGGTGCGGCCTCGCGCGCACCCTCCGGGCGCTGCCGCGAGACGGGCCGTTCGGGGCGCGCGCCAGGGCCGCCGGGGCCGTCCGGACGGGCGGCGCGGCGGTCGGTGTCCGTGCGGGGCCGGCGGTCATCGCCCTGCGGGCCCTGCGCCGCCCAGGCGGCATCGCGCGCCGCACGTTCGGCCTTCACTTCAGAGAGGGGTCTGGCCCGGGCCGGGCCGCGCGGGCGCACCGGGGCTCGTGGCGCAGCGGGCTTCCCGGCCGGGGCTTTGGCCTTGAGCTGCAAGGTCTTGGGTTTGTCGGTCATGCCCCGATGATCCCATGGCCATGCCGGCCGGCTACAGCACCCCTGATCGCAGCGACGGAAGGTCCAGCACCCGCAAGCCCCCGTACTCCACCCGGATCCAGCCCTTGTCGGCCAGCGCCGTCAGCGCCTCGTTCACCCGCTGGCGCGACAGGCCCACGAGGTAGGCCAGCTCCTGCTGGGTGATGCGCAGCACGCCGCCGACGTTGGGCGAGAGCAGCGGGTGAAACAGCGCCGCCAGGTTGCGCGCCACCCGCAGGTCGGGGCTGGAGATGCGGTCGATCTCGCGCGCGGCGATGAACTGGCCCAGCCGCTCGTTGAGCTGGTTCATCACGAAGCGGTTGAAACCGATCGAGTGGTCCAGCAGCCAGTGGAAGGTGTCCACGGGCAGGCCGGCCACCCGGCTCCTGCGCAGGGACTGGATGTTGTAGCGGTAGGCCTCGCGCTTGAGCACCGTGCCCTCGCCGAACCAGCCGCCCGGCGCGACGCCGGTGAAGGTGATCACCGCGCCCTGCGAGTCGTCGTTGCTCATCTTGAGCAGGCCATCGAGCAGGCCGAACCAGTAGGTCGCGGGCCGGCCGATGCGGCAGATGTACTCGCCCACCTGCACCTCGTTGACCACCAGCGCACCGAGCGCACGCTCGCGCTCGTCGGGCATCAGCTCCTTGAGCCAGGGGATTTCCAACAGCTCGCTCTCGGACGCAGGCCGCGCGCTGGCGCGCAGCGCGGAGCCGGAACGGGGGTGCTTGGCGGAGACCATGGGGCGGCGTTCGACTAGGGAAAGTCCTAGCAGGGTTGATCCCTCAATTGTCGTCGCACCGACAACATAACGTCAAACATCGGCCTACTATCCGCCCCATTGGCAACCGACCGTCACCGTCTTCCAGCCCCGTTCGGCGGACGACCCCAGGAGACAAGCACATGCAAACCACCTTCCCCCGGCTGCTGCTGGACCACGCGAAGCAGCGCCCCGATGCGCCGGCCATGCGTGAGAAGGAATACGGCATCTGGCAGACCACCAGCTGGTCGGACATGGCCCAGCTGGTCGAGGCCATCGCCTGCGGCCTGCACCAGGCCGGACTGACCCGCGGCGAGCACCTGGTGGTGATCGGCGCCAACCGCCCCCGCCTGTACGCCACCATGCTGGCCGCGCAGTCGCTGGGAGCGATCCCGGTGCCGCTGTACCAGGACGCGGTGGCCAACGAGTGCGTGTTCCCGATCAACAACGCCGAGGTGCGCTTCGCGGTGGTGGAGGACCAGGAGCAGGTCGACAAGATGCTGGAGATCCAGCCCCAGTGCCCGCAGCTGGCGCACATCTTCTACGACGACCCGCGCGGCCTGCGCAACTACGACCAGCCCGGACTTGGCGGGCTGGAAGAGCTGGTCGGCGCAGGCCAGGCCTTTGCCAAGGCGCATCCCGGCTTCTTCAGCGAGGAGATCGAGAAAGCGCAGCCTGGCGACGTGGCCGCCATGTTCTTCACCTCCGGCACCACCGGCAACCCCAAGGGCGTGGTGCACACGCACAGCACCCTGATCGACCGCGCGGCTGTCGGCGCCCGCTTCGACAAGCTGACCGAAAAGGACGAGGTGCTGGCCTACCTGCCGCCGGCCTGGATCGGCCAGAACATCTTCAGCTACGCCCAGTGGCTGGTGGCCGGCTACGTGGTGAACTGCCCCGAGTCCGGTGCCACCGTCACCATCGACCTGAAGGAAGTCGGCCCCACCTACTACTTCGCGCCGCCGCGAGTGTTCGAAGGGCTGCTGACCACCGTGATGATCCGCATGGAAGACGCGGGCGCGCTCAAGCGAAAGATGTTCCACGCCTTCATGGACGTGGCGCGCCGCGTCGGTCCGGCCAAGATGGACGGCAAGTCCGTCGGCTTCATGGACAACCTGAAGTACGCGCTGGGCAACCTCTTCGTCTACGGCCCGCTGCGCAACAGCCTGGGCATGAGCCGGGTGCGCGTGGCCTACACCGCCGGCGAGGCCATCGGCCCCGACCTGTTCAGCTTCTACCGCAGCATCGGCATCAACCTCAAGCAGCTCTACGGCTCCACCGAAACGGCCGTGTTCGTCTGCCTGCAGCCGGACCACGAAGCGCGCGCCGACACCGTGGGCGTGCCCTGCGAGGGCGTGGAGATCAAGCTGAGCGAGACCGGCGAGATCCTGGTGAAGTCGCCCGGCCTGCTCAAGGAGTACTACAAGAACCCCAAGGCCACCGAAGAGGTGCTGACCGCCGACGGCTGGTACCACACCAGCGACGCCGGCTTCATCGACGCCTCGGGCCACCTCAAGATCATCGACCGCGTCAAGGACGTGGGCCGCATCAAGGGCGGCGCCAACGACGGCGCCATGTTCGCGCCCAAGTACGTGGAGAACAAGCTCAAGTTCTTCTCGCAGATCAAGGAAGTGGTGGCCTACGGCGACCAGCGCGAGAAGGTCTGCGTGATGGTCAACATCGACTTCGAGGCCGTGGGCAACTGGGCCGAGCGCCGCAACCTGCCCTACGCCGGCTACACCGACCTGGCACAGAAGCCCGAGGTGTACGAGCTGATCCGCGAGTGCGTGGAAAAGGTCAACGCCGACCTCAGCCGCGACACCCTGCTGGCCGGCAGCCAGATCAGCCGCTTCCTGGTGCTGCACAAGGAGCTGGACGCCGACGACGGCGAGCTCACCCGCACCAACAAGGTCCGCCGCGGCTTCATCGCCGAGAAGTACAGCGTGCTCGTGGACGCGCTCTACAGCGGCATGGCCGAGCAGTACATCGAAACCCAGGTCAAGTTCGAGGACGGTCGCACCGGCAGCGTGAGCGCCACGCTCAAGATCGGCGACGCCAAGACGTTTGCACCCGTGAAAGCAGCAGCATGAGCAAGAAAATCGGCGACGTCATCCTCGACGTCCAGAACATCAGCCTGCGCTTCGGTGGCGTGAAGGCGCTCACCGACATCTCGTTCAACGTGAAGGAACACGAGATCCGCGCCATCATCGGTCCCAACGGCGCCGGCAAGAGCTCGATGCTCAACTGCATCAACGGCGTCTACCAGCCGCAGGAAGGCCAGATCACGTTCCGAGGCCAGCACTTCAAGCACATGAACAGCCGCCAGGTGGCGGAGATGGGCATCGCGCGCACCTTCCAGAACCTGGCGCTGTTCAAGGGCATGAGCGTGATCGACAACATCATGACCGGCCGCAACCTGCGCATGAAGAGCAACCTGTTCCTGCAGGCGCTGCGCATCGGCCCGGCCCAGAAGGAAGAAGAGAAGCACCGCGAGTTCGTCGAGCACATCATCGACTTCCTCGAAATCCAGGCCTTCCGCAAGACCCCCGTGGGCCAGCTGCCCTACGGCCTGCAAAAGCGCGTCGACCTGGGCCGCGCCCTGGCCATGGAGCCGCAGGTGCTGCTGCTGGACGAACCCATGGCCGGCATGAACCTGGAAGAGAAGCAGGACATGAGCCGCTTCATCCTGGACGTGAACGACGAGTTCGGCACCACCATCGTGCTGATCGAGCACGACATGGGCGTGGTGATGGACATCTCAGACCGCGTGGTGGTGCTGGACTACGGCAAGAAGATCGGTGACGGCACCCCGGACGAGGTGCGCAACAACGAAGAAGTCATCAGCGCGTACCTCGGTACGAGCCACTGAACGGAGACACACACCATGGCATTCTTTCTTGAAACACTGCTCGGCGGCCTCATGGCCGGCATGCTGTATTCGCTGGTGGCGCTGGGCTTCGTGCTGATCTTCAAGGCCTCGGGCGTCTTCAACTTCGCGCAGGGCGCGATGGTGCTGTTCGCCGCGCTGGCCATGGCCCGCTTCTCGGAATGGATTCCGCAGTGGCTGGGTCTGGAGAGCAAGCTGCTGGGCAACGTGCTGGCCTTCATCGTGGCCGCCGGCTGCATGTTCGTGCTGGCCTGGCTGATCGAGCGCCTGGTGCTGCGCCACCTGGTGAACCAGGAAGGCGTGACGCTGCTGATGGCCACGCTGGGCATCACCTACTTCCTCGACGGCTTCGGCCAGACCATCTTCGGCTCGGACATCTACCCGATCGACGTCGGCATGCCCAAGGACCCGCTGTTCCTGTTCGAGAGCGTGTTCGAAGGCGGCGTGCTGGTGAACCAGGAAGACATCATCGCAGCCGTGATCGCGGCCTGCCTGGTCGCCGTGCTGTCGCTGTTCTTCCAGAAGACCAGCACCGGCCGCGCCCTGCGCGCGGTGGCCGACGACCACCAGGCGGCGCAGTCCATCGGCATCCCGCTCAACCGCATCTGGGTCATCGTCTGGTGCGTGGCCGGCATCACCGCCCTGGTGGCCGGCGTCATCTGGGGCTCCAAGCTGGGCGTGCAGTTCTCGCTGACCACCGTGGCCCTGCGCGCCCTGCCCGTGATCATCCTGGGCGGCCTCACCTCGGTGCCCGGCGCCATCATCGGCGGCCTGATCATCGGCGTGGGCGAGAAGCTCTCGGAGGTCTACCTCGGCCCCATGGTCGGCGGCGGCATCGAGATCTGGTTTGCGTATGTGCTGGCGCTCGTGTTCCTGCTGTTCCGCCCGCAGGGTCTGTTCGGCGAAAAGATCATCGACCGCGTGTAAGGAGACAAGAACATGTTCTACAGAGAAAACGGTCAGTTCAAGACCTCCTACCGCGCCGACCAGCAGATCTTCCCGATCGCGCAGGACCGCTGGGCCATCCTCGCCCTCATCGCGTTCGCCTTCGTCGGCGTACCGATGCTGGTGGACGAGTACATGTTCCGCGCCATCCTGATCCCGTTCCTGATCCTGTCGCTGGCCGCACTGGGCGTGAACATCCTGGTGGGTTACTGCGGCCAGATCTCGCTGGGCTCGGGCGCCTTCATGGCGGTGGGCGCCTACATGGCCTACAACACCTACATCCGCATCGACGGCATGCCACTGATCGTGGCGCTGCTCTCGGGCGGCTTCTTCGCCACCCTGGTGGGCATGTTCTTCGGCATCCCCAGCCTGCGCGTCAAGGGCCTGTACCTGGCGGTGGCCACGCTGGCGGCGCAGTTCTTTTGCGACTGGGCCTTCCTGCGCATCGGCTGGTTCACCAACAACAACGCCTCGGGCTCGGTGTCGGTGTCCAACCTGCAGGTGTTCGGCATGTCCATCAACACACCGCTGGAGAAGTACCTGTTCTGCCTGGGCTTCCTGGTGGTGTTCGCCCTGCTGGCCAAGAACCTGGTGCGCAGCGCCATCGGCCGCGAGTGGATGGCCATCCGCGACATGGACGTGGCCGCCGCCGTGATCGGCATCCGCCCGATGTACGCCAAGCTGTCGGCCTTCGCGGTCAGCTCCTTCATCATCGGTGTGGCCGGTGGCCTGTGGGGCTTCATCCACCTGGGCTCCTGGGAGCCGGCCGCCTTCTCGATCGACCGCTCCTTCCAGCTGCTGTTCATGGTGATCATCGGCGGCATGGGCTCGATCATGGGCAGCTTCTTCGGCGCGGCCTTCATCGTGCTGCTGCCCATCTTCATCGAGCGCTTCAGCCTGCTGGTGGGGTTCTCCACCGCCGCGGCCGCCCACATCACCTTCATGGTCTTCGGCGCGCTCATCGTCTGGTTCCTGATCGTGGAACCTCACGGGCTGGCCAAGCTCTGGAGCATTGGCAAGCAGAAGCTTCGCCTCTGGCCTTTCCCCCATTGATTCCCTGTTGAACGTCAGTTTTTGTGTGAGCCCGACCTGTCCTTAAGGAGACAAAGCGATGAAAGTACGTAACCTGGTTCTCTCCGTGTCGCTGGCCTGTGCCGCCCTCTCGGGTGCGGTGGTCCCGACGGCTGCCATGGCCCAGGCCAAGGAGCAGTTCTTCCCGGTGCTGGTCTACCGCACCGGCGCCTACGCCCCCAACGGCGTGCCGTTCGCCAACGGCTATGTCGACTACCTCAAGCTGGTCAATGCGCGCGGCGGCATCAACGGCGTGAAGGTGTCGTTCGAAGAGTGCGAAACCGGCTACGCCACCGACAAGGGCGTGGAGTGCTACGAACGCCTCAAGGGCAAGGGCGCCACCGTGTTCCAGCCGCTGTCCACCGGCATCACCTTCGCGCTGACCGAGAAGGCCCCCGTCGACAAGATCCCGCTGATCACCGCCGGCTATGGCCGCAGCGAGTCCGCCGACGGCGGCGTGTTCAAGTGGAACTTCCCGCTGGCGGGCACCTACTGGGTGGCCGGGGACGTGATCATCCAGGACATTGCCAAGAAGCTGGGCGGCGCCGCCAACCTCAAGGGCAAGCACATCGCGCTGGTCTACCACGACAGCCCCTTCGGCAAGGAAGCCATCCCCATCCTGCAGGAACGCGCCGAGATGCACGGCTTCAAACTGAGCCTGCTGCCCGTGACCCACCCGGGCGTGGAACAGAAGTCCACCTGGCTGCAGATCCGCCGCGACCGGCCCGACTACGTCATCAACTGGGGCTGGGGCGTGATGAACTCCACCCTGCTCAAGGAAGCCCAGGCCACCGGCTACCCGCGCGAGAAGATCTACGGCGTGTGGTGGGCCGGTGCCGAGCCGGACGTCAAGGACGTGGGCATGGGCGCCAAGGGCTACAACGCCATCACCATGCAGCACGGCCAGGAAAAGGGTGCCGACGTGGTCAAGGAAGTGCTGGAGAAGCTGCACGCCAAGGGCCAGGGCACCGGACCGAAGGAAGAAGTGGGCGACGTGCTGTACATGCGCGGCCTGTTCAGCGCCATGTTCGCCGTCGAAGGTGTGCGCCAGGCCCAGGAGAAGTTCGGCAAGGGCAAGGTCGTGACCGCCGAGCAGGCCCGCTGGGGTTACGAGAACCTGAACCTGACGCAGGCCAAGCTGGACGCGCTGGGCTTCAAGGGCGTGCTGCGCCCGATCTCCACCAGCTGCCAGGACCACATGGGCGCCAACTGGGCCCGCATCCACACCTGGGACGGCAGCAAGTGGCAGTTCTCCAGCGACTGGTACCAGGCCGATGAACAGATCATCAAGCCGATGGTCAAGGCCGCTGCCGACAAGTACGCCGCCGAGAAGAAGCTGACCCGCCGCGCCGCGGCCGACTGCAGCAGCTGATCGGTTTCGCCCCTGGTCGCTGGTTCGCCAGCGACCATCTGCAAGGCCGGTGCGCCGAGCCTTGCAAATGGTCCCGAAGGAAACACCATGAGCACCACACCCAACATCGTTCTCAACGTCAACGGCATCGAGGTCATCTACAACCACGTGATCCTCGTGCTCAAGGGCGTGTCGCTGAACGTGCCCGAAGGCAAGATCGCGGCCATCCTGGGCGGCAACGGCGCCGGCAAGACGACCACGCTGCGCGCCATCTCCAACCTGCTCAAGGGCGAGCGCGGCGAGGTCACCAAGGGCAGCATCGAACTGCGTGGCGAGCGCATCGAAAACCTCTCGCCGGCCGACCTGGTGCAAAAGGGGGTGGTTCAGGTGATGGAGGGGCGCCACTGCTTCGCGCACCTGACCATCGAGGAGAACCTGATGACCGGGTCCTACACGCGCACCGACAAGGCCGAGGTCGCGCGCAACCTGGAGAAGGTCTACAACTACTTCCCGCGCCTGAAGACGCGCCGCACCTCGCAGGCGGCCTACACCTCGGGCGGCGAGCAGCAGATGTGCGCCATCGGCCGCGCGCTGATGGCCAACCCCAGCGTGGTGCTGCTGGACGAACCCTCGATGGGCCTGGCGCCGCAGATCGTGGAAGAGGTGTTCGAGATCGTGAAGGACCTCAACACCAAGGAGAAGGTCACCTTCCTGATCGCCGAGCAGAACACCAACATGGCCCTGAAGTACGCCGACTACGGCTACATCATGGAAAGCGGCCGCATCGTGATGGACGGCGCCGCCAGCGACCTGCGCAACAACGAGGACGTCAAGGAGTTCTACCTGGGCATGGGCGGCGGCGAGCGCAAGAGCTTCAAGGATGTCAAGAGCTACAAGCGCCGCAAGCGCTGGCTGGCCTGACCCACCTCACCTCAACCATTTGGCTTGCACCATGAGCGAACACTTCGACGCCCTGGAAACCCGATCGCCCGCCGAACGCGAGGCGGCGCAGATGGCGGCCCTGCCGGGCCAGCTGGCCCACGCCAAGCAGAACAGCGCGGCGTATGCCGACATCCTGCGCGACATCGACGTGGCGGGCATCAACAGCCGCACCGCGCTGACCCGCATCCCGGTCACGCGCAAGAGCGAGCTGCTGGAGCGCCAGAAGGCCAAGCGGCAGCACGATGCCTTCGGTGGCTTCTCTGCCCTGGTGCGCGGCCCGGCCATGTCGCGGATCTTCGCCAGCCCGGGTCCCATCTACGAACCCGAGGGCACGGGCAAGGACTACTGGCGCGCTGGCCGTGCGCTGTTCGCTGCAGGTTTCCGCGCCGGCGACCTGGTTCACAACAGCTTCAGCTACCACATGACCCCGGGCGCCTTCATCCTGGAGTCGGGCGCACATGCGGTGGGCTGCACCGTGTTCCCCGGTGGCATCGGGCAGACGGAGCAGCAGCTCGAAGCCATGGTCGACCTCAAGCCCAATGCGTACACCGGCACGCCCAGCTTCCTGCGCATCCTGCTGGAGAAAGCAGCCGAATCGGGCATCGCCCTGCCCAGCCTGAACAAGGCGTCAGTCGGTGGCGAGGCCTGCCCGCCCAGCCTGACGGCCTGGTTCAAGGAGCGCGGCGTCGACGTCTACCAGACCTACGCCACCGCCGACCTGGGCCTGGTGGCCTACGAGACCGCGGCGCGCGAAGGCCTGGTGCTGGACGAGAGCGTGATCGTCGAGATCGTGCGCCCCGGCACCGGCACACCGGTGGACGAAGGCGAGGTCGGCGAACTGGTGGTGACCACGCTCAACACCGCCTACCCGCTGATCCGCTTCGGCACTGGAGATCTTTCGGCCATCCTGCCCGGTACCTGTCCGACCGGCCGCACCGCACCGCGCATCAAGGGCTGGATGGGCCGCGCCGACCAGACCACCAAGATCAAGGGCATGTTCGTGCACCCCTCGCAGGTGGCCGAGATCACCCGTCGCTTCCCCGAGGTGAAGAAGGCCCGGCTGGTGGTGAGCGGCGAGATGGCCAGCGACGCCATGTGCCTGCAGGTGGAGGCCACCGAGGTTGGCGACGGCCTGCGCGAGCGCATCGAGACCGCCATCCGGGAGGTGACCAAGCTGCGCGGCGACGTGCAGGTGGTGCGCCCCGGCAGCCTGCCCAACGACGGCAAGGTGATCGAAGACGCGCGCAGCTACAAGTGAGCACAAGCCCCTCGGGCAAAGGGTTTCCCCCGAGTCCCGGCTAAGTAATTTCCGCCATTTCCTGCGAGGTGTTGCGCACTACCATGCGTCTCTGAACATCCCCCCATAGGAGCACCCGCATGAAGAAAATTCTGGCCTTTGCCGTGACCGCCGCCATTTCGGCTGGCGCCTTCGCCCAAGGTTTCCCCAGTAAGCCCATCACCCTGGTGGTGCCCTTTGCCGCCGGTGGCCCCACCGACCTCGTGGCCCGCCAACTCGCCGAAGCCATGCGCAAGCCGCTGGGCGGTGCTTCTGTCGTGGTGGAGAACGCCGCCGGTGCTGGCGGCACCATCGGTGCTGCCAAGGTGGCCCGCGCCGCTCCGGACGGCCACACCCTGCTGGTCTGGCACATCGGCATGGCCGCCACCGCCAGCCTCTACCGCAAGCTGCCCTACAAGCCGCTGGAGGACTTCGAGTACCTGGGCATGATCAACGACGTGCCGATGACGCTGCTGGGCTCCCCCAAGCTGCCCGCCGCCACCTACCGCGACTTCGAAAACTACATCCGCGCCAACGGTGGCAAGCTGAACCTGGCCCACGCCGGCCTGGGTTCCGCCTCGCACCTGTGCGGCCTGATGTGGCAATCCGCGGTCAAGCTGGACAAGGCCATGACCACCATCGCCTACCGCGGCACGGGCCCGGCCATGAACGACCTGATCGGCGGCCAGGTGGACGTGATGTGTGACCAGACCACCAACACCACCGCACAGATCGAAGGCGGTCGCGTCAAGGCCTTCGCCGTCACCACGGCCAAGCCGCTGTCCAGCCACAAGCTGCTCAAGGACTACCCCTCGCTGCAGGAAATGGGCCTCAAGGGCTTCAACCTGACCATCTGGCACGCCATGTACGCACCGAAGGGCACGCCGGCCGATGTGCAGAAGAAGCTCAACGACGCCCTGCAGGTCGCACTGAAGGACCCGGACTTCATCAAGAAGCAGAACGAACTGGGCGCCATCGTCGTCACCGACAACCGCGTGACCCCGGCTGGTCACAAGGCCTTCGTCGCCAGCGAGATCACCAAGCTCAAGACCGCGATCGACGCCGCTGGCGAATTCGCCGACTGATGATCCCGGTCCGGGTCGTCGACTCGATCACCGAACTGCAGCCCGCCGATGCGGGCTGCATTGCTTTGAGCGGCTCACATGGTGGACTGAGTTCGGCCCGCTATGCCCTGGCCGCCCGGCCACTGCTGGCGGTATTCAACGACGCCGGGGTGGGCAAGGACGGTGCGGGCATCGCCGGTCTCGCGCTGCTGCAGCAGCACGGCATCGCCGCCTGCACCGTCTCGCACACCAGCGCCTGCATCGGGCAGGCGGCATCCACACTCGCCGACGGGCTGCTCAGCCACTCCAACCCTGCGGCGCTGGCCCTGGGTCTGCACACCAACCTGCCGCTGGCACCCCAGATAGAGGCCCTGGCCACACGGCGTGGCCGCAGCTGATCAGACGCCCCAGACGATCTCGACCTCGGCCTTGGCGCAGCGCTGGAGCATCTCGATGAATGGCGCGCTGCGCATGCGCAGGCTGACCGCCTCGAACTGCGGCACCGGTTCGCCCTTGGCCAGCGCGTCGTCCTTCATCTGCTGCTGCGCCGCCTCTTCCGCCTGAACCGCCGCGCGCAGGGCGGCGATGGCGCCAGGCATCTCTTCGGGCCGGATGATGCCGGAGGTGGAAGCGTCCTTGCCCAGGATGTCCAGGATGTGCTTGCCGCTGGGCGCCAGCATCACCAGATCGCCGGTTTCGCGGGACTTGAATCGGTACAGGGACATTCGGGGCTCCTCCTCTGAGATCACTGCACAGCATTCTTGCACCGTTCGGCGGGAAGCCCGCCCGCCCCTTCCCCCCTGCGGGTTAACCCGGTTGCCCTTGATTAGTTCAAGCCTAAACTAATCAAGCATGAACACACCCACTCCAGCGCTGCGGCGCATCCTGTGCATCGGTGGTGGCCCGGCGGGCCTCTATTTCGGTCTGCTGATGAAGCGGCGCTTCCCGGCGCTGGAGGTGACGGTGGTCGAGCGCAACCGGCCGTACGACACCTTCGGCTGGGGCGTGGTGTTCTCCGACCAGACCCTGGTCAACCTGCGCCGGGCCGCCCCCGAGACCGCACAGGCCATGCAGGATGCGTTCAACCACTGGGACGACATCGAGGTGTTCTACAAGGGCGCCAGCGTGCGCTCCGGTGGCCACGGCTTCATCGGCATCGGCCGCAAACGCCTGCTCAACATCCTGCAGGAACGCTGCGAAGCCCTGGGCGTGAAGCTGGTGTTCGAGACCGATGTCACCGACGACCAGGCGCTCGCGCAACAGTACAACGCCGACCTGGTGATCGCCAGCGACGGCCTGAACAGCCGCATCCGCACGCGCTACGAAAACACCTTTCAGCCCGACATCGACACCCGCCTGTGCCGCTTCGTCTGGCTGGGCACGAAGAAGACCTTCGACGCCTTCACCTTCGCCTTCGAGCAGACCGAGCACGGCTGGTTCCAGGCCCACGCCTACAAGTTCGACGACGAGACCTCGACCTTCATCGTCGAGACGCCCGAGCCGGTGTGGAAGGCGCACGGGCTCGAAGGCATGAGCCAGGAGGAAGGCGTCGCCTTCTGCGAGAAGCTGTTCGCGAAGTACCTCGACGGCAACGCCCTGATCAGCAACGCCAAGCACCTGCGCGGCTCGGCCAACTGGATCCGCTTCCCGCGCGTGATCTGCAACACCTGGGTGCACTGGCAGGACATTGCAGGCAAACAGACACCCATCGTGCTGATGGGCGACGCGGCCCACACGGCGCACTTCTCCATCGGCAGCGGGACCAAGCTGGCGCTGGAAGACGCGATCGACCTGGCCGACGAGTTCACGAACAACGCCGGCGCCGACATGACCACCGTGCTGCAGGGCTACGAAGCCCGCCGCAGCGTCGAGGTGCTCAAGATCCAGAACGCCGCACGCAACTCCACCGAGTGGTTCGAACACGTGGACCGCTACACCGGCATGGAGATACAGCAGTTCGCCTACTCGCTGCTCACGCGCAGCCAGCGCATCAGCCACGAGAACCTGCGCCTGCGCGATGCGAAATGGCTCGAAGGATATGAGTCGTGGCTACAGCAGCGTTCGGGCGGCCGCAGCGTCGGCGGCAAGCCCACGCTACCGATGCTGCTGCCGCTCAAGGTGCGCAGCGTTGAACTCAAGAACCGCATCGTCGTCTCGCCCATGGCGCAGTACAAAGCCCAGGACGGCGTGGTCGGCGACTGGCATTTGATGCACCTGGGCGCGCGCGCCGTGGGCGGCGCGGCGCTGGTGATGGTGGAGATGACCAGCCCCACCCCCGAGGGCCGCATCACCCCAGGCTGCCCAGGCCTGTGGAACGACGCCCAGCAGGCCGCGCTGGCCCGCATTGTCGACTTCGCGCGCCAGAACAGCGGCGCCCGGATGGGCCTGCAGCTCGGCCACAGCGGCCCCAAGGGTTCGACGCAGCTCGGCTGGGAGGCGATGGACGAGCCCCTGGCCACAGGCAACTGGCCGCTGCTGTCGGCCAGCGCCCTGCCCTACGGCGAACAGAACCAGGTGCCCAAGGCCATGACGCGCGCCGACATGGATGCGGTGCGCGACGCCTTCGTCGCGTCGACGAAACGCGCCGCGGCCGCGGGCTTCGACTGGCTCGAACTGCACTGCGCCCACGGCTACCTGCTCTCCGCCTTCATCTGTCCGCTGACCAACCAGCGCACGGACGAGTACGGCGGTTCGCTGGACAACCGCTGCCGCTACCCGCTCGAAGTCTTTGCCGCCATGCGCGCCGCCTGGCCGGCCGACAAGCCCATGAGCGTTCGCATCTCGGCGCACGACTGGGCGCCCGGCGGCAACACGCCCGATGACGCGGTCGCCATCGCGCGCCTGTTCAAGGCCGCGGGCTGCGACGTGATCGACGTCTCTTCCGGCCAGACCACGCGCGCCGCGAAACCGGTTTACGGCCGCATGTACCAGACCCCGTTTGCCGACCGCATCCGCAACGAAGTCGACATCCTCACCATGGCGGTCGGGGCGATCAGCGAGGCCGACCACGCCAACAGCATCATCGGTGCCGGCCGAGCCGACCTCTGCGCCGTGGCCCGCCCGCACCTGGCCGACCCGGCCTGGACGCTGCACGAGGCGGCCAAGCTGCAGAGCCGTGCGGTGCAATGGCCGCGGCCGTATGAAAGCGGCCGCGACCAGCTCTACCGCGAAATCGCGCGCCAGCAGGCACTGCAAAGCGCTGTCGTGACCCAGGACCCGGCCGAAGCCTCATGACCACCACCGACACCCTCGACCTCGAAGCCCGCGCGCACAGCGAACACGCGCAAGAGCTGCGGCTGTGGCTGCGCCTGCTGGCCTGCTCGCAGCTGATCGAGAAGCGCGTACGCAGCGGCCTGCGCGAGCAGTTCGACACCACGCTGCCGCGCTTCGACCTCATGGCCCAGCTGGAACGCCACCCCGAAGGCCTGAAGATGAAGGAGCTGTCGCAGCGCCTCATGGTAACGGGCGGCAACGTGACCGGCATCACCGACCAGCTGGTGGCCGAGGGCCTGGTCGAACGCGTGGGCGTCGAGGGCGACCGCCGCGCCTTTCTCGTGCGCCTCACGCCCGAGGGGCGCAGCGCGTTCGAACGCATGGCGGTGCAGCACGAGCAATGGATCGTGCAGGCCTTCGAAGGCCTCAGCCCCAAAGACCTGGACCACCTGCACAAGCTGCTGGGCAAAGTCAAACAGCACCAACTGGACCTCGAATGAAACACCCCATCCCCGACCACAACCCGATGCGCGGCCAGTACAGCGCCGTGGGCGAGCACACGCCGCAGCACTTCGCGCTCAGCGTAGCCGACGGCGTCGCCACCGTCACGCTCAACCGGCCCGAGCGCAAGAACCCGCTGACCTTCGACTCCTACGCCGAGCTGCGCGACTGGTTCCTGGGCCTGCAGCGCGCCACCGACATCAAGGCGGTGGTGGTCACCGGCGCGGGCGGCAACTTCTGCTCGGGTGGCGACGTGCACGAGATCATCGGCCCGCTCACGAAGATGACCATGCCCGAGCTGCTGGCCTTCACCCGCATGACGGGCGCGCTGGTCAGTGCCATGCGCGCCTGCCCGCAGCCCATCGTGGCCGCGCTGGATGGCGTGTGCGCCGGCGCCGGCGCGATGATGGCGCTGGCCTCCGACCTGCGCCTGGGCACACCGTTGGCCACGGTCGCCTTCCTGTTCACCCGCGTCGGCCTGGCCGGCGCAGACATGGGCGCCTGCGCCCTGCTGCCGCGCATGATCGGCCAGGGCCGTGCCAGCGAACTGCTGTTCACCGGCCGCGCCATGAGCGCGCAGGAGGGCCACGCCTGGGGCTTCTTCAACGCGCTGCACGAGAGCGAGGCCCTGCGGCCTGCGGCGCACAAACTCGCGGCGCAACTGGCGCAGGGTCCGACCTTCGCCCACGGTATGACCAAGACCATGCTGCACCAGGAATGGGCCATGACGCTGGACCAGGCCATCGAAGCCGAGGCCCAGGCCCAAGCCATCTGCATGCAGACGCAGGATTTCCGCCGCGCCTACGAGGCGTTCGCCGCCAAGCAGCGCCCGCAGTTCGAGGGGGATTGAAGTGGTCGCCTTTGAACACCCCCATCCGCACGGCCCGCTGGCGCCGACCGCGCACCTGGAACTGCCGTTCTTCGATGATGCGCACCGCGCGCTGGCCAACGGCCTGGTGGCCTGGGCGCGCAAGCAGCGCGTCGATGAAACCGACGACCGCGCCGCCTGCCGCGAATGGGTGCAGCGACTGGGTGCGGCCGGCTGGCTGCGCTACTGCGTGCCCGAAGCGCACGGCGGCGCCCTGCCGGCGCTCGATTCGCGCGCGCTGGTGATCCTGCGCGAGACCCTGGCCTTCCACTCGCCGCTGGCCGACTTTGCGTTCGCCATGCAGGGCCTGGGCAGCGGCGCCATCACGCTGGCCGGCACGCCCGCACAGAAGGCCGCCTACCTGCCCGCCGTCGCCGCGGGCGAGAAGATCGCCGCCTTCGCCCTGAGTGAGCCCGAAGCCGGCTCCGACGTGGCTGCCATGGCCTTGCGCGCCACGCCTTCCGCCACCGGCTGGGAACTGAACGGCCAGAAGACCTGGATCAGCAACGGCGGCATGGCCGACTTCTATGTCACCTTCGCCAAGACCGAGCCCGACGCGGGCGCGCGCGGCATCAGCGCCTTTATCGTCGACGCCGACGCTGCGGGTCTGGACAGCAGCGCCCACATCCAGGTGATGGCACCCCACCCGCTGGCCACACTCAGCTTCAACGGCTGCACCCTCGGCCGGGACGCGCTGGTGGGCACGATCAACGGCGGCTTCAAGCTCGCCATGCAGACGCTGGACATCTTCCGCGCCTCGGTCGCTGCAGCCGCGCTGGGCATGGCGCGCCGCGCTTTCACCGAAGCGGTGGCGCACGCCAAGAGCCGCAAGATGTTCGGTCAGACCCTGGCCGACTTCCAGCTCACGCAGGCCCGGCTGGGCGAGATGGGCGCCCTCATCGACGCCGCCGCGATGCTCACCTACCGCGCCGCCTGGATGCGCGACCGCAGCACGTCCAGCGGCGCAGGTACGCCCGCATACACCGCAGCGGCGGCTGCGGCCAAGCTCACGGCCACCGAGAACGCGCAGAAGGTCATCGACATGGCGCTGCAGATGTTCGGCGGCCGCGGCGTGCAGGTGGGCAACATGGTCGAACACCTCTACCGCGACATCCGCTCGCTGCGCATCTACGAGGGCGCGAGCGAGGTGCAACTGCTCATTCTCGGCAAACACGCCCTGAAGGCCTGACCCGGAGACCCGCATGGCCCAACACCCTTCCGCCCAGACCGACCGCTTCGTGCACGATCACTTGCCGCCGGCCGATCAGTGGCCTGAACTGCGCTACGACCTGCCCGAACTCCAGGCACTGCCGGCTCAGCTCAACGTGGTGCAAGCGCTGTTCGACCGCGCCTTTGCCGCCGGTCACGCAGACCGGCCGCTGTTCCGCAGCGACGAGCGCACGCTGAGCTACGCCCAGGCCCGCGCCGAGGTGAACCGCTTCGCCAACGTGCTGGCCGACCTCGGTCTGCAGCCCGGCAACCGCGTGCTGCTGCGCGGTGGCAACTCGGTGGCTATGGCACTGGCCTGGCTGGCGGTGGTGCAGAGCGGGCTGATCGCGGTGGCCACCATGCCGCTGCTGCGCGCCACCGAGCTCAAGGCGATCATCGACAAGGCCCAACCATCTGCCGCGCTGTGCGATGTGAAGCTGCAGGACGAACTCAAGGCCGCGCTGGCGCAGAGTCCGGACACGGCCGCCCTTCCGCTGCGCCTGTTCAACACGGGCGACGCCGCGGTGGTGCTGGAGCATTCTCTCGAAGCTTTGGCGCGACACGCCAGCGACCAGGCCACTCCCTGCCCCACCAGCGCCGACGACATCGCGTTGCTGGCCTTCACCTCTGGCACCACCGGCAGCCCGAAGGCCGCGGTGCACACGCACCGCGACGTGCTGGCCGCCTGCGAGACCTGGCCGCGCCACGTGTTGCGCGCCTCGCCCGACGACATCGTCATGGGCTCGCCACCGCTGGCCTTCACCTTTGGCCTGGGCGGCCTGCTGGTGTTCCCCATGTGGGCGGGCGCCTCGGTGTACTTCCCGTCGATTCCCTACACCCCGGAAGCGATGGTGAAGCTGATCGGCCTGGTCGGAGCCACCATCTGCTACACCGCGCCCACGTTCTACCGGCAGATGGCCGCGTTCGCGAAGCAGCACGGCATCGGGCAACTTCGTATCAGCGTCAGCGCCGGCGAGGGCCTGCCCGACGCCACGCGCCAGCTGTGGAAGGAAGCGAGCGGACTGGAGATGCTCGACGGCATCGGCGCCACCGAGATGTTCCACATCTTCATCTCCGCTGCTCCTGAGGATGTGAAACGGGGCGCCATCGGACGGGTGGTGCCCGGCTACAAAGCAAAGATCGTCGACGAACAAGGCAAGGACCTGCCTTGCGGCCAGGTCGGCCGCCTGGCGGTCCGTGGTCCGACCGGCTGCCGCTATCTGGGAGATGCGCGCCAGGCGAACTACGTCCAAGGCGGCTGGAACTTCCCCGGCGACGCCTTTCTGCAGGACGAAGACGGCTACTTCATCTACCAGGCGCGCACCGACGACATGATCATCACCGCCGGGTACAACGTGGCGGGCCCCGAAGTGGAGGCCGCGCTGCTCCAGCACCCGGCGGTGGCCGAGTGCGGAGTCGTTGGCAAGGCCGACGACGAGCGCGGCATGATCATCCTCGCCTACGTCGTACTCAAGCCCGGTCAATCCGCCGATGCCACCCAGGTCAAGGCCCTGCAGGACCACGTCAAGCACACGCTGGCGCCCTACAAGTACCCCCGTGAGGTGCGCTTCGTCAACGCCTTGCCTCGCACCGAAACCGGCAAACTGCAGCGGTTCGCGCTGCGCAAGATGGCCGCCGAGGCCGTCGCCTGAACTTCAAGAAAGACCCGTTCCCATGCAATTCCTGCAACCGCCCGGCTGGGCCATTCCCAAGGGCTACGCCAACGGCGTGGCCGCCCGAGGCACCCTCGTATTCGTCGGAGGCCAGATCGGATGGAACGGTGAACAGCAGTTCGAAAGCGACGACTTCATTGAGCAGACCAGGCAGGCCCTGCAGAACATCCACGCGGTCCTTGCGTGCGCAGGCGCAGGTCCGGAGCACATGGTCCGCATGACCTGGTACATCACCGACCGCGACGAGTACAACAATCGCCTGCGCGAACTGGGCGCAGCGTACCGCGATGTGATGGGCAAGTGCTTCCCTGCCATGACGTGTGTGGAAGTCAGCCGGCTTGTAGAAGCGCGCGCCAAGGTGGAGATCGAGGTCACTGCGGTCGTGCCCGACTGAACGCACAAGGCCTCAATTTGCGCGCACCACACGGGCACGCAGCCAAGAACGGCACTAACAAAAAAGCCCGCTGTTGCGGGCTTTTTTGAGGAACTCTGGTCAGTTCCGGATTGGTTGCGGAGGCAAGATTTGAACTTGCGACCTTTGGGTTATGAGCCCAACGAGCTACCAGGCTGCTCCACTCCGCGTCAAGCCTTATATTCTATCACGCTTTTGCGTCGTCTGCAGCGGGAGCTGCATCTTCAGCACGATCCACCAGTTCGACCAGGGCCATCGGGGCGTTGTCGCCCACGCGGAAGCCCATCTTCAGGATGCGGGTGTAACCACCGGGACGGGCCTTGAAGCGCGGGCCCAGTTCGTCGAACAGCTTGACGACCACATCACGGTCGCGCAGGCGGTCAAACGCCAGACGGCGGTTGGCCACCGTGGCTTCCTTGGCCAGGGTGATCATGGGCTCGACCACACGGCGCAGTTCCTTGGCCTTGGGCAAGGTGGTTTTGATGACCTCGTGCGTGAGCAGCGAATTCATCATGTTGCGGAGCATCGCTTGGCGGTGCTCGCTGGTGCGGTTGAGTTTGCGAAGTCCGTGTCCGTGACGCATGGTGATTTCCTTTCAGTGTTTTGCCCCCAGCCGGATCAGGTACTGGGGGTTCGTCAGACGTTGATTGACGGGATCAGTGCTTGTCGAGACCAGCCGGCGGCCAGTTTTCGAGCTTCATACCCAAGGTCAGGCCGCGCGAGGCAAGCACTTCCTTGATTTCGTTGAGCGACTTGCGACCCAGGTTGGGGGTCTTGAGCAGCTCGTTTTCGGTGCGCTGGATCAGGTCACCGATGTAGTAGATGTTTTCGGCCTTGAGGCAATTGGCCGAACGAACGGTGAGTTCGAGCTCGTCCACCGGACGCAGCAGGATCGGGTCGAACTGCTGCGAGCTGCGCTGGGCAGGCTGATCGAATGCCGACAGCTCGACACCTTCCAGCTGGGCGAACACCGCCAGCTGCTCGACCAGGATCTTGGCGGAAGCACGCACGGCTTCTTCAGGGCCGATCGAGCCATTGGTCTCGATCTCCAGCACCAGCTTGTCAAGGTCGGTGCGTTGCTCCACACGGGCACTTTCCACCGTATAGCTCACGCGCTTGACGGGCGAGAAGGATGCATCCAGCACGATGCGACCCAGCGAACGCGAGGCGTCGTCGTTGCGGCGCAGGCTGCCCGGCACATAACCGCGGCCCTTTTCAACCTTGATCTGCATGTCCAGCTTGGCGCCTGCGGACAGCGTGGCAATCGCATGGCTGGGGTTGACGATCTCGACGTCGTGCGGGGTCTGGATGTCGGCGGCGGTGACCACACCTTCACCGTCCTTGCGCAGGCTCAGGGTGACTTCGTCACGGTTATGCAGCTTGAAGACCACACCCTTGAGGTTCAGGAGCATGTTGACGACGTCCTCTTGGACGCCGTCGATGGAGGAGTACTCGTGCACCACACCAGCGATCGTCACTTCGGTTGGCGCGTGGCCCACCATCGACGACAACAGCACACGGCGAAGGGCGTTGCCCAGTGTGTGGCCGTAGCCGCGCTCGAAAGGCTCAAGAGTCACCTTGGCGCGGTTCGTCGAGACTTGCTCGACATTGATGGTTTTGGGCTTGAGCAGATTGTTCAGCATTCAAACTTCCTTCAGTTCCCTCGGCTCGTTACACCGATAAGGCAGACGGAGCATGGCCCGGCCTCGCCAGAAACGGCGATGACCGGGAACGAAATTAACGCGAGTACAGTTCGACGATCAGCGATTCATTGATCTCTGCGCCGAATTCGTCACGGTCAGGGGTCTTCTTGAAAACACCTTCGACCTTGTCGGCCGAGACCTCCACCCATGCGGGGAAGCCGATCTGCTTGGCCAACTCCAGGGCCTCGATCACGCGGGCCTGCTTCTTCGACTTCTCGCGCACGGCGACCACATCACCGGGCTTGACCGAGTAGGAAGGAATGTTCACCGGACTGCCATTGACGGTGATGGCTTTGTGCGAAACGATCTGGCGGGCTTCGGCACGGGTCGACGCAAACCCCATGCGGAACACCACGTTGTCCAGGCGCGATTCCAACAGGAACAGCAGGTTGGCGCCCGTGTTGCCACGACGGCGGTCTGCCTCAGCAAAGTAGCGGCGGAACTGGCGCTCCAGCACGCCATAGGTGCGCTTGACCTTCTGCTTTTCACGCAGCTGTAGACCGAAGTCGGAAGTGCGTTGGCCAGAGGTACGGCCATGCTGGCCGGGCTTGGAGTCGAACTTGGCCTTGTCACTGATGGAGCGGCGGGCGCTCTTGAGCAACAGGTCAGCGCCTTCACGGCGGGAAAGTTTGGCCTTGGGGCCGAGGTAACGTGCCACGTTGAATTCCTTGTTGATGATCTGCCGCAACCCACACCACGAGGTGTCATTGCGGGAGCTTTACCCTGACGGGAGAAGCGGTGGGCTTAGCAAAAATGCCACCGCAGGCGACTGCGGTGGCGCTCAAAAAAAGCTTTTGATTGTAGCGCCTTCCTTTCCTCCATCACAGAGGCAGGAAGCGCCCCTCAGATGCGGCGGCGCTTCTGAGGGCGGCAGCCGTTGTGCGGCACGGGCGTCACGTCGGAGATCGAAGTGATGCGGATACCCAAGGCGCCCAAAGCACGCACGGACGATTCACGGCCAGGACCCGGGCCCTTGATCTCGACGTCCAGGTTCTTGATGCCTTGCTCAATGGCGGCGCGACCAGCCACTTCCGAGGCCACCTGAGCAGCGAACGGTGTGGATTTGCGCGAGCCCTTGAAGCCCTGACCACCCGACGAAGCCCACGACAGTGCATTGCCCTGACGGTCGGTGATGGTGATGATGGTGTTGTTGAAGGACGCGTGCACGTGCGCAATTCCGTCCGCTACGTTCTTGCGGACTTTCTTGCGGACGCGGGCCGCTGCCGAACTGTTGGGAGCTTTAGCCATGTTTCTCTTTCAACCGATTATTTCTTGAGCGACTGGGCGGCCTTGCGGGGACCCTTGCGCGTGCGGGCGTTGGTCTTGGTGCGTTGACCACGAACCGGCAGACCGCGGCGATGGCGGAAGCCACGGTAGCAACCGATGTCCATCAGACGCTTGATGTTCATCGTGGTCTCGCGACGCAGGTCACCTTCAATGGTGAAGGTGCCGACCTGATCGCGCACCTTTTCAAGTTCCGCGTCGGTCAGGTCCTTGATCTTCTTGCTGTAGTCGATGCCACAAGCTTCGCAGATCTTGCGAGCGCGGGTGCGACCGATACCGAAGATTGCCGTCAGGCCGATCTCGGCGTGTTTGTGCGGCGGGATGTTGATGCCTGCAATACGAGCCATGTTGGTTCCTCTGAACTTCCGAATCAGCCTTGACGCTGCTTGTGGCGCGGGTCGGTGCAGATGACTCGCACGACACCCTTGCGCTTGATGATCTTACAGTTGCGGCACATTTTCTTGACCGAAGCCGAAACTCGCATAGTCTTCTCCTAAATATTCCAAAACATTCAATGTCGACTGGTCACTTCGCCCGGAACACGATTCGTGCTCTGGTCAGGTCATAGGGAGTCAGCTCCACCTTGACCTTGTCGCCGGGGAGGATCCGGATGTAGTGCATCCGCATCTTGCCGGAGATGTGCCCGAGCACCACATGTCCGTTTTCCAGTTTGACCCGGAAGGTTGCGTTCGGGAGGTTTTCAACCACCTCCCCCTGCATTTCAATCACATCGTCTTTGGCCATACGACAGCGCCGACATCAGGATTTGAAGTTGGCCTTTTTCAACAGTGATTCGTACTGCTGGGACATCATGTAGTTCTGCACCTGGGCCATAAAGTCCATGGTGACCACCACAATGATCAGCAATGAAGTACCACCGAAGTAGAACGGCACGTTGTACTTCAGGATCAGGAATTCCGGCAGCAGGCAGACCGCAGTGATGTAGATAGCGCCAGCCAGTGTCAAACGAAGCAGAATCTTGTCGATGTAGCGGGCCGTCTGGTCACCGGGACGAATCCCGGGAATGAACGCACCACTCTTCTTCAGGTTGTCGGCTGTTTCGCGGCTGTTGAACACGAGCGCCGTATAGAAGAAGCAGAAGAACACAATCGCTGCAGCGTACAGGGCCACATAGATCGGCTGTCCTGGCGACAGGGCAGACGCAATGTCACGCAGCCAGCGCGTGGAGTCACCCGTGCTGATCCAGCTCACCACCGTCGTCGGCAGCAGAATGATGGAAGACGCAAAGATGGGCGGAATCACACCTGCCATGTTCAGCTTCAGGGGCAGGTGGGAGGACTGTCCGCCATACACCTTGTTGCCGACCTGCCGCCGCGCATAGTTCACCAGAATCTTCCGCTGGCCGCGCTCGACAAACACCACGAAGTAGGTGACCAGAATCACCAGCGCGATGATGAAGATCGACACCAGGATGTTCATGGCGCCAGTGCGCACAAGCTCGAGAAGCCCACCGATCGCATTGGGGAGACCCGCCGCAATGCCGGCAAAGATGAGAATCGAAATGCCGTTGCCCAATCCGCGCTCGGTGATCTGCTCGCCCAGCCACATCAGGAACATGGTCCCGGCCACCAGACTCACCACAGCCGTCAGGCGAAACGCCATGCCCGGATCAATCACCAGTCCCGCCTGTCCTTCCAGCGCCAGAGCAATGCCCATGGCCTGGAAGATGGCCAGACCCAGAGTTCCGTATCGGGTGTAGGCGGTGATCTTGCGACGACCGGCCTCGCCTTCTTTCTTCAGCTGCTCGAACGCGGGAACCACGTAGGTCATCAGCTGCATGATGATCGATGCCGAGATGTACGGCATGATCCCCAGTGCAAACACCGTGAAACGCGACAGCGCGCCGCCCGAGAACATGTTGAACAGGCTGAGGATGCCGCCCTGCTGCCCCTTGAACAGCTGTTCCAGTTGGGCAGGGTCGATCCCGGGCACAGGGATATGTGCACCGATCCGGTAAACCACCAAGGCCAGCAACAGGAACACCAGCCGGCGACGCAGGTCGCCGAACTTGCCTGTTTTGGCCAGGGTCGTGGAGCCAGTAGCCACAGATTGCCTTTTGCTTGCGATCTGAATCAGGCCAGCGAGCCGCCAGCGGCCTCGATGGCAGCCTTGGCACCGGCGGTGGCGCCGATGTCCTTGAGCTTGACCGCGCGGGTGATTTCACCGGTCTTGATGACCTTGACGCGCTTGGCCAGCTGGGCCACCAGGCCAGCTTGCTTGAGCACCAGAAGGTCGATCTCGGCGGCATCCACCGTGTTCAGGTCTGCCAGGGTCACTTCAGCATTGAACTGAAGCTGGGCAGACTTGAAGCCGCGCTTGGGCAGGCGGCGCTGCAGCGGCATCTGACCGCCTTCAAAGCCGACCTTGTGGTAGCCACCAGAGCGCGACTTCTGACCTTTGTGGCCGCGACCGGCCGTCTTGCCCAGGCCGGAGCCGATGCCACGGCCGACGCGACGTTTGGCGTGCTTGGCACCCGCGGCGGGTTGAATGGTGTTGAGTTCCATGACGAATGAGTCCTCTTCGGTCGGGTGCTTAGAGCACCTTCACCAGGTAGGCGATCTTGTTGATCATGCCGCGCACGGCGGGCGTGTCCTGCAGTTCGCTGACGCTGTTGAGCTTGCGCAGACCCAGGCCACGCACGGTGTCGCGGTGCGATTGCTTGGTGCCGATCGGGCTGCGCACCAGTTGAACCTTGACGGTGTTTTGAGTGGTCATGATCGTTCCAATCAGCCCAGGATCTCTTCCACCGACTTGCCGCGCTTGGCGGCCACATCGGCAGGAGTCGTGGAATTCTTCAGTGCGTCCAGCGTGGCACGCACCAGGTTGTAGGGGTTGCTCGAGCCATGGCTCTTGGCCACGACGTCGGTGATGCCCAGCACCTCGAACACGGCACGCATAGGGCCGCCGGCGATGATGCCGGTACCCTTGGCTGCCGGCAGCATCATGACGTTGGAGGCGCCGTGCTCGCCATGCACTGCATGATGCAGGGAGCCGCTCTTGAGCGACACCTTGATCATGTTGCGGCGGGCCTGTTCCATGGCCTTCTGCACAGCCACAGGCACTTCGCGGGCCTTGCCCTTGCCCATGCCGACGCGGCCATCGCCGTCACCAACCACGGTCAGCGCAGCGAAACCGAGGATACGACCACCCTTGACCACCTTGGTCACACGGTTGATCGCGATCATCTTCTCGCGCAGGCCGTCGTCGTTCGCTTCGTTTTTTACATTAGCCGTAAATTTAGCCATTTTGTGTATCCCGCTTGATCAGAACTGCAGACCGGCTTCACGAGCCGCATCAGCAAGGGCTTTCACACGGCCGTGGTAGGCAAAACCGGAGCGGTCAAAGGCGACCTTCTCGATGCCGGCGGCCTTGGCCTTTTCAGCAATGCGCTTGCCGATCAGGGCAGCAGCGGCTGCATTGCCGCCTTTGCCGGCCGCACCCAGCTGGGCGCGCACTTCGGCCTCTGCCGTCGAAGCGGAAGCCAGCACCTTGGCGCCGTCGCCGGAAATGACATTGGCGTAGATGTGCAGGTTGGTGCGGTTCACGGTCAGGCGAACAGCGCCTTGCTGCGCGATGCGGATGCGCGTCTGACGGGCCCGACGGAGACGTTGCTCTTTTTTGGTCAACATGATCCTGGTCCTTATTTCTTCTTGGTTTCCTTGATCACGACCTTTTCATCCGCATAGCGGATGCCCTTGCCCTTGTAGGGCTCGGGCGGGCGCACGGCGCGCACTTCGGAAGCGATCTGGCCCACGCGCTGACGGTCAGCGCCTTTGATGACGACTTCGGTCGGCGTCGGCGTCTCAACCTTGATGCCAGCAGGCATTTCGATCTCGACCGGATGCGAGTAACCGACGTTCAGGTTGAGCTTGGCACCCTGGGCCTGGGCCTTGTAACCCACACCGATCAGGGACAGCTTTTTCTCGAAGCCCTTGCTCACACCGAGCACCATGTTATTCACCAGCTGACGCATGGTGCCCGACATGGCGCTGGCTTCGCGCGAGTCGTTCACAGGCGTGAACGACAGCGAGCCAGCATTGTTCTCGACCTTGACCAGCGCGTTTTGCGCCAGAGCCAGAGCACCAAGGGCACCCTTGACGTTGATCAGGTCGTCTTTGACGGCCACTTCGACCCCTGCGGGGACGGAGACTGGCTGTTTACCAATACGCGACATTTCAGTTGCTCCTCAATGCCCGCATCAGGCGACGTAACACAGGACTTCACCACCGACACCGGTGGCGCGGGCCTTGCGATCGGTCATCACACCCTTGGGGGTGGTGACGATGGCGACGCCCAGACCGTTCTGCACCTGGGGCAGAGCGTCACGGCCGCGGTAGATGCGCAGGCCAGGCTTGCTCACGCGCTCGATGCGCTCGATCACCGGACGACCGGCGTAGTACTTCAGGGCGATTTCGAGTTCGCTCTTGCCACCTTCGGTCTTCACCTGGAAGCCGTCGATGTAACCCTCATCCTTCAGGACCTGGGCGATGGCCGCCTTGACTTTGGATGCCGGCATCGACACGGTGGTCTTTTCGACCATCTGCGCGTTGCGGATGCGGGTCAACATGTCAGCGATAGGATCACTCATGCTCATTTGTGGTTCTCCTAGGGCTTACCAGCTGGCTTTGGTGATGCCGGGGATCTCGCCGGCAAAGGCCATCTCGCGGACCTTGGCACGGGCCAGGCCGAAGTAGGCAAACGTGCCACGCGGACGACCGGTGATCTCGCAGCGGTTGCGCTGACGGGTCGGATTGGCGTTGCGGGGCAGCTTCTGCAGCGCCAGACGGGCGGCATCGCGCGCTTCGTCGCTTTGCTTGGCGTCGTTGGCGGTCGCCTTCAGTTCGGCGTATTTCTTGGCGAACTTGGCTGCGAGCTTTTCGCGCTTGAGTTCACGTTGGAGTAGTGCTTGTTTAGCCACGCGCCACCTCAGTTCTTGAACGGGAAACGGAAACCAGCCAGCAGTGCCTTGCACTCTTCGTCGGTCTTGGCGGTTGTCGTGATGCTGATGTTCAGGCCGCGCAGGGCATCGACCTTGTCGTACTCGATCTCGGGGAAGATGATCTGCTCTTTGACACCGATGTTGTAGTTGCCACGGCCGTCAAATGCCTTGCCCGAAATACCGCGGAAGTCGCGCACGCGCGGCAGGGCCACAGTGACGAAACGGTCCAGGAATTCGTACATGCGGGCGCCGCGCAGGGTCACCATGCAACCGATGGGCTGCTGCTCGCGGATCTTGAAGCCAGCAATGGCTTTCTTGGCCTTGGTCACCACAGGCTTCTGGCCAGCGATCTTAGTCAGGTCGCCAACGGCGTTGTCCATGATCTTCTTGTCGGCCACCGCCTCGCTCACGCCCATGTTCAGGGTGATCTTGGTGATGCGGGGAACCTGCATCGGAGACTTGTAGCCGAACTTCTGGGTCAGCTCGGGCGCAACCTTGTCGCGGTAGATTTCTTGAAAGCGTGTCATGCTCATGCCACCTTGATTTCTTCGCCGCTGGACTTGAAGACGCGCACCTTGTTGCCGTCTGCCAGTTGCTTGATGCCCACGCGGTCAGCCTTGCCCGTAGCGCCATTGAAAATGGCCACATTGGACTGGTGGATGGACATGGTCTTGTCGACAATGCCGCCCGTCACACCCTTCATGGGGTTGGGCTTGGCATGCTTCTTGACGATGTTGACGCCCTCAACGACCACGCGGTCGTCGGAAGCGCGCTCAAGCACCTTGCCGCGCTTGCCCTTGTCGCGCCCGGCGATGACGATGACTTCGTCGCCCTTACGAATCTTGTTCATGGTGAATCCTCAGAGAACCTCGGGGGCCAGGGACACGATCTTCATGAACTTCTCGGTACGCAGTTCACGCGTGACCGGGCCGAAGATGCGGGTGCCGATCGGCTCCAGCTTGGCGTTGAGCAGCACGGCGGCGTTGCCGTCGAATTTGATCAGGGCGCCATCCTGGCGACGGATGCCCTTGGCGGTGCGAACCACCACAGCGTTGTAAACCTCGCCTTTTTTGACGCGGCCACGGGGCGCTGCTTCCTTGATGCTGACTTTGATGACATCGCCCACGCTGGCGTACCGGCGCTTGGAACCACCGAGCACCTTGATGCACATCACGGACTTGGCACCCGTGTTGTCAGCAACATCGAGTCGAGATTGCGTTTGGATCATTTGATTTAAGTCCCAACTTGAATCCTTCCGGCCACCACGGCTGGAAGTGATCAGTCTTGGGCCCGTCGTAGCCAACCACCCCAGAAGGATGGCCTGCGTCGCTGGGCAGAAAGCTTCGCCTTTTACAGCGAAGCCGCGGATTATTGCACTACCAAATCAGCCTGTCAACTGTTCTTCAGTCAAAACTGACCTCAGGCCACCAAGGCTGGAGGCAAGTAGCTGGCGCAAAGTGACTCGAAGTCCGCCAGCGAGGGCCGGTCACAGCCCTCCTCTGCCAGGATCTCTGCCACACGCGGCGCCATGGCGGCGGCGGCGCGGGCATCCAGGAACAAGGCTCGCCATCGGCGGGCAAGCACATCTTCAACAGTGTGCGCATACTCACTTCTGACGGCATACCGCACCATGGCCTCGGTGAGCCCCAACCCCAGGACTTGATCCGCACCGGAGCAGGCTTGCACCTCATCGGCATGTCGGCCGTACAGGTGCAGACCGGGGCCAGCGTGCAGCGGTACCACCGCGTGGTTCGCGGGGGGCGCACCGTCCAGCGTTTGGCGCTCGGTTTGACCTCCTTGCTTCCGAGGCAATAGACCCGCAGCAAAACAGCGCTCCATGACATCCTCCGCCATGGCCCGGTAGGTGGTCCATTTGCCGCCGGTGACCGTCAGCAGCCCGCTGGACTCCACCACGATGGTGTGTTCCCGCGACAGCACCTTGGTCCCACCTCCGTCGTCCTTGGGTGGCGCCACCAGAGGGCGCAGCCCGACCCAGACACTGCGGATGTCGTGCCGTTGCACCGGACGGCGAAGCACATGGGCCGCTTCGCCCAGGATGAAGTCCAGCTCTTCGGCAAACGGCTGCGGTTCGCGCGGCAGGTCCTGGCGGGGGGTGTCGGTCGTGCCCAGCACCAGCTTGCCCAGCCAGGGCACGGCGAACAGCACCCGGCCATCGCGCGTTTTGGGCACCAGCAGGGCGTGATGGCCGTTCAGGAATTCGCGGTCCACGACCACGTGCACCCCCTGGCTGGGGCTGACCATGCGGTCGGTGCCCGTGCCACCCGGTGCCCCGGCGCGAGCCCGCAGGGCGTCGACCCAGACCCCGGTGGCGTTGATCACGCACCCCGCCTCGACCCGCCGGGAGTGCCCGGACAGGCGGTCGCGGACGGTCACGGAGAAACCGGACTCCGTCCGCTCCAGTGCCTCCACCTCGGCGTAGTTAAACAGCTGCGCCCCGGCGTTCTGGGCGGTTCGTGCCAGCGCCAGCGCCAGCCGGGCGTCGTCAAACTGGCCGTCCCAGTACTGCACACCGCCCTTGAGCCCTTCGGGATTGACGCCGGGCAGAGCCTGCAGGGTCTGCGCCCGGCTGAGGAATTCCGTGCGCCCGAGGCCGGCGCGGCCTGCCATCAGGTCGTACAGCTTGAGTCCGGCGCCGTAGAAGGGCGTCTGCCACCAGGCGTATGAAGGCATCACGAACGGCAGCGGCTGCGCCAGGTGCGGCGCGATGCGCAGCACCGTGGCCCGCTCCGCCAGCGCCTCGCGCACCAGGGCCACGTTGCCCTGCGCGAGGTAGCGCACGCCGCCATGCAGCAGCTTGGTGGAGCGCGACGATGTGCCGCCTGCGAAGTCGTGCGACTCGAACAGGGCGACGGAGAAACCGCGCAGCGCCGCGTCCAGCGCCACACCCAGACCGGTGCCCCCCCCGCCCACCACCACCAGGTCAAACCGGGGTTGTCGGGCCAGGGACTGAAGACGTTCTGCGGGATTCATGAATCAGTTGGTGACCGCACACACCCGCAAGGGGTGCGTGCGGAGGTTTCACATCAGACCGGAAGACAACAGCCGATCAACGCACCTTGCCGGCCTTCCAGGCGTCCAGCAGGGTCTGGTAGTTGATGGTTTCGCCCTTCGGCTTCTCGTTGGCCAGTTTCTTCCAGGGCGCCGACTTGTCGGAGAGCCACTTGTCGGCGCTTTCCTTCTTGTTCAGCTTGGGCGGGCACTGGGCCATGCCGGCACGCTCAAGACGGGCCAGCACCTCGTCCATCTCCTTGGCCAGGTTGTCCATCGCACCCTGCGGGGTCTTCTCACCCGTGACAGCCTGCGCCACGTTCTTCCGCCACAGCTGGGCCAGCTTGGGGTAGTCGGGCACGTTGGTGCCGGTGGGCGACCATGCCACGCGGGCCGGGCTGCGGTAGAACTCGACCAGACCACCCAGCTTGGGCGCCATGTCCGTCATGGCCTTGCTCTGGATGTCGGACTCGCGGATCGGCGTCAGGCCCACGATGGTCTTCTTGAGCGAAGTGGTCTTGGCGGTCACGAACTGGGCGTAGAGCCAGGCGGCGGCCGTCTTGTTGGCGTCGTGGTCCTTGAAGAAGGTCCAGCTGCCCACGTCCTGGTAGCCGTTCTGCATGCCCTGCTTCCAGTACGGGCCGTTGGGGCCGGGCGCCATGCGCCACTTCGGCGTGCCGTCGGCGTTGACCACCGGCAGGCCCGGCTTGGTCATGTCGGCGGTGAAGGCCGTGTACCAGAAGATCTGCTGGGCGATCTGGCCTTGCGCGGGCACCGGGCCGGCTTCGCCGAAGGTCATGCCGGTGGCTTCCTTGGGCGCGTACTTCTTCATCCAGTCGACGTACTTGGTCAGCGCGTAGACGGCCGCGGGCGAGTTGGTGGCGCCACCACGCTCGACCGAGGCGCCCACCGGCGTGCACTTGTCGGCCGCCACGCGGATGCCCCACTCGTCGATCGGCAGGCCGTTGGGCGCGCCGATGTCGGCGGTACCGGCCATGGACAGCCAGGCGTCGGTGAAGCGCCAGCCCAGCGACGGGTCCTTCTTGCCGTAGTCCATGTGGCCGTAGATCGCCTTGCCGTCGATGGTCTTGACGTCGTTGGTGAAGAACTCGGCGATGTCCTCATAGGCCGACCAGTTCAGCGGCACGCCCAGGTCGTAGCCGTACTTGGCCTTGAACTTGTCCTTCAGGTCCTTGCGCTCGAAGAGGTCGGCGCGGAACCAGTAGAGGTTGGCGAACTGCTGGTCGGGCAGCTGGTAGAGCTTGCCGTCGGGTGCGGTGGTGAACTTGGTGCCGATGAAGTCCTTGATGTCGATGCCGGGGTTGGTCCATTCCTTGCCCGCGCCGCTCATGTAGTCGGTCAGGTTCAGCACCTTGCCGTAGCGGTAGTGGGTGCCGATCAGGTCGGAGTCGCTGATCCAGCCGTCGTAGATGGACTTGCCCGACTGCATCGAGGTCTGCAGCTTCTCGACCACGTCGCCTTCCTGGATCAGGTCGTGCTTGACCTTGATGCCGGTGATCTCTTCAAAGGCCTTGGCGAGCGTCTTGGACTCGTACTCGTGGGTGGTGATGGTCTCGGAGACCACCGAGATTTCTTTCACGCCCTTGCCCTGCAGCTTCTTGGCGGCGTCGATGAACCACTTCAGTTCGGCGGCCTGCTGGTCCTTGCTGAGTGTGGATGGCTGGAACTCGCTGTCGATCCATTTCTTCGCAGCGGCCTCGTCGGCCCAGGCCGCGTGGCTGCCCAGGGCGCAGAGCGCGGCCAGCGCGAGCGCGTTGTATCGCAATTTCATCGTGTCTCCTTCTCTCGGGTTGATATGAACGCTGCCCCTCATGGCTCTGGGTGACCACGGCCCCGGGGCAGCGCCGGGCCGTATTCCCTCGAAACGGTTCAGCCCTTGCGCATCACCAGCGCCAGGGCCAGCATGGACAGCACGAAGCTGATCCACACACTGGGCTCCTCCTCCAGCGACATCAGCTCGGCCATCCACTCGGCCGCGCCGACGAAGACCAGGTTGATGTAGGCCGCCAGCAGCAGGCCGATGAAGAGCCGGTCGCCGCGCGTGGTGGCCATCGGCAGGAAGCCCTTGCGCATCGTCGTGGGTGACTTGATCTCCCACACGGTCATGCCGATCAGCATCAGCACGATGCAGGTAAAAAAGACGGCCACCGGCGTGGTCCATGCCATCCACTCGAACATCACACCCTCCCCATGGCGAAGCCCTTGGCGATGTAGTGCCGGACGAACCAGATCACGATCGCCCCCGGCACGATGGTCAGCACACCCGCCGCGGCCAGCGTGGCCCAGTCCATGCCGCTGGCACTGACCGTGCGCGTCATGGTGGCCACGATGGGCTTGGCGTTGACGCTGGTCAGCGTGCGCGCCATCAGCAATTCCACCCAGCTGAACATGAAGCAGAAGAACGCCGCCACGCCCACACCCGCCTTGATCAGCGGCAGGAAGATGGTGATGAAAAAGCGCGGGAAGCTGTAGCCGTCGATGTAGGCGGTCTCGTCGATCTCGCGCGGGATGCCCGACATGAAGCCTTCGAGAATCCACACCGCCAGCGGCACGTTGAACAGCAGGTGCGCCAGCGCCACCGCGATGTGCGTGTCCATCAGCCCCACCGTGGTGTAGAGCTGGAAGAAGGGCAGCAGGAACACCGCCGGCGGCGTCATGCGGTTGGTCAGCAGCCAGAAGAAGACGTGCTTGTCGCCCAGGAAGCTGTAGCGGCTGAACGCGTAGGCCGCCGGCAGCGCCACGGTCAGCGAGATCACGGTGTTGATGCACACATAGATCAGGCTGTTGATGTAGCCCGAGTACCAGCTCTCGTCGGTGAAGATGAGCTTGTAGTTGTCCCAGGTGAACGCCTGCGGCCAGAGGCTGAAGCTGCTGAGGATTTCCTGGTTGGTCTTGAAGCTCATGTTGACCATCCAGTAGATGGGCAACAGCGCGAACACCAGGTAGGCAATGAGGAACAGCGTCCTCTTCTTGAATCGACGCTCGTTCACGATTGCACCTCTTTCTCGGCCTGGCCGAGGCTCTGCATCCAGTTGTAGAGCACGAAGCAGAACAGCAGGATGATGAGGAAATAGATCAGGGAGAACGCGGCGGCGGGGCCGAGGTCGAACTGGCCGACCGCCTTCTGCGTCAGGTACTGGCTGAGGAAGGTGGTGGCGTTGCCGGGGCCGCCACCAGTGAGCACGAAGGGCTCGGTGTAGATCATGAAGGAGTCCATGAAGCGCAGCAGCACCGCGATCATCAGCACACCGCGCATCTTGGGCAGCTGGATGTAGCGGAACACGGCGAACTTGCTGGCACCGTCGATACGCGCGGCCTGGTAGTACGCGTCGGGGATGGAGCGCAGCCCGGCGTAGGCCAGCAGCGCCACCAGCGGCGTCCAGTGCCACACGTCCATCAGCAGCACGGTCAGCCATGCGTGGGTCGCGTCGCCGGTGTAGCTGTATTCGATGCCCATCTGCTCCAGCGTGTGGCCGAGCAGGCCGATGTCGGCGCGGCCGAAGATCTGCCAAATGGTGCCCACCACGTTCCAGGGAATCAGCAGCGAGAGCGCGACGATCACCAGCGTGGCCGAGGCCTTCCAGCCCTGGGCTGGCATGGCCAGCGCGAGTGCGATGCCCAGCGGGATCTCGACCGCCAGCACCGCCATGGAGAACTTCATCTGGTTCCACAGCGCGGCGTGCAGGTCCTCGTCGCGCATGACGCTGGCGAACCACTCGGTGCCCACGAAGACGCGGCGCTCGGGCGAGATGATGTCCTGCACCGAGTAGTTCACCACGGTCATCAGCGGCAGGATGGCGGAGAAGGCCACGCAGATGAAGACGGGCAGGATCAGGAACCAGGCTTTCTGGTTGACGGGTTTGGTCGTGGTGCTCATGCCACCAGCTCCTCGTTTTTGTAGAAACAGGTGTGTTCACCCAGCACCTGCACGCCGACCTGATCGCCCACAGCTGGCAGGGTCGCATCCGGCGCCAGGCGGGCCTTGAGGGTCTGACCGGCCGCGTCCAGCGTGACCAGGAAGTAGGTGCCGATGTCCTGCACTTTCTGCACCGTCGCGGGCAGCGTGGCCGCGGCCCCAGCGGGTGCCAGCGCCAGGTACTCGGGGCGGATGCCCAGGCGCAGCGCGCCCTCGGGCAGTGCCTGCGGCGCCGCCAGCTGCCGGCCGCCGAGCTGCAGCTGCCCGCCCGCAGCCTGCGCGTCCAGGAAGTTCATGCCAGGCGAGCCGATGAAGTGGCCGACGAAGGTGTGCGCGGGGCGCTCGAACAGCGCGTCGGGCGTGCCCAGCTGCACCACCTTGCCGCGCGTCATCACCACCACCTGGTCGGCGAAGGTCAGGGCCTCCACCTGGTCGTGGGTGACGTAGATCAGCGTGAGCTTGAGTTCGTGGTGGATCTGCTTGAGCTTGCGCCGCAGCTGCCACTTCAGGTGCGGGTCGATCACTGTCAGCGGCTCGTCGAACAGCACCGCCGACACGTCGGGCCGGACCAGGCCGCGGCCGAGCGAGATCTTCTGCTTCTGGTCGGCAGAAAGGCCGGCCGCGCGCATGTCCAGCTGGTGGCTCATCTCCAGCATCTCGGCGATCTGGCCGACACGGGTCTTGATCTGGTCGGCCGGCACCTTGCGGTTCTTCAGCGGAAAGGCCAGGTTCTCCGCCACGGTCATGGTGTCGTAGATGACCGGGAGCTGGAACACCTGGGCGATGTTGCGCTCCTGCGGCGTGGCGCGCGTCATGTCCTGGCCGTCAAACTTGACTGTGCCGTGAGACGGCACCAGCAGGCCCGAAATGATGTTGAGCATGGTCGTCTTGCCGCAGCCCGAGGGACCGAGCAGCGCGTAGGCGCCGCCGTCCTCGAAGCTCATCTTCAGCGGCAGCAGCGCGTAGTCGCTGTCTTCCTTCGGGTTCGGCCGGTAGGAGTGGGCGAGGTCGAGGTCGATGCGGGCCATCTCAGACTCCCTTCGCGCGTTGCGGCGCCACCAGCAGGTCGCCGGACTGGTCGAAGGCGTACACCTGCGCCGGGTTCACGTGCAGGGTGATCGCACTGCCCAGGGCAAAGTCGTGCACGCCGGTGAGCTGGGCCACGATCTCTCCGACCGCCGTGTGCACGTGCACGAAGGTGTCGGAGCCGGAGATTTCCGCCAGCTCGACCTGGCCGGGCAGGGCCACGTCGCCTGGGCGCGGCGCCACGCGCACGGCGCTGGCGCGGATGCCCAGGGTCAGCGCGCGGGTGGCGTGCTGAGGCAGCGCAACCGCCAGCAGCGGACCGCCTCTGAGCTGCGCACCACCCTCGGCCACGTCGGCGGCCAGCAGGTTCATGGGAGGATCGCTGAAGGCGCGCGCCACGCGCAGCGACTTCGGCCGGTGGAACACCTCGGCCGTGGGGCCGTACTGCAGCAGCTCGCCTGCGTCCATCACCGCCGTGTAGCCGCCCAGCAGCAGGGCCTCGCCCGGCTCGGTGGTGGCGTAGACCACGGTGGAGTCACCGGCAGCGAACAGCTGGGTCAGTTCTTCGCGCAGCTCCTCGCGCAGCTTGTAGTCCAGGTTCACCAGCGGCTCGTCCAGCAGCATCAGGGGGGCGTTCTTGGCCAGCGCGCGCGCCAGCGCCACGCGCTGCTGCTGACCGCCCGAGAGCTCGGCCGGCAGGCGGTCAAGAAACACCTCGATGTGCAGCCGCGCCGCCAGTTCGCGCACGCGCCGCTCGATCTCGGCGCGGGGCCGGCCGCCGAGCTTGAGCGGCGAGGCAATGTTGTCGAACACCGTCATCGACGGGTAATTGATGAACTGCTGGTAGACCATGGCCACATTGCGCTCGCGCACCGGCGTGCCGGTGACATCGCGCCCGTCCACCACCACGCGCCCGCTGGTCGGCACGTCCAGGCCGGCCATGACGCGCATCAGGCTGGTCTTGCCCGCCTGCGTGGCGCCCAGCAGCACCGTGACGGCGTCCGGCGCCGGATTCAGACTCATGGGGTGGAGGTGGACCGAAGGCCCGACCGTCTTGCCCACCTGCTCCAGGGATAGCTGCATTCGATGTCCAGAAGGAGGCCCGCAGGCCTGTTGTTTTATTTTCGTTTGGCGGATTCTATTGTTCGTTTTTGTTCTTCTTGATTCGGTATTTACCCTTAACGGCCGAATATCCTTTTCCGTTATGTTCGGAGCACCACGATCCCCGACCGCACGCTGTCCATGAACCTGGCCCCCCCGACACACCCACCTGCTGGACGTGGTGCGCACCCACGGCCCGCAGACCATCGAAGCCCTGGCCGAGCGCTTTGGCGTCACCCTGCAGACCGTGCGCCGCGACGTGCAGCGACTGGCCGAAGCCGGCCTGCTCTCGCGCTTTCACGGCGGCGTGCGCCTGCCCGGCTCGACCACCGAAAACATCGCCTACCGGCAGCGCCAGGCCATGGAGTCCGAGGCCAAGACCCGCATCGCCAGGTCCATCGCCCAGCGCGTGCCCAACGGCTGCTCGCTGATCCTGAACATCGGCACCACCATCGAGGCCGTGGCGCGCGAACTAATGCAGCACCAGGGCCTGCGTGTGATCACCAACAACCTGCACGTGGCAGGCCTGCTGAGCGCCAACCCCAGCTGCGAGGTGATCGTGGCCGGCGGCCAGGTGCGCGGCGCCGACCAGGGCATCGTGGGCGAGGCCACGGTGGACTTCATGCGCCAGTTCAAGGTCGACATCGGCCTGATCGGCATCAGCGGCATCGAGGCCGACGGCACGCTGCGCGACTTCGACTACCGCGAGGTGAAGGTCGCGCGCACCATCATTGGCCAGTCGCGCGAGGTCTGGCTGGCGGCCGACCACAGCAAGTTCAACCGCCCGGCGATGGTGGAACTGGCGCGGCTGGACGAGGTGGACGTGCTGTTCACCGACGAACCGCCGCCACCGCCCTTCGACACGCTGCTGACCCAGGGCGACGTGGAATGCGTGGTAGCCGGGCGCGAGGCCAGCTGACCCTTTCGACCAGACAAGAGACCAGAGACGAGACACACCATGAGTTACCTGCTGGCCCTGGACCAGGGCACCTCCAGTTCGCGCAGCATCGTTTTCGACCAGGACGGCCATGTGGTCGCGATGGCGCAGCGCGAGTTCCGCCAGATCTACCCGCAACCCGGCTGGGTCGAACACGACCCGCGCGACCTCTGGAGCACGCAGCTGGAGACCGCACGCGAGGCACTGGCCAAGGCCGGTCTGAAGGCCGCCGACATCCGCGCCGTGGGCATCACCAACCAGCGCGAGACCACGGTGGTCTGGAACCGCAAGACGGGCGAGCCGGTCTACAACGCCATCGTCTGGCAGGACCGCCGCGCGGAAAGCACCTGCGCCGCGCTGCGCGAGCACGGCCTGTCAGACACGGTGCTGCAGAAGACCGGCCTGCGCATCGACGCCTACTTCTCGGGCACCAAGCTGCAGTGGATCCTGGACCACGTGCCCGGCGCACGCGCGCAGGCCGAGGCCGGCGAACTGGCCTTCGGCACCGTCGACAGCTGGCTGATCTGGCAGCTCACCGGCGGCGCGGCCCACGTGACCGACCACAGCAACGCCGCACGCACCATGCTGTTCAACGTGCACACCCAGCGCTGGGATGAAGAGCTGCTGGCGGCCATGACCATCCCGGCGGCCATGATGCCGACTGCCCTGCCCTCCAGCGCCCACTTCGGCGAGGTGCGGCCCGAATGGCTGGGCGGCCGATTGGTGATCGGCGGCGTGGCCGGTGACCAGCAGAGCGCGCTGTTCGGCCAGGCCTGCTTCTCGGCCGGCATGGCCAAGAACACCTACGGCACCGGCTGCTTCATGCTGATGCACAACGGCGAGCGCTTCCAGACCAGCCAGAACGGCCTGATCACCACCGCCGCCGCGCAGCTGCCCGGCCCTCCCCAATATGCGTTCGAGGGCAGCGTCTTCATCGGCGGCGCCGTGGTGCAGTGGCTGCGCGACGGCCTGCGCGCCATCCCCTCCAGCAGCGAGGTGCAGGCGCTGGCCGAAAGCGTGCCCGACGCCGGCGGCGTGATCATGGTGCCGGCCTTCACCGGCCTGGGCGCGCCCTACTGGCAGCCCGAGAGCCGCGGCGCCATCGTCGGCCTCACACGTGGCAGCACCATCGCCCACATCGCGCGCGCCGCGCTGGAGAGCATCGCCTTCCAGAGCGCCGCCCTGCTCGACGCCATGAGCCGCGACGCGGTGGCCAGCGGCGGCGTGCCGGTGGCCGAACTGCGCGTGGACGGCGGCGCCTGCGTCAACGACCTGCTGATGCAGATCCAGGCCGACCTGCTGGGCATTCCCGTGGTGCGGCCGGCCGTGATCGAGACCACCGCGCTGGGCGCCGCCTACCTCGCAGGCCTGCAGTGCGGGGTGTACGCCGGGCTGGACGAACTGTCGAAACAGTGGCGCGCCGAGCGCGTGTTCCACCCGACGCTCTCGCGCGAGCGGGCGGCGGAAAAGATGGCCGAGTGGGAACACGCGGTGAGGCAGACCACCGCGCCCTGAGCGCTCAACGCCTCGGGGACAATGGCGGCATGAACACGTCCACCCACCCCCTCATCACCTTCATCGGCGGCGGCAACATGGCCAGCGCCATCATCGGCGGCCTGGTCCGCCAGGGCCACCCGGCTGCGTGCCTGCAGGTGGTCGAGCCCTGGGACGAGCAGCGTGCGAAGCTGGCGCAACAGTTCCCCGGCATGGCCGTGCTGCCCGCCGCCAGCGCCGAGCTGAAGCCGTCCGACCTGGTGGTCTGGGCCGTCAAGCCGCAGACCTTCAAGGACGCGGCCTCGGCCGCCCGCCACTTCGTCGACGGTGCGCTGCACCTGAGCGTGGCCGCCGGCATCACCAGCGAGAGCATCGCCACCTGGCTCGGCACCGAGCGCATCGTGCGCGCCATGCCCAACACCCCCGCGCTGGTCGGCCTGGGCATGACCGGCCTGATGGCGCGCGCCGCCGTGAGCGCCGACGACAAGGCCCTGGTCGAGCGCGTGGTGCGCACCACGGGGGAGCTGGTGTGGGTGAACGTGGAGAGCGACCTCGACGCCGTGACCGCGCTCTCGGGCTCCGGTCCGGCCTACGTGTTCTATTTCCTCGAAGCCATGCGCGACGCAGGCGCCCGCATGGGCCTGGCGCCCGAGGTGGCGCAGCAACTCGCCATCGGCACTTTCATCGGCGCATCCACCCTGGCCCAGCGCTCAGACGACCCGCTGCAGACCCTGCGCGAGCGCGTCACATCCAAGGGCGGCACGACCTACGCGGCCATCACCTCGATGGAGGCTTCGGACATGAAGGCGCTGTTCGAGCAGGCCCTGGTCGCAGCGCAGACCCGCGCCGCCGAACTGGGCGCGGAGTTCGGCAAGTAATCTCTGCTCAGCTTGCGGATGCGGTGTGCTCTGCTCCGCGGCTGTCCCAGTTGCAGTGATTGGTGCTTGCTATGGCCCGCGATCTCATTGAGGTGTGGTGCGGGCTCGGTCAGGTTTGTCGAATCTGTTATGCACGTTCGCCTAGTGATCAGCTTGAAGCCATTGGTTGATTTCAAAAAATTTTTTGAGACGGTATGCGACTTTGTTCAATGAGCACCAAAAGTGCTATCCGCCGTTTTGCGGGATAAATCACAAGTGAGGCGTATGTGAGAACCCTCGAAGAACTAGTAAACCGTGAAGAACCGGCGATGCCGCTAGTTCTGCACTGGATCGCTCAAAGTGCCTGGCCAGTTGAGGTACTCAAACCATCAGAAGCGCGTGGTGATGTTCTGACCGGCCTTCAAGTCTCAACTCGATCCCCAATGGGAGCAATCGCCTATGAGACCGGCGGGATCTTGATAGACCATGGCTGGCTGAGAATCCTCGGATCTGGTCATCCAAAACTGCTACGAAACATCGTCGACTGGAAAGCCAATAGATCCTCTGGTCATCTACTCGTTGCAGATGATGTGATTGGGGGTTTCTTCTCCATAAACGGTGGCGCTCTTGGTGAGGATCATGGTTCCATGTACTACTGGGCGCCGGACACGTTGAGGTGGGAACCACTGGGACTCGGGTACTCAGACTTTCTTGCTTGGGCACTTAGCGACAGGCTGGCCGTCTTCTACGAAGGCTTCCGATGGCCACAGTGGGAGGTCGAAGCCGAGCAAGCAAAGGGTGACCAGTGCTTCAACTTCTACCCGTTTCTCTGGACCGCGCAAGGTTCGGTCGGTTCGAGCTCGCGCAAGCTAATCAGTGTTGCCGAGCAGTACGCGTTCAATGCAGACGCAGGTGCGCAGTGAAACAAACGCCCCACTCTCATGTCAAAAGTTGAGCGCCCGTCGCCGGTTGAACAGAGTCCATTCCCAGCAGAAAAGCGTCACAAAGCCGCCCCAAACAGTCCTACCCTGCTCGCGCAAGCGGTGCGCTCTGCGCAGCGGCATAAAGGGGGAGGACGGCGCAGCCGGCCGGAGGACAGCCGCGGAGCAGAGCGCACCGCTTGCGCAGGCTGAAGCAGCGCCCCGCTCCAAACCCCCAGCGATCAAACCAACCCGACCACAACCCCCACAAACACCGTGAACCCCAGCCAGTGGTTCTGGCGAAAGGCCTTGAAGCAGCCGTCGCGCGTGCGGTCCTTGATCAGCCTCCAGTGCCAGGCCACCTGGGCCAGCGCCACCACCAGCATGGCGCCCCAGACCAGCGGGTTCACCTGGCCCCAGAGCACGGCTGTCCAAACACCCAGGAACACCAGGTAAAACGCCGTCACGGCCGGCACGTCGGCATCGCCCAGCGTGATGGCCGAGGTCTTCATGCCGATCTTCAGGTCATCGTCGCGATCGACCATCGCGTACTCGGTGTCGTAGGCCAACACCCAGAACAGGTTGCCCGCCATCAGCGCCCAGGCCTGCCAGGGCACGCTCTCCGTCACCGCAGCAAAGGCCATCGGGATGCCGAAGCTGAAGGCCACGCCCAGCACCGCCTGCGGCATGGAGACGTGGCGTTTGGCGTACGGATAGATCAGCGACAGCACCAGGCCGAGCACCGACCAGGCGATGGTCGCAGTGTTGGTGGTCAGCACCAGCAGGAAGGCGGCGAAGGCCAGCACGCCACCGACCGCCAGCGCCTCCTTCACGCCCACGCGCCCACTGGTCACGGGGCGCTGCGCGGTGCGCTTGACGTGTTTGTCGAACTCGCGGTCGGCCACGTCGTTGACGCAGCAGCCGGCGCTGCGCATGAGGATGGTGCCCAGCACGAACACCACCAGCAGGTGCCAGCCCGGAAAGCCCTGGGCGGCGATCCACAATGCCGAGAGCGAGGGCCAGAGCAGCAGCAGCCAGCCGGCGGGGCGGTTCCAGCGGATCAGATCAAGGTAGAGCGCCAGCTTGGACGGGCTCGGTTCGGGCAATGCAGCAGAACTCATGACAGTCTTTTCACGCCTGGCAACTCGCAGGCATAAACGGCGTTGCGCAGTTCGGCGATGGCCTCGTAGCGCGTGAAGCTGCGGCGCCAGGCCAGCACCACGCGCCGCGTAGGCGGATCGCCGTCGAAGGGCAGGTAGTGCACGAAGGATGCGTCGCCCAGGTCCTGCGAGTTGTCGGCCGAGCCGTCGAGCGCCGAGCGCGGCACCGACAGGCGCGGCACCAGGGTCACGCCCATGCCGGCGGCCACCATGTGCTTGATGGTCTCCAGCGACGAGCCTTCGAAGCTCTTGCGGATGCCCTCGGTGTCGCTGGAGAAGCGCGCGAACTCGGGGCAGACCTCCAGCACGTGGTCGCGGAAACAGTGCCCCGTGCCCAGCAGCAGCATGGTCTCGTTCTTGATCTCGTCGGTGGTGATGGCCTTGCGCTTGGCCAGCGGGTGGCTGGCCGGCACGGCGGCCATAAAGGGCTCGTCGTACAGCGGCGCGATCGCGAGGTTGGTGTCGGGGAACGGCTCGGCCAGGATGGCGCAGTCGATCTCGCCCAGGCGCAGCTGTTCCAGCAGCTTGACGGTGAAGTTCTCCTGCAGCATCAGCGGCATCTGCGGCGTGCGCTCGATCACCTGGCGCACCAGGTTAGGCAGCAGGTAGGGACCGATGGTGTAGATCACGCCCAGCTTGAGCGGCCCGGCCAGCGGGTCCTTGCCGCGCTTGGCGATCTCCTTGATCGCGGCGGCCTGCTCCAGCACGGTCTGCGCCTGGCGCACGATCTGCTCGCCCAGCGGCGTGACCGCGATCTCGCTGGCGTTGCGCTCGAAGATCTTGAGCTCCAGCTCTTCTTCGAGCTTCTTGATCGCCACGGACAGCGTGGGCTGCGACACGAAACAGGCCTCGGCGGCCTTGCCGAAGTGCTTCTCGCGCGCCACGGCCACGATGTATTTCAGTTCCGTCAGGGTCATGGCGCTATTTTGCGCTCGACATCGATAGGAAATCCATTCAGGCTTTCAGGTACTCGGCCTTGGTGCCGAGCCAGCGCCCCACATGCCGCTCGGCGGCTTCGGGAAATCTCACAAGCATCTGCGCCGCCGCCTCGCGGGCCCATTCGAGCAGGTGGGTGTCGGTGGCCAGGTCGGCAAAACGCAGCAGCGGCGCGCCCGACTGGCGGGCACCGAGGAACTCGCCGGGGCCGCGGATCTCCAGGTCGCGGCGCGCGATCTCGAAGCCGTCGTTGGTCTCGGCCATGGCCCTGAGCCGTTCGCGCGCGGTCTCGCCCAGGCGCCCGCCTTCATTGGGTGTGTAGAGCAGCACGCAGGCCGAGGCCGCCGCACCGCGCCCCACCCGGCCGCGCAGCTGGTGCAGCTGCGACAGGCCGAAGCGCTCGGCGTGCTCGATCACCATCAGCGAGGCGTTGGGCACGTCCACCCCGACCTCGATCACCGTGGTCGAGACCAGCACCCCCATGTGGCCGCCGCTGAACAGCGACATCACCGCCTTCTTCTCGGCCACCGGCATGCGCGAATGCAGCAGGCCGACCAGCACGCCGGGGAGCAACTGACTGAGTTCGGCGTGGGTCTCGGTGGCGTTGGACAGATCGATGGCCTCGCTCTCCTCGATCAGCGGGCAGACCCAGTACACCTGCCGGCCCTCGGCCACCTGCGCCCGGATGCGCTCGATCACCTCGTGCCGACGGCTGTCGGACACCACCTTGGTGACGATGGGCGTGCGGCCGGGCGGCAGCTCGTCGATGGTCGAGACGTCGAGGTCGGCGTAGTAGCTCATGGCCAGGGTGCGCGGTATGGGCGTGGCCGACATCATGAGCAGGTGCGGTTCGCCCGCGCCCAGCTCGGGGCCACCCATCTTGCTGCGCAGCGCCAGCCGCTGCGCCACGCCGAAGCGGTGCTGCTCGTCGATGATGGCCAGGGCCAGGTTTTTGAACTGCACCTGGTCCTGGATCACCGCGTGCGTGCCCACCACCAGCGCGGCCTCGCCGCTGGCGATGAGTTCGAGCATCTCCGTGCGCTGTTTTTTCTTCTGGCTGCCGGTGAGCCAGGCCACGCGTTTGCCCAGGGGTTCGAGCAGCGGTTCCAGCCAGCCGATCAGCTTGGCAAAGTGCTGCTCGGCCAGGATCTCGGTCGGCGCCATCAGCGCGCACTGCCAGCCGCTGTCGATGGCGATGGCGGCGGCCAGCGCGGCCACCACGGTCTTGCCCGAACCCACGTCGCCCTGCAGCAGCCGGTGCATGGGCACCTGGCGCTGCAGGTCGCGCGCGATCTCTTCGCCGACGCGGCGCTGGGCCGCCGTCAGCGCGAACGGCAGCACGCCCAGCAGTTGCTCGTGCAGACCACCGGCCGAGGTGTGCAGCGATGGCGCGCGCAGCGCATCGCGCTCGCGCTTGGCCTGCAGCTGCGACAGCTGCTGGGCCAACAATTCTTCGGCCTTGAGCCGCTGCCAGGCCGGGTGGCTGCGGTCTTCCAGCGCGCCCATGGCCACGTCCGGGCCCGGGTGGTGCAGGTACTCCAGCGCCTGGCGCAGCGACATCAGCGGCGCGCGCAGCCCCCGCAGCGTCTCCTGCAGCGAGGCCAGCACCGGCTGCGGCAGGGTCTCGCTGAGGTCGGCGCGCTTGAGGCCCGACACCACGGCCTTGCGCAGGTAGGCCTGGGGCAGCTGGGCACTGGTGGGGTAGACGGGGGTCAGCGCCTCGGGCAACTCGCCGCCAGCTGCGTGGAAGGCGGGGTGCATCATGGTCTTGCCCATAAAGCCGCCGCGCACCTCGCCGCGCACGCGCACCCGCGCGCCCACCGCCAGGGTCTTCTGGTGCGAGGGATAGAAACTGAAGAAGCGCAGGGTGCAGGTGTCGCTGCCGTCGTCCAGCGTGACCAGCAGCTGGCGACGCGGCCGGTACTGGATGTCCTGCTTGGTCACCGTGCCCTCGACCTGCACCACCTCGCCGTCGCGCGCGTCGTGCAGGGCGACGATGCGGGTCTCGTCCTCGTAGCGCAGCGGCAGATGCAGCGCGAGGTCGATGTCGCGCACCAGGCCGAGCTTGTGCATGGCCTTCTGCGGGGCAGATAGCTCCTTGCGCGGGGCGGTGGACAGGGCGTCGGGCATGGGACAATTCTGCCTGTACTTCCATCCATACCTTCACTTGGAACGGGCCCCGTCCGGCCCTCAAGCAGCATGTCTGAACCTTCCTCCTCGTCGGCACGCACCTTCACCGTCGCCGACTTCGATTTCTCCCTCCCCGAATCGCTGATCGCCCAGCACCCGGCCGCCGAACGCAGCGCCTCGCGCCTGCTCGACGGCACCGGCGAGCAGCCGGTGGACCGCATCTTCCGCGAGCTGCCCGGCCTGCTGCAGCCGGACGACCTGCTGGTGTTCAACGACACCCAGGTGGTCAAGGCGCGCCTGTTCGGCGAGAAGGCCAGCGGCGGCAAGCTGGAGCTGCTGATCGAGCGCGTGCTGCTGCCGCACGAGGCGCTGGACGGCTCGGCCAACGAGGTCGTCGGCCACCTGCGCGTGAGCAAGAAGCCCCTGCCCGGCGGGCGCCTGCACCTGGCCGGCGGCCTCAAGGGCGGCGGCTTCGACGCGGTGTTCATCGGCCGCTGGCCCGACGAGCAGGGCCAGCTGTTCCGCCTGCGGCTCGAAGGCCCGGCGGGCGAAGACCCGCACACGCTGATGGCGCGCCACGGCCATGTGCCGCTGCCGCCCTACATCACGCACGGCGACGACGCCGAGGACGAGCGCCGCTACCAGACCGTGTTCGCGCGCGTGCCCGGCGCCGTGGCCGCGCCGACCGCCGCGCTGCACTTCGACGAGGGCGTGCTGGCCGCGCTCGAAGCGCATGGTGTGCGGCGCGCCAACGTCACGCTGCACGTGGGCGCCGGCACCTTCGCGCCCATGAAGACCGAGCGCATCGAAGAGCACGTGATGCACCACGAACGCTACGCCATCCCGCCCGCCACGGTGCAGGCGATCGAAGACTGCCGCGCGCGCGGCGGCCGCGTGGTGGCCGTGGGCACGACCACGGTGCGCACGCTGGAGAGCTGGACGAAGAGCGGCGAGCTGCAGGGCGACACCAACATCTTCATCACGCCGGGTTTCGACTTCCGCGTGGTCGATGTGCTGGTCACCAACTTCCACCTGCCCAAGAGCACGCTGATGATGCTGGTCAGCGCCTTCGCGGGCTACGACCATGTGATGGCGCTCTACCGCCACGCGGTGGCGCAGGGCTACCGCTTCTTCAGCTACGGCGACGCGATGCTGCTCGCGCGGTCAACGACCGCCTGAAAATCAGGCTCCGAGGTCGAGCAAGACCCGCCCGCCCTCGACCTTCACCGGCCAGACCTTGATCGGCTGGGTGCAGGGCGCGAGCGTGGCGTCGCCGGTGCGCAGGTCGAAACGGCCCTGGTGGAACGGGCACTCGATCTCGTGCCCTTCCACGAAACCGTCGCACAGCTTGGCGTTGCCGTGGGTGCAGAGGTTGTCGGTGGCGAACACCTCGCCCTCCACCGCAAACAGCGCGATGTCGCGCCCGCCCGGCGACACCGGGACGCCCGCGCCTTCGAACAGATCGCCCTCGGCGGCCACGTCGGTCCAGTTGCTCATGAGTGCCGTCCTGTTCAGATGGGATAAATGATCGAGTTCGGAATCATCTCGCTGTCGTAGACGCAGAGACGTTGCGCGAACTTCAGACCGTCGGGCGTCTTCGCCACGATGTCCAGATAGCGCCCGACGTTGAACACCGTGCTGGGGCCGTCGAGCTTGGTGCGGAAGACCGCGTAGTTGGCCTCGCAATGCAGGCGGCCCTGCGCGTCGATCTGACGCAGCACCGGCGCGCCCACCACATGGCGCTGGTAGTACGGGTCGTGGAACAGGGTTTCCTTGATGCCGTAGACGCGGTCGCGCAGCATGGCCTGGCTGTCGAAGGCCAGGGTCGAGAGCGGAAAGCCGCGCTCGTGGTTCTCGCGCGGCTGCAGCTTGTAGACGCAGTCGGCGGTGAAAAAATCGGGCCAGAGGTCCCAGTCGCCGCTGTCGACGGCCGAGGCGTAGTCGCTGTGGAGCGCCTGCAGCGCCTGAAAGGTCTCGAAGTCGAGGGTGCTCATGCGGTACCTCCTTGCGAGGCGTCCGGCGCTTCCATGACTTTCCGCCAGTACTCGTACATGCCGCGGATCAGCGTCTCCGTCACCATGTGGTCGGTCTCGCCCACCTCGCGCCCGCCCAGCTCGGCCAGTGCCCGGTGCTGCGGCTTGCTCTCGAAGGCCTGCTGCGAGAACTCGATCACCTCGCCGTCGTCGGCGCTGACGAAACCGGCCGGGCCGAACAGGTTGGCCTGGCGCAGGCGGCGCTGCGTCATCTCGGGCGTGTCGTCCTCGAAGCCGAAGTGCGTCCAGACGAAGTCGAAGGCGCCGTGGCCGTCGGGCTGGATGTGGCGCGTGCTCACGCTGTTGACCTGCTGCTGGAAGATGACGCTCGGAAAGAGTGTCGTCATCACCGCGGTCGGCATCTGGTCGTCCATCTGCCACCAGGGCTCGGGCACGATGTCCAGGAAGCGCGGGTCTTCGAGCTGCATGCTTTCCTTGAAGCTCGACACCTGGGTCACCTGCGCCGCCTGGCCGGCGGCCTGGCCCATGCTGCCGCGCGTGGAGACCATCGCGGCGTGGCGGTGGTGCGCGTCCATGCGCAGCTCGCTCTTGTTGTCGGCGCGCCAGAGGCCGAAGGTGACGAACCAGGTGTGCAGCAGGCCGGGGTGGTAGGGGTCCTTGATGTTCTCCTGCATCAGCTTCCAGTTGCCCGGGATGCGCTGGCGGTTGTAGCCCAGGATGGTCAGCTTGCGGCCGTTGAACAGGCGGTCGAAGTACTGGAGGATGGTCGGCCCCATGTAGTCTTCGAGCGACTCGACCTCATGGTCGAAGCTGGCGAACACCACGCCGCCGCGCACCGCCACCTTCAGCCGCGTCAGGCCGTGGTCCTTGGGGTTGAAATCCGCCGGCATGCCGCCGTTGACCTTGCCGTCCTGCCGCACGCCGCGGCGGAACGGCACGCCCTGCAATGTGCCGTCGGGCTGGTAGCTCCACTGGTGGTAGGGGCAGACGAACTCGGTGGCGTTGCCGTGGCGCTTGCGGCAGAAGCGCATGCCGCGGTGCGCGCAGACGTTCTCCACCACGTGGATCTGGCCGTCGGCGGCGCGGGTCATGATGACCGAGCGCTCGCCGACCACGGTGCGCTTGAAGTCACCGGCGTTGGGGATCTCGGCTTCCAGGCCCACGTAGCACCAGTGGCCTTGGTAGAAAAAGCGGTCGAGCTCGCGCTGGTGGCGCCGCTCGTCGGTGTAGACGGCAAAGGGGATGCGGCTGGTGCCGCCGGCCTCCCAGTGCAGGGCGTCGGGGGATGCGGGCATGGCTGTCTCCGTGGGTGTTCTTGTGGACCGCATGATCGCGGCCGGCTGGCCATCCGGCAAGGGAATTGGCGTGATACGCTGTATTCACCACGTGAATATGGAAAGCGCATGAAGCTCACCGACATCGACCTCAACCTGCTGGTGGTGTTCGACCGCCTGGTGCAGGACGGCCGGGTCTCGCGCGTGGCCGAGTCGCTGGGCCTGAGCCAACCGGCGGTGAGCAACGCGCTGCGGCGGCTGCGCGACCTGCTGGACGACGAGCTCTTCCTGCGCACGCCCGCCGGCATGGCGCCCACGCCCTACGCGCTGCAGCTGGCCGAACCGGTGGCACAGGCGCTGCGGGGGCTGCAGGGCGCGCTGAACGTGCGCGCCAGCTTCGACCCGGCGCGCAGCGAGCGCTGCTTCACGCTGGCCATGACCGACGTGGGCGAGATCTACTTCCTGCCGGTGCTGATGGACGCCCTGGCGCGCGAGGCACCGGGTGTCACGCTGCGCTGCGTGCCGGTGGCCGACGCATCGCTGCGCGAGGACATGGCCGCCGGCCGGGTGGACCTGGCACTGGGCTCTCTGCCGCAGCTGCAGGCCGGCTTCTTCCAGCAGGCGCTGTTCCGCCAGCGCTACGTGGCGCTGATGCGAGCCGGCCACCCGCTGGCCACCGCCAGCGCCCCGCTGAACGCCACGCAGTACCGGCAGGCCGCCCACGTGCGCGTGGTCTCGGCCGGCACCGGCCACGGCCAGGTGGACGAGGCGCTGCAGCGCCTGGGCGTGGCGCGGCAGGTGCAACTGACCGTGCCGCACTACGTGGCGCTGGGCCAGGTGCTGGGCAGCACCGACCTGGTGGCCACCGTGCCCGAACGTCTGGCCGAGCGCCTGTCCGGCCCGCACGCGCTGGTGGCCCGCCCGCTGACCCTGCGCCTGCCGGCCAGCACCATCGCCCAGCTGTGGCACGCCCACCTGCACCGCGACCCCGGCCACCAGTGGCTGCGCGGCCTGGTGGCACAGCACTTCGGCACCGCCGCTGGGGCCGTGGACAGCCCCTGAAACGACGACAAGGTATCCAGTGGTCACCGGCTTCGCTACCAAAGTGCTACAGCCAGGCCCTGGGGTGTGACTTTTGTGCAGCAGCCGTGAACACGACCGACTGCAGGACCTGGGCGCGCGGGCACAATACCGCCCACCTTCTCGCCGCCGAAAGTCTGTCCGTGATCGAAATGCTGTTCCGCCTGGGTATCGCCCTGCTGCTGTCCGTGAGCCTGGCCCTGCTGCTGGCCTGGGGCTGGTTCAGTTCGGACGAGCGCACGGAGTCGGCGGCGGTCACGGTCGAGCCCTCGGCCGAATCCTCCACTCCGGCCCGCTGACCTGGCCACGGGCTGGGCGGGCCGCCACGCGGTTCACAATGGCCCGATGACACGACGTCGCTGCCTCCCGCTGGCGCTGGCCGGCCTCATCGCCCTGCCCGTCGCGGGACGGGCGGAGCCCGAGGCCTCCCGCTACGCCACCCAGGGCCGCTGCGCCGGCTACCCCCGCGTGGCCCTGACCGCGCCCAAGGGCTGGTGCGTAGGCCTGGTGGGCGACGCGCGCGACGGCCTGCAGATGCCGCGCCGCCTGGTCGAGGTGTCCCCCGGCCGCTTCTGGATCACCGACATGGGCAACTGGGAGCCCCGCCGCGGACGCCTGCTGGAACTGCTGGTGGACGGACAGCCGGGCGACGCGGACCGGGTGACGGTGCTGGCCCGAGGGCTGGACCGCCCACACGGGCTCGCGCGCGGCACCGATGGCAAGGTCTATGTGGGCGAGGCCGGCACGGTCTGGCGCACACCCGTGGACACCTTCGCCCGCGAAGACCTGATCAAGGACCTGCCGGCCGACGGCGCACACCCGCTCAAGGAACTGGCCTTCGGCCGCAAGGGGCGCCTCTATATCAATATGGGATCGGCCAGCGACGCCTGCCGGGACGAGCACCAGCAGCAGCCCCTGCCCTGCCCCGAGACCGCGGGGCCGCTGCCCCGGGCCGCGGTGTACGAAACCACCCTGACCGGCCCGGACCTGAAACCGCAGACACCGAAGCCATTTGCCAGCGGCCTGCGCAACTCGCTGGGCCTGGCGGTCACCCAGGACACGGCCGGGAAGACCGAGCGCCTCTGGCAGGCCGAGAATTCGGTCGACTACAACGCCCCCAACGCCCCGGCCGAGGAGCTCAACGAGCTCGAACGCGGCGCGCACTACGGCTGGCCCTACTGCGTCAGCGATGCGCAGGGCCGCAGCGTGGCGGCGCAGGGCTATGAGCAGCGTGCCCAGTGCGCCCGCCGCCAGGCCCACCGCCCACCGTTCCAGGCCTGGCCGGCCCATGTGGCGCCACTGCAGCTGCTGGCCATGCCGCCCGCGGTCGCCGGCCAGCCGGAACATCCGTGGAGCGGTCGCCTGCTGGCGGTATGGCACGGCTACCGCGCCCAGGGCCACCGCATCGTGGCCTGGCGCCTCGGCCCCGACGGCCGCCCGAGCGGCGCGCGCGAGAACATCGTCTCCGGCTGGCGGGTCATGCCCGGCATCCGCCCACAGGGCAATCCGGCCGGCATCACGGTCGATCACCGGGGCTGGCTGTGGATCGTCGAGGACCGCAACCGCACCGTGCTGGTGGTGGCGCCCGAGACGCCGGCGGGCAGCGGGCCCTGAGGCCGAGCCCCCGTAGCGCCGCAGCCACCGCCCGTCTCATCCTGAGACGGAGCCCCGGCGCTTTGACAAGGATCAATCCGCGGCCCGGGAGCGCTGATAGCCTGAGGACGTCCCCCCAGAAACCCACGGAGTCCCCGCCATGAAACGCACCCTGATCGCCCTCTCGGCCACCCTGCTGGCCGCCACCGCCTGGGCAGGCCCGGCCGAAGACCAGGCCGCCCTCAAGCTCGCCACCGGCGCCGGCTGCATGACCTGCCACAACATCGAACCCGGCGCCAAGGGCCCGAACGGCATGGCCCCCATCGGCCCGGCCTGGCGCGACGTCGCCGCCAAGTACAAGAGTGTCAAGGGCGCCCAGCAGCAGCTGACCGCCACGGTGCTTGCCGGCTCCAGCCCCTACGAGAGCCACTGGAAGGACAAGGTGTCCGGCCTGGCGATGCCACCCAACAAGGTCGCCATTTCCCAGACCGACGCGGCCCAGCTGGTGTCCTGGATTCTGGCGCTCGAGGTGAAGAAGTAGACCACCCCGCGCGCCAGGAGCGCGCTCACAGCCCAGCCTCACGGTTCCACAGGTCGAGGGCCTTCCCGATCCAGTGCCCCACGACGCTGCGGCCCGCGGAACCGATGACCACAGCGCCAGGGCGCTCCTGCCAGACCGGTGTGGGCGCGTTGTCGCAACGGTCCAGGCGCACCCGGAACACGGCGCGCAGGGGCTGAACCAGGCCCTGTGCGTTCACGCTGGCGGGCACGGGTCCACCGTTCGGACTGCCCAGGAAAGCGTGTTCGAGATGGGGCAACGCCACGCTGTCCAGATCGGCCACCCGGCATTTCAGGTGGGCAGACCTCCCGTCCCCGGCCACAAAGCGGGCCGCATCACCCAACCGGATGCCGGGCATGTCCTCACTGGCGACGTAGGCGTCGACCCGGGTGGTGCTGTCGGCCACCACCTGCACCAGCGGCTCGCCGGGACGCACCCAGACACCCGGCTGCAGACCGGGGGCGAGGGTCGTGAGGCGCCCGGGGAAACCGGCCCGCACATCGAGCTGCTCCCGCAGGGCCTTCAGGCCCGAAAGCTCGGCCCGGGCAGCCGCCCACTGCTCGCGCAGGGCGGGTCCCAGCCCCATCAGATCGGCGTGCAGCGACTGCTGCGCCAGCTTCCACTGCATTGCCTGTTCGCGCACGCTGGCCAGCGCCAGCTTCTGATCCAGCTCTGGCGAGGCGAGGGCCACCACGGCCTGGCCCGCGCGCACCGTGTCACCGTGCCGAGCCTCGATCGCTCGGATCTGGGCAGCCACCGGGGCGTACAGCCACTGCGACTGCGCCGCTCCCAGCACGGCCGGGGCGTGCACGCCGCGGGGCCATGGCACGCACAAGGCCAGAGACCCCAGCAGCAGCGCGCCCGCGCTGAGCGTCGACGCGCGCGTCCAGCGGTGTCTGGCGCGCCCACTCCACCATTGCCGGAGTTCCCGTCCCATGGGCCACAGCACGAACCACACCAGCTCCACCGCCAGCAAGAGCAGACCGAGGGCCTTGAAGAAGAGGTGGTAGACCAGCAGTGCAATGCCCAGGAACAGCACCAGCCGGTACAGCCAGGTCAGGTAGGCGAACAGGATGAGCCAGGTCCTGCGCCGGGGCCCGAACTCCTCCGGCGGCGGATCGCTCCAGCCCAGCAGCACCTGCCGGAGCTTCCAGCGCCCCAGGGCGAACGCGCGCTCATGCAGGTTCGCGATGCCAACAGCATCGGACAGCAGGTAATAGCCGTCGAACCGCATGAACGGGCTCAGGTTGACCGCCAGCGTCAGCACCCAGGTGGTGGTGGCGAGCATGAAGGCCCCTGCGCGGACCGACCCGTCGGGCAGCACCAGCCACAACCAAGTGGCGGCCACGGCAAGCATCAGTTCGGTCGCCATGCCCGCCGCGGCGATCTGCATGCGGGCGGTGCGCGATGGCAGCTTCCAGGCATCGGTCGTGTCGGTGTAGAGCACCGGCACCATGACCAGGAACGCCACGCCCATCTGTGGCACCCGGCAGCCGTGGCGATGGGCCGCGAGCGCGTGGCCCATCTCGTGCGCCACTTTCGCCAGGCCCAGTGCGATCAGGATGCCCGGTGCGGACACACCGCCGGCGTACCCGACAAAGGTACCCACGAAGGCATCCCACTGAAACGACACGACAACCAGCGCCGCCAGGGCCAGCAGGACCAGTGTCTTCCAGAACGCGGGTTGAAAGCACCACGCCAGTCGGGGTGAGATCCAGTGCAACAGGGCGGCCGGCCGGAACAGCGGCACCCGGAAGAAGAGGTAGTGCTTGAGGAGCCAGCCCAGCCCACCCATGCGTTGCCGGGCAGCCGCTTCCTGCAGGCGCGCCGTGTGCTCGGGACCATGCTCATCCAGCAAAAAGCTCTGCTCCAGGAACCGCCGGAGGGCTTCAATGTCCTCCTCGTCCACTTGCAGGGTCGTGCGCTCGCGGATGTCGCGCAGGATCGCACCGGAGTCGCGCAGAGACCAGCGAGAGAGTATTTCGAAAGCAGGCCAGCTGATTTCGTAGAAGCGATTGGCCACCGGGTCGTGCAATACCCAGGAAGGCGCACCGTCGGGCCGGGCCGGCCCGGCGTGAAGCTGAAGATCCTGCCGCAGTGCAGGCCAGGCGGTCAGTGCACCAGACGCCATGGCTCACACCCCCAGCGTCTGCCGCAACACAGTCAGCGGGCGCCGCAGCGCGAAGAAGCCCAGCGGCATCCAGTCGCCCTGGATGCGCGCAGACCCGGTGGTGCCGATCCGGGGCAGCGGCTGGTCCGGATCGAACCTGGCCTCAATCTGGTAGGACCAGAGCCCCTCGCGATCGCGCTCCGCGCTGTAAGCCACCCGCTTGACCTTGGCTTCGTAAGACGACCAGGGACTGGCGTTCGGGTAGAGCGTGACGGCGGTGCCCTCGACCACATCGAACCGCTCGCCCACGGGCAGTCGCACCTCCAGCTCGACCTTGGCGGGGTCGGCCAGCAACAGGATGCGCTCGCCCTGCACCACGGTTCGACCCTGCCACTGGTCGGCATCGGAGAACACAACCACACCGGCCCGCGGGGCCCGCAGCTGCACCCGGCCGAGCTGTTCCGTGAGGTAGTCCAGCTCGATGGATTTTTCGTCGAGCACCCCACGCCGCAGGGACATCTCCAGGCGTCTGCGGTCGTCCGTGACCGCGATCTGCGCCGACTGCCGGAACTCTTCCCGCGCGGCATCCAGCACCTTGCCGGCCACCTCGTGGCGCGCCCTCAGGGCCGCTTCGTCGAGCTTGAGCAAGGTCGCACCGGCCTCCACGGTCTGGTTGGGCTGGACCAGCAGCTGATCGACCACGCCGTCCATCGGCGCGCGCACGAAAAACGGGTCTTCGGGCACGACTTCGGCCGACACGACCACGCTCTGGCGGACCGGGACCAGCAGGATGCCCAAGGCGGCCACCCAGAGCCACCGCCGATGGTGCTGCCACCAGCGCACCGGAGCGTCGACCTTGACGCGGCGGCCCTGCAGCTGGTGGGCCAGAGCCAGGCCGTAGTGGGACGCCAGCTCCTGCACCACCGCCCGCTCGTGTGCCGGCCAGGGGTCGGCACGCGCGAGCAACCAGCCGCCGAGGCACTGGCCATCGCCAGACAGCAGGGGTGCCCACAACACATGCGGCGGCAGCCACTGCGCCCAGTCGTGCAGCAGGTCGGGGTGGTCCTCGGGGAGGACCGCGCGGACCTGTCGAGATACCTCGCCGGTCTCGGCGCCGAGACGCCGACACAGGGCGCAGACCCAGTGGGAAAACGGGGTGTTGGGCTCCGGCCGCGGCTGGCCCGACACCGCCACCAGCCGTGCGGCGTCGGTGAAGGCACCGACCTCGCGCCACAACACAGCCAACTGGTAACCCAGCACCTGCCGGCTTTCGTTGACCAGCACAAACCCCAGCGTGTCCAGGTTGGGCGCCGCCGCGGCGCGCCGGACCAGCTGGAGCACTTCCGCCAGCACGCGGCCGGCATCCTGCGAGGTACTCACCGCACGCCGGGAAACGAAGCCCACCCACTCATGCCGGGCAGCAGCCCGGCCGCAGAGCCCGTGACCACAGCCACCAGTCCAACCGACTGGCTGACCGGATCGATGCGGGCACCGATGCGGGTGACCTTGGCGCCAACAGTTTTCTCCAGGTCGTCCAGGCGGATCTGGAATGGAGCGCCGGGCTTGAGCCACGCCAGCCATCGCGAAGGCACGATCAGGCGCACTTCAATGGCACTGGTGTCCACCAGCGACAGCAGGGGCGTGCCTGCATTGACGAACTGATGATCCGACGCCAGGCGCTCAACCACCCGGCCGGAAAACGGCGCAGCGATGCGGCACTTGCTCAAGGCGCTCTGGACCATCTGCACATCGGCGGCCGTTTCGCGTGCTTTGGCCTGGGCCTGGTCGGCCTCCAGCTTGCCCACAGAGTTCAGTTCGGCCAGACGTTGCACGGTCTCCAGGTGTTGCTGTGCGCCGTCACGGGAGGCCTTGGCCTTCTCCAGCTGGGCCTGCAGGGTGCCGCAGTCAAATGACACCAGCAGGGCCCCTGCGCGGAACGCATCGCCGTCGCGCACGGCAATGCGCTCTATCCGGGCGGCCACCTCGCTGGAGACCACCAGATCGTTCAGGGCGGCGAGCTGCACCCGGATGCGACCGTCCTGATCGGTGCCCGCCGCAGACTGCGCCCATGACACCGTGACATGGGCCAGCAACCAGCAACCGGCCAGGACACTCGCCAGCTTGGACGCCTTGCGCATCAGGAGCCTCCGCCCAGCAGGCGGACCCACTTGCCGTCGGTTTCCTTCAGGGTTTGCCTGACGCCGGCAAGGTCATGGCGCTCCAGTTCGGCGGGCAAAGGGTCCCAGCCGATGGTGGCCAGCAACTGACCGTAGGCGCCCTGCAGCGACGCGTAGCTGTGGTGATCGCGCAGTTCGGCCACCAGCGCGCTGGCCGCCGCCCGGACCTCCTGCAAACGGCCCTGCATGTCGGTGCGGGTGGCATTGCGGGTCTGCTCCAGGATCTGTACCTCCACCTGGTTCAGCTCCTGGGCCAGTTCGTGCTGACTCAGGCGGCTGAGGTAGTCCCGGTAAGCCACGTGGCTCTGGGTCAGCACGGCCATGGACAGCGCCATGTGCTGGTGCCGAGCGAGTTCTTCCTGCGCCTTGGCAGCGCCCTGGATGGCGGGGGCGTTGAGCACGTTCAGAAGGTTCCAGCTCACCCGCAGGCCGGCATCGCGCCAGCTCTTGTTCACCAGGAAATCGTTGCTGTCGTAGTGCGTGCCGACCGAAAACTCGATGCCAGGCAGCAGGCGTGCCATGGCCTTGCGCGTTTCCAGCACGCCAATGCGCTCGTTGTAGCGCGCCTCCATCAGCTCGGGGCGATTCAGCAGCGCGGCTTCTTCCACCTGCTCCACCGACATCTTCAGCGGATGAATCTCGCGCTGTGCGGGCACCATCACCTCGAAGGACGTTCCCGGCTCCAGGTTCATCAGCGAGGCCAGCCGCGGACGCGCCTGCGACAGTTCGTCGTTGACGGCCTCCAGCTGGCGGATGATCTCCAGCAACTGCCGTTGGTAGCCCAGGGTTTCCATGGGAGACACCAGGCGCTCTGCCTGGACCTTGCGCGAATCGGCCAGGGCCTTGCGAGCATCCGTGATGATTTCCTGCAGGCGCTTTTCCATCTTCTGAGCACCCGCCATCTGCCAGTAGGCCTGACGAACCAGCTGCATCACCTGGTGCACGGTTTTCCGGCGCCGCTCCTGAGCGACCAGCATGCGGTCGGCGTTCTGCTTCGACTGGTAGTAGCTCACACCAAAATCAAGCACGTTCCACGACAGGCCCAGATCGACCACAGAGCGCTGGCGCTCCGAAGAGATCGAGGGCACCAGCGACTGCTCGCCGGAAACGAAGTCCTGTGAAGACGTCGCCAGATCGTTGTTGCGCGAGGTGTAGCCGGCCGCCGCGGTGAGCCTGGGCAAAAGGTCCACGCGCGACAGGTCGAACTGGCGCATGGCCAGCGCTTCCTCCATCAGCTTGACCCGCGAGTCGAGGTTGTATTTCAGCGCCCTGGCCAGGGCCTCCTCGAGCGAGACCGGCCCCTGCAATGGCTCCTGGCTCTGGCTCAGCAGGGCCCGTTGTTCAGGCAGCGATTGCTGGCGCTCCTGCATGGAGATGGGCATGGTGCTGGTGGCACAGCCAGCCAGCACCACCAGAGAACATGCCGCAACCAGTGGCCGCAAGAAAAATCGCCTGTCCGTCATGCATTGATCCTTGTGAACGAAACTGAAAATGAACCGCATCGCCGAGAAGCGCTCAGGAGGGAGAAACGGGCGCCCGCAAGGCGTTCAGCAGGGCATGAGCCTGCGAAGACAGTGCGGCGCTGCCGTGGGCCGTCCATTGCGAGTCCAGCGACCGCCACGACAGGGGTGGCTGGGGCGCTGGGTCCCGAGGTCCGGCATCGGCGCGACCGCCCTGCACCGCGAACTCCACCATCAGGGTTCTGCGCTCGCCCTGACCGTCCTGAACACTGACCTCCAGGCTGAGCCTGCCGCTGAAACCGGCCGGTGGCACGCCGGAGAACCTGCCGGTCGCCGGGTCAAAGCGCAGCCACGCGGGCAGCGGACGGCCATCGGCCTGGCGCACCTCGACCAGCACGGCAGACCGGCGCATCAGGTCATCACCCACGAGCGCGCCCAGCGGCAGCACATACTCGATCGGCTGGCCCGGGCGCAGCACCACCGCGTCCTGCCCGCCCAGCATGGGCAGACCTGCGGAAGCGGCGGCGGCAAGGTTGCTCGACTGAACCGGCACCGACCAGGGTTGCTCATGGCGGTCCCATCCGGTGTCTGTTAGCTGATCCAGTGTCGTGGGCCCGAGCACGCCCGCAATGCCCGCAGGCGCCAGCCCGGGCAGTGCCGATGCGGCGACGCCGTCGCCCCCACTCCATGCCTGAAGTGCGTTGGACACGATGAACGGGGTCGGCGCAAACAGGGGCACGGGGGTCATCCCTCCACCTGCGGGCAACGGGGCCACGGGCGGAGGCGGCGCGACCGGAACGACGGAGGGCCCTGGGGGCACCGGGTCCGGGGTGGGCAACGGCGATGGGGCGTCCGGCGCAGGAGCGGGGCGCGGCGCGGCCACCGGTGCGACCACGTGGCTTGCGGACGCGACGTCTGCCACCATGGGGTTGCCGACCGCGTCCTGCACTCCGCTCCCGCCGGCAGACAGCACCACACCCAGGCTGCCTTGACCACGGATGTCCGATACCGTGATGAGATACGTCTGACCGTCCTGCGCCTGGATGCCGGTCAGCGTCCCGGTGGCGCTACCGGTGGTGCTGAGCTGGAAGTCCGCAAGATCCAGGCCGCTCACAGGTTCCGTCAGCCGCAGAACGAATGTCACGGAAGAGGCGTCTGACGCAGGGTTGCCTTGCAGCACAAAACTGCTGCCCGCAGGTGCCAGGGCATCCACCAGAACCCCGGTGGTGGTACCGACACCGTTGAGCGTGGGCGTCACCGCATTGCCCGCGCCATCGAGCAGCGTGCCGCCGTTGGCCGCGAGGCTGCCACCCACGGCAATGCCGTCGGAGTCCAGTTGCCCATCGGCCACCGTCAGGCGGAACACCAGCGCCGTGCTGCCAGACCCCGACACGTACTCGGCGTACACCGTGCCCCCTGTGTTCAGAGTGACAGCAATGCGCGGCGTGCCGCCGCTGGTGTCGACGGTCACGGTGTCATCGAAGTTGACGGTGAAGGCCAGGGTTTGTCCAGCCACGTAGGTGCCGTTGGCGGGCACCGTGACCGAGGTGACGGCAGGCGCCCGGGTGTCGATGGCGTAGTTGTTTGAATCTGTGGCGCCAGTGCCGGAGTTGCCTGCGGCATCGGTGTAGCCGGTGTTGTCCAGGGTGATGAGGTTTGTGGTGTCTTCGACGTCTGTGGACGGCGTCAATGTCGCGATCCAGGTGACGCCGCCATCGCTGGAGCTCAACCCACTCAGGCTGCCGTTGGCCACCGTGAAGTCGGCAGTGTTCAGGCCACTCACCGCCTCGCTGAAGGTGATGGTCACCGTCGCCGTCTCGCCCACCGTCAGCGAGGTGTCGCTCACCACGATGCTCGCGGTGGGGAGCTGGGTATCGACGGCGTAGTTGTTGGAGTCGGTGGTGCCACTGCCCGGGTTGCCGGCCACATCCTGCACGCCGGTGTTGTCCAGGGTGATCAGGTTGGTGGCGTCGGTGACGTTGGCGCTCGGCGTCAGGGTGGCGGTGTAGGTGATGTTGTCAGAGGTGGACAGGTTGCTGAGCGTGCCGTTGGCGACGGTGAAGTCGGCTATGGCCAGCCCGGTGACCGCCTCGCTGAACGTGATGGTCACCGTCGCGGTCTCGCCAGCCGCCAGCGCGCTGTCGCTCACCACGATGGTGGCGGTGGGGCGCTGGGTGTCGATGGCGTAGTTGCCCGAGTCGGTGCTGCCGCTGCCGATGTTGCCGGCCTGGTCCATCACGCCGCTGTTGTTGAACGTGATGATGTTGCTGGCATCGGTGATGTTGGCACTTGGGGTGAAGGTCGCTGTCCAGGTCAGGCCACCGTTGCTGCTGATGGGGCTGGAGAGTGTGCCGTTGGCCACGGTGAAGTCGCCCACGTCAAGGCCCAGCACGGCCTCGTTGAAGGTGATGGTGACGGTGGCGGTCTCTCCGATGCTCAGGGTCGAGTCGCTGAGGATGATGCTGGTGGCGGCCGGCCGCACGCCATCGACCACCAGGGCCGCGTTGGCCCCCAGAGAGCCGGCTGCGCCCGGCGTCGGCAACTCGAGGAGTGCGGACTGGTTGTTGCCATCTCTGATGGTGCCGCCATTGAGGCTCAGGGCGGAAGTGGAGAGGTAGTCGAGATCGGCCGAGCTGTCACCGGCCTGCACGGTGTAGCTGAAGCTCAGAGTGTTGCTGCCCGAACCGGAGACATAGTTGAGTACGCGGTCTGTGGCGCCGGTTTCCAAGGTCAGGGTCGGGGTGCCAGTGACGTTCACGGCGCTGTCGAACTGCACGGTGATGGTGATCGTGTCACCGATCTTGTACGTACCGTCAGCGGTGCTGGACGAGACGCTGGTGACGACCGGGGCGATGGGCGCGGTCAGGGTGAAGTCGTTGCCGCTGCCGCCGATGTAGCTAGCCGTCAGCTCGGTGCCATTGCCCGATGCATTGAACGCACCCCCTTCCCCAACCCCGCTGAACGTGCCGGTGATGGCATCGGCCGCATCGTTGACCACCACGGCGTAGGTTTCCCCGTTGCCAGCCGTGTAGCCGTGGTTGACGGCCAGTGTGGCGCCGGAGACGTCGACGGCACCGTTGACCACCACCCGGTCGTAACCTGTGCCCGCAGTCGCCCCGTTGATGTCCAGCGCCAGGGTGCTGCCCGCGTTCATGGTCAGGTTGCCATTGACCGTCAGATTGCCCGCCCCGGCGTTACCCGGCGCAAGGGTTCCTCCGTTTTGCACAGTGACGTCGCCACCGAGGATGCCGCTGCCCGCCAGGGTGGCGCCACTGGCCACGGTGGTCGCGCTGTTGGTGCTGCCGTCCACGGCCAGCGTGCCGGCAGACACGCTGGTGCCGCCTGTGTTGGTGTTGGCGCCAGACAGGGTCAGCGTGGCTGCACCGGTCTTGGTCAGCCCGCCAGTGCCGCTGACAGTGCCCGACAGCGTGGTGGCAGCGCCAGCGTTCACCGTGGCCACACCGGTGAGCACGATGGCGTTGTCGATGGTGGTGCTTCCCGTGATCTGCAGGGTGGTGCCATTGGCCAGGTTGACCGAGCCCGCCCCGAGGTTGGCGTCGCTGGCGATGCTCAGGGTGCCTGCGCTGACGGTGGTGGTGCCGCTGTAGGTGTTGCTGCCTGAGAGGGTCAGTGATGCTGCGCCAGTCTTGGTGAGGTTGCTGGCACCGCTGATGACGCCGGAGAGCGTGGTGTCGGCTGCGGTATTGACTGTGGCGTTTCCGTTGAGGGCGACGGCGTTGTCGATGGTGGTGGCACTGGTCACAGCCAAGGTCGAGCCGGCTGCCAGGGTCAGCGCACCGCTGCCCAGGTTGCTGTCGCTGGCCACGCTGAGCGTGCCGGCACTGACGGTGGTTGCACCATAGGTGTTGCTGCCGGACAGGGTCAGGCTGCTGGCGCCGGTCTTGGTCAGGGTGAAGCCGCCGCTGATCACGCCCGACAGGGTCGCAGCGGCCGAGCTGCTCACCGAGGCATTGCCACCGAGAGCGATGGCGTTGTCGATGATGTTGGCGCCAGTGAGCGCCAGGGTCGTGCCGGCAGCCAGGTTCACCGCCCCCGTTCCCAGGTTGCCATCGTTTGTGATCGACAGGGTGCCGGCGTTGACATGCGTGGCGCCGTAACTGTTGCTGCCGGACAGGCTCAAGGTGCCGCTGTCGGTTTTTGTCAGATCGTAGGAACCGCTGATGACGCCGCTGAGGGTGACGGCATTGGCGTTGCTGACGCTGCCGTTGCCGGAAAGGACGATGGCGTTGTCGATAGTGGTGGCGCCCGTGACCTCGAGCACGGTTGCTTCCGCCAGGGTGACAGACCCACTGCCCAGGTTGCCGTCACCGGCAATCGAGAGCGTGCCGGCGGAGACGGTGGTGGTGCCGCTGTAGGTGTTGCTGCCTGCCAGCGTCATCGTGCCGCTGCCCTGCTTGACCAGCGAGCCAGTGCCAGACACCGCGCCACTGACCAAGGTCGACGTGTTGTCACCCCCAGCGGACAGGGTATAGCTGCCCAGCTGGATGCTGGCGCTGGCACTGCTGCTCGCCAGGCTGCCGATGGTCTGGTTCGAAAGCAGCGTCAGGACACTGTTGCCGTTAACCCTCACGGCACCGCTGTCGGACATGGAGGCATCGCCATTGAGCCTGAGCCAGCCGTAGTTCAGCAAGATGGTATTGCCGGTGTAGGTGTTGGTACCGGAAAGGGTCGTCGAGTAGGTGGCGGATCCGGTCTGGTTGATATTCAGGCCGCCAGTGCCGCTGATGTTTCCGGAAAAGGTGGTGTCTGCTGTCTGGTTGCTGGTGAGGCTGAAGCTGCCGAGCGTCACCGGGCCGGCACCAGAGAGATTGCCGATCGCCTCGTTGCCGGCCAGGGCCAGGGTGGCGCCCGCAGAGACCGATACGCTGGTGTTGGAGGCGAGCGCGTCGCCGCCGCTGACTGTCAGGGTTCCCGCGCTGATGGTGGTAGCACCGGAGAAGGTGTTGCCTGCACCAGACAAGGTCAGGTTGCCGGCACCGGCCTTGGTCAGGCCCCCGCTGCCGGCGATCAGGCTGGAAATGCTGGCGCTATCGCCCGATCCATGGGTGAAGGTCTGGGTGGTGCCCCCGCCCAGGGTAATGGTGCCACCGGTGAGTACCAGGCCACTGGCCTGATCCATGTCGAAGGTCAGGCTCTCGTTCAGCGATACGCTGCCGAGATTGAGCGTCTGGCCGGCCAGGGCGCTGTCGAAGACGACGGTCTGGCTGCCCGTGGCATCGGCAGCCGCAATGGCCACGGCTTCGCTGAAGCTCACACCGTTGCTCACATTGATCGTGGCCGTGTCGGTGGTGTTGGTGACATAGATGGTGTCGCTGGTGACCGTCACGTCGGCGGCGGAGTTGGCCGTGCCATCGCTCAGGGTGTAGCGCAGCGTGGCGTCACCTGCGGGGGTGTCGCTGCGGTAGGTGATGCGCTGCGCCACGTCATTGACCAACGCAGTAGTCGCCGTGGTACCACTGCTGGTGAAGTTGATGGTAAGCACGCCACCGGTGTTGGTGAAGGTGGCAAAGGTTTGCCCGCCGGACTGCAGATTGCTGCCGCTGACGGTGAAGAGCGCGCCCGACGTGTTGAAGCCGAGAGTGTCCGCACCCACGGCCGTGCCGGGGCGCTGAATCGTGAGGCTGGCGCCAGCCCAGTTTCCGTTGCCTCCGTTGAGGGCACCCAGCTCGGCGTCGCTCAGTGTTGCGTTTCCACTGGCATCGAGCACCACGGTATTGCCCACGCCGGCCCAGGCCACGCTGTCGCCGTTCAGGTTGGCTATGGTGGGAGTGGCGTTGGGGACAATGGCATCCGCGATTTCAATATTGTTGAGCACCACCCAGAGATCGCCTGAGGGCGCGGTGATCCTGACCTCATCCACATTCCCGAAAATAGCCGGATCAAGTCCATTGGACTCGTCAAAGGTGTTCTCCCACACGCCGTCAACATTGACCGTGACGCTGCCAGAGGGGACACCGTTGAGGTATCCCGACAGTGTTATCAGGCCGTTGCCACCGTAGTCCGCGAGGAAGATCGATTCGAGGTGAAAAGCCGTGCTGCCGGAAATGGTGACCTGCCCGGACGACGTGTTGTTCCCATAGTCGGCGGCGATGCCAGTCTGGTTGTAGGGCGTTTCAAGCGTCCAGTTGGCATTGATGTCGTTGGTGATCGTGAGGCTGATGCCTGCAATATCGTTGGACGCCACGCCATCCTCGGCAGTCGTGCTGTTGGGCGAACCAGTGAACACCAGCGTGCCCGTCGCCAAAAGGTTGCCAAACGCTGCAGGGTTCAGGGATGCGCTCTCAATTTCCCCGGTGGTTCTCTCCAGCATCCAGTTGCCCCCCAAAACCGCGCTTCCAGTCGCGTCGTCAGACGCCGCGACATCTGCACTCGTCAGCTCTGCCACGTTCTGGAGGAGGCGCAGCCCATCTTCGTCGGCCCCGATATTGCAGCCATACAACAGGATGTCGCCATCTGCTGCAAGAGAGGCTCCGATGCTTGCGAGAAGGCTTCCATGGCTCGCCACGTTGTCGCTGGTAAGCCAGAGGTTGCCCAGCTGTACCGCACCTTCATCCCCGTGGCTGACGATGTGAATGGCGCTCAATCCGGTGCGTCCGTCCAGGTACTCTGCCATCTGCGCCAAGCCGTCACCCTGGCTGTCCAGCATCACCACCTCGACGCCTTCGCGCACACCACTGGTCAGCGTGTCCAAGTCCGGAAGGTTGTCCACCACGAAGACGACTTCCTGGCCTGGGACGGCCGAGGTCAATGCCTCGGGGATCTGCGCGATATCTTGCTCGGCGTCGTCAACCGAAGCGTCCGATGTGGATTCCGGGGCTGCTTGCGCGGATGCGTCATCGGCGATGGTGTCCGACGCCGTCTGCTCTTCGTCTGCCGTTGACTCATCAGTGGAGTGGTCGTCAGTTCCGGCCACCTGCACTGCTTCGTCCGCACCGTCCGCTTCGCCCGCCTCGACGGCGGGCGTGTTGGTGTCTGATGTGACCGGCGCTGTGACGGGCGCAGATACCGGGGCCTCTGCCTCGACCACCGTGGGCTCCGCTGCCGGCTCCACCTGCGAGTGAACCGTGACAGCCGTCTCGACAGCAGCTGCGTCGAACATCATCCGTGGCTCCAGAGCCCGGATGAGGGACGATCTACGAAGTGCATGGGTTTTGCGCCACGCCTCAGCGTGAGTCTGGATATCAGCCATCGACCCTCCCTCAGTGGACCACCGATGCACAGCAACGGAAGCCGCCACCATGCGTTTCAGGAAAAAATTCAATCTAGCAGAATGTGACAGATAGCCCTGTCTTATCGGCGCGCGCCCTGTCAACTTGAGCAAGAACCGGGCACACGACGTTTTGAGACAATCCGCCCCATGCTCCAGTTCGACGTTCTCAAGACCGAGGGCCACGCGCGCCGTGGCCGTCTCACCCTCAACCACGGCGTGGTGGAGACCCCCATCTTCATGCCCGTGGGCACCTACGGCACCGTCAAGGGTGTCACGCCCGCGAGCCTGGAGGACATGGGCGCCCAGATCATCCTGGGCAACACCTTCCACCTCTGGATGCGCCCCGGCCAGGAGGTGATGAAGAGCTTCGGCGGCCTGCACGCCTTCGAGAAGTGGCACAAACCCATCCTCACCGATTCGGGCGGCTTCCAGGTCTGGTCGCTCGGCGCCATGCGCAAGATCACCGAGGAAGGCGTGCACTTCGCCTCGCCCGTGAACGGCGACAAGCTGTTCATGTCGCCCGAGGTCAGCATGCAGATCCAGACTGGGCTCAACAGCGACATCGTCATGCAGCTGGACGAGTGCACGCCCTACGAGACCAACGGCCACCTGACCACCGAGGCCGAGGCGCGCAAGAGCATGGAAATGAGCCGCCGCTGGGCCGTGCGCTCCAAGGACGAATTCGCTCGGCTGGAGAACCCCAACGCGCTGTTCGGCATCGTGCAGGGCGGCATGTTCGAGCACCTGCGCCAGGAGTCGCTGGAGGCGCTGGTGGAGATGGACTTCCCCGGCTACGCCATCGGCGGCGTGAGCGTGGGCGAGCCCAAGGAACAGATGCTGCAGATCATGGCGCACACGCCGCACCGCCTGCCGGCCCACAAGCCGCGCTACCTGATGGGTGTGGGCACGCCGGAAGACCTGGTGCAGGGCGTGGCCGACGGCGTGGACATGTTCGACTGCGTCATGCCCACGCGCAACGCGCGCAATGGCACGCTGTTCACCCGCTACGGCGACCTGAAGATCCGCAACGCCCGCCACAAGACCGACCACCAGCCGCTGGACGCGACCTGCACCTGCTACGCCTGCGCCGGCAAGGCCGGCGTGAGCTGGGCCGACGGCGGGCGCGACGGCTTCAGCCGCGCCTACCTGCACCACCTCGACCGCTGCGGCGAGATGCTCGGGCCGATGCTGAGCACCATTCACAACTTGCACTACTACCTGAACCTGATGAAGGAAGTGCGCAACGCGCTGGACGCTGGCCGCTTCGAGGCCTTCCGCCAGCAGTTCAAGTCCGACCGCGCGCGCGGCGTCTGACGCCTCGGCGGCAGACGGCGGTGCGGCCGTCCCGCTAAGCTGCGTCCCCATGACCCAGCTCCCCGTTCCCCGCCACGTCCTGCCCGTGCTGGTGCTGGCGCAGTTCGCCGGCACCTCGCTCTGGTTCGCGGTCAATGCGGTCATGCCCGACCTGCAGCGCGCATTCGGCTGGCCCGCCACCGCCGTCGGCACCCTGACGTCGGCGCTGCAGGCCGGCTTCATCGCCGGCACCCTGGTGTTCGCGCTGCTGGCGATTGCCGACCGCTTTGCGCCGCGCCGTGTGTTCCTGGTCTGCGCGCTCGCGGGCTCGGGCTGCACCGTCGGTGCCTGGGCCATGGTGTCGGACTTCGGTGCGCTGCTGGCCTGGCGCTTTGCCACCGGTTTCTTCCTCGCGGGCATCTACCCGGTGGGCATGAAGATCGCTGCGCAGTGGTACACGCGGGGCCTTGGCCCAGCGCTGGGTCTGCTGATCGGCGCGCTGGTGCTCGGCTCGGCCAGCGCCCACGCCCTGCGCGCCCTCGGCGACACCCTGCCCTGGCCCACGCTGATGCTGGGCGTGGCGGCGCTGGCGGCCGCGGGCGGCGTGTCGCTCTACGCGCTGCTGCCCGACCCGCCCGGCGCGGTGGCGCGCGTGACCACGCTGCAGTGGCGCGCGCTCGCCACCATCGTCACCGACGCGCGGGTGCGCAGTTCGGTGTTCGGTTACTTCGGCCACATGTGGGAGCTGTACACCCTGTGGGTGCTGATGCCGTTGATCCTGGCGACGCGGCTGCAAGGCACCACGCTGTCGTGGGCCGCCTTCGCCACGCTGGGCGCCGGCGTTCTGGGCTGTGTGGGTGGCGGCTGGCTGGTGCCGCGCTTCGGCAGCGCCCGCGTGGCGGGGGTGCAACTGGCCATCAGCGGCCTGTGCTGCCTGCTGGCGCCGCTGCTGATGGGCGCGCCCGATGCGCTGTTCTACGGCTGGCTGCTGGTCTGGGGCATCACCGTATCGGGCGACTCGCCGCAGTTCTCCACGCTGACCGCGCGCAACGCACCGCCGCAGGCCGTGGGCAGCGTGCTGACGCTGACCAACAGCATCGGCTTTGCCATCAGCATCGCCAGCATCCTGCTGTTCGTCGAACTCACGAGGGTGGTGCCGCTGGGCTGGCTGCTGACAGGGCTGGCGCTGGGTCCGGCGCTGGGTCTGTGGGCGCTGCGGCCGCTGCTGCGGGAACGGGCGTGAGGCCGGCATCCGGCGCATCGCCCCGGCGGGCCTCGGTGCCGCAGGCGAAGCAGTAGCGCGCGAACGCGCTCTTGCGCGTGCTGCAGTGGCCGCAGCGGTCGAACAGGCACAGGCCGCAGTGCGGGCAGAAGTCGGTCTTGCCGTCCTTGAGGTCGACCGCGCGTTCGCAGCCCGGGCAGACGTTCTTGGCCAGCCGCGCCTGCGCCAGGTCGTAGTCCATCTCCTTGCGGCGCTGCGTGTCGGGCAGCGCCTCCACCGCCTTCTGCCGCTCCAGGTAGCGCTGCAGCGCAGCGATGGCGTAGCGCCCGCCGATCACCGTCAGCACGATGCCCACGATGTAGCGCACATAGCCGCCGTAGCTCGGCAGGTAGGGCACCAGCTCGACGAAGAACGCGAACAGCGCGAAGAAGATGAAACCCCAGACAAACGGCCAGGACGATCCCTTGCGGTGCTTCTTGAACAGCCAGCCGGCCACCGCCAGCAGCGGCAGGGTGAGCGCCAGCCGGTAGCCGAACACGCGCAACTCCTGTGCGCGCTGTTCCTCCATGTAGATGTCCCGCGCCGCGTCTTCCAGACTGCGCAGCTCGGCCTGCGCACGCTGCTGCGCCTGGCGCGCGTCCAGCGCCACCTGCTGCTGCTTTTCCACCGCCGCCAACGCGTCGCGCTCGGCCTTGCGCAAGCCATCGAGCTCGCGCGTGCGCTGCAGCACGTCCTCGTCCTGCTCGGCGCGCTGCGTCACGCTGCGCGTGGCCAGCCAGTTGTCGAAGGTCTCGCGCGCGGCGCGGTTGTCGGCGCGCGCGGTCTGCAGCTTCAGCTGCGCCTGCTCCAGCGCGGCCTGTGCCTCTTCGGCCGCCTTCTCGGCGGTCTTGATCGACTCCTTGAGCGCAGGCGTGCGCTGCGGGTCCATGAAGTCTTCGAGAGACCGTGTCTGCTCCACCTGCGGCAGGTCGCCGACGATGGTGCTGCCCAGGCCGGTCAGGAACCAGGCGAACAGGAAGGCCACCAGCCAGAGGCCGCGGCGGAACCACTTCTCGGACAGGCGCAAGGATTTGCTCATGGTGTTTCCCTCGATGGTTTTGTGTTGAAGGTCATTGTGAACCCGCTCACAGCGCGATCCGCTGCGGTGCCGAGCCAAGGCCGCTGCGCGCCAGCCAGTCGAACACGGAGTCGACGGTCACGGTCTCGATGCGGTCGGAGAAGCGCTTGTCGTTCGGGTGGTCGTCGAAGCGGATGTGGGCCGAACCGGCGCTCGCGCCCAGCCGCGTCATCGGCCCCAGGCGCAGCGTGCTCGGCTGGTAGCCCTTGAAGCCCAGCCAGGCCTGGGCCTGCGCACGGCTCATGACACCCGGCTCGGCGGCGATGGCCATGGTTTCAATCGCCCACTGGTTGGACTGCTGGTAGCGCGTGCCCCAGGCGTAAGCCACCATGTTGTAGTCGCGCTCGTGCAGGCGCAGGCTGCGGCCTCGATCATTCAGCAGCGCGTACAGCGGCGCCTGCAGCTGCGGCGCCGGAACCGACCACACCGCCTCGTGGCGCCAGAGATCGTCCAGAAAAAACTCGCCCAGCCCCTGGCGGTAGATCGAACCGGTGGCCGTGCCGCACTGGTTGAGCTTGTGCAGCACCCGCCACGGCCCCTCCGCCGTCTTGTAGGCCCAGCCCAGGTGCGAATAGCGAAGCTGGTACTTGGAGAGGTCCTGCCCTGCGCGGCCCAGCACCACGACCCGCGCGCCACTGCGCGCGAACTCGGCGTCCAGCGCCTGCGCCGTGCGCCGGGCCAGCTCCAGACCCTGGGTCAGCGTCTGTGGCGTCAGCGGGCGCTGCTCGCAGGAGCGGCCGGCGTGGGCGGTGGTGGCGCCGAGCAGCAGCACGGCGATGGCCAGCGCATGGGGAGCCACATTCAGTGTCTTCTTCATGGTCGGGCCTCAGTAAGTCAGCCGTTCGTTGTGCAACAACGCGCGCCCCAGCTCGTTCGGGATGAAGCACAGCACCTCACCCGCTGCCGACAGCACCACGCCCGCGCCAATCACGCTCACGGCCACCAACGTGACCACACCGGCCACCACACCCGAAGCGGCGCGCCCGCTCAGCTCCACGCTGGCGCGCGCGCCATCCGACGCCCGCTCCAGCACGATCACTGTGCCGCGCGCCGACACCTCGACCGCCTTCACCACCAGCACCGCGCCGCTGACCGCCAGCGCCGCCGGCACGGCACTCACCGCCGCCGCGCCGGCCACCGCACTGCCCGCGACTGCCGACCCGGTCCCGACCACCGACGCCGCGCCGGCCACCGCACTGCCCGCGACTGCCGACCCGGTCCCGACCACCGACGCCACCGGCAAGGCAGACAGCACCAGCGAGGCCTCGCTCTGCGCCCGCGCCGGGGCGCCCGCCATCAGGGCCGCGCCCAGGCTGGCGGCGAGCAGCAGGTTCTTCAAAGAGAAGTGCTTCATGTCATTGCTCCTCGGCAGAAGCCGTGACACGGCGGTGCTCGATCAGGTCGGCCTCGTGGCGGTCACGCAGCGTCTTGGCCAGCGTGAACGCCGAGGTCACGAGGTAGAGCCAGCTCACCCCCAGATAGGCCTTGTAGGTCTCGTCGATCTGCATGCGCAGCAGGCCCCAGAGCGTCAGGCCCATGGCCACGGCAAAGCCGCCCCAGACCACGAAGCGCCACATCGGCGTTTCGGCCTCACCGGTCCGCTGCGCCTTCTGCTGGTCGCGCACCGCCTTGGCCAGCACGAACACCGTCGACAGACAGAACACATAGCCCATCACCATGAACGCCCGGTCCAGTGCCTGGCCCGGCAGGTACGCCAGGCCGGTGGCGCAGAGAAAAACCGCGAGCCCGAACGAGACCCAGACCTGGAGCTGCCAGGCGCGGGTGTCGCGCATCACGATGAGGGGAGAACGGGAACCGCTGACCATGTGAAACCTCGGTGGGTTGTTGAACATGGGGCGGATGGTGGGGGCGGGCGGCGATTCGGGTGCCGGATACATGCACCGGAATCAAAGGAGCGACCTCTTGGGATCGTTTTTCAATACTTCTCAGCGGATCATCGGGTCTTTCAGCTGCGACGAGTGGTCAGCCATTCCGACGCCACCGACGCCCCAAGTTCAGTTCCACGCGATTGAACCAGCTGCTGCGCCGTCAGATGCCGCAGCGCTTGTCTGCCACGGCTTCAAGGCACCCACCAGTACCGCACCGCATGAAAAAACACCGGGGCCGCGAAGATCACAGAGTCGGTGCGGTCGAGCATGCCGCCATGGCCTTCGATCATGCTGCCCCAGTCTTTCACGCCGCGGTCGCGCTTGATGGCGGACATGACCAGGCCGCCGAAGAAGCCCATCAGACAGATCAGCAGCGCCATGCCTGCGGCCTGCAGTGGTGAAAACGGTGTGATGCCGTGCAGGGCGGCACCCAGCAGCGTGGCGCTGGCCACGCCGCCGATGAGGCCCTCCCAGGTTTTGGAGGGCGACAGGACGGGCGCCACCTTGTGTTTGCCCATCAGCTTGCCCCAGATGTACTGCAGCACGTCGCTGCCCTGCACCACGATCACCAGGAAGGCGATGAGCAGCATGTTCCTACCTTCAAACCCGATCACCGGCAGCGTGAGCAGCGCGGGCACATGGCTGATGCAGAACACGCTGACCATCAGGCCCCACTGCACCTTGGACGCTCGCTCCAGGAAGCGCTGGGTGTCGCCGCCGGTGGCTGCCAGGATGGGCAACAACAGAAAGGCGTAGACCGGAATGAAGATGGAGTAGAGGCCGTACCACTCGATCCAGACGAGGAAGTACTGCATGGGCAGGGCCACGTAGAAGGCAGCCGCCATGGCGGTGTGGTCGCCCCGGCGTGTGTAGGCCAGGCTCAGGAACTCGCGCAGCGCGTAGAACGAGATCAGGAAAAACAGGGCGACCACCCCGTTCTTGCCAAACAGGAACGCCAGGCCGATGGACCCGACCATGACCCACCAGGCGTTGATGCGCGACGTCAGGTTGTCGATGACGGCGTGTGGCGCGCCATGGGCCACACGCCACTTGAGCAGGGCGGCAATGCCCGAGGCCAGCACGAGCACACCGGTGACACCAACAAACAACCAGCCCGTGGGCGTGAAGAGCGCCAGGAAGTTGTCTGCGTTCATGCGCCGCTCCCGGGTGTCTGGGTGTCGCGGCTCGCAGGCGCCGGGGGTGCGGGTTCGGCCTCGCGGTCGTATTCGGGCCGCAGGTCCAGCAACGCCTGGCGCGCGCGCCGCAGGAACTGCTGTTTGTCTTCCTGGGGAATCAGGGCCAGCGGTTCGCCAAAGCGCACCGTGCAGGCGAGCGGCACAGGCAACAGGGCGCCTTTGGGCAGCACCCGCTTCAGGTTCTCGATCCACACCGGCACGAAACGCACATGACCGAACGACCGGGAGAGATGGTAGATGCCGCTCTTGAGTGGCAGCAGCACCTCTTCACTGGTGTTGCGGGTGCCTTCGGGAAAGATGATCAGGGAGTCCCCCGCCGCGAGCGCCGTGCCCATCTGCACCAGCGGGTCGCCGCTGCCGGGGCCACCCGTGGCGTCGCGCCGGATCATGAGCGCATTGAACACATCGCGACCAATGAAGCGGCGCAGCGCCGACGTGTTCCAGTAGTCCTCGCCGGCCACGGGGCGGGTGAGCGTGCGCAGGTCGGGCGGCAGGGCGGCCCAGAGCAGCACAAAGTCGCCGTGGCTGGTGTGGTTGGCAAAGTACACGGTCTGGTTGGCCATGGGGCCCGTTCGGCCCCACAGATAGCGCAGGCCGGTGATCAGGCTGGCCCCGGTGACGATGGTCAGCCGGGCCAGCGCAGCCAGCCACCGGCGCGGCGAAGTGCCGTCCGGCTCCATGGGGGGAAGCGGTTGCGGGCGCGTGGAAGGAGAGGGATCTGGGTTCACTCGACACCTAAAAGAACAGGGAGGCCAGGGCTGCGGCGGTTTGCAGCAGCACGAGGACAAGATGCCAGCGCAGAAGATGGCGGGTACCGCGCAGGCGGTCGCTCATCGGGCGCACGGCTGGCGGGTGCTCGCTCACGGACTCTTTGCGCAAGCCGAGGTGGGCCAGCGAAGTGTCCAGCGTCTGCAGGCAGGGCATCTGACCCTCGCCCAGTTGACAGAACAGGCGCTCGTCCAGCGCCAGGCGAAAAACAAGGTACCGCTCGATCAGACCGCACAGCAGCACCAGTGCCCACCCACTGGCGCCCACCAGCGATGTCGGCGGCCAGGCCACGCACACCAGCGCGGCGAGCAGGCTCAGGCCCAGTGACCACGGGCCCAGGGTGCGCACGCTCGCACGCAACAGGGCGGCAAGCACCAGCGCGTCGGCGCGCTCCTGTTCATCCAGCGGAGGCTGCGTCACCGGTCTTCTCCGCAGGCCGCGGTGCGGCCAGTTGCTTCAAGGCGCCCAGCAAGGCGGGCCCCAGCACCAGCTGGGGCCGGGCCCGCCGGGCACGGGCTTCGGCCTCGGCCAGATCGGGCACGCCCTGGTGCAGCAGCTGCCAGGCCACCACCGCCGCGGCGCTGCGTGAAAAGCCGAGCGCGCAACACACCCAGACCGGCCCATTCGGACCGGCACCGCGCTGGGCCTGCACCAGATGCGCCGCGCGCTGCAGCCGGCCCGGGGTGGGCACCACCAGGTCGAGCAAGGGCAGGCAGCGGCTCACCGGCCGGGCGGCCGCGTGCACGGGCAGCTCCGCGCACAGGCTCACCAGCGCGGGCTGGCCAGCGGCCAGCCATTCGGCGTGGCTCGGACGCCGCCCCAGCCACACGCCGGGCACCACCTCCACGCGGGGCGGCAAGCCGCGCGTCCAGGCCCAGGCGTTGAGGGCTGCGCCGAGCCGGTAGGGCGCCAGCAGCCAGCGCGCCGACCAGTGCATGTGGCCCGAACGGTCCATGCGGAACCCCCGCTCGCCCAAGCCCAGATAGTTCAGCGCCACCACAGCCAGCGAGGCCGCCGGCCAGGCGAGCCAGAGCCCCACGCCGCCCCATCCAAGCGCCAGTGCCAGCAACCCGGCAGCGCCCGCGAAGTACAGCGCAGCCAGCTTCAGGCGCTGGCCATCCCTGCTCAAGCGCCACGCCGAAGGCAGCGCCACTTCGCGCTCCAGCGGCCACAGCCAAACACACAGCACGCCCAGCAAGGCGCCGGTGGGAATGTCGATGAAGTGGTGCTGGTAGGTGGTGAGCACCGACGCGCAGATGGCGAACGTCCAGACATGCAGCAGCACCCGCTGCCAGGTCCGGCGCATCAGCGGCCGGTACCAGTCCCAGAGGATGACGGCGAGCGCGATGTGCAGGGAAGGGGCCTGGTTAAAGGGCTGGTCAAAGCCGCGCAGCGCCGCGAACAGGAAACCGGCGGCGCCATGGGCCTCGGGCTGTCCGAAACTGAATCGCAGGGGCCACAGCACAAAGCAGCTCACCGCGATGAACTGCGCCGTGAGCAGGCGGGCCGCGTGGCGGTCGATGCGGTGCCTGCTGCGGCTCAGAAACAGCGACAGGCCGTAGAACGCGTTGATGGACCAGTAGGGAAAGACCGTCCAGTCCCAGAACGGGATGTGGCGCTCCCAGTCGAACACCACCGAGGGCACCTGACCGGCGGCCCAGCGCTGAACCGCCCACCAGTTCGCCAGACCATAGGTCAGGTAGAACAGCGGCGCCAGCAGGGCCAGCCAGGCGGCGGCACGGCGCCACGGCCATGCGGGGGGTTCGGGTCTCATGCCGCCTCGCGCACCGCCAGCGACACCGTGAAGATGCCCCACTCGTCGATGCGTTGCGCGACTTTCCGGAAGCCCGCTGCGGCCACGAGCTGGTCCATCTCGGCCTGCGTGCGGCGGCGCATCACCCAGGCCTGGCCCTGGCGGTGGCTGGTGAGCGCGCGCGCGATCATCTCCAGTTGCGGATGCCAGGGCTGGCCGGTGTACACGAGATAGCCCCCGGGCTCCACCGCGTCGGCCACGCCGGCCAGTGAGCGGGTGATCATGGCGTTGTCCGGGAACAGCTCGTACAGACCCGAGACCGTGACCAGTGTGGGGCGCGGCGTGGCGCTGGCCACCTGGGTGCGGTCGAAGGCATCGGCCTTCTCGAAGCGCGCCATGGCCTGCAGACCACGCTGCGCGATGAGCGCCTGACCATCGCGCACGTTGATGTCGCTGTAGTCGCGCAGCAGCACCGAGGCCACGGGCACCGGGCTGCTGGCCACGGCATCGAGCACATAGCGTCCATGCCCGGCGGCGATGTCCATCAGCCGCACCTCGCGCCCGGCATCGGACAGCTGCTGCATGGCGTCGCGCAACAGTTCTTCGACGTGCAGCTTGCGCTGGCGAATGCCGCGCCAGCCGATGGAGTCCAGGTAGGCGCGGTCGATCAGGGCGCCTACCAGCGGCATGCCCCTGGCCTGGTTGCGGTACACGTAGTCCAGGGTGCTGCCGGAATCGAAGCCCGTGTCATGCCCCAGGCGCACACCGTCGGACAGCACACCGCCGAGCTTGAGGCCGGCGCGCGTACCCGCCCAGTACAGCCCGCGTGGCGACAGGGGCGACAGCGGTTGGGCCAGGGCCCGGGCCTCGTCCGCCGTGGCGCCGCGCTGGTCGGCCTGGAGCAGGTTGACCGCAGCGGCAGGGGCATCGAACTGGCGCAGCAGGAAGACCCGCAGGGCCTGCAAGGCACTGGCACGGTCGCGCTCGCCCAGGGTGTCGTGAAAGAAGCCCGGCAGTTCCAGCTTCTCCTTCACCGCACTGCCCAGCCGCTCGAAGAAGCGGTGCTGTGGCTTGTGGTGAACCACCCAGTCGGCGCCCGAGATGAGCAGCTGCGTGGGCACCACGATGGCCTGCGCGTCGGCCACCACGCGCTCGGCCGCGTTGTACAGATCGAGCAGGATGTTTACGGCGATCGGGCGCGAGATCAGCGGATCGGCCTCGTAGCTGGCGATGCGCCCGGGGTCGTGGGTGAGGAACTTGGCCTTCACGTAGCTGTTCACGAAGAACAGCCCGCGCAGCTTGTGCATCAGCGCCAGGCCAGCGCGCGCAAATGGCACGTAGAGCTTCACCTTGAACGCAGGCGAAGCCAGCGTCATGCCACGGATGGCGGGGGCGTAGTCGTGCGCCCAGGTGGACACCAGCACCGCACCCACGCTTTGTGCAATGACGTATTGATCGGTCACGGCCACGCCGTGTTCGGCGGCGATGTGATCGACAAAGGTCTGCACGTCGCGCACCGAGGTGGCGAAGCTCGGGCTGTGGCCACGCTGGCCGGGTGAGCGGCCGTGACCCCGCGCATCCCACGCGAAGAAGTCGAACTCGGGCAGGTTCAGCTCGTCCACCAGATGCGCCATGCGGGCACCGTGCTCGTGTCCGCGGTGAAACAGCACCACCGCGCCGCGCCGCTGTGGCGCTGTGGCCGGCCAGTGCCGATAGAACAGCGAGACCCCGTCGTGGGTTGAAAAATGGCGCTCCTGCGCTGGCCGGGTGGTGTTCATGAACTCCCTTTTGTTCTGGATGACGAAGCAGCGGCGGTTCGTTCGGACAGGGCCGAACGAACGCGGCGCACGGTGGTGAGGGCAATGAGGACGGCCAGCAAAGGCATCAACAGCGCCGTCCAGCCCGGCATGGTCCAGCCCAGCGAGACCACCAGCCCCAGCGCGCCGAACACGAAAGCCCGGTCGCTCTTGCCCATGGGCCCGTCGTACCGTCGACTGGCGCCCACCGTGGTGCCCAGCGCGCCCGCGAACTCGGATAGCCCGGCCAGCACGATCACCAGACCGACCCAGAACGGATGGCCCGGCAGGACCAGCACAAACGGCAGGTACAAGGCCGCGTCCGACACCACATCGGTGAGTTCGTTGAGGAAGGCGCCCAGCGGCGTCTGCTGGCCATGTTCGCGCGCCAGCATGCCGTCCACCGCGTTGAACGCCATGCGCACGAACATCCACAGCGGAATCAGCGCAAAGGCCAGAGGCGATGGTTCCAGAAAGAACAGCCCCAGCCCGAGGGCCACCGAGATCACGCAGGCCAGCAGGGTCACCTGGTTGGCCGTCACGCCCCAGGCATGCAGACGCACCACCCCCGGACGAAGCAGGCCCTGAAACGCTGGCTTCAATTGATAGATCGACAAGGTCCCTCCCCTTTTTAAGGTGCCGGCGATTATCCGAGCAAGCCCGCCACCCGCTCCCGCAAGCTCTCCGGCGTCACCCGCTCAGCGGCCACCGCCTCCCCCACGTTCAGACCCACGCGGTTGAACAGCCCGCGCCGGAACGGTTTGACCATCGCGGTCGGCTGGCCGCCGCTGAGTTCGATTCGGCTGAAGTAGGAACCCCAGAGGTCGGTCAGCGCCATCGGGATCACGCTCACATCCTTCACGCCGTCTGCCCGGGCCGTTTCGAGGATCTTCATGATCCCGCCCTTGAAGGGCTGCAGCGTGCCGTCCTTGGTGATCGCGCCTTCGGGGAAGATGCCGAGCAGATCGCCTTCGCGCAGCACCTTCGCCGACTCGCGGAACGCGGCTTCGTAGGCGGCCGGGTCTTCCTTTTGCGGCGCGACAGGGATGGCCTTGGCCAGTTTGAACAGCCAGCCCAGCACCGGCACCTTGAAGATGCGGTGGTCCATCACGAAGCGGATCGGGCGCGGGCTGGCGGCCATGAGCAGCACGGCGTCGACGAAGCTGACGTGGTTGCAGACCAGCACCGCTGCGCCCTCGGTCGGGATGTTCAGGTCGCCGGTGACCTTGAAGCGGTAGACAAAGCGCGAGGCGATCCAGGCCACGAAGCGCAACAGGTACTCGGGCACCAGCATGAAGATGTAGAACGCCACCACCGCGTTGGCCAGGCCGATGACCAGGAACAACTCGCTGATGGTGAAACCCGCACTGAGCAGCGCGCCGGCCAGCAGCGAGCTGGCGATCATGAACAGCGCGTTGAGGATGTTGTTGGCCGCGATGATGCGGGCGCGGTGCGTGGGCTGGCTGCGCATCTGGATCAGCGCGTACATGGGCACGCTGTAGATGCCGGCGAACAGAGAGAGCAGCGCGAGGTCGGCCAGCACGCGCCAGTGCGCCGGCTCGCCGAGGAACTGGCCCAGCGTGAGCGACACGGTCGAAGGCGGCAGGCCGCGCGAGGCGAAGTAGAGGTCGACCGAGAACACGGTCATGCCAATCGCGCCCATCGGCACCAGGCCGATCTCCACATGGCGGCGGCTCAGGATTTCGCACAGCAGCGCGCCCACGCCGATGCCGACCGAGAACACCACCAGCAGCAGCGAGGCGACCTGCTCGTTGCCGTGCAGCGTGTCGCGCGCGAAGGCCGGGAAGTTGGCGAGGAACACCGCGCCGAAGAACCACATCCAGCTGATGCCCAGCAGCGAGCGGAACACCACCACGTTGCCGTGCGCGAGCTTGAGGTTGCGCCAGGTTTCGGTGAAGGGGTTCCAGTTGATCTGCAGCGCCGGGTCGGTGGCCGGCGAGACCGGCACGGCCTGCGCCAGCACCCGGCCCAGCAGCGCGAGCAGCAGGCAGGCCGCGGCGACGTAGCTCGGGCCGACCAGGGGCAGCGCGATCAGCAGGCCGCCCGCGACGTTGCCCAGCAGGATGGCGACGAAGGTGCCCATCTCGACCATGCCGTTGCCACCGGTGAGTTCCCGCTCGTTCAGGTGCTGTGGCAGGTAGGCGAACTTGACCGGCCCGAACAGCGTGGAGTGCAGCCCCATCAGGAACACGCAGCCCAGCAGCACCGGCACGTTCTGCTGCATGAAGCCCCAGCCGGCCAGCAGCATGATGGCGATCTCCAGGTTCTTCACGAAACGGATCAGCACCTCCTTGGGGTACTTGTCCGCCAGCTGGCCACTGGTGGCTGAGAACAGCAGGAAGGGCAGGATGAACAGCGCGCCGATGACCAGACCGGCCATCGAGGCCGGCAGCCACTGCACCTGCAGCTGGTAGGTCACCATCACGGTGAAGGCGAACTTGAAGACGTTGTCGTTGCCGGCGCCCAGGAACTGCACCCAGAAGAAGGGGCCGAAGCGGCGCTGCGTGAGCAGGGCGAACTGGTTGCTGTGGGCGGCGTGTGCACCGGTGTCGGCGTTCATCGCGGCTTGCGGGGTGGACATTCGGGTCTCCTCCTGTGGGGTCCTGCGGGTGGGGTTCACGCGGCGCGGCCCGCTGCATTCTGCCGCAGGGCGTCCGGCGATCCGCTCGTGCGGCCAGGTACCAACGCCGCGATGACGGGCCAGGCCGCCAGGGCCGCGACCAGGTGCTTGAGGCTGTGGCCGGAGACGGTGCCGGCGGTCGCGCGGAACACGGCCTCGTCGCCCAGCTCCAGCAGCTTGGCCAACGCGTAAAGGCCGATCAGCACACCCAGGCGGATGCCGATAGCGCCAGCGACTGGCTTGCGCTGCGCCAGCCAGACGATGAGTGCCATGCCGCCGAACTGCACCACGGCCCAAGGCATCACGTTGCCATTGGACGCTGGCAGGATGGCCGAGAGCACAGCGATCGGCAGCAGCACGCGCAATGCCTGCCTCGCCGGCGCCTGACCCACGCGCTCAGCCACCGCCAGAGCGAGCACACCGGCGAAGGTCACCGCCATGCCGAGGCGGTCCCAGACCAGGCCGGCGGCGTCGGGTGCCCAGTGGTACCCCGCCGAGCCGAAGCCGGTGGCCACCAAGCCGGCAAAGAACACCCAGGCGGCCTGCTGCGTCGCGGCGGGCAACGCACGGCCCCGCAACATCAGAAGGCCCCAGAGGCCCGCCAGTGCCAGCGGAGCGTTGGTCAGCACGTCCATCGCGTTCGGAATGCCCAGCAGGGTGCGCGCATCGACAAAAGGGTGGCCGTGTGCGTGCAGCTGCGCATGGCCGTGGGCGTTGAGCGCCAGGCCCAAGGCCTCTGCCAGCGCAGGACCGGCGGTCAGCGCAAGCAGCCAGAGCAGCAGCAGGGCGGCGGCCCAGCGCCCGAAGGCGGGAGAAGGGGCAACGGCGGGAAGGCGCATGGAAGGAACTCCTGGATCGGTGAAACAGCGGGCACAGTGTCCCGGCCGCCCCCTTGGATTGGGCGCACCGTGCGATACAGTGGCCTTCCTTTTCACCATTGGTATCGCAATGCGGTACCCGACCCGCATGAGCACCACCCTCGACCTCGTCGGAACGATCAAGAAGGAACTCAAGGCCGCGCAGATGACCTACGCCGACCTGGCGCAGGCACTTGGCATGGCGGAGTCCAGCGTCAAGCGCATGCTGGCCAAGGGCGACATGTCGCTCTCGCGGGTGGACGAGATCTGCCGCGCGCTCAAGATCGACTTCGCCGAGCTGGCCCGCCGTGTGGCCGACGCGCAGCCCCTGCTCAAGGAGATGACGGCCGAGCAGGAGCGCGCCGTGGTGGCCGACAAGAAGCTGCTGCTGGTGGCGATCTGCGTGCTGAGCCAATGGACGCTGGAGCAGATCACCGCGGCCTACCGGCTCACCGAGGCCGAGTGCGTGAAGTACCTCGCGCAGCTGGACCGCATCGGCATCATCGAGCTGCGCCCGCTCAACCGCTACCGCCTGAAGCTGGCCAAGACCTTCCGCTGGCGGCCGCACGGGCCGGTGATGAACTACTTCCGCGAGCACGCCCTGCTGGACTACTTCGCAGGCGGCTTCGACGGCGCGGGCGAAGGCCTGATGCTGGTGCACGGCTCGGTCAGCCGCGCCCTGGCGCCGGTGTTCCTTGAAAGACTGCAGAAGGTGGCGCAGGACTTCGCGCAGCAGCACCAGACCGACCAGAAGCTGGCGCAGAAGGACCGCGAGGGCTACACGCTGGTGCTGGCCATGCGCAGCTGGGAATTTGAAGCGTTCAGCGTGCTGCGCCGCTGACCGCTCAGCCCGCGCTGCGGCCGGGCTGGCATGATGTCGGGCTTGCCCGGAACCCGGGCTGTTTCATTTCTGCTTCGACATGACCGCTTCCGCCGACCACGACACGCCCGACAACGCCGCTGCGGCGCCCGCCGAAAACCCTGCTGCGGCGGCAGCCCCCGCCCAGGCACCGCGCCGCAACGACGGCCGCCGCGAGGGCCGCAACGCAGGTGGTCGCAATGGCGGCCGGCGCCCGCAGCGCCCGGCCAACGCCGAGCGGCCCGCCCAGGCGGCACCTGCGCGCCAGCACCCCGTGCTGGACCAGCTGGCCTCGCTCTGCCCAGTGCTGTTCGGCGAGACACCGCTGCCCCTCAAGCGCGGCATCTTCGAAGACCTGCTGGCCGCCCACCCCGGGGTGCTGGAGAAGGACAGCCTGAAGGCCGCGCTGGCGCTGCACGCGCGGTCCACCCGCTACCTCACGGTGATCGCCTCGGGCCAGCAGCGCCACGACTTGAGCGGCCAACCGGTGGAGGCGCTGACGCCCGAGCAGGTGCACCACGCGCTGATCGAGGTGTTCCGCCGCCGCGGCGCGCGCAGCCGCGAGGACCTGCGCCCCAAGCTGCGCCAGCGCATCCTCAAGGCCTATGAGGCCTCGGGCCTCTCACCCGACGAGTACCTGCAGCGCGTGCACGGCCGCGACGAAGAGGTGAACCAGATCAGCCGCGACGCGCTGGCCGAGGTCAGCGCCCGCGCTGCCCGCGAAGACGCGCTGCTGCGCGCCTTCGAGGCCAGCGGCAAGGGCATCAACGAGTTCGCCGACATGTACGGCCTGCACGTGCTCGACGCCAACCGCTCGCTCGAACGCGCGCGGGCGCGTCAGGCCACCGTCAAACCGCCGGCGCCGTGAACACCGTCAGCACACCGGTGTAGCCATAGAGCTGCTGGTGTGCGATCTCGCCGCCGGCAAAGAAGCCCACCAGCGGCACGTCTCCCAGCGCACGGCGCACGATCTGCAGCTCGGCGCTGGGCGCACCGAAGTGCAGACCCCCGCGGCCCGAGCAACTGACGTAGATGGCGCCAACGATGTGGCGCGCGACCACCGGCTCGGGATCGGCCGCCACCATGCTGGTGCCCACGCCCAGGGTCTCGGGTTCCAGCTCTTCGCGGATCTCGCTGCAGACGCGGATCAGGTCGGCGCGTGCGGCCTGCATGTGGCGCTCGCAGAAGGCCAGCCGCGCGCCCAGGGGCGGGTGCTCGGCCACCGCCACGCCGTGGCGGGCCGGGTCCAGCCCGATGATGTGGCGCACCATGACCTCCGGACCGAACTGGCCGCGCGCATGGCGCTGCGCGGGTGCATCGGCCAGCAGGTGCTGCGGCAGCGTGAGACCGACCAGGGTGCGGCGCAGCCGCTCCATCGCCTGCTGCGGCTGCGCCAGCGACACGCCCAGCTCGCGCAGCAGCACGTCCAGCGCGGGTTCGCCGTCGAGTTCCAGCACCAGGTTGCCCTCGACCGCGGTGATCGTGCGTTCGCGGTCGATCGGCTGTGCGCCCTGGGTCACGCGCGAGACCAGCTCCACATCCGGACCGAAGGCCACACCGCTGATACCTCCGCTGAACACCCCGCCCACCGCCCCCTGCCCCTGGAGGTGGCCGGCGCTGCTGGCGGCGAACTGGACGCTGGCCGAGCGGCTGCCCACCAGGCCGCCGAAGACATAGCCCGACTGCGTGCGGTCGGCGACCTCGGTGATGAGCTCGCCCAGGTCGTGCGCGCCGGGGTCGGCGTGCAGCAGCGCGGTGTGCGCGACAAAACCCGACGGTTCGCTGCCGCTGGCGGGCAGCGGCGCCACACCGCTGAAGACGCGGTACTGGTCGGGGCTGAGGTCGCAGAGCATGACCGCCAGCGCCGGTTCGTCGAAGTACTCGACGTTGTTGGCCGCAATGCCGACCCCCACGGTGCCGGACCAGTCGGTGATCTCGGGCAGCTCGGCGCTCAGGTGATCGAGGATGGCCTGCGCCTGGCCAGCGTAGTGGTCGGTGATGTAGAGCAGACCGAGCGAGGGCGTGGCCGCGTAGGCCGGCAGGGCCATCTGCGCGCGCAGCTGGGCCAGCACCAGGGCGGCGGCCATGCGCCACTGCGGGTGCGTCGCGTGCGCGTAGGGAAACAGCTTCATAGCAGTGGCAGACTTTCTCGGCGTTCAGCGGCGGCGCGGTGCCTTCTTGGCGGCGGTCTTGCGCACAGCGGTCTTCTTGGCCGCAGGAGCCTTGGCGGCAGGCGACTTTTTCGCAGCCGCACCGGACGCCGGCAGGAAGCCGGGGAAGAACGCGGTGGGCATGGGCCAGTCGCCCGCGCCCAGGGGCTGCGCGGGGGCGGCGGTTGCCGCCTTGGTGGCCGGTTTCTTCGCTGCCACCTTCTTGGGTGCGGGGCGGCGGGTCTTCGGTGCAGGCTTTCTGGCGGTCGCCGGCTTTTCCGCAGGCGACGAGCCGCCGGTGACCGCGCGCACCGCCGCAGAGCCCATGCCGGCCGCGCGGCCGACGGTGTCGCCCACCGAACGACCGGCCTTGGCGGCCATGCCGGTGGCCGTTTTGACCGCCTGTTCGGTCAGTCCGCTGGCCACGTTGCGCGTGGCGTCAAGCGCCCCTTGTTTGGCCATGTCCTTCATCGCGGTGCTGGCGATCTGCTGGAACTGCTGCGACAACGCGCCCCACCAGGCCATGGGGTCGACCATGCCCTGCGCCGCAGCAGCGGGCGCCTCCGGCGGGCGGGCGGAGGGCTTGCGCGCTTTCTTCGGAGTGGGCGGGGCCTCTTCAGGTTCCTCTTCGGCCTCGGCCTCGGCCTCCGGTTCTGGCGCGGCGCTGGCATTGCCGTAGGTGCGCTCGGGAATCTCAAGCCCCGCGAACTGCGTCGGCACCTTGCCCGTGAAACCGGACACCGTTTCGGCCGCCTTGACCTTGAGCGCGTTGGCCACATCGCCGAGGTTGAAGTTCATGGCCTTGAGTGTGGCCAGCGACATCTTCTGCACCTCCAGCGCCTGGATGGTCGCGCCCAGGGCCTTGGCGTTCTGGTCCAGCCAGAACTGCACCGCCTTGAGTTCCTCGATGCGTTTTTCGAGGTCTTCGACGTTGAAGGTCGGCGCCACCCAGTGGCCCAGGTTGGGCATCTGCGGCAGGCTCTTGCCCAGACCCTGCGCCACACCGCCAGCGGCCTGCCCCGCGAGGTTCTGCAGGAACTCAAAACCGGGGACGAACTTGCCGAATCCGCTGGTGTCGCTCATGGCGGTCTCCTGTTGGAACGTGGTCAGGTGTCGGCGCCGTAACGCGGCGCGCGGCGCTCGCGCAAGGATGCCACACCTTCGCGCACATCCGGCCCGGCAAAACCCATGAATTCGAGCGCCAGCGAGGTGTCGAAGGCCGGGCCGGCCTGGCGCAGCCAGTTGTTGAGCGAGTACTTGGTCCAGCGGATGGCGGTCTGGCTGCCCGAGGCGAGTCGATCCGCGACCTCATAGGCCTTGTCCAGCAGCGCGTCGTCGTCGACGGCCAGCGACACCAGGCCGATGCGCTCGGCCTCCTCGCCGCTGATCGGGTCGCACAGCATCAGGTAGTACTTGGCCTTGGCCAGGCCGCACAGCAGCGGCCAGACGATGGCCGCGTGATCACCCGCCGCCACGCCCAGGCGGGTGTGGCCATCGACGATCTTGGCGCTCTTGGCGGCAATCGAGATGTCGGCCAGCAGGCCCGCCACCAGGCCGGCCCCCACGGCCGGGCCGTGCATGGCGCTGACGATGGGCTTGTCGCAGTTGATGACGTTGTAGACCAGGTCGCGCGCCTCCTTCCAGACCCGGGTGCGCACCTCGAAGTCGGTCGCCATGTCCTGCACCAGCGCCAGGTCGCCTCCGCCCGAAAAGCCCATGCCGCTGCCTCGCAGCACGGCGCAGCGCACGCTGTCGTCGCGGCCCACGTCGCGCCAGATCTCGCTGAGTTCCCAGTGGCCCTCGTGGCCGGCCGTGGGCAGCTTGCCGTTGCCGCCGGGGCCGTCGGCCTTCATGCGGATGTCCAGCACCGAGGGCACGCCGTCCACGGTCGGGCCGCGGCGCGTGATGTCGAGGGTCTGGTAGCGGCTGTAGTCGACAGCGGACATCGTTGTTTCTCCTGCAGATTCTTGAAAGTGAAGGCGCCGATTCTGCGGGGGAATGCGGCGTTTTCCGCCGGGGATTTCCCCTTGTCAACCCGCCCGAACGGCGGCAGGCTTGACGCCGATCAAGGCGGGTGCACACGCTCGGGCGCACCATGAAACCGTGGTCTTCAGGACCCGACAGCCCCAGAACCCACACACGAGGAGAACCCCATGAGCACACCCATTTCCGACACCTTCCGACAGCAGCTGCAGGCCCTGCGCGCCGACGTGCTGGCGCAGCTGCGGGCGCAGCGCGGCGGCAAGATCGGCCGCGCCGAGGCGGCGGCCAATGCGCGCGAGACCGAGAGCGACGACTGGGCGCAGGCCGATGCCGAACGCGACCTGGCCTTTGCGATGGAAGAGCGCGAGTCGGCCGAACTGGTCGCCATCGACGCGGCGCTGCAGCGCGTGACCGACGGCAGCTACGGCCTGTGCACCGACTGCGGTCAGTCCATCGCCACAGCGCGCCTGCACGCCAACCCGGTGGCCCTGCGCTGCGTGGCCTGCCAGGACAAGGCCGAACAGGCCAGCGGCGCCACCAAGCCGGCCGGCTACTGATCTTTTTTCCATCCTCACTTTTCTCAGGAGAACTTTGCATGACCACATTCCACGCCGTCGTCTGGATGGACCACAGCCAGGCCCACGTGCTGATGTTCGACAAGGAGCACATCGAGGCGCAGCGAGTCAAGGCGCGCCAGCAGCACACGCCCAAGCATGGGCACGTCGGCGCCGACAAGGACTTCTTCAGGGCCATCGCCGCCTCGCTGGACGGTGTGTCCGAGGTGCTGCTGACCGGACCGGCCAACGCCAAGATCGAGTTCCGCGACTGGTGCAAGCACAACGCGCACGCAGTGGACAAGGCCGTGGTCGACGTGGTCAACAGCGACCACCCCAGTGACCCGCAACTGGTCGCCATGGCGCGCCAGTACTTCCTGAAGTTCGACCAGAAGGCCGCTGACCCGACACAGCGCTGATATCCTGCGCGGATGACCGCCAGCACCCTGCCCGCCCGAAGCCTGTTCCACCTCGCCTTCCACGTCACCGACCTGGACGAGGCCCGGCGCTTCTACGGCGGGGTGCTCGGCTGCACCGCAGGACGCAGCACCGACACCTGGGTCGACTTCGACTTTTTCAGCCACCAGATTTCGCTGCACCTGGGCGAGCCCTTCAAGACGACGCGCACCGGCCGCGTGGGTGAGCATCTGGTGCCGATGCCGCACTTCGGTCTGGTGCTGCTGCTGCCCGAGTGGCGCGCGCTGGCCGATCGGCTGACCGCCGCGGGCGTGGACTTCGTGCTGCCACCGCAGGTGCGCTTCGAGGGCCAGCCCGGCGAGCAATGGACCGTGTTCTTCTGCGACCCCTTCGGCAACCCGATCGAGGTCAAGGGTTTCGCCAGCACCGAAGCGATCTTCGCCAGCTGACCCGTGAACGGCCTGCACCTGACCGCCGATCTGCGCGGCTGCCACTGCGACATGGCCTGGCTGACCGACGCCGACCGGTTGCTGGCCGCCTGCGTGCAGCGGGTGCAACACAGCGGCCTGCAGGCGGTGGCACAACTGGGGCACCGCTTTCCTGACACACCGCAAGGCCCGGGCGGCGTCACCGCGACCGTGCTGCTGGCCGAGTCGCACCTGTGCGTGCACACCTGGCCCGAGTCGCGCAGCGTGAGCCTGGACGTGTACGTCTGCAACTTCGGCGCCGACCACTCGGCGCGTGCGCAGCAGCTGATGGATGCGCTGCTGGCGCTGTTCGAGCCGGACGAGGCGCTGCGGCGTGCGGTCGAACGCGGCGCGGCGCCCTCGGCCTGACCCTCCCAGGACCGATCAGCCGCGCAGGCGCCGCGCGATGTGTTGCCCGGCCAGGTGGCCGCGCGTGAAGGCCTCTTCAAACACCGAATAGCCCGCCCAGTCGGCGTGGGCAAACGCCAGCCGGTCATCGTGCCACGGCCCCTCGTACAGCGAGCCGGGCGCCGGGATGGCCATCGCGTGGCCATAACGCGTCACCGCCACCTCGCGCACCAGCGCCGGCAGGTCCGGGTGCGGCACCGACAGCTCGGCCAGCGCACGGTTGCGCCAGTGGGTCCAGGGTTGCGCCAGCAGCGCCTGGCGTGCTCCCGGCTCGTCGCCCAGCGGCAGGTACCAGGTCCACACCCGCGGCCCGGCCACGCGCTGCAGCGACTGGTGGCTGGCGTCGACGTAGCCCAGACCGGCGCTGCCGTAGGTCACGTTGTCCCAGCCCGGGTGCGCGCCACCCCGGTCTTTCGGTGCGTCGTCCAGCCGCAGGTTGACCACCGCCCAGGGCGCCAGCTGCAGACCCGCCGCCCGCGCCGCCACCACCGGCGGCAGCGGATCGATCACGCGCCGCGCAATGAACACCGGCAGCGCCACCACCACGGCGCGCGCCTGCCATCGGGTGATCCGCCCGTCGGCCATCGACAGGCTGTCGACCGCCACGCCCTCGCGCCCCGGACGCACGTGCAGCACGCCCTGCCCGGTGTGCAGCCGCTCGCCCAGCCCCGCCGCCAGCCGCTGCACCAGCCAGGCGTTGCCCTCGGGCCAGGTCAGCAGCGGCTCGGCCTCGCCCTCCTCGCCCGGCGCGGGAAAGCCGTGGCGGCTGGCGAAATAGTGGATACCGGCCCAGGTCGACACCGCCGAAGCGCCGGCGCCGTAGTCGTCGCGGCAGGCGTAGTCGAGGTACCAGCGCATGTGCTGGTCGTTCAGGCTGTGGCCATCGAGCCACTGCGCAAAACTCTGTGCCCAGAGCGCGCGCACGGCGTCGGTCACGGGCAAGCGCACGGCCGGCATGGCGTAGCGCTGCGCGCGCCGGGCCTCGTCGATCAGGCGGCTCAGGCGCCGGTACTGGTCCAGCGTGGACGCCGCCACGCCGTCCAGCGGTAGCAGGCCGTCGTGCCAGGCGCCGTTCCAGTACAGCCGCTCCTGCGGGCTGTGGCAGAGGTGGCGCTCGTCGTAAACCCAGCGGCCGGCCACGCGCTGGCGCAGACCGATCTGTTCCAGCCAGTCCTGCAGCTCGGGCGCGTCGTCCGAGGGCACGGGCAGGTAGTGCGCGCCCAGCGGACAGGCCAGACCACCCAGCCGCCCGGCGCGCGCATTGCCGCCGGCCTCGGGTTCCAGTTCCAGCATCGCGAAGTCGTCGATGCCGGCCATCGTCAGCGCCCGCGCCGCCGCCAGTCCCGCCACGCCACCGCCCAGCACCAACACGTCGGCGCGGCGCTGTTCGGCCGGTGTGGCTTGGGCCGCATCGCGCCAGCGGTGGCCGCGCACCGGGTCGGGTCCGGTGAAGCCGCCCGTCACCTCGCTCGGCGCCGGCTGGCAGCCGAGCAGGCCCGCCCCCGCCGACGCGCCCAGCCAGCCCAGGCAGTCGCGCCGCGTCAGTGCCATGGGCCCTTCACTTCGAGACCTTTCCCCACTCGTGTTCATAGCTGTGCACCAGCACCTGGTTCGACAGGCGGTTCACCTCGGTGGGCATCCGCGCCATGTCGGCCGGGAAATCGAACAGCAGCGGCAGGGTCTGGGGCGTGAGGAAGCGCAGGCCCTCGGGCAGCGGCGTGACGGCCGGCGTGAACGGCCGGTGGCTGGCGACGATGAAGCCCCACTCACCGAAGCTGGGCACGTGCGCGTGGTACGGCGCGGTGCGCAACCCGGCGGCCTCGATGGTGGTCGCCACCGTCCAGTAGCTCTGGCGCGCCACCAGCGGCGAGGTGGTCTGCACCACGGCGAAACCGCTGGCCGACAGGCGACGCGACAGCAGCGCGTAGAAGGACTGGGTGTAGAGCTTGCCGACCGAGAAATTGGTCGGATCGGGAAAGTCGACCACGATCACGTCGAACATCTCGGTGCCCTCCTCCAGCCAGCGGAAGGCGTCGGTGTTGACGATCTGCACGCGCGGCGAGCGCAGCGCGTCACCGTTGAGCCGCTGCAGCGCCGGATCGCTGGAGAACAGCCGGGTCATCGCTGGGTCCAGCTCGACCAGGGTCACCTGCTCCACACCGGGGTAGCGCAGGATCTCGCGCACCGCCATGCCGTCGCCACCGCCGAGCACCGCCACGTGCCGCGGCGCGCCGCCTCCGCGCGCGTAGGCCGACATCACCGGGTGCACCAGGGCCTCGTGGTAGCGGTACTCGTCGCTCTGAGCAAACTGCAGGTTGCCGTTGAGGAACAGGCGGTGGCCCTGGGCACCGTTCGTGAGCACGATGCGCTGCCAGGGCGAGGTCTCGGCCAGCACCACCTTGTCGTCAAAGAAACGGTCTTCGGCGGCGGTGGTGATGCGGTCCGCCAGCGCCCAGGCCACCAGCAGCGCCGCCAGCACCAGCACGGCCGACGCCGCGTGCGCCGCGCGAGCGCGGATCTCGTGACGGAACAGCCACAGCGCCCAGAAGGCCACGGCCGCGTTCATCAGGCCGAACAGCAGACCAGTGCGCGCCAGGCCCAGCTGCGGCACCAGCCAGAGCGGGAAGGCGATCGACACCGCCAGTGCGCCCAGGTAGTCGAAGGTCAGCACCTGCGACACCAGGTCCTTGAGCACCACGTGGCGGCGCAGGATGCGCATCACCAGCGGGATTTCCAGCCCCACCAGCGTGCCCACCAGCAGCACCAGCCCGTAGAGCAGCCCGCGAAAGGCCCCGGGCAGGTAGGCGTTGGCCAGGAACAGCAGCGCCGGCAGCAGACCGCCGATCAGCGCGATCAGCAGTTCGATGCGCAGGAACTGCGCCGGCAGCTGGCGCTCGATGTGGCGCGAAAGCCAGCTGCCGATGCCCATGGCGAACAGGTAGGTGCCGATGACGGTGGAGAACTGCAGCACCGAGTCGCCCAGCACGTAGGACGCCAGCGCCGCCGCCGCGAGCTCGTACACCAGGCCGCAGGCGGCCACGAGAAACACGCTGGCCAGCAGCGCGATCTCGACCGGGCCGGGGGTGTGGCGTGGGGGTTCAGAAACAGAGGTCATCGCAGGCAAGCGCGCCAGCGCGAGCGTTCACGCAAGGTCGTCGCGGAACCGGCTCCGCCGGGTCGCAGACGACGCCCCCTGGGGGGTGACGCCGCAGGCGGCGCGGGGGGGTCATCCACTGATCGCGGCGGCCACGATGATCGAGGTGCCCAGCGACATCGCCGCGACCACCAGCCCCAGCGCCATGTTGCGGTTCTCGACCAGTTCTTTCCAGAGGTCGTAGGGCGTGAGCTTGTCGATCACGATGAAGCTGATCCAGAACACCACCACGCCGATCAGCGCGAACAGGATCGACCCCAGAAACGCCGCGGGCCTGAGCCATTCAATGTCCATCTTGTTTCTCCTGTCGTAAAACGTTTGCCAATCCGGCGCTCATTTGTGCCAGCCGCCGCTGGAGCTGCCGCCGTAGGAGCCGCCGCCCCAGCGGCCGGAGGTGGAGCTGCAGTTCTCGACCTGGGGATCGCAGTCGTCGCAGCCCCGCTCGATCATCACCACGATCAGCACGGCCACCACGAACAGGACTACCTTGCCGACCGACCAGCCGTCGCTGCTCAGGGGCGTGGCATCGCCGCGCTTGAACAGGTCCTTCTTCTGGTCGAGCTTGAACGCCTTGGCCACTGTGGCGCTGTCCAGCCGCTCGCCGACCGACCAGGTCCATTCGTCCCGCGACTTCTCCAGCGACAGCAAGTGCTGGCCACTGGCGTAGTCCGAGTTTTCGGTGGTCTGCCCGCGTTCGACCTTCCAGTAGAACTCGCCGGCCACGTACTGCGTCTCGGCGCGGTAGCTGTATTGCAGCTGGTAGCGCTTGCCCAGGTAGGTGGCGGTCTTGCCGCCGGACGCCACCTTGGGCGCGCCGGTGGCGGGCTTGACCAGGCTCCAGCCGTCTTCGGCGTCCACCAGAAACTGGAAGCCTTCCTTGCGGTTGTAGAGCAGGTACTCCTGCCAGCCGAACACCTCGTCCTCGCCCGGCTCGGCGCCCGAGCGGTGCTGGTAGCCCACGACCTGCCAGGACGCGCCGCGCAGCTGGCCGACCGTGCCCAGCGGGATCAGCGGCCGCACCGGCTCGTCCTGGATCGCGTGTTTGAGCTCGCCGCCGATGCCGGCCGACAGGTCGATCAGCGCATCGCACGAGGGGCAACTCATGCTCTTGGTGGTGTCGAGCTTGACCTCCAGCCGCGCCGCGCAGTTCGGGCAGTTGAAGTGCCGCCCCTCGTCCTTGCGCACCGAGTCGCCGGCCAGCCCCGAGAGCTTCAGATCGTCTAGCGGGACCTGCGCGCCCAGCCAGACCGCAGGCGGCTCGCTGGCGTAGTCGATGCTGCAGACCGAACCAGCGTCGTTGCGCAGCTCGACCACCCCGAACACCTTGCCGGGCTCGGGCAGGTGCGAGAGCTCGCCCTGCGCCGCGAAGACAGCGGCCTCGGTGACCGCGCTGACCGCAAAGGTCTCGCCGCCCAGCGCGTGGCTGCGACCGACGCGCCAGTCCTTGAACGCCGGCAGGCTGCCCGAGACCTTGCGCGGCACGCTGAAGACAAAACTGCCGTTGTCCTCGCTGAGGCTGCCCAGGCTCTGGTCGTCGAACACCGCCTGCCATTCGGTCCAGCGTGCCGCGGCGTTGCCCAGTTGCAGGCGGCCCACCAGGGTGAAGGCCTTGCCACGCCACTGCCCGGTGGCGCCGATCTTCAGCGGGCTGTAGTCGGTGAATTCGTCGGCGATGCGGCCCAGGCGGGCCAGCGCGTCGGCCTGGCGCACCACGCTGGAGTGGCAGTAGGCGCAGACGGCGTGGGTGGACTGGGCGCTCTGGAACGGCACCGGCGCACCGCAACCCGGGCACGGCGCTTCGTAGCGGCGCTGGGCGCCCTCAGCCAAGGCGCCCTCCGACGGCCGCGGCCGTCGCGCGCAGGACAAAAGAAATCGGCCGCACCGTTTGCATGGTGCGGCCGATCATAAGTGCGCTGCGAGCGGCTCAGCTCCGGGCCAGAGGAACGATTTTCTGTTCGATGGCGCCGAAGATGCTCTGGCCGTCCTTGCCCTTCATCTCGATGCGGATGGTGTCGCCGAACTTCATGAATTCGGTCGAGGGCTTGCCGTCCAGGATGGACTCGATGGCGCGCTTCTCGGCGATGCAGGAATAGCCCTTGGGCCAGTCCTTCTTGCCGTCGACCTCGACGCCACGGTTGCTCACCGTGCCCGAACCGACGATGGAGCCGGCGCGCACGTTGCGCGTCTTGCCGATGTGGGCGATGAGTTGGCCGAAGTGGAAGGTCATGTCGGGGCCGGCGTCGCACATGCCGACCTTGCGGCCGTTCCAGGTGCTCTGCAGGGTCAGGTGCACGCGGCCGCCCTGCCAGGCGTCGCCCAGCTCGTCGGGCGTCACGGCCACCGGGCTGAACGCGGTGGCCGGCTTGCTCTGGAAGAAACCAAAGCCCTTGGCCAGCTCGGCCGGGATCAGATTGCGCAGGCTCACGTCGTTGGCCAGCATCAGCAGGCGCACGCCATCCAGCGCCTGTTCGGGCGTGGAGCACATCGGCACATCGCCGGTGATGACCGCGATCTCGGACTCGAAGTCGATGCCGTAGTCCTCGCTGGGCACGACCACGTCGTCGCGCGGGCCAATGAAGTCGTCGCTTCCGCCCTGGTACATCAGCGGGTCCTCGTAGAAGCTGGCCGGCACCTCGGAGTTGCGGGCGGCGCGCACCAGCTCGACGTGGTTGATGTAGGCCGAACCGTCGGCCCACTGGTAAGCGCGCGGCAGCGGGGCCATGCACATGGCCGGGTCGAACGGGAAGGCGTGGCGCGCCTTGCCCTGGTTGAGCGTGACGTAAAGATCCTGCAGCTGGGGCGCCATGAAGTTCCAGTCGTCCAGCACCTGCTGCAGCCTGGTGGCGATGCCCGTCGCATAATGGGCGGTCGTCAGGTCGCGCGAGACGACCACCAGTTGTCCGTCACGCGAGCCGTCCTTGTAGGTGGCGAGTTTCATGCGAGTCTCCTGCGGGTTGTGGGGTTTACATGATTACGAATAGTGAAATTCGTTAACCTATACGTAAAAATCGCATTCTAGTTCACGGCGCACATTTGCGTGTGAAAGCCCCTCATTCCACCCCAGCGCTCCCGACGTTGTTCCGATGCCCGCCGCGAAAAACCCTGCCTCCGAGGCCTCCCACCGACGCGACACTCCCGAAACGGACACCGAGCACCTGCGCGCGGGCATCCAGTCGGTCGAGGTTGGGTTCGAGCTGCTCAACGCCCTGTCCCAGGCCCCCGGTGCGCTGATGCTGCGCGACCTGGCTGCCGCCGCCGGCATGAGCGCTGCCAAGGCCCACCGCTACCTGGTGAGCTTCCAGCGCATGGGCCTGGTGATGCAGGACCCGGTGAGCACCCGCTACGACCTGGGCCCGGCCTCGCTGCGCCTGGGACTGGCCAGCCTGAGCCGGCTGGACGCCGTGAAGCTGGCGCGCGACCGCATTCCCTCCCTGCTGGCCGAAACCGGCCACACGCTGGCAATTGCCGTCTGGGGCAACCAGGGGCCGACCATGGTGCACTGGGCCGAGGCCCCGCAGACCGTGCCCGTCACCCTGCGCCTGGGCGACGTGATGCCGCTGCTGACCTCGGCCACCGGGCGCTGTTTTGCCGCGTTCATGGGCCAGGAGGGGCGCGACGCCCAGCGCATCGCGCCCATGATCCGCGAGGAGCTGGCCCGGGTGAAGAAACTGCCGCGCAACGGCCTGCCGCTGGAAGACGTGCCGCAGACGCTGCAGGATGTCCAGGCCCTGCTCGATGAAACCCGGGCCCAGGGCCTGGGTCGCGTGGTGCACAGCCTGCTGCCTGGCGTGGGAGGTTTCTGCGCGCCGGTGTTCGACGCCCAGGGCCGCCTGGCGCTGGGCCTGGTGGTGCTGGGCTCGGTGGCAACGCTGGACACCGACTGGAACGGTGCCCCCGCCCAGGCGCTGCGGCGCTGCGCCCGCCAGCTCAGCGACGATCTGGGCCACCGGCCAACGCCATGACCGCTGCCGTGCCGCACTTCCCCGTCGAGCGCGCGGCACCACGCCGGCGCGTGCTGTTCGCGCTGGGCGCAGGCGTGCTGCTGGCGCACCTGAGCCTGCTCAGCGGCGGCCTGTCTGGACTGTCGCTGGACATGTTCAAGGCCACCGCCTCCGATCCCGCGAGCGCACCCGATGCGACTGGCGCGCCGCCACCACCCGAACTGGCCGCCGCCCTGAGCGAGGAGCTGCCGCCGCCCGTGCGCACCAGCCGCGTGCGCTGGATCCTGCCCAAGCCGCCGGCGCCCGAACCGGCACCTCCGCCTCCGCCACCTCCCCCGCCGCCCAAGGTGGTCGAACCGCCGCCTCCGCCGCCGGTGGAAGCGGCGGTGGAGGAGCCCCCCGCCGAACCGCCGGCCGAGCCCCCACCGGTCGAAGTGGCCGTGGCGCCACCACCGGAACCGCCCGCCCCACCGCCGGTCGAAGCCACGCCCGCCAACCCACCAGCCCCGGTGTCGGACCTGCCCCCGGCCACCGAGGTCGCCGCCAGCACGGTCCAGGGCCAGGGCGCGGGACTGGCCGACGCCGGCCTGCCGCCGGCCCTGCCGCCGCCGGGCACCGAATTGCGTTTCAACGCCACCTCCCTCTCCAAGGGCAAGACCTACAACGGCTCTGCGCAGCTGGAATGGTCCAACGACGGTCGGCAGTACGAGGCCAGGCTGACTGTGCGCGTGCTGGTGTTCACCGTGCTGACGCAGAGCAGCAAGGGCCTGCTCAATACCAAGGGCCTGGTGCCCGACCGCTTCACCGACCAGCGCCGCAGCAGCGAGCGGGCCGCGCACTTCGACCGGGAAGGACAGCGGCTGCGCTTCAGCAACAACGCGCCGGATGCCAAGCTGCTGCCCGGCGCCCAGGACTGGCTGTCGGTGAACTTCCAGCTGGCCGCCCTGTTCAATGCCCGCCCGGACGCCTACTCCGAAGGGCAGTCGCTGCGCCTGCCAGTCACCAGTGTGACCACCGCCGAGATCTGGCTGTTCCAGGTCGGCGCCCGGTCTACCGAACCCCTGCCCGCTGGCGAGGTACGGGTGGTCAAACTCACCCGCAGCCCGCGCAAGGAGTTCGACAAGAAGGTGGAGGTCTGGCTGATGCCGGACCACGCCCACCTGCCCGGCCGCATCCGCATCACCGAGTCCAACGGCGACTACCTGGACATGGTCCTGCAGGACCTTCCGGTGCTGCAGGCCTTACCCTCGGGCCAGCCCCAGCTGCAGTGAAGCGCAGAACTGTGCCGAAAAACACACGCATCTTGAAACTTCGGCCCACAGGACCATCTAAAACTGCAACAGGCCTGAAGCCCGGCGACGAATTGCCGATATAAGTGACAACAGGCGCACCGTTTCGCCCTGTGGAAGGAAATACAGCCATGCACATGCTCTACGACTCCGATGCCTTTGCGGTGGTCCACATCCTGGCCAACGCGCCGGAAGATGCCGAAGCGCAGCGCCTCCTGGGCCCGCAGATTCCCCGCCACGGTTTTGAAATCGTCGACAAGCGTTCGGGCAAAGAGGTCTACCTCGACGGCTCGTGGGCCGAGATGTTCCAGGAACAGATCCAGGCCTGGCAGCAGAACACCCCGTCTCAGGAAGAGGTGGAAGACACGCTCGAAGGCTACGCTTCGCTGGCCCAGATGCCGGTGGTGATGCACTGAAGGCTCCCCCCGCGCCGCGCCTGCGGCGCGTCACCCCCAGGGGGCGATGCGAGTGGCCCGGCGAAGCCGGTTCCACCGCAGCCTGGACTCAAGCCCTTCTCTCCAAAAGCCCGGCACCTGCCGGGCTTCGTTTTTGGGGTATTCAGTCCTTCTGTCTCGCGATCCACCACCGGTACACCGGCTCAGCCAGGATCAGCACCGCCACCAGGCGGCAGACCTGGAACGCGGTCACCATGGGCACGCCCAGCTGCAGCACCTTGGCGGTGATGGACATTTCGGCGATGCCCCCGGGCGAGGTGCCTAGCACCATCGTGGCCGGGTGCAGCCCCGTCATCAGGGACAGCAGCCAGGCGAAGCCGGCGCACACCGCCATCATGAACAGGCTGGCCAGCGCCACCGAACCCAGCCAGCGCGGCGCGGTGTGCACGAAGGCCGGCGTGAAGCGCACTCCCAGGCTCACACCGATCACCAGCTGCGCCGCGGCGCTGAGCGCGGGCGGGATTGCCGACAGCGTCACGCCGCTGAGCGCCAGCACCATGGTGGCCACCAGGGCCCCCATGAACCAGGGGTTGGCCCGGCCCAGCCGGCGCATGACCAGAATGCCCGCCAGGGTCAGGCCGCCCAGCTGGGCCAGTCCCGCGATGTCCACGGCGCGCGCGCCGGGGGGCGCCGGCTCCAGACCGGACACGCCCCAGGCCTGCATGGCGAAAGGGATGGTCACGGTGACGAGCAGCACGCGCAGGCTGTGGGCTGCCGCCACCAGGTCGGTGCGTGCGCCATGGCGCTCCGCGATCAGGGTCATCTCGGAGGCCCCGCCGATCGCACCGGCGAAATAGGTGGTGCTGCGCAGCTGCGCCGGGCTCAGATGTGCGAGCTGCTGCGCATGGACACGCCGCAGCCAGACACCGAACCCCAAGCCCAGTGCCAGCGCCCACACGATGCCCAGGGCGATCGCCCACCAGAGCCCGACCACCAGCACCCCGACCGCTGGCGTGAAGTACAGGCCGAGCGCGGCGCCGATCACCCACTGGCCGCCGTTGCGCAGTGGAATCCAGCTCGCCGTGGGCGCACCGAACACCGACACCAGTGCGGTCGCCAGCAGGGGCCCCAGCATCCAGGGGATGGGCGTGTTCAGCCAGACGCACAGGCGCGCCGCCCCGAAGGCCAGCACCAGGGTCAGCAAGACACGAAGGACGAAGGGGGTGCCCCGGGTGGTCGGGGCCTCAGGATCGGGAACGGGCAACACGGACAGGGCACCGACAAGGCCGCCGACAAGGCGCCGACACAACAACAGCAGGACGCGTAGTATCGGACCATGATCTGTCGACCCGCTGTCATCGTCCGCCGCTTCTCCGCTGCTTTGATGGCATTGGTGCTCGGAGCCTGCAGCGCCATGCCCCGGGTCGCGGCGGACCTCCGGGGCCTGCTGCCCACGCCCTTGCTCCTGGTCGGGGAGCAGCACGACGCACCCGAACACCAGGCCCTGCAGCGCGACACCGTGCAGCAGCTGGCCGCTCGCGGCGAACTGGGCGCGCTGGTGCTGGAGATGGTCGAACAGGGCCGGGACACCCGCCGCCTGCCGCCCGATGCCAGCGAGGCCCAGGTGCGGGAGGCGCTGGACTGGACCGGCGAGCGCAACACGGGCGCCTGGCCCTGGGCTGTGTACGGCCCGACCGTCCTGTCGGCGGTGCGCGCCGGGGTGCAGGTGCTGGGCGGCAACCTGCCCCGTGCCGGGATGCGCACCGCCATGGCCGATGCCACCCTGGACGGCACGCTGCCCGCGCCAGCCCTGCAGCGGCAGCGCGAGGCGATCCGCGACGGCCACTGCCAGCTGCTGCCCGACACCCAGATCGCACCGATGACCCGCATCCAGATTGCCCGCGACCGTGCCATGGCCCGGACCGCCGTGGACGCGCTCCAGCCGGGACGCACGGTGCTGCTGATCGCGGGCAACGGCCACGTGCAGCGCGACCTGGGGGTGCCGCACCACCTGCCCGCCGGGCAGCCGCACCGCGTGGTGATGGCGCTGGCCGGCGAGGTGGCCGGGCCGGCCGATCCGGCCGTGGCCGACCGCCAGTGGGTGACGCCGCCAAGGCCCACCCAGGACCATTGCGCCGAGATGCGGCAGCAGATGGGCCGCTGAGCCGGCAACGCGCCACCCGGCGCTCAGCTTCCTTCGAGCGACATCAGGATGTAGAGCAGGATCAACCCGGCGATCACCGCCAGCGCGATCTTGACCCAGCTCTTGGGGTACTCGCCTGCGACCTGCCCGGTGGCGCCGTTCACCACCACCTGGTAGTCCTTCGCGCCGTAGCGGTAGCCCACCAGCCAGACCGGCAGCAGCACGTGCTTGAAGGTCTGGCGGTCGAAGCTCGGTGCCACCTGCAGGTTGCGGTGGGTGTCGGCGCGGATGTCCTGCGCGCACATCTGGCGGATCGCCGCGACCATGCGTTCGCGCCCGCGCTGGGCAGCGGCCACCAGGTCGAGCTGGTAGCGCTCCACCGTCCAGCCGCTGAGGTAGCCCGGGTCGTAGGGTTTGAGGCGCTCGGACGCGGTGGGAAACGGTTCGACCGCCTCCACCAGCCGCGGGTGCACCCCGCGCGAGCCGCAGACCAGGGTGTCGTCGAAGAAGTGCCGCACCTGGCCGCTGACCGGAAACCAGCGGACCTGCCGCTCGCCTTTCTGGTTCTGGTAATACTCTCCGCCCTCGGCCGTGTAGCGCGCGCTGACCTCGGCGTCGAAGGTCCAGTACGGCAGGTAGACCCCCTTGACGGTGTCGGTGAGCGCCTTGCCACCGAGGTTGTTGGGCGCCCAGAAGCGCGACTTGTACCAGCTGCGCAGCTTGTCGCGTGCACTCGGTTCGCTGACGTCGAAGGGCAGCAGGCTCTCGGGCCGGATGATGTCGCCGGTTTCCTCGAACTCGACCAGCGCCGTCGAGCCGCAGAAATCGCAGGCCTTGCCCTGCTGGGCGTTGGTGAAGGTGCTGATCGCCTGGCAGTGCTGGCAGCGCACGGGCCGGCGCTGGTCCTGCCAGCCACGCGCGCTCTGCGGGATCGACTGCAACGCCGCGACCAGGTCGTGCTCAACGATCTCGCCATCGGCCTGGACCTCGTAGGGCGACTCGGTGCCGCAGTAGGCGCAGATCAGCGCCTTCTTCGCCGGGTTCCACTGCGCCTCGCCGCCGCAGGCCGGACAGGCCAGCTTCTGGCGCGCGGTGACTTCGCTCAGTTGCATGCGCCTGCGGGTCAGCCCTTGAGGAAGTCGTCCAAGGCCGCCTGCGGCACGCGCCACTGGCTGCCGATCTTGCGGCCCTCGAGGTTGCCCGCCTCCAGCTCCTGCAGCACGTCGGCCGGACTCACGCCCAGGGCCTCGGCCACCTGCTCGGGCGTCATCAGCGCGATGGGCGCCGACACCGGGGCGGTCGCCGCCGCGGGGGCCTGGGGCACCAGGCCCGGCATCGACGGCGCCTGCGCCGCACCACCGGCCATGCCCTGCATCATCGACTGGCCCATGGCCAGGCCGGCCGCCAGCTCGGCGCCGATGCCGGCGGTGCCCGCCTTGCCTTCGGCCAGGGCGTTGCCCATGTTGTATTTGATGTAGTCGTTGAGGTTGCCGATGGCGGTCATGGAGCCGCGTTTGTCGATCGCCTGCTCCAGCTCGGGCGGCACCGACACGTTTTCCACCACGAACGCGGTGAGTTCGATGCCGTACTTCTCGCGCGTGGCGACGTTGATCGGCTCCAGCAGCGCCTCGCCCAGCTCGCTGTAGCGCGTGGCCACGTCCAGCGCAGGCACCTTGGCCTTGGCCAGGGTCTCGCTGAACACGCTGACCAGGCGCGAGCGCATCACGTCGTTGAACTCGTCCAGCCGGAAGTGGTGGTCGGTGCCCGCGACTTCCTTGAGGAACTTGACCGGGTCGACGATCTTGAAGTCGTAGGTGCCGAAGGCGCGCATGCGCACCACGCCGAAGTCGGCGTCGCGCATCATCACCGGGTTGGACGTGCCCCACTTGTTGCCGGTGAAGACGCGCGTGATGACGTAGTAGACGTCGGCCTTGAACGGCGTCTGGAACTTGTACTTCCAGCCCAGCAGGTCCGACAAGATCGGGATGTTCTCGGTCTTGAGCGTGTGGCGGCCCGGCCCCAGCGTGTCGGCAAACTGGCCGACGTAGACGAACTGCGCCACCTGGCTTTCGCGAACGATCAGCTGGGCCTCGTTCTTGATCTGCTTGTCGTCGTCCGGGAAGCGGTACGACAACGTATCGCGGGAGTCGTCGACCCACTCGATGACGTCGATGAACTGGCGGTTCAGGAAATCCATGATGGCCATGCGGAGCCTCCTTGCAGCGGAAAGGGTGGACGGGTGTCAGGCGTGGCGTTTGATCGCGTCGGCCAGCACGTTGACCATGGTATCAATCTGCTCGCGTTCCACGATGTAGGGCGGTGCGAAGACGAGGTTTTCGCCCGCGTTGCGCACCAGCACGCCGCGGTGGTAGCAGTCCAGGAAGATGTCGTAGGCCCGCTTGCCCGGGAGACCGGGGATCGAGGCCAGCTCCACGCCGACCGCCAGGCCCAGGCTGCGGATGCTGATGACGTTGGGCAAGCCCTTGATCGCGCTGTGGGCGGCGTCTCCCAGCACCGGGCCCATCTCGCCAGCGCGGGCGAACAGGTTTTCCTGCTGGAACAGCGCCAGCGTGGCAATGGCCGCCGCGCAGGCCACCGGGTGGCCGCTGTAGGTGTAGCCGTGGAAGAACTCGATGGCGTGCTCCGGCGCGCTGCCGTGGGCGCCCATCATGGCGTTGTAGATGCGGTCGCTGCAGACCACGCCGCCCATGGGGATGACGCCGTTGGTCACCGCCTTGGCGAAGTTCAGCATGTCGGGCTGCACGCCGTAGTAGTCGGAGGCAAAAGGCGTGCCCAGACGGCCGAAGCCGGTGATGACCTCGTCGAAGATCAGCAGGATGCCGTGCTTGTCGCAAATCTCTCTGAGCCGTTTCAGGTAACCCTGGGGCGGGATGTACCAGCCCGCGCTGCCGGCCACCGGCTCGACGATGACCGCCGCCACGTTGCTCGGGTCGTGCAGGGGCAGGATGCGGTTTTCCAGCTCCAGCAGGATGTCCTCGTTCCACACCGGTTCCTGGTTGTGGATGTAGGCGTGGTTGACCGGGTCGTGGATGAAGCGCAGGTGGTCCACGCGCGGCAGCAACGAGGTGCCGTACACCTTGCGGTTGGCCGGAATGCCGCCCACGCTCATACCACCGAAGTTGACACCGTGGTAACCGCGCTCGCGGCCGATGAAGAGGTTGCGGTGGCCTTCACCGCGCGCGCGGTGGTAGGCCAGCGCCACCTTGAGCGAGGTGTCGGCTGCTTCAGAGCCCGAGTTGCAGAACAGCACCTTGTTCAGGTCACCGGGTGCCATGGCCGCGATCATCTCGGCGGCGCGGAAGGCCTTGTCGTTGCTGACGCTGAAAGCGGTCGAATAGTCCAGCGTGTCGAGCTGCTGCTTGATCGCCTCGTTGATGGCCTTGCGGTTGTGGCCCGCGCCCACGCACCACAGGCTGGAAATGCCGTCGATGATCTGGCGGCCGTCGTGCGTGGTGAAGTACATGCCGTCGGCGCCCACAAAGACGCGCGGGTCCTTCTGGAAAGCACGATTGGGCGTGAAGGGCAACCACTGGTTGTCCATGCGGAAGTCGTTGTAGGCCATGGGCGTCTCCGGGGCAGGGGAAAAGCGGAACACGATACCAGTTCAGTACACCACGCCCAGGGCCACTTTGCCCACCGTCGGCAATCCCGCCGCCGTCCACGCCGGCAGGCCACCGCGGTACCAGTAGACCTGCGTGTAGCCGGCCTGCACCGCCCGCAGCGCCGCGTTCGCCGACAGCCAGCCTGCCCGTGCGCCGCCGTAGAACACCAACGGCTGTGTCGGATCGGGGGCGGCGGCCCGGATCAGCCCTTCGAACCGCTGGTGGACGGCCGCCTCCTGCTTGGCGTCGTCGAAGGCGACCCCGGCGCCCAGCAGGGCAAACGCTCCGGGCACCATGCCGTGGTCGGGCGACACGTCCACCAAGATCGGGCGTTTGACTTCCTGAAGCATCCGCGCCAGCGCCGCCGTGTCGATGCGCTCCACACCGCGCAGCGTGCAAGGTGCGGCGGTGTCGTAGGCCTCTTCTTCCATCGCTTTGCGCTTCGACGCTTCGCCGCTGCAGAAGTCGCCCTTTTCCTCCGCCAGGGCCGAGGCAGAGGGGGGCGGCAGCTGCGCCAGGGCCTCCCGCGTCTGCTGCGCCTGCCGCTCGAACAGAGGGCGGAGGTCCTGGTCGTCCAGCACCAGCGGGCGGCACAGCCTGGGCTGGCCGTTGCGCTGGTTGCACCCCAGCAGCGCACGGGCCATGGCCACCTCCGGGCTGCTGGCCCCACCGCTGACGTGCGCCCGTGTCATGGGTCCGCCGGACACTCCTTCGTCCCATGCGATGGCCTTGTGCTGGGGCGCGGCCGCGAAGGTCTTGAAGAACTGGTCCACCCCCGGACAGTTGCCTTTGGGACACATCACCGGCCGGACCGCTTGCTCCCAGGTCGCCAGATCGAAAGGAGTGTCTTTCACCTCTTGGCCAAAGTGCCTGAGCTGCAGCTGCATCGACGCCGGCAGGTCGATCGGAACCGTCTCGCGCTGCGTCACCAGCCCGAGGGTGAACGCATCCTTGCCTGCCTGCACCTTGCAGGTAGCGGGCTGGAACACGTTGAGGCACAGCGCCGCCTGGCTGGCCTGGGCCGGGTTGCGCTCGATGTCGCGCAGGACCAGAAGCCCATGGGACTGCTTGAACCCGTAGATCGCCTCGTTGATCACGCCGTCGTTCATCGCCTCACCAAGCTGGCGGCGGAAAAACGCATAGAGGGCGGTCCCGGCACCAAAGGCTTGTCGCCCTGAATCGGCCTCGTAGCCTCCGTGAACGCCCAGCAGGCTGTTGCCTGGGACCCGGCCCGTTCCAAAACTGCGGGTCCTACCTGCCACAAACAACACGGAGCAGGCCGACATGCACCGACCCACCGCCACCGTGTCCAGCGCCGCGCGTCTGACGGCCTCTCCGACCGTCAGGGCGGTCCAGTAGTCGCCACCCGGCGAATCCACCAGGACCAGCCGCCGCAGCCCTGGCTGCTCCAGCTGCGCCTTGAACAACCGGAAGTCGTCGCCGCCCACCTCCCCAGTCGCGTACAGCGTGTCCCCCACCCGCTCCAGGGTCATGGCCCCCGCCGCCAGGTGCGCCATCAAGCACACCCCGGCCAGCCACCCTTTCCACCCACCAAACACCTGATGCACCACCGCCGCCCCTCCATCGCTCATTGCTTTCTGACGCCCGGGATTTCACCATATGGACCATCGGCCACCCTGCGACAATCCGGCCGACCATGATCCACACCTACGTTCTCACCCTCTCCTGCCAGGACCGTCCCGGCATCGTGCACGCCGTCTCGGGTTTCCTGCTGGAGCGCGGCGGCAACATCGAAGAAGCCGCCCAGTACAACGACCACGGCACCGGCCTGTTCTTCATGCGTGTCCAGTTCACCTGCGCAACGCTGACGCAGGACGAGCTGCGCACGCACCTGGCGGCGTTCGCCGAGCCGTTTGCCATGCGCTGGAGCCTGAACCCGCTGGCCGAGCCGATGAAGACGGTCATCTTCGTGAGCAAGGAAGGCCACTGCCTGAACGACCTGCTGTTCCGCTGGAAGAGCGGCCTGCTGCGGCTGGACATCCGCGCCATTGTCAGCAACCACCGCGACTTCTACCAGCTGGCCGCCAGCTACAACGTGCCCTTCCACCACATTCCGCTGACGGCCGCCACCAAGGCGCAGGCCGAAGCGAAGCAGCTGGAGGTGATCCGCAGCGAAGGCGCCGAGCTGGTGGTGCTGGCGCGCTACATGCAGATCCTGTCGGACACGCTGTGCCGCGAGCTCTCGGGCCAGGCCATCAACATCCACCACAGCTTCCTGCCCAGCTTCAAGGGCGCCAAGCCGTACTACCAGGCGCACGACCGCGGCGTGAAGCTCATCGGTGCCACCGCCCACTACGTAACCGCGGATCTGGACGAGGGCCCGATCATCGAGCAGGACGTGGCCCGCGTGGACCACACCGACACGGTGGAAGACCTCACCGCCCTGGGCCGCGACACCGAGAGCCAGGTGCTGGCGCGCGCGGTGAAGTGGCACAGCGAGCACCGCGTGCTGCTGAACGGCCACAAGACCGTGGTTTTTAAGTAAGCATGACCATCCGCATTCCGCCCATCCAGTGTCTGCTGACGTTTGAAGCGCTGGCGCGCCTGCGCAGCGTGACGCAGACGGCGGACGAGCTGTGCGTGACGCCGAGCGCGGTGAGCCACCGCATCAAGCAGCTCGAACAGATCCTGGGCACCAAGCTGTTCGGGCGGGCGGATTTTTCATTGACCACCGAGGGCAGCGAGTACCTGGCGCAGGTGCGCGAGGGCCTGGCCTCGCTGCAGAAGTTTCCCAGCAGCGCCGCCTCACCGGGCCGGCGCAAGCTGCGGCTGGCGGTCACGCCGACCTTTGCGCGCTCCATCCTGCTGCCGCGCCTCAAGCAGTTTTCCGACGCCTACCCCGAGATCGACCTGACGCTGCAGGTCAGCATCCCGCTGCTGGACGTGGTGGCCGAGGACGCGGACCTGATGGTCCGCTTCGGCACCGGACGTTACGCCGACGTGGAACACGTGTGCCTGATGAAGGACGAGGTCACGCCGCTGGCCTCACCGACGTTCGTGCGCGAGCACGGCCCGTTCGAGGCGCCGCAGGACCTGGAGGGCGAACCGCTGCTGCGCAGCCCGCTGGAACCCTGGCGCACCTGGTTCGCAGCACACGATCTGGACTGGCCCGAGCCGGTGGACGGCTCGCAGTTCAATGACATCGGCCTGATGTGCGACGCCGCTGCAGTCGGCATGGGCATTGCCCTGGTGCGCATGAAGCTGGCCGCGCCCTGGCTGGAAAACGGCACGCTGGTGCCGCTCTACCCGCGCCATGTGCCCAGCCCGCACGCGCACTACCTGTGCTGGCGAACCGGCACCATGGACCGCTGGGAGTGCGCCGCCTTCGCCGAGTGGCTGCGCAACTCGCTCAGCTGATCACTCGACGTTCAACCGCTGACCAGCCAGCGCCAGCTTCTTCGGCAGCGTCAGCGTCAGCACACCGTTCTCGTACTTCGCCTTCGACTTCTCGTTGTCGATGTCGGTGGCCAGCTGGAAGCTGCGGGCCACGGCGCCGTAGTAGCGCTCGGTGCGCAGCACCTTCTCGTCCTGGGTCTGGCTGTCCTGCTGCTTGATCTCGGCGCGCAGTGTCACCACGCTGCCTTCGACGGTCACGTGGATGTCTTCCTTGGCCACACCCGGCACCTCGGCCACCACGGTGTAGGCCGACGGGGTTTCCTTCACGTCGATCTTGATCTGCGAGGGCGAGGGCAGGTTGTCGCCGTGCAGCGGGCGGACATAAAAACCGGGGGCGACGTCCTTGAAGAAGTCGTCAAACAGGCCGGTGCGTGCGATCAGATGGTTCATGGCGTTCACTCCTGAGGGTGGTGGTGCATTCGGGGGACTGGTCATCGCCGCTCCCGTGCCAGACAGATGGATTCGGATTCGGCGCTTTTCAAGTCCCCTGGTGTTTGACGCACGTCAAAACCGCTCAAGTCCTCTCACGTCGGGCTGCAAGTTTCTTCAATGCACAAGCGGGCGGCCAGCCGTACACTGCCGCGCATGAACGCCCCCACCGCTCCCGTCGAAGTCACCCGCGCCGAGCGCGCCGCGCGCCAGGCCGAGGTGGTGCGCGCCCTGCAGGCCGTGCTGCCCGCCCACGCCCTGCTGTGGCAGGCCGAAGACACCGTGCCCTACGAATGCGACGGCCTCACCGCCTACCGCCAGCGGCCGCTGGTGGTGGCCCTGCCCGAGACCGAAGCCCAGGTGTCGGCTGTGCTCAAGGCCTGCCACGCGCTGAATGTGCCGGTGGTGGCGCGCGGCGCTGGCACCGGCCTGTCCGGCGGTGCCATGCCGCATGCGATGGGCGTGACGCTGTCGCTGGCCAAGTTCAACCGCATCCTGTTGGTCGACGCCCGCTCGCGCACCGCCGTGGTCCAGGCCGGTGTGCGCAACCTCGCCATCAGCGAAGCCGCCGCGCCGCACGGCCTGTACTACGCGCCCGACCCGAGCAGCCAGATCGCCTGCACCATCGGCGGCAACGTGGCCGAGAACTCCGGTGGCGTGCACTGCCTGAAGTACGGCCTGACGGTGCACAACGTGCTGCAGGTCCGCGGCTTCACCGTAGAAGGCGAACCCGTCACCTTCGGCGGCACCACGCTGGACACGCCGGGCCTGGACCTGCTGTCGCTGGTGATCGGCAGCGAGGGCATGCTGGCGGTCGTGACCGAGGTGGTGGTCAAGCTGGTGCCCAAGCCCCAGCTGGCGCGCTGCATCATGGCCAGCTTCGACGACATCCAGAAGGCCGGCGACGCGGTGGCCTCGGTCATCGCGGCCGGCATCATCCCGGCCGGGCTGGAGATGATGGACAAGCCCATGACCGCCGCGGTGGAAGACTTCGTCAAGGCCGGCTACGACCTGAACGCCGCCGCCATCCTGCTGTGCGAGAGCGACGGCACGCCCGAAGAGGTGGAGGAAGAGATCGGCCGCATGAGCGCGGTGCTGCGCGGCTGCGGCGCCACCGCCATCGCCGTGAGCCGCGACGAGGCCGAGCGCCTGCGCTTCTGGAGCGGCCGCAAGAACGCCTTCCCGGCCAGCGGCCGCATCAGCCCCGACTACATGTGCATGGACTCGACCATCCCGCGCAAGCGCCTGGCCGACATCCTGATCGCCATCGGCGACATGGAGAAGAAATACGGACTGCGCTGCGCCAACGTGTTCCACGCGGGTGATGGCAACCTGCACCCGCTGATCCTGTTCGATGCCAACGACCCCGACCAGTTGCACCGCTGCGAGCTGTTTGGCGCCGACATCCTGGAAACCAGCGTCGCCATGGGTGGCACGGTGACGGGCGAACACGGCGTGGGTGTGGAAAAAGTCAACAGCATGTGCGTTCAGTTTTCCGCTGAGGAAAACGCACAGATGTTCGCCGTCAAACGCGCCTTTGATACCAAAGAGCTACTGAACCCCGGCAAAGTGATTCCAACCCTGCAACGTTGTGCCGAATACGGAAAGATGCTGGTGCGCGGAGGCCAGATCAGTCACCCGGATTTGCCCCGGTTCTGACGGTCAGATTTCACATCTCGGCTGCGCCCCCCTGCGGTAAAGTGGGTCTGCGATGAGCGCAATCCACCCCTTCCCTGGGAACAAAGCCAGAAAGACACCTGACGAACAGAAGGCGTCTGATCGCGAGCGCGCGCTCGAAGCCGAGGTGCAGGCCCTGCGCGCCGAACTCGCCCAGCTGCGGCGCCACACCCCATTGGCCGGACCGGACAACGGCGCGCACAGCGAATCGTCGGACCCCTACAGCACGATTCTTGCGGCGCTCAACAACGTCTTCCCGATCGGCATGTTCCGCATCGATGCGAAGGGCAAGCTGCAGCAGGTCGATCCGATGCTGCAGCAGATCTTTGGTCTGCCGCAGCAGGAGTTCACCGATTTCGGATGGATGCGCTGCGTGCATCCGGACGACCTGGCAACGGTGCAGAAGCACTGGAGCGAGGACGTGGCCAGCGCCAAGGCCACCAGTCTGGAGTTCCGCATCATCCGTCCGGGCAGCGAGACCATCACCCACCTGGTGGCACGCAACATGCCCCAGTTCGACGACCAGGGCCGACTGAGCAGTCAGCTGGGTTTCGTGCAGGATGTCAGCCAGCTGCGCAAGCTGGAAGCGGAAGCCCGCATCAAGGACGAGCTCAACCGCCAGATCATTGCCAGCAGCCCGGACTGCACCAAGGTGCTCGACCTGCAGGGCCGCGTGCTGCAGATGACCGCCCGCGGCTGCGAGCTGGTGGAGGTCGATGATTTTGAGCAGGTCCGGGGCAGCGACTGGACCACCTGGTGGCCCGAAGACGGTCGGAACCTCGCTCGCTCGGCGCTCGACCAGGCGCGCAGCGCCGGCAGCGCACGCTTTGTGGCCTTCGGCAACACGTTCAAGGGCTCGTCCAGGTGGTGGGACACCGTGGTCTCACCGATCACCGACAGCGATGGCCAGCCGGTGATGCTGCTGGCCGTGTCGCGCGACATCTCCGAGACCTACGAACAGCAGCACCAGATCCGGCAGCTCAACAGCGAGCTGGAAACCCGCGTGCAGGAACGGACCAGCCAGCTGGCGGCGGTCAACGCACGGCTTCGGCAGACGCTGCAGGACGCCCAGACGCTCTACGACAAAGCCCCTTGCGGCTACCACTCGGTGGACGCCAACGGCATCTTCGTCCTGATCAACCAGACCGAGCTGGACTGGCTGGGATACACCCGGGAGGAAGTCATCGGCAAGATGACCTTCCGCGAACACGTGCTCCAGGCGGACCTGCCGATGATCAAAGACCGGCTGCAGCGCCTGATGCGTGGTGAAAAGCTGGAGTCGACCGAACTGGGCCTGCGCCGTCGCGACGGCTCGACCTTCGTGGCACTGCTCAGCAGTACGGCCGTGGTCGATGAGCAGGGACGGTTCGTCCGCACCAACAACACCCTGGTGGACATCTCGGCGCGCAAGCTGGCCGAACACGCCCTGCAGGCGCAGCGCAACTTCCTGCAGACGGTCACCAACACGGTGCCCGTGCAGCTGGCGTTCTACGACCACGATCTGATCTGCCGCTTTGCCAACGCCAGCTACGCCCGCTGGCTGGGTTCCGAGTCGGCCAGCCTGATTGGTCTGCACCTGCGCGACATCGCCAGGCCCGAAGACTTTGCAACAGCCGGCGCGCGACTGGAAGCCGCGATGCGCGGCGAGCCCCAGCACTTCGAAGGCTTGCGCCGCTTCCCGGACGGCCACGAGTTCTACGCGAGCATCGAGTACACGCCGTACGTTGAGAACGGTCAGGTGCAGGGACTGATCATCCAGATGGTCGACATCACCGAGCGCAAGGCCTCGGAGGACCGTGTGCAGAGCACCAACCTGCAGCTGGCCGATGCCCTGCAGCAGGCGCAGGCGCTCTACAACCAGGCGCCCTGCGGCTACCACTCGCTCAATGCCGACGGCGTGTACGAGTCGATCAACGACACCGAGCTGCAGTGGCTGGGCTACGAGCGCGACGAGGTCATCGGCCGGCTGAGCTACCGCGATGTGGTCCTGCCCTCGCGTGTGCCGCTGCTGGAAGACCGCATGGCGCGGCTGATCCGTGAAGGGGTGCTGGCCGGCGCCGAATACGAGATGCGCCGCAAGGACGGCTCGGTGTTCCACGCGCTGCTGTCCTCTGCGGCCGTGCGCGACGAGCAGGGGCGCTTCCTGCGCAGCAACACCACGGTGGTGGACATCACCCAGCGCAGGCAGGCCGAACTGGCGCTGCGCGAGAACCAGCGCTTCCTGCAGACGGTGACCAACCATGTTCCCGGCGTGATCGCCTACCTGGACGCCATGCTCAGGTTCCGGTTCGCCAACGAGGAGCACCGCCGCCTCTATGGTCTGGACCCGGCACGCATCCTCGGACTGCACATCAGCGAGTGCCTGCCGGCCGCCATCTGGCAGGAGGTCCAGCCCTGGTACCAGGCAGCCCTGGACGGACAGGTCCAGCACTACGAGGCCTGGCGGCGGACCGTGAGCGGCGAGGACCTCTACATCCGGGCCACCCTGCTGCCAGACATCTACGAAGGCCTGGTGCAGGGCATCACCGTCCAGATCATCGACATCACCGAACGCAAGCGCATCGAGGAACGCGTGAACCAGCTCAACGACGAGCTGGAGATGCGGATCCGCGAACGGTCGATGGAGCTGCTGGAGAGCGAGCAGCGCTTCCGCCTGATGGCGGACAACCTGCGCGACTACAGCATCTATTTTCTGGACGCCCAGGGCTGCATCACCGACTGGACCGACAGCGCCCAGCGCATGGAGGGCTACTCGCCCTCCGAGATGCTCGGGCAGCACTACGCCAAGCTGCTGCAGCCGGACAACCCGGACGAGGCATCGAACATCGCCGCTCAGATGCTGCGCATGGCGGCTTCGCGGGGCCAGCACGAGCTGCACACCTGGCAAACGCGCAAGGACGGCTCGCGCTACTGGGCCCACTCGATCCTGATCGCGCTGCGGGACGACAGCGGCGAGCTGCGCGGCTTCTCCAAGATCAGCCGCGACATGACCGACGCCAAGCGGCTGGACGACCTGATGCGCAACATCAACGACGAGCTGGAGAACCGGGTCGTCGAGCGCACCGAACAGCTGCTGGCCGCCAACAAGGACCTGGAGTCCTTCTCCTATTCGGTCTCGCACGACCTGCGCTCACCGCTGCGCCACATCTCCAGCTTCGTGAGCCTGCTGGAAGAGCACCTGGCCGACAAGGGCGACGACACCACACAGCGCTACCTGGGCACCATCGGCAACTCGGCGCGCCACATGAGCCAGCTCATCGACGGCCTGCTGGCGTTCTCGCGCCTGGGCCGCTCGGCGGTCAACGTGATGCCCGTGGACTTCACCATGCTGGTCGAGGCGGTGGTCAGCCAGATCGCGCACGACACCGAAGGCCGCGTGGTCGACTGGGTCGTGGCACCCGACCTGCCGGTGGTCCAGGGCGACGCGCTGCTGCTGCGCGAGGTCTGGGCCAACCTGCTGGGCAATGCCTTCAAGTACACCCGCCCCCGCGAACGCGCCCGCATCGAGGTCGGCTGGAGCGTCGACCCCGCCGTGGGCTACACCTTCTACGTCAAGGACAACGGTGTCGGGTTCGACACCAAGTACGCGCAGAAGCTGTTCGGCGTTTTCCAGCGCCTGCACCGGGCCTCGGAATTCGAGGGCACCGGCATAGGGCTGGCGCTCACCCGACGCATTCTCGAACGCCACGGTGGTAGCATTTGGGCCGAGAGCCAACAGGGTGAAGGCAGCACGTTCCACTTCTCGCTGCCTTTTGAAGGCTGCAGCCCATCAGACTCGTCGCACGACTCCATACCTTCGGTCCTGGAACCATGAACAAGAACGCTGAAGCCATCCTGCTGGTCGAGGACAACCCGGACGACGCAGAACTGACCAAACTGGCGCTGGCCCGCCATGGACTCGACGGGCGCGTGACCCACGTCTCCGACGGCATGCAGGCGCTGGACTACCTGTACCGGCGCGACGACTTCGCCGACCGTCCGGGCGGCAATCCCGTGCTGGTGTTGCTGGACCTGAAGATGCCCCTGCTCGACGGCATCGGCGTGCTCAAGGAAATCAAGGGTTCGGACACCCTGCACAACATTCCTGTGGTGGTGCTGACCTCGTCCACCGAGCCCAGCGACCTGCAGCGCGCCTACGAAGCTGGCACCAACGCCTACATCGCCAAACCCACGGAATTTGCGCAGTTCCTCAGTGCGATGAAACACGTCTGCGAGTTCTGGATCAACATCAACCAGACCGCACCGCAATCCCCCAGCGCCGGCGTGCGCTCCACCTCGTTCGGCGACCTGCACTGACCGCGGGGCCTGCCCGCGGCGCGCAGCTACCAGGTGTCGATGCCGCCACGTGTGGGCGGTGCGGCCACCTTTGAGCCGGCCAGCCCCCGGACCAGCCAGGCCCGTGTGTCGGCCGGGTCGATCACCGCATCAATCTCCAGCGTGCTGGCCATCTCGGTCGCCGCCCCGCGCGCCACCATCTGCGCCAGCAGCGACTGGAACAGGGCCTCGCGCTGCGGTCCCTCGGGCACCGCCTTCAGCTCCTTGCGGTAACCCAGCCGCACCGCGCCCTCCAGCCCCATGGCGCCGAACTCGGCCGACGGCCAGGCGACCGTGAAGACCGGCGCATGAAAGCCGCCGGCCGTCATGCCCATCGCCCCCAGTCCATAGCCCTTGCGCATCACCACCGCGAACACCGGCACGCGCAGGTGGGCCGCGCGCACGAACAGGCGGCTGACGTGCCGCACCTGGGCTGTGGCCTCGGTGGCCGGACCGACCATGAAGCCTGGCGTGTCCACCAGGCTGACGATGGGCAGGCCGTGCGCATCGCACAGCTGCATGAAGCGGGCAGCCTTGTCGGCCGCGTCAGCGTCGATGGCGCCGCCCTGGTGCAGCGGGTTGTTGGCCATCAGGCCCACCGGACGGCCTTCGATGCGGCCCAGCGCCGAGTGGATGCCAGCGCCAAAGCCGGTGCGCAACGGCAGCAGGCTGCCCACATCGACCAGCCCCGCCATCGCGGCCCGGCTGTCGTAGGCGCGCACCCGGTTCTCGGGCACCACGTCGCGCAAGGCCTGCGGATCGGGAGCCGTCCAGCCGGTCGTGCAGCCCTGGAAGAACGACAGGTAATGCTTCGCGGCCGCGACCGCCCCGGCCTCGTCGTCCACCAGGATGTCGATCACGCCGTTGGTGTGCTGCACGTCCGAAGGCCCGATCTCCTCGGGCCGGAACACGCCGAGACCACCGCCTTCGACCATCGCCGGGCCGCCCATGCCGATGTTGCTACCGCGGGTGGCGATGACCACGTCGCTGCAACCCAGCAGGGCCGCGTTGCCGGCGAAGCAGCGTCCGGCCGCGATGCCGACCACCGGCACCTGGCCGGACAGCTTCGCGAACGCGGCGAAGGTGCCGACGTGCAGCCCGGCGACGATCGGCATGTCGGTGTCGCCCGGGCGCCCACCCCCACCCTCGGCGAACAGCACCACGGGCAGCTTCTGCGCCAGGGCAACGCCCAGCAGGCGGTCGGTCTTGGCGTGGTTGCGCATGCCTTGCGTGCCGGCCAGCACGGTCGCGTCATAGGCCATTACCACGGTGCGCGAACGCTCCGCGCCAAACTCGGCGCCATTGACCGAGCCGATGCCGGTCACCATGCCGTCGGCGGGCGTGTTCGCGATCAGGTCCTCGGCGCTGCGGCGGCTGCGCTGCGCCGCCACGGCCAGTGCGCCGTACTCGATGAACGAGCTCTCGTCGCACAGGTCCGCGATGTTCTCGCGCGTCGTGCGCAGCCCCAGCGCATGGCGTTTGGCCACCGCCTCCGGTCGGGAGGTGTCGAGCAGAAAGCGTTCGCGATCGCGCAGTCGGGCCAGATCGGCCCGCCCGGTGGCGCTGGCAGCCACGGCCTCCGGTGCGGCGGGCTGTGGGATCGGGTCAGATGCCGCAGGCCCGAGGACCAGCAAGGCGTCCCCCTCGTGCACCACATCGCCCACGGCGCAGAACACCTCGGCAACCTGCCCTGCGGCCACGGCACGCAGCTCGTGCTCCATTTTCATGGCCTCGACGATGACCAGGGCGTCGCCGGCCCGCACCGCGTCGCCCACCGACACGCAAATCTCGACGACCTGGGACTGCAGCGGAGCGCAAAAGGGTTTCATGGGCGGGATTGTTCCGCCGGCACCCGCCGCCCCCGGTCAAGCGCGCGACATGGCGCTCAGCCCGCGAACAGCGCCACATTGCCGCCTGCGGCGGTGGTGTTGATGGTCAGGGTCTGTTCGGCGCAGAAGCGCAGCAGGTAGTTCGGGCCGCCGGCCTTGGGGCCGGTGCCGCTCAGGCCTTCGCCGCCGAAGGGCTGCACGCCCACCACGGCGCCGATCATGTTGCGGTTGACGTAGACGTTGCCCACCCGAGCCGCCGCGGCCAGCGCCTGCGCGCGGCTGTCGATGCGGGTCTGGATGCCCAGCGTCAGCCCATAGCCCAGGGCGTTGATCTGACGGATCACGTCCATGGGCTCCCCACCCCAGCGCACCACCTGCAGCACCGGGCCGAAGATCTCCTGCGTCACCTCGGCGATGGCCTTCACCTCGAACATCTGTGGCGCGATCAGGTTGGGCATCGCTGGTTTCGCCGGCGCATCCGGCAGCAAGGGCTTGGCACTGCCGCGCAGGCGCGCGACATGGCGCTGGATGTTGTCAAACGCCTCGGCGTCGATCACCGGGCCGAGGTCAGTCGCCAGCTGCGCCGGATCGCCCGCCACCAGCTCTTTCGCGGCTCCCTGGATCATCTCGATCACGCCGTCGGCAATCGCCTCGTGCACGCACAGCAGCCGCAGAGCCGAGCAGCGCTGGCCCGCGCTGCGGAAGGCGCTTTGCACCACCGCGTCGGCCACCTGTTCGGGCAGGGCCGTGCTGTCCACCAGCATGGCGTTGATGCCGCCGGTTTCGGCGATCAGCGGAACGATGGGGCCGTCCTTGGCGGCCAGCGCGCGCTGGATGATCTTGGCCACCTGGGTCGAGCCGGTGAACACCACGCCGGCCACGCCGGGCGCCGCCACCAGGGCCGCACCCACCGTCTCGCCGGTACCGTGCAACAGCTGCAGCGCGTCGGCCGGGATGCCGGCGGCGTGCAGCAACTTCACGGCTTCCAGCGCGGCCGCCGGGGTCTGCTCGGCGGGCTTGGCCAGCACCGTGTTGCCGGTGGCCAGCGCGGCCGCGACCTGGCCCATGAAGATGGCCAGCGGGAAGTTCCAGGGGCTGATGCAGACCCAGGCGCCGCGGCCTTCCAGCCGCAGCGTGTTGCTCTCGCCCGTGGGGCCGGGCAGGGTCTGCGGCGCCTGCACGCGCTCGGCCTCGTTGGCGTAGTAGCGCAGGAAGTCCACCGCCTCGCGCACCTCGGACACGGCGTCGCCCCAGGTCTTGTGCGCCTCTTTCACCAGCAGGGCGCAGAAGCGCGGCAGCGCGGCGTCCAGTGCGTCGGCGGCGACGCGCAGCACGGCCGCACGTTGCGCCACCGGTGTGTGGTTCCATTGGTGGAAGGCGGCGACGGCACGGGCCACTGCCTCGGTGGCATCACCGGCACGGGCCTCCGCCACCACCGGCACGGCACAGGCCGCGTGCGCCGCCAGCAGCTCGTCGCGCTGGGCGATCACGGTCAGGTCGCGGCCGCTGCTGTTGGCGCGTGCGGCGCCATACAGGTCCATCGGCATCGGCAGCGAGGCCATCGGCTCCAGCCGCAGCGGCGAAATCAGCAGCTCGTCCATGCCCACCGACTCATCGGCCAGCTGGTGCACGAAGGAGGAGTTGGCGCCGTTCTCCAGCAGGCGGCGCACCAGGTAAGCCAGCAGGTCGCGGTGCGCGCCCACCGGGGCGTAGACGCGGCAGCTCACCAGCGGGTTCTTCAGCACCTCGCGGTAGATGCCCTCGCCCATGCCGTGCAGTCTTTGAAGTTCAAACGGCACAGCCTGGCGCGCGCCCATCTGCAAGATGGCCGCGATGGTGCCCGCGTTGTGCGTGGCGAACTGCGGAAAGATCGCGTCGGGTGCGTCCAGCAGCGCCTTGGCGCAGGCCAGGTAGCTCACGTCGGTGTGGTGCTTGTGGGTGAACACCGGGTAGGCGGGCAGGCCCTGTTCCTGCGCACGCTTGATCTCCGCGTCCCAGTACGCGCCTTTGACCAGGCGGCACATGAACTTGATGCGGTACTGACGTGCCAGCGCCGCGATGTGCGCGATCAGCTCGACTGCGCGGGTCTGGTAAGCCTGCATGGCCAGGCCCAGACCCTGCCACTGCGGGCAATGTTCGGCCACCAGCGCGGCCAGCGCCTCGAACACGTCCAGCGAGAGTTCGAGCCGGTCCACCTCTTCGGCGTCGATGGTCAGGTTGAGGTTGGCCGCCGCCGCCGCGCGGCACAGCGTCCACACGCGCGGCACCAGCTCGTTCATCACGCGCTCGTGCTGCGCATCTTCGTAGCGCGGGTGCAGGGCGCTGAGCTTGATCGAGATGCCGTCATTCCGTGCCGGGTGGCGCGCCGGGTCGGCGCCCTGGGCGATGGCGGCGATGGCGTTCTGATAGCTGGCCTGGTAACGCTGTGCGTCGGCCTGGGTGCGGGCACCTTCGCCCAGCATGTCGTAGCTGAACTGGAGGTTCGGCTGCTTCTTGCGCGCGGCCGTCGCTTCCTTCATGCCTTCGCCAATCGTCTGGCCCAGCACGAACTGGCGGCCCAGCAGCTGCACCGCGCGCAGCGTGGCCGCCACCACGGTGCGTGCGCCCAGCTTGGCCATCAGGCCCGGCTCGTGGCCGGATTCCGGCAGGAAGTGCTTGGACATGGCGATCGCGGTGGACGACAGGCGCGCCAGCGTCGAGTCGGCGGCGCCGTCGAAGTCTGCGCGGCCCAGCTGGTCTGCGGTCAGGGCGATGGCGGTCTCGGCATCGGGCACGCGCAGAAGGGCCTCGGCCAGGCGCATCAGGGCCAGGCCCTCGGCGCTGGAGATCGGGTACTCCTTGAGCAGGCTTTCCATGGCCCAGAACGGCGGCGGGTTCTCGCGCACAGCGCGCACCCAGGGCGCGGCCACGTGAGCCGCGGCAGCCCAGTCCAGCGCGCCGTGCAGCGCGGCCAGACGCTGGGCCACGGTCTCGGCCTCGGGCCGGTAGGGGAAGGGCAGGCGGTCGGTGCTGCGGGGCATGGCGGATCTCCTGAAACAGGACAAGTTGGTGAATGCCCGAAGTCTGAAGAAGCAGACGATGAATTTTTCGCTGATTTTTTGATTTAAACCGGATAATTCACTACCCATGAGCGAAAACACCCCCGACTTGGATCGCATCGACCTGCGCATCCTGAACGTCCTGCAAGCCGACGGGCGCATATCCAATCTGAAACTGGCCGAGGCGGTCGCCCTCTCGCCCACCGCCGTGCTGGCACGCACCCAGCGGCTGCAGCGCGACGGCTACATCCTGGCCTACGAGGCGCGGCTGAACCCGCTCAAGCTCGGGCGCGGCATGCTGGTCTTTGTGGAGGTGCTGCTGGACCGCACCACGCCCAACGTGTTCAACGAATTCAAGGCCGCGGTGCAGGTGCGCGACGAGATCCTGGAGTGCCACATGGTGGCCGGCGGCTTCGACTACCTGATCAAGACCCGCATGGCCGACATGGCCGCCTTCCGCGACTTCGCCGGCAGCGTGCTCTGGCAGCTGCCGGGCGTGCGCGAGACGCGCACCTACGCGGTGATGGAAGAGGTGAAGAACAGCAGCCGCCTGCCGCTGTGAAATGGCGATGACGCAGAAGGGCAACGGCCCCCAACCGGGGGTTCGGACCGAGGGCCCGCGGACGCACAATAGAAAGATCGTTCATCCACCGGAGTTCTTCATGCGCGCCCCGTCCCGACTGCTGACCTTCCTCCTGCTGTGTTCCGCCAGCGCCTTTGCCCAGACCACCGCGCCGGGCCTCTGGGCCATCCAGAACAAGATGGGAGGCAACCCGGAGCTGGACAAGGCCATGGCCGAGATGCAGAAGCAGCTGGCCGCCATGCCGCCCGCGCAGCGCAAGCAGATGGAAGCCATGATGGGCCAGAACGGCATGAGCGTCGGTGCCGGCGGCGCGGTGACCGTCAAGGTCTGCATCACCCCCGAAATGGCTGCGCGGTCGGAGCTGCCCAGCCAGACCGAAGGCGACTGCACCTCCACGATCACTTCGCGCACGGGCAACACCCTGAAGTCGAAGTTCGCCTGCAAGAACCCGCCGACCACCGGCGAAGGCACCTACACCTTCAGCGGCGACAAGGCCTTCGCCACCAAGATGGTCATGCAGACCGTCCGCAACGGCAAGCCCGAGACCATGACCATGGAAGGTCAGGGCAAGTGGCTCTCGGCCGACTGCGGCAACATCAAGCCGATCCAGCCGCCGAAGCAGTGACCGGCTCCTTGCGCGGCCGGTGACCGAAGATGGCCCGGCCGACGCGCACCAGCGTGGCGCCCTCGGCCACCGCCGGCTCCAGGTCGTCGCTCATGCCCATGGACAGGACGTTGAGCGCCAGCCCCTGATCCATCAGCGACTGCTGCAATTCATGCACCCGCCGGAACGCCTCGCGCTGCACCGCCACATCCTCGCTCGGCTCGGGGATGCACATCAGCCCCCGCAGACGCAGGCGGGGCAACGCCGCCACGGCGTGGGCCAGAACAGACAGGTCGTCCGGCGCCACACCCGACTTGTTCGAACCCCCGTCGACATTCACCTGCAGGCACACCTGCAGGGGCGCGCGGTCTTCGGGTCGCTGTTCGGACAGGCGCTGCGCGATCTTGAGTCGGTCCACCGAATGCACCCAGTCGAAGTGCGTGGCCACCAGCCGCGTCTTGTTGCTCTGCACCGGGCCGATGCAGTGCCACTCCAGATCGACCGAGGGGAGCAGAGCCTGCACGGCCAGCACCTTCTCGACCCCTTCCTGGATGTAGTTTTCGCCAAAGGCGCGTTGTCCGGCCGCCACCGCGGCCACCACATGCTCCGGTCCAAAAGTCTTTGAAACCGCCAGCAATGTGACGGTGTTCACATCGCGGCCAGCCGCCTCGCAGGCCCTGGCGAGCCGCTCCCGCACTTGTTGGAGATTGCCTTCAATCGTCGTCATAATCAGTCTGTTACACCAACACTGCACGGGACCACGGGATGGACATCACCCAACTGCTCGCCTTCAGCGTCAAGAACAAAGCCTCCGACCTTCACCTCTCGGCCGGGCTGCCACCCATGATACGGGTGCATGGCGATGTCAGGCGCATCAACGTCGAGCCGCTGGACCACAAGATGGTGCACAGCATGGTGTACGACATCATGAACGACTCACAGCGCAAGCAGTACGAGGAGTTCCTGGAATGCGACTTCTCGTTCGAGATCGAGGGCCTGGCCCGCTTTCGCGTGAACGCCTTCAACCACAACCGCGGCGCGGGCGCGGTGTTCCGGACGATTCCGAGCAAGATCCTCACGCTGGAACAGCTCAACGCGCCCAAGATCTTCGCGGACCTGGCGCTGCGCCCCAGGGGTCTGGTGCTGGTCACCGGCCCGACCGGCTCGGGCAAATCGACCACCCTCGCCGGCATGGTCAACCACCTCAACGAAACCGAGTACGGCCACATCCTGACTGTGGAAGACCCGGTGGAGTTCGTGCACGAGTCCAAGAAGTGCCTGATCAACCAGCGCGAGGTTGGCCCGCACACCCTCTCCTTCTCCAACGCGCTGCGCTCGGCCCTGCGGGAGGACCCGGACGCGATCCTGGTGGGTGAAATGCGCGACCTGGAAACCATCCGCCTGGCCATGACGGCTGCCGAAACCGGCCACCTGGTGTTTGGCACGCTGCACACCTCCAGCGCGGCCAAGACCATCGACCGCATCATCGACGTGTTCCCGGCCGAAGAAAAAGACATGGTCCGCGCCATGCTGTCGGAATCGCTGGTGGCCGTGATCTCCCAGACGCTGTGCAAGGTGAAGGACGGCAGCGGTCGTGTGGCGGCGCACGAAATCATGATTGGCACCAGCGCCATCCGCAACCTGATCCGCGAAGCCAAGGTGGCCCAGATGTACTCGGCCATCCAGACCGGCCAGAACGTCGGCATGCAGACGCTCGACCAGAACCTGGCCGACTTGGTCAAGCGCAACGTCATCAGCCCGGCCGAGGCGCGCAGCAAGGCAAAAATCCCCGAGAACTTCCCCGGCTAGACATGTCTGCCCCCACGCTTCACCGCTGTGCGGGTCGCTGCCCCCCGAGGGGGCTGGACTTGCTTAGGGCGGCCCTGCGCTGCGGCCGTCCCTGCCGCTGATCTAAAGGACTCAACTCAATGGAACGCGATCAGGCATCGAAATTCATCAACGACCTGCTCAAGCTGATGCTCAGCCGCGGCGGCAGCGACCTGTTCATCACGGCCGACTTTCCGCCCGCCATCAAGGTCGATGGCAAGGTGGTGAAGGTCTCGCCCCAGCCGCTCAACGGCGTGCACACCCTGGCGCTGGCCCGCGCCATCATGAACGACAAGCAGGCCGCCGAGTTCGAGCGCACCAAGGAGTGCAACTTCGCGATCTCGCCGCCGGCCATCGGGCGCTTCCGCGTCAGCGCCTTTGTCCAGCAGGGCAAGGTCGGCATGGTGATGCGGACAATTCCCGCGGTGCTGCCCACCATCGACTCGCTCAACCTGCCCCAGGTACTCAAGGACATCACACTGTCCAAGCGCGGGCTGTGCATCGTGGTCGGCGCAACCGGCTCGGGCAAGTCCACCTCGCTGGCCGCCATGGTCGACTGGCGCAACGAGAACACCCACGGCCACATCATCACCATCGAGGACCCGGTGGAATTCATCCACGCCCACAAGAACTGCGTGATCACGCAGCGCGAAGTCGGGCTGGACACCGACGACTGGGGAGTGGCGCTGAAAAACACGCTGCGGCAGGCGCCGGATGTGATCCTGATGGGCGAGATCCGCGACCGCGAGACCATGGAGTACGCGATCCAGTTCTCCGAGACGGGTCACCTGTGTCTGGCCACCCTGCACGCCAACAGCGCCAACCAGGCCCTGGACCGGATCATCAACTTCTTCCCCGAAGACCGCCGTCCGCAGCTGCTGATGGACCTGTCGCTGAACCTGCGGGCGCTGATCTCGCAGCGCCTGGTGCCGCGCCAGGACAACAAGGGGCGCCACGCGGCCGTGGAGATCATGCTCAACTCCCCGCTGATCGCCGACCTCATCTTCAAGGGCGAAGTCGCCGAGATCAAGGAGATCATGAAGAAGAGCACCAACATCGGCATGCAGACCTTCGACCAGGCGCTGTTCGATGCCTTCGAGGCCAACCTCATCAGCTACGAGGATGCGCTGCGCAACGCCGACTCGCTCAACGACCTGCGCCTGCAGATCAAGCTCAACAGCCAGCGCGCCAAGACGCAGGACCTGGCGGCGGGCACCGAACACCTGACCATCGTCTGATCATGCGGCCCCGCCTGTTACGCAAAGTGCTGCTGACGCTGGTACTGAGCGCTCTGCCCTGGTTGGCCTGGGCAGCTTTCCCCTCCAACGTCCGCCTGGCCGACACCGAGCTCGCGCTCAACGGACAGGGCGTGCGCTACCGGGTGGTCTTCAAGGTGTACGAGATGGCGCTCTACACCGCCAAGCCAGTCACCACCACCGAACAGCTGCTGTCCCTGCCCGGACCGAAGCGCCTGTCTTTCGTGGCGCTGCGCGAACTGCCCGGCACCGATCTCGGGCTCGCCTTCCTCAAAGGCCTGTCGTCCAACTCGCCGAAAGACCAGGTGCAGAAGCACGTGGTCTCGACCAACCGACTGATCGAGATCTTTTCAGGCAAGCCCAAGCTGATGCCCGGAGACACTTTTGCGATGGAGTTCGTGCCCGGCAAGGGCACACAGTTCTTCATCCAGGACCAGCCGCAGGGCGCTCCCGTGGGCGACGCCGAGTTCTTCAACATGGTGCTGCGCATCTGGGTCGGCTCCTCGCCGGCCGACCACCAGCTTCGCGATCGCCTGCTGGGCAAGACAGACTGACCATCCGATATGACATCCTCCGAGCTTCCCACCACCACACCCCGACATCTCGCATTCATCGGCCTGGGCGTGATGGGATACCCGATGGCGGGCCATCTGGCGCGCGCAGGCCATCAGGTCACCGTCTACAACCGCACACCCGCCAAGGCAGACGCCTGGGTGGCCGAGTTCGGGGGAGCGGCGAAACCCACCCCGCGCGAAGCGGCCACAGGAGCCGACATCGTGTTCTGCTGCGTCGGCAACGACGACGATCTGCGTTCGGTGGTGCTCGGGACCGACGGCGCCTTCGCTGGCATGCAGCCTGGAAGCATCTTTGTGGACCACACCACTGCATCGGCCGACGTCGCGCGCGAGCTCTATGGTGTCGCCAGAAACCTCGGCCTGTCCTTTGTGGACGCCCCTGTTTCAGGCGGTCAGGCGGGTGCGCAGAACGGCGCGCTGACCGTGATGTGCGGCGGCGACGCGCCCGCGTTCGAAGCGGTCAAGCCGGTGGCGATGGCGTTTTCGCGTGCCTTCACCCTGATGGGCGAGAGCGGCGCCGGCCAGCTGACCAAGATGGTCAACCAGATCTGCATCGCCGGGCTGGTGCAGGGCCTGTCCGAAGCCATCGCCTTCGGTCAGAAGGCCGGGCTGGACATGAACCAGGTGCTGGAGGTGATTGGCAAGGGCGCGGCCCAGAGCTGGCAGCTCGACAACCGCGGCAAGACCATGGTGGCCGACAAATTCGACTTCGGTTTTGCCGTGGACTGGATGCGCAAGGACCTCGGCCTGGTGCTGGAAGAAGCCAAGCGCAACGGCGCCCGACTCCCCGTCACCGCCCTGGTGGACCAGTTCTACGCCGACGTGCAGGCCATGGGCGGGAACCGGCTGGACACCTCCAGCCTGATCAAACGCTTGAAATAGGTCCCCCCTGCGCCGCTGCTGCGCGGCTTCCCCCAGGGGGACCACGCCTTGTGGCCCGGCAGAGCCGGTTCCACGGCGCGTGCTGAACAGAGGCCGCGCATTATGAGGCCGGAGGCCACGCGCTTCAGGACTTGGGCGCGATGCGCGCCAGTTCTTCCTCGCTGATGATCTCCAGCAGGCGGACCACGCGCTGCACCCCCTTGGTGGTGCGCGCCACCTGGGTGGCGATGTCGGCCTCGCGCTGCGTCACGCGCCCCATCAGGAACACGGTGCTGCGCTCGGTGACCACCTTGAAGGCATTGGCGGAAATCTGTTTGGTGTCGATCAGGCCGGCCTTCACCTTGCCGGTCAGCAGTGTGTCTTCTGCCTTTTCGGTGAAGGTCGGGCTGTTGGCCACATCCAGCTCGTTGTGGACCACGGCGACGTTGTCCACCTGCTTGACGATGGACTCGGCCAGTTCCTTGTCTCGGGCGCTGCCCACCTCGCCGGTCAACAGCGCGCGGCGGTTGTAGCTGGTGACGCTGATGCGCGCGCGCGACCCCATCTGCTCGCGCAGGCGGTTGGCGGCCCGCAGTTCGATGCCTTGGTCATCCAGCTGGGAGCCCGAGCTGCGGCGGTCACCGGCCACCATGGCGCCGGTCAGTGCCGCCCCGCCCACCGCCAGCGGCGCACAGGCCGAGAGGGTTGCGGCAGCTGCAGCGACGCTCAGGACGGCCAGGGTCAGACGGCCATGGGAAACAATGGTCTTCATGCGGGGTTCTCCGTTTCATTGGACAGAGCTTCGGGCAGGCCCAGCAGTTGGGCATCCACGCCGTCGCAGATGCAGTGCAGCACCAGGTGATGCACCTCAAGAATCCGTGCCGGCACGTCGTGCGGCACGCAAATGTGGACATCGGTGTCGCGCAGCAGCTGCGCCATCCGGCCGCCGCGCGCACCGGTGAGTGCCACCACGATCATGTCGCGCTCGTGCGCAGCCTCCACCGCCGCGATGACGTTCTGGGAGTTGCCCGAGGTCGAGAGCACGAGCAGCACGTCGCCGGCCTGCCCCAGGGCACGCACCTGACGCGAGAACACGGCGCGCACGTCAAAGTCGGTGGCCAGCGCGGTCAGCACCGAGGCGTCGGCCGAGAGCGAGAACGCCGCCAGCTCGGGCCGCTCGCGCTCGTGGCGCCCCACGAAGCTGGCCGCGAACAGCTGCGCCGCCGCCGCCGAAGCCCCGTTGCCGCAGGACAGCACCTTGCCGCCGCCGGTGACACTGGCCAGCACCGCCGCCGTGGCGGCTTCCACCATGGGCGCGAGCGCCTGGGCACACTGGTATTTGAGGTCGGCGCTGTCGATGAACTGTTGCTGGATGCGTTGCAGGAGCATGGGGCGATGATAGCGGCGTGCAGCGTGTCAAAAGGTAGTGGATGCATCAAAGGCCGCGCGCAGCCACTGGATGTCCGAAGCTTCCGAACCGTCCCGTGTCCCCTGGATAAGGACCACGTCGAACCGGCATGGAGGTTCCGACCCCAGTCGCAGCAGAAAGTGCCGCGCGACGAACACGATGCGCCGCTGCTTGATGCCGGTGATGCTGGCGCCGGCCCCACCACGGCTGGCGCTGGCCCGCTGGCGCACCTCGACGAAGACCAGCGTGCCATCGGGCTCACGCATAATCAGATCGATCTCGCCGCCGCCGCGGCCGGGCGTGCGGAAATTGCGCTGCAGCAGCCGCAATCCGTGCCGCTGCAGATGCCGCAGGGCGGCGTCTTCGGCCGCATCGCCGCGCTGCTTGGTCGTGACCGAAGCCCCCTGTTTCCGGGAATCCCACATTGTCCGCACCCTCCCCTTCCCTGCTGGCCGCCGCCCGTGACATGGCGGAGCAGCAGCATTATCCGCAGGGCGCGCTCTACATGGTCGCCACCCCGATCGGCAACCTCGCCGACATCGGCCTGCGCGCGCTGCACGTGCTGGACCTGGTGGACTGCATCGCCTGCGAGGACACGCGCCACACCGCCGCGCTGCTGCAGAGCTATGGCCTGCACAAGCCACTGCTGGCGCTGCACGAACACAACGAGGCGGAGGCCGCACAGACCGTGGTGCAGCGCCTGCGGGACGGACAGCGCGTGGCCTACGTGAGCGACGCCGGCACGCCCGGGGTGAGCGACCCGGGCGCTCGCCTGTGCGCCGCCGTGCACGCCGCCGGCCTGCGCGCCCTGCCCCTGCCGGGCGCCAGCAGCATCACGGCGCTGCTGAGCGTGGCCGGCACCGGCGGCCACGACGGGGGCTTTGTGTTCACAGGCTTCCTATCGCCCAAGGCCACCGAGCGCCAGCGCGAGGTGCAGGCCATCGCGGCCGACCCGCGCGCCTGCGTGCTGCTGGAGGCGCCGCACCGCATCGAGGCCCTGGCGCGCGATCTGGCCGCACTGGGCGAACGGCCGCTCACGATCGGGCGCGAGCTGACCAAGCAGTTCGAGGAAGTGGCGCAGGTCGCGGCCAAGGACTTTCCGGCCTGGCTGCAGGCGGGCGCCCACCGCACACGCGGCGAGTTCGTTCTGCTGGTGCACCCCACCACCGCTGGAACCGCAGACGACGGCATGGACGAGGCCACGCTGCGCACGCTCGACCTGCTGCTGGCCGAACTGCCCGTCAAGACCGCGGTGAAGCTTTGCGCCGAGATCAGCGGCGCGCCGCGCAACGCGCTGTACCAGGCCGCGCTGGCCCGGCGCCATGGCGCGCAGGAAGACTGAAGCTCAGCGCTGACTCAGCGAAGGCGCTGCAGCGGCGACTCGGCGCCCGGGCGCTCGCCCACCTCGGTGGCGTCCACGTCGACCACATCGCCCGGCGGGGTCCGGCCCGGCCACATGCCTTGCGTGTACTGACGCGACTGCTCACGCATGCGCGAGAACATCACCACCGGCGCCGGCTTGCGCCCGGTGACCAGCGACCACACCGACATCACCAGCACCGCCACCAGGGCCGCGAGCAGGAAGCTCAGCACGAACGCCATTGCAGCCAGCACCAGGACCAGCTTGAGGGCACCACGGAAGATTCGGGACAACAGATCGGACACAGGATTCATGTGAGGCATCAGATAGGGACATTTTGCGCGTCTGCAAGTTCCGCCAGGTCAACCGGTTGTCGCCTGCCGCTGCTATGCTGAATCCATGAAACCGCCCGTCCCAGCGCCTGAGCCGCGCCCCCCGCTCCTGAACCGCCTGTCGCAGTACTTTTTCCGTGGGCTGATCACCTTCCTGCCGCTGGCCATCACGGTCTACGTGCTGGTGATTTTCATCACCTGGACCGAGCGCACCGCCATGCAGCTGCTGCGGCCGCTCACCGGCGAGTTCTACCTGCCAGGCCTGGGCATCGCGCTGGGGGCGTTGATCATCCTGGCCCTGGGTGTGCTGATGTCCATGCACATCACCGGCAAGCTGCTGTCCTATGTCGAGCTGCCCTTCACCAACCTGCCGGTGGTCAAGAGCATCTACTCCTCGCTCAAGAACTTCGCCGACTACTTCGCGCCGCACGAACAGGACGCGCAGCAGGTGGTGCTGCTGAAAATGCCCGGCCACGAACTGAGCACCGTCGGCCTGGTCACGCGCCAGAGCATGAAGGGTCTGCCCAGGGGCCTGGCCGAGCTGGAGGACCAGGTGGCGGTCTACCTGCCCATGGGCTACATGATCGGCGGCTACACCGTGTTCGTGCCACGCAGCTGGACCACGCCGGTGGACATGTCGGTGGAGGAAGCCATGCGGCTGGCCCTGATCGCCTTCATGGCGCCGAACAAATCATGAGCATCCGCCACCTCGACGCCCTGTTCTCGCCCGCTTCGGTCGCCGTGTTGGGCGCCTCGGAACGGGCCGCCAGCGTGGGCGCGACGGTGTGGCGCAACCTGTCGGCCGAATTCAAGGGTCGGCTCTACCCGGTCAACCCCAAGCACCGCCACATCGGCGACGCCCCGGCCTATGCCAGCGTCGCCGCACTGCCCGAGGCGCCGGACCTGGCCATCATCTGCACCCCGGCCGCCACCGTGCCCGGCCTGATCGCCCAGCTGGGCGAGCGCGGCACCCGGGCGGCGGTGGTCGTCACCGCGGGCCTGGACAAGGCCACCAAGCAGGCCATGCTGGACGCGGCACGGCCCCACACCCTGCGCTTCCTCGGCCCCAACTGCATCGGCATGCTGGTGCCGCACCTGGGCCTGAACGCCAGCTTCGCCCACATCGGCGCCCAGCCCGGCGAACTGGCCTTCGTCTCGCAATCGGGCGCACTGGTGACGGCCATGCTGGACTGGGCGTCGGCGCGCGGCATCGGCTTCTCGCATTTCGTCTCGCTGGGTGAGCACGCCGACGTGGACTTCGGCGACATGCTCGACTTCCTTGGCAGCGACCCGCACACGCGCGCCATCCTGCTCTACATCGAATCGGTCGAGGAGGCCCGCAAGTTCATGTCGGCCGCGCGCGCCGCCGCGCGCAACAAGCCGGTGATCGTGGTCAAGGCCGGCCGTTCGGCCGCCGGCCAGGCCGCGGCCGCCTCGCACACCGGCGCCCTGGCCGGCTCCGACGCGGTGTTCGACGCCGCCATCGCGCGCGCCGGCATGCTGCGCGTGCTCACGCTGGACGACCTGTTCCTGGCGGCGGAGACGCTGGCGCGCTTCCGCGATGGCCCCTCTGAGAAGCTGGTCGTGCTCACCAACGGCGGCGGCGCCGGTGTGATGGCCGCCGACGAGGCCTCGGCCCTGGGCGTGCCGCTGGCGCCGCTGGACGCCGCCATGCTGGCGCGGCTGGACGCCGTGCTGCCGGCGAACTGGTCGCGCGCCAACCCGGTGGACATCATCGGCGACGCGCCGGCCGAGCGCTATGTGGCGGCGCTGGAGGCACTGGCGACCGACCGGACCAGCGCGGTGCTGTTCATCCACGCGCCCACCGCCATCGTGCCCAGCGCCGAGATCGCGCAGGCCGTGCTTCCTCAGGTCACGGCCAGGCCGCGGCGCGTGCTGGGCTCCTGGCTGGGCGACCGCGCGGTGGCGCAGGCGCGCCAGACCTTCCGCGATGCCGGCGTGCCCGACTACGCGACCCCCGAGGAAGCGGTGCGCGCGTTCGCCCTGCTGCGCAGCTACCGCCAGCACCAGACCGAGCTGCTGCAGACGCCACCTGCGCGCGACGCCTCGCACGCCATGGACCTGCCCGCCGTGCGCGCCATCGTGGACGCGGTGCTGGCCGATGGCCGCGAGATCCTCACCGAGCCCGAGGCCAAGTCGCTGCTGGCCGCGGCCGGCCTGCCGGTGGTGCCGACCCGGGTGGCCGGCCCGAGCGCCGCCGAGGCCGAAGCCGCCGCCGAGGCGCTGGGCTACCCGGTGGTGGTCAAGATCCTCTCGCACGCGATCTCGCACAAGAGCGATGTCGGCGGCGTGCGCCTGAACATCGGCAGCGCGACCGAGCTGGCGCAGGTGTGCACCGCCATGCTGCAGCGCGTGCGCGAGCTGCGGCCCGACGCCGACGTGCAGGGCTTCACCGTGCAGCCCATGGTCCGCAAGAAGCACGCGCATGAACTGATCGTGGGCGCCAGCGTCGACCGCCTGTTCGGCCCCGTCATCCTGTTCGGCGCGGGTGGCACGGCGGTCGAGGTGCTGGCCGACCGGGCGCTGGGGCTGCCGCCGCTGAACACGCCGCTGGCGCTGGCACAGATCGCGCGCACCCGCATCCACCGCCTGCTGCGGGGCTACCGCGACGAACCGGCGGCCGACATCGACGCCGTGGCGCAGGTGCTGGTGAGCGTCTCAGAGCTGCTGGCCGAGGTGCCGGAAATCGCCGAGCTGGACATCAACCCGCTGCTGACCAACCACGAAGGCGCCATCGCGCTGGACGCACGCGTGCGGGTGTCGGCCCAGCGACCGGCCGGCGCGGCGAACTTCGCCATCCAGCCCTACCCGGTCGAGCTGGTCGAGACCTGGGCCTGGCGGGGTCAGGCCGTCACCCTGCGTCCGATCCGCCCGGAGGACGAGCCCCAGCACCGCGCCTTCCTGGAACGGCTGGACCCGGAGGACATCCGCCTGCGCGTGTTCTACAGCCGCCGCCACATCGAGCACAGCGAGCTGGCGCGGCTGACGCAGATCGACTACGCACGCGAGATGGTCTTCATCGCCACCCGGCCGCTCCCGGCCGGCGACGAGGAAACGCTGGGCGCGGTGCGGGTGGCGATCGACCCGGACAACCACGACGCCGAGTTCGGCGTGATCGTGCGCAGCGACCTCAAGGGCGGCGGACTCGGGCGCCGGCTCATGGACAAGATGATCGGCCACCTGCGCCAGCGCGGCACGCAGCGCCTGGTGGGCGTGGTGCTGCGCGAAAACGCCGGCATGCTGGAACTTGCGCGCGCGCTGGGCTTCCAAGAGGGCGCCCACCCCGGCGAACCGAACGACCTCAGTCTGCGCTTCGTCTCGCTGGATCTGCAGAACCCGTCCCGCACCTGAACCGGTGGCGGGCCACCTCTTCATGGAGCCCGCCATGCCGACCGCCCCGCTGTCCTCGCGCCGATCGCTGCTCAAGGGCGGCGCCGGCCTGATCGCCGCCACCGCAGCGCCCGTCTGGCTCACGCCCGCCCTGGCCCAGGGCAAGACCCTGCGCCCGACGCCAGGTCAGACCGAAGGCCCCTACTACCCTGTGGCCTTCCCCGCCGACACCGACTTCGACCTGCTGCGCTCCGGCGCCGCGGCCTATGGCAAGGGCCAGCCCGCCTGGGTCAGCGGCACCGTGACCGACACCCGCAGCGTGCCGCTGGCTGGCGGTGTGATCGAGATCTGGCAGTGCGACCAGGACGGCCACTACCACCACCCCGGTGACGGCGCACGCGCCGACCCGGCCTTCCAGGGCTTCGGCAAGGTCACCCTGGGCAAGGACGGCGGCTACCGCTTCCGCACCCTCAGGCCCGCGCCCTACAGCGGCCGCACGCCGCACATCCACGTGAAGGTGAAACTCGACGGGCGGGAACTGCTGACCACACAGTTCTACGTGCAGGGAGACCCGGGCAATGCGCGCGACTTTCTCTGGCGGCGCCTGGGCGAAGAGGGGCAGGCGTTGCTGACAAGGCCGTTTGTCAACAGCCCCGACGGGCTGAAAGCCGAGTACGCCGTCGTCGTCCAGGCATGACCCCACGACGCCGGACCTGATGCGCCAGCCCTAAGCTCGGCGCATGGATTCACTCTCTCAAGTTGCCCTGGGTTCTGCGGTTGCCATCGGCGTCATGGGCCGCCGCACCGCCGTTTGGAAAGCGGCCACCTGGGGCGCGGTCGCCGGCACCCTGCCCGACCTGGACGTGGTCATCGACCACGGCGACGCCCTGCTCAACATGGTGCTGCATCGCGCTGAGAGCCACGCGCTGTTCTGGCTCACGCTGTTCGCGCCGTTGATGGCGTGGGTGGTGTCGCGCATTCACCGTGACGCCCATCTGTTCCGCAGGTGGTGGCTTTCCCTCTGGCTGGTGCTCATCACCCACCCGCTGCTGGACGCCATGACCATCTACGGCACCCAGTTGCTGCTGCCCTTCACCAACCACCCCTACGGCGTGGGCAGCATGTTCATCATCGACCCGGCCTACACCCTGCCGCTGATCGTCGGCGTGGTGGCGGCGCTGCGCATGAAGGACGCGACGCGCGGCCTGCGCTGGAACGCAGTCGGGCTGGTGGTGTCCACCGCCTACCTGGCCTGGAGCGCCCTGGCGCAGGCGCATGTGGAACAGCAGGCCCGCGACTCACTGCGCGAACAGGGCGTCGCGGCCGAACGGGTGCTGGTCACGCCGGCGCCGTTCCAGACCCTGCTATGGCGCGTGGTGGCGCTGCCCGACGATGCGTCCGACCCGCGCTTTCTCGAAGCCTATGTCTCGTTGCTGGATGGCGCGCGCCCGCTGCGTTTCGCCACCCACACCCGCGGCGCCGAGCTGATGGCCGCGCACGGCCAGGCCGCGCCGGTCGCCCGCCTCGCGGCTTTCACCGGCGGCTTCGTGAAGCTGTCGACCACGTCAGACGGCCAGCTGCGCATCACCGATCTGCGCATGGGCCAGGAGCCCGACTACGTCTTCAACTTCGACCTGGGACCGCTGAGCGCCGTGGGCTCGGTGCCCGCGACACAGGTGAGCGAACGGCCACCGGTGGGCCCCGCGCTGCGCTGGATCGGCCAGCGCATGTGGGGGCAGGACGTGGCGCCGCCCTGGCAGGGGGCGGTCAAGCCATCAGCAGGGTGAAGGAGACGATCAACACGCCGATGGCGAGGTTGACGCTCACCCAGGTGCGGATCGACGCCAGCGCCGCCCCGCCCGCCGGCCAGTCCTGCGCGGCCACGGCCTTGTCCAGGCGCTTGTAGAGCGCGAAGCGGATGTGGGCGAAGATGGCCATCATCAGCACGCCCAGCGTGGCCATCAGGGTCCAGTCCAGCGGCATGTTGAAGGCCAGCCCGGCCTGCACCGTTTCCTTCGCTGCGCGGCCGATCATCCAGCCGCCGGTGACGAACACCACCAACACCGCCACCACCACCGCGCGGAAGAAGCGCTGCAGCGCCGCATGCATCAGCGGGATGCGCTGCGGCGGCGGCAACTGCATCGCGGCCGGCCGCAGGAAGAAGTGGGCGAACACCATGCCGCCGACCCAGACGACGATGGACAGCACGTGCAGCAGTTTGAGGGTGGCGTAGAGCATGCGGCCGATCATACGGAGATCGGTCCTGCAGGCCCAGCCGTCACCGCAATCGCCCCACCGCTGACTGGCTGGGCCGCAGCGCCAGCTCCTGCAGCCGGAACTCGCGGCAATGCCCCTGCCCGCGCAGGTCCAGACGCAACACCGCCATCTCGCCGGCAGATCGCCCGTCGACCGTGGTCAGCCCGACCAGGGCACTTCGGTCTCCGACGTGCAGCCAGCGCACGCTGTGATCACGGTGAAAGCGCGGCTCGTTCGCCCCGCGCCAGAACAGCTGGACTGGCAGCGAGGCCGATCCGTCCGCGCAGACCAGGTGCAGCGAGACGCCCATCCCCGCCGCCGGCTGGGGCAGACGAAAGCTCATCGAGGCTGCCCCTGACGTGATGCGGAAACCCTCACCGAGGCGCTCCACGCCACTCATCTCGACCAGTTCGGCCACCTGCGGTGTGCCAGCGGCTTCTTCGGCCACGGCGCCATGTGCTGGCATGGGCGCATATTGCAGAACGCTGGCAAAGGCGGGTGTGGCGAGCGCGCGCTCGACCACGGTCACGATCACCACATCGGGCCTGACCTCATCAATCAGCCGGACCAGCTGGCCACCGTGCATGTGTACGTCCCGCCAGTGCAGGGTCACCACCTCGGCAAAGCTGCGGTGCATCAGGTCGTCCATGCCTTTGCCGAACGAATCCGCCAGCCACAGCACACGCCGCGCGTTGAGGGCCTGGTCGTGCTGGGTCCGCACCGGAAACGTCATGGCGACCCGCGCATCGGCCACGCGGGCCGGGTCCAACACTTCGCCGCCGCCATGGCGCCGGTGCACACGCACGCCCAGCCGCTCGGAGACCATGAGCACAGGCTCGGTTTCGGTCAGCCAGGGTCCCATTCGCAAGGAGTCCGCCAGGTCGCCACCGGTTCGGGGTCTCAGCCCCAGCAGGCGGCGCTCGTCTGCGGATGGCCAGACCACATCGGGCAGGTCGGCTCTGAGCGAGCGCTCCAGCGCCGCAAAGCCATACGAAGCGCCCAGGGTGTTCCAGTGGGTGTCGTGGCGATAGAACAGCGGGTTCGGCGACGTGGCCGCCGCGCGCCGCAGCAGCCCGCGGGTGTCGACAAATAGGTCCGTCCCGGTGTGGGCCAGCAGCGTGTCGGCAACACCGGGCGCGGCCGGGGGCGCGGCCCATTGCGGCAGGTGCTCCGGGTACACCGACTCCTTGTCCGGGGCCACGAGGATGCGGAAGGCCTTCACTCCCCGGCTCTTCAGGAACGCGTCCCAGCGCCGGGCGCCCTCGCCAAAGGAGGTGCCCAGTTGGATGTCGCTGGGCCGACCAGCGCGCCGGTGGGTCGACAGCGAGCCGCTCTGCTCGTCGCCCAGGTACAGCCAGCCGTCACGGCCAACCACCACCTGCCGGGGCGCGACGCTGATGCCCACCCGGTGCAGCGCCGCGCTGGCGGCGCGCAGCAAGGGTTCCGACGAGAACCAGCGTTCGACGCTGCAGCAGGCCGCTCCTGGCGGCGGCGTCACCAGCCACCCGTTGAGCAGCGGCAGCAAAGCCAGGCCCAGCAATGTGGCCAGCAGCATGCGAAGGGATCGGCGCCGGGGCAGCATCTAGAAGTTGAAGTAGAGGAACACGGAACTGGTGCTTGCGAGGGTGGCGACCAGGGCCACGACCAGGACCAGGGTGCCCGCTGCCCGCTTGGTGCTGGTGACCTTGGTGGTGGCCCAGTGGATCGCATTGGGCCGGGGCACGATGCAGAAGGCCAGCGCGATCATCAGCAGCGTCGGCAGGTGCGCGACGAGTTGCGCGGGCATGGCGCGCAGCAGGGCATCGCCCAGCCAGCCCGACCAGGCCAGGGCATCGGTGGGCACGTCCGCGAGCGGCACAGCACGCAGAGACCCAAAGTCGACCATGCCGGCGAGCACGCGCCGGGCGCTGTCCCAGTCCTTGGCGCGGAAGAACACCCAGGCAAAGTTGACAAACAGGAAGGTCAGGCCCCAGGCCAGCGCGCACGGCATGCGCCAGCCGAGCCCACCCCAGAGCCGGTGGACCACCAGGGCCAGGCCGTGCAGCAGACCCCAGATGACGAACATCCACGACGCGCCGTGCCACAAGCCGCCGAGCGCGAAGGTGATGACGAGGTTGAGGTGGGTCCGCCAGCGCCCGGCGCGGTTGCCGCCCAGCGGGATGTAGAGCTGGTCGCGCAGGAAGTGGCTGAGCGTGATGTGCCAGCGGCGCCAGAAGTCCTGGATGCTGGTGGCGCGGTAGGGAGAGTTGAAGTTGACCGGCAGCCAGATGTTGAACAGCAGGGCCACGCCCATGGCCATGTCGCAGTAGCCGCTGAAGTCGAAGTAGAGCTGGAAGGTGTAGGACAGGCTGGCGACCCAGGCGCCGACCAGGTCCAGCGGCCCGGTGCCGTCGAAACCGGCGTCGGCCCACACCGCGAACACGTCCGCGATGGCCACTTTCTTGAACAACCCCAGCCCGAACAGCAGCAGGCCTTTGACGAGGTTCGACTCGCGCGGCAGCCAGGTCCAGCGCGAATTGAACTGCGGCATGATCTGGCTGTGCTGCACGATCGGTCCCGCGATCAGGTGCGGAAAGAAGGTCACGAACAGCGCGTAGTTCAGCAGGTCGTAGTGCCCGGTTTCACTGCGGTAGCTGTCCACCAGGTAGACGATCTGGGTGAAGGTGAAGAAGCTGATCGCCAGCGGCAGCACCACCGGGTCCATCTGCACCGGCAGGCCCCAGGCCCAGGCCAGGTTCTCGGTGATGAAGTGGATGTACTTGTAGTAGGCCAGCGCGAGCAGGTTGGCAGCGATGCCCGCGATCAGCCAGTAGCGCTTGTGCCGCAGGTTGGCCCCCGACGGCCAGCGCGCCAGGCGCCGGCCCAGCAGGAAGTTCAGGCCGATGGACGCCAGGATCAGCGGCAGGTGGACCCAGTTCCAGTAGCCGTAGAAGAACAGGCTGGCCAGCACCAGCCAGGCCTTGCCCAGCACCGTGCGGCGCGCGCGGTTGAGCTGGAAATACACCAGCAGCGTCACCGGCAGGAAGACGAAGATGAACGGCCAGCTGCTGAAAACCACGGAGACAAACTTCCTTCAGGCCCGCGCGGCATGCGCGGGCTGTTTCACGGCGAAAGGGGTCAACGCGCCACCTCGGTCAGACGGTCACCGTCGCGCCGTTGCAGCCGGTACGGCGGCAGGCCCTTGAGCATGCGCCGGCCGTAGCTCTGGCGCAGCAGGCGAGCGTCGTAGCAGACCACCACCGCCTCGTCGGTTTCGGTGCGCAGGGCGCGGCCGGTCCACTGCAGCAGGCGCGCACCGGTCGCCGGCACCACCAGCTCGCTGAACGGGTCGCGGCCCTGGGCCTTGAGCCAGTCGGCGCGCGCCTGGCCCACCGGGTCGCTGGGCGAGGCGAAGGGCAGCTTGGTGATGAACACCCATTCGCACAGCTCGCCCGGCAGGTCCAGCCCTTCGCCGAAGGACTGCAGGCCGAACAGGATCGAGGCGCCGCCGTCGGCCACGCGGTCCGCGTGGCGCTTCAGCAGCATGGTGCGCGAGGACTCCCCCTGCACCAGCACCTTCTCGCGAAGCTCGCTGTGCAAGCCGCGTTCCAGCAGGTCCTGCGCGCGCTTCATCAGCGCCTTGGAGGTGAACAGCACCAGCGCGCCGCGTTTCACCTCGCGCAGGTCGTCCATCAGCAGGTCGAGCATCTCGCGCGAATAACCTTCCACGTCCTTGGGGTCGCTCTGCGTCTGCACCACCACCAGGCGGCCCTGGCTGGCGTGGTCGAAGGGGCTCTGCACCTCGCGCACCTTCACATCCTCGTCCCAGGCCAGGCCGCTTTCGTGCAGGAAGTGGTCGAAGCTGCCGCAGGTCACCAGCGAGGCCGAGGTCGCGACCGCTGCCCGCACCTTGCTCCAGAGGTGGGCTCGCAGCAGGCCACCGGGATTCAGCGGGCACGCGTGCGCGCTGAGCGTGACCAGGCCGTTCTGGATGCCAGCCTCCAGCCACTTGGCCAGCGGTGCCTGCCCCTCCACCGGGGCCTGCAGCCAGAGCTCGGCCGTGGCGGCCATGTGCTGCAGGCGGGGCGCAAAGGTGCCGATGCGGCTGTAGAGCTGGGCGCAGCGCGGGGCGTCGCCCGGGTCGTCGCGCGCCAGCACCTTCAGCTGCGCCGCGATCAGCTCGAACTCCTTGAGCAGGGCACCCGAGCGGCTGGCGATCTGGCCCACGGTCTCCTCCCATTCGGCCGGCAGCGCGCCGCCTTCGAGCCGTTCGGTGGCGTTGGGCACGTTGAACTCGAAGCCGGCGCCACCGTCGCGGCCGTTGCGTGGGCGCATGCCGCCCTGCCTGCCCGACAGCGCCAGCCATTCGGGCGACTCGGCCAGCCGCGCCATCGCGCGCCGCGCCAGCTCGGCCTGCGCGGCCTTGAGCTCGCGCGCCAGCGTGGTCACGTCCGCGCCCAGCGGGTGGGCGATGGCGCCCGCCACGTCGGTCACGGCGCGCGGCAGCTTGTCCAGCCAGCCGCCGCGCATCAGGTCCATGCTCTCGGTGAACTGGCCCTGCGCGACGCTGCCCAGGTGGTGGGCCTCGTCGAACACCAGGTAGCAGTCGGACGGGTCGGGCAGCGCGTGCAGGCCCAGCGTCGAGAGCAGCAGGTCGTGGTTGACCACGATCACCTGCGACTGCGCCAGCTTGGCGCGCGAGCGGTAGTAGCTGCAGCCGTTGTAGCTGGGGCAGTGGCGCGCGGTGCAGGTGTGGCGCTCGGCCGCGACCGGGGTCCAAACATCTCCCTCGGGCGGTTCGGCCAGGCGGTCGCGGTCGCCGTCCCAGTCGCCGCTGTCGAGCATCTGGCCCCAGCGCTCGTAGATCCGGCCGCGCTCGGCCCACACGCGCTCCAGCGCATCGCCCTTGGGCTTGTCGTCGGGCTCGTCTCCGAACAGGTCGGAGGTGGCCACGTCGCCGCCGGCCATCTGGTCGAGCTTGAGGCGGCACACATACCGACCCCGCCCCTTGGCGAGCGTGAAGACGAAGGGCTGCGGCAGCACCGCGGCCAGTGCCGGCAGGTCCTTGGCGATCAGCTGCTCCTGCAGCGCCACGGTGGCGGTGGAGATCATCACGCGCTTGCCCTGCGCCAGCGCCAGCGGGATCACGGTCGAGGCGTAGGCGGCCGATTTGCCCACGCCGGTGCCGGCCTGCACCACCGCGATGCCGCGCGGCCCGGCCGGCGGCGGGTCTTCGCCCTTCTCGGGCTTGGCGGGCCAGTCGACCACGCTCAGGGTCTCGGCGATGTGGGCCGCCATCTCGCGCTGGCCAGCGCGCGCGCGGAAACCGTCCAGCCGCGAGACCACGTGGTCGAAGGCGCCCAGCGCCAGGGCTTCGCGCGCCAGCGGTCCGGAGGGTCGGTCGGTCGGTTCGTCGGTCAAGGGGGTGGCGCCTGAGAAATGGCTCCCGATTGTCTCCGACCGCGCGGAGACCCCACGCCAGGCGCCTGCCCGCCGCCGTGGCACCATGCTGCCCGGACCAACCACCCGAGGAGCGCGACCGATGTTGACACTGGGCATGTTTGTGGCGGGCCTTGTGGCCCTGATCGCCGGCGCCGAACTGCTGGTGCGCGGCTCGTCGAAGCTGGCGCTCTCGTTCGGCATCTCGCCCCTGGTGGTGGGGCTGACCATCGTGGCCTTCGGCACCAGTGCACCCGAGGTGGCCGTCTCGGTCGGCGCGGTGCTGGACGGCCGGACGGACCTGGCCATCGGCAACGTGGTGGGCAGCAACATCTTCAACGTGCTGTTCATCCTCGGCCTGTCGGCGGCGATCACGCCGCTGGTGGTCAACATCCAGCTGATCCGGCAGGAGGTGCCGATCATGCTGGGCATCTCCTTGCTGCTGCTGGTGCTGGTGCTCGACCGCTCGCTGGGCCTGTGGGACGCCGTGATGCTCTGCACGCTGATGGTGGCCTACACCGGGTTCCTGATCGTGCAGTCGCGCCGGGAAACACAGGCCGCGGTCGACGAGTACGCGGCCGAGGTGAAGCCGGCGGCGCCGGGCAGCTGGGACAGCCGCCTGCCGGTGCAGCTGGTGCTGATGGCCGCCGGGCTGGGCCTGCTGGTGCTGGGCTCGCAGTGGCTGGTGGACGCGGCGGTGGTGTTCGCCCGATCGCTGGGCGTGAGCGACGTGGTGATCGGCCTGACCATCGTGGCGGCCGGCACCTCGATGCCCGAGGTCGCCACCTCGGTGATGGCCGCCGTCAAGGGCGAGCGCGACATCGCGGTGGGCAACGTGGTGGGCAGCAACATCTTCAACATCCTGGGCTGCCTGGGCATTGCCGGTGTTGCCTCTGGCGCGGCCGGGCTGGCGGTGCCCGAATCGGTGATGAACTTCGACCTCTGGGTGATGCTGGCGGTGGCGCTGGCCTGCGTGCCGGTGTTCATGACCGGGCGCGAGATCGCGCGCTGGGAGGGCGGCGTGTTCCTGCTGTACTACGTGGCCTATGTCGCCTACCTGATCCTGGCCGCGCAGCAGCACGCCGCGCTAGGTGCCTACTCGTCGGTGATGATGGGCTTCGTGGTGCCGCTGACGGTGATCACCCTGGTGGTGGCGCTGCTGGGCCGCAAGCCGGCCGCACCATCCGGAGGACACTGACCCCATGGCCACCCGCCAGAACCGCTCCTCTGCGCCGCGCCAACGCATCGACCTCGCCTTGCAGGGCGGCGGCTCGCACGGCGCCTTCACCTGGGGCGTGCTCGACCGGCTGCTGGAAGAGGAGTGGCTGGAGATCGCCGGCGTCAGCGGCACCAGCGCGGGCGCGATGAACGCCGTCGCGCTGGCGGCCGGACTGATGGAGGGCGGCCGCGTCGGCGCGCAGGCCGCGCTGCGCCGCTTCTGGATGAAGGTGGCCGAAGCCGCGCCCTTCTCCTCGCTGCACAACGGCCCGCTGGCGGCGATGTTCGGTCCGGACAACCCCTGGCTGCAGCCCTGGATCGCGCCCTGGCGCCAGGCGGCGCAGGCGCTGGGCAGCCAGTTCTCGCCCTACCAGCTCAACCCGCTGAACCTCAACCCGCTGCGCGACATCCTGCAGGACACGATCGACTTCGACCGTGTGCGCGGCTGCCACCGCACCCAGCTGTTCATCGCCGCCACCCACGTCGCCACTGGCGAGCTGCGCGTGTTCAACCAGGACGAGCTGACCGCCGACATGGTGCTGGCCTCGGCCTGCCTGCCGCTGCTGTTCCAGGCGGTGGAGATCGGCGGCGAGGCCTACTGGGACGGCGGTTACGCCGGCAACCCGACCCTGATGCCGCTGATCAGCGAAACCGACGCCGACGACCTGCTGCTGGTGCCGATCAACCCGAGCCGGCGCGACACCGTGCCGACCCAGGCCAGCGACATCCTCGACCGCACCAACGAGGTCACCTTCAACGCCAGCCTGCTCAAGGAGCTGCGCACCATCGCGCTCATCAAGGAGCTGATCGAAGACGCCGGCCGGCCCGACGCCTGCTACCAGCGACCGCTGTTCCGCCGCATCGACGATCTGCGCCTGCACCGGCTGGAGGCCGACGCCGAGCTCTCGCGCTTTGGCGCATCGAGCAAGCTGCAGACCAGCCGCAGTTTTCTGCTGGAGCTGCACCGCATCGGCCGCCAGGCCGCGCACGACTGGCTGCTCGCACACGCGCAGGACATCGGCCGCCGATCGACCAGCCCGCTGCCACCGACCCACACCGGCTGAGGCCGGCGCGGCGCGTCAGCGCTGGTTCGGCGTGGAGTCCAGGAACTGCCGCACCGGCTCCAGCGGCAGGCTGAAACAGAAAGTGGCGCCCTGCCCGACCACTCCCTCGCCGCGCACGCTGCCGCCGTGGCGCTGCAGGATGCGCTGCACGCTGGCCAGCCCCACGCCCGTGCCCTCGAACTCGTCGAGCCGGTGCAGCCGCTTGAAGGGCTGGAACAGCTGGTCGGCGTAGGTCATGTCGAAGCCCGCGCCGTTGTCGCGCACGCAGAAGTTCTGCATGCCCTCGGCCTCGCCCAGCCCGAAGAACTCGATGTGCGCCGCCTCGGTGCGGCCGGTGTACTTCCAGGCGTTGCCCAGCAGGTTCTGCATCACCACCGCCATCAGGCCGGGATCGGCCTGCGCCGACAGGCCGTCGGCGATCTCCCACCGCACCTGGCGCGCGGGATCGGTCTGCTGCAGATCCCGGACCACGGACCGCGCCAGCTCGGAGAGGTTGACGTGCTGCGTGCGCAGCTCGGCCCGGCTCTGCTGCGCCATCGACAGCATGTCGTTGATCAGCAGGCCCATGCGGCGCGCGCTGCTCTGGATGCGCTGGAGCGAGTCCAGCCCGTCGTCGCTGAGCTTGTCCGCGTCGCTCTCCTGCAGCAGGGTCGCAAAGCCGTGGATGCTGCGCAGCGGCGTGCGCAGGTCGTGCGAGACCGAGTAGGTGAAGGACTCCAGGTCGCGGTTGAGCATGGTCAGCTCGCGCGTGCGCGACTTCACCCGCCGGTCCAGCTCGGTGTTGAGCTGCTCCAGCGCCCGCTGGGCTTCGTGCAGCTCGGTGATGTCCTGCATGGTGCCGCTGTAGATCTTTTCCTTGGCGAGCGGATCCATCTGCGCCAGCACGCGCACCCAGCGCAGGCTGCCGTCGGCCAGCACGATGCGGTGCACCTCGTCGACTGCGGTGAACGAAGCCCGCGACCGGGCAATCACCGCATCAAGCCGGCTGCGGTCTTCGGGGTGCACGTGCTGCCAGTAGCCCTCGAAGCTGGGCCGGAACGTCGCAGGTTCCCGGCCAAAGATGCGGCAGATCTCCTGCGACCAGGTCGTCGCCCCGCTGTAGGGGTTGTAGGTCCAGTGCCCCACCCGCGCCAGGCGCTGCGCCTCCTCCATCTGCTGGCGGTTCACCCGCGCCTCTTCCTGCCGGCGCTCCAGGTTGTGCAGCAGCCAGCCGATCCAGGCCCCCACCGCCAGCAGCGCCAGCGACAGCAGCGCCGTCAGCAGCAGGGCCTGCCGGCGCGTGCCCTCCAGCGGCGCCAGCACCGAGGCATGCGACAGGCCGACCACCACCACCACGCCGCTGTCGGCCAGGCGCTGCCAGCCGAACAGGCGCGGCACGCCATCGACCGCACCGCCAACCCGGAAGGTGCCCCGGCTCGACACGGGGCCCAGCAGATAGGGGCGGTCCGCCGGCAGCTTCTGGCCCATGGCCGCGGCGTTGTGCAGGCTGCGCGCCAGGAACGCGCCGCCCGGGTGCACCAGGCCCACCAGGTCGTTGTCCGACAGCGCCAGCCGGCCCAGCAGCAGGGCCAGGTGCTCGGACGACACATTGAAGTGAACCGCACCCGAGAACACCCCGTCGCGGAACATGGGCCGTCCCACGGCGATCAGCCACTCGCCGGTGCGCTGCGAACGCACCGGCTCACCCACCACCAGCCGATCGCCGCCCAAGCGCAGGGCCTTGAAATGCGGCTGGTCGCCGACAAAGGTGCCCGGCGCCACGCCCGGGCTGTTGTAGATCACCGTGCCGCCCGCGTCGATCACCGACAGGTGGGACACCAGGCCCTTGGGCAGGGTGGCAACCACCTGCTGCTCGACCTCGTCAAAAGCCTCGCGCGACCTGGGCCAGGCCGAGCGCAGGCCCAGCAGCCCGAGGTCCAGCACCGCGAGGCTGGCCTCCATCTGCCCGGCCATGGCATCGGCAAGCTGCTGGCTGCGCATCTGCGCACGCTCAAGCACCTGGTCGCGCAGCTGGTGCTGCAACCGAAGGCTCAGTCCCCAGAGCAGCAGCACGGCCAGCGCTGTGAACAGCGCCACCGCAGTGACCATGGATCGCAGGTGAGAAATCAAGACACCCCCTGTTGCATCCGCGGACGACAACCAATCCTCTGCTCTGGCGGCGGAGGAGGTTGTCGGACATGTATCGATTTGTACCCTGTTTTGGGTCGCTCCGGGGCTACCAGGTCGTCTCAAGCGCGGGCACGGGCGCTTTGGGCAGCGAAAAGTAGAACGCCGCCCCCTGCCCCACCGCCCCCTCGCCGCGCACCTGCCCGCCGTGCCGGCGGACCACCCGGCTGACGGTGGCCAGACCCACGCCCGAGCCCTCGAACTCGTGGTGGGCGTGCAGGCGCTTGAACGGCTGGAACAGCTGGGCCGCGTAGGCCATGTCGAAGCCCGCACCGTTGTCGCGCACGCAGAAGGTCACCAGGCCGTCGGCGCTGTGCTCGTGGGTCAGGCTGATGCGCGGCTGCGGCGTCTGCCCGGTGTACTTCCAGGCGTTGCCCAGCAGGTTCTGCAGCACCACCCGCATCAGGCCCGGATCGGCCATGGCCAGCAGGCCCGGCTGGATGTCCCAGTCCACCTCGCGCCCGGGCTCCGAGCGCTGCAGGTCGGCCGCCAGCTGCAGCGCCATCTCGCTCAGGTCCACCAGCGCCAGGTCCATCTTCGCGCGGCCCAGGTGCGCCAGCGACAGCAGGTCGGTGATGAGCTGGCCCATGCGGCGCGAACCGTCCTGGATGCGGCGCAGGTGCCGGCGGCCGGCGTCGGACAGCCGGTCCGACTCCTCCTCTTCCAGCACGCAGGCAAAGCCGTGGATGCTGCGCAGCGGCGTGCGCAGGTCGTGCGAGACGCTGTAGGCGAAGGCCTCCAGCTCGCGGTTGGCCAGGGCCAGCTCGCTGGTGCGCCGGCTCACGCGCGACTCCAGCTCCTCGTTGAGCTGCTGCAGCGCCAGCTGCGCCTCGCGCACCTCGGTGACGTCCAGCACCGTGCCCATGCTGCGCACCGGGCGGTCGTCTTCGTATTCGGTGGCGCCGCGCTCGCGCACGTACTTGATGCGCCCGCCGGGCAGCAGCAGGCGGTGCACCACGTTGTAGGTCCGGCGGTCGCGGATCGAACCGTCGAAGGCCTGCTGCACCATCGTCCGGTCTTCCGGGTGAATCCACTCCAGGAAGCGTTCGAACGAGGGCGCCACCATGGCCGGATCGACCTCGAAGATGCGGTACACCTCGTCGGACCAGTGCAGCTTGCCGGTGGCCAGGTCGCATTCCCAGCTGCCCAGGCCCGCCAGCTGCTGCGCCTCCCTCAACCCGGCCTCGCTGCGCGCCAGCGCGCGCTGGCTGCGCGCCATGCGCAGCTGGTCGCGCACGATCACGCCGCCAAAACCCAGCAGCAGCAGGGACAGCACCCCCGTCACCACCAGATTGCGCCACATCGCCGGCGCCAGCGGCGCCAGCACCGAGTGGTCGGCCAGGCCGACCGACACCACCAGCCCCGAATCGGGCAGGCGGTGCCAGCCGTAGGTGCGCGGCGAGTGGTCCACCACGTCGCCGACCCGGTAGGTGCCATGCATCAGCGTCGGCTGTGCGCGGTAGGGCCGGTCGGCCGGCACGAGCCTGCCCACCGACGCCTCGTTGGCCTCGCTGCGCGCCAGGTAGTGGCCGTCCCGGTGCACCAGCGACACCACGTCCTGGTCCGACAGCTGCAGCTTGCCCAGTTCGCGGGCGATGTAGCCCGACTCCACCACCATGTAGACCACCCCGTCGAAGCGCCCCTGGCGAAACATCGGCCGGTCCACCACAAACACCCAGCGACCGGTCAGGCGCGATTGCACCGTGGCCGACACGCGAAGCATGTCGGGGCCCCGGCTCGCCACCTGGTAGCTGTCGCGGTCGCCCACATAGCCCCCGGTCTCCAGCCCCAGGCTGTTGTAGACCAGATAACCACGGGCGTCGGCCACCGACACGTGCGACACCAGGCCCAGCGGCAGGCTCGCCAAGGCGTCCTTCGTCAGCCCGTCGAAGCGCTCCTGCGGCTCGCGCACCCAGTGGTCGCGCAGCGTCCTGAGCGTGACGTCCATCGTGTTCAGGTGCGCCTGCACCTGACCGGCCATCGCATCGGCCACCTGCAGGCTGCGCTGCTCGGCCTGCAGCAGCACCTGCTCGCGCAGCTGGCTCTGGGAGCTCAGCAACTGCCACCACAGCACCCCGGCCGCCACCACGGTGAACAACGCGACCAGCAGCGCAAAAGAACGGGAAAGCGCCTTCAAGGCGACACCCTCACGCGACGACACGGGCACCCCACAGGGCGCGCAGCAGCAATGCACCAATCCACAACGACGATCTCTGTATATGTATGTATGACCACCAACCCGGCGGCTGGAGGACGGGGCGATTCTGGCGGGCGGACCTTACAAACAGCCGATACCCGCACCCGATTCCCGTTCATTTCGTCACGGAGCGGAGCAAGTTGAGCACTGTCTTCAGGGCGCGGGCGTGCGGTCCACCATGTCGCGCATGCGCCGCCGCATCGCGCGGTCGCGCCGCTGTTCTTCGTTCCAGTCCTCGTGCACGCCGCGCCACAGCGCCAGTGCCATCAGCAGAATCACCACGGCGAACGGCAGCGCAAACACGATGGTCGCCGTCTGCACCGCCTTCACACCGCCGGCCAGCAGCAGGCTGATGGCAATGCCCGAAACCAGAAGGCCCCAGACGATCTTCACCCGTGCACCGGGGTTTTCATCGCCGCCGGTGCTCATCATGCCCAGCACGAGCGTGGCCGAGTCGCCCGAGGTCACAAAAAACACCAGCACCAGCACCGTGGCCACGCCACTCATCAACCCGCCCAGCGGCAGGTGGCCGAACATGGCGAACAGACCGGTGGACACGTCGGCGCTCACCGCTTCGGCAATGGGCAGGCCCCGCAGGATTTCCAGGTGCAGCGCCGTGCCCCCGAACACCGAGAACCACACGAACGCAGCCAGCGTAGGCGCCAGCACGGTACCCAGCACGAACTCGCGGATGGTGCGTCCGCGCGAGACGCGCGCGATGAACAGGCCCACGAAGGGCGACCAGCTCACCCACCAGGCCCAGTAGAACACCGTCCAGCCGCCCACCCAGCCGCTGTCGCGGAAGGGCGTCATGCGCAGGCTCATGCGCACGAAGTCGCTCAGGTAGCTGCCCAGCGTGTTGGTGAAGGTGTCGATGATCGCCACCGTCGGCCCCAGCACGAACACCGCCAGCGCCAGCACGCCCGCCACGATCAGGTTGAAGGTCGAGAGCCACTTGATGCCCTTGCTCACCCCGGTCACGGCCGAGGTCAGGAACAGCACCGTCGTGACCACGATGATGGCCACCTGCGCGGTGCTGTTCACCGGCACCCCCATCACCGCCGCCAGGCCGCTGTTGATCTGCAGTGCCCCCATGCCCAGCGAGGCCGCCACGCCGAAGGCCGTGGCGATCACCGCCAGAACGTTCACCACCGGCCCCAGCTTCTTCATCGGTGCCCAGGGCAGGGCTTCCACCGCGGTGCTCACCAGCGCCGAGCCGCCGCGGCGGAACTGGAAGAACGCGATGGCCAGCGCCACGATGCTGTACACCGCCCAGGGGTGCAGCCCCCAGTGGAAGAAGCTGTAGCGCATGGCCGCGTTGGCGGCCTCTGGCGTGTGGGCTGCGATGCCGGGTGGCGGCGCGCCGTAGTGCGAAATCGGCTCGGCCACGCCCCAGAACACCAGGCCGATGCCCATGCCCGCAGCAAACAGCATGGCGAACCAGGCCCCGATGGAAAACTCCGGCTCGTCGTCCTCACCGCCGAGCTTGAGATCGCCGTAGCGGCTGACCGCCAGGATCAGCGCCATCACCACCAGGCCCAGCACCACCCACAGGTAGAACCAGCCAAAGTTGCGCGTGATGCCCGCCAGTGCGGTGTCGAACACCCCGCCCAGCGACGCAGGGGCGATGACACCCCACAGAACAATGGCCAGGATCAGACCGGCCGACACGATGAGCTGCATGAGATTTCTCCTCCAGGCAAAGGGCCGCCCCACCGGCCGCCACGCGGGAAAAGGACACGGCACCGCGCAGGTGCGAGCCTGGGCGGTGCGGGTGCCGGCGCAGCCGGGGAGTCAAGCCAGAAGACGGCGGCGGTCCGGCCCGATGTGACGGTGTCTCCCGGCTCGCCAGGCCCATGCAGGGCGCTTCGGGGCGGTGGCAGCGACGCCATTGCAGCGCGCTGAGCCGGGGCTGTCAGCAAGGACCGGCACCGCCAGCGCAGGAGGGAGCGCCGGCCATGCCGTCATATACGAAGAGTGCATTGTGCCTGGCTGAGCTTCAGCGCGTGAGCCTGTGCTCACATACCTGAGCAGCCGGCGCGGACATGCGGCCCGCTCAGTGGCTGTGCCGGTGGTGCAGGTCCGGTGCGTGCGGGTGGCTGTGGCGCAGCGGACTGTGGTGGTGCAGGTGGCTGTGCGCGCCCGCGGGCATCACCGGGTGCGTGTGGGTGTGGTGCCCGTCGTCGTGGGTGTGGGCGTGCTCATGGTCCAGCGCCTCGTGCTCGTGGGCATGGCCGTGGTCCTCGGCCAGGTGCACCAGCACCCCGGCCACCATCAGCGCGCCGCCCGCCAGCAGCAGCACGCTGCCCGAGCGCTCGCCCAGCGCGAACGCGCCGAGTGCGCCGATGAAGGGCGCGAACGCAAACACCGAACCGGTGCGCGCGGCGCCGAAATGGCGCTGCGCGAGCAGATAAAACCGCAGGCTCAGGCCATAGCCCGTCGCCCCCACAGCCAGCAGCGCCAGTGCCGCCGGCCACCCGGGCAGTGGCTCGCCCCGGGCCAGCGCCAGTGCCGTGGTGACGCAGGCCCCCAGCGCCGCCTTGACCAGCACCACCTGCCCCGGGTCGCGGTCGGCCACGCCGCGCGAGAGCGTGTTGTCCACGCCCCAGGCCACCGTGGCCACGGCCACCGCCAGCAGGCCCAGCAGCTGCACCTGGCCCGTGAGGCCCTGGTCGATCACCAGCAGCGCGCCACCGGCCAGCAGCAGCGCCACCGCCGACTTCACCCGCCCGTCCAGCACCTCGCCGTACCAGCGCCAGGCCAGCACCGCGGTGAACACCGCTTCCAGCGTGAGCAGCAGCGAGGCGCTGGCGCCGCTGGTGCGCTGCAGCCCCCAGGCCAGCGCCACTGGCCCGAGCACCGCGCCCGCCGCCACCATGGCCAGCAGGCGCGGCGCATCGCTGCGGCGCAAGGGCGCTTCCACCTGGGCACCCCGCCGCTGCAGCAGCGCCACCAGCGCCGCGCCCGCGTACAGCAGGGCAGCTGTGGAAAACGGCCCCAGCCCCAGACCGAAGCGCTGCACCAGCGGCGTGCTCAGGCCGAACAGGGTGGCGGCCAGCAGGGCCAGCAGGCCGCCGCGCAGAACGGGAGAGGCCATGGCGTTCACTGCCCGGTGTGGTTGGCCACGATGAAGTTGCCTGGCTGCGAGAAGAAGATGTAGAGCGTCTGCTTGCCGGCGTCGGCCACGGCCGGGTTCTTGAAGCTGACCTTCCACTCCTTGCCCTTCTTGCCGTCGATCAGTTCCAGCTTGTCCTGCGGGACCGCCTGCCAGGAGGCGTCGAGCTTGCCTGCCTTGACCAGGGCGGCCTTGCGTTTGGCCGCGCAGTCGGTGACCACGGCTTCGGTGGCGGGCTTGCTGCCGTGGAAGTGGCAGCTGCCGCCCGCGTCGGCCAGGGCGGCGGGCGCAGCGAACAGGGTGCAGACCAGGGCAGACACGGTGACGAGGGTTTTCATGGGGAATCCTTTGAAGGGTTGAAGCAGGGGCGTGAACAAAAAATCAGAGGCCATCGCGGCTAGGGTCTTCGGTGTTTTCAACATCGAGATCTTCGTGCGCGTGGCGGTGTTCGGCGGCCGGGAAGCGGAAGCTGTCCGGGTCGGCGTCGTGCTGGTAGCCGTGCAGCTGCATGAACAGCAGGTAGACCCCGGCGTAGAAAAGGGCCAGGTTGGCCATGTAGGCGAATCGCTTGAACGAGGCCCGGTGCCGCCACAGGGCCAGCAGGCCGACCATCACCACCAGCGCCGCGATCTGGCCCAGCTCCACGCCCACGTTGAAGCTCAGGATGCGCCAGAGCATCTGCATCGGGTCGTCGCCCAGCGGCAGCTGCTGCAGCCGGGTCGACAGGCCGAAGCCGTGCAGCAGGCCGAAGCCGAACACCATCCACAGCAGGTTGGGCGATGCCATCTGGAAGTGCTTCTGGAAGCCGCCGTTGTTGTCGAATGCCTTGTACATCACGCTCAGCGCAATGATGGCGTCGATCAGGTAGTAGTTCCAGGTGATCTTGAAGAAGGTCGCAAAAATCAGCGTGATGCAGTGCCCCAGCGTGAAGATCGAGACGAACTTGACCACGTCCTTAAAGGACGCCAGGAAGAACACCACACCGAACAGGAACAGCAGGTGGTCGTAGCCAGTGAGCATGTGGCTGGCGCCCAAGCCCACGTACTGGAGATAGCCGCCGTCCAGCATGCGCTGGCGGTCGGCCTCGGAAATGCCGTGGGCGAGAGCCACGAGCGGTGTGAGGGTCGCGAGCAGCGCCAAGGCGGCCCGACCCGGAAAGGGAAGGTTCATAAATATCCGGAAAAGAAGTGAGGCCACGCGACCCGCCGGCCGGCGGGTCGAACCTGAATCCCCCCGGGAGGGGGGTCAGGCGGCGGAGCGGGGCGGGCGAAGCAGCCCGTCGGGATCGGCAGACAACGGCAGCACCTCACCGCCCACCGGGGGCGCCGCCGCCGGCAGGACCAGTGGAGGCAGGACGGCGGCCACTGGAAGCCCCTGAGACTGCATGCCCTCGGCGGCGTGCGAGTGGTGGGGGCCGTGGGCCCCGTCGTCCATCGCGCCGACAACGAACAGTGTGGCATCCACCTCGTGGCCCAGCCCGTCGTGGGATGCGGGATGTTCGTGATGGCCGTGGTCGATCGCGTGGGCCACCTCGTGCGACAGGCGCTCGGCCTGCTCGGCCCGCTGCGCGGGCAGCGCCCACACCACAGACTGAAGCAGCAGGCTGAACAGCAGAAGCCAAGTGGTTAGGGCAGATTTCACGCGTCGGATTTTAGGGGTCAACTTCCGACCCCTGCCCCAGACAGGGCGACAAAGAACCACGATTTCTATAATCGCCCGATGTTCCGCCGGTGCCTCGTTGCCCTGTTCGCCCTGCACTTCCTGCTGAGTCTGGGCGGTTTCACGCTGCATGTGCCGTCGCCGGAACTCACCGAGTCCGCCCTGACCGCCGACGTCGACGGGCTGGGCTCCAGCGTGCAGCACGGGCTCACCGACGACGCGCCCGACATGCCCGACGGCCCGCTGCGCGCCCTCCCGGTGGTCCGGGTGTCCCACCCTCCGCTGCCGACCACACCCTGGGTATTCGGCTCCCGGGACGACCCGCTGCCCATGGGCCTCGACCGGCCTCCCCGGCGCCCCGCGCGCGCCTGACCACGGGCGCGGCGTCCGCCCGCCTGCCCTCCCGTTCTCCTGTCTGCCCGCGCGTTCGCGGGCCTGTCCCATGGAACCCCTTCCTCATGGAAATCGCCTTGCTTTTTGCACTCATCGTGCTCAATGGCCTGTTCGCCATGTCCGAGATTGCGCTCGTCACCGCCCGCAAGGCGCGTCTGCAGAAACTCATCGACGAAGGTGACGGCGCCGCTGCGGCGGCCGTCCAGCTCGGCGAAGACCCGACGCGCTTTCTCTCCACCATCCAGATCGGCATCACGTCCATCGGCGTGCTCAACGGCATCGTCGGCGAGGCCGCACTGGCCGGGCCGTTGGCCCAATGGCTGATCTCGCTGGGCATGGCCGAGAACATCGCCCAGTACGGCGCCACCGGTCTGGTGGTGGTGCTGATCACCTACTTCTCCATCGTGGTCGGCGAGCTGGTGCCCAAGCGCATCGGCCAGTCCAACCCGGAAATGCTGGCCCGCTTCATGGCCCGCCCCATCAACGCCCTGGCCATCGCCACCAAGCCCTTCGTGCTGCTGCTGTCGGTCTCCACCAAGGCACTGCTGCGCCTGCTGGGCGTCAGGGACAACAGCGGCGCGGCGGTGACCGAGGAAGAAATCCACGCCCTGCTCGAAGAAGGCACCAGCGCGGGCGTGATCGAGTCGCACGAGCACACCATGGTGCGCAACGTGTTCCGGCTGGACGACCGGCAGATCGGCTCGCTGATGGTGCCGCGCAGCGACGTGGTGGTGCTCGACCTCGACCAGAGCTTCGAGGTCAACATGGCGCGGGTCGAGGCCTCGGACCATGCGCGCTTCCCGGTGGTGCGCGGCGACATGAACCACGTGGCGGGGGTGGTGAACGCGCGCAAGTGGCTCTCGCAGGCGCTGCGCGGCGGCGAGCGCGAGCTGGCGAACCAGCCGCTGCAGGAGGCGCTGTACGTGCCCGAAACAATCACCGGCATGGAGCTGCTGGACAACTTCCGCCAGTCCGGCGGCCAGATGGCGTTCGTGATCGACGAGTACGGCGAGGTGCAGGGCATCGTCACGCTGCAGGACCTGATCGAGGCCATCACCGGCGAGTTCAGCCCGCGCGACCCGGCCACCTCCTGGGCGGTGCAGCGCGAGGACGGCAGCTGGCTGCTGGACGGTCACATCCCGGTGCCCGAGCTGAAGGACCGGCTGGGTCTGGACACCGTGCCCGACGAGCAGCGCGGCCGCTACCACACGCTCAGCGGCCTGATGATGCTGCTGACCGGCCGCCTGCCCCGGGAAGGCGACCAGGTGGAGTGGGAGCTGTGGCGCTTCGAGATCGTGGACATGGACGGCCGCACCATCGACAAGGTGCTGGCCACGCGCCGCGACCCGGACGCGCCGGAAGGCACCGACGAGGTGGTGGCGCCATGACCCGACGCACCCACACCGCACCCATGGCGGTGGCGCTGGCCCTGCTGCTGGGCGCCTGCGCCGAGGGCTACCCCGAGCGCTCCGAGGTCGTGACCCTGCACTACGGCATGGGGCAGGCCGAGGCGATCAAGGCCATGAACCAGGTCGTCAAGGGCAAGCAGCCGAAAAGCCCCGCCCGCTTCGCCATGCTGGAGGACTGCGTGCTGGAGGTGCATGCGCGCCGTCCGGTGGACGGCCGCGAATCACGCACCCTGGTGCTCAAGGGCGTGCGGGCGGTCGCCACCAGAACTGCGGACAGCGACAGCTACCGCGTCACCCTGCACCGCAGCGGTTCGCCCGGCGACCCGGGCCAGACCGTGATGCACGGCGTCCCGTGGACCACCGCCACGCAGATCAAGTGGCTGCTGGAGTACCTGCCCAGCACCTGCTGAGGCCATACTGCCTACCGTGAAGACCTTCATTGCACAGCGCTGGCGCGGCCTCGTCGGCTGGCGCACCCTGTTCTGGCGCGACCTGCTGGTCGTCGGCACCAGCCTGAACCTGCTCATGACCGGGCTGGCACTGGCGTTGCTGTCGCAGGACGCGCCCATCCAGTGGGTGCTGCTCGCGCACCTGCTGCCGCTGCCCTACAACCTGCTGATCGTGTCCTCGATCTGGTCGGCACCGCAGCGGCCGAAGATCGTGCTGGGCGCGAGCGTGTTCTGGCTGGTGCTGTTCGTGGCGGTGTGAGTCGCCACCGGGCGCGACAATCCGCCGCATGCCCCCCATACCCCCGCCCGAGCCAAGCTCCCCGCCGCCATCTGGGTGCTGGGTTTCGTGAGCCTGCTGATGGACATCTCGTCCGAGATGATCCACAGCCTGCTGCCGCTGTTCATGGTGGGCACGCTGGGGGCGAGCGCGCTGGTGGTGGGCCTGGTCGAGGGGCTGGCGGAGGCGACGGCGCTGGTGGTCAAGGTGTTCTCGGGCGTGCTCAGCGACTGGTGGGGCAAGCGCAAGGGTCTGGCGGTGGCCGGCTACGCGCTGGGCGCGCTGAGCAAGCCGCTGTTCGCGCTGGCGCCGGGCATGGGCCTGGTGCTCACCGCACGCCTGCTGGACCGCGTGGGCAAGGGCATTCGCGGCGCGCCGCGCGACGCGCTGGTGGCCGACCTGGCGCCGCCGGCCATGCGCGGGGCCGCCTTCGGCCTGCGCCAGTCGCTGGACACGGTCGGCGCCTTCCTCGGGCCGCTGCTGGCCGTGGGCCTGATGCTGCTGTGGGCCAACGATTTCCGCGCCGTGTTCTGGGTCGCGGTGGTGCCGGGCCTGCTGGCGGTGGCGCTGCTGGTGGCCGGGGGGCGCGAGCCCGACCGCCCCACGGGCGAGCGGCGCAGCAACCCGATCCGGCGCGAGAACCTGCGCCGCCTGGGCCGGGGCTACTGGTGGGTGGTGGGCGTGGGCGCGGTGTTCACGCTGGCGCGCTTCAGCGAGGCCTTCCTGGTGCTGCGGGCCGAGCAGAGCGGCGTGCCCCTGGCCCTGGTGCCGCTGGTGATGGTGGCGATGAACGGCGTGTACGCGACCTCGGCCTATCCCTTTGGCCGCCTGGCCGACCGCATGGACCACCGCACGCTGCTGGCGCTGGGCCTGGTGGTGCTGATCGCGGCCGACCTGGTGCTGGCGAGCGGCACGCAGTGGTGGACGCTGCTGGCGGGTGTGGCGCTGTGGGGCGTGCACATGGGCATGACGCAGGGCCTGCTGGCGACCATGGTGGCCGACACTGCGCCGGCCGACCTGCGCGGCACGGCCTTCGGCTTCTTCAATCTGGTCAGCGGCGGGGCGCTGCTGCTGGCCAGCGTGGTGGCCGGCCTGCTGTGGGACCGGCTGGGCGCGGCGTTCACGTTCTATGCCGGCGCAGGGTTCAGCGCGCTGGCGCTGGGCGGCCTGCTGCTTCAGCGCGGGGCTTCGGCCGGGCCGGCTACCCGCGGTCCGTAGCCTTCGGCCGCCGCCTCCCGGAGGCAGTCGGCGTCGGGCGCGCACATCAGCACCGCAGCACCGTCGACGTAGAACTGCTGCACCTGCACGCCGTCGGCCCCGACTGCGCGTCCGGTCTGGCGGATCGCGTTGAGCGAACCGTTCTGGGGATGCTCCAGAAACAGCTCGTTGAACACCCCCTGCTCGACGCCGTGCTCGAACACGCCTTCGATCACATGGAGCAGCCCGCCATCGGCGGCGAACTGCTGCAGGCGGCCCCGGCCGTGCCAGCGGCCGTCGCGCACAGGGCCGGTGTAGCGCAGTCGGCTGCCGTCGGCGCGCACGAACTCCTGGGTGCCGACACCCTGGCCCAGGCCGCCGCGGCAGTCGCCGCTCCAGGTGGTGCTTTCGCCCGGTGGCGGGTCGGCCTCGGCGGTGATCCACATGGCGCAGCGGCCGTCGCGCGTGGGCAGGGTGTAGCCCTTGGGGGCGGCGGCCTGTGCGCCGCCGAGGGCTGCAAAAAGAAAGGCCGCCCAAGCGGCCCGGTTGGTGTGGCGTTTCATGGGGATTCAGCCTGCGCGGACAAGCCGCGGAGAAGCGCCGGATTATCCCGTGTCATCTTCGTGGCAGCCCGTCCCGCTACCATCGCCGCATGCACTTCTTCGACGCCGACGCCACCCGATCCGCCCTGCCCTTCGACCGCCTCATCCCCGCGCTGCGCGAACGCTTCGCGGGCGGCTGCGAGGCCCCGCCACGCCATGTGCACGAGATCGTCAACCCGCTGGGCGAGGCCGGGCAGGACGCGGCTGGCCGCCGCGTGACCTCGCTGATCATGCCGGCCTGGATTCCGGGCAAGCACTACGGCGTGAAGATCGTCAACATCGCGCCGGGCAACGCGCGCCGCAACCTGCCCGGCCTGCACGCCACCTACCTGCTGTTCGACGCCCGCACCGGCGTGCCGCTGGCGCAGATGGACGGCGACGTGATCACCACGCGCCGCACCGCAGCCACCTCGGCGCTGGCGGGGTCCTACCTGGCACGCGAGGAGGCCAAGCACCTGGTCATCGTTGGCGCCGGGCGCGTGGCGCGGCTGCTGCCAGCGGCCTGGAAGGCCGTGCGGCCGATCGAACACGTCACCGTCTGGGCCCGCCGCGAATCCGAGGCGCAGGCCCTGGCGGCGCAACTGCAGCAGAGCGGTTTCTCGGCCACCGCCACCACCGACCTGCCCGGCGCCTGCGCGTCGGCCGACATCGTCAGCTGCGCCACCATGGCCAACGAACCCGTGGTGCGCGGCAGCTGGCTGGCACCGGGCGCGCACCTGGACCTGATCGGCTCGTTCACCCCCGCCATGCGCGAGGCCGACGACGCCTGCTTCGAACACGCGCGCATCTTCGTCGACACCGACGAGGCGCTGACCAAAAGCGGCGACCTGCTGGTGCCCATGCAGCACGGCGTGTTCAGCGCCAACGAGGTGCGCGGCACGCTGACCACGCTCTCGCGCGGTGTCGCCATCGGCCGCAAGAGCCCGGGCGAACGCACCGTGTTCAAGTCGGTCGGCAACGCGCTGGAAGACCTGGCCGCCGCCATCCTGGTGAGCGAGTCGCGCGGCTGAGACCCTGCCCGCCCGCGCCGGCATCAGGGTCAAGCGCGCGACCGGACAATGCCGCGATGCAATCGAACCGCCGCCCCAACCGACGTGACTTCCAGCTGGGCCTGGGCGCTGCGCTGCTGGCGCCCCTCTGGCCCGCCGCCCACGCCCAGACGGCCCGCTCCGCCGCCTGCCCGCCCCTGCTGGCGCACCGCTTCGCGCGCCTGCAGGACGAGGCGCCGCAGGACCTCTGCCAGTACACCGGCAAGGTGCTGCTGGTGGTGAACACCGCCAGCTACTGCGGCTTCACGCGGCAGTACGAAGGGCTGGAAGCGCTGCACGCGAAGTACGCGGCGCGCGGCCTGGTGGTGATGGGCTTTCCGTCCAACGACTTCGGCCAGCAGGAGCCGGGCGACGCCAAGCAGATCGCCGAGCTGTGCTTCAACACCTACGGCGTGAAGTTCCCGATGTTCGCCAAGACCGTCGTCAAGGGCGCCGGGCGCAACGCTTTCTACGAGCAGCTGGCCAAGGCCACCGGCGCGACCCCGCAGTGGAACTTCCACAAGTACCTGGTGGCGCGCGACGCGAAGACGGTGCGCAGCTTCGCCAGCGAGGTGGAACCGGGCAGCGCGCCGCTGACGCAGGCGATTGAAGCGGCGCTCAAGGCCGGTTGACGCCCAGCGGCTCAGTCGGCCCCATCTTCCAGAGGTTGCAGCGGGTCGCCACCGGGATTCAGGCGCGAAACGCTGGCCTGCAGGCGCGCCATCAGTTCGCTGAGCTGCCGGCCCTCTGCCTCGCTGAAGGGGGCGAGCAGCTCGCGCTGGATCGCCGCGATGCGCGGGAACACCTCGTCGTAGACGCGCCGGCCTTCGTCGGTCAGGTACAGGTGCACCTCGCGCCGGTCCGACGGTTTGGGTTCGCGCCGCAGCAGGCCCTTCTCGACCAGACGGGTGACGGCGCGCGAGGTGCGGGCGCGGTCCAGCATGACGCGCCTGGCCAGCTCGGACGACTGCACGCCCTCCACATCGGCCAGGAGAGACAGCACCAGCCACTCGCGCCGCGTGATGCCGTAGTCGCGCTCGCACATGCGCACCACCAGCGGCCGGGCCGTGATGTGGATGCGGTAGAGGCGGTAGAGCAGCAGGTCGTTCTGCTGCTGCGGGTACCGGAGCAGATCGTCGGTGCTCATGGGAGACGAGGGGTCGGCAAAGGGCTCAGGGAAAACACCGGGAACGATTGATTTCAGCAATTGATTGTCCCTGCCTAGCATCCGGTCCTGCAGCGGGGCAAACCCGTTTGACACCAGACAAACCGGAGACACGCCATGAACAAACGCTTTCTTCTGGGCGCAGCCGCCGCGCTCGCCACCCTCGGTGCCTTGCCCCTGGCGGCGCTGGCGCAGGACAAACCGCCGCTGAAGATTGTCGTGGGCTTTCCGCCGGGCGGCTCGGCCGACCTGCTCGCGCGCCTGCTGGCCGAGGGCCTGAAGAACGACTTCTCGTCGGTGATCGTGGAGAACAAGCCCGGCGCGGGCGGCCGCATCGCGCTCTCGCATGTGAAGCGCTCGCCCGCCGACGGCCAGACCGTGGTGCTGCTGCCCAGCGGGCCGATGGTGCTGTTCCCGCACGTCTACAAGAAGCTGGACTACGACGCCGTGGCCGACTTCACGCCGATCTCGCAGATCGCGCACTTCCAGTTCAGCGTGGTGGCCGGCCCGGCCGCGGGCGCCAAGAGCGTGGCCGAGATGCTGGCCAAGGCCAAGGCCGCGCCCGGCAGCGCCACCTACGGCACGCCCGGCTCGGGCACGCTGCCGCACTTCATGGGCGTGCTGTTCGGCCAGCGGGCCGGCGCCGAGCTGACCCACGTGCCCTTCCAGGGCGGCGGCCCGGCCAACACCGCGCTGCTGGGCGGCCACATCCACTACAAGTTCGACGTCGTCACCGAGACCGCCGAGCTGCACCGTGCGGGCAAGGTGCGCATCATCGCCGTGACCGGCGCGCAGCGCGACCCGCAGGTGCCCGAGGTGCCCACGCTGAAAGAACAAGGCGTGGACATGGTCGCCACCGCCTGGTTCGCCATGTACGGCTCGGCCGGCCTCAAGCCCGAGGTGCGCGACATGATCAGCGGCGCCGTGGCCAAGGCCGTGCGCACGCCCGCGCTGCGCGCCAAGCTGCTCGAACAGGGCTACGAGCCGATGGGCTCCACCCCGGCCGAACTGGCCGCCGCGCAAGCCGCCGACCTCAAGCGCTGGGAAGGCCCGATCAAGGCCACCGGCGTGCAACTGGACTGACTTGAACCCGGCCCCCACGCTCACTTCGTTCGCTGCCCCCCGAGGGGGCGCGTCAGTGGCTTCGGGCGGCCGGGCGCCACTGACATGACCAATCCGCGCCCCAACATCATCTACATCGTCAGCGACGACCTGGGCTACGCCGACCTGGGCTGCTACGGCGGCCGACAAGCCGGCTTCGGCGCGGTGTCGCCGAACATCGACGCCCTGGCCGCTGGCGGCCTGCGCCTGACCGAGGGCTACAGCAACTCGCCGGTGTGTTCGCCCACGCGCTTTGCCATGGCCACCATGCGCTGGCAGTACCGCCTGCGCGGCGCGCTGGAAGAGCCCATCAACAGCCGCAGCAAGGGCAGCGACACCCTGGGCCTGCCGCCCGAGATCCCCACCCTGCCCTCGCTGCTGAAAGAGGCCGGCTACCGCACCGCCCTCATCGGCAAATGGCACCTGGGCTACCCGCCGCATTTCGGCCCGCTGCGCTCGGGCTACGAGGAGTTCTTCGGCATCATGGCCGGCGGCGTGGACTACTTCACCCACTGCTCGTCGAATGGCGACCACGACCTGTACATCAATGACGACACCCACAAGGAAGTCGGCTACTTGACCGACGTGTTCTCGAACAAGGCGGTGGAACACGTGAAAGCCCGCGCCGCCGAGGCCCGCGCCGGCACACCGTTTTTCCTGAGCCTGCACTACACCGCGCCGCACTGGCCGTGGGAAACGCGCGACGACGCGCACGTGGCGCCCGAGGTGGCGAAGAACCTGTTCCACCTGCACGGCGGTAGCGTCGAGGCCTACCGCCGCATGATCCACCACATGGACGAAGGCATCGGCTGGATCGTGGCCGCGCTGCGCGAGGAAGGTCTGCTGGAGGACACGCTGATCGTCTTCACCAGCGACAACGGCGGCGAGCGCTTCAGCGACAACTGGCCGCTGGTGGGCGGCAAGATGGACCTGACCGAAGGCGGCATCCGCGTGCCCTGGATCGCGCACTGGCCCGCCGTGGTCCCGGCCGGTTCGGTGAGTGGCCAGCACTGCCTGACCATGGACTGGTCGGCCACCATGCTCGAACTCGGCGGCGGCCAGCCCCACCCCGACTACCCGCTGGACGGCGTGTCGCTGGCGGCGCTGCTGCACGACCCGGCACACCGCTTCGAGCGGCCCATGGCCTGGCGCATGAACCACCGCGGCCAGCGCGCGCTGCGCGAGGGCGACTGGAAGTACCTGATGGTGGACGGCCACGAGTACCTGTTCAACATCGCCGCCGACGCGCGCGAACGCGCCAACCGCGCGCCGCTGGAACCGCAGCGCCTGGCCGACATGCGCCAGCGCTGGCTGGACTGGGACGCGAGCCTGCCGCCGATTCCGGCGGACGCCACGGTGAGCCTGGGCTATGGCGCCAAGGACATGCCGCAGCGCTGACCCACGGTTCGTCACCGCCCGGTAGCATCGGTGCTGGCCGACGGCTGGATCGGCCCCGACACAAGGAGCTGCACCATGTCCCGTCTGCCCACCTACTACGTCTCGCACGGCGGCGGCCCCTGGCCCTGGATGCGCGAGCAGACCGGCGGCCGCTACGACCGCCTCGAAGCCTCGCTGCAGGCCATGGCCAAGGCCCACCAAGGCCAGGTGCGCGCGATCCTGATGGTCACCGCGCACTGGGAGACGCCCGACTTCACGCTGTCGTCGTCGGCCCAGCCGGGCATGCTCTACGACTACTACGGCTTCCCGCCCCACACCTACCAGGTCCACTACCGCGCCCCTGGC
>NZ_BCTF01000002.1 GCF_001571145.1 Hydrogenophaga flava NBRC 102514
GACCAGACCGTTTTCATAGGCGAGGTCGAAGCGACCGAAGTAGTCGCTAGCGGTGGTAGTGTTGCAGCTGGAACCGCCTCCCCACAGCTGACCCACGATGCGGGGGTTGCTGGTCGTCCCATCGGCGAACAGGCCCGAGCCGCTGCTTCCGCCTTCGGTGATGCCGGTGGTCCAGCGGACCTGGTACATCGGGGATTGGGTGTTGAAGGAACTGTCGACGTTGAAGTACTCGACGCCCTGGGAAACAAAGGTATTCAGCACGGACCCGTATCCGATCAGCCGTCCGTCGGAGCGGCGAAGGACCTCACCACCTGGGCTGTGTACGTCGACGTAGTTCGTATTGCCACCTACGACCTCACGCTGAAATGCCCAACCGGCATAGATGGTTCCTGCAGGCGGTGTGTCGATCAGATCCAGCAACGAGGTGTCGGTGCCGACAGGTGTGCGCAGGCTGCCCGAGAACTCGGTTTTGTTATAGCGCAGGTTGGCGCCGCTATAACTGACGTTGGTGGAGAAGTTGTAAGTGGGGTCAAGGGTGTTGTTGTTGCAATCGCTACTGCGATAGAACCAGAAGACATCCAACGAGTTGGCCACCGTTTGCGTGTTGATGCAGTGATTGGCGGTCAGAAAATAGCCCTGCTGCGTGGCACCGCGGTTGGCGATCAGCGTTCCGGTGCAGACATACGACGAGCTGCCGTCGACGAAGTCCATTGAGCCCACGGCATTGGTCACGGGTGGGAGGGTGCAGGTGGCATTGGGGGTCACCCCAGGACAGGCCGACCTTTGCTCGATCTGGCCCAGGCTGGCCTTGGGTGCCAGCACGGCCTGGTGCATGAGCCTGGGCACCGTGAACACGACGGAAGAGGTTGGGCTCCCCTCCGGCAGGTCGATTTCCAGCACCGAGGCTTCACCGACAGTCGTCGGCGTCCAGTAGGTGCGGGCGGCCTCCGAGTCGCCGTCGGCCTTTACAGCGGTGGCGATTCGCGCGTTGATGTGAGCGCCCGTGGTCTCTTGGGCGTCGGCGCTGCCTTCGGCATACACCCGCAGGACTGCATCGTCGGGCAAGGCCTGGACGAGCATCCCCAGGCGCAAGCCAGCCGCCCCGGTGGAGCTGAAGCGCAGGCTGGCCCGCAGCACGCCGCTGGCTGTGGTGTTCCAGACGATCTGCTGCAGGCTCTTGCGCGAGTTGGTGGCGGCCACGTCCCGTGCGAATCCGTTTTGAACCCGCTTGGCTCTCTCAAGGCCGTTTCCTTTTCGGTTGTGCCGCTCCATCTTCTCGATGGCCGAAGCTTCGGGCTGGCCCAGATCCACGCTGATGCCGGGGTTGGGCGCGGCACGCCGATCGATGCTCACCTTGGCAACCGGATTGGCCTGTGCATCCGCACCCTTGGGGGCAGCGCTCTGCAGCACCGCGTCGGTGGCGTTGATGCTGGATGCGCTCTGTTTGCTTTCGAGATCGCTGGCAGTGACGTCACTGCCCTTTGAGATCGACTCGCTGGAGCCGCCTGGCGATTCCCCCGAGCCTCCACAGGCCGCCATTAACAGACTAGCCAGCAGGGCGGCAAGTCGATGATGTTGAACCCTATGTTTTGAGCGCATTCGCATTCCTCCTGAAATAGGTTTTGAATTGTAAAAGAGTGCTTAATTGTTCGGTCAGACCTGAGTCAATCACGCGCGCACTGGCCATGTTCAGCGCACACGGCCCAGCCTGCCGGCCCAGTCCCGGGGGGCGAAGCCCACAGTGACCGAGCTGTCTGCCCAGCCGACCACCGGGCGCTTGATCAGGCTGGGATGCAGCAGCAACACGGCGCGCGCACTCGGGTTGTCCACCACGGCCAGGCGGGTGGCCTCGTCCAGTCCACGCCAGGTGGTGCCTTTGCGGTTGACCAGCGTTTCCCAGCCCGCGGCGGCCAGCCACAGGTCCAGTGCGGCCTCGGGCACGCCCTGCTTCTTGAAGTCGTGGAAGCTGTGCGCGACGCCGTGCTCGTTCAGCCAGGCCCGGGCCTTTTTGACGGTGTCGCAGTTGGGGATGCCGTAGAGTGTGGTCATCCCCGAATTCTGTCACGCGGCCTCTTGGTGAAGGTCGCACTTCACCATGACCCTGCGCAGCCTCTATCCCCCCATCGAACCCTTCAGGACTGGCGTGCTCGACACCGGCGACGGCCATCAGATCTACTGGGAGCTCTGCGGCAATCCGCAAGGCAAACCGGCGGTGTTCCTGCACGGTGGGCCGGGTTCGGGCTGCTCGCCCGACCACCGCCGCCTGTTCGACCCGCAGAAGTACTGCGTGCTGCTGTTCGACCAGCGCGGCTGCGGCCGGTCGAAGCCGGCGGCCTCGCTGGAGAATAACACCACCTGGCACATGGTGGCCGACATGGAACGGCTGCGAGCCCTGATGGGCTTTGATCGCTGGCTGGTGTTCGGCGGCTCCTGGGGCAGCACCCTGGCCCTGGCCTATGCGCAGACGCACACCGAGCGTGTGTCCGAACTGGTCGTGCGCGGCATCTTCACCCTGCGCCGCGACGAGGTGCGCTGGTACTACCAGGAGGGCGCTTCATGGCTCTTTCCCGACTTGTGGGAGGGCTTCCTCGCGCCGATCCCAGAGGTCGAACGCGGCGACCTGCTCGCCGCCTACCGGAAGCGGCTGACCGGCGACGACCCGGCGGCGCAGCTGGAATGCGCCCGCGCCTGGAGCCTGTGGGAGGGCCAGACCATCCGCCTGCTGCCCGACGCGGCCAACACCGCCAAACACTCCAACGACGCCTTCTCGCTGGCCTTCGCGCGCATCGAGAACCACTACTTCGTGCACGATGGCTGGTTCGAGGAGGGGCAACTCATCCGCGACGCGCACAAGCTGGCCGGCGTTCCGGGTGTGATCGTGCAGGGGCGTTACGACGCCTGCACCCCGGCCCGCACCGCCTGGGATCTGCACCGCGCCTGGCCGCAGGCCGACTTCCACATGGTGCCCGATGCCGGCCACGCGTTCAACGAGCCCGGCATCCTGGACCGGCTGATCGAAGCCACCGACCGTTTCGCGGGCTGAGCACGGGGCCTTGTGATGGCCGGGATAATCCCGGCCATGAACACCTTAGACGAGTGGCTGGCTCATTGCGAGCGACAGCATCCCCAGGGCATCAGCGGCATCGAGCTCGGACTGGACCGGGTGCAGCGGGTGGCGCAGCGCATGCGCCTGTCCATGCCCTGCCCGGTGATCACCGTGGCCGGTACCAACGGCAAAGGCTCGACCTGCGCCATGCTGGAGGCCATCTACAGCGAGGCCGGGTACCGGACCGGTGTGTATTCCTCCCCGCACCTCGTGCGGTTCGAGGAGCGCTGCCGCGTGGCCCGCGAGGCGGTGGCCGCCGAGACGCTGCTGCCCGCTTTTGCCGAGGTTGAGCGCGCGCGCCTGGGCGACGGAGGGGCGGGCGACGAGGGCGTCGTGGTGCTGACCTATTTCGAGTTCACCACGCTGGCCATCCTGCGCACGCTCTCGGACAGCGGCATCGACGTGGCCATCCTGGAGATCGGCCTGGGCGGCCGGCTGGACGCGGTGAACATCGTCGACCCGGACTGCGCCGTCATCACCTGCATCGCGCTGGACCACATGGCCCTGCTGGGCAACGACCGCGAGGCCATCGGCTACGAAAAGGCCGGGATCATGCGCACGGGTCGGCCGGTGGTGCTCAGCGATCCGGTGCCGCCGCAGAGTGTGCTGGACCGGGCGCTCGAAGTCGGCGCCCAGCTCTGGCGCATCGGCAAGGACTTCCATTTCGCCGGTGACAAGCAGCAGTGGGGTTGGGCCATGCACCCGTCCCAGGGCGGGCGCAAGTTCAGCGGTCTGGCCTACCCGGCCCTGCGCGGCGCCAACCAGCTGGTGAATGCTTCGGGCGTCCTGGCCGCCATCGAGGCACTGCGACCCCGTCTTCCCGTGACGGCTCAGGCCGTCCGCAACGGGCTGGCCATGGTGGAGCTGCCCGGCCGTTTCCAGATCGTGCCCGGAGAGCCCGCGCTGGTGCTCGACGTCGCCCATAACCCACATTCCGTGGCCGCGCTGGCCGAGAACCTCGACGCCATGGGCTACTACCCGGTCACACACGCGGTGTTCGGCGCCATGGCCGACAAGGACCTGCCCGCCATGCTGGAGCGCATTGCGCCGCTGATCGATCGCTGGCACCTCACCGATCTGCCCCTGCCGCGCGCCAGCCGGGCGGCCGATCTGGCGGCCGTGCTCGACAGCGGCGCCGGCCAGGCTTCGGGCGGGCGCTCGCGGGTGGCCGGATGCCATCCGTCGCCGCTGGAGGCGCTGCGCGCCGCGGTGCTGGAGGCGGACCCCACTGATAGAATCGTGGTCTTTGGTTCCTTCCACACGGTGGGGGGTGTTCTGAAGGATGGCGTGCCGCGTCTGGCGGCCAAGCACCTCGCGAACTGATCCTCCCCGCGATCTCCGCCGGACCCATTTCCGCATGCTCACATCCCGTTCCGGTTCTGCGGGCCACACCGCCTCACCGCCGCCACAAAGCATCGAGGCCGTGCGTCGTCGGGCCCGGCACCGACTGATCGGGGCGGCCGTGCTGGTGCTGGTGGGGGTGCTCGGGTTTCCGCTGCTGTTCGATACGCAGCCCCGCCCGATCGCGGTCGACGTGCCGATCGAGATTCCCTCCCGCCACACGCCCGCAACCCCTGCGCCCAAGACCGAGGCTCCTGCGCCTGCCGCAGCCAGGCCTGCGCCTGTGGCCACGGCCGACAGCCTTGCCGCGCGTGAGGAGGTGGTCGAGCCCAAGGCTGTCGCCAAGCCGGCCGACAAGCCCGTTGAAAAGCCTGCAGAGAAGCCCCAGCTTGAGAAGCCTGCGGCCGAGAAGGCCGTGGCGGAGAAAGCCACGGAAAAACCACCAGAAAAGCCCTCCGACAAGGCCGCCACCGGCAACGAGCGCATCGTGGTGCAGGTGGGTGCCTTTTCGGAAGTCGAGCGTGCCCGCGAGGCCCGGCTGAGGCTGGAGCGGGCCGGGCTCAAGACCTACACCCATGTGGCCGAGACCGCGCAGGGGCGCCGCATCCGGGTCCGTCTGGGGCCTTTCGCCACGCGTGCAGAGGCCGAAAAGGCCGCTGAGCGCGCCAAGGCGCTGGGCCTGTCGACGGCCTTGCTCTGGTTGTGATGGCTTCGGCCTGGGACCTGGGGGCGGCGACATGAACGCAGTGGATGGTTTGTTGCTGTTCGTGCTGCTTTTGTCGGCCGTGGTGGGCATGTGGCGTGGACTGGTGTACGAAGTGCTTTCTTTGATGGTCTGGGTGGCGGCGTTCGTGCTGGCTCAGGCTTATGCAGGAGAGGTGGCGCACCTGCTGCCGCTGGACGGGCTCTCCGCGGCACTGCGCATCGCGGTGGCATTCGTCCTGGTTTTTGTGGCCTGCGCGTTTGCGGGCGGGTTTGTGGCGTGGCTGGTGAAAAAAATGGTGGCGGCCGTGGGGTTGCGTCCCATTGACCGCGTGCTGGGCGGTGTGTTTGGCCTGCTGCGCGGCGCGGTGGTGCTGCTGGCGGTGGCGGTGGTGGTGGGAATGACTCCGCTCCAGTCGCAACAGGCCTGGCAGACGTCCGCAGTGGCGCAGGTGCTGGGTGACAGCCTGCAGGCCCTCCGGCCGCTGCTTCCCGAGCCGGTGGCCCGGTACCTGGCCTGAGTCGACAGTCTTTGTTTCGTTGAGGATCCAATCATGTGTGGAATCGTGGGCGTGGTGAGCCAGGCGCCTGTCAATCAGCTGATTTACGACGCCCTGTTGCTGCTGCAGCACCGGGGGCAGGATGCCGCCGGCATCGTGACCCAGCAAGGGCGCAAGTTCTTCATGCACAAGGCCAAGGGCATGGTGCGTGACGTCTTCCGCACACGCAACACGCGCGCGCTGCCGGGCAATGTGGGCCTGGGCCAGGTGCGTTACCCCACCGCGGGCAACGCCTTCAGCGAGGAAGAGGCCCAGCCGTTCTACGTCAACGCGCCGTTTGGCCTGGTGATGGTGCACAACGGCAACCTGACCAATGCCCAGGGTCTGAAGCAGGAGCTGTTCCAGACCGACCACCGCCACATCAACACCGAGAGCGACTCCGAGGTGCTGCTCAACGTGCTCGCGCACGAACTGGAAAAGTCCACCCGCGGGGCGTCGCTCAAGCCGGCCGATGTGTTCGCTGCGGTGCGTGGCGTGCACCGGCGCATCAAGGGTTCGTATGCCGTGATCGCCCTGATTGCGGGCCACGGCCTGCTGGCGTTCCGCGACCCCTTCGGCATCCGTCCGCTGTGCATCGGTCGCAGCGCCGATGGTGCCCGCATGGTCGCCAGCGAATCGGTCACGCTTGAGGGCAACGGCTTTGAGCTGGAGCGCGATGTGGCGCCTGGCGAAGCCGTGTTCATCGACCTGGACGGCCAGGCCAGCTTCGAGCAGTGTGCGGATAAGGTCAGCCACAACCCCTGCATCTTCGAATACGTCTACCTGGCGCGGCCGGACTCGGTGCTCGACGGCATTTCGGTCTACCAGGCCCGCCTGAACATGGGCAAGACCCTGGCCAAGCGGCTGGTGTCCACCGTGCCGCCGAATGAAATCGACGTGGTCATCCCGATCCCGGAATCTTCGCGCCCCAGCGCCATGGAGCTGGCCCAGATCCTCGGTCTGCCGTACCGCGAGGGTTTCGTGAAGAACCGCTACGTCGGCCGCACCTTCATCATGCCCGGCCAGGGTGTGCGCAAGAAGTCGGTGCGGCAGAAGCTCAACGTGATTGCCAGCGAATTCAAGGGCCGCAACGTGCTGCTGGTGGACGATTCCATCGTGCGCGGCACCACTTCCAAAGAGATCGTGCAGATGGCGCGCGACGCCGGTGCGCGCAAGGTCTACATGGCCAGCGCCGCACCGCCGGTGCGTTTCCCCAACGTGTATGGCATCGACATGCCCACCGCGACGGAGCTGGTGGCGCACGACCGCACGGTTGAGCAGATCCGCGAACTCATTGGTTGCGACGCGCTGATCTACCAGGACGTGGATGCGATGAAGCAGGCCATCGCCGCGCTCAATCCGAAGCTGGCCGGTTTCGACGCATCGTGCTTCGATGGCGTCTATGTCACGGGCGACATCACGCCCGAGACCATTGCCCGCATGAACCAGGGCCGCGACCAGACCGAAGAGGGTCAGGAAGACAGCTCGCGCCTGGCCCTGCCCAACGCCCAGACCGCCTGATCCGTTATGTCATCGAACGCGAAATCCGCAGAGGCTCTGCACCGCGAAACCCTGGCGGTGCGGCTGGCGACCGAGCGCAGCCAGTACGGCGAGAACTCCGAGGCCCTGTTCCTGACCAGTGGCTATGTGCAGCCTTCCGCCGAAGAGTCGGCGCGCCGCTTTGCCGGCGAGGAAGACGGCTACACCTACGGCCGTTCGGGCAATCCCACGGTCACCAGCTTCGAAATGCGACTGGCTGCCATGGAGGGCGCCGAGGCCTGCATGGCCACCGCCTCGGGCATGGCCGCCGTCATGCTGATGTGCTTCAGCCTGCTCAAAGCGGGTGACCACGTAATCATTTCGCAGTCCATGTTCGGCTCCACGCTCAAGCTGATTGGCTCGGAGTTCGGGCGCTTCGGCGTGGAAACCTCGGTGGTGCCGCAGACCGACCTCGAGGCTTGGCGCGCCGCCATGCGGCCCACTACGCGGCTGCTGTTTGCCGAAACGCCCACCAATCCGCTGGGCGAGGTGTGCGACATCGCGGCCCTGGCCGAACTGGCGCACAACGCCGGCGCGCTTCTGGCGGTGGACAACTGCTTCGCCACGCCCGCACTGCAGCGCCCCATCGCGCTGGGTGCCGACATCGTCATGCACTCCGGCACAAAGTACCTGGACGGCCAGGGCCGCGTCATGGCCGGAGCCCTGTGCGCCACCGAAGCCATGGTGCGCGAGAAATTTCTGCCAGTGCAGAAGAACTCCGGCATGGTGCTGTCGCCGTTCAACGCCTGGGTCGTGCTCAAGGGGCTGGAGACGCTGGACCTGCGCATGAAGGCCCAGAGTGCGCAGACCTTGGCGCTGGCGCAATGGCTGGAGGCCCACCCCGCCGTGGCTCGTGTGTATTACCCCGGCCTGGCGAGTCACCCGCAGCACGAACTGGCCATGCGCCAGATGAACGGCATCGGTGGCGCTGTGCTGTCCTTCGACGTGAAGGCGGCGGGCCCCGAGCAGGCGCGCCAGCGCGCCTTTCATGTGCTCGATACGCTGCAAGTGCTGTCGCTGTGCACGAATCTCGGCGACACCAAGACCCTGTGTACCCACCCCGCCAGTACCTCGCACGGCAAACTGTCTGAAGCGCAGCGCCAGGCCGCCGGCATCGGCCAGGGCCTCATCCGCGTCGCCGTCGGCCTCGAACACCTGGACGACATCCGTTCCGACCTGGATCGCGGGCTCTCCAGCCTCTGACTTTTCTTTTTCTCCCATGACCGTTCGCACCCGTTTCGCGCCGTCGCCCACCGGCTTCATCCACCTGGGCAACATCCGCTCCGCGCTTTACCCGTGGGCGTTTGCCCGTGCCACCGGTGGCACCTTCATCCTGCGCATCGAAGACACCGACTTGGAGCGATCGTCGCAGGCCGCGGTGGACGTGATCATCGAAGGCATGAAGTGGTTGGGCCTGGACCACGACGAAGGGCCGTTCTACCAGATGCAGCGCATGGACCGCTACAAGGCAGTGCTGGCCGATATGGTTGAAAAAGGGCTGGTCTACCCCTGCTACATGAGCGTGGCCGAGCTGGATGCGCTGCGCGAACGCCAGATGGCCAACAAGGAAAAGCCTCGCTACGACGGCACCTGGCGGCCCGAGCCGGGCAAGGTGCTGCCGCCGGTTCCAGAAGGCGTCAAACCCGTGCTGCGCTTCAAGAACCCGCAGGGCGGTTCGGTGGTGTGGGAAGACAAGGTCAAAGGTCGCGTCGAGTTCAGCAACGAAGAACTCGACGACCTGGTGATCGCGCGCCCCGACGGCACACCCACATACAACTTCTGCGTGGTGGTGGACGACATCGACATGGCGATCACCCACGTGATCCGTGGCGACGATCATGTCAACAACACGCCGCGCCAGATCAACATCTTCCGTGCCCTGGACAAGGAGCCGCCGGTCTACGCCCATCTGCCCACCGTGCTCAACGAGCAGGGCGAGAAGATGAGCAAGCGCAACGGCGCCAAGCCGGTCACGCAGTACCGCGACGAAGGTTATCTGCCCGACGCAATGGTGAACTACCTCGCGCGCCTGGGCTGGAGCCACGGCGACGACGAGATATTCAGCCGCGAGCAGTTCCTGCAGTGGTTCAACCTCGACCACCTGGGCAGCAGCGCCGGCCGCTTCGACGAAGCCAAGCTGCGCTGGGTGAACGCGCAACACCTCAAGGCCATGGACGACGCAGCGCTGTCGGCGCTGGTGGCTGAGCAACTGGCCAAGCGTGGCATCGCCGCTGACGAACGTTTGCCCCGCATCTGTGGTCTTTTCAAGGACCGCTGCGACACGACGGTCGCTCTGGCCGGCTGGGCAGCGGCCTTCTACACCGACGTGACACCTTCGGACGCCGAGCGCACGCAACACATCACCGATGTGGTTCGTCCTGCGTTGCAGACACTGACCGACAAGCTGGTCGACTGCGCCTGGGACAAGGCAAGCCTCTCTGCTGCGATCAAGGAGACCATCACGGCGCATGGCCTGAAGATGCCGCAACTGGCCATGCCGGTGCGCGTGCTCGTGATGGGCACGGCCCAGACGCCTTCGCTCGATGCGGTGCTGGAACTGCAAAATCGTCAAACAGTTTTGGAGAGGTTGCAGAAGGCCTGAAAAATGGTCTATAATTTGAGTCTTGCTGATTCACACTGAGTTGTTCGCAACAAAGCAGAGTCAGCATCCCAGAAATGGATTTCGTGGGGGTATAGCTCAGCTGGGAGAGCGCTTGCATGGCATGCAAGAGGTCAGCGGTTCGATCCCGCTTACCTCCACCAAAATTGAAGAATTGGGCAGCGTGGTTTTGCTACAATGCACAGTTCGGTTCTTAGGTTTTGACCCTATCGTCTAGAGGCCTAGGACATCACCCTTTCACGGTGAGTACCGGGGTTCGAATCCCCGTAGGGTCGCCAAGTTTGTGGCACTTGGCCTGATGCGAGAGCAGAAGGCAAAAGCTGCACCACTGCGGAGTGGTAGTTCAGTTGGTTAGAATACCGGCCTGTCACGCCGGGGGTCGCGGGTTCGAGCCCCGTCCACTCCGCCAGTTTTGATAAGCCGTTCAGATCTCTGGTCTGAACGGCTTTTTCATTTCCGCAATGCACACCCGGCGTATCTGCTGCGTGCTTTTACACGCTGCTGACCTGCGGCCGCCGTTTCAGCAGTCCGGTCGACAGGGCCGTGCCTGCCATGATGATGAGGCCGCAGCCGATCATCCATGGGGTGATGGCTTCGTCTAGAAAAATGCGCCCGTAGATCAGCGCGAACACGGGCACCAGGAAGGTCACGGTGAGCGCCTTGCTGGGGCCTGCCTGGGCAATGATTCGAAAGAACAGGACGTACGCGAGCGAGGTGCACAGCAGGGCCACGGCGACCAGCGCGCCCCAGGCGCCGGTGCTGACGGGCTGATCCGGCCACAGCCACAACGTGGGCAGCGCCAGTCCCAGTGCAGCGCCGATCTGGCTGCCCGAAGCGGTGGCCAGCGGGTGGACGCCGGTGAGGTGGCGTTTTGTGAAGCTGGCCGCCAGCCCGTAGCAGAACGTGGCGACGAGACAGGCCAGCATGGCCAGCAGGGCTTGTCCTGCAGAGGCGGCTCCCGATGCCAGGCTGAAGCCGGACTTGCCGATCACCAGCAGGCAGACGCCCACGAAGCCGATGGCCAGGCCGGTGGCTCGCCAGGCATCGGGCCGGTCCTTGAGCCATACCCAGGCCACCAGGGCCCCGGTCAGTGGCACCGTGGCGTTCAGGATCGAGGTCAGGCCGGTGCTGATGTGCATGACCGCGTACGCGAACAGGGCGAAGGGGATGCCCGAGTTGAGCAGACCCACGAAGAGGATGAGCCGGGCGCGCTGGCGGAAGTCGGCCCAGACGCCTTTGAGCAGGAACACCGGCAGCAGGAACAGCGCCGCGAACGCCACCCGCAAGCCGGCTGTGGGCAGGGCGCCGAACTCCGCTGCGCCCAATCGCATGAAGAGAAAGGAGGAGCCCCAGAGGGCGGCGAGCAGGAAAAATTCAAGAATGAGTGCGGGCGACATGGACTCAGTGTGCCGGCAAAGGCCTTGTGGAGGGCTGAAGCGTTGATGATGTTCGCTCGGGCCATTGATGCGCTTTGTCGATCAATGCGCGTTCGAGCTTTAGCAGCGCCTGCTTGCGGTCCAGACCACCGGCGTACCCCGTCAGTGAACCGTTGCCGCCCACCACCCGGTGGCAAGGCACCACGATGCTCAACGGATTGCGACCAACGGCGGCGCCCACCGCGCGCACCGCCTGGGGCTTGCCAAGGCCGGCGGCCAGAGCGCCGTAGCTCGTGGTGGCGCCGGCTGGAATCTCCCGCATGGCCTGCCAGACGGTGCGCTGGAATGGTGTGCCCTGCTCCAGATCCAGAGGCAGATCAAAGCACTGGCGCAGTCCCTGGAAGTACTCGTCCAGTTGCCGCGCCGCGGCGTCGAGCACCGGGTGCGACGCCACGGTGGGCCAGGCGGCCAGACGCTCAGCCGGCGGCTCGTGGCGTTGCCGTTGTACGAACCAGAGGCCGGCGAGTCCATTGGCGCTGGCCACCAGCCGCAGATCGCCCAGCGGGCTGCCCACGATGGTCTGGACACGGCGGTCATGTGTGGTGTTCATCGGGAATCTCCTCAGGAACGTTGAAACGGGGGGGCGTGGCCCAGGCGCGTATCACGGCGTAGCTGCGCCAGGGCTGCCAGCGCCGAGCGATGCGTTCGGCTTCCCGTCGGGCCGTGGAGGCGGGCAGGTTCCGCAGCCCCAGCGCCTGCAGGAGCACGACGTCGCCGCTGGGCCATGCGTCGGGCCAGCGCAGGGCCCGCATCGCGATGTACTGGGCCGTCCAGGGGCCGATGCCGGGCAGCGCTTCGAGGCTTTTCAGCGTCGATGCCGGGTCGGCACGACTGTCGAGCACCAGGCGGCCGTCCGCCACCGCGCGCGCCAGCGCGAGGATTGCCTGCTGGCGTTGGCGCACGATCCCGATCTCGCCCAGCAGCTGCCCATCGACCTCGGCGAGCGTCCCGGGCGTGGGGAACAGGCGCTGCAGACCCGGTGGACCGTCGGCCAGCGGGGAACCCAGGCGTTCCAGCAAGCGGCCACACAGGGTGCGGGCCGCCGCCACTGTCACCTGCTGGCCCAGCACGGCCCGCACCGCCAGCTCGAAGCCGTCGAAGGTGCCGGGCACGCGCATGCCGTCGCTGTGGGGAAAATCAGGGTGCAGTACGCGGTCGATGGCCTGCGGATCGGCGTCCAGGTCCAGGGCCGCGCGCACGCGGTCGATGACCGCGGGCAGTGCCGGCAGCAGGCCCTCGCTGACCCGCAGACCGATGCGGTGCTCGTCCGGAAGGAAGCGGATGTGCAGCCAGCCGCTCGCCACCGTGCCCCGCACCGCGAGGCGCAACGTTCGCACCAGGGTCTGTTGCACCAGGTCGACCACTTCGAGCCCCGGCAGGGCCCGGTCGGCGAAGAAGCGCAGCACGTCCTGCACCCGGTAGGGCGGCCGCCAGGAGAGCCGCACCTCGGCCGGCGCCCGGGTGGCCCCGGCCGAGCCGGTCGACCGGCTGCGCCGCAGCTGGGTCGGGTTGAGACCGTAGCGGCCCACGAAGGCATCGTTGAATCGGCGCAGGCTGCTGAATCCGGCGGCCAGGGCCACCTGGGCCACGGGCAGGTCGGTGTCGGCCAGCATCTGTTTGGCGGCCAGCAGACGCTGCGTCTGCAGGTACTGCAGAGGCGAGACGCCCAGCCGGGCTTCAAACAGGCGGCGGATGTGGCGCCCGCTTACCCCCAGCCGAGCCGCCAGCTGCTCCAGCGGTGGTTCATCCGCTCCCGTGTTCCAGGTCTCCGGTGTGTCGAGCAGGGCGGTGGCCTGGCGGATCAGGATGTCCCCGGCGTCCTCGGTCGACCAGTGGCGATCGCGCGGCGCCAGCTCCGGCCGGCAGCGCAGGCAGGGCCGGAAGCCGGCCTGTTCGGCCTGGGCGGCATGCTCAAAAAACACGCAGTTGTCGCGTTTGGGTGTGCGGACCCGGCAGATCGGGCGGCAGTAGATGCCGGTGGAGGTGACGCCGGTGAAGAAACGCCCGTCAAAACGGGCATCGCGCGCGCCCAGTGCCCGGTAGAGAGCGTCGGCGTCGAGCGGTGCAGGGCGGTTCATGGCTGCCATGGTAGGTGTTTTGCCAATTGGCGACTGGCCATTTCCGGACATGTCCCGGGCCGGCAAGCACGGTCCGGCCACCTACAATCGCCGGTTTGTTCTCCCGAGCGACGACCATGCAAGTGACCGCTTCCATCTTCAAGGCCTACGACATTCGGGGCATCGTTCCCGGCGCACTCAACGAAGCGGTGGCCGAGGCGCTGGGCCTGGCCTTCGGCACGGTGGCCCTGCAACAGGGCGAGCGCAGTGTGGCCGTGGGGCGCGACGGGCGGCTCAGCGGCCCCGGCCTGTCCGAGGCGCTGATCCGGGGTCTGGTGGCCGCCGGCGTCGATGTGATCGATATCGGCCTGGCGACCACCCCGATGCTGTATTTCGCGGCCAGCACCCTGTGCAGCAGCGGCATCCAGGTCACCGGCAGCCACAACCCCCGGGACTACAACGGCTTCAAGATGGTCATGGGCGGCCGGGCCATCTATGGCGAGGACATCCAGGCCCTGCGCCGGATGATGGAGACCGAAACCCATGTGCGCCGGGACGGCGGGCGGGTGCGGCATGTCAATGTGCTGAAACCCTATACCGACCGCATCGTTGGCGACGTGACGCTCTCGCGCCCGATGAAGGTCGTGGTCGACTGCGGCAACGGCGTGGCCGGTGCCTCGGCCCCGGCGCTGTTCCGGGCGCTGGGCTGCGAAGTGATCGAGCTGTTCAGCGAGGTCGATGGCGAATTTCCGAACCATCACCCGGACCCGAGCAAGCCTGAGAACCTGCAAGACGTGATCCGCACCCTGCGCGAAACCGACGCCGAACTGGGCATGGCTTTCGACGGCGACGGCGACCGCCTGGGCATCGTGACCAAGGACGGCCAGACCATCTTCCCCGACCGTCAGATGATCCTGTTCTCGCAGGACGTGCTCTCGCGCGTGCCGGGCGGCCAGATCATCTTCGACGTCAAGTGCTCGCAGCGTCTGGCGCCGGCGATCGAGGCGGCCGGCGGTGTGCCGAACATCTACAAGACCGGCCACTCCCTGATCAAGGCGCGCATGAAGGAGCTGGACAGCCCGCTGGGCGGCGAGATGAGCGGCCACATCTTCTTCAAAGAGCGCTGGTTCGGCTTCGACGACGGCAGTTACGCTGGCGCGCGCCTGCTGGAAATCCTCAGCCGCAGCCCCGACGCCAACGCGGTGCTCAATGCGCTGCCGACGTCGCACAGCACGCCGGAGCTGAACGTGGCCTGCGCCGAAGGCGAACCCCACGCCGTGGTGGAACAGTTGCTGACCCTCGCGCGCTTCGAGGCGCTCGCCAAGGTCTCGACCATCGATGGCCTGCGGGTCGACTGGCCCGACGGTTTTGGCCTGATACGCGCCTCCAACACCACGCCGGTGCTGGTGCTGCGCTTCGAGGGCCACACGGCCGAGGCCCTGCACCGCATCGAGCACGCCATGCTGGATCTGCTGCGCCAGGCCAAGCCCGACGCGGTGGTCGGCGCGAGCGCGCACTGAGGACGCCCGGGTGCCGAGCAGCCACGACGTGTCCATCGATCCTGCGCGCCTGAGCGGCGGGGCCCTGGCGGCGGTCACCATCATCGTGGTCACGCGCGAGAGCGCACACTGCCTGCCGGCCCTGAACACGCTGCTGTCGCGCTGTCCGAACGTCATCGTCTCGGACAACGGCAGCGCTGACGGCACGGCCGCCTCGGCGCGCCGGCTCTGGCCGCACGCGATCGTGCTCGACCATGGCCGCAACCTGGGGTTTGGCGCGGCCAACAACCGCGCGCTGGCCCGGGTGCAGACCCCGTTCGCCTTCCTGCTCAACCCGGACTGCGAGATCGACGGCCCGGGCCTGGAAGCCCTGCTCGCAACCGCGGCCGCCATGCCCCAGGCCGCCGTGCTGGCGCCACAGCTGGTCAGCGCTTCTGGCAAGCCCGAGATCAACTACCGCTTTCCCCAGACCTGGTGGTCGCCCCGTGGTCCGGGCGCTTCCGGCCCCACCTGCGTGGGCTTCGTCTGTGGCGCGGCGATGCTGCTGCGCATGGCCTCGTTCCGCGAGGTCGGGTTCTTCGACGAGCAGTTCTTCCTCTACTACGAAGACGACGACCTGTGCCTGCGCCTGTTCAACGCCAGGCAGAACATCGTCGTCGTGCCCGCGGTGCAGGCCATCCACCACTCACGCGGTTCGGTGCGCGGCGCGTCGCCCTGGCGCCACGAGTACGCGCGTGGGTTCCACCACGCGCAGTCCAAGCTGCAGTTCGCCACCAAGTACCGCTCGCGGGAGGAGGCCCAGCGCCTGCGCCGCTGGCTGCTGGTGACCACCACCCTGGGGCTGCCCCTGCGGGCCATCGTGTTTTCGCCCAAGCTGCTGGCCCGCATGTTCGGCCGCTGGCGCGGGCTCATCGGCTGGAGGGCCCGTGGCTGAACATCGCAAGCCGACGCTGTGCATCGGCATCCTCACGCTCAACGAAGCGCACCGCATCGCGCGCTGCATCCAGAGCGCGTCATTCGCCGACCAGGTGGTGGTGATCGACAGCGGCAGCGAGGACCGCACGCGCGAGATCGCCCAGGAGATGGGGGCGCAGGTGCACCTGTACCCCGACTGGCACGGTTTCGCCGAGCAGCGCAACCGGCTCATGACCCATGTGAATGCCGACTTGATCTTCTTCCTGGACGCCGATGAGGTGATTCCACCCGGCCTGCAGGACGAGATCCGCGCGGCGGTGGCCTCTGGCGAGAACGCGGTGTGGAAGATCTACTGGGACCAGGTGGCGTTCGGCCGCACCCTGCACCGCATGGCCAAGACAGAAGGGGGCGTGTGGCGTCTGTTCCGCACCGACCAGCTGCTGCGCTACGAAGGCGTCGTGCACGAGCATGCCGTGCTGCGCGACCCGGCCACGCCGGTCAAGACCTTCGGCACCCGCCTGCTGCACCATTCGCGCGAGTCGGTCTATGGCGGCCTGCTCAAAATGGCGCAGTACGCCCAGCTGGGTGCGGTGCGCCGCGTGCAGGCCGGGCGCCGCGGTGGCGTGCTGCGCGGCCTGGCCTCGGCCACCAGTAACTTCATCCGTCTCTACATCTTCCGGCGCGGGTTCCTGTGTGGCGCGGAAGGCTTCCTGTTCTGCCTGCTGGTGGCACTGGAGTGCTTCTTCCGTTACGCCATCATCCGCTACGACCGGCCTGTGCCCGGCGACACCATGGTCAAGCGCTGATCCTGCGCCCCCGCATGTGCCCGGCACCCTCTCCCACGACAAGCCTGCAATGAGTTTCCGAACGTTTGCCCGCAGGGCCGCCATCTACAGCCTGGTGCTGCTGTTCGGTGGTTTTCCCATATCCGTGGCGCTGGCCAACAGCCTGATGCTGATCGTCGTCCTCCTGTGGGTGTTGAGCCTCGACGGCACGGACCTGCGCGAGTTCCTGCGCAGCTCCTGGGCCAACCCGGTGGTGCGCCCGGCGCTCGCGCTGGCGCTGTTGATCGTCCTGGCCTCGTTCTGGTCGCCCGCCAGCTGGGCGGAGATCGGGGGCTACTACAAGAAGTACGTGAAGTTCCTTCTGCTGCCGGTGTTCATCTTCCTGCTGGCGCGCCGCGAAGACCGCGCCCACTGCTGGACGGCCTTCGGCCTGGCGCTTTTGTTCACGCTGGTGTCCACCTGGCTGAACGTGTGGTTCCAGCTGCCCTGGTCGCGCACCTACAACCAGGGCTTCGGTGCCGACCACACCGTGTTCAAGGACCACATCTCGCAGGGCATCATGATGTCGCTGTTCACCGTCCTGTGTGCGCACTGGGCGATCAAGGCCACTCCGAACTGGAAGAAGGTCCTGTGCTGGCTGGTGGCCGGGCTGGCTGCAGTGAGCATCCTGGTGCTGACGCAGGGTCGCACCGGGTACCTCAGCCTGTTGCTGGCGACCGTGGTGTTTTCGCTGGCGGTGCTCTGGCGCCGCCCGCAGATGCTGCTGGGCGTGGTGCTGGTCGGCGCGATGGCCCTGATGTCGGCCTACACGCTCTCGCCGCAGTTCCAGCACCGCACCAACCTGGCCTGGCAGGAGGCGCAGAATCACAGCGCGGGCACCGTGACCTCGATCGGCGCGCGCATCGAGGTCTGGCGCTTCATGGTCCGCCAGACCGACTTTGACAACGCCAAGCTGATGGGGGCTGGCACCGCCTCCTACCCGGTGCTGGCGCGTTCGTACTTCAAGGACCCGAAGTTCTGCGACGCCATCTGCCCGCACCCGCACAACCAGTTCATCCTGTTCTATTTCGAGCAGGGGCTGCCGGGCTTCGTGCTGATCCTCTGGTTCATGGGCACCATCGTGCGGCAGGGGTTGCGCTACCGCTCGACACACCGGGCGCTGATGCTGGCCTTCGTGAGCATCATGCTGACCTCGAACATGACCCACAGCTCGCTGTGGCTGTCGACCGAGAGCCACTTCTTCATCCTGATGACCGCGCTGCTGATGGCGTCTGCGGGCCGTCGCCCGCCACCACCGGCGGCTCAGGTCTCGCCGGCGTAAGCCTTCAGCAGGTCGTCCCAGCGCGCCTCGTCCCAGTGGAACGGGTGGCGCCGGCCCTGTTCCTTGCGCAGCGAACGGCGCAAGCGCTCCAGGTTCTCCTGCTTCCAGGTCTCGCCCGGTCGCACGCCGCATTTGTCGAAGTCCACAATCCAGGCGGCGCCTTGCGCGTCCAGCAGCAGGTTGTGGCAGTTCAGGTCGGAGTGGAACACCTGGCGGTCGTGCAGCTGGCGGATGGCACGTCCGAGCGAGGTCCAGTCGGCCCTCGGCAATGGGCCCTCGGACAGTGCCTGGGCCACGTTGCGGGTCTGCGGGATCATCGCGACCACGATGTCGGCGGTGTGGCCGATCAGGCCGCGCACCTGTCGTGCGGCCACGGGCGTTGGCACCGGCAGCTCCCAGGCGCGCAGGCGGCGCAGCAGGGTGAATTCGTTCATGGCCCGGCTGGACAGCGGCGAACGGCCCAGGTAGCGGTCGGGGCTGAGCCGGGCCATCAGGCCGCCGCGCCGGTAGTGGCGCAGCACACCCTCGCCGTGGTCCAGCGCCACGCGGTGGGCCTGGCCGCGGCCACTGCCCGTCGCCAGCGCCGTGCTCTCGCTGGAGGGCGGTGTGAACAGGGCTGGCGGGGCCTCGGCAACTTGTGCGGGGTCGAACCAGATGGTCTGGCCGGCCGGCGATGAGGCCCGGGCCGGCGCCAGGCGCTCGGGCCGCATGGGGGCCCAGACCTGGCGCAGCGCCTGCAGGCTGCGCTGGCTGCTGCCCTGCTGGCGCAGCACGAAATCGCGCGCCTGCTGACCCTTGCGCTGCAGCAGGGCCTTGTCGCGCATCCATTGCGCGGCGGTGTGCAGCATCAGGCGGGCCGAGTCGACGCGTTCGCCTGCGCCGCAGGCCTCGACGTCCTGGTACAGCTCCTGGAAGTGGTGGGTGTGCGGGCCGAACAGCACCGGCCGGGCGCAGGCCATGGCCTCCAGCGCGTTGTGGCCGCCGATGGGCACCAGGCTGCCACCGATGAAGCACACGCTGGCGTGCAGATACCAGGTGCCCAGCTCGCCCATGGTGTCGGCCAGCAGCACCGAGGTGCCGGCCGCCGGTGTTTCGCCGCGGCTGCGCCGCACGAAGCTCAGGCCGCTGGCGGTGATCTGCTCGGCCACCTCGTCGAAGCGCTCCGGGTGGCGGGGCACGAGGATCAGCAGCGCGCCGGGATGCTGGCGCGCCAGCTCGGGCCAGGCCAGCAGCAGGGCCGCTTCTTCGCCGTCGTGTGTGCTGCCGGCGACCACGATGGGTCGCCCCGCCAGCCAGGGCAGGCGGTCCGGGCTCTCGGGCGTGTCGCGCTGGTCGAACTTGAGATTGCCGGTCAGCACCAGCCGGCCAGCGGGCACGCCCAGGGCCGCGTAGTGCTCGACGCTGGGCGCGTCGGCGGCGGCCACCAAGGCCATCTGCGGCCAGATGGGCGCCATGAGGGCGCACCAGCGCTGGTAGAACTGGGCCGAGTCGGCCGACAGGCGGGCATTGACCAGGGCCACGGGCGTGAGTCGCTGGCGGCACTGCCAGAGCATTTCCGGCCAGATCTCGCGCTCAATCAGCACCAGCAGGGAAGGCTGCAGCCGGTCCAGGAAGCGGCGTGTGGCCCCTGGTGTGTCGATGGGCGCGAAGACGTGGCGGATGTCATCGCCCCAGTGGGAGCGCAGCGTGCGTGCGCCTGTGGGCGACTGGGTGCTGACCGTGATCGCGTGGTCGGGCCAGGTCTCGCGCAGCGCTGCGATCAGCGGGCGCGCCGCCTGCACCTCGCCCACGGACGCGGCGTGGATCCAGAGGCCACCCATGGACGCGGGTTCGATGCGGATGAAGCCCAGCCGCTCGCGCAGCCGTTCACGGTAGCCGGCGTCCTTGCGGCCGCGCAGCCACAGCCAGCCCAGCAGGGGCAGCGTCAGACCGCGCAGCAGCAACCGGTAGCCGCGCTGGGCCAGGCTGGTCTTGTTCAGCGCCAATGGTCGGCGACCCACTGGGTCGGCAGGACGCGGCGGTACCACTTGCCACTGACGCCGGCGATGGCGTCGGGCGGGTTGGGCTTGCCATGGAAGGCGATGAGGCGCGCGCCTTTGGGGATGGTGGGCGGCTTGAACCAGCCCATGATGCCCGGCTGCAGGCAGTGGCGCTTGAAGCTGCGGCACCACTCCTCGGGCCAGTAGCTGAGCTTGCCCTGGCGCGCCAGGTAGAGCGTGATGAACTCCTGCTCGTTGCGCACCGGCGCGATCGAGGCGGGGTAATCGTTCTTGAGGTGCTCCAGCGCGTCGGCGTGCGCGCCAATGGTGTAGAGGTAGCACGAGGTGTTGCCCGTGCCATCCTTCTTGTCCCATTCCTTGATCACGATGAACTCGCCCTTCTGCTCGAAGAACGGGTCCAGGCTGTCCAGGATGACGATGTCCAGGTCCAGGAACAGGGTGCGGCCCTGCAGGTCGTACAGCGGGTTGGCGAACGAGGTCAGCTTGAGCCAGCCGTGACCGAAGGTCCAGGGTTTGCGCTGGTCGAACTCGTCGAAGCCGACCATGGGGATGGGCTTGACTTCGACGGCGGGGTCGATGCCGGCGCCGTCATCGGTCAGGCAGACAAAACGGAACGGCCGGTGCAGGTGGCGGCGGACCATGCTGTGCAGCTTGTTGACGTACTCGGGGCCGTACTTCTTGCCCCACTTGATGCACAGCACATTGACCGCTTGCATGAATCACCTTTGGCTCTGTCTTGCCGCCGCGGACGGTATGTCCCCGGCGGCCGACCCGGCAGTTTATCCCAGCAGGGAGATCACTTCAGCAAGGCGTTGACCGGCTGCAGGTCGTCGGCCTTGAGCACGCCGCCGGCCTGCTTCAGGCGCAGCTGGCCCACCAGCACGTTGTAGCGCGCCACGGCCAGGTCGCGCTTGGTCTGGAACAGCTGGCTCTGGGCGTTGAGCACGTCGATGTTGATGCGCACGCCCACCTGGTAGTCCAGCTTGTTGGCATCCAGCGCGCTCTGGCTCGACGCCTCGGCCGCTTCCAGCGCCTTGACCTGGCTGGTGCCCGAGACCACGCCGAAGTAGGCACTGCGGATGGCCTGGGAGATGTTGCGCAGCGCGGTCTCGCGGTCGGCGCGCGATTTCTCGACCAGCGCGAGCGCCTCGCGGACCCGGTTCTCGATGGCGTTGCCGGCGTACAGCGGCAGATTGAACTGCAGGCCGACGCTGGCGTTGTTGGTGCGCACGTTGCCGGCGGTCGGGAAGTTCGAGTTGGGGCCGCGCGCCACCTGGTACTGGCCGACCAGGTCCAGTGTGGGCTTGTGCCCGGCCTGCGCCTTCTGCACCTCGACTTCTGCGATCTCGAAGGCCTTGTCGGCCTGGCGCACCGCAGGATGCTGCGTGAGCGCCTGTTCCACCCAGGCCTCGGCGCTGGCGGGCTGCACCGTGGGCAGGTTCACCGGGGCGGCCAGCGGCTTCGGGCTCGCGCCGCGGCGTCCCACCAGCTGGTCGAGGGCGAGCTTCTTGACCAGCAGGTCGTTGCTGGCGGTGATTTCCTGGGCCAGCACCAGGTCGTAGCGGGCCTGGGCCTCGCGCGAATCGGTGACGGTGGTGGTGCCGACCTCGAAGTTGCGCTTGGCGGCGGCGAGCTGCTCGGCCACGGCGGTCTTCTGTGCCTGCACGAAGGTCAGCGTGTCCTGCGCAGCCAGCACGTCGAAATAGGCCTGGGCGGTGCGAACCATCAGGTCCTGCTCGGCGGCTTCCAGCTGGGCACGGGCGATCTCCACCGAGAGCTGACCCTGTTCGTCGTTGTATCGGTTGACCGGGCGGTACAGCGGCTGGCTGGCCGAGAGGGTGACGTTCTGCGAATTGCTGGTGCGGCCGGTGTCCGTCACGTCGTTGCGGCTGTTGGCCCAGTTGGCCCCGGCGCCCAGACCCGCCTGCGGACGCAGGCCGGCCTTGGCCTGGTCGGCCTTGGCGAGGTTGGCGTCGTACTGGGCACGCGCCGACTGAAGCGTGGTGTCGTAGCCCCGCGCCGCCTCGTACAGCTCCACCAGGCTCTGGGCCTGGGCGCCTGTCGCACCCAGCGTGAGGGCGGCCGCGAGGGACAGACGGGTCAGGGCAGAACGACGGGGAGCGAGAGACGGAGCGGTCATGGGGTTTCCTTGGGAACAGGGCGCCGGCGGGGTCAGTACGTGGGAACCCCGGGATCGCGTTGCTGGGACCAGGCGTCGATGCCGCCGTGGATATTGACGACGGCGGTGAAGCCGTTCTGGATCAGGAAGTGCGCCACCTGGGCACTGCGCGCACCGTGGTGGCACAGGCAGGCGATGGGGCGGTCGCGTTCGAGTTCGAGGTAGCGGGCGGGCACACTGCGCATCGGCATGGCCACCAGCTCGAATCCGTCGGGCCGCACCGAGGCGGTCTGCAGTTCCCACGGCTCGCGCACGTCCAGCACCACCGGCAGCGCGCCGGGTTTCTGTGCGCTGGCGTGCCGCAGCCAGTCGTCGAGTTGGGCGGGGTGGATGGCTTGCATGGTGTCGCGGCTCAGAAAGAGAAGCGCGAGGGCTCGGCAAAGTTCCGCAGGCGCGGGGCGATCGTGTCCCAGGGCTGCTGGGTGCTGAAGCCGGCATCGGCCACGCGGGTGACGATGGTGGCGCGCATCACCGGCTCGTGGCCGACGATGGTGATCAGACGGCCGCCCTTGGCCAGCAGGGCCAGCAGCGCGGCCGGCACCTCGGCGACCGAGCCGGCCACCAGGATGGCGTCCCAGGGGCCTTCGGCCGCACAGGCGGCAAAGCCGTTGGCGGCGGCGTCGGCCACGCGCACCTCGGCGTTGGTGATGCCGGCCTGCTGCAGGTTCTTGCGCGCGGCGCTGGCGATGGCGTCGTCGATCTCCAGCGAGACCACGCGCTGGGCCAGGCTGGCCAGCAGGGCGGTGGTGTAGCCGCTGCCAGTGCCGATCTCCAGCACCTTGTCTGTCGGCTTGATGGCCAGGTCCTGCACCATGCGGGCCTGCAGGCGCGGGGCGAGCATGACCTGATCGGCGCTTTCGCCCAGGGGCAGCTCCATGTCGACATAGGCCAGCGCCTTCTGGGCCGCGGGAACGAACTGGTCGCGCTTGACGCGGTCGAGCAGCTCCAGCACGGTCGGGTCCAGCACCTCCCAGGGGCGGACTTGCTGTTCGATCATGTTGAAGCGGGCGCGGTCGAGGCTCAGGGGCGTCGAAGAGGTCATTTTGATACTCCGGTGGGTATGTTAGCCGATCTGTCCCGATTTTACCGAGCGGGGGTCATCGGGCCGCTGACGCCGCGGGAGCGAAGCCCAGCCGGCGGCGCACCCAGTTCGCCAGATCGTCCATGTAGCAGTAGACCACCGGCACCACGACCAGGGTCAGGATGGAGGAGGTGATGACGCCGCCGATCACGGCCTGGCCCATGGGGGCGCGCTGCTCCGAGCCTTCGGTCAGCGCAAAGGCCAGCGGCACCATGCCGACCACCATGGCCAGGGTGGTCATCAGGATCGGGCGCAGCCGCACTTTCGCCGCCAGCAGCAGGGCGTTCTCGCGGTCCAGCGGGGGCTGGCCCTCGAAGCCCTCGCGCGCCCGGATCGCGAAGTCCACCAGCAGGATGGCGTTCTTGGTCACCAGGCCCATCAGCAGCACGATGCCGATGACCGAGAACATGCTCATGGTCGAGCCGAACATCAGCAGTGCCAGCACCACGCCGATCAGGGTCAGCGGCAGCGAGGTCATCAGCGCCAGCGGCTGCAGGAAGCTCTGGAACTGGCTGGCCAGGATCATGTAGATGAAGATGATCGCCAGCGCCAGCGCCGAAACCGCGTAGGCGAAGGACTCCTGCATGTTCTTGGTCGAGCCGCCGAACTCGTAGCGGTAGCCGGGCGGGAAGCTCATCTGATCGAGCACCTGGCGGATCTCGCCCGAGACCTCGCCGGCCGAGCGGCCGTAGACGTTGGCGCTGATGGCCACCTCGCGGTTGAGGTTGCGGCGGTTGATCTGGTTCGGGCCGGTGGCGTCGACCACCTCGGCGATCTGGCCCAGGCGCACCACGCGCGCGCTGCCGTCGGCGTTGTTGCCGACCACGAAGGGCAGTTGCTCCAGGTCGTCGGCGCGGGCGCGCTGCTCGGGTGCCAGCCGCACATTTACGTCGTAGCTCTCGCCATCGGCGGCGCGCCAGTTGCCCACGGTCTGGCCGGCCACGAAGGTGCGCAGGCTGCTGGCCACGGCGGCGCTGTTCAGGCCCGCGTCGGAGGCGATCTCGCGCCGCATCACGATGTCCACCGTGGGCTTGTTGGGTTTGACGCTGGCGTCCAGGTCGACCAGGCCAACGATGGGCCGCACGCGCTCCATCACCTGCTGCGTCAGCCGCTCCAGCTCGGCCAGGTCGTCGCCCTGCAGCGAGAACTCGATCTGCTTGTTGCCGCCCACCGGGTCGAGCAGGCCGGCGTGGGTCACGGTGACGCCGGGCACGGTGCGCAGCCGGTCGCGCAGCTTGGCGGCCATGGCGTCTGCGTTGAGCGTGCGCGCCTGGCGGTCGACCAGGCGCACGTAGACGCTGGCGTACATGGTGCCCTGCGCATTGCCGGTGTTGATGGTGGAGAGCGTGTACTTCACCTCGGGGAACTCGCGCAGGATGGCCTCCACCTGCTTCGTCTTGGCCTCGGTGGCCTGCAGCGAAGAACCGACCGGCGTGTGGAAGGACAGCGAGGTTTCGGAGAAGTCGGCCTTGGGCACGAACTCGGTGCCCAGCAGCGGCAGCATGAACACGCTGCCGATGAACACCGCCAGCGCCAGCGCCATCGTCGAGAGCTTGTGCGCCAGCGACCAGCGCAGCGCGCCCTGGTAGCTATCGGCCAGCCGGTCCTGCACATGATCGAACCAGCCGGTGATGCGGCCGATGGTCTTGTCGTACAGCGTCACCGGCGCAAGGTGCCGCCCATGCTTTTCGATCTCCGGGTCGTGCCAGATGCTGGAGAGCATCGGGTCGAGCGTGAAGCTCACGAACATCGAGATCAGCACAGCCGCGACCATGGTGATGCCGAACTCGTGGAAGAACTTGCCGATGATGCCGCCCATGAAGCCGATGGGCAGGAACACCGCCACGATGGACAGCGTGGTGGCCAGCACCGCCAACCCGATCTCCGAGGTGCCGTCCATGGCGGCGTCGAAGGGGCGCTTGCCCATCTGCACGTGGCGCACGATGTTCTCGCGCACCACGATGGCGTCGTCGATCAGCAGGCCCACCGACAGGGTCAGCGCCATCAGCGTGATCATGTTGATGGTGAAGCCAAACAGGTTCATGAAGAAGAAGGTGCCGATCACCGAGATCGGCAGCGTCAGGCCGGTGATCACCGTCGAGCGCCACGAGTTCAGAAACAGGAACACGATCAGCACGGTGAGCAGCGCGCCTTCGATCAGCGTGCGGCGCACGTTCTCCACCGACACCCGGATGGGCCGCGAGCCGTCGGCAATCGGCTCCAGCTTCACGCCCGGCGGCAGCTCGGCCTTGATCGATTCGACGGCCTTCTTCAGGCCATCGGTCACCGCAATGGTGTTCTCGTCCTGCGATTTCTGCACCTGCAGCAGCAGGGTGCGCTGGCCGTTGTAGAGCGCCAGGCTCTCGACCTCCTGCGTGCCGTCGCTCACCCGCGCGACCTGCGACAGGTGCACCGGGCTGCCGCCGCGCCGCGCCACGATGATCTGGCCGAAGTCCTGCGGGTTCTTCAGGCGCGAGAGCACCTGCACCACGCGGTCGCGCTCGGTGGTCTTGAGCATGCCGACCGGCAGGTCCTGGTTCTCGTTGCGCACCGCCGCCGTGACCTGGTCGGCGGTGACACCCAGCGCCTCCATCGCGGCCGGGTCGAGGTGGATGTTGACCGCGCGCCGGGTGCCGCCCACCAGGGTGACCGAACCCACGCCGCGCACGTTCTCCAGCCGCTTCTTGAGTGTCTGCTCGGCCCAGGTGGTGAGTTCCACCGCGCTGGGCGCCTTGCCGTTCGATGCGTCCGGCAACACGGCCACCGACCAGATCGCCCGGCTGGCCGGGTCGAAGCGCAGCACGCGCGGCTCCTTCACGTCGGTGCGGAAGCTCGGCTTGAGGATGGCGATCTTCTCGCGCACGTCGTCGGCTGCCTTGCGGCCGTCGATGTGCAGCTGGAACTCGATGATGACGACCGACTGGCCTTCGTAGCTGCGCGAGGTCAGGGCGTTGACGCCGGCGATGGCGTTGACCGACTCCTCCACCTTCTTGGTGACCTCGGATTCGACGATCTCGGGCGAGGCGCCGGGGTACTCGGTGGTGACCACGACCACCGGGAAGTCGATGTTGGGGAACTGGTCGACCTTCAGGCGCTGGAAGGCGAACAGCCCCAGCACCAGCAGGGCCAGCATGACCATGGTCGCGAAGACCGGGTTGCGCAGCGAAACGCGGGTGAACCACATGGCGCGGCGCTCAGTTGGCGGCGGCCTTGGCCGGGACCGCGGCGGCGGGCGCTGCGAGCTTCACCTCGGTGCCCTCGCGGATCAGGCCGGCCTGCACACGCAGCAGCTGCGTGCCCGCGGGCGCGGCGGCCACACCGTCGACCACCAGCATCGCCTCACCGGCGCGCTGGCCCTGGCGGCCGAGGGTGACCGGCACGTGGGCGATCTTGCCGTTCTGGATCACCTGGATGTAGGGCTGGGGCTTGTCGTTGCGCACCGACGAGAGCGGCACGGCCAGCGCCTTGAGCTGGCCGGTGACGATCTCGCCCTGCGCGAACAGACCCTGGCGCATGCCGGCCGCTGCGGGCAGGCGCAGGTACACCAGCACGCTGCGGCTGCCGGCCTGCACGCTGGGGTTGATGCGCGCCACCGTGGCGTCCACCGCCTGGTCCAGACCTTCTACCTTGAGTTGCGCCTTCTGGCCCACCGCCACTCGGGCGGCGTCGGCCGGGGCCAGCGCGGCCTCCAGCTCGAAGCCGCTGAGGTCCACGACTTCCAGGATGCGGGCGTCCACACCCACGCGCTCGCCGTTCTGCACCAGCCGGGCCGAGACCTGCCCCGAGAGCGGTGCGCGCAGCGTGGTGTCGCCCAGCGCCTTGCGCGCGATGTCCAGCGCCGCGACGGCGGCCTGGTGGTTGGCCTCGGCGGCGGCCAGGTTGTTGGTCGAGGTTTCGAGCGCGGTGGCCGAGATGAAGCCCTGCTGCACCAGCGACTGGTTGTTGTCCTGTGCGCGCCTGGCGATCGCCACCTGGGCCAGCGCCGATTTCGCCTGCTGCTCGGCCTGGCGCACACGGGCCTGGGCCTCGGTGCTGTCGATGCGGGCGACCACTTCGCCTTCTTTCACCGCATCGCCTTCGCGCTTGCCAATGCCCTGCACCTCGCCGGCCACGCGGGCCTTGATGGCGGCAGTCTGCAGTGCCCGCAGCGAGCCCGAGACGCCGACCGATTGCTCCAGCTCCAGTGCCTCGACCGTGGCTACGTCCTGCGGTGGCACCTCGTACACCGGCGCCTTCTGCGCGGCGACAGCGGCCGCGGCGGCGGCCTCGTTCTGCGCCTTGCGCTTGCCCAGCGCACGCACCACGCCCAGCGCGATGGCGATCAAAAGCAGGGCCAGCAGCAGCCATTTGATCCAGCCGGAACGGGAAGCGGGTGCGTTCATGGGGGTTTTGGAAAAAGTCGGGTGTTCAGGGGCGCACGCGCATGCCGTCCAGCAGCAGGCCAACCTGCGTGTCGAGGAAGGCCTGCGGGTCCAGCCGGTCGCTGGGCGGGCAGCAGGGCGCCATGGAGTGTTTCCACATCAGCAGGAAGATCATGGGTGCGATCAGGCTGTAGACCGCGCTGTCCAGGTCCATCGGCCGGAAGTCGCCACGGTCGATGCCGCGCTGCAGCACCCGCTTGAGCAGTTCCTTGCCGGGGTCGATCACCTCGTGCTGGTAGAAGCTGGCTATTTCGGGGAAGGTGCCGGCCTCGCTCATCACCAGCTTGGTGATGCCCGAGGCGGCCGTCATGCCGATGCGTTCCCACCAGGCGTTCATGGTGTATTGCAGCAGTTCGGCGCTGCTGCCTTGGAAGGCGGCCAGCTCGTCGTTCCACTCGCCGAAGCGGCCGGCGATGTTCTCGCGCACCACCGCCTTGAACAGGTCTTCCTTGCTCGGGAAGTAGAGGAAGAGGGTGCCTTTGGAGACGCCCGCGTGCGCGGCGACCTCCTCGACGCGGGTGGCGGCGAAGCCTTTTTCAACGAACAGGGCGAGGGCGGCGTCCAGCAGTTCGCCCGGGCGGGCTTCCTTGCGGCGTTCGCGTTTGGTGGGGGAGAGCGCGGAATTCATCTTCTAATGACTGACTGGTCAGTAGTTTAGTTCCGCACCCCTGCAGCGTCAATCTGCGCCAGCAGCGTGTGCAGGTGGGCGGCCACATCGGCCGGCCAGCCGGCCGCCAGCGCGTCCACCCGTGCCAGATCGCCCGCGAACAGCGCGCGGCTGACCTCTTCGTACCGCGGCAGGTCGCCGCAGACGATGGACATGAAGCGGTAGGCCGCCTCGGTGGCGCGCCGCTGCGCTTCGGCCGAGCCACCTTCGCGCATGGCCGACTGCACCAGCTTGCGCAGCGCGACCGAGGCGCCGCCGGGCTGGCGCGAGAGCCAGTCCCAGTGGCGCGGCATCAGGGTCACCTCGCGGGCGGTCACGCCCAGCTTGGGCCGGCCGGGGCCGCGCGGTGCGTCGCCGCCCGGGGCCTCGTCCGCATCGTCGGAGGCCGGGGCGGCCGGCAGCAGCGCGAGCAGTTGGGCGGCGGGCGTGCGCCAGTCCAGCTCGACGCGTTCGCTGGTGGTGGCATCCAGCACCAGCGGCATTGCCTCGGGCTGTGCCGCCAGGCGCTGCTGCACGGCGGCGATCACGCCGGCCGGCTCTCCGAGAGCCAACAGGCGGTGGTGTTCAAAAGCGATCCAGTGCGGGGTGAGCGATGGCATGTGTGCGGTGTCCGAATATTACCCGGGTAAAAGTATAGCTCATTTTTACCCGGGTAATAAAACGGACCGCCGCCGTCAGGGGGCCACCGCGTGCAGGGCCAGCGCCCGCTCCACGATGCTGGCGGCGTCGACCGCGAAAAAGCGCCGCAATGCCGCGCGCGTGTCGCTGCGGCCGAAACCGTCGGTGCCCAGGGTGGCGCAGGCGCGTCCGGCGGGCAGGTAGGCGCGCACGCTGTCGGGCACGGCGCGCACGTAGTCGGAGGCGGCCACGATGGGCCCGCGGGTCTGGCTCAGCAGGCGCGCGATGTAGGGCTCGGCGGTGCCCGCGGCGGCGCCTTCGCGCGCCAGCTCGCTCCAGCTGGTGACGCTGACCACGTCCACGCCCAGACCCTGCGCGGCCAGTTGCTGCGCGGCCTGCCGCACCTCGCCCAGGATGGCGCCCGAGCCCATCAGCGTGACGCCGGGGCCGCTGGCCGGGCCCAGGCGCTCGAACAGGTAGGCCCCGGCGATCACGCCGTCCGCCGCGCCCTCGGGCAGGTCGGGCTGGGCGTAGTTCTCGTTCATCAGCGTGACGTAATAGAAGACGTCCTGCTGCCGCTCCAGCATCTCGCGCATGCCGTGATCGAGGATGACGGCTAGCTCACCCGCGTAGGCTGGGTCGTAGGCCCTGCAGTTGGGGATGGTCGCGGCCACTAGGTGGCTGCTGCCGTCCTGGTGCTGCAGGCCTTCGCCGCCCAGCGTGGTGCGGCCCGAGGTGGCGCCCAGCAGGAAGCCGCGGGCACGCTGGTCGGCGGCGGCCCAGATGGCGTCGCCCACGCGCTGGAAGCCGAACATCGAGTAATAGATATAGAAGGGCAGCATGGCCAGGCCGTGCACGCTGTAGCTGGTGGCTGCCGCCGTCCAGCTGGCGATGGCGCCGGCCTCGCTGATGCCTTCTTCCAGGATCTGCCCGTCCTTGGCCTCGCGGTAGCTCAGCACCGAGCCGATGTCTTCCGGCGCGTAGCGCTGGCCCACGCTGCTGTAGATGCCGACCTGCTTGAACAGGTTGGCCATGCCGAAGGTGCGCGCCTCGTCGGCCGCGATGGGCACCAGGCGTTGGCGGAACCCGATGTTCTGCGGGCCGGGCGTGTCGTCCTTGAGCAGGTTGCCCAGCATGCGCACGAAGGCCATGGTGGTGCTCATCTCCTTGCCGCCGGCGGCCAGGGCGAACTGGCCGTAGCCCGCCAGTGGTGGCACGGCCACCGGCTCGCAGGTGGTGTCGCGGCGCGGCAGGTGGCCGCCCAGGGCGGCGCGGCGCGCGTGCAGGTACTGCATCTCGGGGCTGTCGGCCGCGGGTTTGTAGAAGCTTAGGCTTGTGGCCTGGTCATCCGTCAGCGGCAGGTTGAAGCGGTTGCGGAACTCGATGAGGTCGGCGTCGTCCAGTTTTTTCTGGCTGTGCGTCGTCATCTTGCCCTGCCCCGCTTGTCCCATGCCATAGCCCTTTTTGGTGTGGGCCAGGATCACCGTCGGTTGCCCCTTGTGGGCGGCAGCGGCGGCGTAGGCGGCGTGAATCTTGACGAGATCGTGTCCGCCCCGTTTGAGGCGGTCGATCTGCTCATCGGTCATGCCCTGGGCCAATGCGGCCAGCTCGGGGTTCTGGCCGAAGAAATGTTCTCGGTTGAAGCGGCCGTTCTTGGCCGCAAAGGTCTGCATCTGGCCGTCCACCGTGCCCTGGAGCGCGCGCACCAGGGCGCCGCTGCGGTCACGGGCGAACAGGCCGTCCCAGTCGCTGCCCCAGACCAGCTTGATCACGTTCCAGCCGGCGCCGGCGAACAGGCGTTCGAGCTCGTCGATGATGCGGCCGTTACCGCGCACCGGGCCGTCCAGCCGCTGCAGGTTGCAGTTGACCACCCAGACCAGGTTGTCGAGCCGCTCGCGCGCGGCCAGGGTGAGCGCGCTCATGCTCTCGGGCTCGTCCATCTCGCCGTCGCCGAACACGCCCCAGACCTTGCGGCCGGCGCAGTCGAGCAGATTCCGGTCGCTCAGGTAATGCATGAAGCGCGCGTGGTAGATCGAGCTGATCGGCCCCAGGCCCATGGAGCCGGTGGGGAACTGCCAGAAATCGGGCATCAGCCAGGGGTGCGGGTAGCTGGAGAGGCCGCGCGCGCCGTGTTCGGGCGCCACGATTTCCTGCCGGTAGTGCGCCAAGTCGGCCTCGCTCAGCCGCCCTTCGAGGAACGCGCGGGCGTAGACGCCGGGCGCGCTGTGCGGCTGGAAGAACACGAGGTCGCCGCCATGGCCGTGGCTCCGCGCGTGGAAGAAGTGGTTGAAGCCGGCCTCGAACAGGTCGGCCGCGCTGGCGTAGCTGGCGATGTGGCCGCCCAGCTCACCGTAGGCCTTGTTGGCGCGCACCACCATGGCCAGGGCGTTCCAGCGCATCAGCGAGGCCAGCCGCTCCTCGATGGCCAGGTCGCCCGGGAACGGCGGCTGGTCGTCGACCGCGATGGTGTTGACGTACGGTGTGTTGCGCTCGGGTTGCCAGCCCACATGGTGTTCGTGCGCCAGGCGGGCCAGCTCGTCCAGCACGGCACGGGCGCGCGCCGGCCCCTGGGTGTCGATGAGCGAGCGCAGGGCGTCGCGCCACTCCTGCGTCTCGGCGGGGTCGAGGTCGGCGCTGTCCGGGTGCGGGTGGTCGGGGCTGCTGTTCAAGAGAGATTCTCCGGGTGAATGCAGCACTGTAGGCAAGGCATGCACGCATTTGTTGCCGGACTTGCTGAACAATCAGCCCCTGATCAGCACGATGCACCGCAAATTCAATGAAAAGCAGCACAAAGCACCTCGACGCCACGGACCGCCGGATTCTGGAAGAGCTTCAGCGGGACGCCAGCCTGTCCAACGTCGAACTCGCGCGCCGCGTGCACCTCTCGCCATCGCCCTGCCTGGCGCGGGTGCGGGCGATGGAGGCCAGCGGGCTGATCCGCCAGTACGTGGCCCTGCTGGACGCCGGCCAGCTGGGGCTGCACCTGAACGTGTTCGTCTCCATCAGCCTCAAGCAACAGAGCCGCAAGGCGCTGCAGGCCTTCGAGGAACGCATCACGCTGCGCGAGGAGGTGATGGAGTGCTACCTGATGTCCGGCGACGCCGACTACCTGCTGCGCGTGGCCGTGCCCGACATGCCGGCGCTGGAGCGCTTCATCCTCGAACAGCTCTCGCCCATTGCCCAGGTCGAGAAGATCCGCTCGTCGTTCGCTCTCAAACAGGTGCGCTACAAGACGGCGCTGCCGCTGGCGCCGACCTGAACGCCCGGGTGGCGCCGCACCGCCCTCAGCCCAGCCGGATGCCCACCCGCGTGATGCGCCCGCCCTCCAGCGCGCGCACGCTCAGCTCTGCCGCGCCCAGCATGGCGCTGTCGCCTTCGACGGCGGGGCGGCGCAGTTCCTCGCGCATCCAGGTCGCCACGTCGGTCGGCGCGTCGGGCGGCACCGGCAGGCCGTAGAACGAACACAGCGAGTCCATCGGCGTTGCGCCGTCGATCACGAAGTCGCCGAACACCAGGCGGTTGGCCTGCAGGTCGTCCGGCGCAGGCAGCGCCAGGCCCAGGCGCCGCGCGCTCCAGGCGATGGTCGAGCCCTGCAGCAGCAGCGAGGTGAGCACCACGACGAAGGCCACGTTGAAGAAGGTCTGCGCGCCGGGCACGCCGGCCATCAGCGGGAACATGGCCAGCACGATGGGCACCGCGCCGCGCAGCCCCACCCAGGAAATGAACGCGATCTCGCGCGGCGGAAAACGCAGCGGCACCAGGCACAGCGCCACCGCCAGCGGCCGCGCCACCAGCATCAGCACCAGCGACACCCCCAGCCCGGGCAGCAGGGTGGGCAGCAGCTGCGACGGCGTCGCCAGCAGGCCCAGCAGCAGGAACATGCCCGCCTGCGACAGCCAGGCGTAGCTGTCCATGGCGGAGAGCGTGGACCGCACCAGCCGCCGCGCGCGGTTGCCCACAATCACGCCCATGGCGTACACCGCCAGAAACCCCGAGCCGCCCAGCCAGGTGGTGGCCGCGAACACCGTCAGCCCGCCCGAGACCAGCAGCAGCGCGCGGATGCCGCCGCCCCCGTCCTCGCCGCGGCCCAGCCGCTTGAGCAGCTCGGCCATGGCGAAGCCGGCGCCCAGCCCCAGCGCCGCGCCCCAGCCGAACTGCAGGGCCAGCGAGCGCAGCACCTCCAGTGCCGACAGACCGGCGCCGGCCCCTGCGGTGGTGGCCGCCAGCGCCACGCCGATGAGCGCCAGCGTGAGGTACACCGCCATCGGGTCGTTCATGCCCGATTCGATCTCCAGCGTCGCCGCCACGCGTTCGTTCAGCCGCACGCCCGAGGACTTGAGCAGCGCGAACACCGCTGCGGCGTCGGTGGAGCCCACGATGGCGCCCACCAGCAGCGCCATCGGCCAGGACAGGTCCAGCAGCCAGCGTGCCGCCGCGCCGGTGATGCCTGCACTGAGCACCACGCCCAGCGTGGCCAGCAGCAGGGAGGGCTTCAGGCCGGTGCGGAAGGTGTCGAAATCGGTGCGCAGTCCGCCATCGAGCAGGATCACCGCCAGCGCGATGTTGCCGACCCAGAAGCTCAGGCGGAAGTCGTTGAACACCAGTCCGCCCGGCCCGTCCTCGCCGGCCAGGATGCCCGCCAGCAGGAACACCAGCAGGAAAGAAAACCCCGCCCGCGCCGAGACCACGCCTGCCAGCACGCTGACAAACACCAGCGCGGCGGCGACGAGCAGGGGCAGGGCGAGAAAGTCCAGCGAGAGGGCCATGCCCGCAAGCTAACAGAATGTGTGCCAGCGCGGGGCGGGGGGCTGCCAGTCGGGGTGTGAGGGCCACATGGCGTCGGGTCGCCGCCAAGCGCCAAGCGCCATGCCCGTGCACTAGGCCGGCAGATCCTCGTGCAGGCAGAGGCAGTTGCCCTCGGTGTCCATGAACCAGGCGGCCTTCTCGGCGCCGAGCACGCAGACGTGGTTCACCGTTTTCAGGCCCGGAAAGTCGTAGTCCTCGAACACCACGCCCGAGCGTTTCAGCTGCTCGATGCTGGCGGCGATGTCGCTGACCTGGAAGCTGATGGCGGTGTGGTCGCCTTGGTGCCATCGGGTTTGGGGAACAGGGCCAGCGTGCTGCCGCCGACCGAGTAGACGAACTTGCCGTCGGGTTTGAACCCGCCCGGTGCCAGGCCGAGGCAACCTTCGTAGAACGCCCGTGCGCGGTCGATGTCTTTCACGGGCAGCATGGTGGTGACAGAAGCAGTGGACAACATACACAGTCCTTTCGCTCGAACCGGCCACGTTCGCGCCGCCTGGCGCCCGCCAGGCCACCGGGCCGGCGCACCAGCATAGGCTTGCTGGTGTGCGGGCGCCAGTGGCTCTCATTGGGTGGTGTGGGCATGGCTCGAACTACCATGCCCACCCATGACCATGGACGCCCTTGAACTCCTCATCGACCTGCACCAGCCCAACCCCCGCCAGGGCCCGGGCGGAGACGCGCAGACCGAGTTGGCGCTGCACCTGACCGGGCTCGATCCGGCAGCGCCGCTGACCGTGGCCGACATCGGCTGTGGCACGGGTGCGGCCACGCTCGCGCTGGCCCGGCTGCTGCCGCGGGCGCAGATCACGGCGGTGGACTTCCTGGCGCCGTTCCTGGCGAAGCTGCAGCAGCGGGGTGAAGCAGCGGGCGTCGCCGACCGCGTGGTGCCGCTGCAGGCGTCCATGAGCGAACTGCCGTTCGCCGACGCGCAGTTCGACCTGCTCTGGTCCGAAGGCGCGATCTACAACATGGGTTTCGAGAAGGGCGTGAAAAGCTGGCGGCGTTTTCTGAAGCCCGGCGGCGTGCTTGTCGCCTCCGAACTCACCTGGACCACGTCCACCCGTCCGCCCGAGCTGCAGGCCTTCTGGGACACTGCTTACCCCGAGGTCGCCACCGCCGCAGACAAGATGGCCGTGCTGGAACGGCACGGCTACTCGCCTCTGGGCTACTTCGTGCTGCCCGAGACCTGCTGGCGCGACGCCTACTACCGCCCGCTGCAGGCCGCGTTCGCCGACTTCCTGAAACGCCACGGCCACAGCGAGGCGGCGACGGCGGTGGTGGCGGAACACGAGCAGGAGATCGCGCTGTACGACACCCACGCGGCGCACTACAGCTACGGGGTGTATGTGGCCCAGCGGGTGGACTGAATGGGCTCCTCGGAACGTGCCTCGGTGTGGAGCCGGGCCTATCGGCCCGCCGACCGCGCGGCGTGCATCGCCGTGTTCGCCAGCAACGTGCCGCACTTCTTTCACGAAGGCGAGGCTCAAGACTTTGCTGCCTTTCTCGATGGTGAGGCAGACCGCTACCTCGTGGTGCTGGACGGCGCCGACATCGTGGGCTGTGGTGGCTTCGCGCTGGACGAAGACGGGCGAGAGGTCAGTCTGTGCTGGGGCATGCTCCGGCGCGATCGCCATGGGCAGGGCATCGGCGCACAGCTGCTGCGGGCGCGGCTGCAGGCCATTGCGGCCACCCCGGCCGTCAGCGTCCGACTCGTGACCAGCCAGCACACGGCTGGCTTCTACCGGCGCTTCGGGTTTGAGGTTCGGTCTGTGCAGACAGACGGGCTCGCGCCGAGGCTGGATGCGGTGGAGATGCGGCTTGATCTGGCAACGCACCCATGAAACGCAACAACAACTCTGCACCGCCGCTAACGGAACCCGCCAGATGACCAATACAACCCTCCAACTCCAGCGCTTGCAGTCGCTCACCGGCGAACAGCGTGAGCGCGTGCTGACCCTGCACATCTCGCCCGAGCAGATCGAGTTCGCCGGCACCACCGCGCAGGCCGTTTCGGTGTGTGAAGGCGCTTCGCCCGACGAGGTGGCGGGTCTCGCCATTCTCGAATCGGAGACACCCATCGGCTTTGTGCTTCTGAGCCGGGGAGCACGGTTGCCGGACTGGGCACCTGCAGGTTCTGCTGCGCTCCGTGCCATGCGCATCGATAGCCGCGAGCAGGGGAAAGGCCATGGGCGGTCTGCGCTGGTGCAGGTGGCCGCGTGGGTGTCGGAACACTGGGTGTCCTGCAGCACGCTCGCACTGTGTGTGGACGACCAGAACCTCGCTGCCCGGCGCGCCTACGAAGCGGCGGGGTTCACTGAGTACTCGGAACCGAGGGCGGGGCGCATTGGGCTGGTGCGGTACCTGGCAAAGCCCTTGGCAGCATCCCTATGAGTCGTCGTCCGGTGATACAAAAAAGGGCTGCCACTGGCAGCCCTTCTTGTTGGCAAGCGCGAACCCGATCAGTTCGCAAACGCCGCAATCCCCGTGATCGCCCGACCCAGGATCAGCGCGTGCACGTCGTGCGTGCCTTCGTAGGTGTTCACCACCTCCAGGTTCACCAGGTGGCGCGCCACGCCGTATTCGTCGCTGATGCCGTTGCCGCCCATCATGTCGCGGCTCATGCGGGCGATGTCCAGCGCCTTGCCGCAGCTGTTGCGCTTGAGGATGCTGGTGATCTCGACGGCGGCCGTGCCTTCGTCCTTCATGCGGCCCAGGCGCAGGCAGCCCTGCAGGCCCAGGCTGATCTCGGTCAGCATGTCGGCCAGCTTTTTCTGGATCAGCTGGTTGGCGGCCAGCGGGCGGCCGAACTGCTGGCGGTCCAGCACGTACTGGCGGGCGCGGAAGTAGCAGTCTTTGGCGGCGCCCAGCGCGCCCCAGGCGATGCCGTAGCGCGCGCTGTTCAGGCAGGTGAACGGACCCTTGAGGCCACGAACGTCGGGGAAGGCGTTTTCTTCCGGCACGAATACCTCGTCCATGACGATTTCGCCGGTGATGGAGGCGCGCAGGCCGACCTTGCCGTGCACGGCCGGGGCAGAGAGGCCCTTCCAGCCCTTCTCAAGAATGAAGCCGCGGATCTGGCCGCCGTCGTCCTTGGCCCAGACCACGAACACGTCGGCGATCGGGCTGTTGGTGATCCACATCTTGGCGCCGGACAGGCTGTAGCCGCCGTCGACCTTTCGGGCGCGGGTGATCATGCTGCCGGGGTCGCTGCCGTGGTTGGGTTCGGTCAGGCCGAAGCAGCCGATCCATTCACCCGTGGCCAGCTTGGGCAGGTACTTCTGCTTCTGCGCTTCGCTGCCGAACTCGTTGATCGGCACCATCACCAGCGAGCTCTGCACGCTCATCATGGAACGGTAGCCGGAATCCACGCGCTCCACTTCGCGCGCCACCAGGCCGTAGCAGACATAGTTCAGGCCGGCGCCACCGTACTGCTCGGGGATGGTCGGGCCCAGCAGGCCCAGCTCGCCCATCTCGCGGAAGATGGCCGCGTCGGTGGTCTCGTTGCGGAAGGCCAGCTGCACGCGCGGCAGCAGCTTTTCCTGGCAGTAGGCGCGCGCGGCGTCCTGCACCTGGCGCTCGTCGTCGGTCAGCTGGGCGCTGAGGTGGAACGGGTCTTCCCAGCTGAAGGTGTTCTTGTTGGATGCCATGGTGCGGGTCTCCGGTGAAGGGGTGGAATGCGTTGGGTCGGACGAGATTGTCGGGCGACCATGAATAGCTGTCTAATATTGATTGCCGATTGATCAATACACAAAGCAGATTCATGGAATTCCGCCACCTGCGCTGTTTCACCGTGCTCGCCGAGGAGTTGCACTTTGGCCGCGCGGCCCAGCGCCTGGCCATGACGCAGCCGCCGCTGTCCATGGCCATCCAGCAGCTCGAAGCCGACGTGGGCGCGCGCCTGTTCGAGCGCAACAGCCGCGGCGTGGCGCTCACGGCCGCGGGCCTGGCCTTTCTGCCGCGCGCGCAGGCGCTGCTGGAGCAGGCGGCGCTGGCGGCGCGCGAGGCGCGCGACGTGGGTCAGGGGCTGGCGGGGCAGCTGCAGATCGGCTTTGCCGGCACCGTGCTCTACCGCGGCCTGCCGCAGGTGCTGCGCGAGTTCGCCGCCGCGCACCCCAAGCTGCGGCTGGCGCTGCGCGAACTCAGCAGCAGCGAACAGCTGGTGGAGCTGGTGCACGACCGGCTGGACCTGGGCTTCGTGCACACCACGCGGGTGCCGGCGGGCTTCTCGCAGATCCTGGTGTCCAGCCAGCCTTTCATGGCCTGCCTGCCGGCCGGCCACCCGCTGGCGAAGAAACGCAAGCTGCCTTTGCGGGCTTTGAAAGAAGAGTCCTTCGCCATCGTCATGCGCGCGGTTTCGCCCGACTACCACGACCGCATCCTCGCTGCATGCGCCGACGCGGGGTTCGAGCCCGCGCTGGGTTTCGAGCTGCGGCACTGGCTGAGCGTGGTGTCGGTGATCGCGCAGGGCCTGGGCGTGGGGCTGGTGCCTGCGGCGCTGCAGCAGGCCGGGCTGCCGGGCGTGGTGTTCCTGCCGCTGGAGCAGCCGCTGGCGCCCTACGACACCCACTGCCTCTGGCGCACCGGGCGCGACCAGTCGGCGCTGGGGGTGTTTCTGGCTGCGGTGCGCGAGGTGTCGGGCGGTTGACGGGGTGGTGTGGCCGGCCTCCGAACACGGTGGTCAGGCGGCGGCCTGCTCGGGTTGCCAGCGCAGGTCGGCGATGTCGCGCGACGGCGGGGCACCGAACATCCGCCGGTACTCGCGGCTGAACTGCGACGGGCTTTCGTAGCCCACGCGGAAGGCTGCGGTGGAAGCGTCCAGGCGGTCGGACAGCATCAGCCGCCGTGCTTCGGTCAGGCGCAGCTGCTTCTGGTACTGCAGCGGGCTCATGGCAGTGAGCGATTTGAAGTGGTGGTGGAAGGTGGTCAGGCTCATGCCCACCTCGCGCGCCAGGGTCTCCACCCGCAGCGGTTCGGCAAAGCGGGTGTTCAGGCTGGCGATGGCGCGGGCCACCTGGTGGCTCTGCGTGTCTACGGTCGCGATCTGCCGCAGCCGGGCACCCGCCTCGCCGGCCAGCAGCCGGTAGTGGATCTCGCGCCGGATCAGCGGCGCCAGCGCTGGGATGTCCTCGGGCTGGTCCAGCAGCGCCAGCAGGCGGTCGAAGGCTTCGAGCAGCGGCGCGGTGAGGGCGCCGGTGGTCATCGCGCGGGTGTCGGCCTCGGGTTTGCGGGCCATGGCCGGTGGCATCTCCAGCATCAGCGAGGCGATGTCGCGCCAGTCCAGCTTCAGGGCCACGGCCAGGTAGGGGCGTTCGGGGCTGGCCTGCAGCAGCGCGGTCTTGACCGGCAGGTCCATCGAGGCGATCAGGTAGTGGTTTTCGCCATAGCTCATGCTCTCCGAGCCGAGCACCACGCGCTTGCTGCCTTGCACGATGACGGCCACGCACGGCTCATACATGCTGCAGCTGTTCACGGCCGGCTGGTCGTGCCGCATCAGCATCACGCCCGGCAGCTCGGTCAGTTGCCGGACGCCGCTGTCGCCCGCCCGCGCCAGGATGCGCCGGGTCAGCGAGGAACGGGGTGCGCGCATTGCATCGAAGATGGAAGGATCGGGCATGGTGGTGCAGGGGTGGGGCGTTGGCGCGGATGGTATCGGGGCTTGCCTGTTCGTGCCGGGTGACCGCAGGAATGGGCAAACATGGCGCAGTTTCTGGCTAGCGCGCCGCCGGACTCCGGTTTCACACTGCGCTCCTCGCTGGGCCTCGCCCACCACCTTTCAGGAGAAACCATGACCCCATTGCTTGTCAACGGTCGCGCCCAGTCGCTGGACGTCGATCCCTCCACCCCCGTGCTCTGGGCTTTGCGCGATTCGCTGGGCCTGACCGGCACCAAGTTCGGCTGCGGCGCGGCGCTGTGCGGTGCCTGCACCGTGCACGTCGATGGCCAGGCCGTGCGCTCCTGCGTCACGCCCGTTGGCAGTGTGGAAGGCAAGCGCATCACCACCATCGAAGCCGTCACCGGCGGCGGGGACCGTGTGGGCAAGGCCGTGCGCGACGCCTGGGTGAAGCACGACGTGGCCCAGTGCGGCTACTGCCAGAGCGGCCAGATCATGAGCGCCACCGCGTTCCTGAAATCGCTGCCCAAGGGCGCGCAGCCCAGCGCCACCGACATCGACAGCGCCATGGCCGGCAACATCTGCCGCTGTGGCGCCTACGCCCGCATCCGCGCCGCCGTGGCCGACGCCGCGCGCACCCTGGCCTGAAGGAGACCACCCCATGTTCAACGCTTCCACACAAGAACTTCCGCGTGCCCTGCAACTGATGCTGGCGCGCGACCAGGCCCCGGCGCCCGTGGCCGAGTTGCCGCGGCGCAGCTTCCTAAAAATCGGTGCCGCCAGCGGTTTTGCGCTTGGTGTCTTCCCGCTGCTGTCGCGGGCACAGGGCAGCAGCGCCGCGCTCGAAGGGCTCAAGCCCACGCAGCTGCCTGGCGCCTTCGTCGCCATCGCGACCGATGGCACCGTCACCGTCACGGTCAACCGCCTCGAATTCGGGCAGGGCGTGCAGACCGCGTTGCCCATGATCCTGGCCGAGGAGCTGGACGCCGACTGGACCAAGGTGCGCAGCCAGCTGGGCACCAACAACCCGGCGTATGCCGACCCGCTGTGGGGCATGCACCTCACGGGTGGATCCACCGCCATCAAACACAGCTTTACCCAGTACCGCGAGCTGGGCGCACGCGCCCGGGCCATGCTGGTGCAGGCGGCGGCCACGCGCTGGGGCGTGGCTGCCGCCAGCCTGCGGACCGAGAAGGGCGTGGTCATCGGTGCCGGTGGCAGGAGAGCCACCTACGGCGAGCTTGCCGAGGCCGCCATGGCCCTGCCGGTGCCCGAGCGGATCGCGCTCAAGGACCCGAAGCAGTTCCGCCTCATCGGCCAGCCCACCACGCGGCTGGACGCCGCCGCCAAGAGCAGCGGCCGGCAGGACTTCGGCGTCGATGTGCGGCGACCCGGCCAGCTCACCGCCGTGATCGCACGTCCTCCGGTGTTCGGCGCCAAGCTGCGCTCGGTGGACGACACCGCGGCGCGCGCCGTCAAGGGCGTGAAGGCGGTGCTGCGTGTGCCACTGGACCGTGGCGCCGAGGGCGTGGCGGTGATCGCCGAGGGCTACTGGCCCGCGAAGACCGCGCGCGATGCCCTGAAGCTGGCGTGGGACATTGAGACGATGGAAAAGGTGGACAGCGCCCGCCAGTTGGTGCAGTACCGTGAACTCGCCCGGCAGACCGGCGCGAAGCACTTCGACGCCGACATGGCGCCGCTGGCGAACGCGCCACAGAAGATCGAGGCCGAATTCGTCTTCCCCTATCTGGCACACGCGCCCATGGAGCCGCTGAACTGCACGGTAGAACTGGGCGAGCAGGGCGCGACGCTCTGGGTCGGCTCCCAGTTTCCTGGCGTCGACGGCATGGCCGCTGCCGCCGTGCTGGGTCTCAAACCCGAGCAGGTGCAAGTGCGGGTGCAAGCGGCTGGCGGTGGTTTTGGCCGACGCGGCATCCCCAACAGCGACTACGTGGTGGAGGCCTGCGCCATCGCCAGGGCGGCACAGGCTGCTGGTCTGCGCGCCCCGATCCGCACCCTGTGGAGCCGCGAGGACGACATCAAGGGCGGCTACTACCGTCCCATGCACCTGCACCGGGCGCAGATTGGTTTTGACGCCGATGGCAAGGTGCTGGCCTGGGACCATGTGATCGTGGGCCAGTCCATCATGGCGGGAACCTTCTTCGAAGGCACCACGGTGAAAAACGGCGTGGACATCACCACCGTGGAAGGCATGCGCGCGCCTTACCCGATGCCCATGCGGCTGACGGTGCACCACCCCAAGGTGAACGTGCCGGTGCTGTGGTGGCGCAGCGTGGGCAGCACGCACACCGCCTTCGTCATGGAGACGCTGGTCGACCAGATCGCCCGCGAAACGAACCAGGACCCGGTGGCCTACCGCATGAAGCTGTTCGGTGAAGCGCACCCGCGCCACCGCGCCGCGCTGCAACTGGCGGTGGACCGCAGCGGCTACGGCAAGAAGGCGCTGCCCTCCGGCCGCGCCTGGGGCGTGGCGGTGCACGAGTCCTTCGACTCGGTGGTGGCCTACGTGGTCGAGGCCTCGGTGAAAGACGGCCAGCCCGTGCTGCACCAGGTCACGGCCGGGGTGCATTGCAATCTGGTGGTCAACCCGCGCACGGTGGAAGCGCAGGTGCAGGGGGCAGCGCTGATGGGACTGGGCATGTGCCTGCTGGGCGCTGCCATCACCTTCAAGGACGGCGTGGTCGAGCAGCAGAACTTTGGCGACTACACCGTGGCGCGCATTACCGACATGCCGGCCATCGCCGTGCACACGGTGCCCAGCGCCGATCCGCCCACCGGCATGGGCGAACCGGGTCTGCCGCCGCTGGCACCGGCGTTCGCCAACGCCATCAGCCGCCTGACGGGCAAGCCGCTGCGCGAGCTGCCCTTCCAGATGGCCTGACCGGAGCCACACCATGGAAGACCTGGACACCCAGGTCCTGCGCAGCGCGCAGGCCTGGCACACCGCGGGCCTGCCGGTGCTGCTGGTCACCGTCACGCGCACCTGGGGCTCGTCGCCCCGGCCGCCGGGCTCGCTCATGGCCATCAACGGTCGGGGCGAGGTGGTGGGCTCGGTCTCGGGCGGCTGCATCGAGGACGACCTGATCCGCCGTGTGCGCGACGAGGGCGTGGCCTCCGTCTGTGCGGAAGGGCGACCCGCCACGCTGCGCTACGGCATCTCGGCCGACCAGGCGCACCGCTTCGGTCTGCCCTGCGGCGGCACGGTGGAGCTGGTGCTGGAGCCGGTGGCCGACCACACCCGCCTGCCCGACCTGCTGCAGGCCACGTTGGCGCGGCGCAGCACCGAGCGCCGGCTGGACCTGCGCACGGGCATGGTCACGCTGAGCGAAGGGCGGCGCGACGGCCTGCCTGAGCTGGGCGACGAGACGCTGGTGACGCACTTCGGCCCGCGCCACCGGCTCATCGTCATCGGCGCGGGCGACCTCTCGCGCTTCCTGTGCCAGATGGCGCTGGGGCTGAACTTCGAGGTCGTCGTCTGTGACCCGCGCGACGAGCAGCACGCCGGCTGGGCGCTGGACGGCGTCACCATCAGCCGCGAGATGCCAGACGACCTGATCCTGCGCCTGAAGCCCGACGCACACACCGCGGTGGTGGCGCTCACGCACGACCCCAAGCTGGACGACCTGGCGCTCATCGACGCGCTGCAGTCCGAGGCCTTCTACGTCGGTGCCATCGGCTCGCGCCGCCACACCGGCCTGCGCCGCGAACGCCTGCGCGAGCACTTCGGTCTGGCTGAGACCGAGCTGGACGCGCTGCACGGACCGGCCGGCCTGTACATCGGCAGCAAGACGCCGGCCGAGATCGCGCTGTCCATCATGGCCGAGGTGGTGGCGGCCAAGAACGGCGTGGCACGGGCAGCGACGGTCCCCGTGGCCGAGGGCAAGGCCGCACTGCCAGCGGGCGGCCATGCGCCGGGCATGGACATGGCCGTGACCTGCAGGGTGTAACCCGGGCGGGGCATACTGCCCGCCAAGGAGACCCCACCATGACCCATTCAACCATCGTGCTCGGCGGCGGCTGCTTCTGGTGCACCGAGAGCGTCTACAAGGAAGTGCGCGGCGTGACCGACGTCGAGTCGGGCTACAACAATGGCCAGGCGGCGCAGCCCAGCTACGAAGACGTGTGCACCGGCACCACCGGCTGCAACGAGGTGGTCAGACTCGAATACGACCCGGCACTCATCAGCACGCGCGAGATCCTCGAAATCTTCTTCGTGGTGCACGACCCGACCACGCTGAACCGCCAGGGCAACGACGTGGGCACGCAGTACCGCAGCGGCATCTACTTCACCACCGAGGAACAGCGCGCGACCGCGCAGGCGCTGATCGACGAGCTGACGGCCGACAACGCCTTCGGCCGCCCCATCGTCACCGAGGTGCTGCCCCTGGCGAACTACTGGCCTGCTGAGGACTACCACCAGGACTTCTTCGAGCGCAACCCGCACCAGGGCTACTGCATGGCGGTGGCAGCGCCCAAGGTGGCGAAGTTCCGCAAGACGTTTACCCGTTTGGCGAAGTGACTGGGTCAAGAATGCCGCGGAACCGGCTTCGCCGGGCCGCAGGCATTGCCCCCTACAGGGGGTCGGGCGAAGCCCGGCGGGGGTGGGTCAATCTCGGCCAGAGCACGATCACGGCCAGCCCGCTGAGGACCAGGGCGCCCGCACCCAGCTTCCAGCCCGGCAGGGCCTCGCCCAGCGACAGCGCCGAGGCGCCCATGCCGAACACGGGCACCAGCAGGGCCAGGGGCGTGACGGTGGCGGCGGGGTGTCGGGCGAGCAGCCAGTTCCAGACGCCGTAGCCGAACAGGGTGTTGCCCAGCGCCTGCCACAGCACGCTGCCCCACACCACCGCATCGGCGCCTTGCAGGGCCGCCGTGATGGCCGGCACCCCTTCGGTCAGCACGGAGATGAGCAGTAGCGGCGGCACCGCGAACGCGCTGCTCCAGACCATGAAGTGCAGCATGTTGACTGGCCCGAGCGACTTCACGACCAGGTTGGCGCAAGCCCAGAAGAACGCCGCGCCGATCACCAGCATCAGACCCGCCAGGGTGACGGTGGCGTCCAGATGCGCGGCGATGACGCCCAGCCCCGCCAGCGCCAGCAGCAGGCCCGTGACCTGGAAACCCCGCACCCGCTCGCGCATCAGCACCAGGGACATGCCGATGGTGAAGAACACCTGGATCTGCACCACCAGCGAGGCCAGCCCGGGCGAGATGCGGCCCTGGATGGCGAGGAACAGCAGACCGAACTGGCCCACGCCCAGCAGCACACCGAAGGCGGCCAGCTTGCGCCATGGCGCGGTGGGGCGCGGGATGAACAGCAGCCAGGGCAGGGCCGACAGGGCAAAACGCAGCGTGGCGAACAGGAAAGGCGGCAGCCCGTCCAGCCCCCAGCGAATGACTACGAAATTCGTACCCCAGACAAAGACGACGGCGAGGGCGAGCAGGAGGTGGGATGGGGGCAATCGGGGCTCCGCGGGCGGTGGGGAGGGCAGTGTATCGGTCGGGTCCGTCGCCGGTCGGTCGCGCCCGTGCGTGACATTGTTCCGAATGGGCGTCAGGCAAGAGGTTTCAGTCGCCCTCTACAACATGTTACAAAAGCATTCAAACCCGGAAAAGGCTTGATTTTCCTCAACTTTTTTCGTGATCTGACTTCAGTCTGACGTGCTGCCTGCCGATGAAGTGGGTGTACCGGCATTCCGTCCCAAGACGTGCACAAGCAGCGTCGATGCCCGGTGCAGAGGACACAGGCATGAACAAGTCTTACAGGTCAATCTGGAATCCAAGCCTGGGTTGTTACGTCGCGGCGCCGGAGAGCGCCACGGCCCATTCGTCGGGGACCTCGTCGGCGCGTGCGGTGCGCAGCAGCTGCCCGGCGCGCAGCCGTTCGGTGATGGCGCTGGAGCCGCGCATCCTGTTCGACGGCGCCATGCTGGTCACCGCCGTCGAGACCGATGGCGAACAGGCGCCCGAAGCCAGCACCGTTGAGGACGCCGACGCGGCAGCGCCAGCCGCCAGCGAGCAACCAGCGGCCACCGCCGACGCAGACACCACGGACACCGACGCCACCGAGGTCGCGGCGACGGAAGAGACGGAAGAAGACGTTGCGCAGGAGGTGGACGCCTCCGCTGAAGAGCAGGCCCCCACGGACGCCGACGCAGACGCCAGCACCGGCGACGATGCCGACGACACCGAACTGGCCACCGAGCCGGCGCCCCCGGGTCGCAACGAAGTGGTGTTTGTCGACGGCCGCGTGAGCGACCCCGGCGCTTTTGCCGCCGACGGCCGCGAAGTGGTGGTGCTCTCGAGTGGGCAGGACGGCCTGACCCAGATCGCCAACGCGCTGGCCGGCCGCACCGGTGTCGACGCCATCCACATCGTCAGCCACGGCAGCGACGGGCAGCTCCTGCTGGGCAGCAGCGCCATCACCGCCGAAACCATTCAGACCTCCCAGCTGACGTCGCTGCAGCTCATCGGCCAGGCCCTGTCCGCCGACGGCGACATCCTGATCTACGCCTGCGACTACGCCGCGGGCGCCGACGGCCTGGCGGCGATGGACCTGATCGCCGACATCACCAGTGCCGATGTGGCCGCCTCCATCGACGCCACCGGCCACGAGTCGCTGGGCGGCGACTGGACGCTGGAGCAGAGCACGGGCGAGATCGAGGCCCAGTCGCTGGACATGGCGTCGTGGGACGGCGAGCTGCCCGCCTATTCCGGCGACGCCCTGGCCGCGAACCTGACGCTGTCGGGCAGCGCCACCGCCGTGGCGCCCGACACCATCCGCCTGACCCCCGATGCGGGCAGCCAGAGCGGCGCCGCGCAGTCCTCGTTCGAGATCGACCTGACCGAGGACTTCAGCCTGTCGTTCAGCGTCTACCTGGGCACCAGCGACGCAGGGGCTGACGGCGTGACCTTCATCATGCACAACGACCCCGCCGGGGCGCAGGCCCTGGGCGACATGGGTGGCGGGCTTGGCGCGATGGGCATTGCCAACGGCGTGGTGATCGAGTTCGACACCTACGACAACGGCAGCCCCGACCTCGCCAACGACCACACCTCGGTCTGGGACTCCGACAGTGGCGAGGTCATCGTGGCCGCGCAGGACCTGGGCGACATCGAGGACGGCACCTGGTACCCGGTGGAAGTGACCTGGGATGCGGCCACCGAAACCCTGTCCTACTCGTTCAACGGCGTGCCCATGGGCAGCACCTCGGGCCTGCTGTCTGCAGGGCGCTTCGGCACCGGCAACACGGTGCACTTCGGATGGACCGCCGCCACCGGTGGCGCCATGAACGAACAGGCGGTGCGCATCGACTCGTTCACCGGTGAAATCAACTTCGCCCCGGTTGCGGTCGACGACAGCTTCACGGTCAGCGAAGACGGGTCGACCCTGCTCGGGCAGGTGCAGGCCAACGACAGCGACCCCGAAGGTGGCGCGCTGAGCGCCACGCCCCTGAACGCCACGGGCTCGGCGGGCGGCAGCCTCGGCACGGACGACTCGGGCAACCTGGTGTTCATCCCGGGCTCTTCGTTCGACGACCTGGCCGCGGGCCAGACGCGCGACACGACCTTCACCTACACCCTGCAGGACGAGCAGGGTGCCACCGCCACCGCCACCATCACGGTGACGGTGCAGGGCGCCAACGACGCTCCCGATGCCCAGGACGATCACTACGACGCGACCGAAGACGGCGCCTTCACCCTGGGCAGCGTGCGGGCTAACGACAGCGACATCGACAGCAGCGAACTCTGGGCCGAGATCAACACCGCAGAGGGCTCCAACGGAGGCACCTTCGGCCAGGACGACGCGGGCAACCTGATCTTCATTCCTGGCGGCGCGTTCGACGACCTCGCCGCCGGCGAAACCCGCGACACCAGCTTCTCCTACGTGCTGCACGACAGCGAGGGCGGCCAGTCCACGGCCACGGTGACCGTGACGGTGCACGGCGTGAACGACGCGCCGGTGGCCGAGGCGGACCAGTTCGTGGCCTCGGAAGACGCGGCCTTGTCCCTCGGGCGGGTGACGGTGAACGACTGGGATGTGGACGGCAGCGAGCTCTGGGCAGACACCTCTGCCACGGGTGCCGGTGACCAGGGCGGCTTCTTCAGCTTCGACGACTCGGGCAGCCTGGTCTTCAACCCCGGCACCGACTTCGACGACCTGGCGGTGGGCGAGAGCCGGGACACCCAGTTTGCCTACACCCTCTACGACGACCAGGGCGCCAGCGCGACCGGCACCATCACCGTGACCGTGCTCGGGGCGAACGACAACCCGGTGGCCCAGGACGACAGCTTCGAGGCCGACGAGGACACGCTGCAGTCGCTGGGGAGCCTGACCGGCAACGACAGCGATGCCGACGGCGACGAGCTGCAGGTGGTGTTGCCCGGCATCGTGGCCGGCAGCACCGGCGGCCGCTTCTGGCTGGACGACTCCGGCAGCCTGATCTTCGACGCCAACGGCGACTTCGACGACCTGGACGCCGGTGAATCGCGCGAGACCTCGTTCACCTACTCCGTCACCGACGGCCTGGGTGGTTCCTCGGAGGCCACCGTGACCGTGGTGGTGAACGGCGTGACCACCGACCCAGCGCAGGACCCACCTCCTCAGGGCGGCGATGAAACGGGTGTGATCCCCGATTCGCCCAGCTATCCCAACCAGATCGTGTTCGTGGACGCGCGGGTGCCCGACCCCCAGGCGTTTGCCCTCGACGGCCGCGAGCTGGTGATCATTTCCGACGAAGCGGACGGCCTGACCCAGATCGCCAACCTGCTGGCCGGGCGCACCGGCGTCGAGGCGATCCACATCGTCAGCCACGGCAGCGAGGGCACGGTGACCCTGGGCCTGGGCGACATCAACGCCGGCAACGTGCAAGCCGGGCAGATCCTGGCCCTGCAGGCAATCGCCCAGTCGCTGACCGTGGAAGCCGACATCCTGATCTACGCCTGCGAGTTCGCGGGCGGCCAGGATGGCCTGAACGCCATGCTGCTGCTCTCGCAGTACACCCAGGCGGACGTGGCCGCTTCGCTGTTTGTCACCGGTTCGCCCACGCTGGGCGGCAACTGGTCGCTGGAAGCCACGGTGGGTTCGGTGGAGACGACGGCCCTGGCGCCCCAGAACTGGAACCACCTGCTGGACGTGCCGCAGGCACCGCAAACACCGCAGGAGCCACAGGTGTCGCCGGAACCGTCGCAGCCGCAGGCACCCCAGCGCGCCGAGGCCACGCCGGTGGCCAAGCGCTTCTTCCTCGCGCCGTCAGACGGCGCGGCGCAGCAGCATTCGGCGCCAGATGTGCGCCACATGCACACCGCGGCCGAGCCGCGCTCGCTGTCTCTCGAATCGTCTGGCACTGTCCGGGTCCAGGGGCTAGAAACCGTGCTGCGCGAACGCGTGGCCGCCGCGCAGCCCCTGCCGTCCACCGACCTGGCACCGGCGCTGCCCCAGGCCGATGCACAGGCGCCCGCCACCGACACGGGCCTCACACCGGTCTGGCCGGTGGAGCGCCCGCAGATCTGGAGCGCGGCTCAGCCCTGGCTGGACGAGCTGGCCGTTGAAGACGCCGAGGCCGAAGAGACGCCACACGCCGCACCGGGCCTGCGTGCCCAGCTCAGCCAATGGGCCCAGTGGGGCATGGGCCGGCCGCTGACGCGCGCCGCCGTTCGCGCCTGAAGCCGGTCAGGACGGGGACAACCGACCCGCCACGAACCGGGTCTGCCTGTGCGTGGCGTTGCGCGCCAGATCTGGGTCGTGGCTGACCAGCAGCATGGCGCAGCCGCCCTCGGCCATGGCCTCGCACAGCGCCGCCATGGTCTCGCGCTGGGTCAGCGCGTCCAGCCGCGAGGTGGGCTCGTCGGCGAACACGAACACCGGCTGCAGCAGCATGGCGCGCAGGATGGCCAGGCGCTGCAGCTCGCCGCCCGACACCTCGCCGGGCAGACGGTCCAGCAGCTCGTCGGACAGGCGCAGTCGCTGCAGCCAGTGGGCGGTGGGGTTGGCGTCCAGCCGGTGCAGCTGGAGCAGATCGTGGATGCCGCGGCGCAGCGTCTGGCCGGGGGCGAACGAGGCCACCGGGTCCTGGTAGAGCTTCTGGAAGCGCCAGGCCGGCACCCCCGCGCGGCGCCGGACCGTGCCCTGGCGCGGTGTGAGTGCGCCCACCATCACATTGCCCAGCGTGGTCTTGCCGCAGCCACTGGGGCCGACCACCGCCACCGACTCGCCTTCGGCAATCGGCAGGCTCGCACCCTGCAGCACGGCGCGTTCGCCAAAGCTCACGCTCACCTGCTCGGCAGAAACGACTACCTCACCCTTTGCCGCTTCGCGCACCGGGGCCAGCGAGGGCCAGTGGCGCGGCTGCGCGGCGATCAGCTCACGGGTGTAGCCGTGCTGGGGTGCATGGAGCACCGCGGCCACGTCGCCGGCTTCGACGATGCGGCCCTGGCGCATCACGGCCACGCGCCCGCCCAGCCGCAGCGCCAGGTCCAGGTCGTGGGTGATGGTCAGCAGCGCCTGACCCTGGCGCTGGGCGTCGGCCAGCAGCTGGGCCACCTGCTCGCAGGCACCGGCGTCCAGCCCCTTGGTGGGCTCGTCGGCCACCAGAACGCGCGCATCGCTCTGACTGGCGCAGGCCATGCCCACGCGCTGCGCCATGCCGCCCGAGACCTGGTGCAGCCACTGCCGGCCGGCGTGGGCCAGGCCCAGCGCGGCGAGGTGGCGGTCGGCCTGGGCCAGCGCGTCCGGCCAGCGGCGGCCGGCGGCGTAGCGGCCCGCCTCGGCCACCTGGGTGCGCAGGCGCATCACCGGGTTGAGCGCGGTCCAGGGCTCCTGCGGCAGCATCACGATCTGCTGGCCCCACAGCGGCTGCGTGAGCGTGCGTTGGCCGTTGGTTTCGCGGCCGGCGATCTGCACCTGGCCGCTGGCCTGCATGACGTCGGGCAGGGTGCCCATGATGGCCTGGGCCAGCAGCGACTTGCCCGCGCCGGATTCGCCCACCAGGGTGAGCCGCTCACCGGCCCGCAGTTCGAAGCTGCAGCCTTGCAGCAGCATTCGGCCTTCGGGTGCCGAGCGGCCGGGGCGCAGGCGGATGCCCAGGTCCTGCACGCGCAGCACCGTGTCGCCTTGATTCATTCGGTGGCTGGTGCTCATGCCGGGACTCCGTGGTGGACCTCATCGGCCGCGCGGCCGACCAGGGCCTGCAGCGCGCCGATCACCAGCACCAGCGCCACCACCGGGGCGGCGAGCAGCCAGGGCGCTTCGTAGTAGTAGGGCAGGGCCTCGGTCATCATCAGGCCCAGCTCGGCCTGCGGCGGGCGCAGTCCCACGCTGATGAAGCCCAGCGCCGCAATCGCCAGCACGGCCGTGGCCACGGCGTAGGCCCACAGGCGGGCCAGCACGCCGGCCACCGGGCGCAGCACATGCCACCAGGCGATGTAGGCGGGGCCGAAACCCAGCAGGCGCGCCGCCTGCACCGGCTGCCCCAGCAGGGCCGAGCGCGTGTGCGAGCGCATCAGGCGGAAGAACTCCACCCAGGCGGTGAGCACCAGGCCGCTGTAGAGGGCCCACTTCTGGCCGGGCGCCATGGCCGCGATCAGCAGCACCCAGAGCAGGCCGGGGATGGAGGCCACCGCGTCTGCCACGACCGACGCGGCGCGGTCCACCCAGCCGCCGCGCGCGGCGGCCAGCAGGCCCAGCGCAGAGCCCAGGGCCACGGCCAGTCCGGCCGAGGCCAGGGCCAGGCCGAGCGAGGTGCGCAGGCCCTCGCCCAGGCGGACGAGCTGGTCGCGGCCCAGGTGGTCGGTGCCCAGCCAGTGCGTGGCACCGGGAGCCTGCAGGCTGGCCATCAAGTCCTGGGTGTGCGGGTCGGGCGCCAGAAACGGCGTGAGCACGGCGGTGGCAGCGACCAGGCCCAACAAGGCCAGGGAGATGAAAGATGTGGGCTTCATGGAGTGGGCTCCGCTGCAGGGTTGGCGGGGGCCGGGTCGTGATCGGGCTGGCGGCGCGCGGCCGGCGCGTCGGCTAGGCGCGGGTCCAGTGCGTGCAGCAGCAGGTCCACCGCGCTGCTGAGCAGCACGAACAGCAGGGCCATGGTGACGGCAGTGCCCTGGACCATGGGCACGTCGCGCGCGATGACGGCATGCACCAGGGCGTGGCCGATGCCGGGCCAGGCAAAAAGGGTCTCCACCACCACCATGCCTTCAATCAGCAGCACCAGCTGCACGCCCGCATAGGCCAGTGTGGCCAGCAGGACCTGGGGCAGCGCGTGGCGCCACAGGGCGGCGCGCAGCGGCAGACCCTTGACCTGGGCGAACTCGAACGCGTCCGAGCGCAGCAGCTTCAGGGCCGCGTCGCGCACCACCTGGGTGAAGCCGGGGCACAGCGCCAGCGCCAGCGTGAGCGCCGGCAGCACCACATGGTTGGCCTCTTCGTGGCCGGCCACCGGCAGCCAGTCCAGCTCCACCGCCAGCAGCGTGGACAGCACCACACCGATGAGGAAGGACGGGCTCGCGCGCAGCACGGTGTTGAGCGAGTCGGTGGCGTGGCGCAGCCAACCATCAGGCCGCAACGCAGTCCAGAGGCCCAGCGCCAAGCCCAGCAGCAGCGCCAGGGCCCAGGCCACCAGCGACAGCCACAGGGTGTGACCCAGCTGCACCGCGAGCAGCGAGACCACCGTGTCGCCCAGCACCACCGAGCGGCCGAGGTCGCCCTGCGCCATCTGCCCCAGCCAAGCGGCCCAGCGCACGAGGGCCGGGCGGTCCAGGCCGAGTTCGGCGCGCACCGATTCCGCGATCTCGGTGTTGACCACGTCGTAGCCGTAGCGGCCGGCCGCGATGCGGTAGGCCGAGTCGCCGGGCAGGGACTCGGCCATCACGAAGCACAGCGTGCCCACGGCCAGCAGCACGAACACCACCTGCAGCAGCAGGCGGGACAGCAGACGGCCCGGCATCACGCGGCCCAGCCCATGCGGCTGATGCGGTAGCTGCGCTCCAGCGGGTCCACGCTCACGTTCACCAGGCGCGTGCTGGCGGTCATGGAGTGCTGGTACCAGGCCACCGGAATGACCGGCAGCTCGGCCTGCAGCACGGTGGCGATGGCGCCGCGCAGCGCGGAGCGGCGTTTCGGGTCGACCGCCGCGCTCATGTCGGCCAGGGTCTGGCTGACCTGGGCGCTGTGCCAGCCCATGGCGCCCCAGTCGCCGCCCTTGGGGCCGAAGTCCTGCAGCAGGATGCCCAGCGGATCGGGCACCAGGCCGTAGTTGCGGGCCACCAGGGCCAGCTCCAGCGAGCCGTTCTGGTGGCCGCTGGGGATCTCGCTGGAGTTGCCGATGCTCACCGCCATGTCGATGCCCACGGCTTTGAGTTGGGCCTGGATCGCGGTGGCCAGGGGCGGCAGTTCCGGTCGGTCGGAGAAGGTGCGCAGCGTGAGCTTGAACGCCTCGCCGGCCTGGTTGCGCAGCACGCCGTCGGCGCCCGCCTGCCAGCCCGCCTCGCGTAGCAGCGTGCGCGACTGTTCAAGGTTCTGCGCCAGCGGCGCCAGGCCGGGCACATGCCATTCGGCCACGGCCGGCGGGAACAGCTGGGTGGCGGCGGCCTCGGGCGCGCGCATCAGGGCGGTCGCCATGCCGCTGCGGTCCAGCGCCAGACTCATGGCCCGGCGCACCCGCAGGTCGGCCAGGAAGCGGTGGCCGGCGTTGACCTTGATGTAGATGGTGCGGGGCAGGGGCAGCCGGTGGAGCTGCAGTTTGCGGTTGGCGCGCAGGCGCTCGTAGCCCACCGGGTCGTGGGTGTAGACCAGGTCGGCCTGGCCCGACGAGGCCATCATGCCCCGCGTCTCGCCGCGCGAGGCGCCCAGGTAGTCCACCGCCTCAATCACCGGCTTGCGACCATCGAAGCCCTCGAAGCGGCGCGTGCGCAGGGACTGCGGCGCCTGGACCTCAACCACCTGGTAGGGACCGGAGCCGATGACCTGCCGCACGCTGCCGTCGGCCGCGTACGACGCGGGCGCCAGGATCAGCGTGCTGTTGTGCGCGAGGAAGGCCGGCAGCGCACTGAAGGGTTTGGCCAGCCGGAACAGCACCTCGCCGCCCTTCGCCGCGATCTGCTGCGCGCCCGTGTTGCGCAGCAGGCCAGGCTGGGCCAGGGCCCGTTGCAGGCAGGCGGCCACGGCCTCCGCGGTGACCGGGGTGCCGTCATGAAAGCGCGCGGTGGGGCGGATGGCAAAGCGCCACTCCAGCCCGTCGGCCGAGGTGGTCCAGCGGCTGGCCAGGCCGCCCACGAACAGGCCCTTGTCGTCCACCTCGACCAGGGTTTCGGCCACCTCCAGCCGCGTGAAGATGTAGCCGGTCTTTGACGGGTCGAGGGTCATCACCTCCCAGGGGGAGACCACCTTGAGCGTGCGGGTGCCCTGGGCATGGACCAGGCTGGTGGGCAGGGCCGCGGCGGCGGCGGTCGCCTGCAGCAGGCGACGGCGGGTGTGGTTCGGCAGAGGCACGGCGGTGGTGATTGACATATATCAATTGAGAATTATTCGCAATAAGAATGATCTTAGCGGAGTGCGGGCGGGGCTGGCAGATTCCGTCGGCGGCCCGGACGGTGGTCAATGGTTGACCCGGGGCGGAGCGACCGACTGCGAAAGCCCTTGCAGGAGCAGGTCCCTGGGCAGATCGCGGCCGATGAACACCATGCGCGACTCGCGCGTTTCACCGTCGCGCCAGGGGACACCACGATCCGCTCCCATGAGCATGTGCACGCCCTGGAACACGATGCGGCGGGCTTCACCTTCGATATGAAGGATGCCCTTGTAGCGCATCAGTTTGGGGCCATGCACCTGCACCATGGCACCCAGGAAGTCTTCGATGCGCGCCAGGTCCAGTGGCCGCGTCTCGCGGAAAACGAACGAGCTCACATCATCGTCGTGCGCGTGGTCCACATCGGTCAGGAAGTCGGGCTCGATCTCGAGGATGGCATTGAGGTTGAAGCCGCGCAGGTCCAGCACCTCCTGCAGGTCGATCTGGCCGAAGCTGGCCTCGGTGATGGCGGCGCGCGGGTTCATGCGCATCAGCCGTGCCTTGAGAGTCAGGATGTCGGTCATCGGCACCAGGTCGGTCTTGGTCAGCACGATGCGGTCGGCAAAGCCCACTTGTTCCTGCGCCTCGTGGTGTTCGCGCAGTTGATCTGGCGCATGCAGCGCGTCCACCAGCGTGACGATGGCGTCCAGCAGGTAGTGCATGCCGATGTCTTCGTCGACGAAGAAGGTCTGCGCCACCGGCGCCGGGTCGGCCAGACCGGTGGTCTCGATGACCACACGGTCAAAGCGCAGAGTGCCCGCGTTTCGTTTGGCGGCCAGCTCACCCAGGATGCGCACCAGGTCGCCGCGCACGGTGCAGCAGATGCAGCCGTTGTTCATCTCGACGATCTGCTCGCCGGCGTCCTGCACCAGCAGCTCGTTGTCGATGCCGGATTCACCGAACTCGTTCTCGATCACGGCGATGCGCTCGCCATGGTCTGCCTTGAGGATGTGGTTGAGCAGCGTCGTCTTGCCGCTGCCGAGGAAGCCGGTGAGGATGGTGACGGGGATCAGTCCTTGGGACATGGTGTGCTCCTGCGGTCAGGCGGTTTCGGCGGTGGCTTCCCATTGCGGGAAAGGGTCGGGCAGCTCGGACCACCCCTTGAGGCCCTTGCGGCTTTCGGTGTAGTTCAAGTGCATGGCCTTCCAGGCCTGCTCGATGGCGGCGCGGTCCAGGTTCCGGCCGATGAACACCACCTCGTTGAGGCGGTCGCCCCAGGGCTCTTTCCAGCGCGCCTCGATGGCCTGGCGTTGTGGCGATCCCTTTGACGGCCAGCGGTCGCGCGGGGCACTGGCCCACCAGCGGCCCACCGGTTCGTGGGTGGCGGTGTTGCCGGCGCGGGAGTAGCTCACCACCCACTGCGGCCGGCTGGCCAGCCAGACGTAGCCCTTGGCGCGGATCAGGCCCGGCAGGGGCAGGTCCATGAAGGTGGAAAAGCGCCATGGGTGGAGCGGCTCGTTGCTGCGCAGCACGAAACTCTCGATGCCATAGGCCTCGGTCTCGGGCGTGTGCTCGCCTTCGAGTTCGCGCGCCCAGCCGGGCATGGCGCTGGCGCGTTCCAGGTCGAACCGGCCGGTGCCCAGGATCTGCCGCAGCGGCACCTGGCCGTGGTCGGCGTAGACGACCTCGGCCACCGGGTTCAGTGCCTTGACCACGGCGGTCACCTCGTCGCGCCTCGCCGCATTGACCTTGTCGATCTTGTTGATGACCACCACGTCGGCAAACTCGATCTGGTCCGTCAGCAAGGCGGCCAGGGTTCGGTTGTCCTCGGGGCCGGCGGTCTCGCCTCGCTGTTCCAACAGGTCGGTGCTGGTGAAGTCGGCGAGCAGGTTGAGCGCGTCCACCACCGTGACCATGGTGTCGATGCGGGCCACCTGGTTGAGCGACTCGCCGTCCTCGTCTTCAAAGTCGAAGGTGGCGGCCACCGGCATGGGTTCGCCGATGCCGGTGGACTCGATCAGCAGGTAATCGAAGCGCCCTTCGGCCGCGAGCTTGCGCACCTCCAGCAGCAGGTCTTCGCGCAGCGTGCAGCAGATGCAGCCGTTGCTCATCTCGACCATCTTCTCTTCGGTTCGTGAGAGCGCGGCGCCCGCGTTCTCGGCTCCGAGCTCGACCAGCGAGGCGTCGATGTTGACCTCGCTCATGTCGTTGACGATGACCGCCACGCGCAGGCCGTCGCGGTTGGCCAGCACGTGATTGAGCAGCGTGGTCTTGCCCGCGCCCAGGAAGCCCGAGAGCACGGTCACGGGCAGGCGTCGGTCGCGTGGTGCAGCGTTGAAACCCATGGTCGTGCGCCGGTTCACTGGCCTTTGATGGCCTGTGTCATGGCCATGGTGTTGATTCGCATCATGGCCATGTAGGTCCCGGCCGGGCCGCTTGCGTCCGACAGGGAGTCGGAGAACAGCTCGCCAGCGGGCTTGACACCCGTTTCGCGGCCGATCTGCTCGATCAGGCGCGGGTCGGAAATGTTCTCCACGAACAGGGCCTTGATCTGTTCCTTCTTGATCTGGCGCACCAGCTGGGCCACGCCCTTGGCCGAAGCTTCGCTGTCGGTGCTCACACCCTGTGGCGCCAGGAACTTCACGCCGTAGGTCTTGGCGTAGTAGCCGAAGGCGTCGTGCGAGGTGATGAGCTTGCGCTGCCCGGCCGGGATGGCGGCCCAGGCGGCCTTGATTTCGGTGTCCAGCGTCTGGAGCTGGGTGGTGTAGGCCGCGGCGTTCTTCCTGTAGCCCTCGCAGCCGGCGGCGTCGGCCGCGCACAGGCCCTTGGCGATGTTGGCCACATAGGTGATCACATTCGGGACGGCCTGCCAGGCGTGCGGGTCGAGTTCGCCGTGGTCGTGGTGACCGTGTTTCCCGGCTTTGTGGTCGTGGTCGTCTTCTTCGGTCTGCAGGGGCTTGATGCCCTGGCTGACCAGCACCGGTTGGCCCCTGTACCCGGCGGTCTTGAGCAGGCGCTGCATCCAGCCTTCAAAGCCGAGGCCGTTGGCGAACACCACCTGGGCCTGCGCCACCTGTTTCGCGTGCGAGGGTGAGGGCTGGAACACGTGCGCGTCGGCACCGGGGCCGACCAGCACGTCCACCTGAACGCGATCACCACCCACCTGGCGGACGAGATCGCCCAGGATGCTGAAGCTGGCTACGGCCTGGATGGGGGCAGTGGTCTGGGCGTGGCCCAGCGGGCTGAAGGCGAGGGCGCCGAGCGTGACAAGCGACGCAATGGCGCGACGACGAAGGTACTGTTGCATGGTGCGGGTCCTTGGAATGAGATGGGAGGAGAAAACGGTTCAGGCCTGCAGGTGGCGCGGGCCGGTGGGACGCTGGCGCAGCACGCCGCGCGGCGCGAAGGCCATGGACAGCAGGTAGACCGTGCCCAGGCCGAGCACGATGACCGGGCTGGTCGGCCAGTCGGCGTGGTAGGACAGCAGCAGGCCGGCGATGGACGTGAGCAGCGCGATGCCGGTGGCCACGGCCACCAGCGGGCCGAGGCGCCGCACCCAGAAGCGCGCGCTGGCGGCCGGCAGCACCATGATGCCCACCGCCATCAGCGTGCCCAGTGCGTGGAAGCCGGCCACCAGGTTGATCACCAGCAGGGCCAGAAAGCCGACGTGCGCCACCGCGCCCAGCCCGCTGACTTGGCGCAGGAAGCCCGGGTCCAGGCATTCGAGGATCAGCGGTCGTCGGATCAGGAACAGGGTGACCAGCGTCACGCCGGTGATGCCCCAGAGCAGTGCCAGCGCCGCATCGTCCAGCGCCAGCACGCTGCCGAACAGCACATGCAACAGGTCCACGCTGTTGCCGCGCACCGAGACGATGAGCACGCCCAGCGAGAGCGAGATCAGGTAGAAGGCTGCCAGGCTGGTGTCCTCGCGGATCAGCGTGTGGCGCGCCACCAGGCCGGAACCGATGGCCACCGCCAGACCGGCGACGATGCCGCCCACCGTCATGGCCGCCAGCGACAGGCCAAACAGCAGGTAGCCGATGGCCGCGCCCGGCAGGATGGCGTGCGCCATGGCGTCGCCCGTGAGGCTCATGCGCCGCAGCATCAGGAACACGCCCACCGGAGCGGCCGACAGGGCCAGCGCGATGCAGCCCAGCAGGGCCTGGCGCATGAAGCCGAATTCGATGAAGGGGCCGAAGATCAGGTTGCCTTCGTTCATGGCGTGGCCTCCAGCGCGGGGCCCTGCGAGTGCATGTGCGGGTGATACCCCCTGGCGGGCGAGCCGGTCTCGCATTCGCCGGCCTGCTCGTCGAAGGGTTCGCGCAGCGACTGCGCGCGGGCCCAGTTCGCGTCGGTCAGCACCTCGGCCGTGGCGCCCCAGGCCACCGGCTCGCGCGCCAGCAGCAGGGTCTGGGGGAAGTGTTCTCGCACCTGCGCCAGATCGTGCAGCACGGCGATCACCGTCTTGTCCTGGCGCTGCCAGCCGTGCAACAGGGCCAGCAGGTCGGCGGTAGTGCGCTGGTCCACCGCGGCAAAGGGTTCGTCCAGCAGCACCACGGGCGCGTCCTGCAGGACCAGCCGCGCGAACCGCGCGCGCTGCAGCTGCCCGCCCGAGAGCGTGTCCAGCCCGCGCCTCTCGAAGCCCGAGAGGCCGACCGCGGCCAGCGCGGCATCGCACTGCTGCCGGTGCGCGGCGGTGAAGCGCCCGAGCGCGCCGACCCGCCGCCACAGACCGCTGGCCACCATGCCACGCACGTCGATGGGAAAGCTGGCGTCGAGCTCGCTGTGCTGCGGCAACCAGGCGATGTGCTCGCGCCGCAGGCCTTCGATGTGGCCCGACAGCGGCGCCAGCGCTCCGGCCAGCGCCTTGACCAAGGTGCTTTTGCCGGCGCCGTTGGGACCGACCACGGCCACCAGCGCACCGGGTTCAATGTGCAGGCTCAGGTGGTGCACCGCCGGGTGGCGCTCGTAGCCCAGCGTCAAGTCGCGCAGGGTGATGGTGGGGGCTTGGGGGCCTGTCATTGGGCTGTGTAAACTGTTGCAACTCAATTGCGATAGTGCGAATGTTAACGCAACATTGTTGCGATAATGGAGGCCTTCTATGGCAACCCGACCCAGCCCCAAAGAACCGGTGACCGTGCCGGCCGAGATCCAGACCCGTCTGGAAGCCGCCGGCCTGCGCCGCACCCTCGCCACACGCGCGGTGCTGGGCCTGTTCCTGGCCAACCCGCAGGGCACGCTCAGCCACGCCCAGGCCCTGGCCTCGCTGCAGACTCGCGGGCTGGACATCAACCGCGTCACCCTCTACCGGCTGCTGGAACGCCTGGCCGCCTGTGGTGTGCTGCAGCGCCAGACCGACGACGACGCGCGCACCTGGCGCTTCCGACTGGCCGACCTGAGCGAGGACGGCACTGCGCCGCGCTTCGAATGCGACGCCTGCCATCGGCAGTTCCGCCTGGCCTCGGCGAGCGAACCGGCGCGGGCCGTGGCCGACGAGCTGATGCGCACGCTGGCGGGCATGGGGCACCGGGGCCTGCGGCTGGACATGGCCGTGCACGGCACATGCGCCGACTGCGCCGATCCCTCGGGCAGCCCGGCGACGGAGCCGCCGCGGTGATCGAGACCCGCGACCTTGCCTTCTCCTACTCGCAGGCGCCTGTCCTGCGCTTCCCCGACGTGGCGGTGCCGCAGGGCGGCACGCTGCTGCTGCGCGGGCCCTCGGGCAGCGGCAAGTCCACCTGGCTGGCCCTGGTCTCCGGTCTGCTCACGCCATCGTCCGGGGAGGTGGTCGTGGTCGGGCAGGCGGTGCACGCGCTGGCCGGCGCGGCCCGCGACCGCTGGCGCGCGCGTTGCCTGGGTTTTTTGCCGCAGAAGCTGTTCCTGAGCGAAGCGCTGTCGGTGGCCGACAACCTGGCGCTGGTGTTCTTCGCCGCCGGACTGCCGGTGGACCGGGGCGCCATCGGGCGTGCGCTGTCGGCGCTGGACCTGTCGGCGCTGACGGAGCGCAAACCGTCGCAGCTCTCGGGTGGCCAGGCTCAGCGGGTGGCATTGGCGCGGGCGTTGCTGCTGCAGCCCAAAGTGTTGCTGGTCGACGAACCCACGGCCAGCCTGGACGACGAGGCCTGCGCGGCCGCGCTGGCGCTGCTGCAGCGTGGTGCCGCCGAGGTCGGCGCGACGCTGGTGATCTCGACCCACGACGCACGCGTGGTGCAGGCGCTGCCCGCCGCGCAGACGCTGCGGCTGGCGCGGGAGGGAGTGGCATGAACGTGCTGAGCCTGTCCTGGCGCTACCTCTGGTCGCGTCCGCTGTCCACGGCGCTGAACCTGCTGTTGCTCACACTCGGGCTGGCCTCGATGGCCTTCGTGCTGATCGCACAGCACCAGGTGGACCGTGCGTTCGAGCGCGACCTGCAGGGCATCGACGCGGTGGTCGGCGCCAAGGGCAGCCCGATGCAGCTGATCCTGGCGGGTGTGTTCCACATCGATGTGCCGCCGGGCAACATCCCTCTGGAGGAAGTGAAGAAGCTGCAGGCCCATCCACAGGTGGCGCAGCTGATTCCGCTGAGCCTGGGCGACAACCTGCAGGGCTTCCGCATCGTCGGCACCACGCCGGACTACGCAACCCACTACGGCGCGACCCTGGCGCAGGGCGCGTTCTGGACCGCGCCGATGCAGGCGGTGCTGGGCGCCCAGGTGGCGCGCAGCACCGGTCTGGCGCTAGGCCAGTCTTTCGTCGGTGCGCACGGGCTGGGCAGCGGCGGCGCGGTGCACGGCGAGGCGCTGTATGCGGTGAACGGCGTGCTCGCGCCCTGCGGCTGTGTGCTCGACCGGCTGGTGCTGACGGCGACCGAATCGGTCTGGAAGGTGCACGACGACATGCACGCCACCGAGGACATGGACGAAGAAGACCGCGCGGCCATCGAGGCCGACCGGGAGGTGACGCTGGCCTTGATCCGCTACCGCACGCCGCTGGCGGCCGCGAGCTTTCCGCGCTTCATCAACGACAGCACGCCGATGCAGGCGGCCTCGCCGGCGGTGGAGATCACGCGCCTGCTGAGCATGGTGGGTGTGGGCACGCGTGTGCTGCAAGGCCTGGGCGCGGTGCTGCTGGCGGTGGCCGGGCTGTCGGTGTTCATCGCGCTCTGGGGCGCGGTGCGCGAGCGCCGCCACGACCTGGCGATGCTGCGCATGCTCGGCGCGCCGCCGACCCGGGTGGGCGCGCTGGTGCTGTGCGAATCGCTGTGGCTGGCGCTGATGGCCTGCACGCTGGGCTTGCTGGCGGCACACGGTCTGACCGCGCTGATGGGGCAGATGTTGATGGACCAGCAGTCGCTGGCCATCACGGGCTGGCAGTGGGTGCCCGCCGAAGGGTGGGTGCCGCTGCTGGCCCTGGGGGTGGCGGTGGTGGCGGCGCTGGTGCCGGCCGTCAGCGCCTATCGGGTCGATGTGACCCAGTTGTTGAACACGAGGTGAAACCGATGAAAAAGACCGCTCTCTTCCTGGCCCTGTCCGCCTGCATGACCACCGCCGCGCTGGCGCAGCACTCCGACAAGGAACTGCAGGAAGACATCCAGCGCCACCGCGCCATGGCCGCGGCCCACGAGGGCGCGGCCAAATGCCTGGAGACCAAGAGGGACGAGAAGGTCTGCATGGCGGAACTTCAGGCCGCGTGCAGGGGTCTGGCGATTGGCAAATACTGTGGGATGAAGCACGCGCATTAATGGGCCACCCCCGCGCCGCGCTTCGCGCGTCACCCCCTCCAGGGGGCAACGCGAGCGGCCCGGCGGAGCCGGTTCCGCCGCGTTCTTGAATGAAGTCCTTGCTCTCTTATGAATCTTCGTTTTCGTTGCTTGCTGTTGCCGCTGGCTTGTTTCTCCGGGTTGGCGTTGGCGCAGCTGACGTCGCCCATTGGCACGCCTGCCGCGCCGGCCGCCGGGGCTGCAGCCGATCCCGTCGTGCCTCCGCATGTGCAAGGGCAGGGGGCTGGGGTGCACAGTCCGCTGTCGCCGTTTGCGCCGCTCAAGCCGCGCGAGGACGTGGTGCCCTGGTCGCTGCTGACCGACATCAAGACCGAGGTGAAGAACAAGCGCATCACACCGGTCTACACACCGGGCGTGCAGGCGCTGAACCAGAAGACGCAGAAGGTGCAGGGCTTCATGCTGCCGCTGGGGCCGGGCGAGCAGCAGCGCCACTTCCTGCTCGCATCGGTGCCACCGACCTGTTCGTTCTGCACGCCGGGCGGGCCGGAAAGCATGATCGAGGTCCGCACCAAGGCGCCGGTCAAGTACAGCCTCAATGCGGTGGTGGTCGAGGGCACGTTCCACGTGCTGCAGAACGACCCCTACGGCCTGTACTACCGCATGACCGAAGCGGTCGGCGTCAAGTAGCGCTGGTGCCGTAGGCCATGGGCGGTGGCGTGAACACCGCGCCGTCCAGGCCATTGGCCATCGCCACCACCCACAGCGCGGTGTAGAGCGCCACGAACCCCCAGAGCCCACGCCGCCCCGCGCCCGCGGCCGCCAGCAGGGCGCCGACGAAGGGAATGAACTGCTGCGCGTGCATGCCCACGAAGTGCGCCGGCCGCAGGTCGCCGCCGCCCAGGTGCCAGCCCACCACCGGCAGGCCCGCACCCGACGGGGGTTGCACCGAACCCAGCAGGCCGCCCGCGCCCGCACCCAGCACGAAGGTCAGGACCAGGCCGATCACGACCGCTTCGCGCCACACGGGTGCCAGGTCGGCCCTGCCGTGGCGCGCGATGCGCCAGGCCAGCACCGGCTGCGTCGCCGTCATCGCCAGCGCGCCCAGGCCCATCAGCGTGTACATGACCTGATGGAACGGGCTGCTGAAGTTGAAGTGCGAGGCCTGGCCCAGCGCGGCCTGCAGCGTGATGTAGCCGATCTCGAACAGGCCGGCGCCCAGGGCCACCGCCACCAGCGCACGCACGCTGGCGTGGCGCCGCTGTGCCTCGGGCAGCAGGCCGACGAACCAGGCGGTGCAGAGCCAGAACAAGCCGATCGAGGCCATGAACTTCAGCGGCTTGACCCAGACGTTCACCTCTCGCACGGTGCGCTCGTCCAGACCGAGCGCCACCAGGGCGGGCAGCATGGCGGCCCAGATCAGCAGGGCGGCGATGGTGAGGGTGCGCTGGCGTTCGAGGGCCTCGCGCAGCAGAACCGATGGCGTGAACGACCGCGCCCGGTCGGGCGTGAGGGCAGGAAAGGCGGCGAGGGCGGAGGAGGGTTTCATGGGGCGACTCCGGTGGTGGAAGGGGCGGCGGAACGGCGGAGGCTGCGGACCAGGGCAAACGCCAGCAGGCCCAGCGGTCCGAAGAGAAAACACAGCACCAGCAGCGGCACAAGCAAGGCGTGCGGCCAGCCCAGGCGCGCGGCTTCGGCCGCGATCCAGCTGCCCACGAACAGGTCGAAGGCCAGGTAGTGCACCCAGCCGGCCACCAGCACGCCGGGCACATCGAACAGCGCACGCACCTCGGCCTGGCTGCCGAAACCGCCTTCGCCGCGCCAGTGGGTCAGCAGCATCAGCGCGTACACGGCCGACAGCAGCACCGGCACCGCGCGGCCGGAGAGCCAGCGCACGCGCCCGCTCCAGGGGGCCCGCGCAGGCGACGCGATCAGGGCGGTCCAGGCCAGCAGCGCCAGCGCGTTGCAAAGGGAAAACACGGCATCGGGGGACATCGGGCACTCCTGGGCGGGTTGGGTTGGCATGAACTAGACAGTGTCTGGTCCGGCATCCTATGGGCTCGACTTGACACTGTCAAGTGATGCACACTCGGGCCATGTCTGCCCGTTCCACCGACCCCGCACAGCCCGACCTGAAACAGCGCATCCTCGAAGCCGCCGAGCACCTGCTCGAAGCCGAGGGGCTGGCCGCCCTGTCCATGCGCGAGGTGGCGCGCCGCAGCGGCGTGACCCACCAGGCGCCGTACCACCACTTCGCCGACCGCGAGGCCATCCTGGCCGAACTGGTGATGCGCGGCTTCACCGAGCTGAGCGCCCGGCTGGCGCAGGCCAACGAGCAGATTGCCGCCGTGGGCCGGCTGGAGGCGGGCATTGCGTCGGGACTGGCCTACGTCGGCTACGCCATCGATCACCCGGGCGTGTTCCGGGTCATGTTCCGGCCCGAGCTGTGCGACGTCACCCGCTTTCCCGAGGCCCAGAAATCGGGCTCATCGGCCTATGCGCAGCTGGAGCGGCTGGTGTCGGAAATCCACGGCGCCGACCAGGTGGCCACGCTTGCCATGGTCTATTGGTCGCAGGTGCACGGCCTGGCCTGTCTGGTCATCGACGGACCCGTGGGCGTGCAACTGCCCGGGGCCGCCGAGCGGCGCGCTTACGCCCGGTCCGTGCTGGAGCCCTTTGCGCGCCAGATGCTGGCCCCGGCCGGGCAGTGTTGACGGGGCGCGGGTAGCATCGCCCGGGTGAACCTCGCCAGCCACCCCGTCGTCGCCTCCCTCACCCCCGTCTTCCTGCTGATCGCCCTGGGCTACTTCGCCGGGCGGCGCGACTGGATCCGCGAGTCCGCGGTGCGGGACCTGTCCAACCTGGTGTTCCTGCTGCTGATCCCGGCGCTGCTGTTCCGAACCATGAGCGGTGTGCACGTCGAAACGCTGGACTTGCGGCCGCTGGCGGCCTATTTCCCGGCGGCGCTGCTGCTGCTCTCTGCGTCCATCGCCTGGCGGGGCTTCAACCGCTCCAGCGTCGTGATGGCCCTGGGCGGGGTGTTTTCCAACATGGTGATGATCGGCATCACCCTGGTCGAGCTGGCCTACGGCAAGGCGGCGCTGGTGACGCTGCTGACCCTGGTGTCGGTGCATGCGCTGATCCTGCTCACCGTGGGCTCGGTGGTGCTGGAGCTGGTGGTCGCCCGCGAGGCGCGCGACGGCGGTGAGCGCGCGCCCCATGTGCTGGAGACCGCCTGGTCGGCCTTCAAGGGCGCGCTGATCCACCCGATCCCGCTGCCCATCATCAGCGGTCTGCTGTTCGCGCAGACCGGCTGGAGCCTGCCGGCCGTGGTCGACAAGCCGCTGCAGCTGCTGGGCAGCGCCTTCGGTCCGCTGGCGCTGGTGCTGGTGGGCGTCACGCTGGCGCGCACCCCGCTGGGCGGACACCTCAAGCCCGCTCTGTGGATCACGGCGTCCAAGAACCTGGTGCTGCCGCTGCTCGTCGGGGTGTCGGCCTGGGCCTGGGGCATCACTGGTCTGCCCCTGACGGTGATGGTGGTGGCCGCGGCGCTGCCGATGGGCGCCAACGTCTTCCTGTTCGCGCAGCGCTACGAGGTGGCCGAAGGTCTCACGACCGCCGCGATGGGCTTGTCGACCGTGCTGGCGCTGTTCACGCTCAGCGCCGTGATGCTCCTGATGACATATGTGAACTGATCGGTTGGCGCGGGGTGGTCCACCCTATTGGCTGATCTTGCGGGCCTCTTCGACCTGGTACTCGAAGTAGCGCTGGATGCCGAAGGCCAGGCTCCCCATGAAGGCTATGGTTCCCACCAGCAGGCCCAGCACCAGCGCGCCGATGGTCAGCCAGTTGGTGGCGCCGGCGCTGTCTTCGGGTTGTGCCTGCGGGTTGAACCAGCCGTTCCAGCGCGGCCGGTCGCTCAGCGCGTAGACGATGCCGGCCAGGCAGCTGGTGGCGATGCTCATGCCCAGAAACGGAATCAGCAGCCACGACAGCACGTCGTCCTGCCCGAAGGCGCCCACCCGCTCAACACCCCACCAGCCCAGCGCCGAAGCGATGGGGTGCAGCCAGCCGATCCAGTCGCCCAGGCCACGCAGGTAGAAGCGGTGCAGTCCCATGTGACCGCCCAGCACGGCCAGCCAGACGGTCAGTGTTTTGCTTTTCGGACGGCTCATGCCTCGCCCTCAGGCGGGGTGCGGTCCCCCTCGCCAATGGCGCGCTGCATCATCACGATGTCCAGCCAGCGCCCGAATTTCCAGCCGCACGCCTGGACCACACCGATCTGCTCGAAGCCCAGGGCCTTGTGCACCCCGATGGAGCCGGCGTTGGCCGAATCGCCGATCACCGCCATCACCTTGCGGATGCCGCTGCGTTCGAGGGTTGCCAGCAGCTCGGCCAGCAGCGCGCGTCCCAGGCCCTTGCCGGCGGCTTCGGGGGCGAGGTAGATGGAGTCTTCCACCGAAAAGCGGTAGGCCGGCCGTGGCTTGAACCAGTTGCCGTAGGCGTAGCCCAGGATCTCGCCGGCTTCCTCGGCCACCAGCCAAGGCAGCCCCTTGGACAGCACGTCGGCCCGGCGGGCGGTCATCTCTTCCACGGTGGGTGGGGTGGTTTCGAAAGTGCCGGTGCCGTGCAGCACATGGTGTGCGTAGATGCGGGTGATGGCGGGCAGGTCGTGCTCGGTGCTGGGGCGGATCAGGGGCATGGGAGGGGCGGGGGAAATGAGGTGCTTGGGTTCTGGAGACAGCCGGCTATAATGGCAGGCTTTGCAGCGTTTCGCTGGCCGGGTGGTCAGTCGTGTGTCTCAAGCGCTGTGAGAAAACACTGTCACGTGTTGTGCCGGTGTTCACCACCACCCGAAGGATAAATCATGGTCGTCATTCGACTCTCCCGCGGCGGCGCCAAGGCCCGTCCGTTCTACAACATCGTGGTCGCCGACAAGCGCAACCGCCGCGACGGTCGCTTCATCGAGCGCATCGGCTTCTACAACCCCCTGGCCAAGGGTGGCGAAGAGCCCCTGCGCATCGCCCAGGACCGCCTGACCTACTGGACCGGCGTCGGCGCCGAGCCGTCGGACACCGTGGCCCGTCTGGTCAAGCAAGCCGCCGCCAAGGCCGCTGCCTGATCTCCCTGCGTTCGCAGTGATCCCCTCGAACGGCCCGTTCGAAGCATCGCCCCTGCCGGCGGATGCGGTTGAACTGGGCCGTTTTCTTGACGCCTGGGGCGTCAAAGGCTGGGTCCACATCCAGCCGTACAGCGCCGACACCCGTGCGCTGTTCGAATCACCCGACTGGTTCCTGTTGCCGCCCGAAGCCCGGTTCGCGCGCGGCTTTTCGACGTTTGCAGGCCCGGTTCGTGTGCGCGTGGCCGAGATCAAGGTGCATTCCGATGGCGTCGTCGCCCGCCTGGAGGGTGTGGCGGACCGCAACGGTGCCGAGGCGCTCAAGGGTGTGCGCATCCACGTGCCGCGCAGCGCCTTTCCGGCCGCCGCCGACGGTGAGTACTACTGGGTCGACCTGATCGGTCTGGATGTGGTCAACCGCGAGGGCGTGCACCTCGGTGTGGTGCGCGACCTCATGCCCACCGGCCCGACCTCTGTGCTGGTGATGGAATACACCGAGACCGTGGATGGCGTCGACAAGACGGCCGAGCGCATGGTGCCCTTTGTGGCGGCCTACATCGACGATGTGGACCTGAAGGCCCGCCGCATCACCGCCGACTGGCAGACCGACTACTGACCGGAGCGCGCCATGCGCTTTGACGTCATCACGCTTTTTCCCGAACTCTTCGAACCGTTCTTCCGCAGCGGCATCAACCGACGGGCGTTCGAATCCAAACAGGTGGACGTGCGCCTCTGGAACCCGCGCGACTTCGCCGAGGGCAACTACCGCCGCGTGGACGACCGGCCTTTCGGCGGCGGACCCGGCATGGTCATGATGGCCGAGCCTCTGTGGCGCTGCCTGCGGGCCATCCGCGCCGACCGCGCCGAACCAGAGGGCGCGCCTGCGCCGGTGGTGCTGTTTTCGCCCACCGGCCAGCGGCTGGATCACGCCATGGCGGTCGGCTATTCGCAAAGCGCAGGCGCGGTGCTGGTCTGCGGGCGCTACGAAGGCATCGACCAGCGCTTTATCGACGCCTGTGTGGATCGCCAGATCAGCCTGGGCGATTTCGTGCTTTCGGGCGGCGAGATCGCCGCCATGGCCCTGCTCGACTCGGTGGCGCGTCTGATGCCAGGCGTGCTAGGGGACGAAGGCAGCCACCAGCAGGACAGCTTCAATCCGGCGCTGGACGGGCTCCTGGACAGTCCGCACCACACGCGACCCGAGGTGTGGGAGGGACCGCAAGGCCCCGCTGCGGCCCCTGAAGTGCTCATGGGCGGGCACCACGAGCGCATCGCGCGTTACCGCCGGGAGCAGAGTCTGGCGCTCACCGCGCGCCAGCGACCGGACCTGCTGGCGCAGGCGCGGGAGGCGGGGCGGCTCACGCCGGTCGACGAAGCTTTCCTGCGCTCCTTGAAAAAGCTATAATCCAAGGCTTTTCGATCCTCTGGCCGGCCGTTGTGACCGGTGACCACCTCGGCGGTGGTCAGGGAATTGCAGCCTCTTGTGTAGCGCGGCCATGATCGTTGAACAGGAAACCATGAACCTCATCCAGACCCTCGAGCAGGAAGAAATTGCTCGCCTTGGCAAGACCATTCCCGCGTTCGCCCCTGGCGACACCGTGATCGTCAACGTGAACGTGATCGAAGGCACCCGCAAGCGCGTGCAGGCCTACGAAGGCGTGGTGGTGGCCCGTCGCAACCGCGGTCTGAACTCCAGCTTCATCGTGCGCAAGATCTCCAACGGCGAAGGCGTGGAGCGTACGTTCCCCCTGTACAGCCCGCTGATCGCCTCGATCGAAGTCAAGCGCCGCGGTGACGTGCGCCGTGCCAAGCTGTACTACCTGCGCCAGCGCAGCGGCAAGTCGGCCCGCATCAAGGAAAAACTGGGCGCGTAAGCACACAGCTTCCGCCAAGAGCCGGGCGCCTGATGACCCACCTCGAAAAGCCGCTCACCCGAGCGGCTTTTTTGTGCCTGTTTCATACTCGTCCCCATGTCTTCCACTGCGCCAACGCGCTATCCCCCCACCTTTGATCCGCGCCAGGTGCCCGTGCTGAACGGTGCCGGCGCCGAGTTGCTGGCGGCCGCGCCTGCCGGACGCCTCACTCCAGAGGGGCTGCGGGAGCGTTTTGCGCGCCCGCCGGTCTGGACCCCGGAGCTGGTGCGCGAGCGCCGATTCACCGACCGGGCACCAGCGCCAGCGGCCGTGCTGATTCCGCTGGTGGTTCGTGAGCGCCTGGGGCTGCTGCTGACCCAGCGCACAGCCCACCTGTCCACCCACTCGGGGCAGATCGCGTTTCCGGGGGGCAAGGTCGATGCCGAGGACCGGGATGCCACCGCAGCGGCACTGCGCGAGGCACAGGAGGAGATCGGCCTCGAACCGGCGCACGTGGAGGTGCTGGGCCGCCTGCCCGAGTACGTGACGGGCACGCAGTTCCACATCACACCGGTGGTGGCACTGGTGCAGCCCGGTTTCACGCTCCTGCCCAACCCTGGCGAGGTGGACGACGTGTTCGAGGTGCCGCTGGACTTTCTCATGGACCCGGTGAACCACCGCCGCCATGGGTTCGAATGGAATGGCGAGATGAGGGAGTGGTACTCGATGCCGTACCAGGAGGGCGCGACAGAGCGCTTCATCTGGGGCGCCACCGCTGGCATGCTGCGCAACCTGTATCGTTTCCTCACCGCCTGAGGCGCCGGGTCGCGCGGGGCGCTCGCTATCATCGGGCCATGATCTTTTTCGCCATCCTGCTGGCCTTCCTGATCGAACAGGCGCGCCCTCTGTCGATCAACAACCCCGTGTTTGCTGGTCTGCGGAGCTGGGCCCGGCTGGTGCGCCGCAACCTGGACACCGGTCAGGCGGTGCATGGATGGCTGGCCTGGGGCCTGGCCACCATGGGGCCGGCCCTGCTGGCGGCCCTCGTGTACTGGGGCCTCTGGCAGTTCAGCAACGTGCTGTCGTTCGTCTGGCTGGTGCTGGTGCTCTATGTGACGCTGGGCTTTCGCCAGTTCAGCCACCACTTCACCGACATCCGCCAGGCGCTGGAGGTGGGCGACGACCTGCTCGCCCGCGAGAAGCTGGCGCAGTGGCTGCACGTGGAAACCAGCAGCCTCCCCCGGGCCGAAGTGCTGCGGCAGGTGATCGAACAGTCGGTGCTGGCCGCACACCGCCACGTGTTCGGGGTGCTGGCGGCGTTCGTCGTGTGCTGGCTGCTCGGACTAGGGCCCGCGGGTGCGGTGTTCTACCGCATGGCCGAATACCTCTCGCGCAACTGGCGGCTGCGCTCCGATGGCACCCCCAGTCAGGCCACCCAGCAGGCTGCGGCCACAGGATGGCAGTGGGTGGACCATGTGCCCGCCCGCGCGACGGCGCTCGGTTTCGCGGTGGTGGGCAACTTCGAGGAGGCTGTGGCGAGCTGGCGGGGTGAGGCCGAACAGTTCGGTCCGGGCACCGATGGCGTGGTCCTGGCCGCCACTTCCGGCGCAATCAACGTGCGTCTGAACGCCCGCGAAGGAAAACTGGAAGAGGCCGAAGGAGTCGCGACCCGGCCCGAGCCCCAGCTTGCCCATCTGGCCAGCGCGGTGGGCCTGGTGTGGCGCAGCGTGGTGCTCTGGATGCTTCTGCTGGCCCTGTTGACGCTGGCCCGCCTGCTCGGCTGAGCTCAGTAGCCCCGTTTGGCGGAGAGTTCCGCGAACAGGTCACCGTAGATGCGGTACCGGTTGGGGGCGATGGTGTTGTCCCCGGTGCTTTCGCCCTGCACCTTGGCGCGCACGCCGCAGCCGGGTTCGTGCAGGTGGGTGCAGTTGTAGAACCTGCATGCGCCGAGCGCGGCGCGCAGATCGGGCATGAGGCTGGCCAACCGGGTCGCCTCGATGTGGTTCAGGCCGAATTCCTGGAAGCCGGGCGAGTCGATCAATGCGGTGGTGCGCGCCGTGTCGACCCAATACCAGGTGGTGCTGGTGGTCGTGTGTTTGCCCGAGTTCAGGGCGCGCGAGATCTCTCCCGTCTGTGCCTGGGCCTGAGGCACCAGGCGGTTGACGAGGGTGCTCTTGCCGACACCGGACGGACCGAGCACCAGGGTCGTCTTGCCCTCCAGCCGCTGCATCAGGGGGCTCAGACCGGACGTGGCATCGTCATCGCCTTTGAGTCGCAGGGGCAGCACAGCCAAGCCCATGGCGCGGTAGGGGGCCAGCCGCTCCCAGGCACGCTCGAAAAGGGGACCGAGATCGGCCTTGTTGAGCACGATCAGCGGTGCGATGCCCTCGGCCTCGGCGGCCACCAGCGCGCGCGCCAGCTGGCTCTCGGAGAACTCCGGCTCGGCCGCCAGCAGCACCAGCACCTGATCGAGGTTCGCGGCGAACGACTTGGTGCGCAGTTCGTCCTGGCGGTAGAAGAGGTTGATCCGCGGCTCCACCCGCTCGATGCTGCCCTCATCCCCGGTGGGCATCCAGCGCACCCGGTCGCCCACCACAGCCTGGCTCTTTTTGCCTCGCGGGTGGCAGATGCGGCGTTGTCCGTCCGGGCTCTCGACCAAGCAGTGCCGTCCGTGCGCGGCGACCACCAGTCCGATGTCGATGGACCCCTCGGACTCCGGAGCCCGGCCCGCGGCATCCGCACGCGAACGGGAGTGGGGCGAGTGGTTCATGCAGCCGCACCTTGCAGGCGCGCGATGCGCTCGCTGGCGGGCGGGTGCGAGTAGTAGAAGCGGGCGAACACCGGATCGGGGGTGAGGGTGCTGGCGTTGTCCTTGTACAGCTTGAGCAGGGCGCGGGCCAGGTCTTGGCCATCGGTGTGTGTGCAGGCGTATGCATCGGCCTCGAACTCGTGGCGGCGCGCGAGCTGCGCCAGCAGCGGCGAGAGGAAGTAGGTGAACAGCGGCACCACCATCAGGAACAGCAGCAGCGCCAGGGCGTCGTTGGGGGCTTCCAGCGATGGCACCACGCCCAGCCCGGTGTAGAACCAGGCCTGTCTCGACACCCAGCCCAGCACAGCAAAGCCCACCAGGCTGAGCGCGAACATCAGCACGGTGCGCTGCAGGATGTGGCGCCGCTTGTAGTGGCCCAGTTCGTGCGCCAGCACCGCGTCGATCTCCGGCGGCGCGAGCTGTTTGAGCAGGGTGTCGAAGAACACCACGCGTTTGGCGGCTCCGAAACCGGTGAAGTAGGCATTGGCGTGGGCGCTGCGTTTGCTGCCATCCATCACGAACAGGCCCTTGGCGGCGAAGCCGCAGCGCTGCATCAGCGCATTGACGCGGGCCTTGAGCGTTTCGTCCTGCAACGGTTCGAACTTGTTGAACAGCGGTGCAATCAGCGTGGGGTAGAGCACCAGCAGCAGCAGGTTGAACACCATCCATGCCCCCCAGGCCCAGAGCCACCAGGTGGGCCCGGCGGCGTCCATGAGCCACAGCACCAGCGCCGCAATCGGCAGTCCGATCAGCGCGCCGACCACGGCGCCCTTTAGCAGGTCGCCGAGCCACAGGCCCACACTCATCTTGTTGAACCCGAAGCGCTCTTCCAGCCGGAAGGTGGACCACCAGCCCAGCGGCAGGGTCAGCACCGCGCCAATGAGAGTGAACGCACCCAGCAGCGCGAGTTGCTGCCACATGCCGGGCTCCATCCATTGCAGCAGCAGCTGGTTGAGCGCATGCAGCCCACCCAGCAAGGTCCAGCCCAGCAGCAGGGCGGCTTCGATGGCCGATTCGAGCATGCCGAAGCGGGCCTTGGCGACTGTGTAGTCGGCGGCCTTGCGGTGGGCATCCAGCCCGATCGTCGCAGCAAACGGATCGGGGACCCGGTCGCGGTGGCGGACCACGTGGCGGATCTGCCGGCTGGCCAGCACGGTGCGGACGATCAGTCCGCCCACGAGCAAGGCACAGAAGAGGTAAGTGAAGGCGAGGGCGCTGCTATCCATGCCGAGAGTCTATCGAAGCGGCGCCATGGATGCCGCGCAGGGACATGGCGGTCATGGGCGAAAATCGGTGCATGAGCCAAGACCACACCAACCCGGCTGCCGTGGCCGCCGAAACCCCTGTTCCCACCTTGAGCAAGAGCGACCAGAACCTGGTCTGGCTCGACTGCGAGATGAGTGGGCTCGACCCTGAAAAAGAACGCCTGCTGGAGATTGCGGTGGTGATCACAGGCCCCAACCTGGAGCCCCGGGTGGAGGGCCCGGTGTTTGCCATCCACCAGAGCGACGCGGTTCTCAATGGCATGGACGCCTGGAACAAGGGCACCCACGGCAAGAGCGGTCTGATCGACAAGGTCAAGGCCAGCACCATCGACGAGGAGCAGGCCCAGGCCGAGCTGCTGGCCTTCATCGGCCAGTACGTGCCGAAAAATGGTTCCCCCATGTGCGGTAACAGCATCGGGCAGGACCGGCGTTTTCTTGTGAAGTACATGCCCAAGCTGGAGGCGTACTTCCACTACCGCAATCTGGACGTCAGCACCATCAAGGAACTGGCCAAGCGCTGGAAGCCCGCGGTCTACGACAGCTTCAAGAAGCACCAGAGGCACACGGCGCTGGCCGATGTGCACGAGTCCATCGACGAGCTGGCCCACTACCGCGAGCACTTCCTCCGGATGGATTGATCAGCTACAGAGAACAAAAAAGGGCCGAAGGCCCTTTTTTGTTCTCTGCCAGAAGACTCCGGACAGGCTCAGAACACCGTGAGGCTGAACCAGTAGGCCACCGCCGCCACGAAGGCCGACGCCGGGATGGTCAGCACCCAGGCCCAGACGATGTTGCCGGCCACGCCCCAGCGCACCGCGCTGGCGCGCTGCACCGAACCCACGCCAACGATGGCGCCGGTGATGGTGTGGGTGGTCGACACGGGGATGCCCAGCGCCGTGGCCAGGAAGAGCGTCATCGCGCCGCCGGTCTCTGCGCAGAACCCGCCCACCGGTTTGAGCTTGGTGATCTTCTGGCCCATGGTGCGCACGATGCGCCAGCCGCCGAACATGGTGCCCAGGCCGATGGCCGCGTAGCACGACACGATGGTCCAGGTCGGCGGCGACTTGTCGGCCGATGACGCGTAGCCGGTGGCGATCAGCAGCATCCAGATGATGCCGATGGTCTTCTGCGCATCGTTGCCACCATGGCCCAGGCTGTAGGCGCCCGCCGAAACGAGCTGCAGGCGCCGGAACCAGCCGTCGACCTTGAGCGGCCGCGCGCGCCGGAACACCCAGGCCACCAGGACCATCATCAGCGAGCCCAGGATGAAGCCCAGCAGTGGCGAAACGAAGATGAACGCGACTGTGCGCAGGACGCCGGTGGCGATCAGCGCGCCCGCGCCGGCCTTGGCGATCACCGCGCCGACGATGCCGCCGATGAGCGCGTGCGAGGAGCTGCTGGGGATGCCGTAGTACCAGGTGATCAGGTTCCAGGTGATCGCCCCGGTAAGGGCGCCGAACACGACGTGCGTGTCGATCACCGAGGGATCGGCGATGCCCTTGCCGACGGTGGCCGCCACACTGAGCTTGAAGATGAAGATGGCGATGAAGTTGAAGAAGGCGGCGAACACGACCGCCTGTCCGGGCTTGAGCACGCCCGTGGAAACGACGGTTGCAATTGAGTTGGCGGCATCATGAAACCCGTTCATGAAGTCGAAGACCAGCGCCAGCGCCACCAGCATGACCACGACCCAGAGGGCCGCCTGAACGGTTGTCATGGGAAGGCCCTGCCGATCAGGAGTTTTCGAGGACGATGCCCTCGATCAGGTTGGCGACGTCCTCGCACTTGTCGGTGATGGTCTCCAGCAGCTCGTAGATCGCCTTGAGTTTGATCACCTCCCGCACTTCCGGCTCCTCGCGGAACAGCTTGCTCATGGCCGAGCGCATGACGCGGTCGGCGTCCGATTCGAGGCGGTCGATCTCTTCGCAGGTCTTCACCGCGGCTTCGGCGGTCTTGGGGTCGTTGACGTCCTTGAGCAGGCTGACGGCGTGCTTGAGCCGTTCGCAGCACTTGACGCTCAGGTCGGTCAGTCGCGAGATCTCGTCGGTCATGTGCCGCACGTCGTACAGCGCCATGGTTTCCGCCGAGTCCTGGATCAGGTCGGCCACGTCGTCCATGGTGTTGATCAGCGAGTGGATCTGCTCGCGATCGATCGGGGTGATGAAGGTGGTGTGCAGCAGGCGGTTCACCTCGTGGGTGATGCGGTCGGCGGCGCGTTCTGCATGGTCCACCTCCTGGTTGTACTTGTCCCTCAGGATCGGGTCGCTGTAGTGGGCCACCAGCTGCGAAAACGCATGCGAGGCCTTGACGATCTGTTCGGCGTGCTGGTTGAACAGCTCAAAAAAATTGCCCTCTTTGGGCAACAGCTTGCCAAAAAACATGGCGTCTCCGGTGGTGGAATGTGAAATTGATGTGACGTTTGAGCGTCGAATCGGTGGATTTTAGCCGCCGGCACCCTCGTCGCCCGAAGCGCAAGTGCCGGCCGATCTTCGAGCTCACTTCGAAAACTTGGGGGAAACCCGGATTCGTGTCATAATCTTCAGCTGCCTTCACAAGAGGGCAATTTTTGTGCATCTGCCTCACACAAGAGGCCTCCCGAATGCCCGCCAGAACCGTCTTACGACGCAATCAGGCCGGACACGGACGAGGCCACTCGCTAAGCACGCCGGAAGCCTTCCGGTCTGTCCCGCGGTACCGTTTGTGGTTGATGTTTTGTAACCACGAACGGATCAGACGCCAGCGGGTTCCGGCAACGGCCGGCATTTCCCTATGGTCTGTTCTGTTCAACGACGCCCTTTGTGGCGCCAGGACGAACATGAGCGACGCTTTTGAAGATCGCGGCGAATTCACGCCCGACATTTCCTCCAACGAACTGCTGGCCGAAGTACCCGTGGCCACGGAACCCAACGCTTTCGAGCTGCTGGGACTGGCCCCGGAACTGGTGCGCGCGGTGGCCGATCTGGGCTACACCCAGCCCACCCAGGTGCAGTCGATGGTCATTCCCAAAGCCATCCGTCAGGAGCACCAGGCCGACGAACGTTATGCCGACCTGATGGTTTCCAGCCAGACGGGCAGCGGCAAGACTGCGGCCTTCCTGCTGCCGGTGCTGCACACCCTGCTCAAACAGCAGGACGCGCGGGCCGAGGCCGAGCGCCTGGCGTTCGAGAAGGAAACCGCCGAGGCGCTGGCCGCCGGCAAACCCGCACCCAAGCGCTCCAAGCGCAAGGACCCGACCAACCCCCGCAACTTCAAGGCCGCCACGCCCGGCGCGCTCGTGCTGTGCCCGACCCGCGAGTTGGCGCAGCAGGTGGCGCACGATGCCATCGACCTGGTGCGCCACTGCCGTGGCCTGCGCATCGCCAACGTGGTCGGCGGCATGCCGTACCAGTTGCAGATCGCCAGGCTGCAGAATGCCGACCTCGTGGTCGCCACGCCGGGCCGACTGCTAGATCTGCAGCGCTCGCAGCAGCTCAAGCTGGACCAGGTGCAGTTCCTGGTGGTCGACGAAGCCGACCGCATGCTCGACCTGGGTTTCTCGGACGACCTGGCCGAAGTCAACCAGCTCACCAGCCAGCGCGACCAGACCATGATGTTCTCGGCCACCTTTGCGCCGCGCATCCAGCAGCTGGCGCTGCGCGTGATGCACGATGGCGGCAAGCATGTGCAGAAGGTGCAGATCGACAGCCCGCAGGAAAAGCACGCCAACATCAAGCAGGTGCTGTTCTGGGCCGACACCGCCGAGCACAAGCGCAAACTGCTGGATCATTGGCTGCGCGATGCGTCGATCAACCAGGCCGTGGTGTTCTGCAGCACCCAGGTGGAATGCGATGGCCTGGCCACCGACCTTCAGCAGACCGGCTTCCATGCTGTGGCCCTGCACGGTGCACTGAGCCAGGGGTTGCGCAACCGGCGCCTGATGGCGCTGCGCAGCGGTCAGGTCCAGATCCTCGTGGCCACCGACGTCGCTGCCCGCGGCATTGACGTGCCGACCATCACGCACGTCTTCAACTTCGGCCTGCCCATGAAGGCTGAGGACTACACACACCGCATCGGCCGTACTGGCCGCGCGGGGCGCGATGGCCTGGCCGTGACCTTTGCCGAGTTCCGCGACCGTCGCAAGATCGGCGACATCGAGGCCTACACCCACCAGCGCATCGCTGTGGAGGTGGTGCCCGGTCTGGAGCCGCGCCAGCGCCCGCCGCAGCCCGAGTTCAATGGCCGCGGTCGCCCGGGTGGTGGCCGTCCGGGCAATGACCGTTTCCAGCGCCCCTCCGGCGACCGATTTGGTGGTGACCGCTTCGGCGGCGACCGCCGTCCGGCACCGCGCGGCCCCCGTGTCGAAGGGCGCTTCGACGCTCCTCGCTTCGAAGGCCGTGACGCCGCGCCGCGCGGCGATGTGCGTTTCGACAGCCGTCCGGACCAGCGCCGCGATCACGCGCCCGCGCGTGGCTTTGGCAAGCCCCAGGGTGGGGCTGGCAATTGGGGTCGTGGTGACGCCGGTGCGTCCCGCCCGGCCGGCCCGCGCCGCCAGCCGCGCTGAACCCGTTCAGCGCGTTCTGTTGAACATCAGCGGCGCCAGCCGCTCGATGTAAAAGGCTGCGGCACCTGTGGACAGGTGCCCGTAGTCGTAGGAGAGCGGTTGCGTGGCGTCTTCTGACAGACGGGTCAGGCATCCTTGGGCATTGCAGAAGAAGTCCATCCCCGAGATGAACTCGATGCCCATCTTTCGGGCGCGCTCGCGCATGATCTCGGTCGCCCTGCGCACCTCTGGGTCGAGAAATTCCTCGCCCAGCCGCAGGGGGGGACGCGCCTGCACAGGCCCCTTTTTCCATTCCTCCAGCAGGATCTGCGGCAGGTGCTTCCTCCAGTAGGGAACGGCGCCCAGCATGATGATCCGGGGCACTCCTGCCTGTTTGACCTGCTCCACCGTGGCTTCTAGGTTGCGCAGGTCGTAGCGCTTGTTGTGCCACCAGGAGTAGAGAATCACGATGTCGGGCTTGGTGTCCCGGATCGCCTGGATGTTGGCGTCGTTGAGGCTTCTGCACAGTGGCCTGGGTTCGATGTCCAGCACCGACGGACAGATGGCGGCGGTGCGTTCCGCCAGGCCAAACTCGTGGCGGCCTGATTCTTTCAGCGCCTTGAAGCCCGGGTACAGCGACCCCGCGTGCGAATCCCCCCAGATGAAGACCAGCGGCCGTTTCTGTTCGATGCAGAACGGTTTGTAGTGGGATGGGGGCAGGCGGTAGTCCAGCATGCAGTCCTTGTCCCGCCAGCCGTTGACGACGGCCGACCGGCCCCCGGTGGACATGAGGTGGCGCACCAGCTCAGGAATGCGCTGTTCGAAACCGTTGTGGCGGTGGATGGCGAGGCCGGCGACCGGGATCAGGCACAGGCCAGCGCAGAGGGCGGTGGTGACCACCGTGCCATTCATGCGCCCCAAGCGGATCGGCTTTTCGAGGAGCCGGTGGGTTGCCCAGGCCAGGACGAAGGCCAGTGCCATCCACGCCAGCGGCTGCGCCCAGCCTGGCTCGCCCGCGGTTTTGAAGTGGGCAAAGGATTGCAGCGGCCAGTGCCACAGGTACAGCGGGTAGCTGATGAAGCCAATCCCCACCAAGAGTTTGTTCGACAGCACGACCCGGTTGAGCCCGGCCGAGGGGCCCGCTGCGATCAGCAGTGCTGTTCCCAGCGTGGGCAGCAGCACCCACCAGCCAGCGGGTGTTGCCTCCGACGCGATGTTCATCAGCGCCAGCGTCAGCAGAGCCGCACCGGTCCAGGCGAGTGTATTCGGGTGTCTGGCAGGTGCTTTTGCTGGCCTCGTGGCCAGCAGCGCACCGGCCAGCAGCGCCAAGAGCAGGGCCGCCGCGGGGCGGAACGTCGCCATGGTCTGGTCTTGCGCCAGATACAGATACAGATGCAGAAGGAAGGACAGCAGCAACGCGGCCGCGGTCCAGCGCATCGTGTGCAGGCGCCAGCGGTGCAGCGCCCACAGCGTCAAAGACCACAGCAGGCAGAACTGCACCCACAAGGCCAGCGGCCAGAGATGCAGCAGTGGCTGGCTGGCAGATCCGGCAGCAAAGGAGCCAGCTATTGCAGTGAAGTTGGATCCGAACGTGCTGGCTGCTACGGCCTGTTGTCCCAGTTGGCGGTAGTCGGCCGGCGGCAACAGAAACCAGCCCGCGACCAGCACCGCGGCCAGCACCAGGAGCAGAGCAGGGAAGAGGCGCCGGATGCCCCGTGCGTAGAAGTCGCCGAAGCTGAAGCCCGGGTTCTGCAGCCCCGAGAGGATGCTTGAGCTGATCAGATAGCCGGAAACGACGAAAAAGACGCCGAGGCCTGCAAAACCCCCGCCGAGGACGTCGGGAAAGGCCTGCTGGAGCAGCACGGACCCGACCGCCACTGCCTTCAGGCCATCAAGGTCGGGACGGTGCGAGGCGACAAGGGCTTTGGCAGACATGGGCTGGCGGCTGCGTCGGTGGCGCCAGGGGTCGGCAGAGCGCCGACGTGATCGGCACCCGGGCCTTCAGGAGCCCGGATGTCCGGCGATCACGCGTACAACTGGCGGGCGATGGTGTGAGCCAAGGAGTCGGGCAACTCGACGTCATCGAACATCAGCATCTGACCGGCACTCACCGAGCGGGTCAGCACCGCGTCCTGGATCATGCCGATGGGGACGTGACCCTTGACGTCGGTGATGCGGGCTGCCTCGCCGCGCACCTGGAATCCACCGATGGCCCGGTCAATGCGCGTGCCGGCGGGCATGTCGTGTTTGGCAATGCCCACAATGGAGATGGACGGGCTGCTGGAGTTGTTCAGCAGCACACCACCGCCGTGGAGCACCCGCCGCACGGTCTTGATGATCTCGTACTGGCAGAGGTGGAACGGACGGACCAGCACATAGTAGGGGCCGTCGCCCAGCTTGAGGTAGTTCAGCGCCTTCCACTCGGACTTGTCGTGCGTGCCGACCACGAAGACACCCGCGTTGCCCGGTGCGAGCACGTAGTCGGAGATGGCCTGCCCCCGCTCGGCCGCTCCGCGCGCCAGCTCGATGGCCGCCTTGGTGACGTCGGTGGTCTTGGGGCCTTCCATGCCCTGGCGCGTGATCGTGCCGCCAAAGCCGTTGGCCACCAGGGCCTGCTCGATCTGGATCTTGGTGCCGTCGGTGAACGAGGTGGTCTGCTCGACGCTGATGCCCTGCTTGCCGGCCCAGTACGCCATTTCTTCGGGCGTCGGATGGTGGTTCAGAAAGCCCTTCATGTTGCCGTACACGAGGGGCTTGAAGCCCATCATCACCGCTTCTTCTCGCAGGGCGGCGATCGAGCCGGGCTGGTCGCCTTCCGCCTCGGTGAGGAGACCCTTGTCGGCGAAGTAGGAGCCGGTGGTGACGTGGAACTCGGAGTTCATCGTGACGACCGGCTTGCCGGCCTTCAACGCGATATCGATGATGCGCGTGGCGTGCAGCACGTCACCGCTGCATTCGACAATCAGGTCGGACTTGTCCAGGAGTTCCTGCTCCGAGTGCGTGAAGCGGTCGGTGCAGGGAAATCCTTCGACGCTGGCGGCGAGGCGCCGGGTGAGCACGGCGCTCAGGGTCAGGTCGGTGGCGTGGTTGTGCAGCAGCCGGGCAAAGCCACTGGCAATGAAGCCGGTTCCGACCAGGCCGATGCGTTTTTGGGGGCTGTTCATGGTGAGTGATGACAATGATTTGTGAGGCCGCTCAGACGCTGTAGCGCAAGCGGCTGTCGGATTCCTGCCCCGCTTCCTGCGGCGCGTAGCCGGACACCAGCTCGGTCAGGAGTTCCTTGGTACCTTCGACGTTCCGTTGCTCCAGCAGGGATTCCAGCTGCTGGAGTTTTTCCAGCAGCACAGGCCAGGCGACGAACTCTTCGTGGGCCTTCATGATGCGGGGATGGGAGGTCGGGCGCGGGTTGTTGCCGATCAGGAGTTCCTCGAACAGCTTCTCGCCCGGGCGCAGGCCCGTGATCTCGATCTCGATGTCCCCTTCGGGGTTGTTCTCGTCACGCACGCAGAGACCGGAGAGCTCGATCATCCGGGTGGCCAGGTCCATGATCTTGACGGGATCGCCCATGTCCAGCACGAACACGTCGCCCCCCTTGGCCATGGCGCCTGCCTGGATCACCAGCTGGGCTGCCTCTGGGATGGTCATGAAGTAGCGCGTGATGTCCGGGTGGGTCAGCGTGATGGGACCTCCATCGCGTATCTGGCGCCGGAACTTGGGAACCACCGAGCCGGAGGAGCCCAGCACGTTGCCGAAACGGACCATCGAAAAACGCGTTTTCGGAGCCGTGGCCGCCAGCGCCTGCAGCGCCATTTCCGCCAGGCGCTTGGACGCGCCCATGATGTTGGTCGGGCGCACCGCCTTGTCGGTGCTGATGAGCACGAAGTCGCTCACGCCGTGTTCCGCCGCCGCCCTGGCGGCTGTGAGGGTGCCCAGGGTGTTGTTCCGGATGCCTTCGATCGGGTTGTGCTCCACCAGGGGCACATGCTTGTAGGCCGCTGCGTGGTAGACGGTGTCGGGCTTCCAGTCGGCGAAGATCTCGTTGAGTCGCTGCGCGTCACGCACAGAGGCGAGCACCGGCACCAGCAGGGTCGCGTTGTCGTCGATCTTCTCCTGCAGTTCCTGCTGGATCTCGTAGAGCGCAAATTCGCTCTGCTCGATCAGTACGAGTGTGCTTGGATTCACCGACAGGATCTGACGGCACAGCTCACTGCCGATGGAGCCGCCGGCCCCGGTCACCAGCACCACCTTGTCGGTGATGTTGCGTCCCAGCAGGATGTGGTTGGGCGCGACCGGTTCGCGGCCGAGCAGGTCGTCGATGTCCAGTTCGCGCAGGTCTGAAGTGCTGACCATGCCCTGCGCCAGTTCGCTGACGGCGGGCAGGGTGCGCACCTGGACATGGGCCCGCAACATCTGCGCGATCATTTCGTTGCGCCGGTGGCGGCTGACCGAGGGGATGGCGAGCAGGACGGTGCTGACCTGCAGCGAGGTCACCAGGCCCGGTAGATCGGCGGGGCTGTAGATCGACAGACCATTGAGCACATGGCCGTGCAGCCGGTCGTCGTCGTCCAGAAAACCAACCACCCGCATCTCGTGGCTGTTGGCCATGGCCGCCGCCAGCTGGCGCCCGGCGTTGCCGGCGCCGTAGATCAGCACTCTGGGCAGGGCCACCATCCGCAGCTGATTGCGGTAGAGACCTCCGAGCCAGAAACGGGCCAGCATGCGCGACGCACCGACGGTCAGGAGCAGCAGCATCGGTTGGATCAGACCCACCGTGCGGGGCACGCCGTCCACCCCGTAGGCGGTGAACACCGTGGCAAACAGCAGACCGTAGACCGCTGTTGCCTTCAGGATGGTCTGCAGCGCGGACAGACCGGTGTAGCGGAAGATGGCCCGGTAGAAACCATTGACCACAAAGATGGGCAGCGCCAGCAGCAGCGACACGCCGACGGCCCACATGGGTTGCCAGTAGCTGTCGCCCGACAGCTTGACCCACTCGCCCAGGCGCAGGTAGTACGACAACCAGACTGTGAGAATGCACAGTGCGGCGTCCACCGACAGCACCACCACCCGCTTGGCAGGGCGGGGCATGGCCAGAATGGGCTGTGCGAATCGGTTCAGCATCGTGTGGGCGTCGAATCGTGTGTCAGTGGGTCACCCCGTCGCGGCGCAGCACGCGCCACGCCGTGAGGAAAATGATCTTCAGGTCCAGTCCCAGCGACCTCTTCTGCAGGTACTCGGCATCCAGCCGGACTTTCTCGGGAATCGGCAACTCGTCCCGACCGTGAATCTGGGCCCAGCCCGTCAGGCCGGGGACCAGCCGGTGAACACCGGCCTCGGTACGCAAGGCGATCAGATCGTCCTGGTTGAACAGGGCGGGGCGTGGCCCCACCAGACTCATGTCGCCTTTCAGGATGCTCCAGAGCTGTGGAAGCTCGTCCAGACTGGTTTTTCGCAGAAAGGAGCCCACTGGCGTCAGATACCGGTCGGGATCTGACAGCAGGTGGGTGGCCACGGCGGGCGTGTCCAGTCGCATGCTGCGAAATTTGGGCATCTTGAAAATGCGGTTGTCCCGGCCGATGCGATCACTCCAGTAGAGGGCGGGACCGGGTGAGGTCCAGCGAACCACCAAGGCGATCAACCCGATGGGCAGCAGCAGGATGGCGGCCGCGCACAGCGCAAAGAACAGGTCGAAGGCGCGTTTCATGCCATCACATCCTGTACCGCGAGACGCAGGCCCTGCTCCACCGTCAACCGGGGCGTCCAGCCTAAAACCTGTCTAGTATGCCCGATGTCGACCTGCAGCGACCCGATCAGTCGGTCGATTTGAGGGCCTCGACCCAGCAATTTTCCCGCCATGCGCAACCAGGTCACAGGCACCGGCCACAGCCGGGCGGGCCGGCCCATGGCACGCGCGAGTGCGCGCACCAGGTCCGGCGTCGAAAGATCATGGCCGTCCGATGCCAGAAAGGTGTGCCCTGCGGCGGCGGGCTGTTCCACGCAGCGGAGCAGCAGATCGGTCAGGTTGCCCAGCGCCAGGAGCGAGCGCCGGTTGTCCACCGCGCCCAGCGGCAGCGGCGTGCCGTGGGCCACCGCCTTCATGAGTTTGAGGAAGTTGGCTTTCACCCCGGGACCGTAGACCAGGGGCGGCCGGACCACCACCAGTTCAAGGCCGGTTCTTCCGGCTACCTCGTGAAGGGCTTGTTCGGCCTCCCATTTCGACTGACCGTAGGCGTCTTCAGGCGCTGGCGCCATGCCGGACGTGAACGGGTGACCCGGCGCCGTGTGCTCGCCATGCACCTTGAGTGAACTCAGGAACACCAGCCTGCGAACACCCGCAGCAGCTGCTGCGACGGCCAGGGAGCGGCTGCCCTCGACATTGACCCGCCGGTAGGACTGTAGTGGGTCGGGGTCGGTGTCCTGCACCATGTGCACCCGGGCGGCGCAATGGATCACGCAGTCGACCCCCTGCAGGCTCTGGCCCCAGTCGGTTCCTGGTCCCAGCTCTCCAACGGCCCAGGTGTCTTCTTCGCCGGACGCGGAGCGCGTGATGGCCCGGACAGAGAATCCGTGGGCCTTCAGGTGCTGGCAAAGGGCGCGCCCGACAAAACCGTGGGCGCCGGTGACGGCCACGATCACGGTCATTGCGGACGGCGGTCCCGGTTCTCCAATGTCAGCGAGCGGACCTCTTCCATCAGCTTGCGGTTGGCCGACAGCAGGTCGGCCACAAAAGCGATCAGGATGGTTTGGAAGCCAATGATCAGCAGGGAGCTGGCCAGGATCAGGGACTGGATATGTCCGTCGTAGTCCATGGTCAGCCATTTGTAGAGGAACCGCAGGCCGATGATGAAACCCAGTGTGAACAGGGCGATGCCGATGCTGGCGAAGAAGCGGAACGGACGGTAGATCACGAACACCCGGATGATCGTGACGATGCTGCGCTGGATGTAGGAGGCAATGCTCTTGACCAGGCGCGACGGGCGGAGATCGCCATTGACGCGGATCGGCACCGAGGTGATGGCCATGTTCTTCTGGCCCGCCTGAATGATGGTTTCCAGCGTGTAGGTGTAGTCGGAGAACACGGTCAGCCGGCGTGCGGCGGAGCGGCTCATGGCGCGGAAGCCGCTGGGCGCATCGGGGATGCTGGTCTTGCTGGCCACCCGAACCACCCAGCTGCCCAGCTTCTGCAGCAGCTTCTTGATCGGGCTGAAGTGCTCGATGGCGGCAATGGGGCGGGCACCGATCACGATGTCGGCCCTGCCCTCCAGGATCGGGCGGGTCAGCGCGGGGATGTCGTCGGCGTTGTACTGGTTGTCGGCGTCGGTGTTGACGATCACGTCGGCACCGTGTTCCAGGCAGGCCTGCAGACCGTTCATGAAGCCACGCGCTAGGCCCTGGTTGCGGGTGTGGCGCACCACGTGGTCGACGCCGTGGGCCAGGGCCACCTCGACCGTGTTGTCGGTGCAGCCGTCGTCGATGATGAGCCACTCGACCTTGTCGAAGCCGGGCACTTCGCGCGGCAGGGCCGCCAGGGCGATGCCCAGGGTGGCGGCTTCGTTGTAGCAGGGGATCTGGATGATGAGTTTCAAGAGGAACTCCGTGGAAGGTTGCGGCGTGTGTGGGTGTCGTGCCGGCGGGTCATTGCGGGCACAGGTCGTTCTTCAGCGGGCCCACGCTGCCGTCGCGGTATTCGGCCAGCAGCCGGACATCGCAGGGTTTCAGGGTGGTCGGCAAGTGTCTGGCGGTGAAGGCGAACCCGGTGTTCAGTGCTTTTTGCGTGCCCAGGGCGGCGGCGACATCGTCCCGTTTGATCAGCACCGGAACGGACGAAACAAACTCGTCTCCGGCCAGGATCCAGAGGCGCTGGGCCTGATCGCCCAGTTTGGTGTCATAGACCCAGCCTTTGGCCCGCAACTCCCCATTGGTTAGCGTGAGCGTTTCCACATTGCCTTCGGTGGTGAGGCGGCGGGGGAGGCGAATCGACATCGCTTCGAGCCCGTTGCGGTCGGCGTATCCGATGTTGCGAGGCAGTTCCTGCAGGGCCTGTTGCTGTTTGAGCAGCACCTGAGGAGCAGAGGCCCAGAACACCACGAGAGCACTGGCCGCAAAGAGGGTGGTGACCGTCTGTTTGAACCAGCCCGGCTGGCAGAGCACGAAGAACGGGAACCACAACACCGGCAGCAGGTACATGTAGTAGCGCGGTTGCAGACCCGAGAGCACGCCATTGACCAAGTAGGCGCGGTAGCCGAACACCACATGGACAACGACGGTGCCCAGTGTGGCCAGTGCCATGGCATCGAACAGCCGGACGGCCATGCGGTTGGAGGTGAGCATGGGCGTGCTGAAGCGCACCACCAGCCATCCCACGATGGGCAGGCAGACCATCGTGTAGAACACCGGCTGCCAGCGGTCTCCGATGGGGGTGATGCTCAGGTGCGACATGATGCCGTGCAGCCGCCGCCACATGGCACCGACGTACTCCCTGACGTAGCCGGCCAGGTCGAGCGGTTCGGCTGGTGGCGTGCTGCCATAGAGCCTGCCGGGCGATGGGAAAACACCTCCGTGCTGGAGCAGGGTGTAAATGTAATAGCTGCCCACAACAACGGAGAAGACGGCCAAGTGGCGCCAATAGTTGCGAACCAGCACCGCCGGATGGATACGGCGGAGGTTGCGCAACCCCCAGGCGCCCAGGAACAGGATCATGAAGACGATGCCTGTGGCCTTGGTGAGGAAGACAATCAGCAGTCCGGCCAACAGCACGACTGGCGCCAGGGTGTCCGGTCCCTTGCGGGCGGGATTGGCCATGCGCGATAGGCCGTAGAAGCCCATGGCCATGCCCAGATACAACAGGGTGTCGTTGGACACGCTGCCAGCGATATACGAGAACATGGGCACGCTGGCGCAGGCGAACAGCAGCAGCGCGGTGGTGGTCTGAGTCAGGCGCAGTTCCCGGGCCATCAGCACCATGAAGCTCAGTCCCAGCCCCACGAAGCCGACACCGATCAACCGGAAGATCAGGTAGTCCGCTTTCGGGTTCAGGGAGAACAGCTTGCCGACCACACCCAGCGCGCTGTAGTACAGCGGTGGATGGCCCAGGTAGTTGGTCTGGGTGAACCCCATGATCTTGCCGTCGCTGTAGTTTGGCAGTGCTTGCGGCGAGCGGATGCTGTCGTTGATGTAGGACAGGTGGGGCATCTCGTCCGGCGGATAGCTCAGCGGCGAATGGCCGGCCATGACCACGCCCTGCAAGACCACGAACACGAGCATGAACAGCGCCAGCGGCATGCCCGCCCAGGTGTTCAGACCCTGGCGGAGGCTGCGGTGGAAGCGTTGGAACATGCGCGGGTACCCCTCAGGTCAGACCGGCTCGCCGTGGCGAACGCGGGGGGGCCAGGCGAGACCGAAGTCCTCGTGATCCAGCGAGAGATACGGGCTGTAGGCCGGGTCGCGGGCCATCATGGCGGGCCAGCGTTTCCACATGTAGTCCACCTCCTTCTGGAACCGTGCCTTCTTTTCCGGGGTGTCTTCGTAGCCCCGGGTGGCCGACTCGTGGTGGAAGAGCAGGGCGTGCGGCGTGAACAGGTTGCGCAGGCCCATCTCGGCGAACCGCAGGCACAGGTCCACGTCATTGCAGGCAACCTTGAGGTTGACGTCGTCGAACCCGCCGACCTGGTCAAAGTGCTTTTTCTGCACCGCCATGCAGGCGCCGGTGACTGCGCTGAAGTTGCTCGCCAGCGAAGCCCTGCCGACGTAGCCGTGTGCATAGAGAGAGAAGCCTTTGTGGGCATGCCCGGCCCAGCCGCCGATGCCCAGCACGACACCGGCGTGCTGGATGGTGGTGTTCGGATACAGCAGCTTGGCACCCACGGCGCCGATGCCCGGGCGGCAGGCCTGGCTCACCAGTTCCTCCAGCCAGTCGTGCGAGATCACCTCGATGTCGTTGTTCAGGAAACACAGCACCTCGCCGGTGGCCTGCGAGGCCCCCAGGTTGTTGATGGCCGAATAGCTGAACGGTGAATCGTCGCCGATGACCCGGAAGTTGGGCGTCTGGGCCTGCTCGGCGAAGTAGGCCAGCGCCTCGGGATTGTCCGAGCCGTTGTCCATCAGCAGGATTTCGTAGTTCTTGTAGGTGGATTTGTCCCGGATGCTCTCCACGCACGTCCTGACGAGGTCCACCGCGTTGCGGGTCGGGATGATGATGCTGACCTTGGGCGCCGGTTTGGGCAGCCGGTGGCGCGCGCGGTACCCGTGGCCGATGAACTGCGCCCGGGCATTGATGCCCATCCGCTTGTAGTGGTCGTTGAGCGCCCGTTCACCGGCGAGCATGGCGTAAGGCTTGATGTTCAGGTCGGCCGTGGCGGTGCTGCCGGCATGGGCACGCCAGTGGTAGAGGATGAACGGCACATGGACGATCTGCTCGGCCTTCACCTTCTCGATCACCCGAAGCACGAGGTCGTAGTCCTGGGCGCCTGCATAGGCTTCCCGCAGACCGCCCACCTCGCGCATGAGGTCGCCGCGGTAGAAGGCCAGGTGGGTGACCAGGTTGTGCGAATAGAACAGGTCCGGGTTCCAGTCGGTCTTGAAATAGGGGTCGTAGCGCTTGCCGTGCTCGTCCAGCTTGTCCTCGTCCGAGTACAGCATCCGCGCGTCGGGATGGCGGGCGACGGCCTTGACCATGTACAGCAGGGCGTGTGCAGGCAGCACATCGTCGTGGTCCAGAAAGGTGATCCAGTCGCCGGACGCCAGGGCCAGTGCGCTGTTGGTGGCCGCCGAGATGTGTCCGTTGGTGTCCCGGAAGGTGACCTTGATGCGTGGGTCTTTGGCCACCCACTGTTCCAGAAAGGGGCGGACCTCGGGGTCGGTCGACGCATCGTCGGCGATGCACAGCTCCCAGCGCGGATACAGCTGTTCCTGGACGGACCTGATAGCCTGCCCCAGCCAGTCGAGGTTGGCGTTGTAGGTCGGCATCACGACCGATACGAGCGGAACTTCGGTCATCGAGGCAGCCTCTTGCCTGAGTTGCTCGACCATTGCGCTGTCCAGCGTGTCGTATCGACGCACCCACTCCTTGTAGTCGCGCACATCCATGGTCTTGGGCGCGTGGTCTGCCACTTCTGCCGCAACCGCAGTGGCATCGGCGGCGTTTGCATGCAGAGCCTGCTTGAACGCCAAGCCCATCCCCTTGCCAGCTGCCAGCGCTTCCTGGAACACTCGAGCCGAGTACTTCACGTCCTGGGCCACGACACTCAGGCGCCTCAGGGGGGCGGTGACGCGCCAGCTGGTGGACTGGTAGAGATTGTCGATGTGGGTCGCGTGCGCCTTGGCAGCTTCTTCGTGCGCCAGCACGCGCTGGGTCAGCGTCATGACCTGGTGCTGTGCGGACACCAGCTGCAGGTTGCGGTCGGTGTAGTCCTGCAGCAGGTCCACCAGCTGCTGTTCTCGGTCCTTGAGTTCTTCGGCAAGCCTGGCGCACTCGTCTTCCAGCGACAGCACTTTGGAAGACTCGGTCATGGTGGACGTGTCGTGTTCGGACATTGTGATTTCTTCAGATCAGATGGGCTTGGCGCAGCTCGCGCAGTCGAAGACGGTAGGCTTCTGCCACCGCGCGCGAGGAGTAGTGCCGACGGATATTGTCCTGTGCCTTCTGCACCAATCGACCTGCTTCCTGCCTGTGCTCGACCAGCCGCTGCATCTGCTCAGCTGCCTGGTTGACGTCCGGGTCGCACCAGTATTGGCCCTGATGAAAGATGTAGTCTTTGGAGGTGAGCGCCACCAGCGGTCCCTGAACCAGGTAGCTCGTTTCAGGGGTGCAGAAGTCGGTGTTGCCGGAGAACGCCGTGGTGACCGTGGGTATCCCCAGCAGCATCGATTCAGCAATGATGCGGCCAAAGCCTTCTGAGCGGTGCAGGGACACGTAGGCGTTGCAGGATGACATGAGCTGCACAAGTTCGATCCGCTGCATGGTCCGGTCAATCACGGTCACTCGCGGGTCGCCACCGATTTCATGCTCGATGGCCTGCCATGCCTCGGAACTTCTGTCGAGAGTGATGGCCTTTATCACCAATCCGACACCCTGGTCGGTGCGGAAGGCTTTCTTGAATGCTTGCACTGCGGCAAGCGGGTTCTTCCTGGACAGCCACGAGTTGCCGTCGAACATGACCAGGAAAAGAAAGCGGTTGTTGGGCAGTCCAAACAACGAGCGGTTTGGCGCTGGGCTCTCGGGCAGCTCGACAGCCAGGGGCATCTTGCGAACGGGCTTTTCAGTTCTGTTTGCAAAGGCTTGCCGGACGAAATCGCTATACACCCACAGCTCATCCACCGAGTCGATCACCCCTGTCAGGTGGTCCGGCCAGACAGGCAGTTCCCAGTGCCAGCCACCGATGTTGTAGGTGCCAGAGTCCAGCAATGGACGACCGCCTTCCATTCCGAGCCGGATGGTCTCGGTGGGTGGCAGGCAGTAGAGGGAGACTGGCCATGTCGGACGTTCGACAATGTGGCCGTCCAGCGAGTGGTCTGACTTCTGCGGGCCGGGCATGGGCGCATCGACCACGGCGAAGGGGATTCCGGCCAAGCCCGCAGACTGGGCAGCCATGCGAACATCCTCTGCAATACCGATCACACTGCGCGCATAACCGACGATGTTCATTCCCGGTTGCTCGTCCAGCGGGTTGTTGAACAACGATTCCAGAGGGCCGTACTCGCGGACCCCGTGAGCAGCCCACCACGCCAGCAGGGCATCACACCCCGCGGGCTGGCTGAGATCGAACGCCTGCCGAAGGTCGGTGCGCGACGAGCAGACACGGAAAGGCACGTAGGGCAGAGGCTTGCCGCAGCGGCCGTTTTCGGGCGCGCAGGCATCGAATGAGGTGGCAAGCTGATGGAGGTGTTGCCTCAATTCCGTCAGCCACATCAAAGACCAGGAGGGGACGCCGAACTCGGCACAACCACTTCGCAACCACCACGCCAGACCGTTGAACCAGTTGTCTTCCGTGTCGGGTGCAAAGAGGGATTTGTCCAGGTCGCTGCGACCAGCCACGATCAGGGACAGAAAGCGTGGCCAGGGCAGACGGCCCTGCACATGCCAGTCGAGTGCGCTCAGTTCCGCAGATACGCTCCAGCGCACGCGCGGATGTTCGCGGTGTCCGAAGAGAAACCACCAGCGCAACAGTCCGATGCGACCTTCGTCGGTTCGGATGTCGTGAGAAGCCTTCAGGTCTGGGCGATCATTCCAGATCAGCTGCAAGGGCCAAGGCAACGCCTTCGTGAAGGCTGCGGCGTCGATATGCCCGCCGCGGCTGTGTGCTTCGAACCCCGGCATGAGGTCGAGCAGCGTTGGCCAGTTGCCTTGAAGTGCGCTGGACAGGCCGGTGCCTCCATCGGCAAGAAACTGTGACACGTCGTAGCTGCCCAGGTGCGCCATGTCGCTGGCGGTCAGACGCCACTCCAGCTCGGGGTACTCCCGGTGCAGCCTGCTCTCCCACAGGGCATAGAAGGCCAGACGGTCCGTCAGCTTCGCAAGATCCAGGTGCCGCAGTTCAGGACGGATCGCGGCCATGGCCTGGAGCCCTGCAGGCACGCCCAAGAGCCAGCCAGTTTGGTCCGAGGGAGCCCGTGCTGACCACGCGGTATGAGAAGACACTGGAGGATCCTGTAAGGCGCTCATAGACATGGCCGCACCTACCTGCGGCCAACCCGCGATTATAGGTGGCGCACCCCGGGATCCCCGCGGGGGTTCAGCGTGGAGCGGACTGCGTTTGAGCGGCGTGTGCCTGAAGCATGACCGACAGGCAATTGCTGAGTGGGTAGGCCGGCAACGGGCCAATGCAGTTGATCAGCTTCTCGGGGGCTCCGCACAGCTGGTGCACCTCGCTCGCGCGGACGAAGGCCGGGTTCACCCGAACATCGATATCGTGACCGGTGATGGCCCCGAGCATGTCAAGTACCTGTTGCAGGCTGAAGACTGTACCCGTACACACGTTGTAGATCTGGCCGGACTCGCCGTCGTCAAGCAACCGGAGGTAGGCCTCGCAGACCATGCGAACGTCGTTGAACTCCCGCTCGACGTGGAGATTGCCCAGCTCGATTGCCGGCGCCCGGCGTGCGAAATGATCGACCAGCTTGGGGATGAGAAATGAAGGGGCTTGTCCAGGACCCGTGTAGTTGAAGGGGCGGGTGATGACGATGGGCAGACGGTCGGCGAAAGTCATTGCCATCTGTTCCATCGCCAGCTTGCTGGCCGCGTAGTGATTTACCGGCGCTGGTGACTGGGTTTCGGTGATCGGAGACTGAGGGCAGTTTCCATAGACGTTGGCGCTGCTGGCGATGAGCAGCTTTCTAGGGCGTGAGGTGACTGAAAGCGCATCGAATGCTCTGAGCAGATTTGTCGTGCCCACGGTGTTGACCGCATAGAAGGCCGATTCGTCGGCATGTCCCACGAAGCTGATGGCTGCGAGGTGCACCAGGGCATCGCACGGACCGGCGCGCTCCACCGCCCGTGCCACCGCGGATGCGTCGGTCAAATCGATTGAAAGGTCGACAGCCTCGTGCCCGTACCCGGTCGCTACCTGCTGAAAATGTCGTCCGGTGAAGCCCGAAGCTCCTGTCAGAAGAATACGCATCAGAACGAAAACCCGATCTGATTGCGTCGCAGGTCGGCCTCCACCATCATCTGGCACAGTTGCTCAAGGGTGGTTTGGGGTTCCCAGCCCAATGTGGCTTTCGCGTGCGCAGGGTTGCCGATCAGCAAATCCACCTCGGCCGGTCGGTGGAACCTGGGGTTGATCCGCATCACGGTCTTGCCACTGGACACATCCACTGCGGTCTCGTCTTCCGCTTGACCGCGGAAGTCCACTTCAATGCCCGCACCCTTGAACGCCATGCGCACGAAGTCGCGCACGGTCTCCGTGCGGTTGGTGGCCAGCACAAAAGTGTCGGGCCGATCGGCTTGCAGCATGCGCCACATGCCCTCGACGTATTCCTTGGCATAGCCCCAGTCGCGTTTGGCGTCCAGATTGCCCAGTTCCACGCAGTCAAGCTGTCCGAGCTTGATCTTGGCCACTGCATCGGTGATCTTGCGGGTGACGAACTCGCGGCCACGCAACGGGCTTTCGTGGTTGAACAGGATGCCGCTGCTGCCGAAGATGTCGTAGCTTTCGCGGTAGTTGATGGTCATCCAGTGGGCGTACAGCTTAGCCACGCCATAGGGGCTGCGCGGGTAGAAAGGGGTGCTCTCGACCTGCGGAATGGCCTGCACCTTGCCGAACATCTCGGATGTGCTGGCCTGGTAGAAGCGGATCTTGCGGTTGACCAGGCGGATCGCTTCGAGCAGGTTCAGTGCGCCCACGCCGGTGATCTGGGCCGTAGTGGTGGGCTGGTCGAAGCTCACGCCAACAAAGCTTTGCGCCGCCAAGTTGTAGATCTCGTCGGGCTGAACCTTCTGCACCAGTGCGATGCTCGCGCCCAGGTCGGTCAGGTCGTACTCGACCAGGTGCAGGTTGGGGTGGTTCTGAACGCCAAGTTCCTCGATGCGCCAGAAGTTGACGGAGCTGGTGCGGCGGTAGGTGCCGTAGACGGCGTAGCCCTTGTTCAGCAGCAGTTCTGCGAGGTAGGCGCCGTCCTGGCCGGTGATGCCGGTGATGATTGCGGTTTTCATTGTTGTGTCCTTTTGAAGGCTGATTGATATTGGTCGATGAGCCGATCCGAACAGAAGCAGTCCAGCACACGCTGACGAGCCGTGGCGGCGCGCATGGCGGCTTCTTCGGGAGATCGAACCACCTGGCGCATCTGGTCCGCCATGGAGTCGATATCTGGATCAACCCAGACGAACCCTTTGGGGTAGGGATGGTATTCCGCTGGCAATTCCACTTTGTTGAATGCGACCGGCCATGCGGTGGCCGAATCCACGAACGATGCCAGTCCGCCGAACGATGTTGTGATGATCGGCACTTGAGCGGCCATAGCCTCGATCACGGTCAGTCCCAGACCTTCGGAGCGGTGCGGTGACACATACGCGAGCGAGTTGGCGATGAGGTCGTGAAGATCTGCTGTTGCAAGCAACTCGTCCACAACCTTGATTCTGGGATTGCTCGCTGAGTGCTGGTACAGGGCGTCTACCTCCTCAATCTCTCGATTGGGGTATGTGACCTTGAGCACCAGTTCCACATCCCCGTGTTCGTCGTGGTCAGGGAATGCCTGCTCGAAGGCTTTCACCAGTGCCAACGGGTTTTTCCGCTCCAGGATGCTGTTGGCATCGAAACAGTAGACGAAGTAGCGCGGATGCCCCTGGTCCTGGGTTTTTCGCACCGGCATGGTCTCAAGGTACTTGAGATAGGGCGGCATGAGCGTGACCGGCTTGGACGTGGCCGAACGCAGCGTATCGGCAATGAAAGGTGTGGGTGCCCAGAATTCGTTGAAGTACTTGAGCGAAGCGTGCCACTCCGGCCGCAACACAGGAAGCTCCCAGTACCAGACAGCGATGTTGTGGGCGCCGTCGAGCAACTCATGACCACCTCCGTGCTCCAGCATCAAGGGCAAAGTGTCCCCGTTCATGTGAACCACATTGATCAGTGCATCTTGGATGAATGGTGGGAGAGGAAGCTCACCAGGGGGGATGGCACTTTGCCTGGGAAATGCCAGCGGCTGGCACATCGTCCCCAGTCTGGTGAATCCTGCTTCCCGCAGCCCCCGGAGATAGCCACGTGCGCTCACACCGAGACCCGAAACCTTGTCCAGCGGGCCCACCACGTTGATCAGTGGATTGTCCTCATGGAGCTGAATAGACGTTGTCGGGGGCTTCTCGCGCACCTGGACTCGTTGGTCCGCTGACAGTCGAATGCGATGGTGCAGTGCCATTCCATGGTGACGACCGACGTTCAGAAAATGACAGAGGGGGCGGTCCAGCCAGGGGGGCCAGCGCAGGATAGGTGGCCAGATAGCGTTGGCCGTCGAAGTCGGGAGGCGCACCCAATCCCAGTGCTTCACCGAGCACGGCGTAGTGGTAGAGCGCGCAAATGCCCTTGAGCGCACCATCCGGAAAATAGCCTCGATAGGCCTTGGGGTTGAAGCAGGCGTTGGGCCATCGCCCCTCGGCATCTCCGTACTCCACGTAGTGCCTCAATGCATTGAGGCCAAGCGCGGCGAGGTCGGGGTTCGTGGCGAGATAGTGCTTCGCGTCGAACAGTCCTGAGCGTGCTATTGCAAGTACCTGGGTAGTGATGCTGTGGCGGCCAGCTTGGGGGCCCAGCGCCTGGTCCCAGTTCGCCCCCATGGCGTTTGCGAGTGCCTTGGCTTCAGTGTCGAGGGCATCCAGGACATGCCGGAAGTCTTCTTGCGAAAACGGATCCAGTGTTGATGGGTCGATCATGCTGTTCGGTCGAATCTGGTGTCAGGCTGCCGGGTGGGTGTTTTCTCGGCACAGGGCCCCCAGACGGGTACCACAGTAGGGATCGAAGTCAACCCACGACTGCCATCGTCGGAGGAACTCGGTGCGCTCGTGACCCAGATCGTGTGTCCGGTTGAACGTGGAGTTGTGAAAGTGGTAGAGCTTCGCGTAGGGCGTGTACACGACTCTGTAACCATGCGCCACGCAGCGCAGACAGAAGTCAATGTCGTTGTAGTCGACGCGGAAGAACTCGTCGAAGCCACCCAGCCTGTCGAAGACCTCCTTGCGGTAGGCCATCAAGGCGCCAGTCACCGCGCCATAGTTTCGAATCACCGATGCATAGCGACCATACTCCGACGCGTCAGATGGATGACCCATGAAGACATGCCCCGCTGAACCATTCAGACCAATGGCGATGCCCGCGTGCTGGATCGTCCCATCCGGGAAGAGCAACTGGCCACCAACCACGCCCACCTCAGGTCGACACACCTGCTCCACCAGTGCCTCGATCCAATCGGGGGCAATCACCTCCAGATCGTCATTGAGCAGCACGACAACGCCGGATGGAACCAACGAAGTTGCGAAGTTTGACTTGCCCGCAAACGAGAACGCGCCCTCCGCATGGTACGTCGCCGTCGAATGGCCATGAGAGCGCAACACGGCCTCCAACTCGTCAGGCACGTAGCCATCGTCGACCACGATGATCTTGTAGTTGGGGTAGGTCGATTTGGCAATGACCGAGTTGACGAAGTTCAGCACCATGAGGAAGGATCCTCTGCCTTCCACCGTGCGATAGCGCATGTTGCTGAGGATCACCAGGGTCACGGGAAGCGCCGATGGAATGGACCAGCGGACGCGCAAGGCCCCGGCTTGTGTGTCGGGTAGAACAATGGCGCCTGGGTCTGTGGTCTGCTGAAGATAGGTCTGCGCTTCGGGGGCCGCTGCCAGCAAGGCGGGTTCTGTCAACAATCCGCCCACTGCTGGTGCGCTTCCTCCTGCGGGTGCGTCTTGCCTGAGGTACATCACCTCCTCCAGGTGCCCCGCAGGGGCGTGCTGGCCCACCAGACGAAGCGACAGCAGGTACTCGGCGGCGACAGACGATTGCCAAGGTTCGCAAGGCAGCGACAGCAACATTGATTTCCTGATCGCGAGAAAACGCCCCAGAACATTGACCGCGAGTTGATGGTCCGGTGACCAGCCGGGTTTGTGGAAGCGCTCGCTCTCGGTGCCATCTGCGTGCATGATCGCTTCGTCTGTATAGACGGCCATCAGCTCCTCACGCTCGGCCACCAGTTGCCCGATGCGCTTGACCAGATCGTCGTCCACTACATCGCCGGGAGTGATCAATCCCAGGAAAGACGAGGTTGACAATCCGGCGGCCGCGATCAATGCCTCAACTTCGGAGTTCTGCGCTGGGACGCGGCGGATTCTCCAATCCCGGTCCAGCCAGTTGGCCACCGTGTCGTCCGGGTCCTGGTGTGCACACAGCAGCAGTTCCCAGGACGGGTCGGTCTGGCGGAAGACCGATTGCAGCGTGCGGTCGATGGCTTCGCCGCCCTGCCCGTTGAGAAACACCACAAATCCGACAGACACCGGACCGTTGCGCGCTTGGCTCAGCCGAGCAACTTCCTTGAGCTCTTCATCCTGTTGCGCTGTTGCCATCGAGAACGTGTCGATGACCGAATCAAGCGGTCGGGGCAGGTTGTCCAAATGCGGGTTGGCCAGCACGGCCTCTCGTGTGTTGGGCACATCGCTCAGGGCTGGCACGCCTTGCATTCGCGATGCCATAGCGTTTGCTTTGAGCTGAGCCTGCCACTCCGGATTCCGAGTGGACGTCTCTAACACGCTGAAAGTGCCCGGAGCGATGTCCTTTAGCTTGTCGTAGAGGCCGCGATGCCGCTCATACAACCAGAACGCTGCCGAGTCGCGCGCCCCGGGCGCAACGCCAGCTGCCTTGAAGATCAGCGGGACGGCACGCCGCAACACCGGCAGTACCAAGCGGTTTTTGATCCGCCTGAGCCCTGAAGAACGAGAGGCGTCGGCCTGCAAACGTGCATGGATCCCGCCCAGTTGGTCTGTGGTCCAGTTGCAATGGGCTTCCGCAGCGTCAAGGCGAACCAGCATCTGCTCGATCTGCTTCTCCATGACGACCTGTCGCTGCACGGAGCTTCGCAATGTGGCTTCCAGCAATTCGATACGCTGGCGATATTGCGCAGTGCGCATCTCGAGAAGCGACACCCGAGAACTTGTCTCAATCTTGTTTGAGGCTGGAGAGCTCTCCAAAGGGTGGTTCATCTTGTTGGAAATTCAATGTGGTGGAGGGATTGCGCCTTCCAATGGGCCGCTAAGAAAATGCAAAACATGGCAAACAAGCCCAGCAACCCGCTGCAGCTTATGTCAAGGGAGTCTGAGCAGTTTGCGCGACGATTTAGTTGCAGATGCCCTCTGCCGATCTCTGTTTGACTCGTTTGGAGTCCCTGGTCAAGGCAAGTAGCATCTGATTTAAACGAAGGCCAACTTTAGAGTGGCGATGCGCTGCACGCCAGCGCTCATTTTGCTGTGCCTTTTTTTCGAAAATGTCCCCCTTGGACAGGATGACATTTGAAACATGAACTATGCCCTCGGCAATATCCATGGGTGATGTTCCTGGGAGGAAGTACACTGCTTGTGCCACGTCGTCAAAGATGCTTAGCGGAGTGACCGCCACAGGACGGCCGCTTGCGATTCCGTGGCGGACAGCTGCGCTCGATGACTCGCCTGTGTCTTGGTATGGAAAAACAATCAGGTCGGCTTTGGATAGCTTGTCTAAACACTCTCTATCGTCCAGGTAGTCAGTGCATACGGACACGGTGTCATTCAAGTCCATAGTCAATATCTTTCTCTTGGCCTGCTCAATGATGTCTCTTGATTCTTGTGCAGGATATTCAGCATTTATCATCTGCAAGCGTACGCGCATACCCTTGGAGCGCAGAATTGCAAAGGCATCAATCAGCTCAAGCAGTCCCTTGTGTGGAAGGAAAAAGCCGTATGATGCGATCACAAGTTCTTCATCATTTCTAGGGGCGGATCTTGCATTTGGTGCGTAATCGATGAGGCCGTGCGGGAATAGGGAAACATTGTCGACTAATCCGAGCTTTTTGAGCCGGTTCATATCATTGGTTGAGTGCACCAAAATGCGGTGGCAACGCATTAAGGTTGGTGCGATAGTGCCGAGTTTTTTGTGTGGGGCATGCATGGGATCGGTCGTGGCATGCATGGTCACAACTACTGTTCGGCCGAAGTCTATTTGTTCGTTCAGGAATTTTGCAAAGACTGCAAGATCGAAGAAGCCAAAGTTGAATTGAACAACGATGGTGTCAAGGCTATGTTCATGGATGGCCTTAGATAAATCGTCCAGGGAGTCATTGTCGCCAGTCGTCCAGCAGCGTTTAATGTATTGAGCATCATCAAAGATATTCGAATCTGTATGCGCAGCCAACACGGTTACTGGAGTAGGCATGCAGTTGATGAGATGTTCTGAATAGGCGGCAATGCCGCAACGGGTATTCCAGGTTGATACCCAGCCAATGCGCGGAGTTACAACCTCCGTGCCTTCGGCCCAATGGCGAGCGGCCTCTACCATGCGTTCGGCTGTTTGGGACCATTGAAAGTGCTCATTCAACTTGCGCTGCCCAGCGGTAACGCGGACCTGCCGTGCATCTTCTGGCGTCTCATATACCTCGCGCATGAGTTCAGTCAGATGTTCCTCGTCGGGTTCAGCCCAAACCGAAGCGGAGAGATCAAAGTGGGTTCTTGCTCGCGCAAATTTGTAGTCGATAAGCCAAGCAGTTTCTTGTGTACAAAAGTCAGTCTGACCACTCCAGCCAGTGGTGATTACTGGCAGGCCGGATATCATGGCTTCAGCCATGGGCAAACCAAACCCCTCGGCACAGCTGGGGGCCACCAGTGCGTGACATTGCTCGTAGAGAGCTTTCAATTTCGGCTCAGAATAATCTTCTTCCAGAATGAGAACGTCGGGATATCCTGAATCATTTGCTCTGGCATCAATCAGCCAGCGATGTATCTCATTGTGAGGGTTCGGAAAGGTCTTGATGATCAATGTCACATCATCGGATGCGCGAAAAGCCTTGCCATAGGCGCGCAACATAACCTCAGCCCCCTTTCGGGGGAAGCAGGATGATACATGCAGAAATCGGAAAGAGCGTGCGCTGATGTGGAAGCTCTTGTCCGAATTGATGCGATACCAATGGTCAATTCCTAGCGCGCTTACTTCTATGGGGATGGTAACCCCATGATCAATCATCACTTTCCGGACATGTTCGGACATTACTGTCATGCCCTGCAGGGAAAGATTAAAAGCGTCGACGTACTCTGATGGGAATCCAGATTCCTCCCAGCCATATGCATGTAGTGCATTTAGCCTGCTATTCATGTCCAATACCCTGGGCGGGTAGAGGTTTCGGCTTGCTACGTCGGAGTCGAGTGACGAAATGGTGGAAGAGCGTCTATGCATTTCAATCAAGTCCATTTTGTCTGATAGAAATGCTTCATTCGGCACAAAGTCGCCGGGTCCCTCGGTGGAATGCAAGGCTACGCGGTGACCTAAGGCTGACAATGCTCGTGCAACTTCGCGATTTACCAAGGCCAAGCTATAGCTGCTATCGAATGGTCCCTCGATTCGCCAGTTAATGCTTGGCGGAAGTGTTTTGGGACGAAGGTGCTGATCAAGTTGTTGTGTGTTGTGTGCGATGCAGGATGCAATGTGTCGCAGGTCGGTATCGAAATTTGAAGGGCCTGCTGATGTGGCTGATGCAATTTTATCGATCAAAATCCGATAGATGGAATCTAATTGCTTTGCGGTTTGCTCCCATGAAACTGAATTTTGGGGCTCTTCGCCTGCAAGCATCTCCCACGCTTTCATCGCTCGGCTGGCTGTGTCGTTCCAGGAGAAAGCTTTTGCTTGTAATAAGCCATTTTTGCTCAATCTGCAGCGGAACTCACTGTCGGATAGTGCTTGAGCGATTTTCTTGGAGATGGCTGTTGCACTGAATGGATCAAATAGTGCATCGTCAAGCCCAATTACCTCAGGTAAACTCGAGGTATTAGATCCAATAACAGGAGCGCCGCAAGCCATGGCCTCTAATGCTGGCAGTCCGAAGCCCTCATGCCAAGAGGGGAAAACATACAGCGAGCACAGGTTGTAGAGGTGGATTAGCTCATCATCGGCAACATAGCCCGTGAACAGCAGTTCACCTTCTGTGACGCCAGCATCGCTAGCATGCTCCTTGAGGCGGGAAATCTCGCCTTCTGGCATCCTACCGGCAAAGACCAGTTGATGAGCGCTGCGAAGGCTAACTGGCAGTGCAGCAAACGCGTCAATGAGTCTTGGTAGATTTTTTCGATCATCCGCGCCTCCGGTATAAAGCACGAAAGGACGCTGGATGGCATATTTTTGTCTAAGACTATTGCTTGTACGGGCATCCAAGCTTATGGGGCGAAAAACTTCATCAATCGCCGTGGAAATGTTTATGGCGTGTCCTTCAGCAATTCCTAACGCCTCAATGGCTTCTTGTCTGGAGAAATTTGAGATTGTTAGGTGCAAGCTCGCTCGTTTGAGGGACTCGATCTTACTGAGGTAATACCGTTCGTAGCTAGGATTGGGTTTCAGATAGTGATCAGCGTTCAGCAGCGGAATGAGGTCATAAAGAGTGACGCTCACGGGTGTTGTCGTATCAAGCCGACCAATGCTGGTCACTGCATCGTCTACATAGCCTTCGAACAGACTGCAGACGTGAATGACATCGGGTCGCAGACTTGCTAGGAAGGCTTCGCGCATCAACTCAGCCGCCTCGCGTCGACTTTCGTTGTTTTCTCGCCTCGCACAAACTGGACCGGGTGCTTGCCAGACTAGGATGTTCCTTTGTGGCAAGACACCATCAAAGGCGTAACGGATAGGATCGATGGTGTCGGGGAATAGACCGGAGAGAGCAAGGATGACCTCGTGCTCACCCCGGTTGTTAGCTAAGGCCTGCGCGAACGAGAGGGTGTAGCGGCCAATGCCCCTGAAGCGGCTTTCCGTTTGTGCTCCCTGCATATCAATAACGATTCTCATTCTTTGCTAGCCTGTCTATTCCGCTCAATTGCTGTCATTAAATCATCCAAAATCCGATTGGCGCGGGGCGTCAAAGGGATGTTGGATTGTGAAAATGGTTTGGTAGTCAGAGAGCTGCCCGACTCGAAAGAAGAGTCTGTTGTAGGTGTATTCAGAACTGTGGGGAATGTGGGGGCAGCATGCGGTTGCACAAGACCGCGGTTGATCGCCATTAAATGGAGGTGGTGTGCAATCGTCGGGAACCGCTTCAGAGCTGCTGAAAGTCGCAGTCGCAATCGTGGTTGCCCAAGCACAAACCTCATCGGCGGCAATAACAGCGAGCGAACTAAAAATTTCAATGCCCGAGACAGGGTAGTAATCGCACGCCGGATTCCGGAACTCAGCCACCGCAGTGGTGCGGTCACACGCCAGGAAGTACTGTTGAGAAGGTCACTAACGCGCTGGTCCCTGATCGCTAATGAATGCTGAAGGCTGTGCAGCGTCGCTTCTAAAGCAACAATCTTATCTCGTGCCTGAGTCACGTCAATCTGTACTTGTTGAGCGACGGATGAGGCGTGGTCAGCCGCGGCAATGGCATGTTGTGCGATCGAGATGGTGCGGTCAGCGGAGGAAAGGGCTTGTTGTGCGACAGAGGATGAGTGTGCAGAAGAGGTAACTGCTTGGTACGCCATAGAGATGGCCTCTTTCGCGACAGCAGAATTTGCCGTCAACGTTTCGCCAGAAGTCCTGAGTTCGGTCTGCACTGCGCGCAAGCCGCTTCTAATGTGCTGACTCAACTTCTTTTGCGCTTCTATCGCTTCCTCAATCACCTGCATCCAGAAATCTTGGGGGCTGCTGGTGGACGGATAACAATTGCTATTTTCCGAACCATTCAGCAAAGACTGGTACATGAGCCGGAAGGACCATTTGGCCATGGGAATGCACCAAAGCGCTGATGCCCACGCTTGGTATTGTGGTGGTAGTCTCAAAGGGCTGATCGCGATGGATCGCAATGGATCTGGGTCATCGATCTCGCGGTTGACGACTTCTTGGAGGAATATAAAGAATGAGAAGAAAGGGTTGACGGGCCAGACACAGTCCTTCGCAACAGGGGAAATAGAGCCGTAGTCGATGAGATGCACAGCACCGTCATCGGCAACAAGAACATTCCACGTCCGGACATCATCATGGAATAGTCCTGCTGCCTCAAGACATGTCAGTTGCTCCAGAACGGTTAGCAACAATGCATGGGTATTGAGAGCGGTCTTCTCGCGCAGCAAGTCAAGAAGAAGCCGACCAGGCAGTCTTTGCATGACCACCCAAGCTTCCTTTTCATTACTGTCGCAATGGATGAGTTTTGCAGCAAGGAATCCAGTAGATGGATTCTTCAGGAATTCCGTCTCGCGACTGAAATGACTCAGATTAGCTTCGCCTAGTACATGATCAAGTCGATATTGCTTGACTATTTGGTCCTGTCCGAAAAAATAGCGGCGACTTGACTGATAGACTCCGTTGGCCAGAGCGTGGGGGTCCATTGTCCAGCTGTGGAAGTGAGAGGCCTGACCATTCAGTATCCAGTATTGACTGCTAGCAACAAGCAATGGCCGAGCAATGTTAGCCAAGTGAGTGCCGTGCCGCGCAACTTCATGGACAAAAGGAATCGATGCCAGCAACGATCTAGGGTCTTCAGGTTGTGAGGCACTCCAGTAGAGAGGCTCTTCGCGAAGTGCTAGTTCCAGCACTAATGCCCCGCTTTTTTCTGCAGCAAGGCCAAGAAGATCCTGGACAACTGCGACACCTTTTTCGTGCACGATGTGATGGAAGACGCTCAGCCCCAGCACAAGGTCATACTGGCCCGGCACCAGGCGGCCGATGATATCCTCGATTCTGCCTACTTCGAAACTGACAGCCAAAGACGTATTCTCTCTAGCAATTGCATTGCAAAGAGCTACATTTTTTTCGAGGTAGTCGACCCCATGAACGGTTGCACCGCGCTCGGCCAAGTTGAGGCTGAAATAACCTTGGGCACAACCAAGGTCCAGCACTCGAAGCGGTCTGGAGAGCATACGCTGCATCGCGTCATGGATACGTGCAATGTGTTCGAACCGATTGAGACTGGTTCGGGACACATGGTGAGACAATTCTGGATGCCCATAAATAGGCTGGTAGACCTCTGGCAGGTCCGCAACAAAGTGCTTAATCATGCCGTGATACTCTTCTGTGGGGTGTCCAGCTTTTGAAATGAGGCTTCGAGATCCACAATGCCCCAAAATTGCAGAGTTCGACCTACGTGGAGTAAGACCGAATCATAACGGCGATCAAGAGGCACTAAATTGCTCAGGGGGTCGCCAGAGGATATCCCGAACGACACTAGGTAGTGCCCTTCATTGAGGGTTAGGGGCAGGGAAAACTTGAATAGCTTGGTCTCTCCAGCGCGAACTGAGATAATTTCTCTCCCGTGTGAAGAGACAAAGGAGTTGGTGCCATAGAGAAAGATGCCCTCTAGTGTCTTTATTAGAAAGCCGGGGACAACACTCTCAAAATCGGTGTCAAATCGAACTTTGAAGATGAGGTCAGTGTTGGCGTTCGCCTCAATACGAGTAGGGTATTTTTCACCATCGGCAATCAAAAGATAGTCGAGGATGACTGCTCCACCATGTCCCCACCGATGCTCTTTTGGATGGTAACCAGGACGGGTATGGAACTCGTCAATCGCCCCTTGAAAGAACTGTTGCTCTTCCTTGTCGTTGGCTACGTAGGGTTCAGCGTGAGTGTTCTTCCGCTTGCCGAACAGCTCGTCCATATAGCGGTTGGAAACCGCTCTCGAAGAACCATCCATGACTACTTGCCCATTTTTCAGAAAAATGGCGCGGCTGCAATGTTTGACGACGTCCGCAGTGCTGTGAGTAACCAATAGAAGTGTCGTGCCTCGTTCTTTGAACTCGTTAATGCGTTGAAAGCACTTTGCTTGGAAATATGCGTCTCCAACGGAAAGCGCTTCATCTACGATCAGGATGTCAGGCCGGATGGCTGTTGCGACAGCAAAAGCGAGGCGAACTTGCATGCCGCTGCTGTACACACGGACGGGTTGATCGATGTACTCTCCTATTTCAGCAAACGCCTCAATTTCGGGGAGCAGTCTTTGAATCTCTTCTGTGGAGTTGCCGAGCAGCTGGCCTGCCATCAAGACGTTCTGCTTGCCTGTGAAGTCGGGGTGGAAACCCATTCCAAGTTCTAGCATAGCTGCAACTCGGCCAGTCAAATGAACGGTGCCAGTTGTTGGTCGGGTTGTGCCAGTAAGCATCTTGAGGAGCGTGCTCTTTCCCGCGCCGTTGATGCCCATGATGCCTACCGCCTCGCCTGGGTTCACGGTGAAGCTGATGTCCTGCAGAACCCATTTGAGGGTGTGCCGCTTGGGGTAGAAGGGCAGCAGCCATTCGGCCAGTCGCGCGCGGCGTGACTTGTACTGCTTGTAGGCCTTGCCCAGGTGGGAAACGGAGATCGTGCCCATGATGCTTCCTGTCAGCTGCCGTTCAGAGTTCGTCCACCATCTCGCCGGCTCGTCGACGGAACAGGTAGAGGCCGTAGGCGCAAAGAGCCACGGACAGCGCCGCCACCGGCCAGAGGCTGTACCAGTTTGGCCAACGCCCGTACACCAGTACCTCGTGGTAGGCGGTGACCAGCCGGAACATGGGGTTCCAGCGCATGTAGGCCTGGCTTTCTGCCGGCAGGATTGTGGTGGGATAGACGATGGGGGTGAGCCAGAACCAGAACGTCAGAAAGATGCCGAAGAACTGCCCGACGTCACGGAAGAACACGTTGAGCATGCCCAGTGTGATGCCAAGGCCAATGGCAAAGGCCACCTGCAGCGCCAGCAGCGGCGCCATGGCTGCAAATGCAAGGCCAGGGAAATTCCCGCTGATGATCAGGAACACCACGAACAGGCCGAACACAATGGCGAAGTTCAGCAGTGCATTGCTGACCACGATGACCGGCAGACACAACCGTGGGAAGCTGAGCTTTTTGAGCAGGTTGGCATTGGCAACGAACATGTTGGTGGCACTGTTGGTGATCTCCGCAAAGAGACCCCAGGTCAGCAGGCCTGAACACAGATAGATGCTGAAGGCATAGGTGCTCTCGACCTGAGGCAGTCGGGCCTTCATCACCTCCGAGAAGATGACCGTGTAGACCACGATCATCGAGAGCGGATTCAGGATGTTCCAGGCCGCACCCAAAACGGAGTTGCGGTACTTGGACTGGAACTCTCGTTTGACGCTGCCCAGGATAAAGCCGCGGTAAGCCCAGAGGGCGCGGAATACCTGCATCACGCTCTGCCGTAGACGTCCGCAAGGCGAACGATGTCGTCTTCACCCAGGTAGGTGCCACATTGCACTTCGATCAGCACGAGCTCTGCATCACCAATATTGGTCAGCCGGTGTCGCTCCTTGAGCGGTATGTATCGGTATTCGCCAGCGCGCGTGGTGGTTTCGGTATCTCCGATCTGGATCAGCGCTTCGCCTTGCACAACAACCCAGTGCTCGGCTCGTTTGTGGTGGTACTGCAGGCTCAGGCTCTGTCCGGGGCGCACAGTGATGCGTTTGACCTTGTAGCCCGCCTCTTCTTTCAAGGTTGCGTATGTGCCCCAGGGGCGCTGTACGGCGGCGGGCAGGATGGTGGTCTGGTAAGACGCACTCTCGATGTGCCGCTCCTTGAGCATCTCAACCACGCGCTTGACGTTCTGAGCCTGTTCCTTGCTGGCAACCAGCAGTGCGTCGGGGGTGTCTACCACCACAAGGTCCTTGACCCCCACTGTGGCGATCACCTTGTGGCCATGGCTCTCCATATGCACATGGGTGCCGGTCGTGTCCACCGCAGCCCAGTGGGTGTCCCCAGTGGTTCCCATCGTATTGCCCGCTGCATCGGCCGTATGTGATTGCGCCACAGAGGGCCAGGCACCGACATCGCTCCACCCGAAACGAGCCGGCACCAGCATAACGTTGCCAGCCTTCTCCATGACAGCGTAGTCGATGCTGATGTCAGGCTGCAGGCCAAAGGTATGTGCGTCAAAGCGCGTCACCTGGGCGGCCCCGACGGCGCCAGTCGGCGGCAGCGCCGAGGTGCCGCCGCTGTTCATCACTGTTTGCGCCGTCTCTAGCACGTCAGGAGCGTGGTTTGCGAGCGCCTCCAGAATGCCTCTTGTGGTGAAGCAGAACATGCCGCTGTTCCAGTAGTAGCGGCCGGTGGCGAGGTACTCCTGCGCGGTGGCGAGATCGGGTTTTTCAACAAACTGAAGCACCGGTTGGGCCTGCCGCCCGACTTTGGCGACCTCGATGTAGCCGAAACCGGTTTCCGGTCCAGACGGCTGTATGCCGAACGCGACGAGCTGCCCACCTTGCGCATGACGGGCAGCTTCCAGCGCGTTGGTCACAAAAGACTCGGTGTCCGGGATCAGGTGGTCGGCCGGCAGAACCAGCATCACGGCATCGTCGCCATGCAGCTTCTGACAGGCGAGGGCAGCCAGTGCAATCGCCGGCGCTGTGTTTCGACCCTTGGGTTCGAGGAGGTAGTGAGGATGAGGCGGGTCCGACATCTCAGCCAGCAGACCCTGGGTCAGGAACAGGTGGTCCTGGTTGGTGACCACGATCAGGTGGTCGGTGCCGCACGCCTGGCCTCGGCTGATGGCTTGTTCCAGCAGGGTTCGACCACCCAGCTTCATGAAAGGCTTGGGGTAGGCCTGGCGAGATGCGGGCCACAGGCGGGTACCTGCTCCGCCGGAGAGAACAACGGAAACGAGTTTCATCGGTAACTAGTCATTCCTTGGGGTATCAGTCAAAAACTTCGGCGTTCTTGAGCAGCAGGGCTGCCTGGTCCTTGCCCGACAGGGTCGGTGTTCCGTCGTATCCCCACTCGATGCCTAGGTCGGGATCGTTCCAGAGGATGCTGCGCTCGTGAGCAGGGGCGTAGTAGTCGGTCGTCTTGTAGAGGAACTCGGCGGTCTCGCTGAGTACGACGAAGCCGTGCGCAAAGCCCTCGGGCACCCACAGCTGGTGCTTGTTCTCAGCCGTCAGGTGCACGCCCACCCATTTCCCGAAGGTGGGCGATGAGCGGCGGATGTCGACCGCGACATCGAACACCTCGCCCTGGACCACTCGCACCAGCTTGCCCTGGGCCTGCTGGACCTGGTAGTGCAGCCCGCGCAGCACGCCCTTTGTGGATTTGGAGTGGTTGTCCTGCACGAAGCGCACGGGGCGCCCCACCGCTTCTTCAAAGCGGGCGTGGTTGAAACTCTCGAAGAAGAAGCCGCGCTCATCGCCGAACACCTTGGGCTCGAACAGGATGACCTCGGGGATGGACTGTGGGGTCGCTTTCATGGCTCAGCGCAGCTCGTCTTTGATGATCTGTTGCAGGTACTGGCCGTAGCCGTTCTTGGCCAGCGGCTTGATCAGGCGTTGCACCTGCTCGACGTCTATCCACTTGCTGCGGTAGGCGATCTCCTCCGGGCAGGCCACCTTCAGGCCCTGGCGCTTTTCCAGGGTGGCGATGAACTGGCCGGCTTCCAGCAGGCTGTCGTGGGTGCCGGTGTCCAGCCAGGCGTAGCCGCGACCCATCACCTCCACCTGCAACGAGCCGGCTTCCAGGTACAGGCGGTTGAGGTCGGTGATCTCCAGCTCGCCGCGGGCAGAAGGCTTGAGGTTCTTGGCCAGCTCCACCACCTGGTTGTCGTAGAAGTAGAGGCCGGTCACCGCGTAGTTGCTCTTGGGCTGGGCAGGTTTTTCTTCCAGGCTGAGCACCTTGCCCGAGGGGTCGAACTCGGCCACGCCGTAGCGCTCGGGGTCGTGCACGTGGTAAGCGAAGACGGTGGCACCGTCCGGGCGCTGCGTGGCGTTGCCCAGCAAGGCCGCGAAGTCGTGGCCGTAGAAGATGTTGTCGCCCAGCACCAGAGATGACGGGTCGTTGCCGATGAACTGCTCGCCGATGATGAAGGCCTGAGCCAGGCCGTCGGGGCTGGGCTGCACGGCGTACTGCAGGTTCAGGCCCCACTGGCTGCCATCGCCCAGAAGATCGGTGAAGCGCGGGGTGTCCTGCGGGGTGGAGATGACCAGGATGTCGCGGATGCCGGCGAGCATCAGCGTGCTCAGCGGGTAGTAGATCATCGGCTTGTCGTACACGGGCATGAGCTGCTTGCTCACCGCCTGTGTCACGGGGTACAGACGCGTGCCGGAGCCGCCGGCCAGGATGATGCCTTTTCTGTTCATGGCGTTCTCAGGATCTGTTGCAGGATGTGGTTCAGCCCTTCCCGCCACGGCGGCAGGCGCAGGCCGAAGGTCTTGGTGAAAAGGCTGGTGTCCAGCCGCGAGTTCAGAGGACGGCTTGCGCGGGTCGGGTAGTCGGCGCTGGCGATCGGATGAATGTCCGCTGGGGTCAGGCTCAGCGGCTGACCCGCTTGGGTGGCACGCTCGATCACGAAGCTGGCGTATTCGCACCAGGATGTTTCTCCGCCCGCGCTCATGTGGTACAGCCCGAAAGGAAAGGCAGGGTCGTGGCGCAGGCGCATCGCGAGGTGCGCGGTCAGGTCAGCGATCAGGGCTGCAGAGGTGGGGGCGCCGACCTGATCATGGACCACGCTGAGTTCCTTGCGCTCGGCCGCCAGGCGGAGCATGGTCTTTGCAAAGTTGTTTCCGTGAGCTCCGACCACCCAGCTGGTGCGCAGCACGAGGTGCCGAGCAGTGCTGCGCATCAAGGCCTGCTCACCATCGCGCTTGCTGCGCCCATAGGCTCCAAGAGGTGCTGTCGCATCCGTTTCCACGTAAGGCGTGGCCTTGCGACCATCAAAAACATAGTCGGTGGAGTAGTGGATGACCGCGGCGCCCAGGCGTGCAGCTTCTTCGCCCATGACCCCAGGGGCAATGGCATTGACCGCTGTGGCGAGTTGTCCGCCGGCCTCATCTTCGGCACGATCCACCGCGGTGTACGCGGCGGGATTGACGATGAGATCTGGGCGCGAAGTCCTGATCAGGGCTCGCAGCGCCTGTTCGTCGGCCAGGTCGCAGTCGCCCGAATCCACTGCATGAACGGTGCCCAGTGGTGCCAGGGCTCTCTGCAACTCAAACCCGACCTGGCCGTTCTTGCCGGTCAGGAGAATCTTCATGCAAGCGCTCCGTACTGCTGGCCGATCCAGTTCCGGTAGTCGCCGCTTTGCACGTGCGCTACCCAGTCGGGATGGTCCAGGTACCACTGAACGGTCTTGCGGATGCCGGTGTCGAAGGTTTCGGCGGGCTTCCAGCCTAATTCTCGGTGAATCTTGGTCGCGTCGATGGCGTAGCGGCGGTCGTGGCCCGGCCGGTCTTTCACGTAGGTGATCTGCGTGGTGTACGACTGGCCGTCGGCACGGGGGCGCAGATCGTCCAGCAACGCGCAGACCGTCTTGACGATCTCGATGTTCGGCTTTTCGTTCCAGCCGCCCACGTTGTAGGTTTCACCTGTGGCTCCGGCTTCGAGCACGCGGCGGATCGCACTGCAGTGGTCCTTGACGAACAGCCAGTCGCGCACCTGCATGCCGTCGCCGTAGACCGGCAGTGGCTTGCCGGCCAGAGCGTTGACGATCATCAGCGGGATCAGCTTCTCGGGGAAGTGGTAGGGACCGTAGTTGTTCGAGCAGTTGGTGGTCAGCGTCGGCAGGCCGTATGTGTGGTGGTAGGCACGCACCAGGTGGTCGCTGGCCGCCTTGGAGGCCGAGTAGGGGCTGTTGGGCGTGTAGGGCGTGGTTTCGGTGAACGGTGCATCGTTCGGTCCCAGCGTGCCGTAGACCTCGTCGGTCGAGACGTGCAGGAACCGGAATGAAGACCTGGCTTCACCTTCTAGAGCACCCCAGTACGCACGCACGGACTCAAGCAGGTGGAAGGTGCCGACCACGTTGGTCTGGATGAAGTCCTCCGGTCCGTGAATGGATCGGTCGACGTGGCTCTCGGCAGCGAAGTTCACCACGGCTCTGGGCTTGTGTTCTGCCAGCAGGCGGTCCACAAGAGCTCTGTCGCCAATGTCGCCCTGGACGAAGATGTGTCCGGGGTTCCCCTGCAGGCTGGCCAGGTTCTCGGGGTTGCCGGCATAGGTCAGCTTGTCCAGATTCACCACGGGTTCCTGTGACTGTGCGATCCAGTCGAGCACGAAGTTCGCGCCAATAAAGCCTGCGGCGCCGGTAACCAGAATCATCTTTTCTCCTGCTTGATGTCTCGGGCGAGATCGTGGGAACCCTTCTCCTACCCATGGGATGGAGCGGTTCTGAAGGGCTTGTGTCTTGAAGGGCTGGCTATACCAATGGCAGGCGGCCCAGGTGCTTGCCAAAGTAGCGCGCCATGCTCGCAGCATGCCAGCGCATGTACCGGAAGTTGTGCCGGCTGGCGCGCTGGGCCTCATGCACCACCGTGACCCCCGGATCGCACATCACTTTCCAGCCCGATTTCCACAGGCGGGCGCAGATGTCCACATCCTCGTAATAGAGGTGGAATTTAGCATCAAAACCTCCCACATCCCGAAACGCCTGGGCACGAAACAGCAGGAACATGCCCGCCACCCACTCCACCGGGCGGGCGCCTGACTGGGGCGTCAAGTGGTAGCGGCCATCGTTCAAGCCAGCGAGTTTCTGCGCCAGGTTCCAGGGTGTGGGAAAGCGCCGCGCGTTGTCCTCTGGCTGTCCGGCCGAGCCCAGCACCAGCGGCGCCACCAGCCCCACCGTGGGGTCCTGCATTGCGGCCAGAAGGCCCGGGAACGGGTTGGTTGGCAAACGGATGTCCGGATTTGCCACGCAGTAGAACGCTTGTTCGCACCCCTCGAAGGCCTGGTTGTGGTTGCCGGCAAATCCCAAGGGCAATGGGTTGTGGCGCGCCAGGACAGTCAAGCCGGTTGGCGGGCGCATGGGCGCGTCCGGGATGTTTTCCGTGACCACCAGTTCATCCACCTCGGTCGTTCCGGCCAGGTCCTGCAGGAACTGGTTGGCCAGCCGGGCCTGGCCGTGGCTGACCATGGACAGGCGGATGCTCACAGGCGCCTCAGCACGCGGTAAATCAGGCGCTGCAGGGGCGGAAACGGCAGCGACAGCTGGGATGCGAGCCAGGTGGTGAACCGTTGGCCGGTGGTCAGCTCACCACCGAAACGTGCCAGAAAACCATGAGCCTGCCGGGCGTTGAGGCGAAAGATCTCGCCGTGCCGGTCGTCGAACAAGCGGTGCACGATGGTCTTGAAGGCCACGGGCTTGTCCTGCGCCTTGGCGCCTATGGCGTTGCTGGCGTGCTGGCGGTAGTCGATCAGCGACTGGTCCAGGTACTGGCGGCTGCCCAGGGCGCTGGCTACCAGCGACAGCCACCAGTCGTGCATGATGGCTTCGGGTGGGACCGGCAAGGCCTTTTCCAGCAAGGCACGGTTCATCAGGCTGGTGCATCCGGTCAGCGTGTTGCTCAGCAGTTGGGCCGGCAGACTGCTGAGATCGGGGCGCAGGCCCTGGTACCGGGCCATTGAAGGGGCGATTTCCCGGCCGTCCTCTTCGATGACACGCAGGTCGCTGTGCACCAGGGCCGGGGCGCCGGGGCGGGCTTGTTCAAGCGAGCGGATGGCGGCCAGCCCAACGGCCAGTTTGTCGTGGTGCCAGACGTCGTCCTGATCGGAGAGTGCGATGTAGTTCGCGCTCCCGAAGCCGTTTGGCTCTAGGTCCAGGGCCTGTCGCATGAGGCATGAGAAGTTGCCACTGGCGCCCAGATTGCCCAGGTCGTCCTCGATCACCGTGATGCGCGCGGGCCAGCGCAGCCGGAGTTCGTGCAGCAGCCCGGGTGAACCGTCGCTCGATCCATCGTCGCGGCACAGGAGGTGGGTGCTCACGCCGCCCTGGTTCAGGATGGATTCCACCTGTTGTGTGAGGAAGCGCTCGCCGTTGTACACCGGCAGCAGCACCAACACCCAGGGCGAAGCGGCGTCTGAAATGGTCGGGGCTAGAGACTGGCTCATGAAGTGTGATGGGGTGGACCGCCGGTGAGGCCTGGTCAAAGCTGGTTGAGGGCCAGGCCCAGCCAGAACGAGGCACGACCGGAGCGGGTCTGTCGCCAGAGACCGCTGTGGCGTCCGGCCTGCATGCGCCCGATCAGATCGGGGCGGCGGCGCATGTCATGGAACTTGCGCAGCAGGTCCAGCGACTTGGGTTGCAGCTCTTGGGCGATGTCGTTCATAGCCGCTTCTGTCTGATCACCCCAGAGCCGGTACTGCCCCTTGAACAGCATGCCCATGCGCAGGACCTTGTCCCAGGAGCGGCCTTGCGATCCGATCAGGTTGTCGGCGTGCTGGCGGTAGAGCAGGCAGGGCTCCGGATCGAAGTGCATCTGCCCGCCGCAGCCGGTGACGACCTGGTAAGCCGTCCAGTCGTGCAGGACCGAGTGCTCGGGTCTGACCCGGCGCATCAGCCGCAGCAGGGGCTGGTTGAACACCATGGTGTTGCCACTGGCCACGTTCTGCAGCAGGGCATTGCCGAAACCCAGGGGGCGCTGCGGCAGGCGGCTGATGCCGATGGGTTCCAGTCGCTCGTTGACCAGGCGGGTGCGCGCGGCATACAGCGCTGGCTGGCCCGCGGCCACGCGCAGCGCGCGCAGGGTCGTCACTGCACGGGAAAGCTTCTCCGGTAGCCACACGTCGTCCTGATCGCTGAAAGCGATCAGGTCGTGACTGGACGTGGGCTCTACAGTGCGCAGGAGGTGGAAGAAGTTGGCCGTGGAGCGTCGGCCCGGTCCCTTGACGAGCCGGATGCGGTGGCCACCGTGCGCGTGTGCAAAGGCCTCACACACTCGAACGGTGTCGTCCGTCGATCCGTCGTCGCTGACGGTCAGCGTCCAGTGGGTGTGGGTCTGGCCTGCGATCGATTCCAGCTGCTCGCGGATGTACCTGGCCCCCTGGTAGGAAGCCAGCAGCACATGCACGCAGGGCAAGGCGCCAGAGGCTTCACTCATTCGGCGGCGCGTCGCGTTCCCAGCACCTCGTGCAGGATCGCGGTGAAGCGTTTTCCGAAGGTCTCGGTGGCGCACTGTTGCCTGAACACCTTGTGGCCGTTAGCTGCAATGTGCTGGCGCAGAAGTTCGTCATTCTTGAGGCGCAGGATGGCGTCGGCCAGCGCCTGGGGATCGGCTGGATTCACCAGCAGCACGCTCTCGCCGTCCTTGAGCAGCTCCTGAACGGGCTCGTTGCGGCTGGTGATCAGGGGCTTGCCCACGCCAATAGCCTCGACGACCTTGTTGGTCAGCACGAGCTTGGCGCGCTCGTTGTCGCCAAAGATACCCAGGCACACGTCGGCCCGGGCCATCAGCTCGGCGAGCTTGGCGTACGGCACGGGGTCGAGGAATTTCACATGCGGCAGGCCAAGCTCGCGGGCCAGTTGCATGTCCTCTGTGTAGGTCAGTCCTTTGCCCACGATCTGGAACTTCACACCATGTGGTTCCAGCAGCTTGGCGGCCTTGAGGATGTGGCGCACGCCATGGAAGGGGATGTACTCACCATGGAAATGCACGAGAAACTCGCCATCGGAGGGGCGCGACGGTCCCGGCTTGATCACGCTGTCGTCCACAGCCAGAAAGAGTCGGCGGAACTTGCTGGTCTCGGTGTGGATGGTGCGCCCGAAATGGCCGATGACATAGTGGCTGTCCAGGATGGACAGTTTCGTCATCTTGTAAGCCAGCCAGTCGCTCAGACCATAGATGCGAGCCTTGAGCGAGCCGGGTGCGGCCTTCTCCCGGTCGAACACCATCGTGTCGAACGTGGTGATGTACATGTCGAACAGGATGGGTTTCCATGTCAGCAGCCGCACCAGCGGTGCGAGCAGCTGGCCGTAGAAACCAACCACGACCGCATCGCAGCGGGGAGCGTTCAGGAGAGTTCTGAGCAACAGGCCCGGGTAGTGCTTGAACGACTTGTCCGGCGGCAGGCATTCGACAACCTCAAAGCCGTTCTGGCGCATGGCGTTGAGCACGATGCGGGTGCGTGAGTAGGCGGCCTCCCGTCCAGCGACATACAGGATTTTCATCAAGAACCGGATCAGAAGCGGAGGTTGGCCTTGAGCACCACGCTCTGGGTGTTGCGCACGTCCTGCAACTGGGCGCCGTAGGTGGCGCTGAACTGAAGGTGGCGTGCCACGTCCATGGTGGCCTGCAGACCCAGCTGGGTGCGCTCGACCTTGGACAGCGGGAAGATTTCGCGTTGCACGACACCAGGCGAGCCCGCCTCGCGCATCGACACAGTCACGGTGTCGCGCGACAGGCTGGAGACGTGGTGCAGGCTGCCACCAAAACGCAGCTTGCGCTGACCGCTCAGGGCGATCGGGTCGGTCTGCAGGTCCACGCCGATCCCCGAGAGCCACTCGTTGACCCGGTTGGAACTGAACAGCACGTCGGTGGTGTAGAGGGTGGAGGTCAGGGCCGGATCGAGGCTGTGCGACTGGTTGGTCAGCGACACCCAAGGCGTCACGCTGAAGAAATCGCCGCGCATCGGGTAGCGCATCTTGTTTTCGAACGACCAGGTGCTACCGCTCTGGCGGTTCTCCAGCGTGCGCCGGACGAGGCCGTCCTGCGCGTGGCTGGCGAAATTCAGATCCAGATGGGAGAACTGGCTGCTCATCACCCAGCCCGACACCGGCTTGTTCCAGTACAGCGACACGGCGTCGGAGGTGTACTGCTTGGAGTTGCGCATCTCGGTCGTGGACAGGTACTTGGCCTGGTCCTGCTGGAACACGGCGATGCCCATGCGGCTGCTCTGGGCGTTGTCGGCCGATCCGACGCGCATGTCGAAGGCCAGTCCGGTGGGGGCCGAGCCCTGCTGCGGCTGGGCGAACGGCTGGAACACCCGGCTGTTGCGCGCGTTGAACTGGAAGGCATCCCCCTCGCGCAGGCCGAGCGGCAGCAGCCTGAAGCCGGGCTGCAGTGTCTTCTGCTCGGCCATGGACAGCACCAGTGTGCCGTTGTCGATGTCCTGGTTGATGCGCCCGGCCGAATCGGCGCCGGCACTCACGCTGTTGGCCCAGTCCCAGCCGCGGGTCAGGTAGTGCTGGTAGACGCGGGTGATGATGTCCTGGCCCCGGTTCCCGAAGTGCGTGGCGTCGTGGTAGAGCGTGTCCACTGCCGAGCGGGAGGGGTTGGCCGTCGAGACGTTGGTGAAGCCAAACTTGGCTGGCTCGTTGAAGATGCGCTGGAACACGGTGTACATATCCACCGCGATCACATTGGGTGTGGCGTTGGCCACCGAGGCGATGTAGTTGTTCCAGCCGATCACCTGTTGGGATGCCAGCGACGACACGCCTGGGCCACGGCCCCAGTCGTGCAGTTGGGTGACAAACAGCCGGCGGTTGTCGGCTGCGGCACCGGCCGCGATCAGGCGGGCCACGCCGTCGGAGTAGCCCTTCTTGGCATTGGTCAGGTTGTTGTCCGGAGAGCCGTTGCGGCCCATGTCGTTGTGGCCCAGGTAGACCACGGTCAGGTCCCCGTCGCCAATGGCGCTGCCCCGGCTTTGCCAGTTGTCGATCTGTTTGTCGAAGGCGCGTGCCTCGCCGTAGCTGGCTCGGGCACCGCCCAGCGCGTAGATGTCGGATTTCGTGACCGTGCCGCGGCCCTGCATCTGCGTGGCCCAGTTGATGGTGCCGATGGAGTTCGTGAATCGCGGGTCGGAGTAGCTGTCGCCGAACACCCGCATGGTGTTCACGTGCACCTCGCCCAGCGAGCTGCCGCCGCTGCTGCTGTAGGGGTTGGCGACCGACGGTGTGGAGCCGCCGGAGCTGGCGCAGCCGGTGATGAGTGCGGTGACCGCCAGGGTCATGGCCGACAGGGCGTGATGGGACTTCATGAAGGTTCTCCCCGAAATGTGTCTGGTGGGTCAGTCGCTGCCGAACAGGTCGCGTGTGTAGACCTTGTCCTGCACATCGGCCAGTACTGGCGTGAGGCGGTTGGTGATGATCACGTCCGATTCCCTCTTGAAGGTTTCGAGGTCGTTGACCACCGGCGAGTGGAAGAACTCGTCTTCCTGCAGGGCGGGTTCGTAGATGATGACGCGGATGCCTTTGGCCTTGATCCGCTTCATGATGCCCTGGATGCTGGAGGACCTGAAGTTGTCTGAGCCCGCCTTCATGATCAGGCGGAACACGCCGACCGTCTTGGGCTTCTGCTTGAGGATGCTCTCGGCAATGAAGTCCTTGCGCGTCGTGTTGGACTGCACGATCGCCTGGATCAGGTTCTGCGGCACATGCTGGTAGTTGGCCAGCATCTGCTTGGTGTCTTTGGGCAAGCAGTAGCCACCGTAGCCGAAGGACGGGTTGTTGTAGTGGTTGCCGATGCGTGGATCGAGGCCGACGCCCTCAATGATCTGGCGCGAATCCAGGTTGTGCGCCGCAGCGTAAGTGTCCAGTTCGTTGAAATAGGCCACCCGCATGGCCAGGTAGGTGTTGGAAAACAGCTTGACCGCCTCGGCCTCGGTCGAATCGACAAACAGCACCGGAATGTCCTGCTTGCGAGCGCCTTCCTTGAGCAGCCCGGCGAAGGTTTCCGCCCGCTCCGAGCGCTCGCCCACGATGATGCGAGACGGGTACAGGTTGTCGTGCAGGGCCTTGCCTTCGCGCAGGAACTCCGGGGAAAAAAGCAGGTTCTGGCAACCGGTCTGCTCGCGCCCCTTGGCGGTGTAGCCCACAGGCACCGTGGACTTGATCACCATCACGGCCTGCGGGTTGATCTGCATCACATCGTGGATGACCGCCTCAACCGACCGGGTATTGAAGTAGTTGGTTTCGGGGTCGTAGTCGGTGGGCGTCGCAATGATGACGAAGCTGGCGCCTTCGTAGGCTTCGTGCTTGTCCAGCGTGGCGCGCAGGTTCAGCGGCTGGTGGGCCAGGAAGTCCTCGATGTCCGCGTCGACAATCGGACTCTTGCGCGCGTTGATCAGCGCCACCTTCTCGGGAACGATGTCCAGAGCGACGACTTCGTGGTGCTGGGACAGCAGCACGGCGTTGGACAGCCCGACATAGCCGGTGCCAGCAACCGCAATCTTCATGGGAAACCTTGTGTAAGAGCTAGGCCGAAAACCTTGGAATTTTGCCATAGGGGCCTCTGAGCCCCTTATGGATTCCTTAGGCCAGGATTCCTAGCGCGAACGGCAGGCTGGCCATGCCCAGCAGCGTGGACAGGGTCACCAGACCGGCCACGTAGGGCCCGTCGTAGCCCATCCGGGCTGCCAGCACGTAGCAGCTGGAGGCGGTTGGCACTGCGGAGAACATCAGCAAGATGGTGGTCTGCGCCGTGTCGAGGCGGAAGGCCATGGCCAGCCCGAGGGCGAGCAGCGGCATGCCCAGGTGCTTGACACACAGCACCATGACGCCGAGCTGCTTGGCCTTGGTCAGGCTGCCCAGCTGCATGCCCGCGCCAGCGGCCATCAGCCCCAGGGCGAGGGATGCCTGCCCGATGCGGTTGACGGTCGGTTCCAGCCAGGGCGGGACCGTGAAGCCGAGGAGGTTGGCGACGAGCCCGCTTGCGGTGGCGATGATCAGCGGGTTGCGCATCAGCTCGCGGGCGAAGCCCTTGTTGGCGTGGCGGGCCATCGGCCAGACCGCGCCCACGTTGAACAGCGGCACGCAGACCCCGATCAGCACCGCGATCATCAGCAGCCCCTGCGGACCGGCGATCTTGTCGGCCAGCGCCAGGGCGATGAAGGAGTTGAACCGGAACCCCACCTGCGCGCTGGCAGCGTGCAGCCGCGGGTCCAGCCGACGCCCCAGCCAGGGCCAGTGGGGCAGTGAGTAGGACAGTGCGATGCCACAGACGCCCAGTGCCAGGCCGGCGGCCATCAGGCTGGAAGCGGCGCCCAGGTCCAGCGGGCTCTTGACGATCGAGTGGAAGAGCAGGACCGGGAACAGGAAGAAATACACCAGGCTTTCCAGTGGCTCCCACACCGTGCGGTTCAGGGCGGTGAAGCGGCAGACCAGGTAGCCGCAGAGAATCAGAGAAAAGTCCGGAAAGAGCAGTTGGGCGAAGTTCACCGGGCGAGCATAGCGCCCGGGCGTGTCCGCCTCCCGGGGTTTGTACTTATGTAGTCTCCCGCATGGTCAACCGTGTGCAGGCTGACTACAGTCACGGGGAGCTAGCAGGGTTCGTGTGCCCGTTGCTATTGTTTTTGTACACAACTAAGGAGAGATCGCATGTTTGCTCGCCGTTCCCTGATGGGGCTGGGTTTGGTTGCCATGTCGCTGGGCGCGACCGGTGTGGTCTGGGCGCAGGCCTACCCAAACAAGATCATCCGCTTGCAGGTGCCGTTTGCCCCGGGTGGCACGACCGACATCGTCGCGCGCGTGATGTCCGAACCGCTGGGCAAATCGCTGGGCCAGAGTGTGGTGGTCGAGAACAAGGCCGGTGGCGGCGGTGTGATCGGGGCCACCGAGCTGGCACGTGCCCCCGCGGACGGGTACATCCTCGGCATGGCCACGGTGTCCACCACGGCTGCGAACCCGGCGATCAACCCCAAGATCCCGTACAACACGCTCACCGACTTCACCCCCATCACCAACATCGCCGCCACGCCCAACGTGATCGCGGTGCACCCCAGCTTCCCGGCCAAGGACTACAAGTCCTTCATCGCCGAGCTCAAGAAGAGCCCTGGCAAGTACAGCTACGCCAGCTCCGGCACCGGTGGCATCGGCCACCTGCAGACCGAGCTGTTCAAGAGCCTTGCGGGCGTGTTCATGACCCACATTCCCTACCGCGGGGCCGGACCGGCTCTGAACGACACCGTGGGCGGCCAGGTGCCCATCATTTTTGACAACCTGCCGTCGGCCCTGCCGCACATCAAGGCCGGTCGCCTGGTGCCCATCGTGGTGGCCGCGCCGCAGCGACTGCCCGTGCTGCCCGACGTCCCGACCTTCAAGGAGGTGGGCCTGGAGCCTGTGAACCGCATGGCCTTCTACGGCCTCATCGGCCCCAAGGGCATGCCCAAGGACGTGGTGGACAAGCTCTACAACGCCACCAAGACGGCCCTGGCAGACCCGGCGGTCCGCAAGCGCATCGAGGACACCGGTTCGCTGATCGTCGCCAACACGCCCGAGCAGTTCACGGCCCAGATCAAGGCCGAGTACGAGGTGTACAAGGAAGTGGTGGTCAAGCAGAAGCTCTCGCTGGACTGATGGACCTCACGGCGCTCGCGCGCAGCGAGGAGAGCGCGGGCGCCTTTGTCGACGCCCTCTGGCTGGAGGAGGGCCTCTCGCGCAACACGCTCGATGCCTACCGGCGCGACCTCGTGCTGTTCGGCCAGTGGCTGGCGGCCCATGGCGCGCGTTCCCTGCCGCAGGCGGGGGAAGCCGACATCCATGCCTACTTCGCCAGCCGACACGCCGAGACCCGGGCGACCACCGCCAACCGGCGTCTCACGGTGTTCAAGCGCTACTTCCGGTGGGCGTTGCGCGAACGCCTCATCGAGGCCGATCCCACCCTGCGGCTGATGGCGGCGCGGCAGCCGCTGCGCGTGCCCAAGACGCTGTCCGAAGCCCAGGTCGAGGCGCTGCTGAATGCGCCCGACACCGCCACACCGCTGGGCCTGCGCGACCGCGCCATGCTGGAGCTGATGTACGCCAGCGGCCTGCGGGTGAGCGAGCTGGTGACGCTGCGCACCTTTCAGGTGGGCCACCAGGACCATGTGCTGCGGGTCACGGGCAAAGGCAACAAGGAGCGGCTGGTGCCGTTCGGGCAGATCGCGGGCGAGTGGCTGCAGCGCTATCTGAAGGAGGGCCGCCCCGACATCCTCGGTGGGCAGGCCAGCGAAGACCTGTTCGTCACCGCGCGTGGCAGCAAGGCCGGCGAGGCGATGAGCCGTGTGATGTTCTGGAACCTGGTCAAGCGCTACGCACTCGCGGCCGGCATCACCTCGCCGCTGTCGCCGCACACCCTGCGCCACGCCTTCGCCACCCACCTGCTCAACCACGGCGCCGACCTGCGGGCGGTGCAGATGCTGCTGGGCCACGCCGACATTTCGACCACCACCATCTACACCCACGTCGCACGCGAACGGCTCAAATCGGTCGTGGCACAGCACCATCCGCGCGGCTGATTGGATGGTCCTGGGGGTATAACCCAGGGTATGGATGGCTTCATGCAAACCCCTGTGGCTCAGGCTGCGATGCTGGCGCTGGCCGGCGCGCTGGCGTTCTGGCTGAAAGACGTGCCCGGGCTGGTGGTGTCCTGGGGCAAACGCTTCTTCATCTCCACACTCACCATCGACTCGCGCGACGAGTTCCTGTTCTCGGCGCTGGTCGAGTACATGGACGCCCACCCCTCGCTGCGGCAGGTCAACCAGTTCACCGCCCGCAGCGTGCGCCAGGGCACGGAGTACCAGAGTCTGGCCGAAGACCTGCGGGCCGGCCAGGCGCCGCGGGCCTACCTGTCGCCTGGCGAAGGCCTGCACATTCTCTGGATCGACGGCCGGCTGGTCTGGATCCGCCGCGAACTCCAGGTGACGCAGAGTGTGTTCGAGCGCATCAGTCTGTCGCACTTTGGCCGCTCGGGCGACTGGCTGGCAGCTTTCCTGCAACGCGCCATCGACGCGCGCGCCAGCCGCGAGAGCGACACCCTCTCGGTCTACATCCCCAACCCGTTCCACGGCGGCGACTGGATGCGGGCGCGACTGGGCTCGCGCCGCCCGCTGTCGTCGGTGGTGCTCAAGGCGGGGCAGGTCGAGGCGCTGCTGGCCGACCTGCAATCGTTCTACGCCGCCCACGAGCGCTACGCCGAGCTGGGCATTCCCTGGCGGCGCGGCTACCTGCTCTATGGCCCCCCCGGCACCGGCAAGACCTCGCTGGTCACGGCGCTGGCGTCCGAGCTGCACCTGAACGTCTGCACGCTGAGTCTGGCCTCGCCCATCGTGACGGACGAGAAGATCCACACCCTGCTGGCGGCCGTGCCGCAGCGCTCGCTTCTGCTGATCGAGGACGTCGATGCCTTCTTCCACCAGCGCGACGCGGCGCACGCCCAGGTGCGGCTGTCGTTCTCCGGCTTCCTCGATGCGCTGGACGGTGTGGCGACGCAGGAGGGCAATGTGCTGTTCATGACTACCAACCACGCCGAGCGGCTGGACGAGGCGCTGATCCGCGCCGGGCGCATCGACGAGCGTGTGGAGCTTGGCGCGTGTGATGAGGAGCAGCTGCGGCGGCTCTACCTCAAGTTCGATCCGGACGAGGTGGCGGCGCTGGCGTTTGCTTCGGAGCACGCCCCACAGGGTCTGTCGCCAGCCCACGTGCAAGGGATGCTCATGCGGCGCTTCGGGACCTCTCGGCGACAGACCTGATGTCGCTCACTGCGGCGGTCGCTGCACCAGCTCCACCATCAGCCCCTGCTCGGTGACCGTGATCTGGCCAGGCCGCAGGCCCAGCAGGTCGGCCATCGCGGCTTCCTTCTGCGGCAGCTGGTAGAGCACCACTTCGCGCAGCGACTGCTCCGCCAGCGCGGGCGCATAGGTGTTCAGCAGGTCCACCGCCTCGGGCTGCAGGCCGGGAAAACGGAAGCGGTAGACCTTGAGCTGGTGCGCCCGCAGCGAGCGGTCGCTGTGTTCGTAGCGCAGCGCGAAGTCGACCGTGAAGCTGCCCTGCTGGGTGCGGGCCAGCGCCGCGCCGGCGGCGGTCACCGGCATCTCGGCGCGCAGCCGGTTCTGTGCGGGCAGCAGGCCCAGGCGCGGTGCGCCGAGGTCCAGGTTCACCAGGCCGGCGACCGGGTAGCGCACCGGGAAGCGTTTGGCCACCTCGGTCTGCAGCAGGTCCTGCGGCACCGTGATGCGGGGCAGGGCGGGGGGCGGTTCAGCTGCAGCAGCGCCGGCCGTCTGCGCCAGGCTGTGCCCGCACAGGCCCACCGTCACCAATAAAAGAAGCAGGCGGCGGCGCACGCGGGCTCCATTCAGCGGTAGAACACCTCGACCGGGCCCTTGAGCTGGATCAGCACGGGCTGGCCACGGCGGTCCACCGTCTTGCTCGACTGCACCTTGACCCAGCCTTCGCTGATGCAGTACTCGGCCACATCAAAGCGTTCCTTGCCGTTGAAGCGGATGCCGATGTCGTGCTTGAACACGGCGGCCACATGGTGGGGGCTGCGCGGGTCGATGCTCAGGTGGTCGGGGAGTTCGGGGCGGGCGGTGTCGGACATGGTGGCGGGGTGCGGAAATCAATAAAGCACGATTGTCCCGCATGACGGCCGTCGTTCAGTCCTCCAGCACGCGCACCTTCACGGCTTTGCCCTTGACCTTGGTGGTGGCCAGCCGGCTGGCCACCTGCTGCGCGATGGCGCGGTCCACCGCCACGTAGGTGGACCATTCGTTGACGTTGATCTTGCCCACCTGTTCGCGGGTGTAGCCCAGGTCGGCGGTGAGCGCGCCCAGCACGTCGCCGGGGCGGATCTTTTCCTTGCGCCCGCCCTGGATGTGCAGCGTGACCATGGGCGGTTGCAGCGGTTCTTTGCTTGTGGGCGTCAACTCGCTGACCGGGTGCCATTCGGACTCGCGTTTCTGCAGCTGTTCGATGCGGCCCACATAGCCCATTTCGTCCATGCTCGCCAGGTTCAGTGCCAGACCGCTTTCGCCTGCGCGGCCGGTGCGGCCGATGCGGTGGATGTGCACCTCGGGATCGGGTGTCACATCCACGTTGATGACAGCGGCCAGGCTGGCGATGTCCAGCCCGCGCGCGGCCACGTCGGTGGCCACCAGCACGCTGCAGCTGCGATTGGCAAAGCGCACCAGCACCTGGTCGCGCTCGCGCTGTTCGAGCTCACCGAACAGGGCCAGCGCGGAAAAGCCCTGGGCCTGCAGCACGGCCACCAGGTCGCGGCACTGGGCCTTGGTGTTGCAGAAGGCGATGGTGCTGGACGGCCGGAAATGCAACAGCAGCTGGCCGACCACGTGCAGGCGTTCCTTGTCGCTCACCTCGTACCAGCGCTGTTCGATCTGTGCGCTGCTGTGCTGCGCCTGCACGGCAATCGTCTGCGGATCGCGCATGAACTGCGCGGCCAGCTTGGCGATGCCCTCTGGGTAGGTCGCCGAGAACAGCAGGGTCTGGCGCTCCTTGGGGCACTGCTTGGCGACCTTGACGATATCGTCGAAGAAGCCCATGTCCAGCATGCGGTCGGCCTCGTCCAGCACCAGGGTGTTGAGGGCGTCCAGCTGCAGGCTGTCGCGCTCCAGGTGGTCCATCACGCGGCCGGGCGTGCCGACCACGATGTGGGCGCCGTGCTCCAGCGTGGCCAGTTGCCCGCGCAGCGGCACGCCTCCGCAGAGCGTGACGACCTTGATGTTGTCGTCCGCGCGCGCCAGGCGCCGGATTTCGGTGGTGACCTGGTCGGCCAGCTCGCGCGTGGGGCACAGCACCAGGGTTTGCACCGCGAAACGGCGCGGGTTGAGGTTGGCCAGCAGAGTCAGGGCGAAGGCGGCGGTCTTGCCGCTGCCGGTCTGTGCCTGGGCAATGAGGTCCTTGCCCAGCAGGGCGGGCGGCAGGCAGGCCGCCTGGATCGGCGTCATGCGCAGGTAGCCCAGCTGTTCCAGGTTGGCCAGGGTGGCCGGGGAGAGGGGGAGCTGGCTGAAGCCGGCGTCGGAGGATGCGGGGGAGGCGGAGGTCATCCGCGATTATCCGCACATGCCGGCTGCGGTGGAGTCAGGCGCTCAGGGTGAAGTGGAAGGCCGCCCCCGCCCCGGGCTCGGACAACGCCCACACGCGACCGCCGTGGCGCATGACGATGCGCTGCACGATGGTCAGCCCGATGCCGGTACCGGTGTATTCATCCTCCCGGTGCAGGCGCTGGAAGGGGCCGAACAGGCGGTCGGCGGAGGCCATGTCGAAGCCACAGCCGTTGTCGCGCACGAAATACACGGTCTCTCCGTCGACTGTCTTGGCGCCCACCTCGATGCGCGTGATCTTGCTGTGGGCGCAGAACTTCCAGGCGTTGCGCATCAGGTTGTCGAGCAGGCTGCGCACCAGCGTCGGGTCGGCCAGGGCTTCGAGCTTGGGCGAAATCCGGATCTCGGCCACACGTTGTGGCTCGGACTCCATCAGCTGGCTGGCGATCTCGCCCGCGATGCCGCTGATGTCCACCACCCGCAGCTGCATGGGCACCTGGTTCAGGCGGGCCATGTGCAGCAGGGCATCGATCAGCGCCCTCATGCGCTGGCCGGTGGCGGCAATCCGCTGGACCAGGTCGATCCCGTCCTGGTCGAAGCGGGTCGGCTGTGTCTGCAGCAGCATGTCGCTCAGGCCAATGATGGCGCGCACCGGCGCGCGCAGATCGTGCGCCACCGAGTAGCTGAACGCCTCAAGCTCCTTGAGGCTCTGGTTGAGCTGATCGGTGCGCGCAGTGACCAGATGCTCCAGGCTCTCGTTCAGGGTCTTGAGCCGCAGCTCGCTCTGCTTGCGCTCCGACACGTCCTGCACCACCCCGGTCACGCGTTGGTCGGAGACGTGACCGGCGTCGATCTTGATCCAACGCGGCGTGGGGTCCTCAGCGAGCACACGGAACTCCTCGCTGAAGTGCATGAGGTCGTTCAGGCATTGGTGGAGCTTGGCTGCGATGGCGTCCCGCTCGGTGGCGTCGACGCGCGAGAGCAGGTCGGGCAGTGTCAGCGGCTGGTCGTGTGGCCAGCCGATCAGGTCGGCGGTGCGGTGCGACGGGGTGATGGTGGTGGTGGTCTTGTCCAGCTCCATGACTCCCAGGCTGGCGGCATCGAGTGCCTGCTGCAGCAGGCGTCGGCTGTCGTTCAGCTCGTTCTCCAGCCGCTGGCGCTCGAACGCCATCTGGATGGTGGCGTGCAGCTCGCGCTCCGAAAAGGGCTTGAGCAGGTAGCCATAGGGCCGCGTCTTGCGGGCCCGCTCCAGGGTCGAGTCCTCGGAGTAGGCGGTCAGGTAGATGACTGGGACGGCGTGTGTTTCGCGCAGCTTGGCGGCCACTTCGATGCCGTCCATGTCGCCCTGGATGTGGATGTCCATCAGCACCAGATCGGGCTGCATCTGCGACACGAGATCGATGCTCTCCTGGCCCGAGACCGCGATGGCGGGCACGTCGTACCCCAGCATCGACAGGCGCTGCTGCAGGTTGAAAGCCACGATGCTCTCGTCCTCCACCACGAGGATGCGGGCGGGCTGGTTCATGGCTGGCCTCCGGGAGGGATGCGGACGGTGAACCGCGTGGGGTTGGCGCGCTGCACCTCCAGCGTGCCCTGCAACTGGCGCGTCAGCAGCCGCACAAGTTGCAGGCCCAGCGAACCGGTTCGCTCCAGATTCTGATCCTCCGGGATGGCGACACCGTCGTTGCTGATGGCAAGGTTGACACTGCCATCGTCTCCCTGCTCAAGCATCACCTGGATGGTGCCGCGCTGCTGGTCGGGAAATCCGTGCTTGAGCGCGTTGCTCACCAGCTCGTTGACGATCAGGCCACAGGGGATCGCCTCGTTGATCGGCAGCTTGACCTGGGTGGACTCGATGTTGATCGAGACATGGCCGCTCACCATGCCGTAGGAGTCCATCAGGCTGGGCAGCAGCTCGTCCAGAAACCGCTGGAAGTCGACCCGCGCAAAGTCGTGCGACTGGTACAGCGTCTGGTGGATCATCGACATTGATCGAATGCGGTTCTGGCTGTCGCGCAGCATGGCGACCAGATCCGGGTCGCCGATCTTGAGCATCTGCAGATCGAGCAGGCTGTGGATCACCTGCAGGTTGTTCTTGACCCGGTGGTGCACCTCTTCGAGCAGCAGTTCCTTCTCTCGAAGTGCGTCGCTGATGCGGCGCTCGTTCTGTTTGCGCTCGCTCAGGTCCAGGATCACCGACAGGATCATCGGGCCCTCACCGGTGTCCACCGGGTTGATGCCGATCTCCACCGGGAATTCGCTGCCGTCCTTGCGCAGCCCGCTGAGATCTCGGCCTGCACCCATCGGTCTTGCGGTGGCCTCGGTCTGGAAGCCACGTCGGTAGCCGGGATGCGCATGCCGGTAGCGTTCGGGCACCAGCATCTCCACCGGCTTCCCAAGCAACTCTTCGCCCGTGTAGCCGAAGGTGGCTTCGGCGAGCCGGTTCACGCGGGTGATCACGCCTTGCTGAGTGACCACGACCATGGCCACCGGTATGCGGTCAAATGCCTGCCCGAGGTATTCGTCCAGCTGGATGTTTGGTGCGCTCATGGCCAACGTGTGGGAGGGGTGCCGAGTGTTGGTCCAGCATATAGGGGAATGGACCACGCTGCGCGTGAAAAACACCGCGAGGGCGCGCGTCGCGCTTCCTGCTTGATACGAACGAATTCGTTTTTGGCTCAGGCGCTGAGCAGATAGTCGAGTTCGGCCTGGCTGAAGCCCGCCGCCCGGCGCGCCTCGTCGTTGAAGGGCGGGCGCAGTCGGGGTGCCGTGTGCACGCGCGCCAGGTGCCGGTAGTGCGACAGCGGCTCCAGGCCCTGGCGTTCGCACAGCCAGCCATACCAGCGGTTGCCAATCGCCACATGCCCGACCTCGTCGCGCAGGATGATGTCCAGGATGTCCACCGCGCGCAGCGCAGCCGGTGTGCCCACCTTGCGCAACCGGGCCTGTATCAGCGGCGTGGCGTCCAGTCCGCGCGCTTCCAGCGTGCGCGGCACCAGGGCCATGCGCGCGGTGATGTCGTGCTGCGTCTTCACGCACATCTCCCACAGGCCGTTGTGCGCCGGGAAGTCGCCGTAGTCGTGGCCCAGGCTCTGCAGGTGTTCGCGCAGCAGGCCAAAGTGGGTGGCCTCTTCATCGGCCACGCGAAGCCAGTCGCGGTAGAAGCTGGCGGGCATGCCCGCGAAGCGCCAGACCGCGTCGAGCGCCAGATTGATGGCGTTGAACTCGATGTGGCAGACCGCGTGCAGCAGGGCGGCCAGGCCCTCGGATGTGAACGGCGAGCGCTGCGCCACCGCCATGGGCGGCACCAGCACCGGCTGGGCCGGACGGCCGGGCAAGACCTTGTCCTCGGGCACCGGGATGGACTGTGCTGGCGCCAGCGCCTGCTCGCGCGCGGCCTCGTCGGGCAGTGCCAGCAGCCGCTGCCACAGCGCATGGGCGGCGTGCACCTTGGCCTGCGGGTCCGGCAGGCACAGGGCGTCGAGCGCGGCCTCGCGCAGGCTGGGTTCGGGGCTGGGGACGGTGGGCATCCCTACAATTCTAGGTTTGCCCCGCAGCCCACAGGAGACTCCCCGCATGGCGATCTATGAACTCGATGGCACCCGCCCGCAGGTGGCCGATTCGGCCTGGGTGGCCGAGAACGCGCAGGTGATCGGCGATGTCCAGCTCGCGCCCGGCAGCAGCGTGTGGTTCGGCGCCACGCTGCGGGGCGACACCGAGCCCATCGTGGTCGGCGAAGGCAGCAACATCCAGGATGGCTCGGTGCTGCACACCGACAAGAACCTGCCGCTGACCATCGGTCGCCACGTCACCGTGGGCCACCAGGTCATGCTGCACGGCTGCACCATCGGCGACGAGTCGCTGATCGGCATCGGTGCCATCGTGCTCAACGGCGCGAAGATCGGCAGGAACTGTCTGGTCGGTGCGGGTGCACTGGTCACCGAAGGCAAAGAGTTCCCCGACGGCTCCATGATCATCGGCAGCCCGGCCAAGGCCATGCGCCAGCTCACGCCCGAGCAGATCGAGGGCCTGCGCCGCAGCGCCTTGCACTACATGGAGAACGCCGAGCGCTACCGCCGGGGCTTGAAAAAAGTCGGCTGACCCCGATCTGCCAACGTTCTTTTTCTGAAAGCACAGAGTGTCCGAGCTCCACAAATTCCTGTTTGAAGGCCTGCCGGTGCGCGGCATGCTGGTGCGCCTGACCGACAGCTGGCAGGAAATCCTGCGCCGTCGCCAGCAGGCTGGTGGCTATCCGGCGGCGGTGACCGAGCTGCTGGGCGAAATGACGGCCGCGGCCACGCTGATGCAGGCCAACATCAAGTTCAACGGTGCGCTGATCCTGCAGGTGCAGGGCGATGGTCCGGTCAAGCTGGCCGTGGCCGAAGTGCAGCCCGACCTGGCGCTGCGCGCCACCGCTACCGTGACCGGCGAGGTGGCGGCCGATGCGCCGCTCTCGCACATGGTCAACGTCAACAACCAGGGGCGCTGCGCCATCACGCTCGACCCCAAGGACCGCCTGCCGGGCCAGCAGCCCTACCAGGGTGTGGTGCCGCTGTTCGGTGACCGTCGCGAGAAGCTGGAGAAGCTCAGCGAGGTGATCGAGCACTACATGCTGCAGAGCGAGCAGCTCGATACGCGCCTGGTGCTGGCCGCCAACGACCAGGCCGCGGCCGGGCTGCTGATCCAGCGCCTGCCGCTGCAGGGCGAGTCCAACCTGGCTGGTGCAGGGGCGATGGCGCGCGACGAAGACCAGATCGGCCGCAACGAGGACTACAACCGCATCGCCATCCTGGCCGCGAGCCTCAAGCGCGAAGAGCTGCTGACGCTGGATGCCGACACCATCTTGCACCGTCTGTTCTGGGAAGAGGATGTGCGCCGCTTCGAGCCGCAGACCGGCGCCGACGGCCCGCGTTTTGCCTGCACCTGCTCGCGCGAGCGTGTGAGCGGCATGCTCAAGTCGCTGGGTCGCGAGGAGGTCGAGTCCATCATCGCCGAGCAGGGGCAGGTGGAAGTGGGTTGCGACTTCTGCGGCGCGCAGTACCACTTCGATCCGGTCGATGCCGCGCAGGTGTTCCTGCAGGCGGCTTCACAGCCGCCCATAGCGGGCGGCACGCACTGAGCCCTTACTTCAAGACATCGAGCACATCGTGGGTGGCGCCCATGGTGTGGTAGTCGACTTTTCCGGCCGGGCTCTTCTCGTCTGAGTACTTTCGGTTGTCGGCGGTCAGGATGCGCCACCATGCACCGTATTCGTGGTCCACAAAGTGGCGCCATGAATAGGCCCAGAGGTGGTCGTAGGCCGCCCAGTAGCGCGGCTCGCCTGTGACGGTGGCCAGCCGCGCCGCGGCGGCCAGTGACTCGGCCTGGACCCAGAAGTACTTGTCGCTGTCGCAGATGCTGCCGTCGGGCGCGAAGCCGTAGTACAGGCCGCCGTGCTCGCCGTCCCAGGCCTTGTGCATCGCGGTGTCGAAGAAATGGCGCGCGCGGTCGATCAGGGCCGCATCTGGGCGGCGCTCGTGCAGTTGCAGCAGCAGCTTGGTCCACTCGGTCAGGTGGCCGGGCTGGAAGCCCCAGGGGCGGAAGATGTTGGTCTTGTCGTCCTTGTTGTAGTCCCAGTCCACCGACCAGTCGGCCTTGTAGTGCTCCCACACCAGCCCGTCGGCCAAGCCCGCCTGCCGGACGGTGATGTGTTCGGCCAGCAGCGCGGCGCGGTTCAGGTAGCGTGTTTCGCCGGTGGCGTCGTAGGCCGCCAGCAGCGCCTCGCACAGGTGCATGTTGGCGTTCTGCCCGCGGTAGGGCAGCAACTGCCAGTCGGCCGTGGCTTCGTCGGCGTACAGGCCGTGGGCCGGCTCCCAGAAGCGCTGCTCCAGCAGGTCGAAGGTCTGCGCGATGCCCGCGTGTGCGCCGGTCACGCCGGCCATGTGCGCGTGGGCGTGGGCCAGCAGCACGAAGGCCAGGCCATAGGCGTGGTTGGTGGCGTCCAGCACGCGGGCCTGGCCGTCCCGCCAGTCGAGCAGCCAGGCGTAGCCGCCGGTGTTGGGGTTGCGGTGCATCGGCAGGAAGTCGAAGGCCTGTTGCAGCGCGAGGCGCACCTTTTCTCCACCCAGTCCGCGGCGCGTGGCCATGGCCAGTGTGACCACGTAGCGCGTGCTGCTCACCAGGTGCCGGGTGTGGGCGTCGTAGACGCTGCCGTCGTCGCGCAGGAAGTGGAACAGACCACCGTGGGGATCGATCGCGCGCGGCAGGTAGAACGACAGCGTGTCTTCGATGTGGGCGCGCAGGAAGGCCGGCGAGCGGAAGTCGGGCAGGGGTGTTGCGGGAATCATGGGCGTGCGTCTCCAGTGTTGTTGCGTGCGAGCAGGCCACTGAACAGACGGTGTTCGCAGGCCGGGTCGCTGCATTTGTCGCAGCTCCAGGCGCGGCGGCCGTTGGTCAGGGACTGTTCGGTGGTGGTGAGGTCCAGCCGCAGGCATCGGCCGATGGCGCGCAGGGCTTGTTCGGTTCGGGCCTGTCCGTGGCCGTGGATGGTCTGGAAGGCCAGTCCCGCGGCCTGCAGTTCGCGCCGGATCGATGTGTCCACCGCATCGCGCACGGCGGGGCTGTCGCGGAAGAAACCATCGGCGACCCAGGGCAGGCCCAGACCCATGAGCAGGGTCAGGTCCGTGCGGCGCTGCCAGGCCAGGGCCTCGGGCCAGAGCGAGTGGTCATTGAAATAGAGCTCGCTGTAGGCCGCGATCACGAGGGGCGAGGTGTCGGCAACGACGATGTCCACGTTATGCCGGGACGCCGCCTCATCGGTGAGGCGTGCCTGCTCGCGGGCCAGCTCAGCCTGTTCGTGCACATGGGGCGCACGGCCCTGCTGTTCGCACCAGTTGCGCAGGTGCTCGGGCACCATCTCGGCGTTCTGACCCGTTTCCGCGAGGTGCCCGCACAAGGCACGGGCCAGGGAGGTCTTGCCGGTGGATTCGCCGCCGAGCAGCGTGACCACAAGTGCCACGATGCAGCTCAGGGCTTTTTGTGGGCGATCTGCACGAAGATCTCGTTGGGCCGGACCATGCCCAGATCGTTGCGGGCCAGTTCTTCGACCATGCCCAGGCCTTCTTCGAGGTCGCGCACCTCGTTGGCCAGACGCTCGTTGCGCTGCCGCGCTTCTTGGTTGACCGCTTCCAGCGCGGCCAGTTCGGTCTTCATGCGCGAAACCTGGGGCACGCTGCCCCGGCCGAACCACAGCTGCGCGTGCAGCACGAGCAGCAGCGTGATCAGCAGGCCGGGGACGATGCGATGTGCCATTGGGCTGGATGGGTTGGTCTGGCGACCCTGGAGCCGCCAGTCCTGATCACTTCAGGTTGTAGAAGGCCGCACGGCCGGGGTACACGGCCACATCGCCCAGGTCTTCTTCGATGCGCAGCAGCTGGTTGTACTTGGCCATGCGGTCCGAGCGAGACAGCGAGCCGGTCTTGATCTGGCCGGCGTTGGTGCCCACGGCGATGTCGGAGATGGTGCTGTCCTCGGTCTCGCCCGAGCGGTGGCTGATCACGGCGGTGTAGCCGGCGCGTTTGGCCATCTCGATGGCGGCGAAGGTCTCGGTCAGGGTGCCGATCTGGTTGATCTTGATCAGGATCGAGTTGGCGATGCCCTTGTCGATGCCTTCTTTCAGGATCTTGGTGTTGGTGACGTACAGGTCGTCGCCCACCAGCTGCACCTTCTTGCCCAGGCGCTCGGTCAGCACCTTCCAGCCGTCCCAGTCGCCTTCGGCCATGCCGTCTTCGATGGAGATGATGGGGTACTTGTCGGCCCAGGTGGCCAGCATGTCGGTCCACTGTTCGGCGGTAAGTTGGATGCCGCCTTCGCCTTCGAGCACGTACTTGCCGTCCTTGTAGAACTCGCTGGCGGCGCAGTCCAGGCCCAGGGCGATCTGCTCACCGGCGGTGTAGCCGGCCTTGTCGATGGCCTGCAGGATCAGCTGCAGCGCGGCTTCGTGGTTCTCGACCGACGGGGCAAAACCGCCTTCGTCACCCACGGCGGTGCTGATGTGCTTGTCGTGCAGGATGGCCTTGAGGGCGTGGAACACCTCGGCACCCCAGCGCAGGGCTTCGCGGAACGACGGCGCGCCCACGGGGATGATCATCAGCTCTTGCAGATCCAGCGAGTTGTTGGCGTGTGCGCCGCCGTTGATGATGTTCATCATCGGCACGGGCATCTGCACGGCGCTCATGCCACCGAAGTAGCGGTACAGCGGCAGGCCGGCTTCTTCGGCGGCGGCGCGGGCCACGGCCATCGACACAGCCAGCATGGCGTTGGCGCCCAGGCGGCCCTTGTTCTCGGTGCCGTCCAGGTCGATCAGGGTCTTGTCCAGGAAGGCCTGCTCGGAGGCGTCCAGGCCCAGCACGGCTTCGCTGATCTCGGTGTTGATGTTCTCGACGGCCTTGAGCACGCCCTTGCCGAGGTAGCGCTTCTTGTCGCCATCGCGCAGCTCGATGGCCTCGCGCGAACCGGTGGACGCGCCGGACGGCACGGCCGCACGGCCCATCACGCCCGACTCCAGCAGCACGTCGCATTCGACGGTGGGGTTGCCACGGCTGTCCAGGACTTCGCGGCCGACGATATCAACGATTGCACTCATGGTTTCTACCTTTGGAACAAGTCAAAAAAGAAATCGGAACGGGGCGCTCAGACGCCCTCTACGGCAAACATGCGGATCGAGCCCGCACCCTCGCGCAGCGTGCGCGCATGGGTGTAGGTCTCGGAGTGGTAGTAGGCCTGCGCGGTGGCGATGTCCTTGAACTTCAGCACCACGACCCGCTACGGATGCCAGCCACCTTCGAGCGGCTCGATACGGCCACCGCGCACCAGAACCTCGGCGCCAAACTCCTGCATGGCGCGGGTGCTCCACTCGCGGTAGACCTTCATCTGCGCTTCGTCGGTGACGGTCACATCCGCAATGATGTACGCGCTCATTGGAAATCGTTCTCCAGCAGCGGATTTGTTTTGGTTACGGAATCGAGCGCGACCAGGGTTTCCAGCAGCGCCTTCATGCGGCCCAGCGGAACCGCGTTCGGTCCGTCGGACCAGGCCTCGGCCGGTTTCGGATGCGTTTCCATGAACAGGCCGGCCACACCCACGGCGACACCCGCGCGGGCCAGCACCGGCACCATCTCGCGCGCACCGCCGCTGACGGCGCCCAGGCCACCCGGCTTCTGCACCGAGTGGGTCACGTCGAACACCACCGGCGCGCCGGATTTGCGCATCTCGGCCAGGCTGGTCATGTCGGCCACCAAGTTGTTATAGCCGAAGCACACGCCGCGCTCGCAGGCCAGGAAACGGTCTTCCGACAGGCTGGCGTCCTTCGCGGCAGCGCGGGCCTTGTCGATCACGTTCTTCATGTCCCAGGGCGCGAGGAACTGGCCCTTCTTGATGTTCACCGGCTTGCCCGACTGAGCCACGGCGCGGATGAAATCGGTCTGGCGACACAGGAAGGCCGGCGTCTGCAGCACGTCCACCACGGCGGCGACCTCGGCCACTTGCGACTCGTCGTGCACGTCGGTCAGCACGGGCAGGTGCAGCTGGCGGCGCACCTCGTCGAGGATCTTCAGGCCGGCATCCAGGCCCACGCCGCGCTGGCTGCTGCCAGACGAGCGGTTGGCCTTGTCGAACGAGCCCTTGTAGATCAGCGGAATGCCCAGCGCGCCGCAAATTTCCTTGAGCTGGCCAGCGACATCGAGCGACATCTGCAGACCTTCGATGGAACAGGTGCCTGCGATCAGGAAGAAGCGCTGGTCCAGGCCGACGTCGAATCCGCAGAGTTTCATGGGGGCTCCGGTCAGGCCTTGGCGGCCTTCTGGTGCTCGACCGCCGCCTTGACGAAGGCGTTGAACAGCGGGTGGCCGGCCCAGGGGGTGGACTTGAATTCGGGGTGGAACTGCACGCCGATGAACCAGGGGTGCACCGTCTGCGGCAGCTCGACGATCTCGGTCAGCTGCTCGCGCTGCGTCAGCGCAGAGATCACCAGACCGGACTGGCGCAGCCGATCGAGGTAGTTCACGTTGGCTTCGTAGCGGTGGCGGTGGCGCTCGGTCACCACGTCGCCGTAGATGCTGTGCGCCAGGGTGCCCTTGGCCACGTCGGAGCTCTGGGCGCCCAGCCGCATGGTGCCACCCAGGTCAGAGCTGGCGTCGCGCTTCTGGATGCTGCCATCGGCGTCTTTCCACTCTTCGATCAGTGCGATCACCGGGTGCGGCGTGGCGGCATCGAATTCGGTGCTGTTGGCGTTCTCGAGGCCAGCCACGTGGCGCGCGTACTCGATGGTCGCGACCTGCATACCGAGGCAGATGCCCAGATAGGGGACCTTGTGTTCGCGGGCGAAGCGGGCTGTGGCGATCTTGCCTTCCACGCCGCGCTGGCCGAAGCCTCCGGGCACCAGGATGGCGTCGTATTGCGCGAGCTTCTGGGCGGCGTCGGCGCCTTCCATGGTCTCGGAATCGACGTGGTCGATCTTCACTCGCACATGGTTGCGCATGCCGGCGTGGCGCAGGGCCTCGTTGACCGACTTGTAGCTGTCCGACAGGTCGACGTACTTGCCGACCATGGCGATCTTCACCTCGCCCTGCGGGTGCTCGGTTTCGTAAACCAGATCGTCCCAGCGCTTGAGGCTGGTGGGCGGCGTGTTCAGGCGCAGCTTGTCGCAGATCAGGCCGTCCAGGCCCTGCTCGTGCAGCATGCGCGGCACCTTGTAGATGGTGTCCACGTCCCACATGCTGATCACGCCCCATTCGGGCACGTTGGTGAACAGCGAAATCTTGGCGCGCTCGTCTTCCGGGATGCGGCGGTCGGCGCGGCAGAGCAGGGCGTCGGCCGAGATGCCGATCTCGCGCAGCTTCTGCACCGTGTGCTGGGTCGGCTTGGTCTTGAGCTCACCGGCCGCGGCGATCCACGGCAGGTAGGTCAGGTGCACGAAGGCCGAGTTGTTCGGGCCCATGCGCAGGCTCATCTGGCGCACGGCTTCGAGGAAGGGCAGGGACTCGATGTCACCCACCGTGCCGCCGATCTCGACAATGGCCACGTCCACGGCGTCAGGCGTGCCGATGCCCGCACCGCGCTTGATGAATTCCTGGATCTCGTTGGTGACGTGCGGGATGACCTGCACCGTCTTGCCGAGGTAGTCGCCCCGGCGTTCCTTCTCCAGCACAGACTGGTAGATCTTGCCGGTGGTGAAGTTGTTGGTCTTCTTCATGCGCGTTTCGATGAAACGCTCATAGTGACCAAGGTCCAGGTCTGTTTCGGCGCCGTCGTCGGTGACGAAGACTTCGCCGTGCTGGAAGGGCGACATGGTGCCCGGGTCCACGTTGATGTACGGGTCGAGCTTGATGAGGGTGACTTTGAGGCCGCGCGATTCAAGGATCGCAGCCAGGGAAGCAGAAGCAATGCCCTTGCCAAGGGAGGACACCACACCGCCGGTGACGAACACGAATTTGGTCATGACTCGGGCGAGCCGGGCGCTCGCAGGAGGTGGAAATGGCGATTATAGGCGCCACCCCCTTGCCCGCCGGACGCGCGGACCGGCCACGAGACGGTCGGTCCGCGGGCCGTGGTGATCAGCGGTTGCCGCGCACCCGCAGCAGGAAATTCCGCTCCAGCTTGCCGCCGCCGCTGGCTTGGGCCGTCACAGTGACCAGGAAATCCTCGTCCTGACCGGAGGTGTTGTCGTAGCACTCGGGGAAGCCCTTGCAGGTCTGGGTGATGAGGCCGGTGCTGCTGTTGATGCGCAGATTGGCCAGCAGTGCCGCCACAGCGCTGCCCGAGGCGCTGACGCCGTCGACCTTGAACGTGTAGCTCAGGGTTTCGCCCGCGGGCGGGGTGGCCGAGGTGTCGATGGCCCAGCGCGACTGGGTGGCGGTGCTGCCGGCATACGCGGGATTGACCGGGCCGAAGTCGGCTTCGTTGCCCGAGTAGAAGCTTCCATCGGGCCTGATCTTGTCCAGCGGGTGGTAGCTGTCGCTGTCGGCAAACCAGGCGTTGGCCAGGGCACCTCCCGTGGGTGCTTCGCCTTCCGGGCCATCGGAGCCTCCTCCACAGGCAGCAAGGGAGGCCAGGACAAGGCTGGCGCTGAGGAGGATGGGAAGGCGGGTCATGTGCATGGCCAAGGGTGTCCTGCTGTGGAAGATTGGTCAAAGCGCAGATTATGGATTCGCGCGGCTCAGGCCTGTTGGCAGGCGTTTCAAACTGCTACATTGCGGCCATGAGCGAACTCGCCGGCAAACACATTGTCCTGGGACTATCGGGCGGGATCGCCTGCTACAAGGCGGCCGAACTCTGCAGAGCGCTGGTCAAGGCCGGTGCCACTGTCCAGGTGGTCATGACCGAAGCAGCCACCCAGTTCATCACGCCGGTCACGATGCAGGCCCTGTCAGGTCGCACGGTGTTCAGCTCCCAGTGGGACGACCGCAACGCCGCGGGGGTGGACAACAACATGCCCCACATCAACCTGAGCCGGGAAGCCGACGCGATCATGGTGGCCCCCGCCAGCGCCGACTTCATGGCCAAGCTGCTGCACGGCCGGGCCGACGATCTGCTCAGCCTGATGTGCCTGGCGCGTCCCATCGACAAGGTGCCGCTCATCCTGGCGCCCGCCATGAACCGCGAGATGTGGGCCCACCCGGCCACGCAGCGCAACGTGGCCCAGCTCAAAGCCGATGGCGCCACGGTGCTGGACGTGGGCGTGGGCGACCAGGCTTGCGGCGAGATCGGCGACGGGCGCATGCTCGAACCGGATGAGCTGCTGTACGAGCTCGTCCGTTTCTTCACGCCCAAGCTGCTGGCCGGCCAGCAGGTGCTGGTCAGCGCTGGTCCGACCTTCGAGGCGATCGACCCGGTGAGGGGGCTGACCAACCTGTCCAGCGGCAAGATGGGCTTTGCGATTGCGAGGGCGGCGCACGAGGCCGGCGCCCATGTGACGCTGGTGGCCGGCCCGGTCAGTCTGCCGACGCCACGGGGCGTGGGGCGCATCAATGTCAAGTCTGCGCTGAACATGCAGAAGACCCTCAGCGTGCTGAGCCAGAACGCCACGGTGTTCATCTCTGCCGCCGCGGTGGCCGACTGGCGGCCGGCCGATATCGCCGTGCAGAAGATCAAGAAAGACGGTTCCGGGCAGGTGCCGACCTTGGGCTTCGTCGAGAACCCCGACATCCTGGCCGGCATTGCCAAAACCGCCCGTGCCCAGAGCCTGGCGCTGTACTGCGTCGGGTTCGCCGCCGAAAGCGAGGACCTGCTGGCCCACGCGCAGGCCAAGCGCGTGCGCAAGGGCGTGCCGCTGCTGGTGGGCAACATCGGTCCCGACACCTTCGGCCAGGACGACAACGCCCTGCTGCTGGTGGATGAGCAGGGCAGCTCGGAGCTCCCCCGGGCGTCCAAGCTGCAGCTGGCGCGGCAGCTCGTGGTGGAGATCGCGCGGCGTCTGCCCAACCCCTCGCCGCTGCCAGCCACGACCTGACCTGGTACCGCCGGTTGCCCGGTGAGGGCAAGCTCGCTATCATAGAATAAGCAATTGCTTATTCTATGATTTAGAGGAGACGCCCATGCCATCCCGAATTCCGACCCACCGGCCCCCGGTGCCAGGGGCCCCTTCCGTCGCTGTCAACGAATCCCGGCGCCACTGGGTGCGGACCGCCGCCGGCCTGGGGGCCGCCGGGCTGGGCCTGGCCCTGGTGCCCGAGGTCCGGGTGTTCGCCCAGCAGGTGCAGGAATTCATCGAAGGCCCGCCGGTGCCGGACGTGAAGCCCGAGCAGCTCTCGCCGCACGTCTGGATGGTCTATGCCAAGGAGGGCTTTCCGACGCAGGAAAACCAGGGGCTGATGGCGAGCGTCATCTTCGTGGTGACGCAGAAGGGCGTGGTGGTGCTGGACAGCGGCGCCTCGCTGCAGATCGGCCAGATGGCCATCCGCATGATCAGGACCGTGACCCCCAAGCCAGTGATCGCAGTGTTCAACAGCCACTACCACGGCGACCACTGGCTGGGCAACCACGCCTTCGCCGACGTCTACGGCAAGGACCTGCCGATCCATGCGCTGGCCTACACGCGCGAGCAGATCGCCGGCCACGAGGGCAACCTCTGGCGCAGCCTGATGGAGCGCTGGACCAACCAGGCCACCCTGGGCACCAAGGTGGTCGCGCCCAACCAGACCGTGGAGCACGGGCAGGTGTTCGACTACGGTGACGTGCAGATCCGGCTGCACCACTACGGCCGGGCCCACACGCCATCGGACCTGTGTTTCGAGATCGTGCAGGACAGGCTGACCTACGTCGGCGACATCGCGATGGAGAACCGCATCGCCAACATCGACGACGGCTCCTACCCCGGCACCTTCAGGTACTACGAGGCACTGAAGAAGGCCGCGGGAGACCAGCTCTGGCTGCCCGGTCACGGCCGTGGCAGCAAGAACCTCCTGGACACCTACGGCACGTTCATGCGCGGCATCTGGGAGCCCTGCGTGCAGGCGGTCAAGGACGGCATCCCGCTCGATGGCGCCAAGGCGCTCGTGATGAAAGACCCCCGTGTCGCCAGCCGCGCGAAGACCATGGCCGGCTTCGACAGCAACATCGGCAAATACACCAGCCTGGCCTATCTGGAGGCGGAGAAAGAGGCGTTCTGACGGGGGGCACTCCCGAGGTCAATCAAAAAAGCAAGGTCGGAATCGCTTTTTTTTTGACCCGATCGTCAAAGCCTGCACAAGCCGACTGAGATCAGTCAATGCCCTATAGCAATGTTTGTTCCATGCAAAGTGGTGAGTCGTATCTCGGAAAAATCGGTCGATGACCCGAGAGTCGATGAGAGATTGCGACAGTTTGTCGTTGTTGTCGCGACGTGTTGTCGTGCTGGCGTGCGGGTCTGGCGCGCGCCGAGCTCTGCTATCGATTTCATAAGGATTTGTGCTCGGATGAAACCTCGCGGTTCATGAGGACAATTTCCTTGCTCTGCCGTGTAGCAGGCGCCCACGAGGTCGGACCGCCATGGTCCGCAGGAGAAAGAAAGCATGGACATGAACCGGAGGCAGTTCTTCCGGGTCAGCGGTGCAGGACTGGCGGCTTCCAGCCTGGTGGCGTTGGGCTTCTCGCCCACCGCGGCCCTGGCCGAGACGCGCAGCTTCAAGCTCGCTCGAACCACGGAAACCCGCAGCACCTGCCCGTATTGCTCGGTCAGTTGCGGCCTGGTGATCTACACCCTGGGCGACAAGGCCAAGAACGTCAAGTCGTCGATCGTGCATATCGAGGGTGATCCGGACCACCCGGTCAACCGAGGCACGCTCTGCCCCAAGGGCGCGGGCGTAATGGACATGATCCAGTCGCCCAACCGGGTGACCTTCCCCCAGGTGCGTGAACCCGGCACCAACGAGTGGAAGCGCCTCTCCTGGGATGAGGCGCTGACCCGTGTGGCCAAGCACATGAAGGCCGACCGCGACGCCAATCTCGTCAAGACGGTCGAGAAAGACGGCCAGCAGATCACGGTCAACCGCTGGAACACCACCGGCTTCCTCATCAGTTCTGCTTCTTCCAACGAATCCGGTTATCTGAGCGTCAAGGTTGCTCGTGGCCTGGGGATTGTCGGTCTCGACACCCAAGCTCGCATCTGACACGCGCCGACGGTGTCCAGTCTGGGCCCGACTTTCGGTCGCGGAGCGATGACCAACTCGTGGACGGATATCAAGAACACGGATCTTGTCCTTGTCATGGGCGGCAATGCCGCCGAGGCCCACCCCTGCGGTTTCAAATGGGTGACCGAGGCGATGCAGCACCGCAAGGCCAAGCTGATCGTGGTCGATCCCCGTTTCACGCGCAGCGCGGCGGTGGCGGACTTCTACGCGCCTATCCGCGTGGGGACCGACATCGCCTTCCTGGCGGGCGTCATCAACTACTTGCTGAGCAACAACAAGATCCACCTGGAGTACGCCAAGCTCAACACCGACATCACCTTCCTGACCAAGCCGGACTTCAAGTTCGAGAACGGCATGTTCAGCGGGTATGACGAGGCCAAGCGCAGCTACAACAAAGCCAGCTGGGGCTATCAGCTGGGCGATGACGGCTTCGTCAAGGTCGACGAGACCTTGCAGGACCCGCTGTGTGTGTACCAGCAGATGAAGAAGCACTTCAGCCGCTACACGCCCGAGCAGGTCAGCAAGATCACGGGCACGCCCAAGGACAAGTTCCTCAAGATCTGCGAGATGCTGGGCGAGACCTCGGCGCCGGACAAGGTGGCGACGATCTGCTACGCACTGGGCTGGACACAGCACAGCGTGGGTTCGCAGAACATCCGCACCATGGCCATGATCCAGCTGTTGCTGGGCAACATGGGTCGTCCGGGCGGTGGCATCAACGCGCTGCGGGGCCATGCCAACGTGCAGGGCATCACCGACATGTGCGCCTACTCGGAAGTGCTCTCGGGCTACATGTCCTCGCCCACCGAGGCCGATGTCGACCGTGAGACCTACCTGAAGACGCGCACCGGCAAGCCGCTGCGTCCGAACCAGATGGCCTTCACGCAGAACTTCCCCAAGTGGCACACCAGCCTGATGAAGGCCTACTTCGGGAACGCCGCCACGGCGGACAACCAGTTCGCGTATGACTGGATTCCCAAGCGCGACGGCGCCTACGACATCCTGGCGATGTTCGAGCGCATGCACCAGGGCAAGATGAACGGCTTCATCTGCCGGGGCTTCAACCCCCTGGCGGCGGTGCCGAACAAGAAGAAGCTCTCGCAGGGCCTGGCCAAGCTGAAGTACCTGGTGGTGATGGATCCGCTGGAAACGGAGACGAGCGAGTTCTGGAAGAACTTCGGCCCGCTCAACGATGTGAAGCCGGAAGAGATCCAGACCGAGGTGTTCCGCTTCCCCACCAGTTGTTTCGCCGAGGAGACCGGCTCCTTCACCAACTCCAGCCGCGTCATCAGCTGGAAGGAGAAGGCTGTCGATCCGCCGGGCGAGGCCAAGGTGGACTCGGAAATCATGGCGCGCCTGTTCATGAAGCTGCGTGGCATGTACGCCAAGGATGGCGGCACGCTGCCCGAGCCGGTAGCCGCGCTGGCCTGGCCCTACATCAACAGCAACGTGCCCAGCTCGGCCGAGCTGCTGCGCGAGATCAGCGGCAAGGCGCTGGCGGACCTCATGCCGCCACCGCCCGCGCCCAAGCTCGACGCCGCCGGCAAGCCGATTCCGGTGCCTGCACCGGCTCCTGGCACGCCGGCCCCGGCGCCGCTGGTGAAAGCCGGCGAGCAGATTCCGGGGTTTGCCGTGCTGCGCGACGACGGCACCACCGCCTGCGGCAACTGGATCTACGCCGGTTGCTGGAGCCAGGCGGGCAACCTGACCGCGCGGCGCGACAACAGCGACCCGAGTGGCCTGGGCGTGTTCCAGAACTGGGGTTTCTCGTGGCCGGCCAACCGCCGCATCCTTTACAACCGCGCCAGCGCGGACAAGGATGGCAAACCCTGGGACTCGAGCCGCAAATACCTGGCCTGGAACGGCAGCAGCTGGGCCGGCGGTCCGGACATCCCGGACATGCGGCCCGACGCGGCGCCGGAGCAGGGCGTCGGTGCCTTCATCATGAACCCCGAGGGTGTGGCGCGCCTGCATGCCACGGGCATGAACGAAGGACCGTTTCCCGAGCACTACGAACCGTTCGAGACGCCGGTGGGCTTCAACCCCATGCACCCCGACAACCCCAAGGCCACGAGCAATCCGGCCGCACGGGTCTACAAGGGCGACCTGGAAGCCTTCGGCAAGAAGGACGAGTTCCCGTATGCCGCCACGACCTACCGCCTGACCGAGCACTTCCACTACTGGACCAAACACTCCACCAGCAATGCCGTGACCCAGCCCCAGGCCTTCGTCGAAATCGGCGAAGAACTGGCCAAGGAGAAAGGCATCAGCCACGGGGACAAGGTCCGGGTTCGCAGCAACCGCGGCGAGGTGGTTGCGGCCTGCGTGGTGACCAAGCGCATCAAGGCGCTCGATGTCAATGGCCAGAAGGTGCACCACGTGGGCATACCGATCCACTGGGGCTTCAAGGGCGTTACGCAGAACGGCTACCTGGCCAATGCGCTGACCCCGTTCGTGGGCGACGCGAACTCCCAGACACCGGAGTTCAAGGCGTTCCTGGTCAACATCGAGAAGGCCTGAGGAGATCACCATGGCAAGTCTGCAAAGCCTTGACGTGGTGGCCCGCTCGGCCACCACGACCCCCACACCCCAGATCCGCACCGCGGTCCCGGAGGTCGCCAAGCTCATCGACGAGTCCAAGTGCATTGGCTGCAAGGCCTGCCAGGTCGCGTGCATGAACTGGAACGACCTGCGCGACGACATCGGACACAACGTCGGTGTCTACGACAACCCCGCCGACCTCACACCCAACAGCTGGACGGTGATGAAGTTCTTCGAGGTCGAGCCCGAGCAGGGCAGCCTCGAATGGCTGATCCGCAAGGACGGCTGCATGCATTGCGAGGACCCGGGCTGCCTCAAGGCCTGCCCGTCACCCGGCGCGATCGTGAAGTACGCCAACGGCATCGTCGACTTCATCTCGGAAAACTGCATCGGCTGCGGCTACTGCGTCAAGGGCTGCCCGTTCGACGTGCCGCGCATCTCCCAGAAGGACAACAAGGCGTACAAGTGCACCCTGTGTTCCGACCGGGTGGGCGTGGGCCTGGAGCCTGCCTGCGTGAAGACCTGCCCGACGGGCGCCATCTCGTTCGGGACCAAGGACGACATGGTGGCCTACGGCGAGAAGCGCGCCGGCGAGCTGAAGGAACGCGGCTTCCAGCAGGCCGGCCTCTACAACCCGCAAGGGGTGGGCGGCACGCACGTCATGTACGTGATGAAGCACGCCGACAAGCCCGAGCTGGTGGACCTGCCCAGCAACCCCACGATCAGTCCGCTGGTCTCGGTGTGGAAGGGCATCGCCAAGCCGCTCGCAGTCGCCGGGATGATCGGCGCCGTGGTGGCCGGGTTCTTCCACTACATGAAGGTGGGTCCTATCGAGGACAAGTCCGAGAAGGAGGAGGCGTGATGGCTCAGAAACTGCTCCTGCGCTACAAGGACAACGAGCGCATGAACCACTGGTTCCTGGCGCTGATGTTCTTCCTCGCCGGCCTGTCCGGGCTGGCCTTCTTCCACCCCAGCTTCTACTTCTTCACCCACCTCTTTGGTGGGGGGGCGTGGGCGCGCATCCTGCATCCTTTCATGGGGGTGCTGATGGTGATCAGCTTCCTGGGCCTGTTCTTCAGGCTCTGGAAGCAGAACACCTTCACCGATGCTGACCGCGAGTGGAAGAAGCACATGGGCGACATGCTCAAGGGCAACAAGGCATCGCTGCCGCCTGTGGGCAAATACAACTACGGCCAGAAGATGGTGTTCTGGGCCATGACCTTGAGTCTGGTCGTGCTGCTGGTCACCGGGGTGATGTTCTGGAGGCCCTGGTTCGACGGGGTCTTCCCGATCCCGGTCCAGCGGGTAGCCGTGTTGCTGCACGCCGTATCGGCTGTGGTCCTGGTCATCAGCACCGTGGTGCACGTGTACGCGGCGATCTGGGTCAAGGGCACTGTGCGGGCCATGACGCGGGGTACTGTCACTGAGAGCTGGGCCAAGCTCAACCACCCGCTGTGGCACCAGGAGATGACGAAGAAGTGAAGCCGGCCCCGCCTGCTGCGCGGGCGGGGCACATTTGTTGAACAAAGGATTTCGATGACGACCAGCGCCACTGTGCGTGTGATGAGCGCGGAAGAGATTGCGGCCCGCGCGGGTGGGGAGACGCCGTTTCTGCACTGGCCTGAAAGAACCTCGGTGTTCGCCGAACGCGAGATGCGCCTGCGCCAGCTCGCGCGTGGTCACGCGATGGAGGACTACCTGGGTTTTCTCGCGCTGATCGCGCACGAGCAGCAGGCCGCGCTCAAGAGTTTCCCGTCGGTGCCACTGCCCGATGCGCAGGCCATCGACCGCGCGGCACGCGCCGGCCTGCCGCCGCTACCGGCAGCGGACTGGCCGCGCGACCCCGCCTGGCGAGATGCCGCGCGCGCCATGGCCCGTGCGCTGTCCGCCCAGGCGCCAACCGGTGCGCGTGCGGTGCTGGAGCGCCTGGCCGCCGAGGATGACGTGTATTTCGAACGCCAGGCCGACGCCCTGCTGCACGGCCTGGGCACCGGCCTGGACCTGGCCACCGCACCGGTGGTCGGTGCGGCCCTGCAGGTCTACTGGACGCACCTGCTGCTGGCCACGCGCGCCCTGCACCAGGAACAGGGCCAGCCCTTCGGCCGCATCGACGAAGAAACCGGCTGCCCCTGCTGCGGCAGCCGGCCTACCGCCAGCATCACACGCAGCGCGGGCGAATCGCTGGGTCAGCGCTACCTGCACTGCTCGCTGTGCAACCTGCAGTGGCACATGGTGCGCATCAAGTGCCCGCACTGCCTGTCCATCAAGTCGCTGGCTTACCAGTCGCTCACGGCGGCGGGGGGCGATGGCGACAGCGCGGCCGCCACCGCCAAGGTGCAGGCCGAAACCTGCGACGACTGTGGCAGCTACCTCAAGATCATGCACACCGACCGCGACCCCTTCGTGGACCCGGTGGCCGACGACGTAGCCTCGCTCACGCTGGACCTGCTCGTGGCCGAGACCGGCAAAGAGCGCCACGGCGTGAACTTCATGCTGCTGTTTGGTGACCCGGGCGGCGTGCCGCCGCCCGACCACCCACCGCCAGAAGGGAGGCCCTGATGGCCCGGTCCGAAGAATCCGTCGTCGACGGTTCCAGGGCCACCGGCAACACCAGCCCTCCCGCCCTCCCGAACGCTGCCCCCAAAGACCTGCCCTCGGTCGATCGCCTGCTGCGCGATCCGGTCGTGGCCCAGCTGGTGGCCGAACACGGCCACAGCTGTGTGGCGCAACAGGTGCGCACCCTGGTGGACGAGCTGCGCGCGCGCGCCGTGCGCGGCGAGCTGCCGCTGACCGAGGTTGCCAACGACGCGCTGACGGCCGCGGTGCAGCAGCGCGTGGCCGGCCGGCTGGCGCCGCGCATGCGCAACGTGCTCAACCTCACCGGTACGGTCATCCACACCAACCTCGGCCGCACCCTGCTGGCCGACGAGGCGCTGGCCCATCTGCTCAGGATGATGTCGGGGCCGAATAACCTCGAATACGACCTCGCCACCGGCGGCCGGGGCGACCGCGACAGCATTGTCGAAGAGCTGCTGTGCACGCTGACCGGTGCCGAGGCCGCGACCGTGGTGAACAACAACGCGGCGGCGGTGCTGCTCACCATCGCGGCACTGGCGCGCGACAAGGAGGTCATCGTCTCGCGCGGTGAGCTGGTGGAAATCGGTGGCGCCTTCCGCATGCCCGACGTGATGGCCAGCGCCGGCGCGCACATGGTCGAGGTCGGCACCACCAACCGCACGCACCCGCACGACTACGAACGCGCCATCACCGAGCGCACCGCGCTGCTGATGAAGGTGCACACCAGCAACTACGCGGTGCAGGGCTTCACCTCCGCTGTGAGCGAGGCCGAGCTCAGCGCCATCGCCCACGCGCGCGGCCTGCCCGTGGCTACCGACCTGGGCAGTGGCGCGCTGGTCGACCTGGCCGCCTGGGGGCTGCCGCGCGAACCGATGCCGCAGGAGATGCTGGCCGCCGGCTGCGACGTGGTGAGTTTCAGTGGCGACAAGCTGTTGGGTGGCCCGCAGGCCGGGCTGATCGTGGGAAGCAAGGCGGCGGTCGGCAAGATCCGCAAGTTCCCGATGAAGCGCGCGCTGCGCATGAGCAAGCTGCCGCTGGCCGCGCTGGAAGCGACGCTGATGCTCTACCTGCGGCCTGAGCGGGTGGCGCAGGACCTGCCCACGCTGCGCCTGCTTACACGCACAGAGTCCGACATCCGTCAGGTGGCCGAAGCGCTGCTGCCTGCGATGAGCGCTGCGGTGTCACCGCGTTTTGCCGTCAGCGTCGAGGCCATGCAAGGGCAGATCGGCTCCGGCTCGCTGCCGGTCGAGCGCCTGCCGTCGGCGGGCCTGGCCATCGCACCGGTGAACAAGAAGGGTACCGGCCGTGCGCTGGACGAACTGGCCACTGCGCTGCGGCGCCTGCCGCTGCCGGTGATCGGCCGCGTGTCCGAAGACCGGCTGCTGCTGGATCTGCGCTGCCTGGAGCAGCCCTCGGTGCTGAGGGATCAGTTGCCGCAGCTTCAGCAGGCACTGGCCTGACATCGAGGGAGCATCACCGACCGGAAGCCCTTGCGCGCAGCCAATCCCGCCGCCCACCTCTGTTTTCTTTCTTTGAATCACCGTCCTACTTATGGAACCGACAACCATCCTTGACACCATCATTGCCAACACCCTGGTGCCGCTGGCGCTTCGCACCGATCAGGAAGGCCGCTTTCCCCGCGAAGCGGTGCAGGCCCTCGCGGAGGCGGGATTCCTGGGCCTGATTTCGGCCACCTCGGTGGGCGGTCAGGGCAAAGGCCTGCGCGAAGCGGTGCAGGTCGTCAGCACGCTCGCCAAGACTTGCCCGTCCACGGCGATGGTGGTTTGCATGCACTACTGCGCAGCCAACGTGATCGAACAGTTCGGTGCCGAAGCCCAGCGGCGCGAGATCGCGGCCGGTCGCCATCTCACGACACTGGCGTTCTCCGAAGCCGAGTCCCGGAGCCACTTCTGGGCCCCCATGAGCACCGCAAAAGCGGAGGGCGACGGGTTTGTGCTCGACGCCCGCAAGAGCTGGGTCACATCGGCGGGGGAGGCCAACAGCTATGTCTGGTCCAGCAAACCGGTGGCCGGCGACGGTGCCAGCACCTTGTGGCTGGTCGATGCCAGCAGCCCGGGCCTGTCGATCGCCGGCCGCTTTGATGGACTGGGGCTGCGAGGCAATGCCTCCACGCCTATGACCGCCCAGGGCGTTCGGGTGAATGCCAGTGATCGCCTGGGCGAGGACGGCAAGGGTTTCGACGCCATGATGGGTGTGGTCCTGCCCTGGTTCGCGTGCATGAACGCGGCCTGCTCGGTGGGCCTCATGGAGGGCGCGCTGGAGCGCGCCGCCGGGCATGTGGGCGGCACCCGGCACCAGCACCTGGGAAGTTCCCTGGCCGACCTGCCGACCATTCGCGCCTATCTGGCCAAAGCCCGCATCAAGACCGACATGGCCGGTGCCTTGCTGCAGGACACCTTGTCGGCCATGGAGACCGGGCGGGCCGATACCATGCTGCGGGTCCTGGAAGTCAAGGCCGCCGCGGCGGAAACCGCGCTGGAAGTCACCGATATCGCGATGCGTGTGTGTGGCGGAGCGGCGTTCCGCAAGGAAGCGGGCATCGAGCGCCTGTTCCGGGACGCCCGTGCGGCCAGTGTGATGGCCCCCACATCTGATGTCCTGTACGACTTCATCGGCAAAGCCGTGACCGGCCAACCCCTGTTCTGAGGCTTGAGATGAACACCAAACACTCCCTCGTCATGGGTGCGGTGGCCTATGCACCCAAAGTGGTCACCATCTGGGAGGGCTTCAAAGCCTTCTTCCACGAGCGTGGCCTGGACTTCGACTTTGTCCTGTTCAGCAACTACGAGCGTCAGGTCGAGGCGCAGTTCGAAGGGCAGATCCAGGTGGCATGGAATTCGCCACTGGCCTGGGAGCGTGCGCGCCGCATGGCCCGGGCGCGGGGTCAGTCGGTGCAGGCGGTGGCCATGCGCGACACCGACTGTGACCTGCACTCTCTGGTGGTGGTGCGCGCCGACAGCCCGTTGCACAACCTGGCCGATCTGCGGGGCAAGACCCTGGGGGTGGGCGCCATCGACTCGCCGCAGGCGACATTGATTCCCCTCGATCACCTGCGCCAATGCGGACTGGTCGGGGGCCGCGATTTCCGGGTGCGCCGCTTCGATGTGCTCGGCGGAAAACACGGCGACCACATCGGTGGCGAACGGGAGGCGGCACAGGCCTTGCTGGCTGGCGAGGTGGACGCCTGCTGCATGATCGATGGCAACCACCTGGCGTTCGGGCTCGATGGCACGCTGCCCGCCGGAAGCACCCGCATTCTGGCCACCACTGGCGCCTACGACCACTGCAACTTCACCACCAGCCCGAACGCCCCGACCGAGGCCATTGCCCTTTTCACCGAACTGCTGTTTTCGATGCGCTGGGACGACCCCATGGTTCGGCCTTTGCTGGAGCTCGAAGGGCTGCGTGAGTGGCGCCCCGGGCGCATCAGCGGCTACGACATGCTCAGCCGTGCGGTCGACGACGAAGAGTTTTACAGCCAAGATGGTCACATCCTCCCCGCCGACTATCGATATTGAAGCCCTGGGTCTGGACGAAGGGGCCTTGCTGCTGGTGCGCAAGGCCCTGCTCCAGCTCGCGCCCGGTGCGGTGCTCGGTGTTACCGGGCGTGCGCCGGGCTGGTCCTCGCATCTGCTGGCCTGGTGCCGCAGTCAGGGGCATGGCTTCGAGCTGGAAGAGCGCCCGGACGGCCGTCTGATGGCCTGGGTCCGGCGGTCCGACCAGGCCGAAGGGCGCTGGCTCGGGGCCCAATCCACCGGACGCGCCGTTCTGGGTCAGGAGCAGCCCTGGCCCGCTGAACAGGCCCAGGCTTCCTGGGGCCTGGCCGCACGCGGTGCCAAGGTGGAAGCCGGCAGCCCGCCCATGGGCTTTGCGCTGAACCGGCGCGACGAGCTGTGGGCGGCGACCGCTGGCGAGCTCTACCGACAGGCCGCCGCGGCCCAGTGGGACCCCGAGGCCGCCATCGACTGGCAGGCCCCGTTTGAACTGCCCGACGCCGTCGAAACGGCGGTGGTGCAGGTCATGACCTATCTGATCGAAAACGAGAACGCTGCGCTGCTGGTACCGGCGCGACACCTGGGCCAGATTCACCCGCACTACCGCGAGGTCATGCAGTTGCTGGCCCTGCAGTGTGCCGACGAAGCCCGACATGTCGAGGTCTTCACCCGCCGCGCCACGCTCAAGGGCCGTGAGCCCGGACTGTCCACCGCCGGTGGCCAGACTTCCCTGCGCACACTCTTCGAGGCGAGCGACTTTTCTCAGGCCACCTTTCTGCTCTCGGTGCTGGGCGAGGGCACGTTCGTGAACCTGCTCAATTTCCTGCACGCGCACGCGCCCGATCCGGTGACGCGACAGATCGCGCGTCTGACGGCGCGTGACGAGGCGCGCCATGTGGCGTTCGGCATGGCCCACCTTGAACACCGGTTGTCCGTCCAGCCCGACTATCAGATCCGGCTGCGCAATGCGATGGAACAGCGCTACGACGAGCTCTCGACCTCTGCCGGCCTGAACGAAGAGGTGTTCGACGCGCTGGTGCTCCTGGCCGCGGGGTCGCTGACACCCGAGGCGGTGCGCCATGGCCACCAGGCGGTGCAGACCCTCAAGCAGGAGATGGCCGGCGGGCGCAAGGCGCGCCTGTCGCGCCTGGGTTTTGAGCGATCGGAGGCGCAGCGGCTGTCCGACATGCACACCCGGAACTTCATGTGAGGAAGACATGATCGTCGGCACCGCAGGCCACATCGACCACGGCAAGACCACGCTGGTGCGCGCGCTCACCGGCGTGGACACCGACCGCCTGCCGGAAGAGAAGAAGCGCGGCATCACCATCGAGCTCGGCTACGCCTTCATGGACGGTCCCGAGGGACTGCGCATCGGTTTCATCGACGTGCCCGGTCACGAGCGGCTGGTGCACACCATGGTTTCCGGCGCCACGGGCATCGACCTCGCGCTGCTGCTGGTGGCCGCCGACGACGGCGTGATGCCGCAGACCCGCGAGCACCTGTCCGTGCTGTCGCTGCTGGGCATCCGCCACGGGCTGGCGGTGGTGACCAAGTGCGACCGCGCCGATCCCGCACGCGTGGAGGCGGTGGTGCACGAGGTGCAGCAGTTGCTGGCCAGCAGCACGCTGGCCGGTGCCGACGTGCTGCCGGTGTCGGCACAGACCGGGCAGGGCATCGAGGCCCTGCGCGAACGCCTGTGGCAGACGGCCGCGCAGATCGGCGAGCACCCGCGGCGGCGCGAGGCCTTCCGGCTCGCGGTGGACCGCAGCTTCACGCTCGGCGGCATTGGTACCGTGGTCACGGGTACGGTGCATGCGGGGGCGGTGGCCATTGGTGACGAGCTGGTGGTGGCACCCGGCGAGCGCCGTGTGCGGGTGCGCAGCCTGCACGCGCAGAACCGTGAAGTGGCTCAGGCCGTGGCGGGCGAGCGCTGTGCGCTGGGCCTGGCTGGTGTGTCGCGTGACGAGGTGGCGCGCGGTGCCTGGCTGGTGGCCCCTGCCGCCGCGCTGGCCACCGACCGGCTCGACGCCTGGCTGGACCTCTGGCCCGAAGAAACCCGGCCGCTGCGTTCGGGCACGCCGGTGCACCTGCACCTGGGCTCGGCCTCGGTCATGGCCACGGTGGCGGTGCTCGAACCCGCAGTCATCGAACCCGGGCAGGGCGGGCTGGTGCAGCTGGTACTGCGCGAGCCGGTGGGCGCCTGGCACGGTGACCGCCTGGTGCTGCGCGATGCGTCGGCCATGCGCACCCTGGCCGGCGCCGTGGTGCTCGACCCGTTTGCGCCGGTGCGCTACCGCCGCACGCCGCAGCGCATTGCGGCCCTGCAGGCACTGCAGCTACCCACCGCCGACGAGCGCCTGGCCGCGGCGCTGGCGGCCTCGCCCCAGGGCCTGGACCTGCGGCGCTGGCAGGCAGCCCAGGGCGGGCAGTCGCCGGTGGTGGCGGCCGACGCCCTGCGCGCCCACGACGCCGCGCACGATCTGGCCCTGGCCGCCGATCACGCGGGGCGGGCCGAAGAACAGCTGCTGGCCGCGTTGGCGCAGTACCACCAGCAGCATCCCGAAGAGCTGGGGCCCGATGCCGCGCGGCTGCGCCGGCTGGCGCTGCCACGCCTGCCCGAACCGCTGTTCCGGGCCCTGCTGGCGCGCCTGCTGGCACAGGGCGGTGTGGCGCAGCGCGGCGCGCTGGTGCACCGGCTGGAACACGGCGTGCGCCTGTCGGCGGCCGAAGAGCGCATTGCGCAGAAGGTGGCGCCGGGTCTGGCGCAGGCGGGCTTTGAAGGCGCCTGGGTGCGCGACCTGGCCAAGGCCACCGCCGAACCCGAGGCCATCATGCGCGTCACGCTCTCGCGCCTGGCGCAGCGCGGCGAGCTCTACCAGGTGGTCAAGGACCTGTTCTACCCGCCCGCGACCATGGTCGAACTGGCGGCGCTGTGCCGTCGCGTGGCGGGCGAACACGACGGCGTGGTGCTGGCCGCCGACTACCGCGACGCGACCGGCCTGGGCCGCAAGCGCGCGATCCAGATCCTGGAGCACTTCGACCGCATCGGTCTGCTGCGGCGAGTGGGCGACACGCACAAGCTGCGCAGCGATTGCCAGCTGTTTCTGGAGGCCGTGGCATGATGCGCGGCCCCTATGTTTTTGCGGAAGGGAAACGATCCTGGTGGGTCGGCCGGGCTTCAAACCCGGTGGGTGGCGCCATGCGTCGCCGGGTGGGTTCGACTCCCATTCCCTTCCGCCCCTTTGCCCTCTGCCGGGCCCTTTGCGCATGACCGATCCGGCCGATCACCTCTACCTCATCGAACACCAGGTCTGGGCCCGCGTGGACGCCGACGGCCTGGTCACGCAGGGCATCACTGCGCTGGGCGTGCGGCTCTCGGGTGAGGTCTACATGTGCCGGCCCAAAGGCGTCGGTGTGGTGGTGGAGCAGGGCAAGTCCATGGGCGTGGTCGAGCTGGCCAAGTCCATTGTCTCGGTCAAGTCGCCGCTCGGTGGCGAGGTGGTCGCGGTCAACCCGCGGCTGCGCGACGAACCGGAGCTGGTGCACCGCGACCCCTACGGCGCCGGCTGGCTGCTGCGCCTGCGGCCCTCGAACCTCGCCAGCGAAACTGAAGCCCTGGTCACCGGCGACGCCATCGCACCCGCGATGGCCGCGCACGCGCGGCTGTTCCGCATCGACGAGTGAGACGCGCCACACACCATGGGTTTTGAAGCCAACTCCCTGCAGGGCATCGCCATCCTGCTCTGGGCCAGCGAGCCCGAGGCGCCGCACCGCCTCGTCACGCCGTTCCTGCACGCCGCGGCTGCGGCCGCGATGGACATGCCGGTGGAGCTGTATTTCACGGCGCGCAGCGTGCACCTGCTGGTGCCCGGTGTGGCGCAGGGGCTCAAGGCCAGCGCGCTGACCGAGCGCACGGTGTACGACGCGATGCGCGAAGCTGCTTCGCATGGCGCGGTGTTCTACGCCTGCACCGAGGCGCTGCGGGCACAGGGCCTGTCGGGCCAGCCGCTGATCGCCGAATGCGCCGGCCATGGTGGCGCGGTGCAGTTCATGGCGCGCGCGGCCGATCCGGCCTGGCGCACGCTGGTGTTCTGACCGCCGGTACTGACCATGTCCGACGTGTCTGCAGCTTCTGCCATCCATGGTTTGCTCGGCCGCTTTTCCGTGGGGGCCAAGCACCTGGCGGCCCCGGGTCCTGACGACGGCGCGATTGCGACCATGGTGGCCGCCGCGTTGCGCGCGCCCGATCACGGCGGCCTGGTGCCGTTCCGGTTTGTTGTGGTGCGTGGTGATGCAGGGCGGTCCCGCCTGGCCGCGCTGTTCGAGCAGGCCGCACTGGACGCCGGCAAGGACAGGGCTTCTGCCGCGCGCGACCGCGACCGTGCGCTGGAGCCACCGCTGCTGATGGCGGTGATCGCCCGCATCGACGCTGGCCACCCGGTGGCGACCGTGCACGAGCAGTGGATGACGGTGGGCGGTGCGCTGACCAACCTGCTCAATGCGGCGCACGCGCTGGGTTACGCGGGCAAGATGCTTTCGGGCAGCAAGGTGCGCTCGGCACCCGTGGTGGCCGCGTTCTGTGGGCCTGGGGAGATGCTGGTGGGCTGGGTGGTGCTGGGCACGCCGGTGCGCGTGGGCAAGCCGAAGTTCGACAAACCCGGACCCCTGGAGCTGCTCAGCGAGTTCTGAGCGCGTCGGTCGGGTTCCGGCTCAGTCCCACCAGGGCAGCAGCCGCTTCATGGCCGCCACCTCGCCGCAGTGGTCGGCCGCATAGCCCGACAAGCGGTTCAGCCGGTCCTGCCAGTCGCGGCTGCGCAGGTGCTGCAGCAGCGTCTTCATGGTGGGCTGTTCCAGCGAACTTTTCAGGCACACCAGCAGGTAGCGCTCTTCGGTCAGCGGCACAAAGCCCAGGCCCAGGCTGCGGGCCGCGTACTCGGTGCCCAGCCCCACGTCGGCCTGGCCGCCCGACACGGCCTGCGCCACGGCGGCGTGTGAACTCTCGACCCGCGCAAAGCCCTCGATGTCGCGGCTGGACAGCCCTTCCTGTGCCATCAACTCCTCCAGCAGCAGCCGGGTGCCGGTGCCGATGGCGCGGTTGACGAAGCGCGCCTTCTGGCGGGCCACGTCGTTCATGTCGCGCAGGCGCAGGGGATTGCCCGGCGCCACCATCAGCCCCTGAGAACGGCGCGCAAAGCCGATGATCTTGTGCGTGCCGGGCTTGAGCAACGGGCGGTAGGCGCGGGCGCTCAGGCTGCCGCTGGCGGCGAAGGGTTGCGTGTGAAAGCCCGCCAGTTCGCAGCGGCCCTCGTTGAGCGCGCGGATGGCGTCCACGCTGCCGCAGAAGCGGATGTCCAGGTGCAGGCGCTGGCTGGCTCCGTGGGCACCCGGTGGCTGGGCCATGTGGGCCTGCAGTTCCGTCAGGGCGTGGTCGTGACTGGCATAGAGGGTCAGCACATGCTGGGTGCCGTCGTTGTCCGATGGCTCGAACGCCAGGGCAAAGGCCCGCGCCAGTTCGGCACGAAGACTCTCGATCTGCGGCCCGAGCCGGGCCTGTGCCAGCCGCTCGGCCAGCAACAGCCGTTCGCCGAACGGGGTCAGCCGCGCCGCCTGACCCCGTTCCCAGAGAATCAGCGCCTGCCCCAGACTGGCTTCCCAGTCCTTGAGCTGTCCCCAGACATGGCGGTAGGACAGGCCCAGCTCGCGCGCCGCACCCGAGATCGACCCGCTGCTGCGCACCGCCTGCAGCACGTCCATCATGGGGTTTCTCAGCAGCGCGCCCTGTTGCGTGGGACCCTGTCCGGGGGAGGTCAGGGAGTAGGACAACTCGATCTTTCGCATGGCGGCCAAGTGTGCCCGAAACGCGCTTTGCATCCGGGCACATCTTATGAACTTCAGTTCATACGGCGTCAGTCCTTACTCTCGAAGTTGAAGCACACTTGTAAGCTTCCTTCGACATATGAACACTTTTTCCGATAGCCTGGTCACCGCCCTGTCGCTGGTGCTGGCCGGTGATGCCAGCCTCTGGACCATCGTGATGCGGTCTCTGTCCGTCAGCGCCACCGCGTGCCTGCTGGGCTGTGGCCTGGGGCTGCCGCTTGGCGCCTGGCTGGCGGTGGCGCGGTTCCCTGGCCGACCTATGGTGCTCACCCTGCTCAACACCTTCCTGGCCATTCCCTCGGTGGTGGTGGGCCTGGTGATCTACCTGCTGCTTTCGCGCTCCGGCCCGCTGGGCTTTCTGGGCTGGCTGTTCAGCTTCCAGGCCATGGTGCTGGCGCAGGCGATCCTGGTGCTGCCGCTGGTCACCGCGCTCACGCGCCAGGTGGTCGAAGACGCCGACCGCAGCCACGGCGAGCAGCTGTCCTCGCTGGGCGCGGGTCTGGGCCTGCGCAGCCTGCTGATGGCCTGGGACGAACGCTATGCGCTGCTCACAGTGCTGATCACGGCCTTTGGCCGCGCGGTGTCCGAGGTCGGTGCGGTGATGATCGTCGGCGGCAACATCGACGGCTTCACCCGCGTGATGACCACCGCCATCGCGCTGGAAACCAGCAAGGGCGACCTGCCGCTGGCGCTCGGCCTGGGCATCGTGCTGCTGGCGGTGGTGCTGCTGCTCAACAGCCTGGTGGCCGTGCTGCGCCGCTGGCGCGAACACCTGGACGGTGGCGATCTGCGGATGGCCACGACATGAAGGTGGAACTCTCCGCCACGGGCGAGGTGTTCGGCAGCGCGGGCCCAGCGCCGGCCGTGCTGACGCTGGCGTCGGTGCACGTGAGCCTCGGGCCTGCCGCGCAGGTGGAGGCGCTGCGGAACATCACGCTGAGCATCCACGCCGGCGAGCGTGTGGCCCTGGTCGGTCCCAACGGCTGCGGCAAGAGCACGCTGCTGCGCACGCTGCACGGCCTGCTGCCCATTGCGCAGGGCCGGCGCGAGGTGCCCCATGCCTCGCGCATTGCCATGCTGTTCCAGCGCCCGCACATGCTGCGCATGTCGGTGCGGCGCAACCTTCAGCTGGGACTGTGGCTCAGCGGCGTGCCCTGGAGGCAGACCAAGGAGCGCGCCCGGCAGGCGCTGGAGCGCGTGCAGCTCGCGTCGCTGGCTGAGCGCAATGGCCGCGCGCTGTCGGGTGGCCAGCAGCAGCGCGTGGCGCTGGCGCGGGCCTGGGCGCTGCGGCCCGATGTGTGGCTGCTGGACGAGCCCACCGCGAGCCTGGACCCGCACGCCAAGCGGGATGTCGAGGCGCTCATCGCCGACTTCGGCGACGAAGCGCCCGCGCCCGGCCACCTGCCGCCCACGCTCGTGTTCGCCAGCCACAACCTCGGCCAGGTGAAGCGCCTGGCCAGCCGCGTGATCTATCTGGAGCAGGGCCAGTTGCTGGCCGATCTGCCAGTGAACGACTTTTTCAACCACGCTTTCCTGGAGGCGCACTGCCCCCAGGCCCATCTGTTCGTCAAAGGAGAAACCACATGAAACCATCCATCGCATCCCGTCGCACCATCGTGCAACTGCTCGCCGCTGCCGGCCTCGTGTCGGCTGGTCTGCTGGGCGCCACTTCGGCGCTGGCCCAGAGCAGCATCGTCGTGGCCTCGACCACGTCCACCGAGCAGTCGGGCCTGTTCGGCCACATCCTGCCGGCCTTCAAGCAGGCCAGCGGCATCGACGTGAAGGTGGTGGCGCTGGGCACCGGCCAGGCCATCGACATGGCACGCCGCGGCGATGCCGACGTGCTCTTCGTGCACGACAAGATCGCCGAAGAGAAGTTCGTCGCCGACGGCTTCTCGGCCAAGCGCCAGGAGGTCATGTACAACGATTTCGTGCTGATCGGCCCCAAGGCAGATCCGGCCGGCACCAAGGGCAACGACATCGTGGCCGCGCTCAAGAAGATCGCCACCGCCAACGCGGCCTTCGTCTCGCGCGGCGACAAGAGCGGCACTCACGCGGCCGAGTTGCGCTTCTGGAAGATGACCGACACCGATGCCAACAAGGGCAGCGGCTACAAGGAATGCGGCTGCGGCATGGGCCCGGCGCTGAACATCGGTGCGAGCAGCGGCGCCTACGTGCTGGCCGACCGCGGCACCTGGCTCAACTTCAAGAACCGCGCCGACCTGGCGGTGCTGGTGGAAGGCGACAAGCGCCTGTTCAACCAGTACGGCGTGATGCTGGTGAGCGCCGCCAAGCACCCGCAGGTGAAGACGGCCGAGGGCCAGCAGTTCGTCGACTGGGTCACCGGCCCCGCCGGCCAGAAGGCCATCGCCGAGTACAAGATCGGCGGCGAGCAGCTGTTCTTCCCGAACGCCACGAAATGAGACTGCCCGCTCTGGCCTTGACGGCGGTGCTGGCGGGTTGTGCCGCGCAGACCACCACCTCCGAGCCGGTGGTGGTCTACGCCGCCGGCAGCCTGCGCGACGCGCTGACTGAAGTGGCGCGCGACCACGAGGCGCGCACCGGGCAGAAGGTCGCGCTGACCTTCGGGCCCTCAGGCCTGCTGCGCGAGCGGATCGAAAAGGGCGAGGCGGCCCAGGTGTTCGCCTCGGCCGACACGCAGCACCCGAAGCGGCTGGCCGACGCGGGCGGCTGGGCGGCGCAGACCGTCTTCGTGCGCAACAGCCTGTGTGCGCTGGTGCAGCCGGGGCTGGCGGTGGCGCCGGATAACATGCTGGACACGCTGTTGCGCGTCGACCTGAAGCTGGGCATGTCCACGCCAAAGGCCGACCCCTCGGGCGACTACGCGCTGGCGCTGTTCCAGAAAGCCGACGCGGTGCGCGCGGGCAGCCAGGCCACCCTCACCGCCAAGGCACTGCAGCTCACCGGCGGGCCATCGTCGCCCGCCGCGCCGGCCGGTCGCAACACCTACGCCTGGGTCATGGAGCAGGGCAAGGCCGACGTGTTCCTCACCTACTGCACCAATGCCGTGGCGGCCCGCCAGGAGCGCAACACGTTGCAGGTGGTGCAGATGCCGCCGGCCTTGCAGGTCGGTGCGGCCTACGGCCTGACGGTGCGCCAGGGGGCTGCGGCGCCCTCGGTGGCCTTTGCCAAAGCCCTGGTGGCCGATCCGGCGCAAGCCATCCTGGCCCGCCACGGCTTCGGCCGGCCCTGATTGGCAGCGGGTGCATCACCATGCTGCCGCGTCGAACCCTTCTTCTGTCCGCGCTGGCCGGGCTGGCAGTGCCACCTGCCGGCGCCCAGTCGGCCGCCGAAGCGCCTCCGGTCCTGCTGCGCGTGGAGGGGGCGGTCAAGGCGCCGCTGGCGCTCACGCGTGAGCAGTTGCTGGCACTGCGCTGGCGCGACTACGCCGAAGAGCGCGAGGTGCAGCAGGGCGGGCAGGCGGTGAAGCTGGCGGTGCGCTACCAGGGCGTGCCGCTGCGCGAGCTGCTGGACCAGGCCGTGCTCGCCCCCGATCGGCACGCGGTGCGTCGCGCCGTGGTGCTACTGACGGCGCGCGACGGCTACCGCGTGAGCTTTTCCTGGGGCGAGCTCTACAACAGTTCGCTGGGCGAGGGCGTGATCCTCGTTCGCTCGCAGGATGGCCGCGACCTGATCGAGGTCGACGGTCTGCCGGCGCTGCGCTCCCTGCACGACACCCGGTCGGGGCCGCGCCATGTGCGCTGGCTGGAGCGCGTGGAGGTGCTGGTGCCCGGCGGCTGAGCCGGCTCAGCGCACCATCGCCACGCCCTTGATCTGCGCATAGACCGGCTGACCCGGCGCCAGCGCCAGGCGCCGGGCCGACAGGCTGCTGATGCGCGAGAGCAGGGTGGCGCCCTGGCCGTCGGCACCCAGGCGCAGGCTCACCACCACCTGCGCCACGCCGTTGTCCGTCAGGCTGTCCACCACCGCCGGCAGCACATTGAGCACGCTGGTCTGCGAAGGCATTACCAGCGACAGGCTCACGTCCCGCGCCTGGATGTGCAGGCGCGCGTGCGTGCTGGGCTGCGGCACGCCCTGGCGCGACTGTGGCAACAGCAGCTGCCCGCCGTCGATGTCGTAGACCGCGAGCTGGTCGGCCGGGGAGTAGCCGCTGCAGTGGCCCTGCAGCACCGAGACCGCGCTGTCGCCGCGCGAGAGCGGCAGGTCGCTGCGCGTGAGCATCTGTGCCAGCGGGCCGTCGGCCTGCACACGGCCCTCTTCGAGCAGCACCACGTGGTCGGCCAGCCGCGCCACCTCGTCCAGCGAGTGCGTCACATAGACCACCGGCACGTCCAGCGCCTCGTGCAGCTGCTCCAGCCAGGGCAGGATCTCGGCCTTGCGCGCCGCGTCCAGGGCGGCCAGTGGCTCGTCCATCAGCAGCAGCTTCGGGCTCGTGGCCAATGCGCGGGTGATGGCCACGCGCTGGCGCTCGCCGCCCGAGAGCTCGTGCGGCCGGCGCTGCAGCAGGTGGCCGATGCCCAGCAGCTCCAGCCCATGGCGCCAGTCGTGCCGGCGCAGCGCGGGCGGTGTGCGGTCGAAGCCGAAGCGCAGGTTGCCTTCCACCGTGAGGTGGTCGAACAGGCTGGCCTCCTGGAACACATAGCCCAGCGCGCGCTGGTGCGTGGGCAGGAACACGCCGCGCGCGCTGTCTTGCCAGGTCTGGCCGTCCACCACCACCGCACCGGTGGCCTGGCGCTCCAGCCCGGCCAGCACGCGCAGGCAGCTGGTCTTGCCACTGCCCGATGGGCCGAACAGCGCCGTGATGCCATGGCCCGGCAGGGCCAGCCGCACGTCCAGCGCGAAGTCGCCCCGGTCTAGCCGGGCGTTCAGGGTCAGTGCGGCGTCGCTCATGTGCGCACCCGGCGCGCCTGCCGCGCGTTGTAGACCTGCAGCGTCATCAGTACCACGAATGCGAACACCAGCATCACCGCCGCCAGCCGGTGGGCGTCAGCGTATTCCAGTGCCTCGACGTGATCGAAGATCTGCACCGACACCACCCGCGTCACGCCCGGGATGTTGCCGCCCACCATCAGCACCACGCCGAACTCGCCCACCGTGTGCGCAAAGCTCATGATGCAGCCGGTCACGAGGCCCGGCCTGCACAGCGGCAGCACCACATGAAAGAAGCGGTCCAGTGGCGAGGCGCGCAGCGTGGCCGCCGCCTCCAGCGGCCGCTCGCCCAGGGCCTGCATGCTGTTCAGGATGGGCTGCACCATGAACGGCAGCGAATAGAACACCGAGGCCACCACCAGCCCGGTGAAGGTGAAGGGCAGGGTGGGCAGGCCCATGGACACCATCCATGCGCCGATGGGCCCGTTCGGCCCCAGCCCCACCAGCAGATAGAACCCGAGCACCGACGGCGGCAGCACCAGCGGCAGCGCCACCAGCGCGCCCACGGGCCTGGCCACCCAGCTGCGCGAGCGCGCCAGCCACCACGCCAGAGGCGTGCCCAGCAGCAACAGGATCAGCGTGGTCAGCGCGGCGACCTTGAAGGTCAGCCGGAGCGCCTGGAGGTTGTCGGGGGTCAGGAACACGTCACAGATCGTAGCCGTAGGAACGGATCAGGTCCTTGACGTTCGGGCTTTGGAGAAGCTGCAAAAGCGCCTTCGCGGCCTCGTTGTCGGCGCCCTTCTTCAGCAGCACCGCGTCCTGGCGGATTGGGTCGTAACTCGCCTGCGGAATCACCCACATCGAGCCTTCCTTGAGCTGGCCGCCTTCGAGCACCTGCGACATCGCCACAAAGCCGACGTCCGCGTTGCCGGTCTTCACGAAGTTGAAGGTCTGGCCGATGCTCTCGCCCTGCACCAGCTTCGGCGCTACCGCGTCCTTCAGCCCCAGCTTGTCCAGCACCTGCACCGCGGCGGCGCCATAAGGTGCGGTCTTGGGGTTGGCGAAGGCGACCTTGCCCAGGTCGGCCGCCTTGAGCACCGCGCCCTGGCCGTCCACACGGCCGGGCTTGACCGACCACGGCACCAGCTTGCCGGTGGCGTAGGTGAAGCGCGTGCCCGGCTGCGCCAGGCCGTCCTTCTCCAGCATCTCGGGGCGCTCGTTGTCGGCCGAGAGGAACACGTCGAACGGCGCGCCGTTCCTGATCTGCGTGTAGAACGCGCCCGACGCGCCGGTGGAGATCTTCAGCGTGTGGCCGGTGGTTTTCTGCAGCACGGCAGCAACGGCCTTGATCGGCTCGGCGAAGTTGGCCGCTACCGCCACCTGGGCTTCGGCGGCGAGGGTGTTGGTATGGGCCAACGCGGCGCACAGCAGAACGGAGACGGAAGAGAGCAGCAGACGCATGGGCACCTCGCAACACGGAGACCATCGGGATGGCTGTAGATTCGTTATTCCTGAATGGAATAGCGAGTGTAGCGCGCATCAGTGACGCGCTTTGGTTTGCTTCCTTGCTTGGCAATATGGGACGGAATGACCTTACTTTTTCCAGAATGTCCATCTCAAGTGCAGACGTACGCTGTCGATAACTTCCTCGAAACGCGGCTATTTGCGTCTCAGGGGGTAGTCTGTTCAACGAAAGTAGGTTCTTCAATGCAAGCTTTTTCCAAGGCGACGGTTGGTCGTCGTCTCGCAATGGCCTTCGGTGCCAGCGTTCTCGTCCTTGTCGGTGTTGCCTCCGTGTCGCTCTACAGCGCGTCGCGTCTGGCCGAGGCTGACCGCTGGAACGTCCACACGTACAAGGTGTTGGGGACCGCTTCTGAGCTGCTGGAGAACATGATCAACATGGAAACCGGCGCGCGCGGTTTCATCGTGTCCGGTCAGGAACAGTTTCTGGCCCCTTGGGAAGGAGGCCGCAAAGCCTTCGATGCAGCCTGGAAGGAGGTCAAGGAGCTCACCTCCGACAACCCGACACAGCAACGCAGGCTGGACGACATGAAGGCACGACGCGACGAGTTCGAGGCGGTGGTCAATGGCCTGTTCAAGTTGCGCCGCGACGCAGCGGCAGGAAGTGCAGACATGCAGGCCGTCGTGGCCGAGTTCTCTCAGGCCAAGGACAAGGCTGCCATGGACGCTTTCCGTGGGTTGCATGCCGAGTTTGAAAAAGCCGAGCGCGATCTGCTGGTGGCTCGCAGTGCGGATGCTGAAAACATGCGGTCCACCAACCAGGCCGCGGTCATCACAGGATCTTTGCTTGCTGTCCTGATGGGCATCGGTCTTGGACTCTGGATCACCCGCAGCATCACCCGTCAGCTGGGCGGTGAGCCGGACGAGGCGGCGCGCGTGGCGCAGGAGATTGCCAAGGGCAACCTGGGTGTGAATGTTCAGGTGCGCACGGGGGACGACACCAGTCTCATGGCTTCCATGAAAAACATGCGAGACAGTCTTGCGTCGATCGTCAGCCAGGTCCGCGCCGGCAGCGACAGCATCACCACCGGCAGCACCCAGATTGCTGCTGGCAACCAGGACCTCTCCAGCCGCACCGAGCAGCAGGCGTCGAACCTGCAGGAAACAGCGGCTTCGATGGAACAGCTCACCAGCACTGTGAAGCAGAGCTCTGACAACGCCCAGCAGGCCAACCAGCTGGCGCGCTCGGCGAGCGAAGCGGCCAGCCGTGGTGGCGAAGTGGTGGGCCAAGTGGTGGGCACCATGGATGAGATCACGGCCAGCAGCAAAAAAATTGCCGACATCATCGGCGTGATCGATGGCATTGCCTTCCAGACCAACATCCTCGCGCTCAACGCGGCAGTGGAAGCTGCTCGCGCCGGCGAGCAGGGACGTGGCTTCGCGGTGGTGGCTGGCGAGGTGCGCACACTGGCGCAGCGCAGCGCGGAAGCGGCCAAGGAGATCAAGACCTTGATCAGCAACTCCGTCGACAAGGTGGAAGTAGGCAGCCGCCAGGCCGCCGAGGCCGGGCAGGCCATGAGCGAGATCGTGTCCCAGGTCCTCAAGGTGACCGATCTCATCGGAGAGATCGCCAGTGCAGCCTCCGAGCAGAGCAATGGAATTGGCCAGGTCAATCAGGCGGTCACACAGATGGATCAGGTGACTCAGCAGAACGCCGCATTGGTTGAAGAAAGCGCTGCCGCAGCCAACAGCCTGTCCCATCAGGCACAGAAGCTGGCCGAAGCAGTGAGCGTTTTCAGACTGGCTTGACGCCCTACCACCCGGCAAAACTGTGCAGAAAGGGATGGCATGGAACAATCGGTCCATGCCTGATCCCAACGTCGAGAACCTCTCCGAAGCCCTCGGCCACGCCCCCGCCGACAAGCGCCTCGAAGTCCTGCGCCGCGTGGCCGAGACCGGCTCCATCTCGCAGGCGGCGCGTGATGCGGGCATCAGCTACAAGGCGGCCTGGCAGGCCATCGACACGCTGAGCAACCTCAGCGGGCAGTCGCTGGTGGAGCGCACGGTGGGCGGCTCGGGCGGGGGCGGGGCGCGCATCACGTCGCAGGGCCTGCAATTGCTCTCCCTGGCGGACGAGCTTTCGCGGGCGCGGGCGGCGGTGCTCTCGCGGTTCTCCGGCGCCGCCGCCTTGCCGATGGTGCTGGGCCTGCGCACCAGCATGCGCAACCAGCTGCCGTGCCGCGTGGAGGCGGTGGAGCCGCTGGGGCCTGACGACCCGGCGGTGCTGGTGCGGCTGCGCACGCCGGGGCAGGCGCTGCTGACGTCCAGCATCACGCGAGAGAGCGCCGACCTGCTGGCGTTGGCCGCGGGGCTGGAGGTGCTGGTGCTGTGCAAGGCGACAGCGGTGCGCGTCGGCCGTGGTGAGGTGGCGGAGGCGTCCGGCCAGTGTGTGCTGCAGGGTCGCATCGAGCGCCTTGCGCGCGGGCAAGTTCGCGATGAAGTGGTGTTGGCCCTGGACGGCGGTGGACAGTGGGTGGGCTTCGCAGAGCATCCGTTTGCCGCGCGCAAGGGGCAGCGGGCCTGGTCGGTGATGGGCGCGTCGGCGCTGGTGGTGGGGCTGGCGGGCTGAGGGCCTGGGCGCGTTGCCCACTTATGCACGGGCTTGCCGTACCTCGCTGGGGCAGTGTCACGCGTGACACACGGCGGTACACCGTGACACTGTCAATAAACGGAGCATTCGTCTCAGATTGAGTCGGTCCCTGCCCCTGGCACGGATGTTGTGGACAGAAGCGTCAGCCGATCCGGCTTTGTTCACAACCACCCCTTTCAGAGGACGACACATGATCTACGCAGCTCCCGGCGCCGCAGGCGCCAAGATCACCTACAAGCCCAAGTACGACAACTTCATCGGTGGCAAGTGGACGCCTCCGGTCAAGGGCGAGTACTTCGAGGTCATCACGCCCACCACGGGCAAGCCTTACACCATGGCGGCCCGCTCCACGGCGGAAGACATCGAACTGGCACTGGACGCGGCCCACGCCGCCGCCGACAAGTGGGGCAAGACCGACGCCGCCACGCGCAGCAACATCCTGCTGAAGATCGCCGACCGTCTGGAAGCCAACCTGGAACTGCTGGCCTACGCCGAGACCGTCGACAACGGCAAGCCGATCCGCGAGACGCTGAACGCCGACATTCCGCTGGCGGTGGACCACTTCCGCTATTTCGCCGGTGCCCTGCGTGCGCAGGAAGGCGGCATCAGCGAGATCGACGAGAACACCATGGCGTACCACATCCACGAGCCGCTGGGCGTGGTGGGTCAGATCATTCCCTGGAACTTCCCGATCCTGATGGCCGCCTGGAAGCTGGCCCCCGCCCTGGGCGCCGGCAACTGCGTGGTGCTCAAGCCGGCCGAGAACACCCCCATCTCCATCCTGGTGCTGGCCGAGCTGATCGCCGACCTGCTGCCCCCGGGCGTGCTGAACATCGTCAACGGCTACGGCCGTGAAGCCGGCATGCCGCTGGCCACGAGCAAGCGCATCGCCAAGATCGCCTTCACCGGCTCCACCACCACGGGCCGCGTGATCGCCCAGGCCGCCGCCAACAACCTGATTCCCGCCACGCTGGAACTGGGCGGCAAATCGCCCAACATCTTCTTCGCCGACGTGATGGACAAGGACGACTCGTTCCTGGACAAGGCGATCGAAGGCCTGGTGCTGTTCGCGTTCAACCAGGGCGAGGTCTGCACCTGCCCCAGCCGTGCGCTGATCCAGGAAAGCATCTACGACAAGTTCATGGAGCGCGTGCTCAAGCGTGTGGCCGCCATCCAGCAGGGCGACCCGCTGGACACCGACACCATGATGGGTGCGCAGGCTTCCAAGGAACAGCTGACAAAGATCCTGTCCTACCTGGACCTGGGCAAGCAGGAGGGCGCCGAGGTGCTGTGCGGTGGTTCGCAGGCCAAGCTGTCCGGTGAACTGGGCGGTGGCTACTACGTGCAGCCCACGCTGTTCAAGGGCCACAACAAGATGCGCATCTTCCAGGAAGAAATCTTCGGCCCCGTGCTGGCCGTGACCACCTTCAAGGACGAAGCTGAAGCCCTGGAAATCGCCAACGACACGCTGTACGGCCTGGGCGCTGGCGTGTGGAGCCGCAACGGCAACGTGGCCTACCGCATGGGCCGCGCCATCAAGGCTGGCCGCGTGTGGACCAACTGCTACCACGCCTACCCCGCGCACGCCGCCTTCGGTGGCTACAAGGAGTCGGGCATCGGCCGCGAGACCCACAAGATGATGCTGGACCACTACCAGCAGACCAAGAACCTGCTGGTCAGCTACAGCGAGAACAAGCTGGGCTTCTTCTGATCCCCACAAGGGTTTCGGAGTGCGAGGGGAGGCGGGCAACCGCTTCCCCTTTTTGGTTTTCAAAACAAGGAGACAGACATGGTTGAAAAAGTCGTGGCGACCCCTGCGGCGCTGGAGCTGATCGAGTTCCTCAAGACCAAGCACGGCCCCGGGCTGATGTTCCACCAGAGCGGCGGCTGCTGTGACAACAGCGCCGCCAACTGCTACCTGCTGGGCGAGATCACCATGGGCCAGGGCGACGTGTTCCTGGGCGTCATCGGTGGCTGCGAGTTCTACATGAGCAAGTCGCAGTACGCCACCTGGCGCCACACGCAACTGATCATCGACGTGATCGAAGGCCACGGCGGCACCTTCTCGCTTGAAGGGCCGGAAGGCAAGGCGTTTCACACGCGCTCGCGGGTGTTCACTGCGGAAGAGCTGGCGGAGCTGGATGCAGATGGGCCAGCCTGAGGGGCCTCTGTCTCTTCGTTGGTGCGGGGCGCACGTCGGTGCTAACCCTGATGTGCGCGCGTGGTCGATTCGGCTTGCGCTCACGGTCGGGCCGCACCAGGGTCGCGTGCCTAAGCTGGCGGCACCGCATCCCCCCACCCTCGAACCAGGAGACACCCATGAAGCCCAAGACCAGCGAAGCGTATGTGCAGATCGATGCCGTTGAATGGCAGCCCTTCCCCGACGCCTTCTCCACCGGCGGCATTCGCTGGAAGCTGCTGAACGTGGCGCCCGAGATGGGCTCGTGGACGGCGATCTTCGACTGCCCCGCGGGCTCGTCTTTCGCCGCCCACATCCACGCCGGGCCCGGCGAGTACTTCCTCACCTGCGGCCGCATGGACGTGCGCGGTGGCAAGGCGGCCGGCGGTGACACCGCGGTGGCGCCCGGCTACGGTTTCGAGTCCTCCGGCGCGCGCCACGACCGCACCAACTTCCCGGTGGACAGCGAGTTCTACATGACCTTCCTCGGGCCGCTGACGTTCATCAAGCCCGATGGATCGCCCATCGCCGTGATCGGCTGGGAAGAGGCGCAGGGCGCCTGGGGCTGAAGGAACGCCATGAAACAGCTGAACACATCCAATCGACGGCAGGCCCTTGCAGGAGGCGCGATGGCACTCACTCTTCCGATCCTCGCCCTGTCCAGTGAAGCGGCCGCAGGTGAGCAGGCATCGAGCGCGACCCAGAAGGTGCTGGATCACCACCTGGGCGCTTTTGCCAAAGGCCTCGACGAGCTCATGCGCGACTACTCGGCGGCGTCGGTCATCCTGACGCACGACAAGCAGTACCGGGGCGTGACGGAAATCAGGGGCTTCTTCGATGGCTTCCTGAAGTCGGTCCAACCCGGGTTCTGGGAGTCGTTCAAGATCAACGCGCAGGCCATTGACCGCGACGTGGCCTACCTGGTGTGGGAAGCCAGGCCGTTCGTGAACATCGCGACCGACACCCTGGTGATTCGCCGCGGGAAGATCGTGGTCCAGACGTTCACGGCAGCCTGACGACGTGACCGCAACCAAGCTCATCCACACCATGATCCGGGTGCGCGACCTGGACGCCTCGCTCCGGTTCTACCGCGAGGTGCTGGCGCTGACCCCGTCGCACCGGCTGGACTTTGCAGACTTTTCGCTGGTGTACCTGCGCAATGACGAGACCGACGCCGAGATCGAGCTGACCTGGAACAGGGGCCGGCAAGAGCCCTACACCCACGGCGACGGCTACGGTCATGTGGCGGTGGTGGTGGACGATGTGCCCGCCCGGCATGCCGAGTTGGTGCAGGCCGGCCATGCCCCGTTGCCGGTGAAGGAGTTCAAGGCGGGCGAGACGCTGCTGGCGCGCTTCTTCTTCATCCTCGACCCGGACGGCTACAAGATCGAGGTGCTGGAGAGGCACGGCCACTACCGCTGATGCCTTGGCGCCCGCAACGCGCAGGCCTATCATGCCGGCGGGGGCGTGGACGGTCCGGCAGAAGACCGCGGAACTATCGGAGACGCAGATGCTGATGAAGACCCATGCGACCAGTCCCGCGCCCATTCAGGAGTGGTCCACGGCGGGCCTGACCCTGTCCGACACCACCGACGCCTGGCAGGCCGCGCTCGCCGAGAACTACGGCGAGTGGCAGGTGGCCCAGGCGGTGGGCGACGGCTTCACGGCGAACATCCGCAACCGCGACTTCAATGGTGTGCGCCTGGTGGAATGTGTCTGCGACCCCTGCACCGGGCGGCGCCTGCCGCAGTTCATCGAACGCGCGCCCGAGCCCTACATCGGCGTGCAGATCACCAAGGCCGGCCGCGAACGGTTTCACTTCGGCGGCGAAGACATCAGCCTGGGCGCGGGGGACATGGTCATCTGGAGCGGCTCGATACCCACCGAGTTCACCGTGATGGAACGCCTGCACAAGGTCTCGCTGGTGTTGCCGTGGGCCGACGTGCAGGAACGCCTGCCCCGGGGCTCGGCGTTCACCGGCACGGTCATCGACAGCCGCGTGGGGATCGGGGCCGTGCTGTATTCCCACGTCGACAGCCTGGCCCGCCAGCTGGAGGTGTTCACCGAAAACGACCACGCGGCCGTGCGCCGCGCCACGCTGGAGCTGCTGGCCGCGGCCATGAGCCACCGGGTGGAGGTGCCCCAGCGCGCGCTGGCGCAGCGCTACCTGAAGCAGCTGCAGGACCACATCCTGAACAACCTGCAGGACGAGCACCTGCCCCCGACCAGCATCGCCGCCGCCAACCACATGTCGCCGCGCTACGTGCACCTGCTGTTTGCGCAGATCGGGGTGAGTGCGTCGGCCTGGATCAGGACGCAGCGGCTGGAGCGCTGCCGGGAGGACCTGCGCAAGCGGGCGTACCGCGACAGCAGCGTCGCGGAGATTGCCTACACCTGGGGGTTCACCGACCCCTCGCATTTCGCGCGCGTCTTCAAGCAGCAGTACGGCGTGGGGCCGCGGGAGTACCGGGAGGGCGGGGCCCGGCCCGCCGGCTGACTGTTCCATTTCCGAACACCTTCAGCCGCCATGGGCGTGGCACGGAACTTGTAGCCAGAATCGGGCGGAACACACACCGCCCGCACCACGCGCATCGGCGCGCCGGTGACTTGATGGAGACAAGACAATGACCCCACGCCCCACCTTCGCCCTGCGCCGCCTGAACGCCGCGCTCCTCATGGCCCTGGCCGGCACCGCCGACGCCCAGACCTTGCAGGAGGTTGTCGTCAGCGCCTCGCGGCAGGAGCAGCAGAGCTTTGACGCGCCCGCCTCGGTGCAGGCCGTGGGCCAGGACGCCATCGAGGCCGCCGGCCCGCGCGTCAACCTGTCCGAGGTCATGACCCGGGTGCCCGGCATCACGGTGCTGAACCGCCAGAACTACGCGCAGGACCTGCAGCTGTCCATCCGCGGCTCGGGCTCGCGCTCGCCCTTCGGCATCCGCGGCGCGCGGCTGATCGTGGATGGCATTCCCGCCACCATGCCCGACGGCCAGGGCCAGGCGTCGACCATCAGCCTGCCCTCGGCCCAGCGCATCGAGGTGCTGCGCGGACCACTGGCCCAGCTCTACGGCAACTCGACCGGCGGCGTACTGCAGGTGTTCACCGCCGATGGTCCGGCCAAGCCTGAGGTCCGCTTCAGCGTGGACGCCGGTTCCGAACAGCTGCGACGCTACGGCCTGCAGGCGGCAGGGCAGAGCGGTTCGCTGAACTACGTGGTCGACCACAGCGACTTTTCCACCGACGGCTGGCGCACCAACAGCGCGGCCCAGCGCAAACACACCAACGCCAAGCTGCGCTGGGCGGCCAGCGACGCCACGAAAGTCACCCTGGTGGCCAACGCGTTTGACCAGCCCGAGTCGGGCGACCCGCTGGGCCTGACGCGCGAGCAGTTCGAAGCCAATCCGCGCCAGGCGGTGGCGAACTCCACGCTCTACAAGGCCGGCAAGGACGTGTCGCAGAACCAGGTCGGCCTGGTGGCAGAACACCAGCTGGATGCCAAGAGCGAACTTTCGGCGCGGGTCTACGCGGGCCAGCGCGACCTGGACAACCGGCTCTCGATTCCGCTGGTGGCGCAGACCTCGCCCACGGCGGCCGGCGGCGTGGTGCAGCTGGACCGCAGCTACAGCGGCACGGGTCTGCGCTACGCACGGCGCATCGCGGCGGGCGAGGGTGAGGTGCGGCTGAGCGCGGGGCTGGACGTGGAGCGCATGAGCGAGCGCCGACGCGGCTTCATCAACAACTTCGGCGAGCAGGGCGAGCTCAAGCGCGACGAGGACGACAGCGTGGACAGCACGGGCGTCTACACCCAGGCCGACTGGGCGATCAACGAGGGCTGGAGCGCGGTGGCCGGCCTGCGCGCCAACCGGGTGAGCTTCAAGGTGCAGGACTTCTTCGTGCGCCCCGGCAACCCCGACGACAGCGGCCGCGCGCGCTTCAACGCCACCAACCCGGTGATCGGGCTCACGCGCCACCTCAGCCCCGACACCAATGTCTACGCCAACGTTGGCAAAGGCTTCGAGACGCCGACGCTCACCGAGATCGCCTATACCGCCGACGGCAGCGGCCCCAACCTGAACCTCAAGTCCGCGCGCAGCACCCACGTGGAACTGGGCCTGAAGACCAGGCTGGGCGAAGGCCAGCGGCTGGACGCGGCGCTGTTCCACATCGGCACCACCGACGAGATCGTGGTCGCGTCCAGCAGCGGCGGCCGCACGGTCTACACCAACGCCGGCAAGACCAGCCGTTCGGGCATCGAGCTGGCGCACAGCGCGCAGTGGAGCCCCGAATGGCGCACGCACCTGGCGTTCTCCACGCTCAACGCCCGCTTTGATGAGGCCTTTGCCAGCAGCAGCGGCGCCACCGTGGCCAAGGGCAACCGCATCCCCGGCACGATGAACCGCACGCTGTTCGGCGAGGTGGTCTGGCAGCCGCGCGCCTGGCCCGGCTTCACCGCCGCGCTGGAGGCGGTGCACCGTGGCTCGATGGTGGTGGACGACGTGAACAGCGACCGCACCGACGCGGCCACGCTGTTCAACCTGCGCCTGGGCTGGGAACAGAAGCTGGGCGCATGGAAGCTCAAAGAGTACGTGCGCGTCGACAACCTGGCCGACAAGGCCACCATCGGCTCGGTGATCGCCAACGACGGCAACCGGCGCTTCTTTGAACCTGCACCCGGACGCCAGTGGGGTCTGGGTGTGACGGTCTCTTACGCCTTCTGAAGCGCCCGAAGGACTTCCGTCTGGAAGTCCGGGCCTTCGGCGGCAGCCATGAAGCTGTCGATGCCGCCGTCGAAGCGCACCGTGCCCTGGTGCAGCAGCAGCAGCCGGTCGGCGGTCTTTACTTCTTCGATGAGGTGCGTGGCCCAGAGCACCGCCAGGCCCTGGTCGCGGCACAGGCCGCGCACCGTGTCCAGCAGCTGCTGGCGCGAGGCCGGGTCCAGGCCCACGGTGGCCTCGTCCATCAGCAGCAGGCGCGGGCGGTGCAGCAGCGCGCGCACCAGCTCCACCTTGCGCCGGGTGCCGCCCGAGAGGCTGCGCACCACGGCCTTCGCCTGGTCCTGCAGGCCGATGGCGGCGAGCTGCGCGTCGATGCGTTCGCGCGCCGTCTTGCGCGGGATGCCGTGCAGGTCGGTGTGGAACAGCAGGTTGGCCATCACCGTCAGGTCCAGGTCGAGCGCACTCTGCTGGAACACCACGCCCAGGCCCGCGAGCGCGCGCGCGGGGTGCTGGCGCATGTCCTGGCCGAGCACATGAATCGTGCCCTGGTCGGGCGTGAACAGGCCGGTGAGCAGCTGCAGCAGCGTGGACTTGCCGGCGCCGTTGGGACCGAGCAGGGCCACCATCTCGCCGGCTTGCATCGACAGGGTGACGCCCTTGAGCGCGGGTTTGCCGTTGTAGGCCTTGTGCAGGCCCTCGGCCTGCAGCACGGAGTCGGAGGCGGGCGATGTGGGGTCGGTCATGAGGCGGTCTTGGCCAGCAGGTTCATGCGCGCGAGCAGCTTCTTCTCGCGCTCGACAGTGGCGAGCACCGCCTGGCGGTAGTCGCGCGTGCCCAGGTAGTCGAGCGACTGATCGTACTTGGCAAGCGCGCCCGCATGGCGTTCGCTGAACATGGCCTTGTGGAACACGTCGTGCAGCTTCTGCACCACCGCGGGTGGTGTGGCGGCCGGTGCGGCCAGGCCCCAGGGGGAGGTGTAGACCGCCTGCGGGTAGCCCAGCTCGCGCATGGTGGGCGCGTCGGGCCAGCGCGGGTTGCGCGCGGCGTTGAAGGTGGCGAGCACGCGCATCTGGCCTTTCTCGACCCAGGGTGCGAAGCCGGTGGAGTTGACGCCCGCCATGATCTGCGCGCCCGCGATGGCGAGCATCTGGTCGGCCGTGCCCTTGTAGGGCACGTGCACGTACTTCACGTTGTGCTGCAGCAGGATCTCTTCCATCGCCAGGTGGGCGGTGGTGCCGACGCCGGTGGAGCCCAGGATGAGTTCGCCGGGGTGCCTGGTGGCCCAGTCGATCAGCTCGGTGACGCTCTTGAACGGGCTGTTGGCCGGCACCAGCAGGCCGAAGCTCACGCCCGAGACCTGCAGGATGGGTGCGAGGTCGGTCACCGGGTCCCAGGGCACGTGGTTCATCAGCGCGTGGCGGTAGACGGTGATGGGCACCTGGCCGATGGTGTGACCGTCAGGCTCGGCCGCCTTGAGTGCGGGCGCCACCAGCGTGCCGGCCGCGCCGGGCTTGTTGACCACCAGCACCGGCTGGCCCAGCAGCGGCTCGGCCTCTTCGCACAGGATGCGGATCGTCAGATCCGTCTGGCCACCCGCGGGCCAGGGCACGATGAGCTGCAGCGGCTTGCTGGGGAAGGGCGCCTGGGCCCTTGCCAGTGGTGCTGCGGCCAGTGCCACACCCCAGCCCAGCCATTGCCGGCGTGTCACACCAGGGTGTGTCGGAATGGAACAGCGAGGGACAGGGGTGTTGCGTCTGGCCATGGCGGCGGGTGTGATGTCTCAGGGTTTTCCCCGGCGCAGAGGGGTGTCACAGGCCGGTTTGGAAGGTCAGGAGGCAATATCCATTCCCAGGGTGGACTGGCATCGAACTTGCGCATTGCAGGCGGTTCGCCAACCACTTCAAGGAGACAAAGACATGGCCCTTCGTGCCACCGCATTCCGCCGTTCCCTGCGCCCCCTCACCGCGGCCCTGTGCGCCGCCGGCGCCTCGCTCGCCTTCAGCCTGCCTGCCCATGCCGAAAGCAAGGTCTACGTGTCCAGCGAGAAGGACAACAAGCTCTACGTGTTCAACACCGCGGGCGAGCGGCAGGGGGCCATCGACGTGTGCAAGCGCCCGCGCGACATGTCGTTCAACGCCGATGGTTCGCAGATCTACGTGATCTGCGGCGACAGCAACGCCATGGGTGTGGTGGACGTGGCCGGCGGCAAGCTGGCCGGCACAGTGCCGCTGGGCGAGAGCCCGGAGATGTTCGACCTCAGCCCCGACGGCAAGACCGCCTACGTGTCGGTGGAAGACGACAGCGTGCTGGGGGCCTACGACATCGCCACCAAGAAGCCGGTGTTTGAAGTGAAGACCGGTGGTGAGCCCGAAGGTGTGCTGGTCACGCCCGATGGCAAGACGGCCTACGTCACGTCCGAGGTGGCCAACGTGGTCCACGTGATCGACCTGGGCACGAAGAAGGTCACCAAGAACATCAAGGTCGGCAAGCGCCCGCGCCGCTTCGTCATGTCGCCCGACGGCAGCGAGCTGTGGGTCACCAACGAACTCGATGCGACCGTGAGCGTGGTCGACACCAAGACCCACACCGAGAAGCAGAAGATCAAGTTCGAGGTCAAGGGCATGCGCCCGGCCGACATCACGCCCGTGGGCATGGCGATCAGCCCCGACGGCAAGAGCATGTGGGTGGGCCTGGGGCGCGCCAACCACGTGGCCGAGGTGGACGTGGCGAGCAAGGCGGTGAAGAACCAGGTGCTGGTGGGCAAGCGCGCCTGGGGCCTGGGCTTCACGCCCGATGGCAAGACCCTGTTCGTGGCCAACGGCCTGTCGGACGACATGACGCTGGTGGACACCGCTGCGGCCAAGGCGATCAAGACCGTTCCCGCCGGTCGCGTGCCACACACCATTCTTGTGAGCAAATGACAGAGTCTGTGGCCCACCCCCATCGCTTGCCCACTTCGTGTGGCCGCTCCGCCCCTCAAGGGGCAATGCCTGCGGCCCGGCAAAGCCGGTTCCGCGGCATTCTGGGCTTGGGTTTGTGGTGTGCCTGCGTGTGGGCGTCGGTGCCTGCTCCAGCGCTGGCCGCCACCAAGGTCACCATCGCGGTGGTGTCGCTGGACGGCGACCCGCGCCACGCGCCGAGGTGGCTGGAGAAGGCCTACCCCGGCCACCCGACCGGGCGCGCCATCGACGGCGTGACGCTGGCGGCCGAAGACTCGGCGTTCGAGCTGGACGCCGCCGGCATCGCGCTGGAGGTCAAGGACGTGGTGCTGCCCAACGCAGCGGGCCTGAACAAGGCCCTGGCCGAGCTGAAGGCCGCCAAGGTGCAGCATGTGGTGGCCGACCTGCCGGCGGCCGAACTGCGTGCGCTGGTGCAGGCCGCGCCGGCCGCGCTGGGCGGGGCCATCGTGTTCAACGCCGCGGCCGACGACGACGCGCTGCGCGGCGCGCAGTGCGCGGCGCACCTGCTGCACACCATCCCCAGCCGCGCGATGCTCAGCGACGCGCTGGCGCAGTACCTGGCCGCGCGCAACTGGCGCAAGGCCCTGGTGCTGCAGGGCCCGCTGCCGGGCGACGCGCCCATGCTGGAGGCCTTCAACCGCGCGGCCAAGCGCTACGGCATCAAGGCCACGTCCACCAAACCCTTCAAGCTGACCGGCGACCCGCGCGAGCGCGACCTGGGCAATGTGCGCCTGCTCACCGGCAGCGACCGTGAACACGAGGTGGTGGCGGTGCTGGACAGCGACGGCGAGTTCGCGCGCACCGTGCCCTATGCCACGCAACTGCCGCGGCCGGTGGTGGGTGCCAATGGTCTGGTGGCCGTGCCCTGGCACCCGCTTTGGGAGCGCAATGGTGGCCCGCAGCTCTCGCGCCGCTTTGCCAAGGACCACAAGCGCCCCATGACCGGCCACGACTGGGCCGCCTGGATCGCGGGCCGTGCAGTGGCGACCGTTCTGGTCGATCTGCCCAAAGCGCCCATCGCGCAGCAGCTCAAGGCGCTGCGCGGCGGGCCGGTGGCGGTGGACGGCTTCAAGGGCCCGCGCCTGTCGTTCCGCGCCTGGGACGGGCAGCTGCGCCAGCCGATCTTCCTGAGCCATGTCGACGGTGTGGTGGGTGTGGCGCCGCTGGACGGCGTGCTGCACCCCAAGGAAGTGATGGACACGCTGGGCGTGGACGAGGCGGAAAGCGCATGCAAACAGCGACCCTGAACGCCCCTGACCCGGCGCCCGCCCTGCTGCCCCACCTGCTGCGCGCCCTGCGCGCAGTGGTGGGCCGCGAGATCGGGCGCTTCCTGCGCCAGCCCTCGCGCCTGGGCTCGGCCCTGGTGCGGCCGCTGCTGTGGTTCGTGGTGTTTTCCGCGGGCTTCCACAACGTGTTCGGCGTGGCGATTGCGCCGCCCTACGAGACCTATGTGGAATACAAGGAATACATGGTGCCCGGCCTGCTGGGCATGGTGGCGCTGTTCAACGGCATGCAGAGCTCGCTCTCCATGGTCTACGACCGCGAGATGGGCGTGATGCGCCTGCTGCTCACCGCACCGCTGGCGCGCGGCTGGCTGCTGGCCTTCAAGCTGCTGGCGGGCACGGCGCTGTCGGTGTTGCAGATGGTGGTGTTCCTGGCGATCGCGTGGGCCTTCGGCGTGGAGCTGCCGCTGCTGCACCTGCCTGCCGCCCTGCTGGCGATGGTGTGTGGCGCGGTGATGCTGGCCTCGGTCGGGCTGGTGCTGTCGGTGTATGTGAAGCAGCTGGAGAACTTCGCCGGCACGATGAACTTCGTGATCTTCCCGATGTTCTTCATCAGCCCCGCGCTCTACCCGCTGTGGAAGCTCGAAGAGTCGGGCGCCTGGTGGCTGCTCAAGCTGGCGCAGGCCAACCCCTTCACCCACGCGGTCGAGGCGATCCGCTTTGCGATGTACGGGCAGTTCAACGCCACGGCCTGGGCGGTGGTGCTGGGCTGCACAGTGGTGTTTTTTGTGGCCGCGCTCTGGGGTTACGACCCTCAGCGGGGTTCGATCAGCAAGAAGCCTGGCGGCTGAGCCAGGCCCGGAGATCCAGTCATGCGCCTTGCTTCCAACCGCCGCCAATGGTTGCTGTCGACCGCCGCGCTGATCGGTGGGTCTGCGCTGGCGCAGGAAGACCAGACCGGCGGCGATCCGCTGGGCTCGATGCAGTACCCCAGCCTGCGCGAGCAGACCATCGGCAAGGCCACAGCGGTGTTCAGCGACGCGGTGATCGTCAAGGGGCCGGCCTTCGCCGACGACGCGATGAACGTGCCGCTGCTGGTGGACGCGCGGGCGCTGTCCGCGGTCGGTGGCGGGGTGGCGCGCATCAAGGTGGCGGTGGACCGCAACCCGGTGCGCCAGGTGCTGGACTTCGAACCGCTGCGCGCGCTGCCCATGCTCGCCTTCCGCATCCGCATGGAACAGGCATCGCCGGTGCGCGCCTTCGTGCAGACGAAGGACGGGCAGTGGCACGTGGGCAGCACCTGGGTGCAGGCAGCGGGCGGCGGCTGCACGGTGCCCGGCCTCACCCGCGCCGACGGTTCGTGGAGCAAGACCCTGGGCCAGGTGCAGGCGCGCTTTTTCAACAACGTGATCGAAGGCAGCCGCCGCCTGCGCCTGCGCGTGATGCACCCGATGGACACCGGCCTGGTGGCGGGCATCCCGGCCTTCTACATCGAGCAGATGGAGCTGCAGGACCCGGGCGGCCAGGCGTGGTGGCGCATCGCGCTGCACGAACCGGTGTCGGAGAACCCGCTCATCACCTTCGAGCTGCCGCCCGCGTCACCACCGGCCTTCCGTCTGCTCGGGCGAGACAACAACGGCAACCGCATCGACGCGGAGGTAAGGGCGTGAAGCGCCTGTCTTGGATGCTGCTGGCGCTCGCAGCGGGTGCGGTGCAGGCGCAGCCGGTGGCCGTGCCGCCGTTCGCTTCAAAGCCCGACCTGGCGCGCGCAGACTACGACCTCAAACCCCGCCAGATCGCGCCAGGCACCTGGGTGATCGAGGGTGAGGTGGCCGATTTCTCGCGCTCCAACGGCTGCAACATCATCAACACCGCCTTCATCGACACTGGCGACGGCGTGGTGGTGATCAACACCGGGCCGTCGCGGCTGTACGGCGAGCAGCAGCGCCGGGCCATTGAACGGCTGACCAAAGCGCCGGTGCGCAAGGTGCTGCAGCTGAACCTGCACCCCGACTACTTCTTCGGCCACCAGGCCTGGGCCGACCGGCCGACCGAAGCGCTGACCGGCACCATCGCCGGCGCGCGCGCCGAGGGTGGCGCCTACGCCGACAACCTCTACCGGCTCTGCGGCGACTGGATGCGCGGCACCGAGTCCACGCCCTCGCGCGAAGCCATCGATCCCAAGGCACTGCCGCAGACGCTGCCACTCGGAACGCACAAGCTGGAGCTGATGCGCCTGCACGGCCACACCGCCGACGATCTGGTGGTGCTGGACACCACCACCGGTGTGCTGTTCGCAGGTGGCCTGGTGTTCACCGAGCGCGTGCCGACCATGCCGCACGCCGACTTCGCCGCGTGGCTCGCGAGCCTGGACACGCTGGAGCAGCTGCTGGCCAGCGGCAAGGCCAGAACCGTGGTGCCCAGCCACGGGCCGGTGCACGAGGGCGCGGCAGGTGTGCGCCAGACGCGCGACTGGCTGCAGTGGCTCACCACGCTCATGCAGTCGTCGGCCGAGCGTGGGCTGGACCTGGGCGAGGTGCTGCGCACGCCGGTGCCCGAGCGCTTCGCGAAATGGGCCGCGCAGCCTGCGGAACTGCAGCGCTCGCTGACCCAGTGGTACCCGCGCTACGAGCAGCGCGTGCTCGCTGCGCCGCCGCGGTGACACATTTTTGAACAGTGTCACAAGGGTGTCCCGGCCACTGTGCCGCGGTTGGCGCAGTTGAGGCCTTCGAGGGCCGCTCCCGGGGCCTTCAGCGGGTCCAAACGTCGGTGTAAACCCTAGGCCTTTCGGGGCCAGCCTGCTGGCACAGATGTTGCCCTTTCCTGCCTGTGATGTGTACGCCAGGCACCGGAGGGTCGGAGCCACGAGCGGTCCGGCGGCACCCACCACAGAAAAGCCATCAACCCTCGAACGAGCAGGAGACCCACAGTGAAACGCACCCTACTGAGCCTTTTGGTCATGGCCGCCACGGCCCACGTCAGCGCCCAGGGCGTGACCGACGCGATGATCGCCAACGACGCGGCCACGCCCGACAACGTCCTGAGCTGGGGCCTGGGCACGCAAGGCCAGCGCCACTCCACCCTGACGGGCATCAACGCCAAGAACATCAACAAGCTGGTCCCGGTGTGGTCCATGTCCTTCGGCGGCGAGAAGCAGCGCGGCCAGCAGAGCCAGCCGCTGGTGCACAAGGGCAAGATGTTCGTCACCGCGTCCTACTCGCGCATCTACGCGGTGGACAGCAAGACGGGCAAGAAGCTCTGGAAGTACGAGCACCGCCTGCCCGAGGGCATCATGCCCTGCTGCGACGTGATCAACCGCGGCGCCGCGCTGTACGACAACCTGGTCATCTTCGGCACGCTGGACGCCCAGCTCGTGGCGCTCGACCAGGACACCGGCAAGGTGGTCTGGCGCGAGAAGATCGACGACTACTCTGCGGGCTACAGCTACACCGCCGCTCCGCTGATCGCCGAAGGCCTGCTGATGACCGGCGTGTCCGGTGGTGAATTCGGTGTGGTCGGCCGCGTGGAAGCGCGCGACCCCAAGACCGGCAAGATGGTCTGGACCCGCCCCGTGGTCGAAGGCCACATGGGCTACAAGGACGGCAAGGAAAACGGCATCACCGGCACCACCAACGCATCGTGGCCCGGCGAGACGTGGAAGACCGGCGGCGCGGCCACCTGGCTGGGTGGTACCTACGACGCCAAGACCGGTCTGGCCTACTTCGGCACCGGCAACCCCGGCCCCTGGAACAGCCACGTGCGCAAGGGCGACAACCTGTACTCCGCCTCCACCGTCGCCATCGACGTGAAGACCGGCCAGATCAAGTGGCACTACCAGTCCACCCCGAACGACGGCTGGGACTACGACGGTGTGAACGAGTTCATCACCTTTGACATGGACGGCAAGCGCGTCGGTGCCAAGGCCGACCGCAACGGATTCTTCTATGTGAACGACGCCGAGACCGGCAAGCTGCTCAACGCGTTCCCGTTCGTGAAGAAGGTGACCTGGGCCACCGGCATCGACCTCAAGACCGGCCGCCCGAACTACGACCCGGCCAACCGCCCGGGCGACCCGACCGCCGCCGGTGGCGACGGCACCAAGGGCAAGTCGGTGTTCTCGGCGCCGGGCTTCCTGGGTGGCAAGAACCAGATGCCCATGGCCTACAGCCCCAAGACCGGCCTGTTCTACGTGCCCACCAACGAATGGGGTATGGAGATCTGGAACGAGCCCATCACCTACAAGAAGGGCGCGGCCTACCTGGGCGCCGGCTTCACCATCAAGCCGCTGTTCGACGACCACATCGGCTCGCTGCGCGCGATCGATCCGAAGACCGGCAAGGTGGCCTGGGAAGTCAAGAACGAGGCCCCGCTCTGGGGTGGCGTGCTGACCGCGGGTGACCTGGTGTTCTGGGGCACGCCCGAGGGTTACCTGAAGGCCGCCGATGCCAAGACCGGCAAGGTGGTGTGGCAGTTCCAGACCGGCTCTGGCGTGGTGGCACCTCCCATCACCTGGACGCAGGACGGCGAGCAGTACGTCTCGGTGGTTTCCGGCTGGGGCGGTGCGGTGCCGCTGTGGGGCGGTGAAGTGGCCAAGAAGGTCAACTTCCTGGAGCAGGGCGGCTCGGTCTGGACCTTTAAAGTGATGAGGTGACCCCCCTGCGCCGCTGACGCGGCTTCCCCCCTGGAAGGGGGGACCACACCTGAGGCCCGGCGGAGCCGGTTCCTCGGTGTGTGCTGGATGGGGCACTTCCTCCTCCGTTGTGCTGGAGAGGGCCCTGTCCATTTTTTCGTCTGTCGTTTTTCTGGTTGTTGATCATGCGCACTCTCCTTCTCCTCCTCTCCTCCGGTGTTCTGCTTGCTTCCGGTGCCGTACACGCGGTCGATGAAGCGGCCGCGATCGAGCTGGCCAAGAACAACGGTTGCCTGTCCTGCCACTCGGCCAAGGAAAAGATCGTCGGCCCCGCTTACAGCGATGTGGCCGACAAGTACAGGAACGACAAGGACGCCGTGGCCAACCTGGTCCAGTCGATCCAGTACGGCAGCAAGGGCAAGTGGGGCCGCATTCCGATGCCACCCCATCCCAGCATGAGTGCGGCCGACATCAAGACCCTCGCGCAATGGGTCATGACCGCCCAACACTGACCGCGCTGGCTGCGGCGCTCTGCATGGGCGCCGCGGTGGCCCAGCCGGTCTTGCCCGAGGGCGAGAAGTCCCTCGTGGTGGTCACGCGCGACGGCCAGCGCACCCGCATCGGCGCCGTCACCTTTGGCGCTGCCAGCGGTGGCCGGTCGAGCTTCCAGGTGAAGATGGACCACGCGGTGATGCGCGACCACTTCCTCTCCATGCGCGAGTTCAAGTGCCTGCCGGCGGCGCAGGAGATCACCTGCTTCGTGCCCTACCCGTACCCACACCCGGGCACGGTGAGCGCCAGCGACCTGGGCTGGCTGGAACACAACCTGCTGTTCTTCTTCAAGCAGCCGGCCGACTTCGGGGCCAAGCTGTGGAACGGGATCATCTTCCGGTTCGTGCCGACACCCACCGGGCTGGTGGGCACGCCGCAGGCGGTGGATCTCAACCGCATCGGTGTGCCACCCGAAAAAGCCGACGAGCCGCCCTACGGCCGCTTCGACCGCGACGACTTCGCACCCGGCGCGCGGTGGGTGCAGGAACTGCGGATCGAGTGACGGTGTGGTGCCGCGAGCGGACCCGAGTCCGCTCGCTGGCGCTCAGTCCTTCTTGCAGTCCGACTTGCCCGCGGTCGCGCAATCCTCGTCATCGTCCCCGTGGTCCCGGTCGTCGTCGCTGCTGCCGTCGTCGTTGTGGTGATCGTCGTCGTTCGCGTCGTCATCGTCGTGGCAGTCGGACTTGCCGGTGGCCGTGCAGTTGTCGTCGTCCGCGCCGTCCTCCCGGTCGCTGTCTTCGATCTTGACCCGGCTGGCCACCAGGACGCCGTTGGCCATGGTGCCGTAGACCTCGACACGCATGCCGACGCTCACGGTGCGCGGGGCGGCGCTGGCGTCGACGGGGATGCCGTCCACGCTGAAGCTGGTGGGGCTGGTGTAGGCCGTCACGCGGCCTTCCAGTTCGTTCGGGTTGGCGTTGTCATCGTCGCGGTCGTCGCTGTCATCAAGTTCGACCTTGTTCGCCTGCAGCGTGCCATTGACCATTTCGCCATGGACTTCCACGCGGCTGCCGGTGCTCATGCCCTGGGGCGTGGCGCTGGAGCCGCTCGCATCCACCGGAATGCCGTCGACGCTGAAGCTCTGCGGGCTCTCGTAGCTGGTCACGGTGCCGGTGAGGGAACGGCCGCTGGCGGTGGTGGTGCTGCTGCTGTCTCCGCTGCCGCCACCACAGGCGGCCAGGCCTGCGACCAGCAGGGACGTGGTGATCAGCCGCCATGCGGACAAGGACAAACGGGTGGGCGTGGTGGGGGCGTGCGTCATGGTGAAGGGTCCTCGGTGTTGTTGTGAATGACGGCCGTGCAACGCGCGCCAGCCGGGTGCGGCGCAGTCGCTCGCGTCGGCGCACAAGATCACCGGCGGGCATTAAGGAAAGCTGAAATGGCAAGGGGTTTTTCAAGGCTTACCTTTGGTTGCGCGGCATCCGGTCGGGGCGCCGGCCTGTAACAAACGGACACCCCGGGCGGTACCCGGGTGGGTAGCATTTCTGCGCCGTCAAAGACACAGGACAACGAACATGAAGACACCCCGCACCACCTCGCTGACCAGTGGCCTTCTGGCCGTCGCCGCGGTGGTCGCCATGGGCGCAGCCTCGGCAGCCGACGTGACTGTGAGCGTCGGGACAACACCGACACCGACCCCCACTGCGCCGACGACCTCGCCATCGGTCCGCCAGCAGGACTTCGTCATGCAGCTGGCCAAGGCCGATCTCAGCAAGCAGGGCATCACCGAGCCGACCACCGAGCAGCTGGCCCTGGCGGCCAGCAATGTGCAGGCCCTGCGCGACAAGGGCCTGGGCTGGGGCGCGATTGCGAACAGCCTGGGCCTGCGGTTCGGGGCTGTGGTCAGCGCGGCCAACCGCGCGGATCAGGCCGAGCAGGCCGCCTTGCGCAAAGCGAAGCCGCACGACACGGTGAGCACCGATGCGCCCGAACAGGGCCGCGTGGGCCTGGCGCTGGGCCGCCCGTCCGACGAGGGCAAGGGCCGCAGCGACGGCGCCGGCTCTTCGGGCAACGCAGGTGGTGGCAAAGGCGGTAGCAGCGCCAGCGGCGGCGGCAACAGCAGTGGAGGCAAGGGCGGAGGCAACGCTGGCGGGAATGGCGGCGGCAACAGTGGTGGCAAGGGGGGCGGCAACGGCGGCAAGGGCAAGAACTGACCCTGAAGCGGGTCGTCCTGCTCAGCGCTGCAGTTCGGCCCGCAGCACGCCGCCGGTCATGAAGCCCTGCGGCACCTTTTCCTCGCGTTCGAGTTTCACCAGCCCCTGGCCCTTGCAGTACCACTCCCGGCTGATCAGGGGCACGTCGGTGAAACCGTGGACCGGGTCGGTGTAGAGGTTCAACCGGGCCTGGCCGACCACGCGCAGACAGGGCTTGAGCTCGCTGCCATCGGCCCGCGTCACCACATCGTCCACCGACTCGATGCGCCAGGTCATCTGGGCCTTGTGCGTGTACTTCAGGTCGCGCGGGTGCTCGTTGCGGCGTTGCAGCAGGTAGGGCACGGTGGCCGTGGTCCATTCGGTGCCCACTGCATAGGGCGCCTTGAGCACCCACAAGGGTTCGGCATCGGCCGTGGGTTGTTCGTCGATGTCGGTGCGGGTCGCGATGCGGCGCACGCCCTGGTCGTCCACCTTCAGGTAGTAGCTCACACCGGCCGAGTGGTGGCGCACTGCGACCGGCTGGTCCTGGAACACCGCAGGCTCGTCCACGCGCATCACCCATTCTTCGGCCTCGCGCGGCTCGTCCATCTGGTACGTGACCGCCAGCGTCTGCTCGTCGCCCGAGCGCAGCGGAAACCATTCGTTGCCCAGGTCGCGGCCACCGCAGGCGGTCAGCAGCGCCAGAGGTGCGCAGAGGAGGAGGTGACGGCTCATTTTTCAGGCAACTGCGCGCGTGGCAAATCTCTGAGCTTGATCTCGACCTTGTCGTTGCTCGCCGGGCGCAGCCAGGGCAGGCTGCCGGTGCCGCGCCTGGGTTCGGTCTCGCCCAGCTGCGTATTGCCGTCGCGCGCCTTCTTGATGCCGTCGCCCAGGATGCGGTGCAGATCTTTTTCGTAGGGCAGCTTGAACTGGCGCGGCATGGCCAGCGGCGCATCGTCCTTCATCGGGTGAACCCAGAGAAAGATCGCGCCTTCGTGGCCACGACCGGGGCTGGGTTCGTCGAACACGGCCGACAGCAGCACGAACTGGCGCGGCAGCTCGTCCTCGGCGGGCCAGCCGGCCAGACCGCGGAAGGTCTGGAACGAGAACACATAGAAGCCACTGACCATCACCACCAGCGTGGCCTTCAGGCCCCAGTGCCAGCGCGTGCCCAGACACAGGATCAGCAACAGGAAGGCCAGCAGCGCGTAAGCGATGGACAGCAGCAGCAACTGGGAAGAGACGGCAGGGATCATGGTTCTTGTTGTGGTGGGGTTCAGAGCCCGGCGCGCTGCACGATGGTCTTGGGCGTGGTGCTCAGCGCCAGCACCTGACCCGCGTCGTCCAGCGTGAAGCGCACCAGGGTGCGTTCGTCGCCCTTGCGTGGGATCTGCTGGGTGCCGGTGTAGACGATCTCGGCCTGCGGGTTGACCTTGACCACCATCACCGTCACCTCTACGGGTTGCTGGTCGCCGCTGTCGTAGTAATGGGCGTTGACCACGTACTCGCCGGGCACGATGCCGCGCAGGGTGACGATCTCCTGCCGGATGGCGCTGCTGATCAGCTTGCCGTTGACCAGCACGCTGTTGTTCTTGGCGCCGCGGTCGTCGCGGTCCAGATGCAGCATGCCGGCGTCGCGCTGGCGGAACCACAGCGTCTTGCCGCCGGGTTCGAGCACCCAGGTGTCCACGTCGTTGGGGTTGTTGTCGGGCCAGGACACCGTGACCATGAACTCGGCCTTGGCCGGCACGTCGCCCGCCTTGCGGGCCTGCGGGTTGAAGGCCAGGATGGCGATGACGAAACAGAAGACGAAGGCGATCAACATGTTGAACAACATGTCGTAGAACGGGTCGGCCTCGGTGTCACGTACCGGCCGGCCGATCGCCATCGTCAGGCTCCGTGGGTTGCAGGGACAGGGCCAGCGCATCGGCCACCAGCGCGTCAGCAAACCGGTCCAGCCGCATCAGCTGCATGCCCAGCAGGATGTTGCCGGTCAGCCCGGTCACCGTCGTCAGCAGCGCGATGCCCAGGCCGCCGGTGAGGCTCCTGAGCAGCTGCGCGCTCTGGCTGGGGTCGAAGCTGTCCATCTGGCCCAGCTCCAGCGCGAGGATGGAAAAACCGATCACTTTGCCCAGCAGGCCCAGCTTGAGCTGGATGCCGTTGAGCCACCAGGCCATCTCGTGCGGGCCGTGCGCACGCTCGCCCAGCACCTGGAGCCAGGACGCGCGGTCGGCGCCGGGACGCGCGGTGCCCTGCAGGAACTCGCCGCTCCAGCCGTGGGGCTGTCCCGCGTCGAGCGCGCTGCGCTGGCGGCCCAGATCCCAGGCGCGGCGCCCGGCCCATAGCGAGCAGCCGATGAACAGCACGACGATCACCAGCGTCAGGTGCGTCGGGTCGGCCTCCACCAGACGGTGCCAGGCGCCTGCGCGCCAGAGCAGCCAGGCCGCGAACACCAGCAGACCCATGTAGGCCAGCCAGAGCAGGAACAGGCCCTGGTCCGCGCGCTCCACGTTCAGCGTGGGCCGCGCGGCACCCGGCAGGCGCCGCACCAGAAGGGCCCCGAACATGCGGTGGGTGGAGGTGTTCATGGGTTCACGGCGCACGGCCGCCCGAAGCCGTGAACGCGCCCTCTTGGGGGGCAGCGACCGCCGCAGGCGCGGAGCGTGGGGGCTCGTTCGGATGCAATGCCTTCGATTCCGCATCGCTGCGGAACACGATGGGGATGTTGCGGCGCTTGGGCGCGTCGCGCACCACGGCCACCACCTTCTGATGGTGGGCCGACTTGCTGCACACCGGGTCGGTTTCGGCCGGATCGCCGGTGAGCAGGAAGGCCTGGCAGCGGCAACCACCGAAGTCCTTGTGGCGCTCGTCGCAGCTGCGGCAGGTCGGCTTCATCCAGGCGTCGCCGCGGTAGGTGTTGAAGGCGTTGCTGCGCTGCCAGATGTCGGCGATGGACACTTCCTTGACGTTGGGGAGCGCCAGGCCGGGCAGGTCGCGCGCGTTGTGGCAGGGCATGGCCAGGCCGTCGGGCGCGATGGAGAGGAACACCGCACCCCAGCCGTTCATGCAGGCTTTGGGGCGCTCTTCGAAGTAGTCGGGCACCACGAAGAGCACGCGGCACTTGTGGCCGTCGGTTTTGGCTTCCTGCTCGGCGCGGAAGGCGTTGACCTCGGCCTCGGCCACGGCCAGTTCCTCGCGCGTGGGCATGAGGTGGTCGCGGTTGATCCAGGCCCAGCCGTAGTACTGGGTGTTGGCCAGTTCCAGGTACTCGGCCTCCAACGCCACGGCCATGTCGATGATCTTGCGCACATGCGGCAGGTTGTGCCGGTGCAGCACGCAGTTCATCACCATGGGCCAGTCGTGTGCCTTGATGAGCTTGGCCACGCGCTGCTTGAGGTCGAAGGTCTTGGTGTGGCTGAGGAAGTCGTTGAGCTCCTTGGTGGAGTCCTGGAACGACAGCTGCACGTGGTCCAGCCCCGCGTCCTTGAGCTTCTGCGCACGGGTGGGCGTCAGGCCCACACCCGATGTGATGAGGTTGGTGTAGTAGCCCAGGCGGTGCGCTTCCTGCACCAGCTCTTCCAGGTCGTCGCGCAGCAGCGGCTCGCCGCCGGAGAAGCCCAGCTGCGCCGCGCCGAGCTTGCGCGCCTGTGTCATCACGTCGACCCACTGCGCCGTGCTCAGCTCGTCACGCACCTGCGCGTGGCTCGTCGGGTTGTAGCAAAAGACGCAGTGCAGCGGGCACTGGTAGGTCAGCTCCGCCAGCAGCCACAGCGGCGGGCCAGCGGGGATGGGGGAGGCGCTCAGAAGATCAGTCGATCCAGCCACGGCGTTGGCCCTCTTCGAGCAGGTTGCGGACTTCAGGGCCGATGCCTTGTGCGTTGAACGCGGCTTCCAGCTCGCTCACGATGGCGTCCACCGTGTGATCTCCATCGCAGCGCTTGAGGATCTCGGCTGCGCTTGGGTTGAGCTGCACCATGCCTTCGGGGTAGAGCAGCACCCAGCGCGACTGCGCCTCTTCGTACTGCAGCCGGAAGCGGCGCGAGAGCTTGGGGTGGTCGGGCAGGGCGGCGCTCATTGACATGCCTTTTCAATCGCATCCAGCATCGTCCAGAGGATGTCCAGCTTGAACTGCAGGATGTCCAGCGCGTGGTGCTGCTGCTCGCGGGTCTGGAAGTGCGCCAGCGTCACGCGCAGGCCGTGTTCCACGTCGCGGCTGGCCAGTGGAATGCGGCTGCGGAAGTAGGCCAGGCCGTTGGATTCGATCCAGGGGTAGTGCGTGGGCCAGGTGGCCAGGCGGTCCTTGTGGATCTGCGGCGCGAACATCTCGGTGAGCGACGAACACACCGCTTCCTGCCAGGGCGCCTTCGCCGCGAAATTCACATAGGCGTCGCAGGCAAAGCGCACCGCCGGCACCACGTGCTGCAACGACCACAGTTCTTCGCGCGAAATGCCCACGGCTTCGCCCAGGCGTGTCCAGGCCTCGATGCCGCCTGCGGCCGAGCCTTGGTGATCACCGTGGCCATCGTGGTCGAGGATGCGCTCGACCCACAGCCGGCGGTGCTCGCGGTCGGGCATGTTGGCCAGGATGGCGGCGTCCTTGCGCGGGATGCAGATCTGGTAGTAGAAGCGGTTGGCCACCCAGCAGCGGATCTCGTCCGGTGTGCAACCGCCCGAGTTCATGCGCACGTTGAACGGGTGGTGGATGTGGTAGCTGCGGCCCTTGTCGCGCAGCTGGGTTTCGAACTCCTGTGCGCTCCACGCGGACAGGCCTTCGTGGGGGCGGTGGTGGCGGGCGATCTCCATGGCGTGCTCAGAAAGAAATGTCCATGCCGTCGTGGGACACCTCGATGCCGTGCTGCGTCAGCAGTGCGCGTTCGGGCGAGTCTTCCACCAGCATCGGGTTGGTGTTGTTGATGTGGATGAGAACCTTGCGCACGCCGGCGGGCAGGCGGTCCAGCTGTTCGATCATGCCGCCCGGTCCGCTCTGCGGCAGGTGGCCCATGTCGAGTGCGGCCTTGGACGAGAGGCCCAGGCGCTGCATCTCGTCGTGGGTCCAGAAGGTGCCGTCGACCAGCACCACGGCGCAGCCGCTCATGAGGTCGATCAGTTCGTCGGTGACCTCGGCCAGGCCGGGCGCGTAGAAGGCCTTGGCGCCGGTGGCCGGGTTGGTGATCAGCAGGCCGATGTTGTCGCCCGGCCGCGGGTTGCCGCGGAATGGTGAGTACGGCGGCGGCTTGGACGAGAGCGAGACGGTGTGCAGCTGCAGGCCGGGCAGGGCGGCGATGTGCACCGCGCTGCCGTCGATGGGCAGCTCCTGCCGCTCGGTGCCGCAGTAGTGCGAGAGGATGCCGGTGATGGGGAAGCCGCTGCCGATGTCCGAGAACACCTCGGGCGTGGCCAGCAGCGGCAGCGGCGTCTTGCGCTCGCGCAGCATCAGCAGGCCGGTGACGTGGTCGATCTGCGCGTCCATCAGCAGCACGGCGGCGATACCGCTGTCGCGGATGGCGCGGGCGGGCTGCAGCTCCGGGTTGTCGCGGATCTGCGTGAGGATGTCGGGTGAGGCGTTGACCAGCAGCCAGTCCTGGCCGTTGTCACTTACCGCAATCGACGACTGGGTGCGGGCGCGCGCCTTGAGCGTGCCGCGGCGCAGGCCGCTGCAGTTGGGGCAGTTGCAGTTCCACTGCGGGAAACCGCCACCGGCGGAAGAACCAAGAACGCGGATGCGCATAGACTGGATTGGGAAGAAAAAAGGCGCACGTGTGGGAGCACCCGTGCGCCTGAGGTCGCTCGTCGCCGGTGGTCAGCGGTTGGCGATGTACATCGTGATTTCAAAACCGAAACGCAGGTCGGTGAAGGCGGGGGTTGTCCACTGCATGTCTTGTCTCCAGTTGGGGTTGGCATGAATCGTGACTGCTGACCTGCCTGCACTGTTGCAGTTCAAGCCGCACCCGATGATCAGCAAAAACGATGCCACCGGACAAGGCCCCTGGCGACGCCAGCGCGACTTTGACGTCGGGTCGCCGCACCGCATGGCTTGGCACCTGGGTGGAAACCCTGAGGGCGAGCCCTGGCTGCTGATACACGGCGGTCCGGGCAGCGGTGCGAACCCGGGCCTGCTGGCGCCGCTGGATCTGCACCGGCAGCGCGCGATTGCGCCCGACCAGCGCGGCAGCGGCGGCAGCCGCCCGCGCGGCAGCACGCTGCGCAACCACACGGCGGCGCTGGTGTCGGACCTCGAAGCCCTGAGGCGCCACCTGGACCTGGAGCGCTGGTCGCTGCTGGCCGGTTCGTGGGGCACGGTGCTCGCGCTGGCCTACGCGCAGGCCCATCCGCAGCGGGTGCAGCGGCTGGTGCTGCGCGGGGCCTTTGCGCTGTCGCGGCGCGAGATCGGTGGTCTGCTGCAGGGCGTGGCATCAGGGAAGACCCTGAGTGTTCCTGGGGCCGTCTGGCCTGCCTCGCGCAGCGTGGCACTGCCCGCGCTGCTGGCCCGTCTGCGCCAGTTGCTCCAATCCGGTACACCCGCTGTTGCAGGTCTGCGCGCGGCGCGGCGCTGGGCCCTGCTCGAATCGCGCGCGGCGGCCCGTGGCATGTGGCGCGCGCTGCTCCGTACCGAACGGCCCGCGGCTGGGGCCCGTGCGGTCTGGGCCAGCCAGCGGCGGCGCGAGCGGCGTCTGGCGGCCGGGTTCCAGCGCAGGGGCGACCGCGCCGACCGCACGGACCGGGCGCTGCGGCGCAAGTTCAGCATCCAGTCGCACTACCTGTTGCGGCGCGGCTTTGTGCGTCCGGGTGGCCTGGACCGGGCGGTGCGCGGGCTCGCGCTTGCGGGTGTGCCGGTGAACTGGGTGCACGGTGCGTTCGACGCGGTGTGCCCGCCGCGGAACAGCCGGCGCTGGCAGGCGCTGATGGAGCGCCTGTCGCCCGGTCTGTCGTCGCTCACGCTCACCCGGGCCGGCCATCTGGGGCACGAGCCACAGACGCTGGCGGCGCTGCGCGAGAAAGTGAGGCGGTCGTGACGGTTGGCATGAAGGCGTGGTGTCGCCGGGCGCTGGCCGCGCTGCTGCTGGGGCAGGCGGTGTCTGTGCTGGCGGCCACGGATTGCAGCAGCCTGGAACCCGTGCCCTGGCGCGCCGTGGCGCCGGGCGCCTGGGTCTGGCTGCCGCCGGACGGAGGCGATGTGTCACCCGCCAACGCCGGCCACGTGGTGCCCACCAGCGTGCTGGTGTCGGGGCGCCAGGCGCTGGTGATCGACCCCGGGCCCAGCCACCGGCACGGCGAGCGTGTGCGGCGTTCGCTGGCCTGCCGCTTTGGCGCGCAGGTGCGCTGGATCGTCAACACCCATGCGCATTCCGAGAACGTGCTGGCCAACTCGGCGTTTGCCGCGGACGTTGCGGCCGGGCGCACGCAGATACTCGCGACCGCCCCGACCCGCGAAGGCATGGCGCTGCGCTGCCCGGACTGCCTGGCGAGCCTCACGCAGCGTGTGGGCGAAGGGGCAATGGCCGGCACGCGCATCGTGCTGCCCACGCGCACGCTGTCCGAAGGCGAGGTGCTGCGCCTGGGCCGCTGGCGGCTGCGCGTGATGCGGGTGGAGCATGCGCACACCGAGGGCGATCTGGTGCTGTGGGATGCGCAGCACCGCGTGCTGTGGGCCGGTGGGCTGGTGTACCAGGGCCGTGTGCCGGAACTGGCACAAGGCCACCTGGACGGCTGGATCGCGGCGCTGGACCGCCTGCAGGCCCTGGGTCCCAGGCAGGTGATCGCCACCGCATGGTCGGTGGCCGACGGATCGGCAGGGCCTTCCGCACTGCAGGACACCCGCGCCTACCTCGCCGCGCTGCGCGAGAAGACCCTGCAGGCCATGGACGCCGGCGCCCAGCCGCAGGAAATCGACCGCGTCGCCTTGCCCGCCTTCCGCTCCTGGGCGGGCTACGAGGCGCGGCACGGCTTCAACGTGCTTCGCGCCTGGCGCGAACTGGAGCCGGTGTGGATGGACCAGGCGAAACCCGCCAGATGATCCAGCGGCGCAGGGGGTCAGCCCAACAGATCTGGAGGCAGCAGGTGCTTCTTGCGGTAGATCGTGTTGCGCGAGACGCCCAGCGCCTTGGCCGCGGCGGACACGTTGCCGCCGTGCAGGCGCAGCATCTGCGCCATGGCGCTGATCGCCACGTCCTGCAGCTTCTGGCCGTCCAGCGTGGGTTCGGGCATGGGCGGCGCGCTGGGCACTTCCGGCAGGGACATGTCGATGGTCGGCACCGGTTTGCTCAGGCGCTGCGCCACCGGGTGCGGCAGGCCGTGTTCCAGCTCTTCGAGAAAGTCGTCCGGCAGGTGCTCCATGTCGATCATGCCGGCGCAGCCGACCATCACCACCGCCGTGCGCAGCAGGTTGTGCAGCTGGCGGAAGTTGCCCGGCCAGTGGTAGCGCTTGAAGATGTCCATCACCCGCGGCGCAATGCCGATGTTCTGGCCGTTCTCGCACAGCGACTTGACGATCTTCTGCACCACCAGGTCGAAGTCGGTGCGCTCGCGCAGCGCCGGCAGGCGCACCACCAGACCGTTGAGACGGTAGTAGAGGTCTTCGCGGAAGTCGCCACGCGCGATCATGTCCTTGAGGTTCTTGTGCGTGGCGCTCACGATGGCCACGTCCACATCGACCTCCTTGCCAGCACCCAGCGGGCTGACCCGCCGCTCCTGCAGCACGCGCAGCAGCCGCGCCTGCAGGTGCTTGGGCATGTCGCCGATCTCGTCGAGGAACAGGGTGCCGCCGTTGGCCTGCAGGATCTTGCCGATCGAGCCCTTCTTGCGCGCGCCGGTGAAGGCGCCTTCTTCGTAGCCGAACAGCTCCGACTCGATCAGGTTGTCCGGGATCGAGGCGCAGTTGACCGACACAAACGGCTGGCCCGAGCGGTTCGAGTCACCGTGGATGGCCTGTGCCAGCAGGTCCTTGCCGGTGCCGGTCTCGCCCAGGATCATCACCGGGATGTCCTTGCCCGAGACCATGCGCAGCTTGTGGATCACGGCCGAGACCTGCGGGTCGCCGGTGTCCAGGTACTGCAGCGTGGAGAGGTGCGGCTTGCGCGGCACCACCTTGGCCACCGCAGGCGACGGTGTGGCGGCCGCCTGCTCCTCGGCCTGCTGCGGCGTCACCGGCATGGGCCGGCCCGCATTCCAGGGGTTGGCCGCCTTGATCTTGACGCGGCACCACACGGCCACGCCGTTGTGCAGCACCAGTTGTTTGGGCGTGGGCAGGGTGCCATTGAACAGGTCGACCAGCGAGGAAATCGGGATGCCGAACAGGGAGGAGAAGGTGTGGGCCTTGAGCGCAGCAAACGGCAGCCCGATCTGGGACTGCGCGCTGCGGTTGGCCGAGATGAAGCGGCCCTCGGGCGAAAACACCGCGATGCCTTCGACCAGCGTGCCCAGGAATTCGGAGCGCGTGTGGAAATGCACCCGGATCGCCTTCGGGAAGATGTCGGCGAACATGTGGTTTTCGATCATCTGCGCCGACATGCGCACCAGCGCCAGCGTGTGCTGGTGGAAGCTGCGCTGGTCGCCCGTCACGTCCAGTGCACCGATCACCTGGCCGTAGGGGTCGAAGATCGGCGAGCACGAGCAGGTGAGGAACTTGTTGGCGTTCAGGAAGTGCTGGTTGCCGTGGACGGTGAGTGCTTCCTCTTCGGTCAGCGCGGTGCCGATCGCGTTGGTGCCCTTGGTCTGCTCGGACCAGTCCATGCCGGGCATCAGTGCCACGCGCGAGGCTTTTTCCAGGAAGTCGTTGTCGCCCAGCGAGTGCAGCACCATGCCCTTGGCCGAGGTCAGCAGCACCATGCTGTGGGTGTTGGCGATCTGGTCGTACAGCGTCTCCATGACCGGTGCCGCGTGCTGGAACAGGAAGCGGTTTTCGTCCAGGGCGCTGGTCAAGTCGCCACGCAGCGGGCTGGAAAAGTCGGGTTCGCTCTGTTCGGTGATGCCGAATGCACGAGAGCGCTGATGCGACTGGCCGATCGGATCATGTCCGGCCTCGTGCGGGGCAGAAGGCATGTTGACACGCTCTTGGCCGGGTGGCGTGTACATGGCGGCATTCATGTTGTCTCCAGGGTCCGGGGGAAGGCCTCCCCAGTAATCCATCGACCAGTGTGGCTCGATGGGGCCGAACTGAAGGGGATCGTGGTCGTTGCTATCCTGACTCATGTGATTTTCTTCATATCTGTGCCACGAATCAACAGTGGGAAATCCCTGAATGAAACAAGCTGTGGCGGGTGCCTCCTTCCGGTACATAGCAAGTCCCCGGCCAGCCCGCTGCGGCCCGGTGTGCCCGTTCGGAATGGGACAGTGGTGGGGGTGTGGGACAACGGGGTGGTTCAATTTGGAACACATGGGCGTTGCAATCGGGTCAGGATGCGGGTGGCACAAGGGCGGTTCTTTTTGTGGCCCGCTTATTGCTGACCGGGTGTCAGAAGCCTCTTTTTTCTGAACCTGGAGACAAGCCCATGAACATCCGTTTTTCCCTCGCATCCCGACGCGCCGTCGCCCTGCTGCTGGCCGGCCTGACCGCCACCGCGGTGTACGCCCACGGCGACGTGGTCCCGCAGGCCGTGGACACCAGCACCCTGCCTCAGCTGGGTGCCAAGTGGCTCGATGCCAACCCCTACAACGAGCAGAGCCCGGCCCGCAAGGAAGCGCTGCGCATCGGCACTTCGGCCTACAACCAGAACTGCGCCCGCTGCCACGGCCTGGAAGCCATCTCCGGCGGCATCTCGCCCGACCTGCGCAAGATGGACAGCGACTGCTCCGGCCTGGCCGACGCGGCCAAGAAGGCCTCCTGCATGAAGGAGATGGACGACTACTTCATCTCCACCGTGCGCCGCGGCCGCGTGCGCGACGGGCGCGTCTACATGCCGCCGTTCGAAGGCACGCTGACACAGGAAGCGATCTGGACCATCCGCACCTACATCGAGACCCGTCGCGAACCCTGAGCCCGGGCCATCGGCCGGGCCGTCAGCCACAACATCACAGAGAGACAAGACCCATGACCGATTCCACACAGAAGCTTTCCAGGGGCCTGCGCCGCCGCGAAGCCCTGGCGCTGCTGCCGGCCGCGCTGGCCATGCCCTGGCCGGTGCTGGCGCAGACCGACCTGAGCGACCTGGCGCGCATCCGCGCGAACGGGGCGCTCAAGGTCGCGGTGTACAAGGACAACGCGCCGTTCTCCAGCGGCCCGGCCACGGACATGACCGGTCTGGACGTGTCGCTGGCCGAGGGGCTGGCCCGGCAGATGAACCTCAAGCTCTCGCTGCTGCCGTTCGACGCGGGCGAGAACATGAACGACGACCTGCGCAACATGGTCTGGCGAGGCCACTACCTGGGCTACGGCCCGGCCGACGTGATGCTGCAGGTGCCAGCCGACCGCTTCCTGGCCAACGGCAATCCGCAGGTGACGATCATGGCGCCCTACATGCGCCAGTCGAATGTGCTGCTGCACGACAGCCGGCGCCTGGCCTCGGCCGCCACGCCCGAAGACCTCAAGGGCCTGCCGCTGGCGGCCGAGCGCGGCGCGGGCGCGGCCAGCGTGCTCATGGGCTATGGCGGTGGCCTGCTGCGCAACCAGGTGTCGATCTACCCCTCGGGCGTCGAGGCCGCGCAGGCGGTGATCGACGGCAAGGCCGCGGGCGCGTTCGTGCTGCGGGCGCAGGCCGAAGCCGCGCTGTTCCAGCGCAAGGCCTCGGTGGAGCAGTTCCCGCTGTCCAAGCTCAACTTCAACAACGGCATCGCCGACACCGGCTGGCCGGTGGGCATGGCGATCAAGGCCGCCCACAAGGACCTGGCGGCCGCGCTGGACACAGCGATGAAATCGCTGCGCGAGAGCGGTGAGCTGCTGGCCATGTTCAAGCAGCACGGCTTGACCCTCACGGCTCCTTGAGGGCAACGCAGCCGGAGCTCGTGCCCCAAGTCCAGTCGCCCCGTGGGACCGGCTTTGCCGGACCACAGGGGCGGTCCCCCCGCGAAGCAGGGGGGAAGCCGCGCAGCGGCGCAGGGGGGTTACTTCTTTTTCGTCAACTTGCGGTAGACGGTTGCGCGGCTGATGCCCAGCGCGCGGGCCGCTTCCATCACGTTGCCGCGGGCGTCTTCCACCGCGCGGCGGATCAGGGCGGCTTCCACGTCCTTGAGCGGCACGCTGTGGCTGGCCGGGCGCGGCGAGCCGGAGACCCGGCCCGGTCCCTGGGCCAGCAGCTGCAGCCGCAGGCCAGACCACAGCGGCACCTCGAAGGCGGGACGCTGCCCGCGGGCAGCGTCGAACAGGCTGTCGGTGGGCACCGCGAAGACTTCGCTGCAGTGCATCGCGCCCTGCTGCGGCATGAGGCCCAGCATGTCGGAGGCGGCGCGGTTGGCGCCGGTGATGCGGCCGTCGTCGTCCACACACACCAGGCCGTCGTTGTCGTCGCCCAGCACGCGGCCCGGCCAGTTCAGGCGCAGCAGCATGCGGTGCGGGCGCGAGGTGGTGAGCGCGTTCTCGATGCTGCGCGCCGACTGCGTCACCAGGTGCTTGAGGGCGGGTTGTTCCGCCACGTCGATGCCGGTGAGGTCCAGCATGCCGACGCAGTGGCCGTCCGGCCCCCAGATCGGCGCACCAGCGCAGCTGAAGGCGCCGTTGTCGTGGAAGAAGTGTTCGCCGCGGTGCAGCCACACGGGCTCGTGGTCGGTCAGCGTGGTGCCGATGGCGGTGGTGCCGACGGCCCGCTCGGAGAGGTCGACCCCCACGCGCGCGATGGCCGCGGCCCGCGGGTTGTTGCGGTCGACCGGGCCGTCCACGTCGATCACCGTGCCGCGCGCGTCGGTCAGGATGGCGAAGTAGCGGGTGTGCACCATCGCTCGCGAGAGCGACCGGATCACCGGCGCGGCGGCCTGGATCAGGGGCTGGCTCGCTTCAAGCGCCTGGCGCACGGAACCGGCCGACACCGGCTCGAAGGCCACGCGCTGGTGCGGGTCCTGTCCCATGGCCAGACAGCGCCGCCAGGAGCGCTCGATGGGTGCGGCCAGCCAGGGTGAGGGGGCGCTGTCGCGCGCCTCCAGCACCGACAGGCGTGCACGTTCGATCAGGGCCAGACGCTGGTCAGGGAGCAGGGGGGCATGGACGGTGGTGGTCACATTGGCCTCGGCGTTCGTGGGCGGAACAACAGTGTTGCAGATTGAGACAGCGCCCGGGAAGGCCCCCGGACAATGCACCTCTTTTGCAGTCAACCGCAAGTCACATGCCACGCCGCGGCCGGGACGGCGGCGCTCAGGCCACGCGCGACGCGCTGAAGCAGACGGCGCCGCCTTCGTCCGCGCTGCGGGGCTGGAGCTGGTCCTTGGCCGGGCCGACCTGGGCATCGCGCGGCAGCGCCACGCCGTTCTTCACCGCCAGCACCTCGGCCATGATGCTGACCGCAATTTCCGACGGCATCTTGCTGCCAATGTAGATGCCGATGGGGCCGCGCATCGCGGCCAGGCTCTCTTCGGTCTGGTCGAAGTGTTCGATCATGCGCGCGCGCCGGGCCTCGTTGTTGCGGCGCGAGCCGATGGCGCCGACGTAGAAGGCCTCGGTGCCCAGGGCTTCGAGCAGGGCCAGGTCGTCCAGCTTGGGGTCGTGCGTGAGCGCGATGACGCAGGTGCGGCGGTCGACACCGAAGGCCTGCACCACGTCGTCGGGCATGCCGGTGAGCAGCTTGGCGCCGGGCACGTTCCAGCTGCCGCGGTACTCCTCGCGCGGGTCGCAGACCGAGACCGAGAAGCCGCAGAAGATCGCCATGGTCGAGAGGTACTCGGCCAGCTGGCCGGCGCCGATCAGCAGCATGCGGTATTCGGGCCCGAAGGTGTTGCGCAGCACGCGCCCGTCGTCGCTCAGCGCCTCGGGCCGCTCGCAGGGCGTGACCGTGACCCGGCCGGTGGCCAGGTCGGTGCTGCGCTGCATCAGCCGCCCCTCGCCCAGCGCGGTCACCAGCGCCGCCAGTGCGTCGGTGTCGGGGTTGAACTCCAGCATCAGTTCCAGCGTGCCGCCGCAGGGCAGGCCGAAGCGGTGGGCCTCGTCGGCGCTGACGCCGTACTTCACCCGCTCGGGCGGTCCGTCCGGGATGTCGTGGGTGGCCGGGCCGGCCGCACCGGCCGCGCGGCGGTAGCGGTAGATCAGGTCGTCCTCGATGCAGCCGCCCGAGACCGAACCGATCACGGCGCCGGTCTCGCACAGCGCCATGATCGAGCCGACCGGGCGGGGCGAAGACCCCCAGGTGCGGATCACCGTGGCCAGCAGCGCGCGCTGCCCTTGCTGGCGCCACTGCAGCAGCTGCCGCAGCACCGTGATGTCGAGGTTTTCCATGGCTTCTCCAGTACAGGCGGCAATTGTGAGCGGAGCAGGCCTCAGCGGCTGAACCACCACAGGGCCAGCAGCACGACACCACCCGCGATCCAGACCCAGGTGGGAATGCCCCCCCCGCTGGGGGCAGTGGTCTCGGCCACGGCCACCGGTGCCTCGCCCGCCGCAGCGGCCTGCGCCGCGGCATCGCGTGCGGCGTAGGCCTCGGGGTGGGCCTGCTGCATGGCTTCGTCGAAGCGCTTGAAGAAGTCTTCGGCCATCGACTTGGCAGTGCCGTCGATCAGGCGCTGGCCCAGCTGCGCCACCTTGCCGCCGACGGTGGCGTGCACGGTGTAGTCCAGCGTGCAGCCGCTGCCGTCGGGCGTGAGCTTGACCGCAGCGGTGCCTTTGCCGAAGCCGGCCACGCCGCCCTGGCCTTCGAAATTGATCTTGTAGGACTCGGGCGCGACGATGTCCGAGAGCAGGATCTTGCCGGCGAACTTGGCCGCCACCGGCCCGATCTTGACCGCCATGCCCACCGCGTACTGGTTCTCGCCCGTGGCCTCGACCTTGTCGCAGCCGGGGATGCAGGCCTTGAGCACGGCGGGGTCGTTGAGTGCGTCCCAGGCCTGCTGCTGGGTGACGGCCAGGGAGCGGTTGCCTTGCATGTCCATGGTGGTGTGTCCTCTTTCTTGTGGGAGTCTGAATGAAGGGGTCAGCGCCGCAGCACGGCCGCGATGCTGGCGGCCAGGTCTTCGAGCTTGCTGAGGTTGTGCACGGCGAGCATGCCGTGCGCGTTTGAATGCAGTGCGGCGGCACCCCGGGCGAGCGGCGCGTAGCCCTCGAAGCGCAGCAGCGGGTTGAGCCAGAGCAGGCGGCCGCAGCGCCGGCGCAGCCAGGCCAGCGATTCGGACAGCGCCTCGGGCTCGCCGGTGTCCAGGCCGTCGCTGACGATCAGCACCAGGGTGCGGCGGCCGACCAGGCGGCGCGCGTGGTCCTGCTGCAGCGCCTGCAGCGAGGCGCCGAGCTGGGTGCCGCCGGCGAAGTCGGCGATCAGTTCGTTGGCGGCCACCAGCATGTCGTCGGTGTCGGCGAGCCGGAAGGCCGGCGTGAGGTCGGTCAGCCGGGTGCCGAAGGCGAACACGTCGCGGCGCCGGTGGTGGCGCGTGGCCGCGTGCAGGAAGGCCAGCAGCAGCCGGGTGTAGCGCTCCATCGAGCCCGACACATCCACCAGCACCATCAGCGGCAGCGGCTGCTCGCGGCGCGAGAGCTGCGGCAGTTCCATCAGCTCGCCGCCGTGGCGCACCGCGCGGCGCAGAGCGCGCTGCCAGTGGGGGCGTGTGCCGCCGGGACCGGGCCGCGTGCGGCGCGAATCGTAGGTCGGCAGCGGCAGGTGGATGTCGCGCGCCAGCCGCTCCACCAGCCGGTACTCGGTGCCCGACAGCGTGTTGAAGTCCGCGTGGTGCAGGCGCCGGATGTCGCTGGCCGTCATGGCGGCGTCGAACTCGACCTTCTGGTCTTCCTGTTTCGGCTTGGCTTGTTGCCCGAAGCTCTTCTGCGGCGACAGCGCTTCGCGCACGCGCGGCCGGCGCTTGCTCGGCTCGGCCTTGCCCTCGGCGCTGGGCAGCAGCTGCGACAGCAGCTTCTGCGCGATCTCGGGGTTGCGGAAGTAGGAGTCGAACAGCTCGCGGAACACCATGCGGTCCTGCTCGCGGGTCACGAACACCGCCTCCATCGCCGCGCTCACGTCCTCCTTGCGTTCCAGGCCGACCGCCATGGCGGCGCGCGTGGCCAGGGCGATGCGCGAGCTGTCCACGCGCACGCCGGCGCGTCGCAGCGCGCGGCCGAAGCCGGCGATGTTGTCGGCCAGTTTGCCGGTGCGGGAATCTCCGAGCTGCATGAGCGGCGAAATCAGGCGGGCGTGTCGGCCGGCTTGAGCAACTCGGCGGCCATGTCGCGCGTGAGCGCGGCCACGTCCTCGCGCTGCTTGAACAGGATGCCGGCGGTGTCGCTCAGCACCTCGGGGTCGACCGCCAGCGTGTCCAGGGCGACCAGCGCCTTGGCCCACTCGACACTTTCGGCGATGCCGGGTGAGCGCTGGAAGGCGTTGGCAAAGGGCTGGCTGCGCAGGCGCTGCACCACGTCGGCCACCTGGGTCGCCAGTGCGGCCGAGGCCTGCGGCACCTGGGCGCGCACGATGTCCAGCTCGCGTTCGCGCTCGGGGTAGTCGAGCCAGTGGTAGAGGCAGCGGCGCTTGACGGCGTCGTTGAGTTCGCGCGTGCGGTTGCTGGTGAGGATGGTGACCGGCGGGCAGGCGGCGCGCACCGTGCCGAACTCGGGGATGCTGACCTGGTACTCGCCCAGGTACTCCAGCAAAAAGGCTTCGAAGGGTTCGTCGGCCCGGTCGACCTCGTCGATCAGCAGCAGCGCGCCGGGCTCGGGAGCCTGCAGCGCCGCCAGCAGCGGCCGCTTGATCAGGTAGCGCTCCTGGTAGACCTCGCGCTCGATGCGCGCGACCTCGTCGTTGCCGCCATCGATGTGGGCGGCCTCCAGCCGGGTCTGTGCCGCTCGCATGTGCAGCAGCTGCGCGGCGTAGTTCCATTCGTAGAGTGCCTCGCGCTGCTCCAGCCCGTCGTAGCACTGCAGGCGCAGCAGGGCGCGGCCCAGTGCCACCGAGAGCGCCTTGGCCAGCTCGGTCTTGCCCACGCCCGGTTCGCCTTCGAGCAGCAGCGGGCGCTGCAGCTTCAGGGCCAGGAACACGGCGGTGGCCAGGCGGCGGTCGGCGTAGTAGCCGGCCGACTGCAGGGCTTGCATCAGGGCGTCGATCGAGGCGAAGGCACTCATGGGAATGTTCTGTGAAGGAAAAAGGGCCCCGGGTCGGTGAACGCGGGGCCCTGGCGGTGACAGCGGGAAATCAGGCCAGCTGGGCCACGGCGCGCTGGGTCAGCACGCTGATCAGGTTGGCGCGGTAGGCCGCGCTGGCGTGCAGGTCGGCGCTGCAGTCGTCGGCACTGATCTTCACGCTGGCGGCCGACTGCGGCGTGAAGCTGGCGTTCAGCGCGGCTTCCAGACCGGCGTGGCGGAACACGCCGTTGCCGGCGCCGGTCACGGCCACGCGCACGCCGCCGTCGGTCTGTGCCACGAACACGCCGATCAGCGAAAAACGCGAGGCCGGCTGGTTGAACTTCACGTAGGCCGCCTTCTTCGGAATCGGGAAGCTGATCGCGGTGATCAGCTCGCCGTCTTCCAGTGCGGTGGTGAACATGCCCTGGAAGAAGTCGTCGGCGGCGATCTTGCGCTTGGTGGTGTGCACCGTGGCGCCCAGGCCGAGCACGGCGCTGGGGTAGCAGGCGGCGGGGTCGTTGTTGGCGACCGAACCACCCATCGTGCCCATGGCGCGCACCTGCTTGTCGCCGATGTGGCCGGCCAGGTGGGTGAGGGCGGGAATGGCGGCGGCCACTTCGGCGCTGGTCGCCACGTCGATGTGGCGCGTCATGGCACCGATGACGAGGGCGTTTCCTTCGCGGCGGATGCCGGCCAGTTCCTTGACGCCACCGAGGTCGACCAGGGTGCCCGGGTCGGACAGGCGCAGCTTCATCGAGGCCAGCAGGGTCTGGCCACCGGCCAGGGGCTTGGCGCCCGCGGCAGCGGCTTTCTGGGCGTCGGCGAGGGAAGCGGGTTTGTCGAGCGTGAATGCGTACATGGTGTCCTCCTCCCGGTCAGGCCTTGGCGGATTGAATGGCTTCCCACACGCGCCCCGGAGAGGCGGGCATGTCGAACTCGGTGACGCCCAGCGGTTTCAGGGCGTCCAGCACGGCGTTGATGACGGCCGGTGGCGATCCGATGGCGCCGGCCTCGCCGCAGCCCTTGGTGCCCAGCGGGTTGTGGGTGCAAGGGGTGCAGATGGTGCCGATCTTGAATTCGGGGAAGTCGTCGGCGCGCGGCATGGCGTAGTCCATGAACGAGCCGGTCAGCAGCTGGCCGCTTTCCTTGTCGTAGACGCAGTTCTCCAGCAGCGCCTGGCCGATGCCCTGCACGATGCCTCCGTGCACCTGGCCCTCGACGATCATCGGGTTGATGATGGTGCCGAAGTCGTCGACCGCGGTGAACTTGTCGACGCGGGTCTTGCCGGTGGCGGGGTCGACCTCGACCTCGCAGATGTAGGTGCCGGCCGGGAAGGTGAAGTTGGTCGGGTCGTAGAACGCGGTTTCGTTCAGGCCCGGCTCCAGCTTGTCCAGCGGGTAGTTGTGCGGCACGTAGGCAGTGAGCGCGACCTGGCCGAAGGTGACCTTCTTGTCGGTGCCCTTGACGGTGAACTCGCCGTTGGCGAACTCCACGTCGGCGTCGCTGGCCTCCATCAGGTGGGCCGCGATCTTCTTGGCCTTGGTCTCGATCTTGTCCAGCGCCTTCATGATGGCGGCGCCGCCGACCGAGATGGAACGCGAGCCGTAGGTGCCCATGCCGAAGGGCACGCGGCCGGTGTCGCCGTGCACCACATCCACCGCTTCGACCGCGATGCCCAGACGGGCGGCCACGACCTGCGCAAAGGTGGTCTCGTGGCCCTGGCCGTGGCTGTGCGAGCCGGTGAACACGGTCACGCTGCCGGTGGGGTGCACGCGCACCTCGCCGCACTCGAACAGGCCGGCGCGCGCACCGAGCGCACCCGCGATGTTCGACGGCGCGATGCCGCAGGCCTCGATGTAGGAGCTGTAGCCGATGCCGCGCAGCAGGCCCTTGGCCGCGCTGGCGGCCTTGCGCTGTTCGAAGCCTGCCACGTCGGCCATGTCTTCGGCCTTGGTCAGCGCGCCCAGGTAGTCGCCCACGTCGTACTGCAGGGCCACCGGCGTCTGGTACGGCCAGCTGTTGATGAAGTTGCGCTTGCGGATCTCGGCCTGCGACAGGCCCAGGTCCCAGCCGCAGCGGCTGACCAGGCGTTCCAGCAGGTAGGTGGCCTCGGGGCGGCCGGCGCCGCGGTAGGCGTCGACCGGCGCGGTGTTGGTGAACCAGGCGTCCACTTCCACATAGATCTGCGGGCAGGTGTACTGGCCGGCCAGCAGGGTGGCGTAGAGGATGGTCGGCACCGCGGACGCGAAGGTCGAGAGGTAGGCGCCCATGTTCGCGTCGGTGTGCACCCGCATCGCCAGGAACTTGCCGTCCTTGTCCATCGCCATCTCGGCGTGGCTGATGTGGTCGCGGCCGTGCGCGTCGGTCAGGAAGGACTCGCTGCGCTCGCAGGTCCACTTGATGCTGCGGTTGGTCTGCTTGGCAGCCCAGGTCAGGGCAACGTCTTCGGCGTACAGGAAGATCTTCGAGCCGAAGCCGCCGCCCACGTCGGGCGCGATCACGCGCACCTTGTGCTCGGGCAGGCCCAGCACGAAGGCCGTCATCAGCAGGCGCTCGACGTGCGGGTTCTGGTTGGCGACGTAGAGCGTGTATTCCTCGGTCGCGCGGTTGTAGCTGCCGATGGCCGCGCGCGGCTCCATGGCGTTGGGCACCAGGCGGTTGTTGGTCAGGTCGATCTTCGTCACGTGCGCGGCCTGCGCGAACGCCGCGTCCACCTGGCCCTTGTCACCGATGGCCCACTTGTAGCAGTGGTTGTCGGGCGCGGCGTCGTGCAGGGCGGGGCCCTTGCTGGCTTCGCGCATGTCGATCACGGCCGGCAGCACGTCGTAGTCCACCTCCACCGCCTCGGCGGCGTTCTTGGCCTGCTCCAGCGTGTCGGCGATCACCATCGCCACCTGGTCGCCCACGTAGCGCGCCTTGCCGATGGCGAGGATCGGGTGCGGCGGCTCCTTCATTGGCGTGCCGTCGGTCGAGGTGATGAGCCAGCCGCAGGGCAGGCCGCCCATCTTGCCGTCGATGTCGGCGCCGGTGAACACGGCCACCACGCCCGGCATGGCCTTGGCGCGGCTGGTGTCGATGCCCTTGATGGCGGCGTGCGCGTGGGGGCTGCGCACGAAGACCGCGTAGGTCTGCGCGGCCTGCGTGATGTCGTCGGTGTACTGGCCGGCGCCGGTGAGGAAGCGGTAGTCCTCCTTGCGGCGGACGGCGGCGCCGATGTGCGGCAGGTTGCTGAAGTCGGATGCACCCATGTCGTGTCTCCTCAGGCCGAAGCCATGTCGGCCTTGCCCTTGAGCACGGCCTTGACGATGTTCTGGTAACCGGTGCAGCGGCACAGGTTGCCTTCGAGCAGCTCGCGGACTTCCGTCTCGCCGGCCTTGGGGTGGTGCTTGCACAGGTCCACCGCGCTCATGACCATGCCCGGGGTGCAGAAGCCGCACTGCAGGCCGTGGCATTCCTTGAAAGCCGCCTGCATCGGGTGCATGGCGCCGTCGGCGGCGGCCAGGCCTTCGATGGTGGTGATCTCCGAACCGCTGACCTGGGCGGCCAGCACGCTGCACGACTTGATGGCGCGGCCGTCCTTGATGACGGTGCACGCGCCGCACTGCGAGGTGTCGCAGCCGACGTGGGTGCCGGTGAGCTTGAGGTGCTCGCGGAGCACCTGGACGAGAAGGGTGTTGGGCGGAACGTCGACCGACCGTGCCTGGCCGTTGACCGTGAGCTGAACCTGCATCTGTGTCTCCTGATGGTTGGGGCCTCTTGGGGTCCTCAAACAGTGAAACATCGCGCCGCCGCCGTGATTTGAGTGTTAACCCTCAAATGGAAATTCCGGCCTGAAACATTCTCAAATTGAGACGCCAAAAAAGGCGTTGAAATGCATTGATTTCAAAAGAAATTTGTGAAATCAAGTGTATTTCTAGCCTATGTATTCACTTTCCCATCTGAGGGCGATGGGTTCGGTGGAATCTGGGCGCTTGTTTCAACAATTCCGTTTGAAATCAAGGTGTTGTGCACAGCAGCATGAGCCCGTCTCAATCTGAGACTTTCTGTGGGTGGGGTGAGGCTTTCCGGGTTAACCCTGAAGAAGTGGTTGTGCTTCACGTCAACAATCGTATGAACACATGGTCATAAGCCTGCCGATAGCCCATGTGTGCCCCACCACCGGAGAAACTACATGCAGAAAACACTCCACATCAACGCCGACAAGTGCACCGGCTGCCTGCCGTGCGAAATGGCTTGCTCTTTCGAGAACTACGGCACTTACGCCACCTCGAAGTCGCGCATCAAGGTCTTCGACTTCCACCACACCGGCAAGAAGGTGCCCTACACCTGCACGCAGTGCGACGAGGCCTGGTGCCTGCACGCCTGCCCGGTGGAAGCGATCACGGTGGACAAGGCGACCGGCGCCAAGGTGGTGAACGAAACCACCTGCGTGGGCTGCAAGGTCTGCACCATCAGCTGCCCCTTCGGCACCATCAACTACGTGCAGGAAACCGGCAAGGTCCAGAAGTGCGACCTCTGCGGTGGCGAGCCGGCCTGCGCCGACGCCTGCCCGACCGGCGCCATCACCTTCGTGGACGCCAACTGGACCGGCATGGACAAGATGAAGCAGTGGGCCGACAAGCTGGGCAACCAGGCGGCCGCCTGATCCCCCAACACATACAAGGAGCATCAACATGTCTTGGGCTGGAAAAATCCTCCGCGTCAACCTGACTGCGGGCACCGTCACCTCCGAACCGCTGAACATGGAGTGGGCCAAGGCCTACCTGGGTTCGCGCGGCCTCGCCACCAAATACCTCACCAGCGAGATCGACCCCAAGGTCGACCCGCTGTCGCCTGAGAATAAGATCATCTGGGCCACCGGCCCGCTGACCGGCACCATGGCCTCCACCGGCGGCCGCTACACCGTGGTCACCAAGGGCCCGCTGACCGGCGCCATCGCCTGCTCCAACTCGGGCGGTTACTGGGGTGCCGAGCTCAAGATGGCCGGCTGGGACATGGTCATCTTCGAAGGCAAGTCGGCCAAGCCGGTCTACCTCTACATCAACGACGACGTGGCCGAGCTGCGCGACGCCGGTCACCTCTGGGGCCAGAGCGTCTGGAAGACCGAAGAGATGCTCAAGACCAGCCTGCAGGACCCGCTGCTGCGTGTGTCAAGCATCGGCAAGTCGGGTGAAGTCGGCGTGCTGTACGCGGCCGTGGTGAACGACCTGCACCGTGCGGCCGGCCGCTCGGGCGTGGGCACCGTGATGGGCTCCAAGAACCTCAAGGCGATTGCGGTGCGTGGCACCAAGGGCGTGGGCAACGTGCGCGACCCGAAGGCCTTCATGGCCGCCGCCAAGGCCGCCAAGAAGGTGCTGGCCGACAACGCTGTCACCGGCCAGGGCCTGCCCACCTACGGCACCCAGGTGCTGATGAACGTGATCAACGAGATCGGCGGCCTGCCCACGCGCAACCACCGCGACGTGCAGTTCGAAGGCGCCAAGGACATCTCGGCCGAAGCCATGGCCACGCCGCGCGCCACCGACGGCAAGAAGCACCTGGTGACCAACCAGGCCTGCTTCGGCTGCACCATCGCCTGCGGCCGCATCTCCAAGATCGACGAAGGCCACTTCTCCGTGCAGAACAAGCCCGAGTACTGGGGCGCCAACGGCGGCCTGGAATACGAGGCGGCCTGGGCCCTGGGCGCTGCCAACGGCGTGAACGATCTGGAAGCCCTGCAGTTCGCCAACCTGATCTGCAACGAAGAAGGCATGGACCCGATCAGCTTCGGCGCCACCATCGGCGCGGTGATGGAGCTGTATGAAATGGGCGTGCTGACCAAGGAGCAGATCGGCATCGAGGCGCCGTTCGGCTCGGCCAAGGCGCTGTGCGAACTGGCGGTGATGACCGCCCGCGGCGAAGGCTTTGGCAAGGACATCGGCCTGGGCTCCAAGCGCCTGACCGCCAAGTACGGCCACCCCGACCTGTCCATGAGCGTCAAGGGCCAGGAATTCCCGGCCTACGACGGGCGCGTGATCCAGGGCATCGGCCTGGCCTATGCCACCTCCAACCGCGGCGCCTGCCACCTGCGCGGCTACACCATTGCGTCCGAAGTGCTGGGCATTCCGGTCAAGACCGAGCCGTCCGAGAGCGCGGGCAAGCCCGAGCTGGTCAAGGCCTTCCAGGACGCGACCGCCGCCTTCGACTCCGCCGGCATCTGCATCTTCACCAGCTTCGCCTGGACCCTGGCCGACGTGGCGCCCCAGGTGCAGGCCGCCTGCGGCGAGGAGTTCACGATGGAACATCTCAACCACATCGGCGAGCGCATCTGGAACATGGAGCGCGAGTTCAACAACGCCGCCGGCTTCACCAAGGCCGATGACAACCTGCCCAAGCGCCTGATGACCGAAGCCGCCAAGACCGGCCCGGGCAAGGGCACCGTGAGCAAGCTCGGCGAGATGCTGCCCAAGTACTACGAGGTGCGCGGGTGGGACACGGAAGGCCGTCCGACGGCGGACACCAAGGCGCGTCTGGGGCTGTAAGGCATGACCCACCACGTCATCCTGGGCGCCGGCCCGGCCGGCGTCATCGCGGCCGAGACCATCCGCAAGCACGCGCCTCGCGACCAGATCACCGTCATCGGTGACGAGAACGAGGCGCCGTACTCGCGCATGGCCATTCCCTACCTGCTGATCGGCAAGGTGGGTGAAGAGGGCACGCACCTGCGGCACACGGCCGGGCACTTCGAGCAACTGGGCATCACCGTGCGGCGCGGGGTGCGCGCCAGGGTGCTCGACCCGGCCAAGCGGACCGTCGAACTGAGCGACGGCAACACCATCGCGTTCGACAAGCTGCTGATCGCCACCGGCTCGTCGCCCGCAACGCCGCCGATTCCCGGCATCAACGGTCCCGGTGTGCACAGCTGCTGGACCCTGGCCGACGCGCGCGCGATCGCCAACCTCGCCAAGCCCGGTGCCAAGGTGCTGCAAATGGGCGCCGGCTTCATCGGCTGCATCATCATGGAAGCGCTGCAGCAGCGCGGCGTCGAACTCTCCGTCGTGGAGATGGGCGACCGCATGGTGCCGCGCATGATGGGACCCACGGCCGGCGGCATGATCAAGGACTGGTGCGAGACCAAGGGCGTGAAGGTCTACACCGGCGCCCGGGTCGAGGCCATCGAACGCGGCGCCGGTGCGGAAAAGGGCCTGCTGGGCAAGATCGCCGAGGTGGTCGGCATCGGCCAGAGCGCTCCCGCCGACGGCCGGATGACGGTGCGCCTGTCCACCGGCCAGCAGCTCGAAGCCGACCTGGTGATCAGCGCCACCGGCGTCAAGCCCAACATCGGTTTCCTGGAGAACTCCGGCGTGCGCTGCCTGGTCGGTGTATTGACCGACGAGCACCTGCAGACCAACGTGCCCGGCATCTACGCCGCCGGCGACTGCGCCGAGGCCTTCGACAAGGTCAGCGGCAAGACCATCGTCAGCGCCATCCAGCCCAACGCCGCCGAACAGGCGCGTGTGGCGGCGCTGAACATGGTCGGCCAGCCGGCCGAGCTGATGGGCGTGACGCAGATCAACGTGCTCGACACCCTGGGCCTGATCTCCAGCAGCTTTGGCAACTGGGAGGGTCTGCCGGGCGGCCAGCACGTGGAGTTGACCGACAAGGCCAACCACCGGCACCTGAGCCTGCAGTTCAAGGGCGACCAGATGGTGGGCTGCAACAGCGTGGGCTGGACCGAGCACGTGGGCGTGATGCGTGGCCTGGTGGAAGGGCAGGTGAAGCTGGGCGAGTGGAAAGACCGGCTGATGGCCGACCCCACGAAGCTGATGGACGCTTACCTGTCCGCTGCGCAGGGCCAAGGCCACTGGAGCGGTGCGGCCGACGATCGGCGCAGGGCATGATCCGGGCATGAAGATCACCTTCAAGCTCTTTGCCACGCTCACCGACCACCTGCCGCCCGAGGCCCGGCGCAGCAACCAGATTGAACTGGATGTGGCGCCCGACGCGCCCATCAGCCAGATCATCGAACCCTTCGGCCTGCCGCCGAAGCTGGTGCATCTGGTGCTGGTCAACGGCCGGTACGTGGCCCCCGAGCAGCGCCTGAGCACGACGCTGAGCGAGGGCGACGTGCTCGCCATCTGGCCGCCGATCGCCGGCGGCTGAGCGCCGCTGCCGGCCAAACCCCATGCAGTCGGACTACCCCGAGCGCTTCGAGCGCGACGTCGGCTGCAGCGAAGCCGAATGGCTGGGCTGGATGCCGCGCGCTCTGGGGGTCCATGTCTGGCGGCGCGAAGGACAGCGCATCACCGTGGACATCCCCCCGGGCGCGCTGGACATCGCCTGGGAACCGCTGCCCGAGCGCCGCATCGCGCTGCTGCGTATGCAGCGCCTGAAGGTGGTGTTCACCTTCCGCGGGCTGGATGCAGACCAGCGGCGGACCTTCATGAAGCCCTTTGATCTGAGCCTTCAGCGCGGCGGCGGTTGAACTTTGGTGTCAGCACCAGCAGGGCCCTGAACACTTTGGGATGTGTTGTAAGGCTTTGTTTTTGCCGTGAATTTTTTCTCTTTTGCGTCGATGTACTCCATAGACCCGGGTCGCTGACCGGGGTTGGTACCGAAGTCCAACGCTCGAAAGGGAATGACATGAAGCTCTCGACCGCGATGCTGTCTGCAGGCGCCCTCCTGGCGCTGACCGCCTGTTCCACCGCACCCGTGACCACCACGGCGACGCCGGCCCAGCCAGTGTTCCAGGCGAAGGTCACCGAATTCCAGCACCCCGAGGTCAACGAAGCCGCAAGTGCCTTCGTGTCCCACTACAAGCAGACCGTCGAGCAGAGCCTGCAGACGGGCAAGTACCAGAGCGAACTGGCCGCCCGTTACCTGAACGCGGAGTCCTGCTTCGAGAGCCGCGCCAGCCGCCTGCTGGACAAGCCACTGACGGCGGAAGCAAAGACCGGCCTGCTCAAGGCCTATGTGCCGGCCGAGAAGCGCAAGGCCTACGAGACCCTGGCCCGCGGGCACGTGGTGCGCGCCAATGGCCTGGAGACCTTCTCCTGCGAGATCGCCGGGCTCGCCATCGACCGCAGCAACGTCCGCTACTGACCCCGCGCAGAGGGGGCGGTCCTGCTAGGCTGCAGGGCCATGAACCTGCTCACCTCCATGCGCTACCTGGTGGCCCTGCACGACCACCGCCACTTTGACCGCGCCGCCAAAGCCTGCCACATCACCCAGCCGGCGCTGTCGAATGCGCTGCGCGCGCTTGAACGAGAGCTGGGCACGCCCATCGTGCGGCGCGGCCGCACCTACTCGGGCCTGACGCCTGAAGGCGAGCAAGTGCTCGCGTCTGCCCGGCGCATGCTGCGCGAACACGAGGCGCTCCAGCAATCCCTGGCCAGCCAGCAGGACCAGCCCGTGGGCAGCCTGCGGCTGGGGGTGGTGCCGTCGGCCGTGCCGGTGGCCACGCGGTTCTGCGCGCTGCTGCAGGCGCGCCACCCCGGCATCGCGCCGGTGCTTCTGTCCCTGCCGTCGGGCGAGATCGAATCGGGCCTGAAGGCCTTGACGCTTGACCTGGGTCTGGGCTTTCTGGAGCGCGTCAGCGCCCGTGGCAGCGGCTTCCAGGTGTTTCCCCAGTACCAGGAGCGCCTGTACCTGGTCACGCAGGCGCCCCGTGCGGCACGCGCCAAGTCACTGCCTCCCAGCCGCATCGGCGAGCCGCTGGCCTGGGCCGACACGGTCGGGCTCGATCTGTGCCTGCTGACGCCCGACATGCACAACCGCAGCATCGTCGATGCCGCGTTCGCCCGCGCCGGTGTGGCGGTGAAGCCGGTGATGGAGACCAACTCCGTGCTCTCGCTGGCGCTGGCGGTGCGCACCGGCCCGCTGGCGAGCGTGATGCCTGGTGCCCTGGTGGCCAGCCTGCGCGAGCAGCCGGGTCTGCTGTTCCGGCCCCTGGTGAAACCCGAGGTGCAGACCCCGGTTGGCTTCCTCGTGCGCCGCGAGGTGGCGCCCACGCGCACGCAGGAGGCTGCGCTGGCGCTGGCCCGCGATGCGGACTGGCGCGCCGAGCTGGCCGCCACCAGCGGTTCATTCAAGACGTGAATGAACCCATGTCCCAAACCAATTTGACGGCGCGCTGCGCAACCGACACAGTGCGGCGATGAGTTCGTCCGCCTTCCGCACCATCCCGATCGTTCCTTCGAGCAGCCCCGCCGACGCACGTCCGCAAAAGAGGGCCCGCGACCGGCTCAAGGGCCGCCAGGCCACGCCCGAGGCCCTGCAGGCGCTGCGCGCCCTGATCGGTGAGCGGCCTGCGGCAGGCCACCGCCGCGACCTGCTGATCGAGCATCTGCACACCATCAACGACGCGCACCACGGCCTGCCCGAGGCCCTGCTGGTGGCGCTGGCGCAGGAGATGAGGCTGCCGGTGGCCGAGGTCTACGAGGTGGCGAGCTTCTACCACCACTTCGAGGTGCTGCGTGGTGGCGAGGCGGGTCCTGCAGTCACCGTGCGGGTCTGCGATTCGCTCAGCTGCAGCCTGGCCGGCGGCGATGCGCTGCTGCAGCGCCTGCGTGAGCGGATGGGCGAGGGCGTGCGTGTGCAGGCCGCGCCGTGCCTGGGGCGCTGCGCCCAGGCGCCCGTGGCGCAAGTCGCGCAGGCGGCGGTGCCGCACGCCGACGAGGCAGCGGTCGAGGCGCTCGCGCAGCGGGTGCTGGCGGGCGAGGCGCTGCCGCGCGAGCGCGTGCCCGACCTGATCGATCTGGCGGCCTACCGCGCCAGCGGCGGCTACCGGCTGGCGACGGCGGTGGCGCAGGGCGCGCACGACCCCGAGGCGCTGATCCAGACGCTGGAACACGCCGGCCTGCGCGGTCTGGGCGGCGCCGGTTTTCCGGCCGGCCGCAAGTGGCGCATCGTGCGCGGCTTTGCGGCGCCGCGGCTGATGGCGGTGAACATCGACGAGGGCGAACCCGGCACCTTCAAGGACCGCCACTACCTCGAACGCGACCCGCACCGTTTCCTGGAAGGCGTGCTGATTGCCGCGGCGGTGGTCGGCATCGACAAGGTCTACATCTACCTGCGCGACGAATACCACGACTGCCGTGCGCTGCTGCAGGAACAGCTTGCCGCGCTGCAGTCCGACCCGCCGTACCCGCTGCCGGCCTTCGAGCTGCGCCGCGGCGCGGGGGCCTACATCTGTGGCGAAGAGTCCGCGATGATCGAGAGCATCGAAGGCAAGCGCGGCGAACCGCGCCTGCGCCCGCCCTACATCGCCGAGGTCGGCCTGTTCGGCCGGCCCACGCTGGAACACAACTTCGAGACGCTGTACTGGGTGCGCGAGATCGTCGAGCGCGGTGCCGACTGGTTCGCCTCGCACGGCCGCCACGGCCGCAAGGGCCTGCGCAGCTTCAGCGTCAGCGGCCGGGTGCGCGAGCCCGGCGTGAAGCTGGCGCCCGCCGGCATCACGCTGCAAGAACTCATCGACGAGTTCTGCGGCGGCATGGCCGAGGGCCACACGCTCCACGCCTACCTGCCCGGCGGCGCCAGCGGCGGCATCCTGCCCGCCAGCATGGCCGACATCCCGCTGGATTTCGACACCCTGCAGCCGCACGGCTGCTTCATCGGTTCGGCCGCGGTGATGGTGCTGAGCCAGCACGACCGCGCGCGCGACGCCGCACTCAACGTGATGCGCTTCTTCAAGGACGAAAGCTGCGGCCAGTGCACGCCCTGCCGCGTCGGCACCGACAAGGCCGCGCGCCTGATGGCGTCCGACATCTGGGACCAGGATACGTTGCGCGACTTGGCCGACGTGATGGGCGACGCCTCGATCTGCGGCCTGGGCCAGGCCGCGCCCAACCCGATCCGCTCGGTGCTGAAGCACTTTGCGCACGAAGTCGGAGGTGCGGCATGAACCGCCCGCTGAGCCCCGAGCAGCTGATGCCAGCCAAACTGAGCTTCGAGCTCGATGGCCGTGCGGTCGAAGCCTACGAAGGTGAGTCCATCTTCGACGCCGCGAAGCGCCACGGCACCGAGCTGCCGCACCTGTGCCACAGCGACCCGCTGCGCCCCGACGGCAACTGCCGCGCCTGCGTGGTCGAGGTGGCGGGCGAGCGCGCCCTGGCCGCCAGCTGCTGCCGCAGCGTGACGCCCGGCCTGAAGGTGCTGACCGACAGCCTGCGCGCGAAGAAGTCGCGCCAGATGGTGCTGGAGCTGCTGCTGTCCGACATGCCCGACCAGGGCCACCAGTGGTTCGACGCCGACGGCCGCCAGCCGCATGGCGAGCTGAGCGACTGGGCGCAGCGCGAGGCGGTGTCGGTGCGCCCCGCACTGCAGGCGCTGCGGCGCGAGCAGCCCGCGCCCGACCTCTCGCACCCCGCGATGGCGGTGAACCTCGACGCCTGCATCCAGTGCCGCCGCTGCGTGCGCGCCTGCCGCGAGGAACAGGTCAACGGCGTGATCGGCTTCGCCGGCCGTGGCGGCCACGCCGAGATCGTGTTCGACCTGGGCGACGCCATGGGCGCGAGCAGCTGCGTGGCCTGCGGCGAGTGTGTGCAGGCCTGCCCGACCGGCGCGCTCTCGCCCAAGAGTCTGGTGGGTTCGCAGGCGGTGGACAGGTCGGTGGACTCGGTCTGCCCGTTCTGTGGCGTGGGCTGCCAGCTCAGCTACAAGGTACGCGACGGCAAGATCGTGGCGGTCGAGGGCCGCGACGGCCCGGCCAACCGCGGCCGCCTGTGCGTCAAGGGCCGCTTCGGTTTCGACTACGTGCACCACGCGGGACGCCTGACGGTGCCGCTGGTCCGCCGCGAAGGTGTGCCCAAACACGGTGACGCCATTCCGCCGCGCGACGCCGACTGGCGCGACACCTTCCGCGAGGCCACCTGGGACGAGGCGCTGGCGCTGGCCGCAGGAAAGCTCAAGGCGCTGCGCGACACCCACGGACCGAAGAGCCTGGCCGGTTTCGGCTCGGCCAAGGGCACGAACGAGGAGGCCTACCTGTTCCAGAAGCTGGTGCGCACCGGCTTCGGTTCCAACAACGTCGATCACTGCACCCGCCTGTGCCACGCCTCCAGCGTCGCGGCCCTGCTCGAAGGCGTGGGCTCGGGCGCGGTGAGCAACCCGGTCAACGACGTGGCGCACGCCGAGCTGATCCTGGTGATCGGCTCCAACCCCACAGTCAATCACCCGGTGGCCGCGACCTGGATGAAGAACGCCGCGCAGAACGGCACGCGCATCGTGCTGGCCGACCCGCGCATCACCGACATCGGCCAGCACGCCTGGCGCACGCTGCCGTTCCGGCCCGACACCGATGTCGCGCTGCTCAACGCGATGATTCACACCGTGATCGACGAGGGCCTGGTGAACCAGGACTTCATCGCCCAGCGCACCTCCCACTACGAAGAACTGGCGCAGAGCGTCGCGCGCTTCAGCCCAGAGGCGATGGCGCCGGTCTGCGGCATCCCGGCCGAGACCATCCGCGAGGTGGCGCGCGCGTTCGCGACCGCGAACGCCGCGATGATTCTCTGGGGCATGGGGGTGAGCCAGCACGTGCACGGCACCGACAATGTGCGTTGCCTGATCGCGCTGTGCGCCATCACCGGCCAGATCGGCAAGCCGGGCAGCGGGCTGCACCCGCTGCGGGGCCAGAACAACGTGCAGGGTGCTAGCGACGCCGGCCTGATCCCGATGATGTTCCCCAACTACCAGCGGGTGGACAACGCCTCGGCCCACGCGTGGTTCGAGGACTTCTGGGGTACGCCGCTGGACCGCGCGCCAGGCTACACGGTGGTCGAGCTGATGGAGAAGGCGCTGGCCGAGGAGAGCGACCCGCACAAGCTGCGCGGCCTCTACATCATGGGCGAGAACCCGGCCATGAGCGACCCGAACCTGAACCACACACGGCACGCGCTGGCCTCGCTGGAGCATCTGGTGGTGCAGGACATCTTCATGACAGAGACCGCCTGGCTGGCCGATGTGATCCTGCCCGCCAGCGCCTGGCCCGAAAAGACCGGCACGGTGAGCAACACCGACCGCATGGTGCAGCTGGGCCGCCAGGCGATCGACCCACCGGGTGATGCGCGCGCCGATCTCTGGATCATCCAGCAGATGGCGCAGCGCATGGGTCTGTCGTGGCGCTACGAGGGCGAGCACCACGGCGTCGCCGCGGTCTACGACGAGATGCGCCAGGCCATGCACGCGGCCATCGGCGGCATCCGCTGGGAGCGGCTGGAGCGCGAGGGCAGCGTGACCTATCCCTGCCTCAGCGACGACGACCCGGGCCACCCCATCGTCTTCATCGACCGCTTCCCGACCCAGGATGGCCGGCTGCGGCTGGTGCCGACCGAGCTGGTGCCGGCCGACGAGACGCCCGATGCGGACTACCCGATGGTGCTGATCACCGGCCGCCAGCTCGAACACTGGCACACCGGCAGCATGACGCGCCGCGCGACCGTGCTCGACGCGCTGGAGCCGGAGGCCACGGCCAGCCTGGCCGCGGCGGACCTGGCACGGCTGGGCGTGCGGCCGGGCGAGCGCATCACCGTGCGCTCGCGCCGTGGCGAGGTGACGCTGCGCGCGCGGCAGGACGACGGCACCGCTGCCGGCTGCGTGTTCATTCCGTTCGCCTACTCGGAAGCTGCGGCCAACCTGCTGACCAACGCCGCGCTCGACCCGTTCGGCAAGATCCCGGAGTTCAAGTACTGCGCGGTGTCGGTGCAGAAGGCAGGGTGATGCTTCATACCCCGGGGAGAATGGCTAAGATGAAGCGACTTGTCCCACTTCATCGGAAAACGCCATGAGCGACAACGCCAGTGTCACCATCACCCGCCAGTCTGGCTACCAGTTCCTCGTCGACTTCGGCGAATCCCTCCCGCACCTGCTGGCCGACGAGCCCGCGCCGCTGGGGCAGGGCGCCGGGCCCGCACCCGACCACATGCTGCTGGCCGCGGTGGCCAACTGCCTGAGCGCCAGCCTGCTGTTCGCACTGCAGAAATTCAAACAGGACCCCGGCGCGCTGATCGCCACCGCCACGCCCGAGATGGGGCGCAACGAGAACAAGCGCCTGCGCATCCAGCGCATCCACGTGCAGCTGGAACTGGGCAAGACCGCCGCCGAACTGGAGCACCTGGACCGCGTGCTCGCGCAGTTCGAAGAGTTCTGCACCGTGTCCATGAGCGTGCGCCAGGGCATCGCCATCGACCTGCAGGTGCGCGACGGCGCGGGCGCCGTGCTCAAGGGTTGAAACCGGCAGGTGCGCTTCATCAAGTGATCGGGCGCCAACGGCCCGGACAATCGGGGTAGAGTGTTGTTTCAGGCTACCCCGGCCTGTATCCGAGCGAGATGGCGAACCGATGCGACTGACCCAGTGGACCGATTACAGCCTGCGTGTGCTGATGTATTGCGCGGCCTGCGAAGGGCGCGCCCAGCCACCCACCGTCAGCGAGATCGCCGAGGCGCACGGCATCTCGCGCAGCCACCTGACCAAGATCGTGATGATCCTTGCCGGCCACGGCTGGCTGGCCACGACCCGGGGCCGGGGCGGTGGCCTGCGGCTGATGGCCGACCCGCGCCGGCTGACCCTGGGCCAGGTGATCCGGGAGACCGAGCCCGACCTGAACCTGGTGGAGTGTTTCGACGCTGCCAGCAACACCTGTCGGCTCGACGGCTACTGCCGGCTCAAGGGCGCGCTGGGCCAAGCCATGCAGGCATTTCTGACCGCCCTCGACGGCGTGACGCTGTCCGACCTGCTGGCGCCCACGGCCCGGTCGGCCGCGGTGGCGGGACAGCTGCCGCACCTGATCCCGATCCAGATGGTGGCGCTGCAGCGCCCGGCGGCCAAGGCCGCGCCCGCTACGAAGAAGCCGGTCAGCCCGGCGCCCGCCCGCAAGACGGCCAAGAGACCTGTCTGAGCCGGATCGTTCGGCAGCCTTTTGAGCAGGGACCTCCACCCAAGAAGGTCGACTAGGTTGATCCCCACCACGCGCCGGCCATCTTCATGCCCAGCAGCGTGAGCGCCAGCGAGCCCAGCAGGTGCAATGCCGCGGAGCCGAAGGCCAGCAGGTAGCGCCCGTGCTGCAGCATCGAGACCACCTCGGCCGAGAAGGTGGAGAAGGTGGTCAGCGCGCCGAGGAAACCGGTGACCAACGCGAGGCGCCACGCTGGGTCCAGCTGGGTCTGGCTCTGGAAGAACACCACCGCCACGCCCACCAGCCAGGCCCCGATCCAGTTGGCTGCCAGCGTGCCCCAGGGCAGCACGGCGTGGCCCTGGTTGAGCCACAGGCTCAGCTGCCAGCGCGAAAGTGCACCAACGCTGGCACCGATGCTGATGGCGATGACGTGCAGCATGGATCAGGCGTGCGGTGGACGATCAGAACGGCGCGTCGCCATCGCCCACGGCGGTGACGGCTTCCTGCTTGGGTTTTGCCGGTTTCTCCGCCGGCGCACCGGGCAGTGCCGCACCGGGCTCGATCTCGCCGCCCAGCGCCCCGATCAGGGCGGGGATCAGCTTGCTCAGTTCGCCAGTGGCGAGGGCCACATCGGTGTCGAAGCCGCTCTCGTCGTCGTTGGGTCGGTCATCGAACACGCCTTCCAGGAAGGCCAGCTTCTTGAGCTGCATGGACTCGGTGAGCGTGAAACCGATGCGGCCCTCCCAGCTCATGGCCAGCCGTGTGGGCAGCTTGCCTTCGGTGAGGTGCTTGCGCACCTCGTCGGTCAGCAGGTGGTGGCGCGTGAACTTGACGGCGGACTTTTCTTCGTCGGCCGATTTGAGTTCACACTCGCGCTCGACGTTGAAGCCCTCGGGCCAGTCGTTCTCGGGCTCGGTGGTGGCCAGCCATTGCGTCATGGCAGTTTGCGGCGTCATGGCGGTCTGGAGCAGGGTGAGCGCCAGGCCATCGAACGCGCGCACCAGCGCGGTCACGACTTCGTCGTTCTTGCCCTGGCTGCCGGCGTCGGTGACCAGCAGTCCGCGCTGAAGGTCGAACCAGATCCAGACGCTGCCGCGGCGCGGAAAGGCCTGGGGCAGCAGGGCCTGCAGCGCGTCCTCGCGCAGCTCCTTGGTCTCTTTCTTGCCGGGCTTGCGGCCGGTGGTGGCCTCGATGTGGTCGGCCGCTTCCTGCGCCTTTTCCTTCACCACACTGCCGGGCACGGCCTTGGTCTCGATGACCAGCTTGAGGATGCGCTGGCCCGCCACGGATTCGACCAGCGGGCCATGCTCTTCACCGCGTGGTTCGGCCCAGCCGACCGACTTGTCCTGCGAGGCGCCGCAGGGCACGAAACGCGCCGCGTCCAGCGCGGCCTCCATCGACTCCAGCGTCGCCTCCCAGCCGGGCGCGATGCGGTAGATCGTCACATTCTTGAACACGTATTTCCTTGGGTTGCAGGCCGTCAGCGGCCGACCGCCCCTGCCGCCGGCAGGAGAGGGTTGGGATCTGGGCGTTCGATGATACCGAGCCGGTTGGCGTGCCCGGCGTTTGCCTATACTGCCGGCGGAACAGACCGGGCAGGGCGGCAAACACACATAGGCACCAGCGACCCTGCCAGCAAAACATCAAGGAGGTGTGTGTGCATGAGTTGCCTTTCAACCGCGGCGCCCGTCTGGCCTGCGCCACCGTCATGTGGGGGGCTCTGATGGCCTGCCAGCCCACCGCCCCTGCCGCGCCCGCTTCGGGCGCATCCACTGCGACCGACCAGCCCACCGGCGCGCAGAAGAACGACCGGTCGGAGCAGGCCCATCTCTTCAAGCTCAATCCGGCGCCCCGCCGGGTGTTCGACGTCACGTTCGAGATCCACGATGCGCCGGGGCCGCTGATGGCCGTGCGGGGAAGCGCCGGGTACAGCGCGCCGCAGGTGCCCAACTGCACTTTCGTCACCAACGCCTGGGCGGGCACCTGGGGCACGCCGTTCAAAGGCCTGAGTGTGCCCGTCACGCCCATCGGCCCGAATCGCTTCGTGATGACGGTGGCGCTTGATGCCATGCTGGACGAGGACTACTACGGCAAGGGCGTGTGCCGCTGGGAGATGGGGGAGGCGGGGGCGGGCTTCGCGGCCAGTGCGTCGGAGGACGACACCCAATATGGCTTCTCCCTGGATGCCAAGGAACTGGTGGACGGAGCGACCTACCGGCAGTACTTCTGGAAGGGTGACTATCCGCGGCTTCCTGGGCCCGGGGGGAACAGCTCCGCGGGTGATCGAAGTCCTGAAGGCTTCGGCCCCTCGCACCGTAACAACCTGTTCTCTATCACTGCCCTCGTGAAGGCCAAGCCATGAGCATCACGTCGCAGCAATACGCCGACCTGTCGTTTCATGTGTACAAGGGCACACCTGCTCGAAGCTATGTGAGTAACGACAAAGACGCGCCCTATGTGGATTCGGGTGGTGTTCGGTTTTTTGTGCGAGTCCATGTGGACAACCCCACGACCGGGTACCAGGGCACGATTTACGAGCGCCGCGACACGGGCGAGTTGGTGGTGGCTCATCGGGGAACCGAGTTCGACCGCGAGGCCTTCAAAGACGGAGCTTTGGCCGACGGAGGCATGGTGCTCGCGCGCTCCAATCTGCAGGCGGATGATGCGATTTCATTGACGCGTGACGCGCTCGATATCGCATCCAAGGACTCGTCCAGGAGGGGGTTGCCACCAGCGGCCGTCACCACCACCGGTCACTCGCTCGGCGGCACGCTGGCCCAGGTCAGCGCCCACCACTTCGATCTCAAAGGCGAAACCTTCAACGCCTATGGGGCGGTCAGCCTGAGCCGGCGCATTCCCGAGGGCGGCCATTCGGTCATCAACCACATGATGGCGGGCGATGCGGTGAGCGCGGCCAGTCCGCATTTCGGCGAGACACGGATCTATGCCCGGCCCGAGGAGGTGAAGACGCTGCTGTCCAAGGGCTATGACAACCAGACCCACTGGAGCGACGCGCTGAGGGGTTATTCGCCCATCAATATTGCCACTGGCACCACCCCGCCCAGCACCCTGGGCGCGGCGGTGGCGCTGGGGGGGAGTCACAGCATGCACCACTTCGTGAGGGTGGACGGCAGCGGCCAGACCGACCGCTCCATCCTCGACGATCCGCAGGCGCGCAGCCTGGCGCAGCAGCAGTCGGTGCAGATCGGCGAGTACCGCCGGGACGTGCGCCAGATGCGTGGTGTGCTGACGGCGGTGTCTCGCGGCCTCGATGGCAACGCCCGCGACGCGATCGACGCCATCCGCGGGCCGCTCGAACCGGGTGAACCTGCCCAGCGCGAACCGCGCAAAGGCGCCGCACTGGACCCGGCGGCCTTGCCCGAACCCACCCGGCGATTGCTCGACGACAGCCGGGGTCATGTGCAGCGGCTGGCCGATCAGCACGGACTGCCCTGGGACCAGGGCATGGAGAACACGGTGCACTCGGTGGCGCTGGGCGCGCGGGAGGCCGGTCTGTCGCGCATCACCCACCTGCGGGCGGATGGGGGCCAGATCCGCGTCGCGGAGTTCGATGGCATCGGCTTGAAGGAAGGTGCCGTCGATGCGCGGCAGGCGGCCAACAGGCCCGCGAGTGAATCGTTGCAGCGGCTGGCCGCGGGCGCAGAGCCGGCCGCCGAGGTGGCGGCAGTTCAGCCCCAGGACAGAGAGGCTCCGGTCAGGGCCTGAGCCCTGCCACGCCCACCCTGGTTCTCGGAGGATCTCCTCAGACCAGTTCCTGCAACCCTGCGAGACGATGGCCGGCAGCTTCAAGCGCCGTGCGGATCGCCCGCGCCGCCGCCACGGCCCCGGGGCCGTCGCCGTGCACGCAGATGCTGTGGATGGGCGTGGGCAGGCGCTGGCCGTCGGCGGTGACGATGCCGCCCGCGTCCAGCATGCGCTGCACGTGCTGCACGCAGTCGGCGGCGTCGTGCAGCACCGCGCCCGGCTTCGAACGCGGTGTGAGCTGGCCGTCGGCCTGATAGCTGCGGTCAGCGAACACCTCGCGCGCCACGCGCAGGCCGGCCGCCTCGCCCGCGCGCTCCAGCGCCGAGAGGGCGGGTGCCAGAAGAATCAGCTGCGGGTCCAGCGCCTTCACGGCGCGCGCCACGGTGGCCGCCATGGCCTCATCGGCGCAGGCCATGTTGTTCAGTGCGCCGTGCGGCTTGACGTGCGTGACCCGGCCGCCTTCTGCCGCCGCCATGGCCTGCAGTGCGCCCACCTGGTAGAGGATGGTGGCTTCCAGCTCTTTGGGCGAAAGCTGCATCACCCGCCGGCCGAAGCCTTGCAGGTCGGGGAAGGCGGGGTGCGCACCCAGGCTCACGCCGTTGGCCAGCGCCAGCCGCACGGTCTCGCGCATCACCACCGGGTCGCCGGCGTGGAAGCCGCAGGCGATGTTGGCACTGTTGATCACCTGCAGCAGTTCCGCATCGCTGCCCATGGTCCAGGCACCGAAGCTTTCGCCGAGGTCGGCGTTGAGGTTGATGGGTGTCATGGGGTGTCCTCTCCGGGGTGGGTGGCGAGCATGCCGGAAATCAGGTTGCCGCCGTAGAGCGCGGCCTCGTCGATTTGGCCTGGCGGCAGGAAGGCCTCGCGGCCCGCCAGCCATTGCTGCCAGCGCCTTCGCTGGGCGGTCAGGGCCTCGTGCGCCTGTTCGGCCGTGACGGCCGCGAAGCGCACGCGGGTGCCCGGCCGCAGGTGCGCCAGCCGCGGCAGGTCGGCGGTGATGACGGTGGCGATCTTGGGGTAGCCGCCCACGGTCTGGCCATCGGCCAGCAGCAGGATGGGCTGGCCGTTGGCCGGCACCTGGATCACGCCCGGTGTGACGCCGTCGGACACGATGTCGGCGGCTTCTGCGCTGGAGTGCGCGAGTGCCTCGCCTTGCAGGCGCAGGCCCATGCGGTCCTGTGCGGGTGTGGCCTGCCAGTCCTGCGCGAAGAAGCTCGCCAGGGCCTCGGGCGTAAAGTGGTCGTCCTGCGGGCCGGGCATCACGCGGACTGGGCCGGTCTCCGGCTCCCAGGGCGAGCGGCAGCGCCATTCGCGCGGGTCGGCGCTGCCGGCCTCGCCGCAGGGCAGCGCATCACCCGGCTGGAAGGCTCGGCCCAGCACGCCCGACAGGCCGGCGCGGCAGTAGCTGGCGCGGCTGCCGAAAGCCGGCGGAAGGTCGATGCCACCCGCCACCGCCAGGTAGGCGCAGCCGCTGTCGGCGCTGCCCAGCTGCAGGGTTTCACCCTCGTGCAGCGTGGCGGTCTGCCATGCGGGCAGGAGCGTGCGGGCGCCGTCCTCGCGCACACGCTGCGCGCCGATGCGGCCGGCCAGCGCGACGCGCACGGGTCCGCGCTTCACCTGCAGCACCGTGCCGACGCCGCGCAGTTCCAGCACCGCGGCGTTCAGATCATTGCCCAGCAGGGCGTTGGCGGCCTGGGCCAGTGGGCCGTCCATCCAGCCCGAGAGCGGCAGGCCGTGGTGCCTGTGTCCGGCACGGCCGCGGTCCTGCACCGTGGCGCCGATGCCGGGTTGAAGGACTTCCAGCTGGCCGCTCATGTCGCAGACCCTTTCAGAAAGGTCTCGCGTGGCAGGCCATCGGCGATCTCGCGAGCGAGGCGGTCGTGCGTGGTGCGGTCCACCGCGGTCCAGCGCACCTCGTCGCCCGCGGTGAGCATGGCGGGCTGTTCGGTCTGCGCCGGGTCGAACAGCACCACGGGTGTGCGCCCCAGCAGGTTCCAGCCGCCGGGACTCTCCCAGGGGTAGACCGAACACATGTCCAGCGCGATGGCCACCGACTTCGCGGGCACCTTCTGCCGTGGCGAGGGCAGGCGCGGCGTGACCAGTGCGGGCGGCAGACCGCCCATGTAGGGGAAGCCGGGCTGGAAGCCCAGCATGTAGACGCGGAGGCTGGCGTCCAGCAATTGGTGAATCACCTCGTCGCGGCTCAGTTGCTTCAGCTCGCACACCCGCGGCAGGTCGGGTGCGAAATCGGCGTCGAAGCACACGGGCAGCTGCCACTGGCGTCCTTGAACAGTGGTCTGCTGGCCTTCCTGCGCCATGGCCAGCAGTTTCCGGCCCAGTGCAGTGGCATCGCCCGCCCAGGGGTCGAAATGCACCGTGAGCGAGCGAGAGGTCGGCACCACATCGGTCACCAGGGCCAGCAGTGGATCGTTCTGGCGCGCGGCTGCAAGCCGCCCGGCCAGGCCCATGACGCGCGCGTTGGTTGCCGCGTCGATGGCGTGGCCAAACTCCACCGTCCAGGCGCTGTCGCCCAGGGGCAGCATACGTGGGGTCATGACGCTCACAATGACGCCGCCGACCGGGCGGCTTGGTCGTACATGCCCGAGAGCACGCGCAGCAGGCGCGCCAGCTCGCCGATGTCCTTGTTCAGCGCGTCGTCGGCGTGCAGCGCCTGGATCAGGCACTGCTCGCGGATCTCGCGGTAGCGCTGCACGAAGGCGCTGCCAGACTCGGTGGCTGCGTAGGTCACTTCCTTGCCCGACTTGCTCGATGCCACCACGCCCAGGCTCGCCAGCTTCTTGAGCGAGTAGTTCACCAGGTGCGTGTCCTCGATGTTCATGATGAAGCAGATGTCGGACAGGCGCTTGTCGCGCGCACGGTGCGTGACGTGGTGCAGCACCAGCACGTCCAGCGGCATCAGGTCTTTCAGTCCCGCCGCGGACATGCAGTGCACCACCCAGCGGTGGAAGGCATTGCTGGCCACGATCAGGCCGAACTCGAACTCGCTCATCTCCGCGCTCTGGGGCGAGACCAGGTGCGCGGACGACACGATGGGCGATCGTGGTGCGGTGGTGACTGGCGTGCCGCTTGCTTTGGGTGACTTGGCCATGGGCGTCTTCCGTGTGGGCGAGTGCCCATATTTGACGACAATTTGCCAACGATTTGTTGACGATGAGGGAAAACACTGGTCACAATCTGTTGCCCCTCCCCCTACAGTGCGTGCACCCGTCTGCTGCGGTCGGTGCCGCGGTCCGTTCAACCTGCAACTGGAGCTTTCATGAAACGTCGTGCCTTCCAACTCTCCATGGCCGCTGCCGCCATCGCGCTTTCGACCACGGCCTTCGCCCAGGCCAAGTGGGACCTGGCCACCGCCTACCCGGCGACCAACTTCCACACGGTCAACATCAGCCAGTTCGCAGCCGACGTGGACAAGGCCAGCGGCGGCAAGCTCAAGATCACGGTGCATCCCAACGCGGCGCTGTTCAAGGCGCCGGAGATCAAGCGCGCGGTGCAGGGCGGCCAGGCGCAGGCCGGCGAGATCCTGCTGGTGAACTACCAGAACGAGTGGCAGGTCTTCGGCGCCGATGGTCTGCCCTTCGTGGCCGACAGCTACGACGAGGCGGCCAAGCTGTGGAAGGTGCAGCGCCCGATCCTGGAAAAGAAGCTGGCCGAGCAGGGCATGATGGTCCTGTTCGCCGTGCCATGGCCGCCGCAGGGCGTCTACAGCAAGAAGCCGCTGAACAGTGCGGCCGACCTCAAGGGCATCAAGTGGCGCGCCTACAGCCCGGCCACCGCCCGCATCGCTGAACTGGTGGGCGCGCAGCCGGTGACGGTGCAGGCCGCCGAGGTCAGCCAGGCCTTCGCCACCGGCGTGACCGAAAGCATGATGTCCAGCGGCTCCACCGGCGCCGACGCCAAGCTGTACGAGCATGTGAAGTACTGGTACGACACCCAGGCCTGGCTGCCCAAGAACGCGCTGCTGGTGAACAAAAAAGCCTTCGACGCGCTGGACAAGCCCACGCAGGACGCGGTGCTCAAGGCTTCCGCCGACGCCGAGACGCGCGGCTGGGAGGCCAGCAAGAAGGCCAACACCGAAAGTCTGGACAAGCTCAAGGCCGGCGGCATGCAGATCCTGCCCGCACCCGCGGCGCTCAAGGCCGACATGAAGAAGGTCGGCGACACCATGCTCAAGGAGTGGCTGGAAAAGGCTGGTCCTGAGGGCCAGGCCCTGGTCGACGCGTTCCGCAAGTGAGTGGCGACAGCAGCATGCGGCGCGCGCTCAATGCCCTGTACGACGGTTGCGCCTGGCTCGCGGCGGTGTTCATGATCGGCGTGCTGGTCATGGTGCTGCTGTCGGTGCTGGGGCGCCAGTTCGGTTTCCACGTGCCGGGCACCGACGCCTACGCCGGCTACAGCATGGCGGCGGCCGGCTTCCTGGCGCTGGCGCACACCCTCAAGCGCAACGAGCACATCCGCGTCACGCTGGTGCTCGGCAAGCTCACGGGGGGCGCGCGCCGGGGCATGGAGCTGTGGTCGCTGAGTGCCGCAGTGCTGCTGTCCGGTCTGTTCGCCTGGTTCTCGCTGCGGCTGGTGATGCAGTCGCACGAGTTCAACGACATCTCCACTGGCAATGACGCGACCCCGCTGTGGCTCCCGCAGCTGGGGATGGCGCTCGGAACCTTGGTGCTGTTCATCGCGTTCGTGGACGAGTGGGTGCTGGAGCTGCGCGGCCGGCGCCAGCACATCGGCGGATCGGAGACGCGCCATGAATGAGATGCTGGTCACCGGCTTTCTGATCGTCGCGCTGTTCGCCCTGCTGGGTAGCGGCGTCTGGATTGGCCTGACGCTCGCTGGCGTGGCCTGGATCGGCATGGAGCTGTTCTCCTCGCGCAGCGCGGGCGATGCGATGGCGGTCACCATCTGGGGCTCGGCCAGCAGTTGGACCCTGACGGCCCTGCCACTGTTTGTCTGGATGGGCGAGATCCTGTTCCGCACCAAGCTGTCCGAGAACATGTTCAAGGGCCTGGCGCCCTGGGTCAACGCGCTGCCGGGCCGGCTGCTGCACACCAACATCCTGGGCAGCACCATCTTCGCCGCGGTGTCCGGCTCGTCGGCCGCCACCTGCGCCACCATCGGCAAGATGACGATCCCCGAGCTCACCGAGCGCGGCTACCCGCCGGAGCGCGTGATCGGCTCGCTCGGTGGCGCGAGCACGCTGGGCCTGCTGATCCCGCCCTCGATCGTGATGATCGTCTACGGCGTCGCGGCCGAGGTGTCGATCGCCAAGCTTTTTGTCGCGGGCGTGATCCCGGGGCTGATGCTGGCTGGCCTGTTCAGCGGCTACCTGATGGTCTGGGCGTTGATGAACCCGGACAAGATTCCCGAGGCCGACGCCGGCATGAGCTTTGGCGAGAAGCTGCGCGCGTCCAGCGAACTGATCCCGGTCATCCTGCTGATCGGCGGCGTGATCGGCTCGATCTATGTCGGCGTGGCCACGGCCACCGAAGCGGCGGCCATCGGCGTGGTGGGTGCGCTGCTGCTGTCGGCCTACCAGCGGTCACTCTCGTGGCAGAGCTTCAAGGACGCGCTGCTGGGCGCCACTCGGCTGTACTGCATGATGGCCCTGATCCTCGCAGGCGCGGCCTTCCTCACGCTGTCCATGGGCTACATCGGCCTGCCACGCCACCTGGCCGAGTGGGTCGGTTCGCTGGGCCTGTCGCCAGGGCTGCTGCTGATCGCGCTGGCGCTGTTCTACATCGTGCTCGGTTGCTTCCTGGACGGCATCTCGATGATCGTGCTGACCATGGGTGTGATCGTTCCGACGGTGCAGGCCGCAGGCATCGACCTGATCTGGTTCGGCATCTTCATCGTGATCGTGGTCGAGATGGCGCAGATCACGCCGCCGGTCGGCTTCAACCTGTTCGTGCTGCAGGGCATGACGCGGCGCGAGATCAACTGGATCGCCCGCGTCTGCATGCCCTATTTCTTCCTCATGGTGCTCGCGGTGTGCATGCTGTACTGGTTCCCGCAGATCGTGATGTGGCTGCCGGGGAACATGTGAACACGCTGTTCAGGCACGCAGGAAGCGCTGCGGCCTGAACGGGTGCGGGTCGATGGTGTTCGGCTCGCCCAGCATCAGCTGCGCCAGCAGCTCACCGGTGCCCGGCCCTGTGGAAAAGCCGACGTGCTGGTGGCCCAGCGCCAGCCACAGCGCGTCGTACCCTGGGCATTCACCGATCATCGGCCGGCAGTCGGGCAGGGTGGGGCGGCTGCCTAGCCAGTCGGGGTCGGACGTGCGTTGGCCCAGTGGCATCGCTTCCCGCGCGGCACGTTCGGCGGCTTCGAGTTGCGCCTGGTGGGGCGGCGCGAATTGCGCGTTCAGCTCGACACCGGTTGTCAGCCGCAGACCCTGCGCCATCGGCGCCAGCACGTAGCCGCCGGCCGTGTCATACACCGGGCGGTTCAGCGTGGTGTCAGTGGCGGGCTGAAAGTGGCGGTGCTGGCCGCGTTCGAAACCCATGGGTAGCCTTACGCCAAACTGCCCGCGCAGGAAGTCGCGCGACCAGGGGCCAAGCGCCACCACCACGTGGTCGGCGTCGAGCGCAGGGCCGCCGCGGGTGTGAACCGTCCAGCCGCCGCTGTGGCGTTGCAGCCGCGTGGCCTCGTCCGTAAGCACCGCCCCGCCGAGCGCCTGCAGCCAAGCCGCGTAGCCTCGCACCAGCTCGCCGGGGCTGTCGACCGAGCTGGCGTCCTGCACCCACAGCGCGCGCGGGAACAGCGGCTTCAGGTGGGGTTCCAGCTCGTGCAGCGCGGCAGCATCCAGCACACGCGTGGCCACGCCGAAGCGCGCGAGTGTCTCGCGCCCGAAGGCGCCGCTGTCGAAGGCGGCCTCGCTGCGGTAGAGGAACAGCCAGCCGTCGTCGCGGCGGCGGTTTGCGATGCCCGCCTCGGCCATCCAGCGCCGGTGGACGGTGCCCGAGTGGCGGATCAGGGCATCCAGCGCGGTGGTGGTTTCCTCGAAGTCGGCTGCCCGCGCATGTCCCAGGAACGACAGACCCCAGCGCCACTGGCCCAGCACCCACGGCAGGTGGTAGCGAAAGCCCGGGTTCTTGCCGCGCAGCAGCGCCGGCAACTGGGCCCACAGCCCCGGGTGGTTGAATGGCATCAGTGAGCTGCGTGCGAGCACGCCCGCGTTGCCGTGCGAGGTGGCAGCGCCGGGACCCAGCGGGTCGAGCACCGTGACGGTCATGGCCCGCTGGCGCAGCGAGAGGGCACAGGCGATGCCCACCATGCCGGCGCCCAGCACCACCACGCGCTGCCCTGGTCTGGCCTGGGTCATGCTTCAATCACCTTTTTGTTGCTTCGGATGTGGACGCACAGCTTATCGCCATGAAGGGTTCGGACAGCGGTGAAAAGGCCTTTCTTGGCGTGATCGTGCTCGACACGCGCTTCCCGCGTCCGCCCGGCGACATCGGCTGTCCGCAGACCTGGGCGCGGGCGGGCATCCCGGTGCGCTTGCGCGTCGTGCCAGGAGCGTCGGCACGGCGCGTGGTGCAGGAACAGGACACCGCGCTGCTCGGGCCGTTCATCGACGCGGCACGCGCGCTTGCGGATGAGGGTGCGCGCCTGATCACCACCAGCTGCGGATTCCTGGCCGGGTGGCAGACCGAGCTGCAGGCCGCAGTCCCGGTGCCTGTGATCACCTCCAGCCTGCTGCAGTGTGCCGAGCTGCCTGCGTCGGGCATCGTCACCTTTGACGCGACCTCGCTGCACCCGTCGCTGCTGCGCAAGGCCGGTGTGCCCGCCGGAACACCGGTGCAAGGCCTTGCTCCGGGTTGCGAACTGCAGTCGCGCATCCTCGCCGATGACACGGTCCTGGACCTGGCGCAGGCGCAGCAGGATGTGGTGGCGGCTGCCATGGAGCTGGTGTCGCGGCACCCGCATTTGCAGACCCTGGTACTGGAGTGCACCAACATGCCGCCTTACCGTGCGGCGGTTGAACAGGCGACTGGGCGGCCGGTGCACGACCTGGAGACCTGGCTGCTGGCCAGGTGGAGAGAGCTCCGGGCGAACCTATGACACGCCAAAGGCGGGAAATCCATCCGAGAACGCGGCGGAACTGGCTTCGCCAGGCCGCACCGCGTTGCCCCCTTGAGGGGGGCGCGCGCAGCGCGGCGGGGGTGGGTCAAAGCTCTTCGACCCGGCGGGCTGGGTAGCTGTCCCAGCTCTGGCAACCGGGGCAGTGCCAGAAGTGCTGGCGCGCCTCGAAGCCGCAGGCGGCGCAACGATAGCGCTTGAGCGGCGCGGCTGCATGTTCGAGCGCCGCCTGGACCCGCTTCTGTGCAGCCGGGTCCGACAGGGGCTCGCCGGACAGCCACTGGGTGGCCGCCACCAGCGAAGGCTCCCGCTCCAGGTGGCTGAGGTAGTGGGCCCGGGCCGCTGTTGCGCTGCCGCTGAGCGTGGCCAGCGCCTCGGTGATGTCCAGCGACGGGCCGTGGGCCTGCGCCTCGTTGAGCAATGCGATGGCTTCCTGCTGACGCCCGGTGGCGATCGAAAGATCGGCGATGGGCCGCGCGGCCAGCGGGAACCCCTGCGGCGCATGGCGCACCAGTTGCAGCAGCGTGTCGAACGCACCCTTGGTGTCGCCCTGCTGCGCCTTCAGGGCCGACAGCGCCATCCAGCCGCGGACCATCTGCGGCGCGCGATCCACCGCCTTGTTGAGCAGGCGCTGGGCCTCGGCGGCGTCCCCCTGGCTCATGGCCAGCTCGGCCTCTTCACACAGGTAGTGCGCAAGGCGAGGCGTGAAGCTGCCCTGGTGGGTGTCCTCCAGCCGCTGGGCCAGGATCTGCGCCTGGGGCCAGTCGCGCGAGCGTTCGGCAATCGACAACAGCGCCATCAGGGCTTCGCCCTCGTAGGCGGAACCTTCAAGCTTGTGCAGGGCGGACTCGGCACGGTCCAGCAGGCCTGCCTTGAGGAAGTCCAGCGCCAGCGCATGCTGGGCGCGGTCGCGGTCCTTGCGGCCGATGTCGGCGCGGGCCAGCAGGTGCTCGTGCACCCGCACAGCGCGGTCGTAGTCGCCACGGCGGCGGAACAGGTTGCCCAGCGCGAAGTGCAGCTCGGCGGTGTCGGGGTCTCCCTGCACCGCCTCGATGAAGGCGTCGATGGCCTGGTCCTGCTGTTCGTTGAGCAGGTGGTTCAGGCCCCGAAAATAGGCCTTGGGCGTCTGGCGGCTTTCCATGCGCCACTGACGCAGGTCCAGGCGTGAGGCCAGCCATCCGAGCGCGAAGGCCAGGGGAAGGCCCCAGAGGAGCCAGGTCAGGTCAAGTTCCATTCGGGGGGCGGGACACGGTGGACACCGCATCCGGGACGGCGGGAGGCAAGGATGTTGGTGCAGTCACCGGTCTGGCGGCGGAACGCCGACGCGCCCGCAGCCACAGCGGCAGCATCACCACCACGCCCAGTACCACGCCCACCAGCAAGGCACACAGAAGAATCAGCACCAGCGGGGCCTGCCAGCGCGCCCCGAAGAACAGGTGCATGGTGACCGTGTCCTGATTGTTCAGCGCGAAGGCGAAGAGAACAAAAAAAATGGCTGCATTGAGCAGCCACGTCAGGTATTTCAAATCATCCCCTCTGTGGTGGGACGATTGTAGCGATCAGGCCGTATTTTTCGGCTCTCGACCCAGGATCTCCGCCGTCTTGGCATCGACCTGCTCGCGCAGGGCTTTACCGGGCTTGAAGTGGGGCACCCGCTTCTCGGGAATCATCACGCTCTCGCCCGAACGCGGATTGCGTCCAATGCGGGGCGAGCGGCGGTTGACAGAGAAGCTGCCGAACCCCCGGATCTCGATCCGGTGACCTTTCACCAGGGCATCACCCATGGCGTCCAGGATCGCCTTGACAGCGAACTCGGCGTCGCGGTGGGTGAGCTGGCTGAAACGGCTGGCCAGTGCTTCGACAAGGTCGCTGCGGGTCATGACTGAACTCGGGCGTTGGGGTGTCCGGAACAGCGCCGGGCCCTGCCGGTGCATGAAGCACCGGCAGAAGCCTCAGGCTGGATCTCAGTTGTTGCTGTCCAGCTTGGCCTTGAGCAGGGCGCCCAGGTTGGTCGTGCCGGCGTTGCCCGTGTTCTGGTTCAGGCTGGCCATGGCTTCGTTCTGGTCGGCCATGTCCTTGGCCTTGATCGACAGCTGGATGTTGCGGGTCTTGCGATCCACGTTCACCACCACGGCCGTGACTTCGTCGCCATCCTTGAGCACGTTGCGGGCATCTTCCACGCGATCGCGGGAGATTTCCGAGGCGCGCAGGTAGCCGATGACGTCTTCGCCCAGGTCGATTTCGGCGCCCTTGGCGTCCACGGTCTTGACCTTGCCGGTCACCACGGAACCCTTGTCGTTGACCGACACGAAGGTGGTGAACGGGTCGCCATCAAGCTGCTTGATGCCCAGGGAGATGCGCTCGCGCTCGACGTCGATGGCCAGCACGATGGCTTCGACTTCCTGGCCCTTCTTGAAGTTGCGCACGGCGGCTTCGCCGGCTTCGTTCCAGGACAGATCGGACAGGTGCACCAGGCCGTCGATACCGGCAGCCAGACCCACGAACACGCCGAAGTCGGTGATCGACTTGATCGGGCCCTTGACGCGGTCGCCGCGCTTGGTCTGCTCGGCGAACTCGTGCCAGGGGTTGGCACGGCACTGCTTCATGCCCAGGGAGATGCGACGCTTGTCTTCGTCGATGTCCAGCACCATGACTTCGACTTCGTCACCCAGCGACACCAGCTTGGACGGGGCCACGTTCTTGTTGGTCCAGTCCATTTCGGAGACGTGCACCAGGCCTTCGATGCCCGGCTCGAGTTCCACGAACGCGCCGTAGTCGGCGATGTTGGTGATCTTGCCGAACATGCGCGTGCCTTGCGGGTAGCGGCGGGCCACGCCCATCCACGGGTCGTCGCCCATCTGCTTCAGACCCAGCGAGACGCGGTGCTTCTCGGTGTCGAACTTCAGGATCTTGGCGGTGATTTCCTGGCCAGCCGTCACCACTTCGCTCGGGTGACGGACACGGCGCCAAGCCATGTCGGTGATGTGCAGCAGGCCGTCGATGCCACCCAGGTCCACGAACGCACCGTATTCGGTGATGTTCTTGACCACGCCGTTGACGATGGCGCCTTCCTTGAGGGTGTCCATCAGCTTGGCGCGCTCTTCGCCCATGGAGGCTTCCACCACGGCGCGGCGGCTCAGCACCACGTTGTTGCGCTTGCGGTCGAGCTTGATGACCTTGAATTCCAGGGTCTTGTTCTCGTAGGGGGTCAGATCCTTGGTCGGACGGCTGTCGACCAGCGAGCCCGGCAGGAAGGCGCTGATGCCGTTGACCATGACCTTGAGGCCGCCCTTTACCTTGCTGGAGGTCGTACCGGTGACGAACTCGCCGGACTCCAGGGCCTTTTCCAGGGCCATCCAGGAGGCCAGGCGCTTGGCCTTGTCGCGCGACAGCAGGGTGTCGCCGAAGCCGTTTTCGACGGAGTCGATCGCCACGGACACGAAATCACCGACCTGGACTTCGAGTTCGCCCTGGTCGTTCTTGAATTCGTTCAGAGGCACGTAGGCTTCCGACTTCAGACCGGCGTTGACCACCACATGGTTGTGCTCGATGCGCACGACTTCGGCGGTGATGACTTCACCCGAGCGCATTTCAGCGCGCTTGAGGGACTCTTCGAAGAGGGCGGCAAAAGATTCAGACATTGAGTTTCCTATGGCCACCTGGCGTCGAGGCGCAACCGCATCGCTATGGACGGATGCGCGGGATTTCGACGGTTGGGCGGCGTTGACATGCGGTGCGTGACACCGCGGGTTAAGTGAAAGAACCATCGGGCCTGCGGGCTGTGAACACCCGGCGGGGCCATCTGGGCCATCGTAAAAAAGGCGGGTCAGTTGCCTGGAGCCGCCGCTGTGCCTTCCCACCAGTCAAGAACCAGTTGCACCGAGGCTTCGATGCTCAGGTCCGAGTTGTCCAGCAGCTGGGCGTCTTCGGCGGGCTTCAATGGGGCATGAGTACGGGACATGTCCCGGTGGTCGCGCGCCTTGAGGTCTGCCAAAAGGTCGTCGATGCTAGCAGAAATTCCCTTGGAAATCAATTGTTTATGGCGTCTTTGGGCCCGTTGTTCGGTGCTGGCGGTGAGAAACACCTTCAGGCCTGCGTCCGGGAAGATCACCGTGCCCATGTCGCGGCCATCGGCCACCAGCCCCGGCAGGCGCCGGAAGCTTTGCTGCAGGCCATGCAGCGCCGCCCTCACCGCAGGGTGCTGGGACACCCGGGAGGCCATGCCGCCGGTGGATTCCAGCCGCAACGGATCGGTGATGTCCCGCCCGGCGAGGAATACGCGGTGGTCGCGGAAGGCCAAGGGCAAGTGGGCGGCCAGGCGGGCGAGGGCCGCTTCATCGTCCAGGTCCAGTCCTGCGTCCTGTGCGGCCAGAGCCGTGGCGCGGTAGAGGGCGCCGGAGTCCAGCAGGTGAAACCCCAGCCGTCGGGCAACCTCGGAGGCCAGTGTGCCTTTGCCGGACGCGGTGGGCCCGTCGATGCAGATCACCGGGATGCGCTCTGCCGGCGTTGCACACAGCTCGAACAGGGTTTCGAAGTAGTCCGGGAAGGTCTTGGCCACGCACTTCGGATCTTCAATGCGTACGGTGACGCCATCCGGATTGAAGGCGACCAGCGAAAAGCACATGGCGACGCGGTGGTCGTCGTAGGTGTGGATGCTCGCACCCGTCCAGCGGGCGGGCGGCGTGACGCGGATGAAGTCGGCACCTTCCTCGACCGTCGCGCCCAGCTTGCGGCATTCGATGGCCATGGCCGCAATCCGGTCGGTTTCCTTGACACGCCAGCTCGCAATGTTGCGCAGTGTGGTGGTGCCGTCGGCGTAGAGCGCCATCACCGCGAGCGTCATGGCCGCGTCGGGAATGTGGTTGCAGTCCAGGTCGATGGCCTTCAGGGGCCACTGGCCGCGCCGGATGTGCAGGCGGTTGGCTTCTCCCGTCACCTCGGCACCCATCATCCGGGCCGCCTCGACGAACCGGATGTCGCCCTGTATGGACGACAGACCCACGCCTTCGATGGTCACGCCATCGCAGCCTTCACGGGCAGGCGCCAGGGCACCCAGGGCGATGAAATAGCTCGCCGATGAGGCGTCTCCTTCGACGTGGACCAGCCCGGGAGACACATAGCGGCTGCCGGCGGGGATCGTGAATCTGGACCAGTCGTCGCGCTGTACGCGCACGCCGAACCGCTCCAGGAGGTTGAGCGTGATCTCGATGTACGGTTTGGAGATTAGTTCGCCAACCACGTCGATCACCACCCGGCGCTCGCGCGCCACCAGCGGCAAGGCCAGTAGCAGCGCCGTGAGGAACTGGCTGGAGACATCGCCCCGCACCCGGATCGGCTGGTCGAGTCGGAGCGCAGATGGCGTGCCATTGCCCAGGCGCAAGGGCGGGTAGCCCTCCTGACCAATACAGTCCACCGGACAACCCAGCTGGCGCAGCGCGTCGACGAGGTCACCGATGGGCCGCTCGTGCATGCGAGGGATGCCGCTCAGCTCGAAACGCCCGCCCTGCTCGGCGGCCAGCAGCGCGAGTGCTGCGGTGAGCGGCCGCATGGCGGTGCCGGCGTTGCCCAGGAACAGCGCAGCCTCCCGCACGGGCAGCTGACCGCCCAGGCCGTGCACACGCAGCAGGTTGTCTGGGAGCTGTTCAATGCGGCAACCCAGCTTGTCCAGGGCGGCCAGCATGACGCGGGTGTCGTCCGAATCGAGCAGGTCGGCAATGTCGGTGTGGCCGGCGCTCAGGGCCGAGAGCAGCAGCACGCGGTTGGAAATGCTCTTGGATCCGGGCAGGCGGACGGTACCGCCCGCGCTGGCCAGAGGCGGGATATCGAGATGGGCAATGGCGTACATGCGCGGGGAGGGGGGTCAGCTCTGGGGCTTGTGGGCGCTCATGCGCCACCGCGAGCGGGTCTGGCTGGCTTTGTCGATCAGGGCTTCAAGCGCGTCCGGGTTGCCTGAGGCAATGGCGGACTCGAAGGCATGCAGGGCGCGCTGGAACTGGCGGGACTGTGCGATCAGCTCCTCACGGTTGGACAGCAGGATGTCGCGCCAGACGCTGGGATCGCTGGCGGCGATCCGCGTGAAGTCGCGGAAACCAGGACCAGCGAGGGACAGGAACTGCTTGCCATGTTCGTGGCCTGCAATGGCATTCATGAGTGCAAACGCAATCATGTGCGGCAGGTGGCTGACCGCCGCATAGGCCGCATCGTGTGCTTCGGGCGACATGCGCTGCACATGGCAACCCAGCGCCGTCCAGAGCTGATCCGCCTTCTCCAGTTGGACTGTCTGGGTGCGCTCGATGGGGGTGAGGATGACCTGGCGGCCCTGGTACAGGTCGGCGTCGACGTTCTCGACCCCCGCCAGTTCCTTGCCTGTGATCGGGTGTGCGGGCACGAGCACGCCCACCTGGTCTTTGAGTACGCGCCGCGCCGCGTCGATGACCTCCCGCTTGGTGGAGCCGACGTCCATCACCAGCGTGTCCTTGGTCAGCAGATGGCGGATCGCCTTGAAGGTGGCTTCGGTGGCCGACACCGGGACTGCGACCAGCACCAGATCGGCGCCGGACACGGCCAGAAGGGCAGAGGGCGCCTCGATGTCGATGACACCCATCTGGCGGGCGCGTTCGGTGGTGGATGGCGATTTGCTGTATCCGACGACACGCTTGACCAGCCCGGCCCTCTTCATGGCCAGCGCGAACGATCCGCCCATCAGGCCGCAGCCGATCAGGCCCAGTTGTTCAAATTTGAGAGGGGGGGCGTTCATGTCATTCGCTGACCGGATAGGCACCCAGCACTTTGTAGAACGCGCACAGGCCCTGCAGTTCCTTCAGGGCCGCGGCCACGTTGGGCTGCGAGGGGTGACCCGCGAGGTCGATGTAGAAGTAGTACTCCCACTGGCCGGACTTGGCCGGGCGGGATTCGAACCGGGTCATGGAGACGCCGTTGTTCTTCAGCGGCACGAGCAGGTCGTGCACGGCACCTGGGCGGTTTGGCACCGACACAACCAGACTGGTGCAGTCTCGCCCAGAGGCAGGGGGTGTGGCCAGGGTCTGCGGCAGGCAGATCACCAGGAAGCGCGTGCGGTTGTAGGCCTCGTCCTGGATGGCGTGCGAGACGATGTGCAGACCGAACTGCGCTGCGGCGCGCTCGCTCGCAACGGCCGCCCAGGCCGGGTTGGTGGCAGCGAGCCGCGCGCCTTCGGCGTTGCTGGAGACAGCGCGGCGTTCGGCCCTGGGCAGGTGCTGCGTGAGCCAGCCTTGGCACTGGGCCAGCGCCTGCGGGTGGGCCAGCACCACCTCGACCGCGTCCAGGTTGTTCACCTGGCGCAGCAGGTTGTGGCGCACCAGCAGGCTGACTTCGCCCACCACATGCACCGGAGAACGCAGGAACAGGTCCAGCGAACGGGCCACCACGCCTTCCGTGGAATTCTCGACACCCACCACACCGAATTGGGCGGTGCCCGCCGCGGTTGCGTGGAACACCTCGTCAAAGCTGCTGCAGTAGATCAGGTTGGCGGCGCTGCCGAAGAACTCGATGGCGGCTTGTTCGGTGAAGGTGCCTTCAGGGCCGAGCACGGCCACGCGCTGCGGGGCTTCCAGCGCCAGACAGGCCGACATGATCTCGCGCCAGATGGCCGCCACATGCTGGTTCAGCAGCGGGCCCTGGTTGGCGTGCTGGATCTTGTCGATCACCTGGGCCACACGGTCGGGACGGAAGAAGGGCGAGCCTTCGGCGCGCTTGATCTTGCCCACCTGCTCGGCGACACGGGCGCGCTGGTTCAGAAGAGACAGCAGTTGCTGGTCGATGCTGTCGATCTGCACGCGCAGACCGGCGAGCGCTTCGGGCTGAACGGGTTGCTGGCTCATGCGCAGGTCTTTTCAAAATCGCGCATGTAGTCCAGCAGCGCCTGCACGCCCGCCAGCGGCATGGCGTTGTAGATGCTGGCACGCATGCCACCCACCGACTTGTGGCCTTTGAGTTGCAGCAGGCCACGCTCTTTTGCCCCAGCCAGGAAGGCCTCGTTGCGGCTCTCGTCGCGCAGGAAGAAGGGCACGTTCATGCGCGAACGGCAGTCCATGGCCACTTTGTTCACATAAAACTGGGAACGGTCGATGAAGTTGTAGAGAAGGGTGGCCTTGGCCAGGTTGCGCGCTTCCATGGCTGCGATGCCGGTGAAGTCACCCTCCTTCTGGCGCTTGAGCCACTGGAACACGAGTCCGGCCATGTAGATGCTGTAGGTGGGCGGCGTGTTGTACATGGACGCGTTGTCGGCCACGACGCGGTAGTCGAATGCGCTCGGGCAGATCGACAGGGCATGCCCCAGCAGGTCCTCACGCACCACCACCAGCGTCACACCCGCGGGGCCGAGGTTCTTTTGCGCGCCGCCAAAGGCCAGACCGACGCGCGACCAGTCCACCGGGCGCGACGCCACGTGCGACGAAAAATCGATCACCAGTGGCGCCTGGCTGCCCAGTGCATCGAGATCGGGCAGTTCGTGAAATTCAACGCCGTGGATGGTCTCGTTGCTGCAGATGTGTACGTACTTCGCATCGGCGCTGAGCTGCCAGCTGGCAGGGGGAGGCAGGCTGGTGTGGCCATCGGCTTCGTTGTTGGCGATCACCACCGGAGCGGCATACTTTCGCGCCTCTTTGGCCGACTTCTGGCTCCAGCTGCCGGTCACGACGAAGTCGACAGTCCCTCCGCGAGACAGGTTCATCGGCACGATCGCGTTTTCCGCCAGTCCCCCGCCCTGCATGAACAGGATGCGGAAGTGAGCCGGAACGGCGAGCAGCTCGCGCAGATCTGCCTCTGCCTGTGCCGCGATGGACATGAACTCCTTGCCGCGGTGGCTCATCTCCATCACGCCCATGCCGGAACCGTTCCAGTTCAGCATCTCGGCAGCGGCCTGCTGCAGCACTTCTTCTGGAATCGCGGCCGGACCGGCCGAGAAGTTGTAGGGGCGCTGGGTCATTCGGCGTCACCCGCCACTTCGTCGTTGCCTTCGACCGCTTCGGGCGCATTGGCATCGTTTTCCACGATGCGCTGCAGACCCGACAGCTCGGCCCCTTCGTCCAGCGCGATCAGCGTCACGCCCTGTGTCGCGCGGCCCATCTCGCGAATCTCGCTCACGCGGGTGCGCACCAGCACGCCCTTGTCGGTGATCAGCATGATTTCGTCATCGCTGTGCACCAGCGTGGCTGCGACCACCTTGCCGTTGCGCTCGCTTTGCTGGATGGCGATCATGCCCTTGGTGCCGCGGCCGTGGCGGGTGTATTCGCCGATCGGCGTGCGCTTGCCGTAGCCGTTGACCGTAGCGGTCAGCACGCTCTGCTGCTCGTCCTCGGCCACCAGCATGGCGATCACGCTCTGGCCATCTTCGATCATCATGCCGCGCACGCCGCGCGCGTTGCGGCCCATCGGGCGCACATCGTTTTCATCAAAGCGAACGGCCTTGCCGCCGTCGCTGAAGAGCATCACGTCGTGCTGGCCATCGGTCAGTGCGGCGCCGATCAGGAAATCGCCTTCGTCCAGGTCCACCGCGATGATGCCGGCCTTGCGCGGGTTGCTGAACTCGTCCAGCGAGGTCTTCTTGACCGTGCCCATGCTGGTCGCCATGAACACGAAGCGGTTGTCCGGGAAACTGCGGGCGTCGCCGGTCAGCGGCAGCACCACGTTGATCTTCTCGCCTTCCTGCAGCGGGAACATGTTGACGATGGGACGGCCGCGCGAGCCGCGCGAACCGGCGGGCACTTCCCAGACCTTGAGCCAGTACAGGCGGCCGCGGTTGGAGAAGCAGAGAATGTAGTCGTGCGTGTTGGCGATGAAGAGCTGGTCGATCCAGTCGTCTTCCTTGGTCGCCGTGGCCTGCTTGCCGCGGCCGCCGCGCTTCTGGGCCCGGTATTCGGACAGCGGCTGGCTCTTGATGTAGCCGCTGTGGCTCAGCGTCACCACCATGTCGGTCGGCGTGATCAGGTCCTCGGTCGAGAGGTCCTGTGCGCTGTGTTCGATCTCGCTGCGGCGTGCGCCCAGCTTGGTCTGGCCGAACTCGTTCTTCACCGCCACCAGCTCCTCGCTGATGATGGTCGAGACGCGTTCGGGCTTGGCCAGGATGTCCAGCAGATCGTCGATCTCGGCCATCACATCCTTGTACTCGGCGACGATCTTGTCCTGCTCCAGCCCAGTCAGGCGCTGCAGGCGCATCTGCAGGATTTCCTGGGCCTGCGTCTCGGACAGGCGGTACAGGCCATCACCCTGCATGCCGAACTCGCGCTCCAGGCCCTCGGGGCGGTAGTCGTCGGCGTTCACCGTGCCACCGTCGGCCTTGGCGCGGGTAAGCATCTCGCGCACCAGCTGGCTGTCCCAGCTGCGGGTCATCAACTCGGCCTTGGCCACCGGCGGGGTGGGGCTCTCGCGGATGATTTTGATGAATTCGTCGATGTTGGCCAGCGCCACCGCCAGGCCTTCAAGCACGTGGCCACGATCACGCGCCTTGCGCAGGTTGAACACCGTGCGGCGGGTGACGACCTCGCGGCGGTGCTCCAGAAAGACGGTGATCAGATCCTTGAGGTTGCACAGTTTGGGCTGACCGTCGATCAGTGCCACCATGTTGATGCCGAAGGTGTCCTGCAGCTGCGTCTGCTTGTACAGGTTGTTCAGCACAACCTCGGGCACTTCTCCGCGCTTGAGCTCGATCACCAGGCGCATCCCGGATTTGTCCGACTCGTCCTGGATGTGGCTGATGCCTTCGAGCTTCTTCTCGTGCACCAGCTCGGCGATGCGTTCCTGCAAGGTCTTCTTGTTGACCTGGTAGGGGATCTCGTCAACGATGATCGCCTGGCGCTGGCCCTTGTCGATGTCTTCGAAATGCACCTTGGCGCGCATGACCACCCGGCCGCGTCCTGTGCGGTAGCCGTCCTTGACACCATTGATGCCGTAGATGATGCCGCCGGTGGGGAAGTCCGGCGCCGGGATGATCTCCATCAGCTCGTCGATGGAACATTCCGGGTTTTTGAGCGAGTGCAGGCAGGCGTCCACCACCTCGTTGAGGTTGTGCGGCGGGATGTTGGTGGCCATGCCCACCGCGATACCGCCCGAGCCGTTGACCAGCAGGTTGGGCAGACGGGTCGGCAGCACCAGCGGCTCCTTTTCCGAACCGTCGTAGTTCGGGCCGAAGTCCACCGTTTCCTTGTCGATGTCCGCAAGCATCTCGTGTGCGATCTTGGACATGCGGATTTCGGTGTACCGCATGGCGGCGGCGTTGTCGCCGTCGACCGAGCCGAAGTTGCCCTGACCGTCCACCAGCATGTGGCGCAGAGAGAAGTCCTGCGCCATACGAACGATGGTGTCGTACACCGCGCTGTCGCCGTGCGGGTGGTACTTACCGATCACGTCACCGACGATGCGGGCCGACTTCTTGTAAGGCCGGTTCCAGTCGTTGTTGAGCTCGTGCATTGCATAGAGCACCCGGCGATGCACTGGCTTGAGCCCGTCCCGGGCGTCCGGCAGGGCTCGCCCCACGATCACGCTCATCGCGTAATCGAGATAGCTGCGGCGCATTTCCTCTTCAAGGCTGATCGGCAGGGTTTCTTTGGCGAACTGGGTCATGAGCTTTGAAGGGGTCCGTGACGGAGAGGGAAAGCGAACAATTTTAGTGGACGGGTCGGTCGCAGGTCCGGGCGGCGACATGTTGTGTGTGGGCAACGTCCCGACGGGCGTTGCGGGCGGCCTTGTCCCCGCGCCAACCTTGGTATTCCGGAGGCTTGTGGCACAATGATTTGAGCGTTACAGGTGGTGGTCACCTTGAGCGCGCTCAATCAGAAATCAGCCGTCTGCGGCTTACTCCAAGAGGAAAACCATGAAAAAACTGAACTCAGTGGCAATGCTGTTCGCAACCGCCGCCATGGCATCGGCTGCTTTCGCTGCTCCCTCGAGCGGTACTGCGACGAACGACAACTGGCGCAGCGGCCATGGCAACCTCCAGTGGAAGAACGGTGATGGCACCCTGTGCTGGCGCGATGCCAACTGGACGCCCGCCACTGCAGCCAAGGGCTGTGACGGCGCCATCGTGCCGGCTCCTGCCCCCGCACCCGCCCCGGCTCCCGCACCTGCCGCTGCCCCTGCTCCGGCCCCTGCACCGGCCCCTGCCGCCCCGGCCGCTCCCGCCGCCACCAAGGTGACCTACGCTGCCGACGCCTTCTTCGATTTCGACAAGGCTGTTCTGAAGCCCGAAGGCAAGGCCAAGCTGGATGATCTGGCTGACAAGGTCAAGGGCATCAATCTGGAAGTGGTGATTGCCGTCGGCCACACCGACGCCACCGGCACCGACGGATACAACCAAAAGCTGTCCGTGCGTCGCGCTGAAGCTGTCAAGGCCTATCTGGTGAGCAAGGGCATTGAAAGCAACCGCGTGTACACCGAAGGCAAGGGCGAAGGCCAGCCAGTGGCAGACAACGGCACCAAGGAAGGCCGTGCCAAGAACCGCCGTGTGGAAGTCGAGGTGGTTGGTACCCGTACCAACAAGTAAGACTTGCCCGTCTCGTCTCTTCCGAAAAGCCCCAGGCGTGCAAATGCCTGGGGCTTTTTGCTGGGCGTGCGATGCTGCGTCCTGGGGCTTGCCTGCATCCTGATGACCCCGTTGCGTGCAGGTGAAGCCCTCGTTCTCTCGCCCGAATGCCTCGACGTTGTGGCGCCCTTTGGCTTCCAGCGTCCGATCGTTGTGGCCGTGTTGTCGCCCAGGATGGTCTACAGCATGACCGAATGGCCCCGGATGAGGGCAGCAGCGGAGGCAGAAGGGTTCGATGCCGTCGCCTGGTGGGCGCCAGGCCTGACGGATGGCGAGGGTGCTGTGGCAGCAGAAAAGGCCGGGTGGTCGGCCGACGAGATAGCCCGTCCTGTACGGATGCCGGACGCATGTGCCGGATTGTTGGGGCATGCGAATCACTACCCATACACCAGGGTGCTGGACCGAGGTCGGCTGCACGCTTGGCCGGTCTGGGGCGTGATGCCGAATCAGGCCTGGGTTGATTCCTTGCGCTGGCGTTTGCGGTCTTTGCAGCAGTCCAGGGAGGGGCGCGGCTCATGACGCAGGCGGTGTTGCGGCGAATGGCGGTATGGATCCTGGCCTGCTGCATTGGCCTTGCTTGGTCCGCAGATGTCCCCGGGTCTTCCTGTATTCCTGTGGTCAGCTACCTGCCTCTGGACGCCGAGGCCGTGGGGACCGATTCGAACGGCATACCCGCCTTGGGCACCTATGAACGCATCAGCCCAGACGGGCGGTTCGTGTTGCGTTCGTTTTCGGGCAGACGCCTGGGGGAGGTGTCGCTGATGGAGCTGTCGTCTGGGCCGGATGGTCGTATTCGCGCCTACCGGACGCCTTTGAGCAATGAGGCTTTTCCTGTGCAGGGCAGTTGGCGATACCTCGTGGATGTCGACGGGCGCCACTTTCGTCTGCGCGACGTGCTGCGGTCTGAGGAGGGCGCCAAACCGCTGTTCCAAGGTGGTATGCGCGGCTTCTACGCGGCGGCATCCGAACTGGACGCCCGCCAGGCGCCAGATCCGTCCCTCATCTGGATCAGGTCCATGAGCTGGCCGCAAGGAGACCGGTCCGGTCAGGGCACGGGGCCGCTGCAGGTAAGGACCATTGCAATCCGCGACGATGGCCGGTCTGCAGAGGTCGTGTCCGACACCGGCCCCCAGTTCATTTGTAGCTCGCGACAGGCGGCCGATGGTGGGGTGTACACCCTGCCCATGATCTCGGTGGACGGGCGAGAGTTTGCAGCCATACCCATCAACCCAAGGGTGGGCCAGCCTTCGATGCGCGTGTACGGGCTATCGGCAGTGATTCCTGGTGCTGATCACGGTTGCGAGCCTCGGGTGGACCTCCTGGCCTCACCGGGGAAGGCCGTGTTCGCGTTCCCGGGCCGTGCCTCCGCCATGCTGGCCTACACCGACAACGCCAGCGTGTATTTCGTTGACCGGCGTTCCCCGCTGCAGGACCAGGTGTTTCGCATTGACGACGAGCGCACGCAGGTGCTGGCGAGCGCTTTTCCCGGATTCACTCGCGACGGCCGCATCGTGTTTGGCGCCACCTGGCAGGACTGCACGGCCGACCGTCGGTGTGAAAACCGGGCTGGCTACGTGGTGGCCGACCCGTACCAGAACGCCGACTACCGGCAACAGGTTCAACGCCTCGGTTTGTCGCCGGAGAAGGCCTGCATCACACACGCTGATGTCCAGAGGGAGCGCAGGCACTTCGCGTCCGAACGGGAGCTGGCGCCCTGAGCGCGCGGGACAATGAAGAACATGAACAACGTCAATGCCGACCCGGCCGAACTGGCCAAATTCTCCGATCTGGCTCATCGCTGGTGGGACCCTGACAGCGAGTTCAAGCCCCTGCATCAGATCAACCCCTTGCGACTGGGCTGGATCGATGGCCAGACGTCACTCGCAGGCAAGCGCGTGCTGGACATCGGATGTGGTGGCGGCATCCTGTCCGATTCCATGGCGCGGAAAGGCGCAGACGTCACGGGTATTGATCTCTCAACCAAGGCGTTGAAGGTCGCGCAATTGCATGCGCTGGAAGCCGGAACCCAGAATGTGTCGTATCGCGAGATCAGTGCCGAGGCACTGGCGCAGGAACAGCCCGCCGGCTTCGACGTGGTGACCTGCATGGAGATGCTCGAGCATGTGCCGGACCCCGCTTCGGTGGTCCGTGCGTGTTCCGTGCTCGTAAAGCCTGGTGGCTGGGTCTTCTTCTCGACCATTAACCGCAATCCCAAATCGTTCCTGTTTGCGATCGTCGGCGCCGAGTACCTCTTGCGCATGCTTCCCAAAGGCACGCACGAATACGCCAAGATGATCCGCCCGAGCGAGTTGGCGGCGCATTGCCGCGCAGCGGGCTTGTCTCTGGAGCAAACCCGGGGCATGGAATACAACCCCTTGACCCAGCGCTACTGGCTCAGCAACGACACCAGCGTCAACTACCTGGTGTCCAGCCGCAAGCCATGACGGTTTTTGCGGGCGTCCGGGCGGTGCTGTTCGATCTGGATGGAACCCTGATCGACAGTGCTCCCGATCTGGCGGGCGCGGCGAACGCCATGCGCATCAGCCGCCAACTGTCACCCATTCCCCCGGACCGTTACCGCGCGCATTCTGGCTCTGGTGCGCGCGGCATGTTGCGGGTGGCTTTCGACACCGGGCCTGGCGATCACGCTTTCGAAGACCTCAAGCAGGAGTTTTTCGATCACTACCAGGACCGTTTGCTGCAGCAGACCCGTCCGTTCGAGGGTGTCGACAGGCTGCTGGGTGCGCTGGTGGAGCAGGGCCTTTTCTGGGGTGTGGTGACCAACAAGGGGGAGCGTTTCACTCGGCCGCTGATCCAGTCCATGCCGCTGTTTGCCGGGGTAGCTACCGTTGTCAGCGGCGACACCACGCCACACACAAAACCCCATCCAGCACCCCTGCTGGAAGCGGCCCGCCGCATCGGGGTCCCGCCTGCGGATTGTCTCTACGTGGGCGACGACATTCGCGACATCCAGGCCGGTCGCGCCGCGGGCATGCGCACGGTGGCTGCGATTTACGGCTACCTGGGGCCAGAGGCCGATGTGTCGACCTGGGGTGCGGACGAAATCATTGAAGTGCCCCTTGGGCTCTTGAAATGGCTAGGACTGCCTTAAACTACCGTCTTCAGGGGCTGCACTGGTTTCGACGTGGGTTCGGACACGCAGCAGGGCATGTCGAGGTTCTGTCACCTCGTAAAACAGCAGAAAAAAACTAACTGCAAACGACGAACGTTTCGCACTCGCCGCTTAATTGCCGGTGAGCTTTGCAACAGCAGGCCTATGGGCTGGGCAAGGGTCTGATCGGCGCAAGCTGTGAGGGTCCAGGCTGCAAAGTTATTTACATAGGCTGGTCGCGCGACGGGCAACTTGTCGTGCGGTGAGATCAAAGGTTGCTGGCGTTCTGGGCAGCGTGCCACTGCGCGGCTCAGGGGGTGAGATTCAAAACAGACGGCTACACATGTAGAACTGCTCGAAGAAGGCTTGCGGACGGGGGTTCAAATCCCCCCAGCTCCACCATACCCTCAGACAAAGGCCGCTAGGAACATACACCTAGCGGCCTTTTTCTTTTGAAAATCAACGATCTACGCGGCAAGAACGTACAAAGGCGGCTATTGACAGGCAATCGGGGGTGGGGGAACATCCGGGGGAACAAACCCCGTTTTTTCCCCACATGGGGGAACAAAGGTCGGGGGAACAGGGAAACCCATGCTGACCGACCCCGAGTGCAAGAACGCGACCTGTCCACCAGACAAGCCCCGCAAGCGGCTGGCCGACTCCGGCGGGCTGTACCTGGAGGTAAGCCCCAACGGTTCGCGGCGCTGGTTCTGGAAGTACCGGAAGGACGGCAAGGAAGGGCGCATGGCCCTGGGCAGCTATCCGGCCGTGTCCCTGTCGGCAGCACGCAAGGCGCGCGACGTTGCCAAGCTGACCAAGGCCGGGGGAACAGACCCCGTGCAGGCGCGCAAGGTGGACAAGCTCAAGGCCAGTAACCCGGCGGGCGACTCGTTCCGGGTGGTGGCGCTGGAATGGTTCGACAAGCAGGCGCCCCACTGGAGCGAAGCCCACGCGATCCGGGCCAAACGGCAGTTTGAACGCGATCTGTTCCCGTGGCTGGGGGAGCGGCGGCTGGCAGACATTGAGCCGGTGGAACTGTTGGCGACCTTGCGCAAGGTGGAGCAACGCGGTGCGGTGGAAACCGCAGACCGGGGCTTGATGCTGGCCCGGCAGGTGTGGCGCTATGGGGTGGCAACGGGGCGCGTGCCGCGTGACGTGACGGCCGATCTCAAGGGGGCGCTGTCACCGTACCGGGGCAAGCACTTTGCAGCAATCACGGAGCCGGAAAAGCTGGGGGAACTGATCCGGGCCATCCGGGCATACAAGGGCGGGCCTATCGTGCGCGCTGCCCTGCAACTGGCGCCGATCCTGTTTCAGCGACCGGGGGAACTGCGCGCGGCGGAGTGGTCGGAAATTGACCTGGACGCGGCCCTGTGGACGATCCCGGCGGCGCGAATGAAGCGAACCAAGGACGGCAAGGAAAACGGGGCGCCCCATGTGGTGCCCTTGCCCCGGCAGGCGGTGGAAATCCTGCGCGGCCTACACGGCTACACCGGGCACGGCCGCATGGTGTTTCCGGGGGAACGCAGCCACGACCGGCCCATATCCGAAAACTCGGTGCGTACCGCCTTGATCACGCTGGGCTACACCCCGGACGTGCAAACGTGGCACGGCTTCCGGGCGACGGCGCGCACCATGCTGGCGGAGCGGCTGGAATGTGACCCGCTGGTGATCGAGGCCCAACTGGCGCACTCGGTCAAGGACGCGAACGGGCGGGCCTACAACCGAACGCAGTACATCAAACAGCGGGCCGACATGATGCAGCGATGGGCTGATTTCTTGGATCTTATTGGCAAGATTGAAGCCAGACCTTGATTGATACGAATTCTGTAAGGAGGGTAATGTGAGCAAGTTGTTTAGCCTTCGGGAGTGGTTCTATATTGAAGATGCAATACGCCACATGAGTGCTAGATTTAATGAGCCAATTACAGAAAGGGATCTGTTTGCTCTGGCTATGGATGGGCGAATAACGCTTTCGCTTAGGTTTGGTAGCTCTATACCAGTCCGAAGAGCAGTTGTGGCGGACATACGGCCATTGGGAAGTTGGGGTGCGGATTATTTACATGATGAGCGTTGCTTCTACGTTTTAGATAAAGAAGTCTCTTATGTTGATGGGGTCTTTGATCTTCCGCTTGCACTTGGGAATATGGATGTATTGCGTGCGAGTGAGTGGGATGGAGGTGAATGGTCTTTTTCGTTTAATGAAATGCTTTTGTTGAGTGCCGAAAGCGATCTAGTGGTTCCGGTTCAAGATAAAGGTGATGCTGAGATTGAAATTAAAGGACTTCCTTTCAATGATCACAGAAGGTACTCCTTTCATTATTCGCTCCCTCGTGACTGTAAATGGGTTGTGAAAACTGCGGAAATATGTAAATTGGAGGCCTCTTTGGAGAGAGAGAAAGCGCAAGCTTTAACGAGCCGCGAGCGAACAAATCTCTTAAACATCATTGGTGCTTTGCTTGAGCAGTTAGACCAGAAAGAAACTGCTTTGATCTCGGTTTTGCTTGAGCGCCACGGAGAGAAGCCAGGCATCAAAGAGAGAACGCTGCAGCAGAAATTTGCGGAGGCAAAGCGCAGCCTTCGAGGCTCCTAGTTGCAGCAATTGCGGTCGATGCTGCTGCAGTTGCGGTGCATTGTGGTGGCAGACAGTTGATATTTGACCCGTCGCAGCAACGGCATATCAAGCCGGTTAAGAAGGGTTACAGATGTCAATTCTCAGAATGCCAGCCGTCAAGGCTGAAACGGGGCACCGTTCACATGCAAGCATCTACAACGCGATCCGGGCAGGGCTTTTCACCAAGCCGGTGCCTATTGGGGAGCGCGCGGTAGGTTGGCCCGATAGCGAAGTGCAGGCGATCAATGCCGCGCGCATCGCCGGGAAATCAGAGGCTGAGATTCGGGAGCTGGTGAGCCGTTTGCACGCAAAGCGCGCAGACCTTGCCTCGGTGTAAGGGGTTAGCCATGACAAAAGAAAAGGCCACTTCCCCCGAAAAGAAAGCAGCCCTGGAAACGATCCGATCCGAGTTTAAGGGCAACGGCAGTCGTTCGCAACGCGCGCGATTGCTGGAAGCGCTGTCGCGCTATTCCGTGACCACGTTCGAGGCCATGCGCTATCTGGACGTGTACCACTGCCCGGCGCGCATTCTTCAATTGCGCAAGCAGGGCTACAAGATTGCCACCCACTGGCAAACCGTGGAAACCGAGTCGGGCGAAAAACACCGAGTTGGGCTGTATGTGCTGGAGGGCCAGCCATGAGCACGACGAATGACCTCGACACCCCCACGACCGACCGGGAACGCAAGGGCTTTGCCACGCTGGCGGCACAGTTTGCACTGCTGGGCTACGTGCTGATCAAGGGCGACCCGGCGATTGACGGGCAGGCGCTGTACTACACGATGCGCCTGGGCACGATGCAGCCCCTGGAAACCCTGGAAGCGGCGGCGCTGTACATGGCGGCGCTGGTCGGGGCTGGCGATGGCGGGGGCTAAGTCCCGATACAAGGGCAGCAAATACACCGAGCCGTTCACGGGCATTGTGCGCAGCGTGTTCGAGTGTCCGGCCTTTGCTGCCCTGAGTCCCCACGCTTGCAAGCTGCTGTTGGAGCTGGCCGGGCAGTACCGGGGCGACAACAACGGCAATTTGACGGTGGCGTGGGCGGTGGTGAGCAAACGGGGCTGGCGGTCCAAGACCACGCTTTGGCGCTGCAAGGCGGAGTTGATCAAGGCCGGGTTTGTGTACGTCACGCGCAAAGGGCACATGCCATCAACGTGCGAGCTGCTGGCGCTGACCTGGTTTCCCCTGGACGTGTCACCGAAGTTTGACCCGGAAGCCTTGCACGGTTTCCAGCCTCGCGCCTATCTCGCAAGCAGTCCTTTGCCGGTGGCCCCGATCAAGGAAAAACCGGACTGGACCCTGCCCAACGGTGGACGGAAGCAAACCGAGAAAACGCAGTCCTTTGTCCACGGGTGAAAACATGACCCCTTCCACAAGTCCACGGCGGAAAACATGGCGGACCCTTTTTGCGCTGGCACGTTTCACAGGTGGACTTGTGGCCGGGCTTTGCTGGCCTTCCGGGTTTTCAGAGGTGGACACCCTTATAGAAAAGCCATCCTATGGGAGTTCTTGCCCGGTGCTGGTGGCCTGTGCAGCAAGCAAGGAAGGGTGGATAGCCAAGTGATTTCGTTTTCTGTGGGGTGGGCACCATGAGCCGAGGCGGCGCGCGCTGGGGCGCTGGCAGACCGGGCACCAAAGCCATCGGGGAGAACCTGCAGCGGGTGGACGTGCGTTTGTGGGCGCGGCGCGGATACCTTGACCGGCCGGGGTACTTTGTATGGACGTGGCGCCGGGGTGGCGAACCCTCGGGGGCGGTGTCTGTGTGGGTCACTCCACCCCATGAAGTGACGTTGAAATTCGTTTTGACGGTCAACGGGGTGAAACAAACTCTCACCAACAGAATCGACCTTGTTAACGAGTCTTGCCGGTTCGGTGGGTCGCGCGCCTGGTTTGCCTGTCCGTGTTGTGGGCGCCGGGTCGCTTTGCTCTACCTGCGTCACTTGCGCTTCGCCTGTCGGCACTGCCAGCGGGTGGCCTACGCATCGCAATCCGAGGATGAGCTGGGGCGCCTGTGGCGCAAGCAATCGCGCCTGGAGGCCCGTCTGGGCGATCACTGGACCCGGCCCAAGGGAATGAGGCTCCGAACCTATGAGCGGCTTTTCCGGGCTGTTATGGAATGTGAGCAACGGCGGGAGGCTGCGTGGTTGGTGGTTGCTTCGCGCTTGCTGGGTGTTGACCTGGCAGGGTAGGGGGGCTGCAAAGTCTGCGGCTGGGGCACCCAGGTAACCGGCAGGTTTCCCACGCACGGAAAAAATCGTCCTGTGCGTTTTCAAATTGACATGCCCCGGCGCCCCCGAAAGTCTGGTGATGCGCGGTGGACACCGGGAGGTTATGTCTGTTTCGCTATGTGTCGTGAAAAAAGAGAACGCCGGCCGTGCCTGTTTCTCCCTCGCGTACACTGATGCCTATGGGGTTGCCTGTGAGGGCACCAAATGGAAGGCGGGGGAACAAACGGGGGAACGTTTGATTTTCCTACCTGACAAAACCTAACATTCATGCGGGTTGGCGGGCTTCTTTCAGTAGACCCCAGCACCATCTACCCAACCCCAGCCTTCACCGGCTGGGGTTTTTCATTGCCGTTTTGTCATGCTCGCGTTGCAGGACATCCTTTTCAGTCAGGGTTTCGGAACCCGTCGCGTTTGCTGTGGACTGGTTCAGCAGGGGTTTGTGGACCTGGGCGAGGCTCGGGAGCCCTGCACAGACCCCGGAGTGATGCTGGATGAGGATGGCCTGGTTTTTTGGGTGCAGGGTGTGCGCTGGACTTACCAGGAGTACGCCTACCTGATGCTGCACAAGCCGGCTGGTTTCGAGTGCTCCCAGAAGCCAGGGGCTCATCCCAGTGTGTACACGCTGCTGCCGGCCCCGCTGCGCCAGCGGGGTGGTGGCGCAGCTGCCGGCGTGCAGGCAGTGGGGCGGCTGGATCAGGACACCACGGGCCTGCTGCTGCTGTCCGACGATGGCAAGTTCATCCACCGGATGACATCGCCCAAGCACCATGTGCCCAAGGTGTACCAGGTGCAGGTGAAACATCCGCTCGATGAACGTCAGTCAGAGCGTCTGATGCATGGCGTCGTGCTGGATGATGACCCGAAGCCGGTGCGTGCGGCTGCGTGCCGGGCTCTGGGGCCGAACCAATTGGAGCTGACGCTCACAGAGGGCAAATACCACCAGGTCAAGCGCATGGTGGCCGCTGTCGGGAATCGGGTGGAGGGGCTTCACCGGTCCCGGATCGGGAACATTGAATTGACCGATGAGCTGCCTGTCGGGCATTGGCGATGGCTGACCGCCGACGAAGTTGCGGAGCTGAGCCGAAAACACTGAGTCCCTTGACGGGAGGTGCAGTCAGAGCAGGTCGCCTTTGCGGCTGTCGAGCGGCATCAGGAAGGAGTTGTCCTGCCACTGGGAGCCCAGGTCGCTGACACGCGAGTCGCCTGTGGTGCTGCCAGGCCAGGTCGACAGGGGGCTGAAGTCGCTGTGGCGGGTGCTGCGCTGGCGGTTCAAGGCTGAGCGCAGGTTGGCCTGTGCCGCGATGATGGCCCGTTCTTCCTGCTCGTGCTCACGCATGCTCTGGGCGGTGGGGGTCTCGCCGAGAAACTCACTGCGTACTTCAGAGACTGTGGGCAGGCTGGACGAGCGAACCACCCAGTAGGGGAGCCCACATTGTGTGAGCAGAGAGTGTTTGAGTTGGCGCGTGCTCCTCGGGATACCCGCCCGCCCCGGCACGTCCAGACAGCCGACCACCCGCCCGTCGGACTTGCAGATGGTGAACGTGCAGTAGACGCCACCGAGCAGCCGGTACCAGTCCATTCCTTGCTGCTTCTCCCGGGGCAGGGTGAAGCGGGTGACCGGCAGCTTGATCATCACATGGTGATCGTAGAAGGCCCGGGACAGCCAGTGCCACACCTGCAACTCTTCGGAGTTCGCGATCACCCGGGTATCCAGCGGCCACCTCTTGGGAATCCTGCGCTGGGCCCGGGCTTTGCGGCTTTCCCAGAGGCGATACATCCACGCGCCGGTCACCAGCAGAGCGGGTACCAGCACGGAAAGTAGCCAAGGGTTGTTCCAGGCGATCATGCAAGTTTCAGTGGCGGAGTGTGACCAAATGTAGTTGGATGATCGCGCAAACGGACGGATTTGTCGCAATTTGACACGTCGTTTGCGTGATTTCCTTGGGGATTGGCGCCACTCGCCGACAAGGGCCCGCAGTTGTGAGTGCGCGTTTCACGCCGGTTTCCGGACGGCCAACCCTACATTCTGCCGGTGCTCGAGGTGCGTTGCCATCCCACAAACGGGGGATTCATGGGAGCCCGGACAGAAACTCCCCAATCGCTGTGAGCGCTGCGTCGGGCTGATCCCGATGTGGGCTGTGCCCGCAAGCCTCCAGCACCAGGGTGCTGGCTGCTGCGTCCTTGGGCTGTATGTCCCGTATTTGCTGGAGTGTCCCGTACTCGTCGTTGGCTCCTTGGATGGCCAGCACCGGGCCACGGATGTTCCAGCATTCGCCGCGGATGTCGAAGCTCAGGAATGCGGGGTCGAGCCAGATGTCGTTCCATTGCCAGAACGCGTTGTCGACATTCTTGTGGTGGCGCGCCAGGCGCGACCGCAGGCCCTGTTCCCCGGGTTGCATGTAGGCGTACCTGGCCTGCTCAATGGACCGGATCGAGACCTCCTCCACGAACAAGTGGGGTGCCATGACCACGCAGGCCGTCACCGGATGCCGGCTCGCGTGCAGCAACGCGATGGTGGCGCCATCGGAGTGGCCCACCAGCACGGGCGCGTCGATGTCCAGCGTTCCCAGCAAGGCTGGCAGCACATCCAGGGCTTCTCGGTGCATGTAGTCGGGTTCGTGTCGTCCGGTGTGCCAGAACTCTCCGGCATGGGGTACTCCGCGAACGTCCGGTATAGGGTCGGAGTGCCCATAGCCTCTGCGGGAGTACACCCAGCCGGCCCGTCCGGTGGCGTTGCACAGTTCCAGCGTCCAGTCTCGGCCTCGTTGTGCCCACATGGACACGCTGCCCAGCCCTTCGTGCAGGAACACCAGCGGAGAGCGGCTGGCCGGGCCAGGGATGTGTCGAACCTCCAGACGGGTTCCATGGATGATGACGCTGCCCATCGTGTCTCCCCATCACGCACCGCCGGGCTGGCGGGAAAACCGGTATTCTCGTTGCATGACTCAGCTGTTTGATGCGTTCTGGCGGGCAGTGGCTTACTGCATGCACCCGCGGGTGATCGGTTTGTCGTTTCTGCCCCTGGTGCTGATGGTCGCGCTGTCGTTTGGCTTGGGCTATTTCTTCTGGGACACGTCTGTCGATGCGGTCACGCAGTGGCTGCAGGCGTACGAGCTGGTGCAGGGCTTTCTGGGGTGGCTGGACAGGGTCGGTCTTGGCGCCATGCGGACGGTGTTTGCGCCGCTGGTGGTCCTGGTTCTGGCGACGCCGGTGATTGTGCTGCTGTGCCTGCTGCTTGTGGCGGTGTTCATGACGCCGTCCATGGTTGAACTGGTCGAACAACGGCGCTTTCCGTCGCTCGAACGCAGGCGTGGCGGCTCCTTTGTCCTTGGCCTGTTGTGGTCGCTGGGGTCCACACTGGTGGCCCTGGTGGTGCTGGTCCTTTCCATGCCCCTGTGGCTGGTTCCTCCGCTGGTGCTCATCCTTCCGCCGCTGATCTGGGGCTGGCTCACCTACCGCGTGTTTGCCTACGACGCACTGGCGCAGCATGCCAGCAGCGCAGAGCGCAAGACCATCCTGCGCGAACACCGTGGAAGTCTTCTGGTCATGGGCATCCTCAGCGGCTATCTGGGTGCAGCCCCCAGCCTGCTCTGGGCATCCGGTGCCATGTTTGTGGCGCTGGCGCCGTTGCTGGTGCCGGTGGCTATCTGGATTTACACGCTGGTGTTTGCCTTTGCATCTCTATGGTTCGCGCATTTCACGCTGGCGGCGCTGCAGCGGATGCGAGCCGCGCAGGTGGTGGAGGTGTTGGATCCCGAGCCAGGGGGCCAACCACACATGCCGCTGGAGACCCTGCCGCCCACCACCGTTCTGCCGCCACCCGGCGCCTGACTGCCATGAACACAAGCAAAGAGAGCCTCCCGGCGTTTGGTCTGATCATTGTTGGCGATGAGATCCTGTCGGGCAAACGAGCCGACAAGCATCTGCCGAAGGTGATCGAACTGCTGGCAGAAAGGGGTCTTTCGCTGGCGTGGGTACGGTTCATCGGTGATGACCGCGAGCGCATCACCGACGCGTTGCGAGACGCGTTCGCCAGCAGCGATGTCGTGTTCAGCTGTGGCGGCATCGGGGCCACGCCCGACGACCACACCCGCCAGTGCGCGGCTGTGGCACTGAAGGTGGACCTTGCGCTCCACCCCGAGGCCCGCGAGCTCATCGAGCAGAGGATGAGAGACGTGGCTGTCGAAAAGGGAGAGATCCATGATCCGGCGAGGCCCGACAACGTGCACCGGTTGAACATGGGTGTGTTTCCGGTCGGCGCCCGGATCATTCCCAATCCGTACAACAAAATCCCCGGGTTCAGTTGCGATGGGCCTGGCGGTGGTTCCGTGCACTTTGTCCCGGGGTTTCCCGTGATGGCCTGGCCGATGATCGAAGCGCTCCTGGATGGGGCGTACCGCCACCTGCACCGGCAAGGCGCGTGGCAGGAGCGCTCGGTGGTGGTCATGGGCGCCATGGAGGCCACCTTGACGCCTCTCATGGAAGCCGTCGAGCGCGAGCACCCGGTGAAGGTGTTCAGCCTGCCCAGTGTGGACCACCCGGACTACGGGCGGCACATCGAGCTGGGTGTCAAGGGTGCCCCAGACGCCGTAACCCCGGCGTTTGCGTCGCTGCTTGACGGGCTTGAGCGGTTTGGTGCGAAGCTAGGCCCTGAATTGGTGCGGTAGTTGATAGCTCTGTTTTGGTGCATTTTTCCGGATTGCACCAAAAAAAGGCGAGGCGGGCAGGGCTTTCTGCAACCATCTTGGATGCTCGGGCTTTGCAGGCTGCTGGTGCAGGGCGCTGCGCCATAATCTGCGCCGCCTTGGGGCTTGGCGCGTCGTTGATTCAAACCGACGGCACAACTTTGGCACAGAAACTGCTTCATGCCCTTGTCAAATTCAGTTTTCCACTCACACAGCAACAGGAGTATTTGATGGCCAAGACCGTCGCAGACGTGATGCAAATGGTGAAGGACAACGAAGTCAAGTTCGTTGATTTCCGCTTCACCGACACCCGTGGTGCGCAGCAGCACACCACCGTGCCCGTGTCCCACTTCGATGAAGACAAGTTCGTTTCCGGCCATGCATTCGATGGCTCGTCGATCGCTGGCTGGAAGGGCATTGAAGCTTCTGACATGCAGCTGATTCCCGATCCGAACACGGCCAACATCGACCCGTTCTACGAAGAGACGACGCTGATCCTCACCTGCGACGTCATCGAGCCCACCGATGGCAAGGCCTACGACCGCGATCCCCGCTCCATCGCCAAGCGCGCCGAGGCCTACCTGAAGTCCTCCGGCCTGGGCGACACCGCCTTCTTCGGACCGGAACCCGAGTTCTTCCTGTTCGACGGCGTGCGCTGGAGCACTGCTCCCGGCCACACCTTCTACGAGATCGAAGAGTACGAAGCGCCCTGGAACAAGGGTGCCAAGCTCGAGGGCGGGAACCGCGGCCACCGCCCCACCGTCAAGGGCGGCTACTTCCCCGTGCCCCCGGTCGACAGCACGCAGGACATGCGCGCCGAAATGGCCCTGATCCTCGAATCGTTGGGCATTCCGGTCGAAGTGTTCCACCACGAAGTGGCCGGCGCAGGTCAAAACGAAATCGGCACCCGTTTCAGCACCCTGGTGCAGCGCGCCGACTGGACCGTGCTGCAGAAGTACGTGGTCCACAACGTGGCGAATGCCTATGGCAAGACGGCCACCTTCATGCCCAAGCCCTACGCCGGTGACAACGGTTCCGGCATGCACGTCCACCAGTCGGTCTGGAAGGACGGCAAGAACCTGTTCGCTGGCGACGGCTACGCAGGCCTGAGCGAGTTCGCGCTGTACTACATCGGCGGCATCATCAAGCACGCCCGTGCCCTGAACGCCATCACCAACCCTGGCACGAACTCCTACAAGCGTCTGGTGCCCCATTTCGAAGCCCCGGTGAAGCTGGCCTACTCGGCCAAGAACCGCTCAGCCTCGATCCGCATCCCGTACGTGGCCAATCCGAAGGGCCGTCGCGTGGAAGCCCGCTTCCCCGATCCCCTGATGAACCCGTACCTGGGTTTCTCGGCACTGCTGATGGCTGGTCTGGACGGCGTGGAAAACAAGATCCACCCGGGCGAAGCCGCGACCAAGGACCTCTACCACCTGCCGCCGGAAGAGGACAAGCTGGTCCCGACCGTCTGCCACAGCCTGGACATGGCGCTGGATTACCTGGACAAGGACCGCGCGTTCCTGACCAAGGGTGGTGTGTTCACCGACTCCATGCTGGACGCCTACATCGAACTGAAGATGGGCGAAGTCAACCGCGGCCGCATCGAAGTGGCCCCGGTCGAGTACGACATGTACTACAGCCTGTGATGACGGGCCCGGTGCCCGGGCCTCACTCTGCAGATAAAAAAGGACGGCCCGGCCGTCCTTTTTTTTGGGCCGTTCGGACGAGTGCGCGGGCATCCCGTCATGGCGGATACCATGCGGCCTGTTTTTGGGTCATACTGAAAATTGATTCTCAATGCGCCCACAGCGCCTGGAGCCCACGTGTTGTCGAAGCTGAACGTTGCCCGAAGAACCCATCGCGTCCTGATCCTTTCCATTGCCGCGGTGTGGTCGCTGCCGTCTGTGGCGCAAGAGCGCATCTATCGTTGTGGCAATGAGTACACCAACAACGCCACGGTGGCGAAGGCCCAGGGCTGCAAGTTGATGGAGGGCGGCAACATCACCATCATTCAAGGTCCGCCACCGCAGGCAGCTCCGCGGCCCGCAAGCTCATCGGCGGCGCCCCGCAGCGCGCCTCGCAACGACTCCGCGGAACAGCGTGCGCGCGACAGCGACGCCCGTCAGATCCTCGAGATGGAGTTGAGAAAGGCCGAAGAGCGCCTGGCCCAGGCCCAGAAGGCCTATGCGAACGGGCAGCCCGAGAAGGAGGGCATCGAGTCGCGCAACCATCAGCTCTACCTCGACCGTGTGGCCGAGCTCAAGGCGTCGGTGGGCCGGGCCGAGGCCGATGTGAGTGGTCTGCGGCGTGAACTGGCCCGTATGGGTGGTGCGCCGGTGGCGCCACCAGCGGCGTCTGGCCCTGCGGGACCTGCTCCTGCGATGCCGGGTGCGAGCAGGCCCTCCGAACCTGCCGCAAAATGATCGGCTTGAAAAAGCCGGACCTTTCTCCCACCCTGTCCCGTGTCGCTGCGGCCATGCTGCCGGGCAAGGCTGCGCAGCGCGCGGCTTCGGCGCACGGAAAATTCCATTCGCTTGATCTGCTGGCCACGCTGGTGGCTGTGGTCTCGCTCGACGGGCAGGTGCTCTTTGCCAACGCGGCACTCGAGGATGCCCTGGGCATGTCCCGCCGCAGCATCACGGGCACGCTGCTGCAAGACTGCTTCACCGAACCGCAACTGCTCCAGAACGCGCTCGGCGGTGCCGCGGTCAACGAGTTCGCCGCTTTGCGGTACGACGCCTGGCTGCGGCGCCTGGCCCACGAGCCGCTGCCGGTTCACGTGGTGGTGGCGCAGACCGACACGGCGGGTGAGGTCATTGTCGAGCTGCTCCCTCTGGAGCAGCAGGCCCGGCAGGAACGGGAAGAGCGGCTGATCGACCAGGCCCAGGCGAACAAGGAGCTGATCCGCAACCTGGCCCACGAAATCAAGAACCCGCTGGGCGGGATTCGCGGTGCAGCCCAGTTGCTGGAGCTGGAGCTCGACAACAAGCAGCTGACCGAGTACACGCAGGTCATCATCCACGAGGCCGACCGCCTGCAGTCGCTGGTGGACCGCCTGCTGGCGCCGCACCGCCGGCCTCATGTGGTGGGCGACGTGAACATCCACGAGGTGTGCGAACGTGTGCGCTCGCTGATCGTGGCCGAGTTCCCCCGGGGTCTGAAGGTGGTTCGCGACTACGACACCTCCATCCCCGAGTTCCGCGGCGACAAGGAACAACTGATCCAGGCAGTGCTCAACATCGCCCACAACGCGGCGCAGGCGCTTGCCGAGCGCATCGCGGCGGGTGATGCGCAGATCACCCTGCGCACGCGCGTGGGCCGGCAGGTGACCTTCGGCAAGCAGCGCTACCGCCTGGCACTGGAATTGCATGTGATCGACAACGGGCCTGGCGTGCCCGATGCGATCAAGGACCGCATCTTCTTCCCGCTGGTGTCGGGTCGTGAGGGAGGTTCGGGGCTGGGGCTGACCCTGGCACAAACCTTCGTGCAGCAGCACCATGGACTGATCGAGTGTGAGAGCGCGCCAGGCCACACGGATTTCAAATTGCTGATTCCGTTGCCATGAAACCGAAACGCCTCGCCTGAGGAAGGGAAGACGCACACATGAAGCCGATCTGGATAGTGGATGACGACCAATCGATCCGCTTCGTTCTGGAGAAGGCGCTGTTGAGGGAGAGCCTGCCCACTCGCAGCTTCACCAATCCGCAGGAAGTTCTCAAGGCTTTGGCCGACACGCCCGAGAGCGAAGGGCCGCAGATTCTCGTGAGCGACATCCGCATGCCGGGCGGCTCCGGTCTGGACCTGCTGGAGAAGGTCAAGGAAAAGCTGCCCGGGCTGCCCGTCATCATCATGACCGCCTTCTCCGACCTGGACAGCGCGGTGTCTGCCTTCCAGGGCGGTGCGTTCGAATACCTGCCCAAGCCCTTCGATCTGCCCAAGGCGCTGGAACTCATCCACCGCGCGGTCGAAGAGAGCCAGCGTGAGGAAGTGGCGCAGGAGTCTCTGACGGCGGCGCCCGAGATGCTGGGCCAGGCGCCGGCGATGCAGGACGTGTTCCGCGCCATCGGGCGGCTGTCGCAGAGCAACGTGACCGTGCTGATCACGGGCGAGTCGGGCTCGGGCAAGGAGCTGGTGGCGCGCGCGCTGCACAAGCATTCGCCGCGCGGCGGTGGTCCGTTCGTCGCGATCAACACCGCGGCGATTCCGAAGGACCTGCTGGAGTCCGAGCTGTTCGGTCACGAGCGCGGGGCCTTTACCGGCGCGCAGACCATGCGGCGTGGCCGCTTCGAGCAGGCCGAGGGCGGCACGCTGTTCCTGGACGAAATCGGCGACATGCCGTTCGACCTGCAGACACGCCTGCTGCGCGTGTTGTCCGACGGGCACTTCTACCGCGTCGGTGGGCACAGCGCTGTCAAGGCCAACGTGCGGGTGATCGCCGCGACCCACCAGAACCTGGAGCAGCGCGTCAAGGAAGGCGTGTTCCGCGAGGACCTGTTCCACCGCCTCAACGTGATCCGCCTGCGCCTGCCCGCGCTGCGCGAGCGCCGCGAGGACGTACCGATGCTCACGCGCTTTTTCCTGCAGCAAAGCGCCAAGCAGCTGGGTGTGGAGCCCAAGCGGATTTCCGACGCCGCCCTGCGGCTGCTCAGCGGTTTCGACTTTCCGGGCAACGTGCGGCAGTTGGAAAACGTCTGCCATTGGCTGACCGTGATGGCGCCGGCCCAGATGATTGAGGTGAAGGACCTGCCGCCCGAGGTGCTGTCCGCGGTCGGCGATGTGGTGCCGCCCGAGCTTCCTGCCTTTGCCGAGCCGGTGGCGGTCGCCCCGGCTGCGCCCGCGCTGCAGGTGCCGTCAGCGGAGTGGGTTCCGGCACCCGAGGTGCCAGCCGTCACGGCCTCGGGCGTGCCCGCCGTGCCGGCGCCTGCGGCGGCCTGGGAGCTGGGTCTTCAGGCCGAAGCCCGCTCGCTCCTGGAGGCCGGTCGCACCGATGTCTGGGACGTGCTCACGCGCCGCTTCGAAACCGGCCTGATCCTGACCGCGCTGGCCAACACACGGGGGCGCCGCATCGAGGCCGCCCACAAGCTGGGCATCGGTCGCAACACCATTACCCGCAAGATCCAGGAATTGAATCTGGAATGACCCCTGCGGCGCTGACTCAGTTCAGGGTCAGCACCACCGGCGCGTGGTCGCTGGGTTGCGGGTTCTTGCGGGGTGCGCGGTCGATCTCGCAGGCGGTGGTGCGGGCCTTCAGCGCGTCGCTGATCAGTATGTGGTCGATGCGCAGGCCGCGGTTCTTCTGGAAACCCAGCATGCGGTAGTCCCACCAGCTGAAGGTCTTGGGCGGGTGCTCGAACAGCCGATGGGCGTCGTGCAGTCCGAGGCCGATCAGGCCCTGCAGCTGGGAGCGTTCTTCGGTCGTGCAGTGGATGGTCTCGCGCAGACCCACCGGGTCCCACACGTCGGCGTCGTCGAAGGTGATGTTGTAGTCGCCCATGAGCACCAGCTGCGGATGCTGTTGCAGCTCAGCCCGGACCCACTCGCGCATCGCGTCGAGCCAGCGCATCTTGTATGCGAACTTGTCGCTGCCCGGCTCCTGGCCATTCGGGAAGTAGGCGCCGATCACACGCACGCCGTCGATGGTGGCGCACAGCACGCGCGACTGTTCGTCGTTGAAATCCGGAATGTTTTTGATGACGTCGGCGGCGGGTGTCTTGCTCAGCAGCGCCACGCCGTTGTAGGTCTTCTGTCCGAACCACTGCGCGTGGTAGCCGGCGTCGGTGAAGGCCTGCACCGGGAACTTGTCGTCGGTGAGCTTGAGTTCCTGCAGGGCGAGCACGTCGACCGGGTTGGCGGCCAGCCATGCCAGCACCTGGGGCAGGCGCACGTTGAGGGAGTTGACGTTCCAGGTCGCAAGTTGCATGGCGTGTCCGCGGCGTTCAAAGAGCTGCATTCTAGGGAGTGGGGCCAATATTACGTTTCGCATAAGACTCCCTTAATCTGGTCCGCAGACCATGCGTCCGTGTCTGGCCGAACCGGCTGGAAAAGGAAGCACGATGTCTCTGGCCATTGCCACCACGGGTGGACCATGTGCCCCCATGTTCCCCCCGGCGAACCTGCCGACTTCGCTGTGTGTGTGTACAGAGTCCGATCCAGGGCGCGAAGCCGTTGAGCGCTTTATCCAGCGGGTGTTTGCGCGCCGGTTTGGTGCACGCGTGCAGCGCTTCGCCCCCGAACTGGTGTGCCTGCGCGACCCCGACAGCGGCGACATCGTGGCCGCAGCCGGCTACCGCTTTGCCGACCAGGGGGCCCTGTTTCTGGAGCGTTACCTGGACCGACCCATCGAGCAGTGCCTTGCCGAGCCGGGTCAGCCCGCTGTCGCCCGTGCAGGCATCGTTGAGGTGGGACATCTGGCGTCCGAACGCGCCGGTGAAGGCCGCCGACTGATCGTGCGGCTGGCCCACCACCTGGCCGCGCAGAACACGCAGTGGGTGGTCAGCACGCTGACCGAAGAACTGCGCCACCTGTTCGTGCGCATGGGCATCACGCCGCTGGCCCTGGGCCGGGCGGACGCCACGGCGCTGGGCGAGCAGGCGGGCGAATGGGGCAGCTACTACGAACACCACCCGGTGGTGCTGGCGGGGCAGATGCAGCCGGCGCTGCGCTGGCTGCAGCGCCGCCAGGCCAGGGGGCTGGACGCATGACGGCGCGCGACACCTTGATCGCGCTGGGCAACGGCCGAGCCGGCCTGACCCGCGACGAGCTGAGCACCGAAGTGGCGGCCCTGGCCGCGCGGCTGAAGCACGCCGGCACCCGGGTGCTGGCCACGCTGCTGGACAACGGCATGCCCTGGGTGGTGGCCGACCTGGCCGCTGAGGACGCGGGCGTGGTGCACGTGCCGCTGCCGCTGTTTTTCACGCCCGAGCAGACCGCGCACGCGCTGCAGGCGGCGGGCGTCGACACGCTGCTCACCATCGAACCCCTGGCCGCGCGCTGGCCGCAGGCCCAGAGCAAGCACTGGGTCGTGGCCGGCGAACCGGTGTGCGCGGTGCGCCTGCTGGCGCAGGGCCTGCCTATGCCGCCCGGCACGGCCAAGCTGACCTTCACCTCCGGCACCACCGGCATGCCCAAGGGCGTGTGCCTCGGTGCCGCGGGCCTGCACCGGGTGCGCGACGCGCTGGTGCAGGCACTGGAGCCGCTGGACATCCGCCGCCACCTGTGTGCGCTGCCGCTGGCGGTGCTGCTGGAGAACGTGGCCGGTGTGATGGCACCGCTGGCACGTGGTGCCGAGTGCCTGGTGCCGCCGCTGGCCGAACTGGGGCTGAGTGGTTCGTCGTCTTTTGATCCCGCCGTGTTCAACGCGGCGGTGGAGCGCTATCAGCCGCACAGCCTGATCCTGCTGCCGCAGATGCTGCGCGCGTGGGCCGGCTGGCTGGCCGGGCAGGGCCGCCGGGCACCGCAGGGCTTGCGCATGGTCGCTGTCGGTGGGGCCGCTGTGGGCGCGCCGCTGCTGCACGCCGCGCGCCAGCTGGGCATTCCGGCGCACGAGGGCTACGGCCTGTCCGAAGGTTCTTCGGTGCAGACGCTCAACCTGCCGGGCGCCGACCGGCCCGGCAGCGCCGGACGCGCGCTGCCCCATGCCCGGGTGCGCATCAGCGACCGGGGCGAGATCGAGGTGGCCGGCGGCCTGATGCTCGGTTACCTGGGCCAGCCACCGCTGCAAGGCGACTGGTGGCCCACCGGCGACCTGGGCGAGATCGATGCCGACGGCTTCGTGCACGTGCGTGGGCGCATCAAACACGTGCTGATCACCTCCTTCGGCCGCAATGTCTCGCCCGAGTGGGTCGAGACCGCGCTGCGCAGCGGCCGCACCATTGCGCAGGCGGTGGTGCTGGGCGACGGCGAGCCGGCCCTCAGTGCCGTGGTCTGGCCGGTGAACGATGCGCTGCCCGATTCGGCGATCCAGGCCGAGGTCGACGCCGCCAACGCCTCGCTGCCCGACTACGCCCGCGTGGCCCGCTGGGTGCGGGCGCAGGCGCCGTTCACCGCCGGCAGCGGCATGGCCACCGCCAACGGCCGGCCACGCCGCGACGCCATCCTGACCCTTCATGCCTCTTTGCTCGGTCTCACCGCCCACGACGCGGTGACCGCCTGAGCGTTTCTCTGGAGTCCTCATGTCCTTTCACGCCCAACTGCTGCAACAGACCGAACAGGCCCGCATGGGTCTGCTCTCCGCGCCCATCATCCAGGGCTGCCTGCGCGGCGAAGTCTCGCTGCCCAGCTACATCGCCTTCCTCACCGAGGCCTACCACCACGTCAAGCACACCGTGCCGCTGCTGCAGGCCTGCCAGGCCGCGCTGCCCGCGCACCACGCATGGCTGAAGCCCGCACTGGACGAATATGTGGAAGAGGAGAAGGGCCACGAGGAGTGGATCCTGGACGACATCCGCGCCTGCGGCGGCGACGCCGAGGCGGTGCGCCACGGCCGTCCCGGCCACGCCGCCGAAGTCATGGTGGCCTACGCCTACGACACCATCCAGCGCGGCAACCCGCTGGGCTTCTTCGGCATGGTGCACGTGCTCGAAGGCACCAGCGTCTCGCTGGCCCTGCTGGCGGCCGACAACATCCAGAAGCCGCTGAACCTGCCGGACTCGGCCTTCAGCTACCTGCGCTCGCACGGTACGCTGGACCAGGAGCACACGGCCCACTTCCAGCTGCTGATGGACCAGATCAGCGACCCGCAGGACCAGGCCGACATCGTGCACAGCGCGAAGGCGTTCTTCCGGCTCTACGGCGACGTGTTCCGCGGCCTGCCGCTGCCGCAATTGGCGTCGGCACAGCCCGCGCGCGAGGCGGTGGCCGCATGAAGGCCGCGAACGCGCGTGTGGTGATCACCGGCGCGGCCGGTGGCATCGGTGCCGCCAGTGCCGAGGCGCTGCTCAAGTCCGGCGCGGCGGTGATGCTGGTGGGGCGCTCGGCGTCCCGCCTGGAAGAGCTGGCGAGCCAGCTCGGACGCAGCACCGGCGCCAATCCCGCGCGGGTGGCCTGCCGGGTGGCGGACCTGACGCAGCCGAAAGATCTGGACAGCCTGTCCGCGCAGGCGGCGGTCTGGGGCTGCAACGTGCTGGTGCACAACGCCGGGCTGCCCTCGTTCGGACGGCTGCAGGACCAAACCCCCGAGCAGATCACGGCGGCGCTGCAGACCAACCTGCTGGCGCCCATGTTGCTCACGCGCTGCCTGCTGCCGCACCTGCTGGCCCAGCCGGCATCACAGGTGATGTGCGTCGGCTCGGCGCTGGGGGCCATTGGCCTGCCTGGCTACAGCGTCTACAGCGCGAGCAAGTTCGGTCTGCGCGGCTTTGCGCAGGCGCTGCGCCGCGAGCTGGCCGAGACGCCCGTGACGGCTCAGTACCTGGGCCCGCGCGCCACGAAAACCGCCTTCAACAGCGAGGCCGTGGAGGCCTACAACCGCGCCACTGGCACCGCCAGCGACCGCCCCGAACAGGTGGCCGCCGAGCTGGTGGCCCTGCTGGAGAGCGGGGCGGGGGAGCGCTTTGTCGGCTTTCCCGAGAAGTTCGCTGCGCGCCTCAACGGCCTGGCGCCTGCGCTGCTGGACGGCAGCTTCAAGCGCCACAGCCGACACCTGCAGGCGACCGGCGATGTCCGGCCCGTCCTGAGTTCCTGAATCACCGATGTTCCCTTCCGGAGGTATTGCCATGTCCCTTTCTTCGAACCACACCCTCACCACGTTCTCGCGCCGCCACCTGACCTCTGCCCTGCTGGCGCTCGCCGGCCTGTCCCTGCTGCCGGCGGCCCAGGCCGCCACGGTCGAAGAGTCCGTGACCGAACTGCAGCAGGCCTGGGAGGTCATCAACTACAAGACGCCTGCGGCCGAAAAGGAGAAGAAGTTCGAGGCCCTGGCCGCGCGCGCCCACAAGATCAGCGAGAGCTTTGCGGGCCGCCCCGAACCCCTGGTCTGGGAAGGCATCATCCTCAGCTCCTGGGGCGGCGCCAAGGGCGGCCTGGGCGCGCTCGGCCTGGTCAAGCAGGCCAAGGTGCTGTATGAGCAGGCGATCCAGATCGACGGCAACACGCTCGACGGTTCGGCCTACAACAGCCTGGGCGTGCTGTACTACAAGGTGCCCGGCTGGCCCATCGCCTTCGGCGACAAGGACAAGGCCCGAGACCTGCTGCAGAAGGCGCTGACGATCAACCCCAAGGGCATCGACGCCAACTACTTCTTCGCCGACTACCTGGTGGAGACCGGCGAACCGCAGAAGGCCGTGGCCCACCTGGAGAAGGTGATGCAGGCCGCGCCCCGCGCCGGCCGCCAGATCGCCGACGAAGGCCGCCGCGCCGAGGCGCGCGAGCTGATGGAAAAGATCAAGTCGAAGTGACGTCCGACGGGCGGCGGACGCTCAGGCGTTCGCGCGCCGGTAGGTGACGAAGGCCAAGGGCAGGCCGCTGGCGCTGACCTGCTCGTCCCGCGCGACCTCGCGCCACTCGCCACCCAGCACGGGCGCGAAGGCATCGCCTTCGAAGTCCCGCGCGATCTCGGTCACCACCACCTCGGTGGCCAGCGGCAGGGCCTGCGCATAGATCTGCGCGCCACCGATCACCCAGGCGGTGCCGCCGGCAGGGCAGAGCCCGTGCGCGGCTTCCAGTGAGTGCGCCACGCTCGCGCCCTCGGCGACGAAATCCGTGTCCCGCGTCACCACGATGTTCAGCCGGCCGGGCAGGGGGCGGAACTTCGGCGGCAGCGAGTCCCAGGTCTTGCGGCCCATGATGACCGGGCAGCCCAGGGTGGTGCGCTTGAAGTGCGCCAGGTCCTCGGGCAGATGCCAGGGCAGCCGGTTGTCCTTGCCGATCACGCCGTTGGCGGCGCGGGCATAGATGAGGTGGAGCGAAGCGGGGGCGGTGGTCTCAGGCATCAGGCGATTGTGCCGCGCCCGCCCGCCGCTTGAGCATGCCGGCGGGCAGCAGCACGCTGGCGATCGCCACCATCACGAACACCATCGCCAGCCAGTCCTGCCAGTGCGGCACCTCGCCGGTGATGAAGGTGGCGCTGAGCGTGCCCACCAGCGGGATCGCCATCACGCTCATGGCGCTGGTGGCCGGCGGCAGGTCGCGCGCCATGCCGAACCAGATCAGCTGCGCGAAGCCGTAGTTGATCAGCACGCCGTAAGCGAGACTGATCCACATCATCGGCGTGAAGCTGGCGGGCTGTGGCAGCGGTTCCAGCGACAGCGCCAGGGCCCAGACCACGCCGCTGCCCAGCAGCAGCATCCAGACCGTGACCACCAGCGGCGAGAGCGTGAGGTGGGCGCGGCGAAACATCAAAGTGCCCAGCGCCCAGCAGGCCGCGGCGCCCAGCATCCAGGCCACACCCGCGGGCCGGCCCGAGAGGCGCTGCAGCTCGTGCCACAGCAGCAGGCCGATGGCCAGGCTCACGCACACCACCGCCAGCCGCACGCGCGGCGTGATGCGCTCGCCGAAGAAGGCGGCACCGATCAGCACGGTGAAGATGGGCATGGTGAAGCCCAGGATGGCGGCGCGGCCCGAAGCCAGTTCCTGCACACCGAAGATGGAGAGCGTGTGCCAGCCCAGCACGTTCGGCAACCCCAGCCAGGCGATGGTCAGCCATTCCTTGCCGGCGGGCCGCATGCGCTCCCCTTTGGACGCCACGTAGGCGAACAGCCAGGCCGCGCCCAGCAGCATGGTGCTGGCGCGGAAGTACAGCGGCGAGAGCTGCTGCAGCGAGAGCTTCATCATGGGCCAGTTGACCCCCCACATGAGCGTGAGGGCCAGCAGCGCCCAGAGCTGGCGGCGCGAGATCACAGAAAGATGGTCAGACTGCGACGGGCGCCTTGATGGCCGGGTGGCACTCGTAGCCGACCACCTCGAAGTCCTCGTATTCGTAGTCGAAGATCGAGGCCGGCTTGCGCCTGATGTTCAGCGTCGGGTAGGCGAAGGGCTGGCGGCTGAGCTGCAGCTCCACCTGTTCGTGGTGGTTGCTGTAGATGTGGCAGTCGCCGCCGGTCCAGATGAAGTCACCCACGTCCAGGTCGCATTGCTGCGCCAGCATGTGGGTCAGCAGCGCGTAGCTGGCGATGTTGAACGGCACGCCCAGGAAGATGTCGGCGCTGCGCTGGTACAGCTGGCAGCTGAGCTTGCCGCGGCCACCCGGTTCGGTGGCCGGGGCCACGTAGAACTGGAAGAAGGCGTGGCAGGGCATGAGCGCCATCTGGTCCAGGTCGGCCACGTTCCAGGCGCTGACGATGATGCGGCGGCTGTCGGGGTTGGTCTTAAGATGTTTGACGACTTCGCTGATCTGGTCGATGTGCCCGCGAGAACCGTCGGGATTGGGCTTGGGCCAGTTGCGCCACTGCACGCCGTAGACCGGGCCGAGTTCGCCGTCTTCGCGCGCCCATTCGTCCCAGATGGTGCAGCCGCGCTCCTGCAGCCACTTCACGTTGGAATCGCCGCGCAGGAACCACAGCAGCTCGATGATGATGGCCTTGAGGAAGACCTTCTTGGTCGTCACCAGCGGAAAGCCCTCGTTCAGGTCGAAGCGCATCTGGTGGCCGAACACGCTGCGCGTGCCGGTGCCGGTGCGGTCGCCTTTCTGCACGCCATGCTCATAGACATGGCGCATGAAATCTTCGTACTGGGAGCGGACGGGGCGGGTGGTCGGGGCGGTCATCCCCCCATTTTGCCTGCACGGTTGTGGCCCCAGAGGGCAGCGGCTAGGATCGCCCTTCGCCACCACCGACCACATGAGGAATGCCATGAGCGAGCTGGTCTTCTACACCAACCCCCAGTCCCGGGGCCGCATCGCACACTGGATGATGGAAGAGGTGGGGCAGCCCTACCGCACGGTCTGGCTCGACTACGGGCCCGATATGAAGTCTGCCGAGTACCGTGCGGTCAACCCGATGGGCAAGGTGCCCGCCCTGCGGCACGGTGATGTGGTGGTGACCGAAGCCGCCGCAATCTGCACTTACCTGGCCGATGCCTTTCCAGAGTCCGGTCTGGCGCCCCCGCCGGGCGACCCGATGCGCGGCACCTGGCTGCGCTGGCTGTTTTTCGCTGCGGGGCCGCTGGAACAGGCGATGACGGCCAGGGCGATGGGCTGGCAGGTGCCGCCCGGGCGTGAGCGCATGGCGGGCTTTGGAAGCTATGGCGACACGCTGGACGCGCTGGAGACCGCCCTGCGGCCCGGGCCGTTCATCTGCGGTGAGCGTTTCACCGCGGCCGACGTCTACCTGGGGTCGAGCCTGACCTGGGGCCTGATGTTCGGAACCATTGAGAAGCGCCCCGTGTTTGCCGACTATGTGAAACGGTTGGGCGGGCGCCCGGCGGCACAGCGTGCCGACCGCCTCAACGAAGAACGACTCAAGGCGCAGCCCGCGGGCTGACCCCGCCTGGACTGGCGTGCAGGTGCCGACCGATCAGCGCAGCACCCGGCCGGGGTTGAGGATGTTCTGCGGGTCCAGCGCCTGTTTGATCAAGCGCATCAGCGCCAGCGCCACAGGGTCCTTGTAGTCCGGCAGCTTGTCGACCTTGAGGCTGCCGACGCCGTGTTCGGCGCTGATCGAGCCCTCGAAGCGCGCGACCTGGTCGAACACCAGGTGGTTGACCCGCTCCTCCTTCTCGCGCAGGAAGGTGGCCGGGTCGCCGCCCTCGGGCGCCTGCACGTTGTAGTGCAGGTTGCCGTCGCCAAGGTGGCCGAAGTTCACCAGGCGCACGCCGGGTATCTCGCGCTGCAGCAGCGCGTCGGTCTCGGCGCAGAAGGTGGGAATCTTCGACACCGGGATGCTGATGTCGTGCTTGATGTTCAGGCCCTCTTCGGCCTGTGCCAGCGGAATGCTTTCGCGGATGTGCCACAGGGCGTGGGCCTGCGACAGGCTCTCCGCCACCACCGCGTCGCTGACCACGCCGTTCTCAAAGGCGGTCTCCAGCAGCCGCTCGAACTGGCCGCGCGCGTGGTCTTCGGACTCGCTGTCGCTGTTTTCCAGCAGAACGCAGTAGGGGTGATCGGCCCACAGCGGCACGCGCTGCTGCGCAAAGTGTTTCGCCACCAGTGAAAGGGCGAACTGGCCCATGACTTCGAAGCCGGTCAGACCCGCGCCCAGGTGCCGGTGCGCCAGGCCCAGCAGCTGCACCGCCGCCTCCAGCGAGGGAACGGCGGCCCAGGCGGTGAGCTGCGCGGCCGGCAGCGGGTAGAGCTTCATGGTGGCGGCGGTGATCACGCCCAGCGTGCCTTCGCTGCCGACAAAGAGGTCGCGCAGGTCGTAGCCGGTGTTGTCCTTGCGCAGGCCCGAGAGACCATTCCAGACCTCGCCCTGCGCCGTCACCACCTCCAGGCCCAGGCACAGCTCGCGCGCATTGCCGTAGCGCACCACCTGGGTGCCGCCGGCGTTGGTGGCCAGGTTGCCGCCGATGGTGCAGCTGCCCTCGGCCGCCAGCGAGAGCGGGAACAGGTAGCCGGCCTTCTCGGCGGTGTCCTGCAGCACCTGCAGCACGCAGCCGGCCTCGACCGTCATCGTGAGGTTGTCGCCGTCGATGGCGCGCACGGCGTTCATACGGTTCAGGCTGAGCACCACCTGGGTGCCGCTGCCATCGGGCACCGAGCCGACCACCAGGCCGGTGTTGCCGCCCTGGGGCACGATGCTCGCGCCCGCCGCGGCGCAGGCCTTCACCACCGCCGCCACCTCGGCCGTGTGGCCGGGGCGCACCACCGCGAGGGCGCGGCCGTGCGAGCGCTTGCGCCAGTCCTGTTCCCAGGCCGAGAGGTCGGTGCCCGGGTCGTCGTGTGTCAGCACCTGGGCGTGGCCGACGATGCTGCGCAGGGTGGTGATCAGTTCGTTCATGGCTTCCTCGACGGCGGAACCGGGTCGGCGGCAAAGCCGGCCTCGGCGGCCCGGCGGGCGGCGTCGGCCGCGATGGCCTCCTTGCCCGCGGCGCGCAGCCGGGTGCGGATGTGCCAGGTGCAGGCCACGAAGAGCACCACACACAGCAGCAGCTCGATGCCGGCAAGCAGGGCCGAGAGGGGGTTCTGGTCGCTGGTCAGACGCACTGCGCCTTCGGCCGCGTACAGCCAGACCAGCAGGCTGAGCCAGCGGTAGGTGTACATGCGGTTCTTGAGCAGACCCGCCAGCGGCAAGGTCAGCGGCAGCACCTTGAGCACCAGCCAGGAGCCGCCGGGCCGCAGCGGTGCCAGCCAGAGTTCCCAGGCCAGGCACAGCGCGATCAGCGCCACCAGGCTGCCGACTGCGAGCTGGCGGGAGCGGGCCACGCCCGCGGGAACCGGGGCCATGGCGGTCGCGGGGGAAGAGAGGGAGTGCGGGTCTGTCATGGCGGGTGGCATGATACCGGGATGACTGTTTCCGAGCGCCTTGCCGACGCCCAGACCCTGCTCGCCGAGCTGTGGCAGAACCTGCTGCGTTTCCCCTGGCGCACCACCGCGCTGACCCTGCGCGAGCGCTTCCGCGAAGACCGGCTGGGCGTGACCGCGTCCAGCCTCACCTTCACCACCACCATCTCGCTGGTGCCGCTGTTCACGGTGGCGCTGGCCATCTTCAGCGCCTTCCCCATGTTCGGCCGGTTGCAGATCACGCTGCAGCGCTGGCTGGTCGAGAGCCTGGTGCCCGACAACATCGCCAAGCAGGTGCTGAGCTACCTCAACCAGTTCGCGGCCAAGGCCGGGCAGATCGGCTGGGTGGGGGCGCTGATCCTGCTGGGCACTGCGCTGGCGCTGATCCTCACCATCGACCGCAAGCTCAACGACATCTGGCGCGTGCGCACCTCGCGGCCGCTGACACAGCGTGTGCTGGTCTACTGGGCCGTGCTCACCCTGGGCCCGCTGCTGCTGGCCGCCAGCCTGACCGCCACCTCCTACGCCGTCACCAGCACCGGCGTGACTCGCTCGGGCAGTGTGCGCGTGCTGCTCGACTCGCTGCAGTTTGTGCTGATGACCGGCGGCATGGCCGCGCTCTACCGCTTCGTTCCCAACACCAAGGTGCGCTGGTCGCACGCGCTGGTGGGTGGCCTGTTCACCGCGGGTGCGCTGGAGCTCGCCAAGGGCGTGCTGGCCTGGTACCTGGGCCAGGTGCCGACCTACTCGGTGGTCTACGGCACCTTCGCCACCGTGCCCATCCTGCTGGTCTGGTTCTACGTGGCCTGGGTGATCGTGCTGCTGGGCGCGGTGGTCGCGGCCTACCTGCCCAGCCTGCTTTCGGGCATCGCCCGGCGCGGCAACTACCCGGGCTGGCGCTTCCAGCTGGCGCTGGAGACGCTGGTGCAGCTGCAGCTGGTGCGCGAGGCGCCAGCGCGTGGCTTGAGCCTCGACGCGCTGGCCCAGGCGCTGCAGGTCGATCCGCTGCACCTGGAGGAGCCGATCGGCGCGCTGGTGGCGCTCGACTGGCTGGGCCGGCTGGATGAAGAGGACGAACGTTACGTGCTGCTGCAGGACCCGGCCAATCTGCCGGTGGCCCCGCTGGCCCAGCGCCTGCTGCTGCCCGATTCGCCCAGCACCGAGGCCTTCTGGGCGGTCAGCGGGCTGCGGAACATGACGGTGGCGCAGGCGCTGGCGGCGCCGTCGGTGCCTTGATCAACCTGCGCTGAAAAGCGCCGACAGGAACCCCCGGAACCGCGCCCGCCCACCGCGCACCGGTGGCGCGCTGAGTTCAAAGCGTGGAAAGCGGTCCAGGAAGCGCCCGATGGCGATGCGGCCTTCGAGCCGCGCCAGGCTCAGGCCCGCGCACTGGTGGATGCCGAAGCCGAACGCCAGGTGTTTGTTGCCCTCGCGGCGCAGGTTCAGGGTTTCGGGGTGCTCGTACACCGCGGGGTCGCGGTTGGCGGCGCCGATGCACAGGGTGACCAGTGCGCCGGCGTCCAGCACCTCGCCGCCCACCGTGGCCGCCGTCAGCGCACGCCGGTTGCCCAGCTGGTTGGACGACTCGAAGCGCAGGCATTCGTCCACCGCCAGCGTCAGCACCTGTTCCCGGGCCGCCTCGTTGGTGCCCGTCGCGAGCAGGTCGGCCAGCAGCTGTTCGCGCTGGGCCGGGAACTCCTGCATCAGGATCAGGCCGTTGCCGATCAGGTTGGTGGTGGTTTCGTGGCCGGCGTTGAGCAGGAAGATGCAGTTCTGCAGCAGCTCGACCTCGCTGAGCTTCTCGCCACTGGCCTCGCCCTGGATCAGGCGCGTGAGCACGTCGCGCTCCGGGTCACCCGGGGTCTGGCGCCGCTCGGCCACCAGCGTGCGCAGGTAGGCCAGCATTTCGGTCACGCTGCGGTTGCCGGCCGCGTGCTGTTCGGGCGTGGGCACGGGTTCAAGCGCGCCGAGGATGGCCAGCGACCAGTCGCGCAGCGGGCCGCGGTCGGCGTGCGGAACGCCCAGCAGGTTGCCGATGATCTCGACCGGGATCGCGGAGGCGAAGTCCTCGACCAGATCACCGCCACCCTGCGCCTCGATGCGGTCGAGCAGCTGGTCGACCAGGGTCACCAGGCCCGGTTCCATGTCGGCAATCGCGCGGCGGGTAAGGGCGCCCATGATCAGCTTGCGCACCCGCGTGTGCAGCGGTGGGTCGTTGAACACCAGGCTGGTGGTGTGGTGCTCGTACAGCGGCGAGTCCACGCCGTACTTGGGCGCGAACTCGACGTGCTTGTCGGAGCTGAACACCGCGGCGTCGCGGTACACCGCCATCAAATCGGCGTGGCGCGTGAGGAAGAGCGAATCATCGGGCATGCGCCGCACCGGCTCGTGTTCGCGCAGCAGGGCGTAGACCGGGAACGGATTGGCCAGGAAGTCGGCGGGCAGGGCGCGCAGGTCGAACGTTGCGGTGATCTCGCGCGCGCGCTCGGCGCTCATGGGCGGGGTGATCTGTTGCGGCTGGATCATGGTGCGGCCATTCTGGCGCCGCCGCGCCGCGCTCAGGCGCGCTTCTTCTCGGGGTTTTCCTGCAGCATCTGCCGCGCGATCTCGCCGATGCGCGCCACCGCCTGCATCTCCAGCGTGGTCCAGGGACCGGAGAAGTTCAGGCGCAGGCAGTTCCGGTAGCGGTCGGTGGCGGTGAAGAACCCGCCGGGGCCGAAGGTGATGCCTTCGGCGGCGCAGCGCTGGAACAGTTCCATGGCCGACAGGTCGGGCGCCAGCTCCAGCCAGAGCGTGTCGCCCGACGGCGGGTTGCTCACCTTGGTGCCCGGCGGGAAGTGGTGCGCGATCAGGCGGCGCGCCTCGTTGCGGCGCTGGTTCATGTAGGTGGTCAGGCGCCGCAGGTGGGCCTCGTAGCTGCCCTGGCTCAGCAGGTCGGCCAGGGCTTCCTCCAGCACCACCGGCGTGGCCGCACCCTGCAGCCGCTTGTGCGAGGCCACGCTGTCGCGCCAGCGGCCTGCCTCGACCCAGCCCAGGCGGATGCCGGGTGTGAGCGTCTTGGCAAACGAACCGCAGACCATGACGTTGCCGTCGGTGTCGAAGGACTTGGCGGCTTTGCGGCGCTCGTCGCCGGCCAGCAGGTCGTTGAACACCACATCCTCGATCAGCGGCACCCGCCGCTGCGCCAGCAGCTTCACCAGCTTCTGTTTGGCGCTGATCGGCATCACCGAACCCAGCGGGTTGGACAGCGTGGGCGCGGCCAGCACGGCCTTGACCGGCTGCGTGTCCAGCGCGAGTTCGAGCGCGGGCAGGGACAGGCCGGTGGCGGGGTGCGTGGGGATCTCCAGCACGCGCAGGCCCAGCGACTCGATCAGGTCGAGGTAGCCGAAGAAGGTGGGCGACTCCAGCGCCACCACGTCGCCGGGCTGGGTCACGGCGCGCAGGCAAAGGCTGACGGCCTGGGTGCAGCTGGCGGTGATGACGATGTGCGCCGCGTCCAGCGCGCAGCCCAGGTGCAGCGCGCGCCGCGCGACGGCCTGGCGCAGGGCGGGGCGGCCGGCGTCGGCCTTGTTGTATTCGGTCAGGCTGTGGCGGTGCACGCGCGAGGCGCGGCCGATGGCGACGCGCAGGCGCTCTTCGTCGAACAGCGTGCTCTGTTCGGGCGCGAAGCCGCCGAAGCTGGCGCGGTCGCCCGGCTGGTGCAGCATGGCGAAGCCCTCGGAACGGGTCTGCCGCTCGACCAGAAAGCTGCGCTGCGGCGGCGCGCTCAGGCCGGGCTGGGCGATGCGCTGTGGGCGCCGCACGAAGTAGCCGGCCTTGGGGCGCGCCTGCGCCAGACCCTGTTCTTCGAGCTGGCGGTAGGCCTGCAGCGCGGTGGAGATCGACACGCCGTGTGTCACTGAGGTCTCGCGCACCGAGGGCAGGCGCTGGCCAGCCTTGAGGGTGCCCCCATGAATGAGCTGTGCCAGGGCCTGCGCGATCTGCTGGTACAGCGGCGTGTCGGGGGGCGACACCGGTGGAACCGGGCGCAGCGCGGGGGGCTGGGAGGGCTCGGGCATGGACGGTCCATGCTAACCGAGCGCCGGCGGGCCGGCGCCGCCGGTGGTCTGCCGCCGACCAGCACAGTTGGGTGCCAAGCCGACCACACAGATGCGGATCTGTGTGGTGCTGAGCGGGCATGCTGCTGCCGACCTGTGTCTGTTGCGATGGGACGGAACACCGGACAGTGGGGCCTCATTCACGAAAGGTCCGACATGTCCACCAGCCAGCCCTCCGCCACCCGCCTGTTCCCGCTGCAGACCCGCGTGATCCACGCCAGCGCCGGCATGCGCCTGCGCGTGGTCAGCGGCCGGCTCTGGCTGACGCAGCCGAACATGGCGCAGGACCTGTTCCTGGGCCCGGGCGCGGTGGTCGATCTGCTGCAGGACTGGGTGGTGATCGGCGCCGATGCCGAGCCCAGGCCGCAGGACGGCGCGCCAGAGGCCTACAGCGAATACCTGCTGGTGTCCCTGGTGCCGGCGACACCGCGCCCGCGCATCCTGGCGGCGCTGCGGGACGCCCTGGCGTCGGCAGGCCGCAGGCTCGGCGCGCTGGGGCCGGCCCTGGTCAGGCGCTCTTCGTAGGCAAGGAAAAGTAGAAGGTGGCGCCGAAGTCGATGGCGCCTTCGGCCCACGCCCGGCCGCCGTGCCGGGCCACGATCCTGAACACGGTGGCCAGGCCGACGCCCGTGCCTTCGAAGTCCTCGACGCGATGCAGGCGCTGGAAGACACCGAACAGCTTGTCGCTGTACTTCATGTCGAAGCCCGCGCCGTTGTCGCGCACAAAGATCACCACTTCACCGGACCGCTCGGGCTGACAGCCGATGGTGATCTCCGTCCGCTCGCGCTTGCGGGTGTACTTCAGGGCGTTCGAGACCAGGTTCACCAGGACCACGCGCAGCATCGCCTGGTCACCCTCGACCACCGGCAACTTGGCAATCTCCCAGTGGATGTCCCGGCCGTGTGTTTCCAGCGCCATCTCCGCAAGCACGTCGTTCACCAGCGCCTCCAGGTCGACCGCAGAGCGACTCATCTGCGCGCTTCCCGCCCGCGAGAACGAGAGCAGATCGTCGATCAGCGTGCCCATGCGGCGGGTCGCTCGGGCAATCATGTCGACGTACCGGTGGTCTTCCTCACCGAGCGTGGGGCCGGCGCTGTCGCGCAGCAGCGTGAGGTAGCCGTCGATGTGGCGCAGCGGCGCCCGCAGGTCGTGCGAGACCGACGAGGAGAAGGCCTCCAGCTCCTTGTTCTTGGCGGCCAGTTCTGCGGTCCGTTCGCACACCTGCCGCTCCAGTTGCTGGTTGTAGCGCCGGATGCGGCGCATGCGAAGCCGGTCAACGCCGTACACCAGGCCCGCGAGAAACACCACCACCAGACCCATGAACCACCAGGTGTTCCACCAGGGCGGGGTGATGACAACGGTGAGGTTGGTGCCCAGGGTGTTCCACACGCCGTCCTCGTTCGATCCCTGCGACTGGAACAGGTAGTTGCCCGGCGGCAGGCTGGTGTAGACGGCCAGACGCTCATTGCTGTTGACCTCGCGCCAGCTGGATTCGAAGCCGAGCAGCCGGTAACGGTACCGGTTCTTGGGCGGCGCGACGTAGCTCAGCGCGGCGAACTCGAACGAGAGGCTGTTCTGGAAATGGGGCAGGGTCAGCGAGGACACCCGGTTGATGTTCTTCTCCAGCACCGCCGGCTCGCCACCGACCGGCACAGACTTGCCGAACAGCCGGAAATCGGTGAGCAGCACCGGCGGCACGAACGGGTTGTCCTCCATGCGGGCGGGGTCGAAGACGTTGAAGCCGTTGATGCCGCCGAAGTACATCTCCCCGGTGCGGGCGCTCTTGTGGAAGGCGGTGAAGACGTTGAACTCGTTGCTCTGCAGGCCATCGAGCACGTCGTAGTTCCGGAACGTCTTCGTCTCGGGGTTGAAGCGGGCGAGACCGTTGTTGGTGCTGATCCAGAGGTGGCCCTGCCCGTCCTCCAGGAGGCCTTCGATGGTGTTGTTCGGAAGTCCCTCCTTCTGCGTGTAGACGCTTGTGCAGATGCCACGGGCGCGGTCGAAGGCACACAGGCCGCCGGTGGTGCCCACCCAGAACCGGCCCGCCTGGTCTTCGTGCAGCACCCGCACGGCGTCGTCGGGCAGGCTGGACAGGTCCTTCGGATTGCTCCGGTACCGGGTGAAGGTCTCCGTGGCCGCATCGAAACGGTTGAGACCGCCACCTTCCGTGCCCACCCACAAGGTGCGTGCGCGGTCCTCGTAGATGTCGGTGACCGAACCGCCGCCGAGGCTGCCCGGGTTGCCCGGCTCGTGCCGGTACTGCCGGAACGTTTCCGTCGCACGGTCAAAGCGGTTCAGCCCGTTGTTCCATCCGCCCGCCCAGAGGACGCCGCTGGTGTCGCGGTAGAGCGCACGGATGATGTCGTCGCTGAGGGCCTGGGGGTTGTCCGCGGACGCCCTGTAGGCCTTGAACCGCTGGGTGGCGGGATCGAAGCGGTTCAGCCCGCCGTTGTAGGTGCCGAACCAGAGCGTGCCATCCGGGTCTTCCTGCGTGGCCGTCACCGACCCGTTGGAGATGCTGGCCGGATCGTTCGGGTCGTTGCGATAGGTTCGCCACGTGTTGGCCCCTCGATCCCATCGGTTGAGGGTCCGGTCGTTGCCGATCCACACGATGCCGTTGCGGTCTTCGAAGACAGAGAGGATGAAGTTGTCTGCCACACTGTTGGCGTCTGGCCCGTGCCGGTAGCGGGCGAACTTGGGCGGCCGTGTGGATAGCTTGTTCGCGCCGCCGCCCAGGGTGGCCATCCACAGCGTTCCGGACGGGTCTTGCCAGAACGAGCTGATGAAGTTGTTGCGCAGGCTGTGCGGGTTGCTGGGGTCGTTCCTGTACTGGATGACCTGACCCAGGGCCAGGTCCAGTTTCAAGACCCCCGCGCCTTCCGTGCCCAGCCAGAGGACGCCGTGTGCATCCTCATGGAGGTCCTTGATCGCGTTGAGACTGGCCGCGTCCCGCAGACCGTTCGCGATGGGATGTCGTGTGACACGACCGGTCTGGCGATCCAGCGAGGCCAGGCCCCCGCTGGTCAACACCCAGAACCTTCCGGCCCGGTCTTCGTGGACCGCGTGCACGCGCGGGTTGGGCAGCGAGTGCGGGTCTTCGGGTTGAGCGGTGTACCGGGTGATCCGGCCCGTGGCCGGGTCCAGCCGGTTCAGTCCTGCGTCCGCCGTGCCGATCCAGAGCATCTGTTCCGAATCCTGGTAGACGCTTTCGAGGTTGTTGCTGCCCAGGCTGTTGGCGTTCTGCGGGTCGTGGCGGAAGTAGGTCACGGCACCTGTGCGCAGATCGATCCGGTTGAGGCCGCTGTCGTTGGTGGCCACCCAGAGCACCCCCTGCGGGTCCTCCAGCAGGCCCTTTCTGGAGATGCTGTTGCTGCTCAGGCTGGTGGGGCTGGAAGGGTCGTGGCGATAGTGCGTGAAGGTCTCGGTGGCGGGGTCGAACCGGTCGACCCCGCCACCGGTGGTGCCCAGCCACAACACCCCGTCTCCCCCGGCGTGTATCGCGTGGACGGTGTTGTGTGCAAGGCTGTTGGGGTTGTCCCGGTCGAAGCGGAAGGTCCGCAGGGAATAGCCGTCGTAGCGGCTCAGGCCGTCACCGGTGGCAAACCACAGGAAGCCCTGGGTGTCCTGCGCGATGCCGTACACATTGCCCGAAGGCAGTCCCGATTCGCCTGTCAGTGCCGTGAACTGTGCGTCCCTGCCAGGCACGACGGTCAGTTGCACGACATCCGGGACCCCGCGGGCATGGACTGATGTCGCCACCGAGCCCACGAGCGCCAGCACCGCAAGAAATCGCGTGATCAGCGTTCCCAAGGATGCGCAAGCGTTCATCACTTTTGTCGCCAATCAGGTGCATTTCGATATTTACTTTTCGCTACACATTCTTCAGTATTGCAGGCCTTCCCGTGGTTGACAAATGTCACGGTTCCCGCTGCGGTGTGGACGAAGCCTGTCCGTCGGGTGCGTTTGCGTTGCGTCTGCGCCCTTTCGGCGTCAGCGTGTGAGGAAGTCGCGGATGGCGAACAGGGTCAGGTCGGGGGTTTCGGTCATCTGGTGGTGGCCGACCGGCAGGGTCACCACCTGCACCGTCTTGCCCGCTGCCTGTGCGGCCTTGAACAGCCCCTGTGCGGCCTTGGGCTGGGTCATCTGGTCCACGCCACCGAGCAGGAACAGCACCGGGCAGGTGAGGGCGGCCATGGCCGCTTCACCGCCCGCGTAGCGGTCGCAGGCCACAAAGCCGCGGTGGAACACGTTGACCTTGGGGTTGCTGCGCAGCACGCGCCGGCCCAGCGCCATGCCGGCGCCGTAGACCCAGGTGCCCGGGCCCAGCGCCGAGGGCGGCGCGGCCAGCGTCGAGCGCGAGAACACGTTGACCATGGTCAGCGCCTTCTCGGGTTCGTTGAGCGAGGCTTCGATCAGCGCGGGCGACACCTTCATCAGGAAAGCGGTGCCCACCAGCACCGTGTGCGTCACGCGATCTTTCAGGCGCGCCGCCGCTTCCATGGCGATCAGCGAACCCCAGCTGTGGCCGACCAGCGCGGCTTTCTGCACGCCGGCGGTATCGAGCAGGGCGCCGATGAAGTCGGCCGCTTCTTCGACCGTGGAGGGCGCTTCGCCGGCGCTGCGGCAGTGGCCGGGCAGATCGACAGCCAGCACGTTGAAGCCGTGGTTCGCGAGGTAGCGGCTCTGCAGGATCCAGACGCTGTGGTCGTTGAGCACGCCGTGGATGAAAACGACGGTGGGTTTGGCCGGGTCGAAGGCCTTGCCGCCGGTGTAGCAATAGGTACTGGCGCCGTTGACTTGCAGGTACATGGTCAGGCTCCCGCTTTCTCTGCAGCCTTCAAGGCGCGCTTGAGGTCGTCGATCAGGTCGTCCGCATCCTCCAGCCCGATGGACAGGCGGATGGTGCCGGGGCCGATGCCCGCGCCGGCCAGCGCCTGGTCGCTCATGCGGAAGTGCGTGGTGCTGGCCGGGTGGATCACCAGCGAGCGGCAGTCGCCCACGTTGGCCAGGTGGCTGAAGATCTTGAGCGCTTCGATGAAGGCCTTGCCCTGTTCGCGCGAACCCTTGATGTCGAAGCTGAACACCGAGCCCGCGCCTTTGGCGCCGTGCTTGAGCAGCTTGTTCGCCAGCGCGTGGCTGGGGTGCGATTCGAGCAGCGGGTGGCCGACCCGGCCCACCATCGGGTGGCTGGCGAGGAACTGAACCACCTTCTCGGTGTTGCCCATGTGGCGATCCATCCGCAGCGACAGCGTCTCCAGCCCCTGCAGGATCAGCCAGGCGCTGTGCGGGCTCAGGCAGGCGCCGAAGTCGCGCAGTCCTTCGCGGCGCGCGCGCAGCAGGAAGGCGCCCACGGTGCTTTCTTCGCTGAAGGTCATGCCGTGAAAGCCGTCGTAGGGCTCGGTCAGTTCCGGGAATTTGCCCGAGGCGTCCCAGTCGAAACTGCCCGCATCGACCACCACGCCACCGATGACGGTGCCGTGGCCACTGAGGAACTTGGTGGCCGAGTGGTAGACCAGATCGGCGCCGTGCTCGAAAGGTTTGACGAGGTAGGGTGTGGTCAGCGTGCTGTCCACCAGCAGCGGCACCTGTGCCTCGTGCGCGATCTGCGCCACGGTCGGCATGTCCAGCACGTCCAGGCCCGGGTTGCCCACGGTTTCGCCGAAGAACAGCTTGGTGTTGGGCCGCACGGCGGCTTTCCAGCCGTCGATGTCGCCCGGCTTCACGAAGGTCGTTTCAATGCCGAAGCGGCGCAGCGTGTAGTGCAGCAGGTTCTGGCTGCCACCGTAGAGCGCGGTGCTGGCGACGATGTGCGAGCCGGCGCCCATGAGCGTGGCGATGCTCAGGTGCAGCGCCGCCTGGCCGCTGGCCACCGAAATGGCGCCAATGCCGCCTTCGAGCGCCGCCATGCGCTGCTCGAACACCGCGTTGGTCGGGTTGCTGATGCGGCTGTAGACGTGGCCGGCACGCTCGAGGTTGAACAGGGCGGCGGCGTGGTCGCTGGACTCGAAGACGAACGAGGTCGTCAGGTGGATGGGCACGGCGCGGGCGCCGGTGGTCGGGTCGGGGGTGGCACCGGCGTGCAGCGCCAGGGTGTCGAAGCCGGGGTCGGAATATCCGGGCATGCGTGTGTCTCCGAAGGTCGCGTCCGGGCGAACCCGGTATGTTGTTCGCGCAGATTGTGGGCTATATTCGTTCCCACGCCTGCTCAGCCGGCGACAGCATCCATCCCGAGGAGAAGTGCCATGAAGGTCAGCGACATCCTGCGCGTCAAGGGCAACGCCCTGTACACCGTCACACCCGAGGACAGCCTGGCCGATGCCATCAAGCTCATGGACGAGAAGGACATCGGATCGCTGGTCGTGATGTCCAACGGACTGGTCGTCGGGATGCTCACCTTCCGCGAGGTCATCAAGACGCTGGTCAAGAACGGCGGCCAGCTGGGCGGCACCACCGTCTACCGCGCCATGGACCCCGGCCCGCTGACCTGCACCATGGCCACCGAGATGGACGAGGTCCGCCGCATGATGCTCGACCGCCACGCCCGCTACATGCCGGTGATCGAGAACCGAATGCTCATGGGCGTGATCAGCTTCTACGACGTGGCCAAGGCCGTGGTGGACGCGCAGAATTTCGAGAACAAGATGCTCAAGGCCTACATCCGCGACTGGCCGGAGGAAGAGTCCGAAGGCAAGAGCGAGCCGAACTTCCCCTGATCAGGCTCTTTTCATGCAAAACGCCCCGCTGGTCGGGGCGTTTGTGTTTGCGGGCCAGGTTCAGCCTTGGGCGGCGTGAATATGTTCCCGCACCCTTGGGTAGATCTGCTGGTTCCACTTGCGGCCGCTGAACACGCCGTAGTGGCCCACGCCGGTCTGGATGTGGTGGGTCTTGAGGTAGGGCCGGATGTTGGGGCAGAGGTCCTGCGCGGCCACGGTCTGGCCGACCGAGCAGATGTCGTCGCGCTCGCCTTCCACGGTCATCAGCGCGGTGCGGCGGATGGCGGCCGGGTTCACGGTGCGGCCCCGGTACTGCAGCGCGCCCACCGCTAGGTCGTAGGTCTGGAACACTTTCTCCACCGTCTCCAGGTAGAACTCGGCCGGCAGGTCGTTGACCGCCAGGTACTCGTCGTAGAAGGTCTGGATCGTGCGCGCTTCTTCGGTGCGGCCTTCGACCAGGTGCTCGTAGAGGTGGCGGAACGACTGCTGGTGGCGCTCCAGGTTCATGCTCATGAAGGCCGAGAGCTGCACGAAGCCCGGGTAGACGCGGCGCATCACGCCCTTGTGCGGCAGCGGCACGTGGCTGATCAGGTTCTTCTCGAACCATTCGATGGGTTTGCTGGTGGCCAGGCGGTTGACCTCGGTCGGGTTGACGCGGCAGTCCACCGGTCCGGCCATGAGCGTGAGGCTGCGAGGCGTCGCTGGGTGGTCGTCCTCGGCCATCACGGCGGTGGCGGCCAGGGCCGCCACGCAGGGCTGGCACACAGCGACCACGTGAGCCCCTTCGCCCACCGCTTCGGTGAAACGGATCATGTAGGTGATGTAGTCGTCTAGACCGAAGGCTCCGTGGCGCAGCGACACGTCGCGCGCGTTGTGCCAGTCGGTGATCCAGACCTCGTGGTCCTGCAGCAGGGTGCGCGCCGTCTCGCGCAGCAGGGTGGCGAAGTGGCCCGACAGCGGCGCGACCAGCAACACCTTGGGCTGTTCGGGCAGCGTGGGGTCGTCCCTGCGGAACCGCAGCAGGCTGCCGAAGGGCAGCTTGAGCATGTTTTCCTCGATCACGGGCACGCTGCGTTCGCCGATCTGCACGGTGTCGATGCCGTAGGCAGGCCGGGTGTGGGTCAGGCGCAGGCGGGAGATCACGTCGCACGCGGCGGACACCTGCCGCAGCAGGCTGCGCTCCGTCCGCTGCAGCCAGAGGGTGGCGCTCAGGTGCTGGGCCATCAGGCGCAGCGGGGAACCCAGATCGGTCTGGAGCTGATAGGCCTGGTAGAGCATGGTGGTTCCTTGTGGGATGGGTTCCCAAAGGCAATTCCCGGGCCAGACCGGATTGCACCGCGCCGGTGCGCCCTGGGCACCTGCCCATGGCACAGGGCTTGCGAGACCGCGGTGCACAGAGGAGTTCGACATGGCCAAAGCGGTACTCACGATCAGCAGCAAGAACTACGGCGCCTGGGCCTTGCGCGGCTGGCTCATGTGCAGGCTGGCGAAGCTCGATTTCGACGAGCACGTGATCCCGCCCGACGACCCGGCGATGAAGGCCGAGATGCTGCTGCTGTCGGCGTCCATGCGCGTGCCCTCACTGGACCACGACGGTATCCACGTCTGGGACACGCTGGCCATCGGCGAGTACCTCCACGAAATCAAGCCCAAGGCAGGCCTGCTGCCGGCCGACCGCAAGGCGCGCGCGCACTGCCGCGCGATCTGCGGCGAGATGCACTCGGGCTTCTCGGCTCTGCGCAGCTCGCTGCCCATGAACATCAAGGCCCACTTTCCGGGCTTCAAGGTCTGGTCGCGGGCGCAGGCCGATATCGACCGCATCGAGGCGATCTGGAACGAGTGCCTGGACACCTACGGCGGCCCCTACCTGTTCGGCGACAAGCCCTGCATCGCCGACGCCATGTTCGCGCCGGTGGTGACGCGCTTCATCACCTACGACGTGGCCATCGACCTGCCCTGCGTCGCCTACTGCGAAACCATCATGGCCTTGCCGGCGATGCAGGAGTGGGTGAAGGCCGCCGAGGAAGAACCCGACGAGATCGACGAACTGGATGCCGAGTTCTGATCAGGGTTCGGTCCAGGTTGCTGGTTCCGGGATGTCGCAGACCGGGTCCACGTCCACCGTCTTGAAGTCGGCCGGGGAGACGATCTCCAGGTACTCCATGTCGGGCGAGTAGTCGAACAGGTAGTGGCGGATGCCCGGGCGCTGGTGCACCACGTCGCCGGCCTCGACCAGGGTCACCTGGTCCTCGTACATGAACTTGGCCCAGCCCTTGGTCATGATGACGATCTGGAAGTCGGCCTCGTGGCGGTGCCAGCCGGTGCCGCCGCTGCTCTCCGGCGGCAGGTTGGCCTTCACCAGGTGCGCGATCACCTTGCCGTGCGTCGCCTGGGCCACGCCGAGGTCGCGGTAGAGAAAGAAGTCGCGCAGGCCGCCGCCCTGGAACTGGGTGTCCGTGGGTTTGACGTGCGAGAAGAGGGTGCCTGTCTTGTCCAGCATGGTGCGCTCCTTTCGGTTTTGGGGCAGCCTGGGGCCGCGGGGTGGGGGTGTTGGCTGCGATGCACGAAGCGCGCCAAAGCCCGGCGGGCCCTCGGGGATAATCCCCACCCATGAGCGGCAACACTTTCGGCACCCTGTTTTGCGTCACCAACTTCGGTGAATCCCACGGCCCGGCCATCGGCTGCGTGATCGACGGCTGCCCGCCGGGCATGTCGCTGACCGAAGCCGACATCCAGCACGACCTGGACCGCCGCCGTCCCGGCACCAGCAAGTTCGTGACCCAGCGCAACGAGCCCGACGCCGTCGAAATCCTCAGCGGTGTGTACGAGGGCCAGACCACCGGCACGCCGATTGCGCTGCTGATCCGCAACACCGATCAGCGCAGCAAGGACTACGGCAACATCCTGCAGACCTTCCGCCCCGGCCACGCCGACTACGCCTACTGGCAGAAATACGGCGTGCGCGACCCGCGCGGCGGTGGTCGCAGCTCGGCCCGCCTGACGGCGCCCACGGTGGCGGCCGGCGCGGTGGCCAGGAAGTGGCTCAAGGAAAAGTTCGGCACCACCTTCCATGCCTGCATGACCCAGATCGGCGAAGTGCAGATCGGCTTCGAGAGCTGGGACCATGTGCCGAATAACCCGTTCTTCGCCCCGGTGGCCGATGTGTCGGCGCTGGAGGACTACATGAACGCGCTGCGCAAGAGCGGCGATTCCTGCGGCGCCCGCTTGCGCGTGGTCGCGAAGAACATGCCAGTGGGCCTGGGCCAGCCGCTGTACGACAAGCTGGATGCCGACATCGCCTACGCCATGATGGGCCTGAATGCGGTCAAGGGCGTGGAGATCGGCGCCGGTTTTGCCTCGGTGGCCGACAAGGGCTCCACTCACGGCGACTCGCTGACCCCGCAAGGCTTTGTCGGCAACAGGGCCGGCGGCGTGCTCGGCGGCATCAGCACCGGGCAGGACCTGGATGTGTCCATCGCCATCAAGCCCACCAGCTCCATCCTGGTGCCGCGCGATTCCATCGACGTGGCCGGCCAGCCGACCGAGGTCATCACCAAGGGGCGCCACGACCCCTGCGTCGGCATCCGCGCCGCGCCCATCATGGAAGCGCTGCTGGCCCTGGTGGTGATGGACCACGCGCTGCGCCACCGCGCGCAGTGTGGCGACGTGCACGTGGACACACCGGACATTGCCGCGGCCGGACGTGCCTGAGCAAAGAAGACAGCTGCTGCCCTTCGCTGCCCTGTCCGCGAGCTACTTCGCGCACATCGGCTTCTTCAACCCCTACCTGCCGCTCTGGCTGAAGGACCTGGGGTTCGGGCTGCTGGCCATCAGCGTGCTGACCTCGGTGCAGTCGGCCACGCGCCTGTTCGCGCCCTACGCCTGGGGCACGCTGTCGGATCGCACGGGTGAGCGCGTCAAGCTGCTGCGCTACGGCGCCACCGCGGCGCTCATCTTCTCGCTGGCGCTGTGGTTCCAGCTCGGGCCGGTGGCCCTGTTCGTAGTGCTGCTGCTGATGTTCACCCACACCAGCGCCATGATGCCCATGAGCGAGGCAGCGCTGGCCCACCTGGTCAGCCAGGGCGGGGCGTTCGACGCCAGGCGCTATGGCCGCGTGCGGCTCTGGGGCTCCCTGGGTTTTCTGCTCACGGTCATGGTCGCAGGCTGGTGGTTCGAGCACTTCGGTCTGAACCACTTCCCGGCCTGGACACTGCTGACCCTGGTGGCGGTGGTGGCCAGCGTCTGGTGGCTGCCCGACCACAAGGAGGCAGCGCACCACGAGGACGACCACCCCGCCATCTGGCCGCTGCTCAGGCAACCCGCGGTGCGCTGGTTCTTCGCGTCGGTGTTCTTCCACATCCTGGCGCACATCGCCATCTACGTCTTTTTCTCGCTCTACCTCGACAGCCTGGGCTACAGCAAGACGGTGATCGGTCTGCTCTGGGCGGTGTCGGTGCTGATCGAGATCGGCTGGTTCTTCACCCAGGGGCGCTGGCTGCCGAAGCTGTCGCTCACCGGCTGGCTGGTGCTGGCCTCGGCGCTGATGGCGCTGCGCATGGGGATGACCGCCGGGCTGCCGCAGGCCTGGCCGCTGCTGCTGGCCGCACAGGCGCTGCACGCCATCACCTTCGCGGCCCACCACACGGTCTGCATCGCGCTGATTTCGCACCACTTTCCCGGCCGGTTGCGCGGGCGGGGCCAGGCGCTGTACACCGTGATCGGCTACGGCCTGCCGGGTGTGATCGGCGGGCTGGGCGGCGGCGTGCTGTCGTCGGCGCTCGGGCTAGCCAGCGTGTTCTGGCTGGCGGGTGCGCTGGCCGGGGTGGCCACGCTGTGCGCCTGGCGCCTGCGGACGCTGGAGCGGCCGCCACGGTGATGGCGCTCAGTGGTCGAGCACCAGCCGTGCGCCGCGGCATCGCGAGACGCAGGGCATGATGAGCCGGCCCCCTGCGCGCTCCTCGGGAGAGAGGTAGCTGTCGCGGTGGTCGGGTTCGCCCTCGATCACTTGGCTCAGGCAGGCGCCACAGACCCCCATCTCGCAGGAGCAGGGCAGGTCGATTCCGTGCTGCCGCGCCGCTTCCAGGATGCTCTGCGTGGGCGTCACCGTGAACCGCTGGCCGCTGCGCGCCAACTCGACCGTGAAAGTGTCTGCGTTTCCCTGTGCCAACGCCGGCGCGGCCGAGAACTGTTCGCTGCGCCGCCATTCGGTGGGCACCCCGGCTGCGTCCAAGGCCGCGTCCACAGCGGCCATGAAGGGCGCCGGGCCGCAGTGGTAGAAGCAGGTGGCGTCGCGCCCGGCGTGTTCGCCGACGATTCGACGGAGGGTCTGTGCGGTCGCTTCGCCGTCGAGTCCGAAATGCCATTGCGCATGACCGTCCAGACGGTCGGCGAAGGTGGCGTGCGCCGGGCTGCGGGCAAACACATGCAGGGTTGCGGCGGGGCCACCGCCTGCGCCATGGAACATGGCGTACAGCGGCGTCAGCCCGATGCCTGCGGCCAGCAGCACATGGTGCCTTGCTTCAGGATGCAGCTCGAACAGGTGGCGGGGAGCCTCTACGCGTACTGTTTGGCCGACCTGAAGCGCATGGACGGCACGCGAGCCGCCACGCGACACGGGTTCGAGCTTGACAGCGATGCGGTAGCAGCCGGTTTCCCCAGGGTGGTTGCACAACGAGTAGGCGCGGCGCAGGCCTGGCCCCAGGTGCAGTTCCACATGGGCACCGGGGCGCCATGGGGGAAGCGGCGCGCCATCGGCCATCACCAGTTGCAGCGAGCGCACGTCAGCCGATTCGAGGCGGATACCGCGCACGGTCATGTCCATCACGCCACTCCCGCTGCGGTCTTGAGCGCCTGCACGGCGGCTCGCGCCTGGGCACCGAGTTCGGCCATGTCCAGGCCGGGAATGGCGCCGTCGCGAACGCGTTCCTGGCCGCCGACGTACAGGCGCCGCAGATGGGCCTGCCCACCCGACGCCACGGGTGCGATACCCACGTCGTGCAGGCCGAAGTGGCGCGGATTGCGCGAAAGGTCATAGACGGCGATGTCCGCCGCCTGACCGGTGGCCAGTGTGCCAATGCGGGGCAGACCGAGCACGGCGGCGCCACCGGCGGTGGCCCAGCGCACCACGTCGTCCACGGAGGCCGCATCCGCGCCGGCCTCGCCCTGGCCGCCTCGGCAACGTGCGACGGCGGCCTCGCCGCCTTTGGCGCGCTGCATCAGCCAGGCCGCATGGGTCTCGCTGATCATGTCCGCCGCCTCGTTGGAGGCCGCGCCGTCCACCCCGATGGACACCGGCACACCGGCCGCCTCCAGTGCCTGCAAAGGGGCGATGCCGCTGCCCAGTCGGCCATTGCTTTGCGGGCAGTGCGCAATGCCGGTGCGGGTCGCGCCCAGCAGTGCGATCTCTTCGGCGTCGAGCTTGACGAGGTGGGCGAACCACACGTCCTCGCCCACCCAGTCGACGCTCTCGCAGAACCGCACCGGGCTGGTGGCGTGCTGTGCGAACACACTGTCCTGGTAGCCCACTGTTTCAGACAGGTGCGAATGCAGTCGCAGCCCAAGGCGCCGGGCCAGTGCGGCACATTCGCGCAGCTCTCCAGGGCGCATGGAAAAGGGGGGTGTGGTGGGCGCCACCACCACACGGCGCATCGCGTCGGGCGCTGCATCGTGGTAGCGCGCGGCCAGCCGCTCGATATCGGCCAGGTAGCTGTCCAGCGTTTCGGGGCGCAGCGCCTGTGGCAGATCGGCTTCGAGCTGGCGGGTGATGGTGGCGCCGCCGCGGCACAGAACCATGCGCAGGCCCAGCCGCTCGGCTTCTTCGAACAGGATGGCCGACGTGTCGAAGGGCATGCCCGGGTGGTACAGATAGTTGTGGTCGGCCACGGTGGCGCACCCAGAGAGTGCCAGCTCCACCAGGCCGATGCGTGCGGCCAGACGGAAGTGGTGCTCGTCGAATCCGCTGCGGAAGCGGTAGGGTGTGGCGGCCAGCCAGGGTGTGAGCGTGGCGTTGAGTCCCTGCGGCTCGCCTTTGAGCAGCGACTGGAAAAGGTGGTGGTGCGTGTTGACCCAGGCCGGGTAGATCACGCAACCGCGGGCGTCGACCACATGTTCTCCGGGCAGGGGGTCCAGGGCGCCCAGGGCGGCAATGCGGCCGTCCTCCATGCGCAGGTCCGGCCCCGCGTGCCGAGCTGCGGCACCCGGCAGTCCGGTGAGGATGGCGTCGGCACCCTGGATCAGCACGCTCTGGGCGGTGGCGGGTTCGCTCATGCGGCCTCGCTTTCGTGCCAGTGCGCCAGCGACCGGCGTGCCAGCCAGGCCATGGAGGTGAACAGCAGCACCCCGGTCAGCGAGATCAACACCAGGGCCGCGAACAGGCGCGGAATGTTGAGCTGGAACCCGGCCTGCATGATTTCATAGGCCAGCCCTGCGCCGGTGCCACCCGTGCCTGCCACGAACTCCGCCACCACTGCACCGATGAGTGCCAGGCCACTGGAGATGCGCAGTCCGCCGAAGAAGTAGGGCAGCGCGCTCGGGATGCGCAGCCGCACCAGCGTCTGCCAGCGAGAGGCGCCGTTGAGCCGGAACAGGTTGAGCAGGCCTGGGTTGACGCTGCGCAGCCCCAGCACGGTGTTGGAGATGATCGGGAACAGCGCCACCAGCGTGGCGCACAGCACCAGCGCGGCGGTGGAGTTCTTGACCCAGATGATGATCAGCGGCGCGATGGCCACCACCGGCGTCACCTGCAGCAGGATGGCATAGGGGAACAGGCTGGTTTCGATGACGCGGCTCTGCACGAACAGGAAAGCCGCGCACACGCCCAGCAGCACGGCGACGGCAAAGGCCAGGAACGTGATCTTGAGCGTGGTACCTAGGGCGCGCAGCAGGTCCGGGCCATCGCTCCAGAGGGCGCCGGCCACGTCGGTGGGTTTGGGCACCAGGTAGACGGGCACCTCCCAGGCGGTGCACAGCAGCTGCCACAGGCTGAGCAGGAGCAGACCCACCAGGGCGGGCGCGGCGATCTTGACCGCGGTGGGGTTTTGCAAGAGGGGTGTGTGCATGGTGGACATCCTTCAGGTGTGCTGTTCGCCGCTGGCGGCCAGCAGGCGGATCGACAGGTCGCGGCAATAGGCGGCGAAGGGGTTGGACAGGCGGAACTCCTCGTCGCGCACCGGTTCGGCCACGGGCAGGTCAGCCACCATGCGCCCGGGTCGGGCGGCCATCATGACCACGCGGCTGGAGAGGTAGACCGCCTCCGAGATGCTGTGGGTGACGAACACCACCGACAGGGGCTGGCCACTGCCGTTGCGCTGAGCCCAGAGCGCGCGCAGGTCGGCATCCAGCCGCAGGCGGGTGAACTCGTCGAGCGCGCCGAAAGGTTCGTCCATGAGCAGCACGTCGGGCTCGGTCACCAGCGCCCGTGCGATCGACACCCGCATCTGCATGCCGCCAGAGAGCTCGCGCGGGTAGCTCTCACCGAAGCGTGCCAGCCCGACGCTCTCCAGCGCCTTCTGCACGCGTGGGCCGCTGTCGACCGCGGGCACCTTGGCCAGGTCCAGCGGCAGACGCACGTTGGCCTGCACGGTGGCCCAGGGCATGAGCGTGGCCTCCTGGAACACCATGGCGGTCTTCAGGCCGCTCTTGGCCGGGGTGTCGGCACCGGCCCAGCGGATGTGGCCATGCGAGGGCGATTCCAGGCCGGCGAACATCTTGAGCAGGGTGCTCTTGCCGCAGCCCGAGGGGCCCAGCAGTGAAACGAAGTCGCCGCGTTGCACGCGCAGCCGCACCTCGTCCAGCGCATGGGTGCCGTTCGGGTAGGTCTTCTCGACCCGGTTGGCCAGAAGCACGGTGTCGGCATCCGGAGCGTCGACCTCCGGTTCGGCAGGAATGTCGCGGTAGGGCATCAGCATGGTGGTCTCCGGTCTCATGTGCGGAACACTTCGGCTTCGCCGTGCGCGGTCAGCAGCGCCATGAGCTGGCGGCGGATGATCAGGCCGGGTTGGTCCGAGGGCATGTGGAACTCGACCTTGCGTCGCGTGTCGATGCAGGCGTCGGGGTCGGTGGCTTCGAGGATGTCGCGGTCCTCGGCGGTGATGGCGGCGTCCCAGTCGATGAGCGCCTGTGTGGAGCAGCTCTCTTCGCTGTCGTTGCGGTAGAGCCACTGCACCAGCATGATCCTGCCGTCGTCGATGGGTGTGGCGCAGTTGTAGATGATGTGGTCGACGCCGCTGGCCGGGTAGCTGCAGCCAAAACGCCTGCAGAACGGCAGGTAGTAGCGGTTGACCAGGTGCCGGTCAGTGACCGGCTCGGTCGTGCCGGTCACGCGGTGGCTGCTCTCGGGGTTGCGGATGGGCACCGTGGTGATGGCCTCGAAGCCGTAGTCGGTCTCTCGGAACTCGTAGGGCGCCGGCCTGGGTTGCTCCAGCAGTCCGAAGTTGGCCTTGTGCACGAAGGAGAAGTGCGAGTTGTCGAACGAGTTCTCCATCACCCGCACAGGGCTCGTCTGCCACTCCTGGTAGAACTGGAAGATGCGTCGGTAGCCCGGCTGGCCGTCTTCGGGGAAGTCGGGGATGCCGGCCAGCGGCTCTTCCAGGGCGACCCAGACGTAGCCGTACTTTTCGACGCAGCGGAAGGACGGCACCTTGGCGCCGGGCGGGATCTTCTCGCTGGTGAGCTGTGGAATCTTCACGCAGGCGCCGCTGCAGTCGTACTGCCAGCCGTGGTAGCCGCAGGTGATGTGCCCCGCCTCGTTCACCCAGCCCTCCGAGAGCCTGGCGGTGCGGTGGCAGCAGCGGTCGCGCAGCGCAGCCGGCGTACCGTCCGATTGCTTCCAGACCACCAGGTCTTCGCCCAGCAGGGTGAACGGCTTGGGGCCGTCGTCGAGGTGCGTGATGGGCATCAGCGCGTACCAGAAGCGGCGCAGAACAGGTTGCTTCGTGACCAGCATTCAGGCCTCCTGGGTGTGGCGGGCCGGTGCGGCCACGATGGGTGGCAGCGCGCTGCGGAAGACCTCCTGCTCACCGTGCTCGGCCAGCAGGGCCAGGATCTGCTTGCGGATGATCAGGCCCGGCTTGTCCGAAGGCATGTGGAATTCCTCCTTGCGCCGTGTGTCCATGCACACGTCGTGGTCGGTAGCTTCCAGGATGTCCTTGTCCTCCCGCGTGACCCGGGTGTCCCAGTCGATCAGCTTTTGCGTGCTGCAGTCCTGCTCGGTGTCGTTGCGGTACAGCCACTGCACCAGCACCATGCGCTCGTCGTCGATGGGCGTGGCGCAGTTGTAGACCATGTGGTCGATGCCGGAGTCGTAGCTCACTCCCATGCGGCGGCAGAACGGCAGGTAGTAGCGGTTGACCATGTGGCGCGTGACGCGCGCTTCCGTGGATCCGGTGACGTCGTGTGCCTGCGGCGGGTTGAGGATGCTCACCGATTGCCGGGCCTCGAATCCGTAGTCGGTCTCCTCGATGTCGTAGGTCGAAGGCAGCGGGTTGTCGAGGTCGCCGAAGGTGCCTTTGTGCACGAAGCTGAAGTGGGAGTTGTCGAAGCTGTTCTCCATCAGACGCATCGGGGTGCTGCGCCAGGTCTCGTAGAGCTGGAAGATGCGGCGATAGCCAGGCTGGCCGTCTTCGGGGAAGTCGGGGATGTCGCGCAGCGGGTCGTCCAGGGCGACCCACACATAGCCGTAGCGCGCCTGGCAGTGGTAGGCGGTGATGCGTGCGCCGGCCGGGATCTTGTGTTCTGTGCCCAGCTGCGGAATCTTCACGCAGGCACCGCTGCAGTCGTACTGCCAGCCGTGGTAGCCGCAGACGATGTGGTCTCCCTCGACCCAGCCTTTGCTCAGGCGGGCGGTGCGGTGGCAGCAGCGGTCGCGGGCCGCAGCGGGCGAGCCATCGCTCTTTTTCCAGACCACGATGTGTTCGCCCAGCAGGGTGAAGGGCTTGGGGCCGTCGTCCAGGTCCGTCACTGGAAACAGCGCATACCAGAAGCGGCGCAGGACGGGTTGACGGGTCACGAGCATGGGGTTCTCCTCATTCAGATGCCGGGCTTGTGAGGTGCCCGGCGGGTCCGCCGGCGTGCCAGAACGGTCGCCTTCGCGGACGGGCGCCTGCGACCGGGCGCCGACGGCATTGCAAGCGTTCAGGTCGTGGCGGTCCGGGCCTGCGGCAACTCGCCGTGTGCACGCAGCAGTTCCAGCAGTCGCCGGCGCATGATCACGCCGGGCCGGTCGCTGGGCATGTGCTGCTCCAGGCGCAACGCCACGTCGATCGGAGCCTCCGGGTCGACCGATTCCAGGATCACCTTGTCTTCCGCCACCACCTTGGTGTCCCACTCGTTGAGCAGGGCCGCAGGACACTGTTCTTCGGTGTCGTTTCGGTAGAGCCACTGGATGATCTGGATGCGCTCATCGTCTATGGGCGTGGCGCTGGTGAAGATCGTGTGGTGGATGCCACTGGGGTAGACCAGGCCCAGGCGCCTCAGGAACGGCAGGTGCCACTGGTTGTGGAAGTGGCGCTTGGTGGTCGGCTCTGTGCTGCCCGTGATGCGGTGCGACTCGGGCGGGTTGTTGATCGGTACGATCACCTCGGCTTCGAATCCGTAGTCGGTTTCGCGGATTTCAAAGAACTCGGGCTTGGGCTGTTCGAACTGGCCGAAGGTGCCCTTGTGCACAAAGGCGAAGTGAGCTGTGTCGAACGAGTTCTCCATCAGCCGCAGCGCGCCGGTGCGCCAGGTTTCGTCGAACTGGTGGATGCGGCGGAACGCAGGGTCGTTCTCTTCGGGTGTGTCGATCAGCGGCACCAGCGGTTCGTCCAGCGCCACCCAGGCGTAGCCAAAACGGGCCTGGCAGCGGTAGGCGTTGACACGCGCGCCGGCGGGGATCTTGTGGTCATCTGCCAGCTGAGGAATCTTCACGCAGGCGCCGCTGCAGTCGTAGCGCCAGCCGTGGTAGCCGCAGACGATGTGGTCGCCCTCGACCCAGCCCTTGCTGAGCTGGGCGGTGCGGTGGCAGCAGCGGTCCTGGGCCGCTGCCGGGGTGCCGTCGGCCATCTTCCACAGCACCAGCTTTTCGCCGAGCAGGGTGAATGGCTGTGGTCCTTCGTCCAGCGCCTGCAGCGGCATCACCGCGTACCAGAAGCGCCGCAGGACCGGGTGTTGGGTCACGCGCATGGGTTCTCCTTGCCGGCGCCCTCGCGAGGGCGGCCGGGGTCTGGTGGTGCAGGGGGGATCAGGGCTTGGGCAGGAAGGCCGTGGTGTAGGCCTGCTTCCAGTCCACGTCGGGCTTGAGAATGCCGTGGCCCACCATGAAATCGAAGGTCTTCTTCCAGCGCGCCTCTGTCATCACGCCAGGGCCCATGCGGGCGGCGTCACCCGACTTCATGAAGTTGATTTCGCGCAGGCGCTTCACCGCAAACGCCAGCTTCTCGTCTTCCATCTTCGGGTTGTCCTGCCTGATCAGGGCATTGCCCGGTGCAGGGTCCTTGAGGTAGCTATCCCAGCCCTCGATCGTCGCCTTCACGAAGCGGGCGACCACGTCCGGTTTGTCCTTCGCTGTTTTCTGCAGCGTCACGATGGTGTTGCCATAGGGTGGGTAACCTTCGTCGGCCATGAGGAAGAAGTTCACCTTCTTGCCCGCCTTTTCGGCCTCGAACGGCTCCGACGTGGCGAAGCCCTGGGTGGCGGTGCTGGTGTCGGCGAAGAAAGGCTGAAGGCTGCCGGTGTAAGGCTTGGCATTGGCGTCGGTCAGTCCGAACTTGGCCTTCATCCACGGCCAGTAGGTGTTGTGGGCGCTGGTCGCGATCATGACGCTCTTGCCCTTGAGATCGGCCAGGCTCTTGATGTCCGGGTGGGTCATGATGCCTTGCGGCTCGGACTGGAACAACGCCGCCACTGTCACCATGGGAATGCCCCTCTCGATGCCCGAGAGCACCTGGAAGTCTTTGCCCATGAGGAAGTCGGCCTGGCCGGCAGCCAGCAGCTGCACCGCGTTGACCTGCGGCCCGCCCATCTTGATGGTGACGTCGAGGTTGTGCTTCTTGTAGATGCCGGTCGCTACGGCCTGGTAGTAGCCGCCGTGTTCGGCCTGGGCGAACCAGGAGGTGAGGAAGGTGACTTTGTCCTGAGCCTGGACAGGCAGCGCGAGCAGCCCGGTGGCGACGGCGGCCGCGAGGCGACCAGACAGTGAGGCGAGTAGTGAAGGCATGGCGTTTCTCCTGTGGCGATGAAGGAAACGGGGCATGCGGAAGGCCGTGAGCCGCGCGCGTGAGCGCCAGGACATTGCCACCGCTGCGTCCCCGGAGGACACACAAGCCCGTTGCCGGGCAAGTGCCCGCAAGCAGGCCTGCGGGCAGCGGAGCAATGACCGATTGGCACTGGAGTGCCAACTGACAGCTTCTACTCCAAGCGTTGCTTAGCAATGTGCGTGCCTAGCGCGGTGCGGCGGTCTTTGCCTTGTTCTGGATCAAATGCAGTGCATCGGGTGCAGGCCTGCACCGATGCGGGGAACCGGGTTGGGGGTGCGCTGCACCGATACCATGCAGCGGCGCGCCTAGATCAGGTTGCGCAGCCCGCGCGCCGCTTCCTGCAGCACCGGCAGCACGCGCTTGACGGCGTCCTCGCTGCTTTCCTGGTTGATCGGCATGGTGATGCTGATCGCGCCGTGCACCTCGTTGTTGCGGTCCAGCAGTGGCACGGCGATGCCACGGTGGTTCAGTTCCAGTTGCTGTTCCGACAGCGCCCAGCCCTGGCGCCGGCAGTGCTGGAGTTCGCTGCGCAGTTGGTCCTTGCTGGAGATGGTGAACGAGGTGAATGCGCGCAGTTCGTGCTGCTCCAGCCAGGTGTCCGAGACGCTCTCTCCGGCCGCCGAGAGGATGGCCATGCCGGCGGCCGTCACCTGCGCCGGCACGCGCGAACCGAGCATGTAGCCCGCGTACATGTGGCGCTGCGAGCCGCTGCGCGCGATGTAGACCGCGTCGTCGCCGTCGATCACGCCCAGGTAGGCGATCTCCTGCGTGCCGCCCGCGATGCGCTGCAGGAAGGGCTGCACCAGCCGCGGCAGCCGCGCCGACTCCAGGTAGGCGTGGCCCAGCCGCATGATGCGCGGCGTGAGCCAGAACAGCTTGCCGTCGGTGCCCACATAACCCAGGTGCGCCAGGGTCAGCAGGTAGCGCCGTGCGGCGGTGCGCGTGAGGCCGCAGCGCGCGCCGGCCTGGCTGGCGGTCAGGCGCGGGTGCTGGTCGTCGAAGGCTTCGATGACCGCCAGGCCTTTTTCCAGGCCGGCGATCCAGTCGCGCTTCTCCAGCGGCGGGGCGTTCCAGGTGGGCAGACTGAGTGTCATGAAAACCCTGATATCGTGCGATGAATGAAGTTCGGCGTTCGATTATCGAACCAGAGACGGCCCGCCCCAAGACCCTCCGAAACGCGGGGCGCCTACAGTGGGGGCTGGCACCGAATGCGGCGTGCGGCGTGGCCCCGCCCCAACCCTTATGGAGACCAGAACATGAGTGATCTGCTGCTCAACACCGCAGCCAGCCGAGAGCCTCTGCAGGCCTCGTTCAGTGACGCCGCCAACCCGCTGGGCCTGGACGGCATCGAGTTCATCGAATACGCCACCACCAAACCCCAGGCGCTGGGGCAGGTGCTGGAAATGATGGGTTTCCGCCCGGTGGCGCGCCACCGCTCGCGCGAGATCCTGCTCTACCGGCAGGGCGAGCTGAACATCGTCGTCAATGCCCACCCCAGCGACGCCCAGGGCGCCAGCCACGGCAGCGACGTGCCTTCGATTTCCGCGATGGCGCTGCGCGTGCGCGACGCCCGCGCCGCCTACCACTACGTGATCGAGCGCGGGGCATGGTCGGTGCCCACGCACGCCGAGGTGATGGAGCTGAACATCCCGGCCATCCACGGCGCGGGCGGCAGCCGCATCTACTTCGTGGACCGCTACAAGGAGTTCTCCATTTACGACGTGGACTTCGTGCCGATTCCCACTGTCGACCAGAAGCCCCCCGCCACCGCCGGCATCCACTTCTTTGGCGTCGTGCAGTACATCGGCCCCGAGCGCAGCAACGACTGGATCGCGTTCTACGACGAGCTGTTCGGCACCGAGCTGATCCCCGACGACCAGCGCTTTGGCATCATGCCCAAGGGCACGCTGCTGCGCACCCCGGCGCTGGACCCGTCCAGGCGTTTCATGCTGCAGCTGGTGGAGCCGCCGGTGAACGTGCACGACGCCGACGAGAAGCTGCAGCGCATCGGCCTGGGCGTGCCCGACGTGCTGGCCGCGGTGAAGGCGCTGCGTGCGCTGGGCGTCGAGTTCGTCGAGACCGAGGCGGCGCACACCGAGCAGCGCGGCGCCATCACCAAGACCTACCTGGGCTCGGTGGTGTTCGAACTGGTGCACAGCGAGCGCGCCGGAGGCTGAGCCATGAAGCCTTCCCACGCCGCCATCGTCGAAGCCATCTCCGGCTTCGGCATGGACACCATCACGCTCGCCGGCCCGCTCGAAGCCAAGCTCGCCGCCATGAAGGCCGCGGGCTTCTCGCAGGTCATGCTCAAGGCCAACGACATCAACGGCCACCCCGGTGGCATCGAGGCGGCTGTCGCGGCCGTCAAGGCCAGTGGCCTGCGCGGCACGGGCTTCCAGGTACTGCGCGATTTCGAGGGCCTCTCGGGCCACCTGCACCACTACAAGATCGACATCGCCAAGGCCATGCTGGAGATGTGCGCCGCGCTGGACTGCAAGGTGCTGCTGGCCTGCTCGTCCACCTCGGCACACGCCACGCAGGGCCTCGACCACCTCGCGCGCGACCTGCGCAAGCTCGCCATGCTGGCGCTGCCGCTGGGCATCCGGATCGCCTACGAAGGCCTGTCCTGGGGCCGCACCATCAACGAGTTCACCACCGCCTGGGACGTGGTCTGCCGCGCCGACTGCCCCAACCTCGGCATCGGGCTCGATTCGTTCCACATCTTCGCGGCCAAGACGGCGCTGGACGAGATCGACTACCTCGACCCGAGCAAGATCTTCCTGGTGCAACTCTCCGACTTCATGTGGCAAGAGGCGAAGACCTTCGAAGAGCGCATGGCGACCGCGCGCACCTTCCGCGTCTTCCCCGGCGAAGGCGTGCACAGCGAGCAGATCGTCGACCTCGTGCTGCGGCTGGACAGGCTCGGCTACGCGGGCGACTACAGCTTCGAGGTGTTCAACGACGACTACCAGCAGATGCCGCTGCCGATGGTGGCCGAGCGCGGCAAGCGCGCCGCACTCTGGCTGGCCGAGGACGTGCTGCGCCGCTCGGTGCCACTGCCCAACCAGATGCGGCTGAAGTCGGTGGGGTGAAGCGGCGTTACGGCGCTGAACGTCCGGTGCCGTACGCCAGTCCCGAAGCCACACCGCCAAACAGGTCGCCCTCGATCAGCGCCACGCCGGGGAACGCCGCGCGCAGCGTCTGCTGGAACGGCCGCAGGGCCGAGGAACCGCCGGTGAGGTAGACCGCGTCGAGCTGGTCGTCGCGCAGCCCGGCGCGCTGCACGCACTCGCGCGCGCAGGCGACGGCGCGTTCCAGCAGGGCGTCCAGGTGGTCGTGCAGCGCGGCCGTGCCCAGGGGGGCGGTGAGGGCGGCTTCGACGATGGACAGGTCCACAGTGGTGTCGGCGTCGGCCATCGAGCAGCGGATCTTGGCCTGCTCGACCTCGTGGGCGATGTGGTGGCCGTGGCGCTCGCGCAGCACGCGCATCAGCCGCTCGTGCAGGCGCACATCGCTGTAGTTCACGCGCAGCGCCTGCGCCTGGCTGACCGCCTTGGGCAGATAGAGCCACTGGATCAGGTGCCAGGTGGAAAGGTCGAAGAAGGTGCGGCTGGGCACTTCGCGGCCTTGGGGGCCGAGGTGTCGGTAACCCAGCAGCGGCATCACCTGTTCCAGGCTGAGCCGGTGGTCGAAGTCGGTGCCGCCGATGTGCACGCCGGTGGTGGCCAGCACGTCGTCTGCCCGGTCGGGCCGCGCGATGCGGTCGGGCCCCAGGCGCACGACGGTGAAGTCGGAGGTGCCGCCGCCGATGTCAACGATCAGCACCAACGATTCGCGGTCCAGCCGGCGTTCGTGGTCCAGCGCGGCGGCGATGGGTTCGAGCTGGAAGCGTACCTCGCGGAAACCCGCGGCCTGCGCGGCTTCCAGCAGCGACTGCTGGGCCGCGGCGTCGCGCGCCGGATCGTCGTCCACGAAGTGCACCGGCCGGCCCATGACGACCCGTTCGGGCGCCGTCCCCAGCGAGCGGGTGGCGCGATCGCGCAGCTCGGCCAGGAAGGTGGTCACGATCTCCAGGAAGCTGACCGGGCGGTGGTTGACCTCGGTGCTTTCGTGGATCAGCGGGCTGCCCAGCAGGCTCTTGAGCGAGCGCATCAGCCGGCCTTCGGTGCCGGCCAGGTACTGGGCCACGGCGTCGCGACCGAAGTGGGTGCGGTGGTCTTCGCTGTTGAAGAACACGGCGGTGGGCATGGAGACGGCGTCGCCTTCGAGCGGGATCAGGCGCGACAGGCCGTCGGGGGCAGCCCAGGACATGGCGGAGTTGGAGGTGCCGAAGTCGATGCCGAGGATGCCGTGGGAGTCTGGATGCATATATGGGGCCAACAAGGGGAGCGGCATTCTGCCACCGCGCCGGCTGGCCCGAAACGGAACAGCTTGTCCCCACGCCACCGTAGGACAAGGGTTTGCCCGGCCCAGGGGCCGGGCGGCTGCTCGTTACATTGCAGAACGACCCTGGCGCCTTGATCGCCGGGCGAACCCCACAGGAGACAACCCCCATGTTGAATATCACCGTCAACGGGAAAGCGGCGTCCGTCGACGCCGAACCCGACATGCCCCTGCTCTGGGCGCTGCGCGAAGACCTGCAACTCACCGGCACCAAGTTTGGCTGCGGTATGGCGCTGTGCGGCGCCTGCACCGTGCACCTGGACGGCCAGCCGGTGCGCTCCTGCTCCACCCCGCTGTCGGCCGCCACCGGCAAGAAGGTGGTGACCATCGAGGCCATCGGCAACAGCAAGGCCGGCAAGGCGGTGCAGGCCGCCTGGGTCAAGCACGACGTGCCGCAGTGCGGTTACTGCCAGAGCGGCCAGATCATGAGCGCCACCGCGCTGCTGACCGCCAAGCCCAAGCCCAGCGACAAGGACATCGACGAGGCCATGAGCGGCAACATCTGCCGCTGCGGCACCTACAACCAGATCAAGGCGGCCATCAAGGACGCGGCGGTCGCCCTGCAGGGAGCCTGATCATGAGCACCACCGTTCACAACGATTCCCACGCCTTCGAGACCAGCCGCCGCGGCTTCATGGCCGGTTCCGGCGCCGCGCTGGTCGTCGGTTTCACCCTGCCGGCCATGGGCGGCCGGGCGCTGGCGGCCACCGACACCGCCTTCACGCCCAACGCCTGGCTGCGCATCACGCCCGACAACCGAGTCACCGTGGTCTGCGGCAGCTCCGAGATGGGGCAGGGCGTGCTGACGGCGATCCCACAGCTGATGGCCGAGGAGCTGGACGCCGACTGGGCCAATGTGCGCGTGGAGCAGGCGCCGGTGAGCCAGGCCTTCAACAACCCGGCTTTCGGCATGCAGGCCACCGGAGGTTCGACCACGGTGCGCGGCCACTGGGACGTGATGCGCAACGCCGGCGCCACCGCGCGCGCCATGCTGGTGGCGGCCGCGGCCGAGAAGTGGAAGGTGCCGGCCGGCGAATGCCGCACCGAAGCCGGCCACGTCATCCACGGCAGCAAGAAACTCAGCTACGGCCAGCTCGCCGAGGCGGCGTCGAAGCAGAAGGCGCCCGAAAAGGTGGCGCTGAAGGACCCGAAGGACTTCAAGATCGTCGGCCAGCGCAAGGCACGGCTGGACACGGCGGGCAAGACCAACGGTTCGGCCAAGTTCGGCATTGACGTGAACCTGCCGGGCATGCTGGTGGCCGTGATGGCGCGCGCGCCGCTGCCGGGCGTGAAGGTGGCCAAGGTGGACGACACGGCGGCCAAGGCGGTCAAAGGCGTGAAGCAGGTCATCACGCTGCCGACCGGCGTAGCGGTGCTGGCCACCGGCTACTGGGCGGCGAAGAAGGGCCGCGACGCACTCAAGGTGGACTGGGACTTCGGCGACAAGGCCGGGCTGGACTCGGCCAAGGTCACGGCCATGCTGACCGACGGTGCGGCCAAGGCCGACGCGGTGGCGCGCAAGGAAGGCGACGCCGGCGTGTCGGCGGCCAAGATGGTCGAGGCCACCTACGAGGCGCCCTACCTGGCCCACGCCTGCATGGAGCCGATGAACTGCACCGCCTGGGTCAAGCCCGACGGCGTGGAGGTCTGGGCCGGCACGCAGAGCCAGGGGCCGGTGCAGGGCATCCTCAGCCAGGTGGCCTCGGTCGACCCGGGCAAGGTCAAGGTCAACACCATGATGCTGGGCGGCGGTTTCGGCCGGCGCTTCGCGCCCGACTTCGTGATCGACGCGACCCTGCTGTCCAAGATCAGCGGCGCGCCGGTCAAGCTGGTCTACACCCGCGAGGACGACATGGCCGCGGGCTTCTACCGCCCGGCCTCGGTGGCCAAGTTCACCGGCGGCCTGGACGCGCAGGGCAAGGCCGTGCTGCTCAAGGCCGGCGTGGGCTCGCCGTCGATCATGGCGGCCTCGGGCTTCATGAAGATCCCCGAGAGCGGCGTCGACAGTTTTGCGATGGAGGGCATCAACGACCACCCCTATGGCGTGCCCAACCAGCTCATCAGCTACGGCCGGCGCGAGCCGGGGCCCAGTGTCTGGTTCTGGCGCTCGGTCGGCCATTCGCAGAACAGCTTCTTCATGGAAGGCTTCATCGACGAGATGGCGCACGCCGCGGGCAAGGACCCGTTCGAGTTCCGCCGCGCGCTGATGGACCAGCAGCCGCGCTACAAGCAGGTGCTCGAAGTGGCGGCCGAGAAGGCCGGCTGGGGCAAGCCGCTGCCGGCGGGCGTGTTCCGCGGCATCGCGGTGGTGCAGAGCTTCGGCAGCTACGTGGCCGAGGTGGCCGAGGTCTCGGTGGCGGCCGACGGTACGCCCAAGGTGCACCGCGTGGTGGCGGCCGTGGACTGCGGCATGACGGTGAACCCCACCATCATCGAGCGCCAGGTCGAGGGCGCCATGGTCTACGGGCTGTCGGCCGCGCTGTACGGGAAGATCAGCCTCAAGGACGGCCGGGTCGAACAGGGCAACTTCCACGACTATCCCGTCCTGCGCCACAACGAGATGCCCAAGGTCGAGGTGCACATCGTCAAGAGCACCGAGAAGCCCGGCGGCATCGGCGAACCCGGCACGCCCCCGGTGGCGCCTGCGGTGGCGAACGCGATCTTCGCGGCCACCGGCAAGCGCCTGCGCAGCCTGCCGTTCGACACGGCGCAGCTCAAGAAGGCCTGACAAGCCTGATCGCACAGGGGGGCCGATGGCCCCCCTTTTTTTCAGGCCACCTTGCGCAGGAACCCCTGCTGGCGGCCCGGCGCGTTGGGCGAGAAGCCGTTGGCGGCCAGGGTCTCTTCCACGGTGTCGTAGAACACGCCGATCTTCAGGATCTCGCGCGCCTGCTGGCCGGTGGCGATGGGGCGGCCGAACTCTTTGGCCATGCGCACCAGCTGCTTAATCTGCTGCACGGTGGTCATCTTCTCGGTGCGGCTCTGGTTCCAGAGGTTGTCTTCGATGCCGCAGCGCACGTGCAGGCCCATGGCCAGTCCCATCATGTTGATCGGCAGGGTGTTGCGCATGCTGCTTTCCACCGTGAGCATGGTGCCGTCGGGGATGGCGCGCAGGAAGTTGGCCAGGTTGTAGATGTTGGGTGCGTCCATGCCGCCGCTGATGGCGACCCAGTTGCACACCAGCGGGCCCTTGTAGACGCCGCGGCGGATCAGGCGCTCCACGGTCTCGAAGCTGTTGAGGTTGTAGAACTGGAAGGCGCTCTGGATGCCGGCGGCGCTTAGGCGGCGCACATGCTCCTCGACGAAGCTGGGCGTGGAGGGCACCACCATCTCGGTGTAGGCGCGGCGACCCTCGGGCGTGGCCATGGAGGTGCCGGCGATGTCGGCCTCTTCCATGTGCTCGGTCACGTTCATCTGCGTGGTGTTGACGGTGACGGTCACCTGGTCGGGCTTGGGGGTCAGCTCGGCCAGCATGTGGCGCGTGTCGTCGGACAGCCACTTGGCGACCTCGCCTTCGCCGACCGGCGCGAACGAGATCGAGCCGCCGACCTGGATCACCATCTCGGGCACGGCCGCGCGCACACCGGCGATCAGCTCGTTGAACTTGGACAGGCGCTTGCTGCCCTTGCCGTCCAGTTCGCGCACGTGCAGGTGCAGCACGGTGGCGCCGGCGTTGTAGCAGTCCACTGCTTTCTGCACCTGCTCTTCCATGGTCACGGCGATGTCCTCGGGGAAGTCCGAAGGAATCCACTCGGGACCGTAGGGGGCAGCGGTGATCACCAGGGGTTGCTGGTTCTCGGGGAAGAGGTGGCCGTCGAGGAAGTTCATGGTTGTCTCCGGGGGCGTTGAATGGGAGTAGGGGGTCAGAAGGTGGGCGTGCCGACGATGCCGGCGCGCTCCATCTTTCGGTGGCAGGGCGGGTAGTCCATCACCGCATAGTGCTGGGTGGACCGGTTGTCCCAGATGGCCACGCTGTTGGGTTGCCAGCGCCAGCGCACCTGGTATTCGGGAATGGCGGCCTGGCTGATCAGGTACTGCAGCAGGGCCGAGCTGCCCTGGGTGAAGTCCTGCCCATAGCGCACGTTCTCGGGCGTGTGGTAGTTGGTGAAGTGGGTGGTGAAGCCGTTGACGAACAGCACCTTCTCGCCGGTCTCGGGGTGGGTGCGAACGACCGGGTGCTCGGCGTCGGGGAACTGCGCCTTCAGCGCCAGCCGTTTTTCGACGGGCATGGCGGCGCCGAAGGTGCACTCGATGCTGTGGCGCGCGCGCAGGCCGGCGATCTGCTGCTTGACCTGCTCAGGCAGGCGCTCATAGGCCAGCGCCATGTTGGCCCACATGGTGTCGCCGCCCACCGGCGGGCACTCCACGCAGCGCAGCACGCAGCCCATGGCGGGCGCCTCGCGCCAGGTGCCGTCGCTGTGCCAGGAGTTTTCGTAGCGGTCGTTGGGCGCGTCCGGCGTCTTGTAGATGCGCACCAGGCCCGGGTGCTCCGGGTCGCTGCCGGCCACCGGGTGGTCTTCCAGCTCGCCGAAGCGGCGCGCGAAGGCCACGTGGTCGGCGCGCGAGAGGTCCTGGTCGCGCAGGAACAGCACCTTGTGCTTGAGCAGCGCGGCCTTCATCTCCTCGTACAGCGCGTCGTCGCGCGCCGCGTCGGCCAGGCTCACACCGCTGATTTGTGCGCCGATGGCGCAGGTCAGTTGCTCAATCTTCATGGTCTTGTCTCCTGATCGGCTCAGATCACGAACACCGACGAACCGGTGGTCTGGCGCGACTCCAGGTCGCGGTGCGCCTGCTGCGCGTCTTCGAGTGCGTAGCGCTGGTGGATGTCGATGCGGATTCGGCCGGCGGCCACGTGGCCGAACACCTCGGCGGCGAGCTCGGCTTTCTCGGCCGGGTCGGCGATGTAGTCGGCCAACGCGGGGCGGGTCAGGTAGAGCGAACCCTTCATCGCCAGCAGGTTGGGGTTGAAGCCTTCGATGGGGCCGCTGGCCGTGCCGACGCAGACCATCAGGCCGCGGCGCTTGAGCGAATCGAGCGAGGCCATGAAGGTGGTCTTGCCCACGCTGTCGAACACCACGTCCACGCCGCGCCCGCCGGTGAGTTCCTTCACCCGCATGGCCACGTCCTCGTGGCTGTAGTTGATGGTGTGGGTGCAGCCGTGGGCCCTGGCCACCTCGGCCTTGGCGTCGGTGGACACGGTGCCGATGACGGTGATGCCCAGCAGCTTCGCCCACTGCGCCACGATCAGGCCCACGCCGCCGGCGGCCGCGTGCAGCAGCAGCGTGTCGCCGGCCTTGAAGGGGTGGATGCGGCGCATCAGGTAGGCCGAGGTCAGGCCGCGCATGGTCATGGCAGCGGCGGTCTCGAAGCCAATGCCATCGGGCAGCTTGATGAGCGGCGCCGCGGCGATGAGGCGCTCGGTGGCGTAGGCGCCCAGGGTGTTGAGAAAGCCGGTGTAGGTGACGCGGTCGCCTACCGCCACGTTCGTGACGCCTTCACCGACCGCTTCCACAACACCCGCCGCCTCCACGCCCATGCCGGCGGGCAGGGGCATGGGGTAGGTGCCGTTGCGGAAATAGGTGTCGGCGTAGTTCAGGCCGACGGCCGCCTGGCGCAGTCGGACCTGGCCCGGGCCTGGGTCGCCCACCTCGACCTGTTCGATCTCCAGCACCTCGGGGCCGCCGGTGCGGTGCATGCGGATGGCAGTGGCCATGGGGGTTGTCTCCTGGTTGCGTTCGGGGGGCCGGGTGTCCGGGCCATGGAACGCATCGTAGGAGTCACCACCATTCGGTGCTTGTCAAACTGGGACACTGACTTTCGAATGTGGGACAGTCAGGGTTGACCCTGACGCACCGCTGCTTTCGCTTTTTCCTGGGTCCGCCAGGCCGTGACGCTGCAGCCGAAGGTGTGGCGGAACCAGTGCGAGAACGCGGCCGGCGCGGCAAAGCCCAGCAGCTGCGCCACCTCGGACAGCGGCAGGTCGCTGTCCTGCACCTGGCGCAGAACGAGTTCAGAACGCACCGCCTGCAGCAGCGTGGCGAAGCTCTCGCCCTCGCGCGCCAGGTGGCGGTGCAGGGTGCGCCGGTCCACCCCCAGGTGCTGCGCCACCTGCTGCGAGGTGCAGCGCCCGCCGGGCAGCAGCGCGGCCACCAGCTGCTGCACCGTGGCCTTGGTGCTCTGGTGGCGGCCCGAGAGCGCGCGGTCCAGGTACTGGCGGGCAAAGCGCGCCATCTCCGGGTTGTTGCCGGGCAGCGGGGTCTGCAGGTCGGCGGCGGTGCAGACGATGCCGTTGAACTCGCTGTTGAAGTCCACCGCTGTGCCGAAGAAGGCCTTGTGTGCCTTCGTGTCCTTCGGCGGTCGGTGCTTGAAGCAGACGCGCACCGGCTTCCACGGCCCGCCCAGCAGCTCGCGCACGATGCGGTACATCACGCCCACCGCCAGCTCCATCGACTGCCGCGTGCTGGCCGACTGCTCGACCAGGATCTCCTCCCGGATGATCACCATGGGCCCGTGGTCTTCCACCCGGGTCAGCAGCGAGGCGTTGAGCAGGCGCAGGTAACGGCACAGCGTGTCCAGCGCGGCGCGCGCGGTGGGTTCTTCCTTGAGCACCAGGCTGATCGGCCCCAGGTTGGAGAGGTGCCGCCGCGCCGCCATGCGCAGGCCGAAGTCGTCCGCCCCGCTGGCCTGCGCGCTCTCTTCCAGCAGCGCGCGCACCGCCGCCGTGCTCAGCGGCGTTTCGGGGTCGTCGAGCGCGCGCGACGACAGGCCCGCCTTGCGCAGCATGGCGCGTGCGTCCAGACCGAGCGACTGGGCCAGATCGACGTAGCCGGCGAGGCTGGCGCTGCGCACCACGGGCACGTAGGGGTAATCCATGAATGTCCCAATTTCGAAAGTCGCTGTCCCAATTGGACAAGCACAGTCGAGGGAGCGCACCTAGTATTTGCCCCACGGTCCGGACCCCCGGGCCGCGACAGGCCCGCCCGATGGCCTGCGCCACACTGGAGACAACCCCATGCATGCTTTCCCCTTCTCGCCGCTGCGCCGCGCCGTCTGCGCCGCCACCCTCGCGCTCACCCTGCCGGCCGCCATGGCCTGGACCGACAAACCCGTGCGCATGCTGGTGCCCGCGCCGGCCGGCGGCACCATGGATGTGGTGGCCCGCATCGTGGCCGACCAGCTCGCGGCCGACATCGGCCAGCCGGTGGTGGTGGAGAACAAGCCCGGCGCCGGCGGCGCCATCGCGGTGCAGGCCATGCTGGCCGCGCCGCCCGACGGCCACACCATCATGATGACGGCGAGCAACATCCTCACCGAGATCCCGCACGTCATGAAGACGGCCTTCGACCCGCTCAAGGACGTCAAGCCGGTGACCGCCATCGCGCGCGCCACCATGGTCCTGGTCGGCGCGCCCAATGTGCCGGCCAAGGACGTCAAGGGTGTGGTGGCCTGGGTCAAGGCCAATCCCGGCAAGGTCAGCTTCGCGTCCTACAGCGCGGGCACCAGTTCGCACTACGCCGGCATGATCCTCAACCAGAAGGCCGGGCTGGACATGCAGCACGTGCCCTTTGCCGGTTCGCCGCCGGCGCTGGCCCAGCTCATGGGCGGGCAGGTGCAACTGATGTTCGACGGCATGGCCACGTCCAAGAAGATGGTCGAGGCCGGCAAGATCCAGGCCTTCGGCGTTGCTGCGAAGAAGCGTTCGCCCCACCTGCCGAATGTGCCGACCATGGCCGAGCAGGGCTACCCCGATGTGGACTTCAGCAACTGGGTCGGCATCATCGTGGCCAGCAGCGTGCCACCCGCCCTGGTGCAGAAGATCAACGCCGCGGTGGACAAGACGGCGGCCTCGCCCAAGGTGCGCGACCGCCTGCTGGGCGCGGGCTTCGACGCCGGTGGCGACGAGACCGCCGAGCAGATGGCCCAGTCGCTGCGCGCCGACTTCGAGCGCAACGCGGCCATCGTCAAGGCCTTCGACATCAAGCTCAACCAGTGAGCCCGCCGGTGCCGACGATGAGCACATTCCTCGCGCCTGCGCGCTGGCCCCGGCTGCGCGCCCAGGTGGCCGAGCTCGGCCCGGGCATCACCCTCAGCGCGGTGGTGGCGGTGGCCGCCATGGCCCTGGGCGCCCACTACGGCGCGCCGGTGATGCTGTTCGCGCTGCTGCTGGGCATGGCGCTGAACTTCCTCTCGGCCGAAGGCAAGGCCGGCCCCGGCATCCAGTTCACCGCGCGCACCCTGCTGCGCCTGGGCGTGGCCCTGCTGGGGCTGCGCATCACGGTGGCACAGGTGGCGGCGCTGGGCTGGTCGCCGGTGCTGATGGTGCTGGTGTCGGTGGCCGCGACGATTGCAGTGGGCATGGTGCTGGCGCGGCTGATGGGTTTCCGCCTGTTCTTCGGCCTGCTCACCGGCGGCGCGGTCGCCATCTGCGGCGCCTCGGCGGCGCTGGCCCTGTCGGCGGCCATGCCCGCGCACCCGCTCAAGGAGCGCGCCACGCTGTTCACCGTGATCGGCGTGAGCACGCTCTCGACCCTGGCCATGGTGCTCTACCCCATGCTCACCCACGCGCTGGACATGCCGCCGGTGATGGCCGGCTTCTTCATCGGCGGCACCATCCACGACGTGGCCCAGGTGGTGGGCGCGGGCTACAGCCTCTCGCACGACGCGGGCGACGCGGCGACGCTGGTCAAGCTGATGCGGGTGGCCATGCTGTTGCCGGTGATCGCGCTGGCGGCGGTGCTGGCGCGGCGCTACGAGCGCGTGCAGGGCGGCGATGCGCCGGCCGGCCCGCGCCCGCCGCTGCTGCCCTGGTTTGCCGTGGCCTTCGCGGTGCTGGTGCTGGTCAACAGCAGCGGCTGGCTGCCGGCGGCGCTGGTGCAGGCGGGGCAGGGCGGCTCGCAGTTCCTGCTGGTGGCCTCGATGGCGGCCATCGGCATGAAGACCCAGCTGCGCGAGATCGTCACCGTGGGCTGGAAGCCGGTGGCGCTGATGGTGCTGGAGACCGCCTTCCTGGCCGCGCTGTTCTGGGGGCTGCTGCAGCTGTCGTAGCCCGGTGCCGCGCACCCGGCCCACTACACTTCCGGGTTCACACGGAAGGGGAACCCCATGGGCGCGCAATGGAAAGCCAAACACAAGGACATCGCGGCGAACGCGAAAGGCAAGCTGTTCGGCAAGCTGGTCAAGGACATCATCATTGCGGCCCGCAACGGCCCCGACCCTGCGGCCAACGCGCGGCTGCGGCTGGTGGTGGAGCAGGCGCGCAAGGTCTCCATGCCCAAGGACACGCTGGAGCGCGCCATCAAGAAGGGCGCCGGCCTCACGGGTGAGGCGGTGCACTACGAACACGTGATGTACGAAGGCTTTGCGCCGCACCGCGTGCCGGTGATGGTGGAGTGCCTGACCGACAACGTGAACCGCACCGCACCCGAGATGCGCGTGCTGTTCCGCAAGGGCCAGCTGGGCACCAGCGGCTCGGTGTCCTGGGACTTCGACCACGTCGGCATCATCGAAGCCGAAGCGGCGAACAAGGACGCCGACGCCGAGCTAGCCGCCATCGAGGCCGGCGCGCAGGACTTCGAACCCGCGGACGACGAGGGCGTGTGCGTCTTCCTCACCGATCCGACCGACCTTGATCTGGTCAGCCGCGCGCTGCCGGCCCAGGGCTTCACTGTGTTGTCGGCCAAGCTGGGCTACAAGCCCAAGAACCCGGTGGACCCGGCCAGCCTGAGCGCCGAGGCGCTGGAGGAGGTGGAGGCCTTCCTGGCGGCGCTCGACGAACACGACGACGTGCAGAACCTCTTCGCCGGGCTGGGCGGCTGATGGTCTGGCGGCTCGTCCGGTGGACCGGCATCGCGCTGCTGGTCCTGTTGATCGGTGTGCCGGTGGTGTTCGCCATCGCCTTCCTGGGCATCCAGGAGGCGAGCGAGCGCCAGTGGCTGGGCCAGGCGCCGCAGCACGCCGCCATCGACGTGCGCTCGCGCGAGCCGCACGCGGTGGCCCTGCTGGACGTGGGTTTCGACTCGCTGGCCGCGCGCCTGAAGCTGATCGAAGAGGCGAAGCAGTCCATCGAACTGGAGTTCTTCATCTACGAGCTGGACGAGTCCAGCCGCCTGATCAGCCAGGCGCTGGCGCGCAAGGCGGCGCAAGGCGTGAAGGTGCGCATCCTGGTGGACTTTGCGATGCCGGTGTTCAAGCTGGCGCCGCAGGTGGCGCGCACGCTGGAACAGGTGGGCGTGCAGGTGCGCTACTACAACACCTCGGGCATTGCGCGCTTCTTCGCCATGCAGCACCGCACCCACCGCAAGCTGCTGGTGGTGGATCGGCAGAAGGCCATCATCGGCGGTCGCAACATCGGCAACGACTACTTCGACCTGTCATCCCACTACAACTTCCTCGACAGCGACCTGCTGATCCAGGGGCCGATCGCGGCCGCCATCGTCGACAGCTTCGAGTTGTACTGGGCTTCGGACTGGGTGAGCCACCCGAAGGACATCGCGGTGGACGAAAGCGATGCGCCCCGCATCAACCTGCTGGGCAACCGCACGGTGGCCGAAGAGCGCATCAGCGCCGAGCTGCGCCAGCACACGGCGGCGCCGCGGTTCAGCACCTGCCGCGACACGCACTTCGTCACCGACTACCCCGGCTCGGGTGTGGAGCGGCGCAAGGTCTACACGGCGATTGCCTCGCTGGTGCAGGAGGCGAAGCAGCACATCGTGGTCGAGAGCCCCTACCTGGTGCTGCGCGACGACGGCGTGGCGCTGATGCAGGGCGTTCTGCAGCGCGGCGTGCAGCTGCAGTTCCTCACCAACACCCTGCATTCCACCGACGCGTTCTACGCTGTGGCCAGCCTGGCCGATTCGCTGGACCGCTTCGCGCTGGCGAACCTGGAGGTCTGGGGCTACGACGGGCGGCCGCTCAAGCAGAACGCCCGCCCGCCCGCGTCCGAGCGCTGGGGTGTGCACGCCAAGCGCGCTGTGTTCGACGACCGCACCGTGGTGGTGGGCACCTACAACATGGACCCGCGCTCGGCCAACCTCAACTCGGAGCTGATCGTGATCTGCCGCAACAACCCCGAGCTGGCCGCGGCGATGACGGCGAGCCTGAAGGCGCGGCTGTCGCAGTCGCGCGCCATCACCGGCGCGCCGGGCGCGCGCGGCTACGACGCGCTGATCGAGGGCGCGGACACGGACACCATCTTCCAGATGCGCATGGTCCGGCCCTTCGCCAGTTTCCTGGACTTCCTGCTGTAGCCGCCGCTCAGGCCGTGGCGCGCTGCTCGCCCAGGCGGCCGTCGCGGAAATCTGCCAGCGCCTGGTAGATCTCGTCGGTGGTGTTCATCACGAACGGGCCGTACTGGGCGATGGGTTCGTTCAGCGGCTGGCCGGCGATCAGCAGCACCCTGGCGTCGGCGCTGGCCTCGATGCGCACACCGTCGCTTGCCGGGTCGTTGGCCAGCAGCGCCATGCGCTGCACCGGCACCGATGTGCCGTTCACGCTCACCTCGCCGCGGTAGACGTAGACGAAGGCGTTGTGCGTGCCCGGCAGCGCCTGCTCGAAGTGCGAGCAGGCGCCCAGGTGCAGGTCCAGGTACAGCGGCTGCGTGCCCTCGCGGATCACCGCGCCGGTCACGCCGTGGCTTTCACCGGCGATCACCGTCACCGCCACGCCTTCGGGCGTGGTGAACTGCGGCAGCTCGGCGTTTGAAAAATCGCGGTACCAGGGCGGGCACAGCTTGTCGCGCGCGGGCAGGTTCAGCCAGAGCTGGAAGCCTTCCATCAGGCCTTCTTCCTGCTGCGGAATCTCGGAGTGGATCACGCCGTGGCCGGCCGTCATCCACTGCACGCCGCCGTTCTCCAGCAGGCCTTCGTTGCCGGCACTGTCGCGGTGCAGCATGCGGCCCGCGATCATGTGGGTCACGGTCTCGAAGCCGCGGTGTGGGTGGTCGGGGAAGCCGGCGATGTAGTCGTCGGCCTGGTCGCTGCCGAAGGCGTCGAGCATCAGGAACGGGTCCAGCCGGCGCTGCAGGTTCTGCGTCAGCACGCGGGTGAGCTTGACGCCCGCACCGTCGGAGGTGGGTATGCCGGCCACCAGCCGCTCGACGCGGCGGGGCTGCTGCAGGCGGGGGGTGAGGGTGGCGGTCATGGTGGTCTCCTGAAGGTGCGGGGTGTCAAAAGCGGCCACCCCGCGCAGCCGCTGTGAACGCGTGCGCTCAGCCGATGGCGGCGGCCAGGTCGGCTTCGGCCTGGGCGAAGCCCTTGGCCACGGCCTCGGGGCCCATGGCCAGGCCTTCGGCGTAGATCAGGCGCACATCGGTCAGGCCCAGGAAGCCCAGCACCGTCTTCAGGTAGGGCGTCTGGCTGTCGTGAGGCTGGTCGCGGTAGAGGCCGCCGCGGGCCAGCGCCAGGTAGACGGTCTTGCCCTTGACCAGGCCTTCGGGGCCCTTCTCGGTGTAGCGGAAGGTCACGCCGGCGCGGGCGACAGCATCGATCCAGGCCTTGAGCTGCACCGGGACGCCGAAGTTGTACATCGGCACGCCCAGCACGATGGCGTCGTGCGCCTGCAGCTCGGCGATCAGCGCGTCGTACTCGGCCACCACGGCGGCCTGCTCGGCGCTGCGCTGCTCGGCGGGGGTGAACAGGGCGCCCAGGGCGGCCTCGTCCAGCACGGTCACGGGCGTGGCGCCCAGGTCGCGCAGGGTGACGGTGCTGCCCGGGTGGGCGGCCACCAGGCGCTCGCTCACGCTGTTGGCGAGCTTGGTGGAGTTGCCGGCTTCGCGGCGGGGGCTGGCATTGATCTGCAGAATCTTCATGGCGGGCTCCTGGGAGTTGGGGGATTCGGAAACGACCAGTAGTTGATCGATGGACTAAACTTTATGGCTTGCCAATTCCCCTGAAAAGCCATCGAAATGGATAAGATTGTTTCCATGGTGGAACAATCACTGCGCGAATGTGGCCCCGACGCCATCGAACCGACCGACCTGCTCATCTTTGCCCGCGTGGCCGAGCTGGGCAGCTTCAGCCAGGCCGCGGTGCGCCTGGGCCTGCCCAAATCCACGGTGTCGCGCCGCGTGGCCTCGCTGGAACGGCTGATGGGCGAGCGCCTGCTGCTGCGCACCACGCGGCGCCAGTCGCTCACCGAGTTCGGCCTGCAGTTGCTGGAACACGCGCGGCAGGTGGTGGCCGAGCTGGAAGCGGTGCACAGCCTGCGCGAGCAGCGCCGCGCCGCGCCCAGCGGCCGGCTGCGCGTGTCCATGCCCAGCGACTTCGCCAACATCATGCTGGCCGACAGCCTGGCGGCCTTCACCGCGCTGCACCCGGCGATCACGCTCGACATGGACCTCTCGCCGCGCCGGGTCGACCTGCTGGGCGAGGGTTTCGACGTGGTGCTGCGCATGGGCGACCTGCCCGACGACAACCTGCTGGTGGCGACGCGGCTGGCGGTGTTTGCCAATGGCCTCTACGCCGCGCCCGACTACCTGCGCGCGCGCGGCGAGCCGCAGCACCCCGACGATCTGGCCGGCCACACCGCGCTGCGGCTGATGCGCGGCAACGGCGAGCCCGCGGTCTGGCCGCTGCGCCGGGGCGACGAGCGCTGGTCCGCGGTGCCGGCCGGGCAGGTGAGCGCCAATTCGCCCGAACTGCTGATGCGCATGGCGCGCGCCGGCGCCGGCATCGCGGCCCTGCCGGAACACTTCGCGCTGCCTGAGGTCTCGCGGGGCGGCCTGCGCCGCGTGCTGCCCGACTGGTGCCTGCCCGAGGCCCCAGCCTGGGCGGTCTACCCGGGTCGCAAGCTGGTGCCACCCAAGACCCGTGCCTTCGTCGACATGCTCAAGGCGGCGCTTGCGCGCTGCGACGCGGCCGGCACCGGACCCTGAGCCTGCGGGGCCTCAGCCCTTGCCCAGCGGCGGGCGGCCCATCAGGCTGTTGGTGATGAAGATCGGCCCCAGCTCGGCCGCCGCGGCCAGCAGTTCGGGCGCGAACTCGTGCATGCGCTCGGTGGTCAGGCGCTGGCGCGGCCCGGCCACGCTTATCACGCCGATGGCCTCGCCGCGCCGCAGCACCGGCACCGCCATCGCGCTCATGCCGGGCGCGAACACCTCGTCGATCACCGCGTAGCCGCGCACCCGTGCCGCGTGCAGAAACCCCAGCAGCGCCTTGACGGTGGTCGGTGCCCTGGGGCCGTATTCGGCGGGCTCGCCCAGGCCCTGTTGCATCACCAGCGTCAGGGCCTGCTCGTCGCTCATGGTCAGCAGCCAGGCGTGGCCCGAGGCGGTGCAGGACAGCCGCGCCGCCATGCCCATGTCGGGGTCGTAGCGCAGGCCCTTGCGCACCCCTTGCGCCTTGGCCACCCAGACCAGCCGGTCGCCGTCCACCACCGACAGGCGCACCAGCTCGCCGGTGTGCTGGGCCAGCCGTTCGAGCAGGGGTTCGGCGATGTCCACGACGCCCGAACTGCTGAGGTAGCCCAGGCCCAGCGACACCAGCTTGGTGGTCAGCATGTAGTCGCCCTGCTTGCGCTGCTGCCGCACATAGCCCCGCTGCTGCAGCGCCGACAGCAGCCGGTGGCAGGCGCTCAGCGGCATGTCCAGCTCGCTGGCCAGATGCGCCAGCGGCAGACCTTCGGGGTGGGCAGCGAGCTGCTCCAGCAGCGACAGGCCGCGGTCCAGGGCCATGCTCATGCGGTTTCCTTTTTGTATTAAGAAAACAGTTTCCAGAAAAGAAACACTTTCTTCTCGCGTCCGAACAATGGTCGCACAACCGGAGACCGCCGAATGCCGACCGAACCCCTGACCGTCCATGTGCTCAACGGCCCCAACCTGAACCTGCTCGGCCTGCGCGAGCCGCACCTGTATGGCAGTGAGACCCTGGCCGGGGTGGAGGCGCGCTGCCGCCGCGTGGCCGACGGGCTCGGCCTGGCCTGCGAATTCCGCCAGACCAACCACGAGGGTGTGCTGGTGGACTGGGTGCAGGAGGCGCGTGAGAAAGCCGCGGCCGTGGTCATCAACCCGGCCGGCCTGTCGTTCCGCTCGATCCCGCTGCTGGACGCGCTCAAGACGCTGGACTGCCCGCTGGCCGAGGTGCACATCACCAACATCCACCGGCGCGACCCGATCTACCAGACCTCGCTGGTGTCATTGGCCGCCACCGGCGTTATCTGCGGCTTCGGCCCCTTCGGCTACGAGCTGGCCATCCGCGCGGTCGCTGATCGCCTGCGCGCCCACCCTTGATCCGCTTGCCTTTCAACCACAACCCCAGGAGACCGCCATGACCTTCCAGACCCGCCGCCGCGATGCCCTGCGCATCGGCGCCTCGCTCGCCGCCGCTTCCGTGCTGCCCGCCTGGTCGCAGACACCGCAGACCCTGCGCTTTGCCGCCGTGTTCTCGGACCGCGACATCCGTGCCGAGATGATGAAACAGCTCGCTACCGCGGTGGCGGCCGATTACAAGATTGAGACCTTCCTGAACTCCACGCTCTACAAACAGGGCACCGAGCTGGTGGCGCTGCAGCGCGACAACCTGGATATGGGCAACATCGGCCCGCAGGACTTTTCCAAGCAGGTGCCGGCGTGGTCGCTGCTGACCTCGGCCTACCTGTTCCGCGACGCCAACCACCTCACCAGGTTCTTCGCCAGCGACCTGGGCACCCAGATGAAGAAGATGGTGGAAGACCAGGTGAAGGTGAAGATCCTTGGCCCCACCTTCTTTGGCACGCGCCACGTCGGTCTCAAGGGCAAGAAGAAGATCAGCACGCCGGCCGACCTGGTGGGCGTCAAGCTGCGCATGCCGCCGGGCGACGCCTGGCAACTGCTGGGCAAGTCGCTGGGCGCCAACCCCACACCCATGGCCTACGCCGAGACCTACACCGGCCTGCAGACCGGCGCCATCGACGGCCAGGACAACCCGCTGCCCAATGTGCAGAACATGAAGTTCTACGAGGTGATGCAGCAGATCGTGCTGACCTCGCACCTGGTGGGCTACGACCTGCTGACCATCAACCTCAAGGTCTGGCAGGCCATGTCGCCGGCGAAGCAGCAGGCCTTCCAGGCCGCGGCCGACAAGGCGATCGCGTGGAGCAACGCCGAGCACCTCAAGCGCGAAGCCGAGCTGGCCGAGGAGTTCCGCAAGGCCGGGCTGGAGGTCTACGCGCCCAACGTCAACGCCTTCCGCGAGTACGCCCAGAAGGTCTACCTCTCGTCCGAACAGGCCAAGGACTGGCCACCCGGCATGCTGGAAAAGATCAACGCGCTGAGCTGAAAGGAGTTCCCGTATGACCCGCCGAGGACAGGCCCAGCTCGCCATCTGGAGCGACATCGAACCCGGCCAGGAAACCGACTACCTGCATTGGCTCACACGCGAACACGTGCTGGAGCGTGTGGGTGTGGACGGCTTCCTCTCGGGCCGCGTGTTCCGCGCCGAGGCCGGCGGCAAGCGCCGCTTCTTCATCACCTACGAGCTGCAGGACACCGGCGTGCTGGCCGGCCCGTCGTACCTGGCGCGGCTGAACGCGCCCACGCCCTGGTCGCAGCGCACCATGCCCATCCTGCAGAACTTCGCGCGCGGCGGCGGGCCGGTGGTGGCGCGCTCGGGACTGGGCTGCGGGTCGGTGGTGGCCCCGCTGCGGCTGGACCTCGAAGCCGCGGGCCTGCAGGACGCCGCAGCCCAACAGGCGCTGGTGCAGAAGGTGGCCGGGCTGGACGCCGTGGCCCAGGTCTGGCTGATGCAGGTGGACGCCGCCGGCACCGGCGTGCAGACCAAAGAAAAGTCCATGCGCCGCAGCGCAGAGGGCGTGTTCGACGGCGTGCTGGTGGTGGAGGCGCTGCACACCGCGGCCGCGCAGGCGGCGCTGGAGACCTTGCTGAACGGCGAGCTGGCGAACGCGGGGGTGAGCGACCGGCAACTTTTCAGCGCCTGCTACCAGCTCGACCGGCGGCTGGCCGGGCTGGACGGCGCCAGCTGAGCAGGCTCAGTTCATCGGTGCCGACATCGTCAGCTGCAGCGGCCCGTACCAGGCCGTGACGGCGGCGCCCGAGTTGTTCGAATCGGTCATCAGGCCCAGGCCGATCATCGGCCCCGGCGCCTCGCCGAACGCGAGCCGGAAATCGGCCTCCACGTCGCGGTCGAAGTCCACCCACTGGTTCAGCCGCGCCGGCCCCGACTCCACCACGATCTGACGGATGCGCCCGGTGTAGGGGTTGGGGATCACCGTGCCGGCCGGGTAGCGGTTGTCCCACACATACATGATCGACGCGTAGGGCAGGGGCTTGCCGGCGATCAGGCCCGACAGCTCCGAGACGATGTGGTCGCGCGCCTTCCAGCTGCCGTTGTGGCGGTCGCCGTCGAAGCTCAGGATCAGCCGCGCCACCGAATCGTCCTCGCCCTTTTCGCCCAGGTTGAACGCCGGGTTCAGCGCCGGCACGAAGAGCGAGAAGTGCAGCCGCTTGGCCTGCACGCCGGGCGCCGGCTTGAGCAGCAGGTTCAGCGTGCTGTTGGACCCCATGGCCTCTGCCCGCAGCGCCGGCCGCCCGGCGTGCTCGGTGGCCTGGTAGCGCGTGGGGCGGCGGCTCACGAAGACCTGGTGCTCCCAGGGCGTGGCCGGGGCGGCGCCGTCGATCTGGTTGCTCGCCTGCCAGGCCGTGCCGTCGAGGACGACGGGCCGCTGCTTCTGGCGGGTGTCGTCTTCCGCGGTGGGGTCGTCGGCGCCGTCGGCAGAGGGCGAAGGGGCGGTGGCGCAGGCGCTCAGCAGCAGGGCCAGCAGGGACGCCCAGAGGCGGGGCGAGCGGGAGGAGAAAGCAGAAGACATGGAAGACGCGTGAGGCAGCGGCGAAAAAGCCGGGCCATATTGTGACGCCGCGGCACGGGGGGAATGGGTTACGAGTTGTGCATGGAAAAGGTGTCGAGCTTGAACGTTCGCGGGTGCCTCGACCAACACCTAGCCAACCGGGTCCCTGTGAATGCCTGTCCACGCCAGGGGCCACCTGGCCAAACAGACACCTTCCTTCGAAACGGGCACCTTTCTCAATACAGCTTCCGTTCAAGGTTTTTCCAGCTGTCGGTGTCGTCATTGAAGAGGGACGAAACGGTGTGTTGCAGCCATCGAACCCTTGGGTCGTGGTGGCTGCGACGGTGCCAATACTGCTGCACGTCGAAGCGTGGAGGCTTGAATGGCAGGGGCAACACCTCGACCTGGGTGGTTGCTGCAAACCGGGTAGCGGTGGCCAGCGGAACCGTGGCGATCAGGTCGGTCGAGGCAATGATGTCGGGCAGGCTCAGATGGTGTGGCGTCCTCAGCACAATCTTTCGAGTCATGCCTTTTCTGGCCAGGAAGTGCTCAAAAAGCTCATCGCTGCGCGAGGGGGTGTTGACGACTGCATGGCCGAGTTCGCCGTAGCTTGAGAGCGTGAACCGCTTGAGAACCCAGTGACCTGGCCGGACGATGCATGCGTAGGTGTGGGTGTAGAGGCGCTGCTTGAAGATGCTGTCCGAGCTGAGGTCGGGAAAGTAGCCCAGCGCCAAATCAACCTGACCGGTTTCCATCGCGTGCTGCAACTCACCTCGGGGCCATGGGTCGCTTCGCAGGCGCACATGAGGTGCCTCCCGACTGAGGTGCGCCAGCAGTTGGGGGAGGAAGACCACCTCGGCCACGTCGGCCATGGCCAGGCGGTATTCGACCTGCGCCAACTGCGGGTCGAAGGTTGGCTGCTCCAGGATGCTGGTCTGCACGTTCGTCAGAATGGATTTGGCCACATTCACCATCGCTTGCGCTCTGGGCGTCGCCTCCATCCCGCCCTGGGTCCGCACGAACAGAGGGTCGCCGATCCGGTCGCGCAGACGTGCCAGGGCGGTGCTGAAACCCGACTGGCTCATGTCGAGCGACTGGGCTGCCCGCGTCACGTTCCTGTGCTTTTCCAGAGCCACCAGCACGCGCAACAGATTCAGATCAAATTCTTTTTCCATCGTTTTGGCAGATAGTGCTTGTCCTGGAATTTCTGTAGAAGCGTATTAGCACTCTTCCTACACTGGCCGTCAATAACGATGTAGGAGACAAGCCGATGGGTCAGCGATCCTTCGCGCAGCACATGCCCCTTGCCGACCTGGCGAGAGGCGAAGCTGCCAACAAAAACCATGTTCCCGTGAGGTTGGCGCCAACGGCGCTGACGATTGAGCGACGCAGCGACGCGACCCTGGTACTGCGCTCGGCCATACCCCTTCCCGAACCTGTGCGCTGTGTGACCGACTGGCTTGCACAGTGGAAGCAAAGGGCACCCGATCGGTGCTTTCTTGCAGAACGACAGCAGGGGCAATGGACTCGACTGAGCTACGCAGAATCTTTGGCGCAGGTCGAGCGCATCGCATCGGGCCTTCTCGGCCTGGGTCTGACAGGCGATACGCCTTTGCTCATCCTGTCCGAAAACAGTGTGGAGCACGCTCTGCTGGCGCTGGCCGCCATGCACGTGGGCATCCCGGTGGCACCAGTTTCTCCGGCCTACGCCTTGTTGAGTCAGGACCACCAGAAGCTGAGGCAGATCACCGCCGCACTTCAACCGGGTGCCGTGTACGTGTCCGACCCGGACAAGTACGCGCACGCGCTTCGGGCGATCGGCATGACCGCTCTCGATACGGCGGCGGTGCGGCGGGGTGTGCCGGGTGCCGATGTCGAGTGCGCGCATCGGCGCGTTGGTCCCGACACGGTCGCCAAGATCCTGTTCACCTCCGGCTCGACCGGCTCACCCAAGGGTGTCATCAACACCCAGCGCATGCTGACGGTGAACCAAATGCAGAGCCTGCAGGTGTGGCCTTTCCTGGCCGACATGCCACCCGTGTTGCTTGACTGGCTGCCGTGGAACCACACCTTTGGCGGCAACTACAACCTGCACATGGTGCTGAGCAACGGGGGGACCCTTTACATCGATGCGGGCAAGCCCGTGCCTGGCCTGTTCGATGCATCGTTGAACAACCTGCGAGATGTCGAGCCGACGGTGTACTGCAATGTTCCAAGGGGTTTTGACCTGCTGCTGCCTCAACTGGAGCAGGACACTGCATTGCGGAGTCATTTCTTCAGGCACTGCCGGTTCTTCTTCTACGCCGGGGCTGCGTTGCCGCAGAACATCTGGGACCGGTTCCAGGCACTGGCGCGCGAAGAGACCGGGCACAACGCGACGCTGGTTTCGTCGTGGGGTTCGACCGAAACCGCACCCCTGTGCGCGGCGGTTCACTTCCCGATCGACCACACCGGCGTGATTGGTCTGCCAGTGCCGGGATGCGAGCTCAAGTTGCTGCCCAATCAGGGCAAGCTCGAAGCACGGGTGCGTGGCCCCCATGTGACCCCCGGATACTGGCGAGAGCCCGCGCTGACCCAGGCCGCATTTGACGAAGAGGGCTTCTACCGGATGGGCGATGCCCTGCGATTCAACAACCCCGCCCAGCCTGAAGAGGGCCTGGTTTTTGACGGACGCACGGCAGAAAACTTCAAGCTCAACACAGGCACCTGGGTGCATGTTGGCGAGCTGCGCATGGCGATGGTCGCTGCGTGCAACCCCTTGATCCAGGATGCAGTGGTCACCGGCCACGACCGCGACGAGATCGGGGTCCTTCTGTTCTTGCACCCGAGCGCGGCGGAGGTGCCAGCCACCGAGGTTCGGCAGAAGGTGGCCCAGGCCCTGCTTGCCATGAATCAAGGTGCTGCTGGCAGCTCCGCGCGGGTGGCCCGCGCCCTGGTGTTGAACCAGGGGCCTCGTTTGGACCTTGGCGAAATCACCGACAAAGGCTACGTCAACCAGCGCATGGTTCTGACGCTGCGAGCCGCCGCCGTGCAGCAACTCTATGACGACAACGCCAGCGATGTGATCCTCCCCTCGGGGACCCCCTCAAAACAGAAAGCCATCACACCATGAACTACCTTCGCAATGTCTGGTACGTCGCAGCCTGGGACCACGAAGTACCGACCAAGCAGCCGCTGGCCAGAACCCTGCTGGGTGAGCCGGTGGTCCTGTTTCGCAACGAAGAGGGTCAGGTGCAGGCCCTGATGGACCGCTGTCCTCATCGATTTGCGCCGTTGAGCAAAGGCAGCGTCATCAACGGCGTGATCCAGTGCGCCTACCACGGGCTCGAGTTCAAAGGAGACGGAGCCTGCCACCGCAACCCGCACGGTGATGGGCGCATCCCTCGCGGCGCGGTGGTGCGTTCATATCCGGTGGTGGAGCGCCACAGCATTGTCTGGATCTGGATGGGGGCACCTGACCGCGCTGATCCGGGTTCCATTCCCGACTTTCGCAGCATGGACCCCGAGACGCGCTGGGTCGGAAAGGACTACCTGCTGGCCAGGGCCGAGTACCAGCTGGAGACAGACAACATCCTCGATCTCAGCCACATCGAGTACCTGCATCCGGGCACCCTGGGCAGCGATGCCGTCAAGGCTGCCGAATCGGATGTGGTGCAGGAAGGGAACACGGTCTACTCTCGCCGCCTGACCCGCAATGAGCGCCTCATGCCGTCTCTGGAGCAGCGCTACGGGATTCCCGAAGGACAGCTGGTTGATCGTTGGCTCGACACCCGCTGGGATGCCCCCGCGGTCATGGAACTTTGGGTGGGTGTGGCGCCTGCTGGCGGGCCCGATCCACGGTCCAACGGCAAGCGGGTGCCCTTCGTCCATCTGTTCACACCCGAAAGCGCCACAACCACGCATTACTGGTTCGGCACCAGCTATCCCCGTCGCATGGGCGAAGAAGGGAGGCTGCGGGCCGAGTCCGATGTGAAGTACTTGCGTGGGCCGTTCGAGAGGGAAGACCTGCCCATGCTGGAGGCGCAGCAAAGAGCCATTGGAGAACAGGATTTCTGGGCCATGAAGCCCGTGCTGCTCAGCGGCGACGCCGCCGCAGTGCGGGCGCGCCGGGTCCTCAAGGCCATGTTGGAGGCCGAACAAGCCACCAAAGCCACGACCACCATGAGCGCGTGATGACCATGACCACGCTGTCTGTTCGCGTTGCGTGCAAACGCCAGGAGGCTTTGGGCATTGCCAGCTTCATGCTGACAGCGCTGGACGGAGCCCACCCGCTACCAGCGTTCGATGCGGGCGCCCATATCGACGTGCACGTTGCACCTGGGGTGGTGCGGCAGTATTCGCTGTGCAACGACCCGCAGGATCGAGGCCACTACCGCATCGCCGTTCTGCGCGAACCGCAGTCCCGTGGCGGCTCCGCGGGCATGCACGAACAGGTGATCGAGGGAAAGGTGCTGACCATCAGCACGCCCCGAAACCACTTTCCGCTGGCGCCTGCCGGGCCTGCGCGTCTCATGGCGGGTGGCATCGGCATCACGCCTCTGCTGTCAATGGCAATGGTGCTCCACGCGCAAGGTCGCTTCTTTCAGCTGCACTACGCCTGTCGCAGCGAAGACCGCGTGGCTTTTCGTGACCAGCTGTCAGTGGCACCCTTCGCCGACCGGGTTCATTTGCATCTGGACGATGGAGCGGCCTCACAGCGGCTGGCAGCCGACACACTTTTGGCGAATCCCCTGCAGGACGAGCACCTGTATGTGTGCGGCCCCAAGGGCTTCATCGACCATGTGTTGGCCGCGGCGCGCACGAATCACTGGCGTGAGGAACAACTGCACAGAGAGTACTTCGGGGCGGTGACTTCCAGCGCACCCGATGGCGCGGCGTTCGAGGTCGAGCTGGCCCGCACCGGCCGGCGACTTCAGGTGCCGGGCGACCGCTCCGTGCTGGAGGTGCTGCTGTCCCACGGCCTGGATCTGCCTTATTCGTGTGAATCGGGCGTGTGCGGGACCTGTCTGACCCCTGTTCTGGGTGGTCAGCCAGACCACCGTGACAGTTTTTTCACCGACGAAGAGCGCGCGGCCGGCACGCAGTTTCTGCCCTGCTGCTCCCGGTCAAAAACACCGGTGCTGGTGCTCGATCTCTGACCACATGACCTTGCTTCAATGACCCGCGATCTGGACGAAGTCGGAAGCACAAACGTCCATCGCCTTTTCCGTATCCCGCTTCAACCACAAACTCAGGAGACAGACATGAACACATGGAAAACCAAGATCGCGGCCTTGGCGCTGGCCGTTTCGGCCAGCGTGGCCGCACACGCGCAGGAAGTGACCCTGCGCCTGCATCAGTTCCTGCCGCCACAAGGCAACGTGCCGGCCAAGGCCCTGGTTCCCTGGGCCAAGAGGATTGAAGAGCAATCCAAGGGCCGCATCAAGATCCAGATCTACAGCTCGATGCAATTGGGCGGGACTCCCGCGCAGCTCTACGACCAGGCACGCGACGGCGTGGTCGACATGGCATGGACCCTGCCTGGCTACACACCCGGCCGCTTCCCAAAATCCGAGGTGTTCGAGTTGCCCTTCATGGCCAGCCTGTCGGCCGAAAAGACTTCCCGGGCGCTCTGGGACTACGTGCAGAAAAACGCGATGGACGAGTACAAGGAGGTACAGGTTCTGGCTGTGCACACACACGGTCCTGGCCTGTTTCACACCAAGGCGCCAGTCATCGGCCTGGAGAGCCTGCGCGGAATGAAAATCCGTGGGGGCACACGCATCGTCAACAACATGCTGAGCAAGCTGGGCGCCACGCCGGTGGGCATCCCGGTGTCCGGCGTGACCGAGGCCTTGTCCAAGGGCGTGCTAGACGGCACCACGATTCCATGGGAAGTAGTACCCGCGTTCAAGGTTCAGGAACTGGCCAGGAACCACACCACCTTTGCTGGCGACCGCGCGCTGTACGTCACCACGTTTGTGCTGGCCATGAACAAGTCTGCCTACAACAAGCTGCCAACGGATCTCAAGAAGGTCATCGACGATAACTCGGGGCAGGAGTTCAGCGTGCTGCTGGCGCGCACATCGGACGACGGGGACATCTTGGGGCGCGATCTGACGGCCAAGCTGGGCAACAAGATCACCGTGCTTGAACCGGCAGAGGTTCAGCGTTGGCGCCGCACTGCCGGCGCGGTGGAGTCGGACTGGGTGAAGGAAATGCAATCCAAGGGCATTGATGGTGCCAAGCTTTTGTCGGAAGCCAAGGCGCTGGTTGCCCAATACGACAAGTGAGTCCTTTCAGGCGCGTGCCTGGAGTGCCGGTTGCACGCCCACCCTACAAGCGCTCCAGCCCCACCAGCGCCGCGTGCTGCAGCAGCATGATGGTCTTGCCGTCCTGGATCTCGCCGCTGCCGATCATGGCGAGGGCGCGGTCCAGCGGCAGCTCCAGCACCTCGATGTCTTCGCCCTCGCTGGCGTCGCCGCCGCCTTCGCCCGTGCGGTCGCCGGCCTCGTATTCCGCCACGAAGAAGTGCAGCCGCTCGGTGACGGAGCCCGGGCTCATGAAGGCCTCGAACACCTTGCGCGGCATGCACACCGCAAACCCGGTCTCTTCCTGCACCTCGCGCCGGATGGCGACCTCCGGCGCCTCGTTGTCCAGCAGACCGGCGCAGGCTTCCACCAGCATGCCGTCGGCCAGGCCGTTGGCGTAGGCCGGAAAGCGGAACTGGCGGGTCAGCACCACCGTGCCCCGCGCTCGGTTGAACAGCAGCAGGGCCGCGCCGTCGCCGCGGTCGTAGGTTTCGCGCTGCAGCCGCTGCCAGTGCCCGCGGCTGTGGCGGTAGTCAAAGATGTTCTTCTTCAACACGAACCAGTCGTCGGCCAGCACGCGCTGTTCGACGATGCGCACGCGCTCGTTCGCGGGCAGCGGGATCTCTCGGTGGTTGGGTCTGGTCATCGTTTAATTTCGTGCAGTGTCGTGTAATATCGTGCAATCGTAGCGCGTCCGACTTCATCGCACAAGACATTGCAAGAGAGGCCCCACATGCTCACCGCCCAGCGCAAACAGCTCATCCTCAGCCGCCTCGCCACGCACGGGCAGATCGTGGCCGGGGAACTGGCCGTGGAACTCGGCACCTCGGAAGACACCATCCGCCGCGACCTGCGCGAGCTGGCGCAACAGGGCAAGCTGCAGCGCGTGCACGGCGGCGCGCTGCCCGCGTCTGTGGCCACGGGCGACCTGCGGGTGCGGGAACAGGTGTCGTCCGATGAAAAGCAGGCGCTGGGGCGCTTCGGTGCGCAGCTCATCAAGCCCGGCCAGGTGGTCATGCTCGACGGCGGCACCACCGCCATCCAGGTCGCACGGCAGCTGCCGGCCGACCTGCGCGCCACGGTGATCACCCACAGCCCCAATGTGGCCGTGGAACTGGCCGCGCACCGGTACGTGGAGATCATCGTGCTCGGCGGCCGGCTGTTCCGCCACTCCATGGTGAACGTCGGCGCGTCGGTCATCGAAGCCGCCTCGCGCTTCCGGGCCGACCTGTTCTTTCTCGGTGTGACCGGCGTGCACCCCGAAGCGGGGCTGAGCACCGGCGACGCCGAAGAGGCCGATGTGAAGCGTGCGCTGCACGCCCGCGCGGCGGAAACGGTGGTGCTGGCGTCCAGCGAAAAGCTGCTCAGTGCCTCGGCCTTCGTCATCGCACCGATGAAGGCGCTGTCGCTGCTGGTGGTGCCCGACGGCACGAAGCCCAAGACGGTGGCGGCGCTGCGGGCGGGGGGCGTGGCGGTGCAGAAAGCGGTTTGACGCCGCCCGGCCTGCGGGCGACTCGGTCAGCGCTCGCGCCGGTAGTGCATGGCGACCGCGCCGCAGCGCAGCGGCGTCGCAGAGATCAGCTCCAGCCGGCGCGTGCCGGGCAGCCCACCCTCGTACAGCCTCGGGCCGTGGCCGGCGATCCTGGGGTGCACGAGCAGCTGGTACTCGTCGATCAGATCCAGCCGGTCGAGTGCGGTGGCGAGCAGGCCGCTGCCGACGAGCACGCCATCCGGGGTCGCGGCCTTGAGCGCCTGCACAGCCGTGCGCAGGTCACCTGCGAGGTGGTGGCTGTGGGTCCACGGGAAGTCCTTGCGCGTCGACGACACCACGTACTTCGGCTTGGCCTCCAGCTTCACCGCCCATTCGCGCATCGACGGTGGTGCCTCGACTTCGCCACGGGCCACCGCCGGCCAGTGGCTCTCCATCATCTTGTAGGTGGTGCGGCCCCACAGCATCGCGCCGCACTCGTCCATGAGGCGCGTGAAGAAGGCGTGCGTCTCGTCGTCGGCAATGCCCTCCTGGTGGTCGACGCAACCGTCCAGGGTGAGGTTGAGGCTGAAGGTCAGGAGTCCCATGGTGTCTTCCCTTCGGGATTGGTGACAAGCTGCTCACAGTCTGGTTCCGAGAACGTGAGCGCAATGCCGAAACGCTGGGGCGAACTGCGACTAGGAACTCTGTGATTCTGTTTGTGCCAGGTACTCTTCCGCCAGTGTGTACCCCCGAGGTTCCAGATTCAGGACGGTGCCTTGCGCCTCAACCTGCCATTGGTACTTGGAGATCGATTCCTGCAAGTACACGAGTGCGTCAAAGAGCGTTGCCTGCCTCTCCCGCTGGAGGAGCTGTGCCAGAGATTCGCGCTGCAGTGGGTCGAGTCCTGAAACGAACTGATTGACCTGTGAGGCGTTGGCAGCTCTTGAGGCGATGCCCACATTGCGAACGAGTTGAGCCGCCGTGGAGGGCGTACCGTCTACAAAACGGGACACAAGGAGGGATATCGGAGCATGTGGCATCGGTTGATGGTTTTGTGACGACTTGCGATATAGCAACGTTGGCGGTGGAGCCGTTCTATCGAGTGACGGGTTGGGCGTCGTTCATGAAAAAACACGCTGATTGCGCTGGTAAGGATTTATCACGGGTGAAAAGCGAACTGAACCGCACTCGCGATGCCAGCAAAGACCAAAGCAGCCGCACCCCACCGCGCAAACTTGGCACGATGCACTTGACCTGTCGAATCGAGTGCATCTGGTTGCGCGAAGGCCAGGAATGGGACGAGATTTACCCACCACTCGGACGTTGGCCGAACACCGCGAACCATTCCAAACGCGTGCCAGATGGCTTTGCCAAAGCAAATGATGGCGGCCACCAAAGCGGTCAGCAAGATGATCGGTGGAACAAGGTTCATATGGACGCTCAATCTGTGTCTGCACCCGCAGATCGAAAAGCATGGTTCAGTCTAAGGCTCATCAATGCTCGGCGAGCAGCTTGCAGAACACCCAGCTCCCGCAGAAACCGGGTGATCTGCGCGACCAACTGGTTCTCGATGTCGCTCATGTCCTGATTTGGCGTTCTTCTGGTTCGATGATTGAGGCGGAATTGCCGGGGGTGTTTCCCTCCTGATAGAAGGGCGGGGCATCACGTCTTGGGCTGCGGAGCCACCACTGGAGGGCCCTCGAATTGCTCCAGCGATGGATCAACGCAAGCCCAGCTGGGCGCACTGGCCACCCAGATGTTGGTGGTGGGCCTGACGGCCGATGGCTCGTCCAGTGTGCCCACCCGAACCACCGTCAGTCCCGGACGACCACTGGAGTCAGAGAACAGCTGGGTGCCGCAGCTCGCGCAGAACCGGCGGGTCACCGTGTTGCCGCTGTCGGCGGTCTTCTCGTGCTGGCCCGGTTCTCCCGAGACCTTGATAGCATCGCTGGGGAAGATGACGTTGACCGTTCCGTTGGACGAGATCTTCTGGCAGTCCCTGCACCAGCAGATCCTGGATGGACCGGCATCAGCGGTGATCTCGTATCGAATCTCGCCACAGAGACAACCACCGGTGAATGACTTCATGTGAGCTCCTTGTCAGTTTCAAATTCGGCACCTGCGGGAGAGCCTACAGACCGGAAGGGCGCGCGTCTACCGGGCCAACGGCTTGCAGAGCACACGGTTCTCATAACCCACGCCGTCGATGACGTTCGTTAGTCCCACCACAGCAAGACCAAGCCTTGCCCGACGTCTCGCTCAGCAGAAAAGCCTTCTCGTTGTGCCTCAACGGCAAACACCCTGAACAGAGCTGCGCGCGCGGATTTCTCCTTTGGCAGGCTGACGATCAGGGTGTCCGCGTATGGGCCACCTTCCTGTTTGACGGTGTGCTCGTCCTCTCTTGGATCAGCCACGAACACCTGCACAGCACCCAGACGATGAAGCTCCTTCACAAACTCCCGTGCCTTGGCGGTGGAGCCAAACCTGTTGGAAGCAAGTGCATATGGATTCTTGTTGGCATCCAACCATGCGAGGGCGGGCACCTTGCGCATGGCCTTCAGCTCGCCATCGGGGTCAGCATTCGGTTGTGTGGCGCATGCAACCTGGGAAAGGAGCACGCTTGTCGAAAGGGCAATGACAGTGATGAGCCGACGCATGTTGTGAAGTTTTTGTTCAGGTTGAGACAAACCAGGGTGCTGGGCTTATAGAGGGCCGGGAGCCTCTGGCGACCGGCTATCGACTTGACTGCCCCTCGGCCGCATTTCTCTTCCAGTGGGGTCAGTGACCAGTACTGACTCGTGCAGGCACGACATCATCTGCTTCGTTGGCTCTGACTCGCTGTCGGTCTCAACCAGCGCCCAGCCGATGTCCTCGACTCTCGGCTCAGAATCTTCTGGCCCGTCCAGCAGGTAGCAGATATCAAAGAGCAACTGGGCTTGCATGCCACGAGCCAGATCAACGATATCTTCTCGGGCAACCCCAGCGGCGAGCATTCGATGAATGGCCTGCCCGACGCCTGCATATGGCCCATCCGCATACCGCTCGGATTCGGACACTTGCTTGTCAATCCACGTGTCGTCGCTCTCCGAAACCACTCGCGCCCACGCCTGGCGGAGAAACAAAAATCGATGCAATTGATGAATGCCTTCTGACACCTGCGAGGATGCCCAGGCTTCAGGGTTTCGAGCGCCCAGCTCGCGGAAGAGTTTTGTCAGGTCTTCTTTGTTTTGTGGAACAGGCATTGGTGCTCCTTTGCTCTGGATTGGTTTGATTGGATCGCGTGCTTCTATGGGCTGCTGCCGGTTTCACAGACACCTTGTTAAGGTGGAATATGAAACCGGAGGTGGTTCATGGAGAGAAGAAGGACATTCAGTCGCGAGTTCAAGCTCGAGGCGGTCAAACTGGTCACTGAGCGTGGGGTGGCTGTGGCCCAGGCGGCCAAAGACCTGGACGTTCACGAGAACGTGCTGCGGAAGTGGGTGCGTGAGCTGCGAGAGGAGCCTCAGGAGGCGTTCCCCGGCAACGGCAAGCAAAAGGCTCAGGACATCGAGATAGCGCGGCTTCGCAAGGAAGTGGCCAAGCTCAAGATGGAGCGCGACATCCTGAAAAAAGCCGCGGCCTACTTCGCGAAGGAGTCGATGTGAAGTTCGGCTTCGTGGCGAAACACCGGGGGGCCTGGCCGGTCAATCTGATGTGTGAGGCGCTCGGTGTCTCGCGAGGTGGCTTCTATGCGTGGCTCACGCGGCCCAGGAGCCGGCGCAGCCTCAGCGACGAGGTGCTGGGCGCGCAGGTGCGCCAGAGCTTCGTGCGCAGTGACCGCACCTACGGCGCACGCCGCGTGTGGCACGACGTGCTGGAGCAAGGCCAGGCCTGTGGTCTGCACCGCATCGAGCGACTCATGCGAGAGCAGGCACTGCGTGCTCGACCCCGTCGTCGCGGGCTACCCAAGGACCGGGGGGAGCGCAGTGCGGTGGCTGACAACGTGCTGGACCGCCAGTTCCAGGCCGATGGCCCGAACCAGAAGTGGGTGGCCGACTTCACCTACATCTGGACGGCAGAAGGCTGGCTGTATGTAGCGGCGGTGCTGGACCTGTACTCCCGTCGCATCGTGGGCTGGTCGATGCAGGAGAGCATGACCTCCCAGCTCGTGGTGGATGCGCTGATGATGGCTGTCTGGCGACGGGGCAAGCCAGTGGCCTTGCTGCATCACTCGGACCAGGGCAGCCA
>NZ_BCTF01000003.1 GCF_001571145.1 Hydrogenophaga flava NBRC 102514
AACGCGCGGGTGCCCTTCTTGTCCACGTTCTTGTCAACCACGGTCACGGCCGGTTCGGCCAGGATGGACAGCGAGGGGTAGACGAAGTCCACCTTGCTGCCGAACTCCTTCTCCAGCAGGTAGGCCTCGTTCTCCCAGCTGATGAACACGTCGCCCTGGTTGCGCTGCACGAAGGTGACCGACGAACCGCGCACACCCGTGTCGGCGGTCAGGGCGGCTGCGGTGAAGAGGGAATGAGGGAACTGAGGGGCGGGCGCGTATGGTGTTGCTCCGGATTGGGCGATCAATGCAGTGGGTCAGGACCGCCAGTCTTCAAAACTGGAAAAAATACGTTTTCAGTTGTTTATTACCAAATCAACTGAGCAGCGCCCACGGAAGCCCTATCAGAGGCGATGTACATGCGGCGACTACCATCAGCCGCATGAATGTCCGCGCGATCTGGCCGCCTCACCTCCTGCACCTTCCCCTACGGCCACTCTTCTGGGTGGCACTGGCGGCGCTGGTGCTGGTCAGCGCCCTGACCAACCATCGGTCCGATGCCGAATGGCAACCCTTTGGCGACCAGTCGTCGCACATCATGGCCACCATGAGCTTGTGGCATGACCACGACCTCAGGTACACGCTGGAAGATCTGGATCGCTTCAACGCCCGGTTTCCCGCCGCCGGTGGCCCGCGGGGCAGCTTTCTGAAGCTCAATGCGCAAGGCGATCTGTTCTTCGCGAAGCCGCCGCTGTACGCGTTGCTGGCCGCCCCCTTCTACGGCCTCATGGGCACATCGGGCCTGGTGGTGCTCAACCTGCTGGCGCTGGCCATCATGGTCCGCCTGACCTTGCGCTGCATCGGCACCAGCTACGGAACACATCTGCCGCACCTGATGACAGCTGCCCTGTTTCTGCTGGGGCCCTTCATCGCCTGGTCCATGGTGGCGCACCCGGACCTGCTGATCGCGCTGCTGCTCTATGCGGGTGGCTATCTGCTCCTGACCCGAAACGATGGAGCGGCCCGCGCGATGGCTGGCGTGCTGCTCGGGCTGGCGGTGTCCGAGAAGCCCACGTTCGCACTGCTGCTTCCCTTTCTGCTGCTCGCAGCACGCCACAGCCGCGTCACTACCTTGGTCGCACTGGGTGTCGGCCTGGCGCTGGGATGGCTGCTTCCTGCTGCCCTGCAGATGTCCCTGGACGGCCAGTTGCTCAGCTACCAGGGTCTGCGATTCGTCCTGGCCGATCCGCCATTTCCGCTGGAGGAGGGCTGGGTACCCCCAGCCCCTAACGCGTTTGGACACGTTTTCGACATGGCCGCCCTGTCAAACACCTTGGTGCATAACCTTCATCTCGTGCCAGAAAAGCTGTTTGATCTTTTCTGGGGTCGACAGACAGGACTGCTGCCCTACTTCCCGGTCGCGGTGGCCCTGATGGTTGGCGTGCTGGCCCGGCGCCATCGCGCGGGGCTCTGGCTGCTGGCGGGCTTCCTCGCCCACTATCTGCTGCAGACCCTGGCCTTCCCCACCAACGGATTCGGTGGCGGGCAGAGCTACGGATCCCGCTACCTGATGCAGTCCCTGCCCTTGCTGCCACTGGCGCTGCTGGTCGGCCGCGCTGACGACCAGTCTGGGACCACGAAGGTCGGGCGGGCACACCCCTGGCTGGGTACCACCGCTGTGTTGCTCACTTTGGTGTTGCAGCACTCGACGCTGCCGCCCTCTGCCGCCACGGTTGCCGACCCATCCCGTGCCCTCTTCCGTCCTCCGCTGGCGTGGTTTCCGCTGGAGCCTTCGTTGCTTCCCTCGCTACCTGTGTCGGACCGGCAATTCACTCAAACAAACCCAACGGGAACCGCGAGCGTGTTCCTCACCAGTGGCTTCGAGCAGGGGCTGCAGGTCATGGGCCCTAAAGGGGCGAGTGGCCGTTTCGTCGTGCACCAGCACGACGCGAACCAAGCGCTGCCGATGGTCATGCTGTTCGCGTCCGCGCGCACACATGCACAGGTCCACAAAGGGGCCTTCCTGCTCTGGGAGGGGTGGGTCACGCCAGGCGCGCCTAAGCCGCTGCCGATCACATCAGACATGCTGCAAGGCCATGCCTACGATCTGTTCTCACAACGCCCCATCCGCTGGGACAGCTTCTCGGTCAAGTGGGGCGCAGCCACGGGCAGCGAACAGGAGCGCTTTGGATCGGTTGGTTTCGAGACCCCACCGCTGACAGGGTCCCCCAGGATGGACCAGTTCATCACGCCAGCGATGTTCTCGTCACAGGGCATCGCCAGCCGGTTCCATTGGGGAGAAGTCGAACCCTGGGGCCAGTGGACACAGGGCGTCTACGCCGAGCTGCTGATTCCCCTGCCCCCTGGCGCAAGCCCGCCGCTGGACATCACCCTGCAGGCCCATGCCCTGGTCACACTGGCGCATCCGTTGCAATCGGTGGAGGTGTCGGTGAACGGGCGCCTGGTGCAGATCTGGGAATTCAGACAGACGAACGCTCAGACACTGCGGCTGCGGGTCGAGCAGTTCCCTGAAGGTCAGGTGGTGCTCGGTTTCCGCGTCCGCCGTCCCGCCTCGCCCGCAGAACTTGCACTGGGCAAGGACCCCCGCGCGTTGGGGCTCGGGCTGCAGGGGCTGACGCTTTCCGCTGGCGCAGCGAACACCCGATAGGATGCCCCATGGACACAAGCTTCATCATCCCCGCACACAACGAAGAGGCCACGCTCGCCACCCTGGTCGAGCAGATCTGCGAGGCCGTACGCCAGGAGCCTGAGATGCACTCGTTCGACATCTTCCTCGTGGACGACGGGAGTACGGACCGAACCTGGTCAGTGATCGACGAGCTGGCGCTGCGACACCATGGCGTGGTGAGAGGCATCCGGCTGCGGCGCAACTTCGGCAAAGCCGCCGCACTGTCGGCCGGGTTCCGCGAAAGCCGTGGAAAGCTGGTGTTCACCATGGATGCCGACCTTCAGGACGACCCCAAGGAAATCCCGCGTTTCGTCGCCAGGATCAAAGAAGGCTTTGATCTCGTCTCCGGCTGGAAACGGGTGCGCCACGACCCCCGGACCAAGACCCTGCCCTCCCGGTTCTTCAACCGGGTGACATCGACCATCACGGGCATTCGCCTCCACGACTTCAACTGCGGCTTCAAGTGCTACCGCCGCGAGGTCATCGACCACATCGTGCTCTACGGTGAGTTGCACCGCTTCATCCCGGTGCTGGCCCACGACCTGGGGTTCCGGGTCACCGAGCTGGCTGTCGAGCACCACCCCCGAACCCACGGACGTTCGCACTACGGATGGGAGCGCTACGCACGCGGCGCGCTGGATCTGATCACTGTGGTTGCCATCACGCGCTGGCTGAACAAGCCCGGGCACCTGTTCGGAGGGCTGGGCATCCTGCTGGGTCTGCTGGGCTTTGGTGTGCTGCTCTACCTGTCCATTCTCTGGCTGCTGGGGCTTGGGCCCATCGGCAGCCGGCCGTTGCTGATGTTCGGTGTACTGGTGTCGGTGATGTCGGTCCAGCTCGTGTCGCTGGGTGTGATTGCCGAGTTCTTCATCAAACTCAACCAACCCAGGGACCATGCGATCTTCGTGGCCGAACGAACGGTGCCACCGCTCCCGGCAAAGTCGCCGGACGCCACGCCATGAAAGCACAAGCCTATGGCCGCTATGTCGAAGAGTCGACGGGCTGGCTGCACGCGGGCCGCAGCGAGATGGTGGCGCGTGTGCTCGGGTTCTTCATCCCCGAGAGCGCACGTGGTGCGCTGGAAGTGCTGGAAGTGGGTGCGGGGGCCGGACAGAACGTGCCCGCACTTAGGCAGTTCGGCAGCGTGGACGCCATGGAGATCGCAGACATGGGTGTTCAGGCGCTGCGCCAGCGCGACGACGTGCGAACCGTCATTCACGCGGGCATTCCGAGCCGACTCGACCGCCGCTACGACATCGTCTGTGCTCTCGATGTCATTGAACACATCGAGGATGACCGGATGGCGCTGGAGTGGATGAAGGAACAACTGAACCCGGGAGGCCTGTTGCTGATCACCGTACCCGCGCACCCCTGGTTCTTCACACGGCACGACGTGGCACTGGGGCACCACCGCCGGTACACACGCAAGGCCTTCCGCTCGGTCGTTCCACCCGGCCTCGAACTGCTGGCCGACAGTCACTTCAACACCCTGTTGTTCCCCCTGGCCATCGCGTCCCGGCTGGCTTGGGTGTTGAAGACACGCATCGCGCCTGCAAAGCAGATCGACAAGCAACCCGTCCCGCGCCAGGGTCTGGTCAGTCGCCTGCTGCTGGCTGTCTTCCGGTGGGAAGTCCGAGCGACCCACCCCGGCACAGCGCGAAGCTGGGGACTCTCCTACTACGCCTGTCTGCGCAAGCAGGGCTGAGACGCGAGGCACGACACGATCTGCGGGGTAACATGCCTCGGATGAACGTCCACATCCGCTTCCTCGGTGCCGCGGGCACGGTCACCGGCTCCAAGTACCTCGTCGAGTTCAACGGCCAGAGCCTGCTGGTCGACTGCGGTCTGTTCCAGGGCTACAAGCAGCTGCGCCTGCGCAACCGCGACCCGCTGCCGGTGCAGCCCAACCACATCGGCGCCGTGCTGCTGACCCACGCCCACCTGGACCACAGCGGCTACCTGCCGCTGCTGGCCAAGGAAGGTTTCCACGGCAAGGTCTGGTGCACGCCGGCCACGCGCGACCTCGCGCAGATCCTGCTGCCCGACAGCGGCCACATCCAGGAAGAAGACGCGGCCTTCGCCAACCGCAAGGGTTTCAGCAAACACGCGCCCGCCCTGCCGCTGTACACCGAGGCCGACGCGCTCAACTCGCTCAAGCTGCTGCACACCGTGCCTATGGACCGTGCCTTCGAGCCGCTGCACGGCTGGACAGCCCGCTTCCTCCGCGCCGGCCACATCCTCGGCGCCGCCTGCCTGCTGCTGGAAGTGGGCGGCAAGAAGATCCTGTTCTCGGGCGACCTGGGCCGGCCCGACGACATGCTGATGCTGCCGCCCGAAAAACCGCTGGCCGCCGACGCGGTGGTGATCGAGTCCACCTACGGCGACCGCGAGCACCCCGACGAAGATGTGCTGGCCGAACTCGGCCCGGCCCTGCAGCGCGTGGCCGCGCGGGGCGGCACCGCGGTGCTGCCGGTGTTCGCCGTCGGCCGCGCGCAGGAGATCCTGCACGCCATCGCCCTGCTCAAGGCCAACGGCGTGCTGCCACACAGCCTGCCGATCTACCTGGACAGTCCAATGGCGGTGCACACCACCGACCTCTACGACCGCCACCTGGGCGAACACCGCCTGAACGCCGCGCAGTGCCGCGACATGGAGCATGTGGCGAAGATGATCACCTCGGTCGACCAGTCCAAGGCCATCGCCCAGCAGCACGGCCCCAAGGTGATCCTCTCGGCCAGCGGCATGGCCACCGGCGGCCGCGTGCTGCACCACCTGGCGCTGTACCTGGGCCACCACCGCAACATGGTGGTGCTCACCGGTTACCAGGCACCGGGCACGCGCGGCGACTCGCTGTCCCGCGGCAACAAGGCCATCCGCATTCACGGGCAGGACGTGCAGGTGCGCGCCGAGGTCGTGCAGCTGCAGTCCGCCTCGGCCCACGCCGACGCCAGCCAGCTCATGGACTGGCTGCGCGCCTCACCGCACGCACCGCACCGCGTGTTCGTCACCCACGGCGACATGGGCGCCTCCGACGCACTGCGCCAGCGCATCGAGCGCGAACTCGGCTGGCGCGCTCTCGTTCCCGAACACGGTTCCACCTGGGCTGTCTGATTCCTTTTCCGTTTTCATGAACCGTCTCTCCTCGCTTCTGCCGGCTGCCGCGCTGGCCATCGCCCTGCCCGCCTTCGCGCAGACCGAACCCACCGCCATCCCGCCCGAGTTCACCCAGTGCCTCGACGGCCTGCGCGACGACGCGCGCCGCAACGGCGTGTCGGAAACCACCTCCCGCTTCCTCACCCGCGACCTCACGCCCGACATGAGCGTGATCGACAAGCTGAACTACCAGCCCGAGTTCAGCATGCCGATCTGGGACTACCTCAGCGGCCTGGTGGACGACGAACGTGTGCAGCAGGGCCAGGCCATGTTGCAGCAGCACGCAGCGGTGCTTGAACGTGTGCAGCAGCGTTTTGGCGTCGACCCCGCCACCGTGGTCGCGGTCTGGGGGGTGGAGAGCAACTTCGGCCAGAGCCAGGGCAAGTACCCGCTGGTGCAGGCGCTGGGCACGCTGTCGTGCTACGGCCGGCGCCAGACTTTCTTCCAGGGCGAGCTGTACTCGGCCATACGCATCCTGCAGGCCGGCCACATCACGCCCGAGCGCCTGCTCGGCTCCTGGGCGGGCGCCTTCGGCCACACGCAGTTCATGCCCACCACCTTCGAGCGCCTGGCCGTGGACGGCGACGGCGACGGCAAGCGCGACCTGATGGACAACACCGCCGATGCGCTCGCCTCCACCGCCAATTTCCTCAGCAAGGCCGGCTGGCAGAGCGGCCAGACCTGGGGCTTCGAGGTGCAGCTGCCGCCCGGCTTCAGCACCGACGGTGAAGGCCGGCGCAGCAAGCGGCCGGTCAGCGAATGGGCGGCGCGCGGGCTGCGCAAGGTTGACGGCTCGGCGCTGCCCGCGAGCCTGGGCAGCGCTGGCCTGATGACGCCCGCCGGCCCCACCGGCCCGGCCTTCCTGGTGTTCAAAAACTTCGACGCGATCTACAGCTACAACGCCGCCGAAAGCTACGGCCTGGCCATTGCCCACCTGAGCGACCGGCTGCGCGGCGCCGGTCCGTTCACCACACCCTGGCCCACCGACGACCCCGGCCTCTCGCGCGCCGAACGGCGCGAACTGCAGGTCCTGCTGCTGCTAGCCGGCCACGAGGTGGGGCTGGTCGACGGCATGCTCGGCGACAAGAGCCGCAGTGCGATCCGCGCCGAGCAGGAGCGGCTGGGCCAAGAGGTCAACGGGCGTGGGGGGATGAAGTTGTTGCAAGCGCTGCGCGGGGAGACGCCGCCTTCATTGCCTGCCGCGCCTGCCGAGGAAATCACCCCAGCTTCACCGCCGTCCCGCTGACGGCCACCATCATCATCCCGTTGGTCTCGCCCATGACCTCGTAGTCGAAGTCGATGCCGATCACGCCGTTGGCGCCCAGCTCTTTCGCGGCCTCGATCAGGCCTTCCAGCGCCGCATCGCGAGCACCCGACAGCGCCCGCTCGTAGCCCCCAGCCCGGCCGCCGACCACGTCTCGCACGGACGAGAACATGTCGCGGAAGATGTTGGCGCCGATGATGGCCTCGCCATTGACCACGCCCAGGTACTGGCTCTGCTTGATGTCCGGTGGTGTGGTCGTCGAGAGGAAAAAGCCATCGGTGCTTTTGGAAAACCAGCCCATCTGTGTACTCCGTTTGAGTTGAGAACGCACCGTGCGGCACGGTGCCCGATCATTGTGACCACACGGCCCGGGTGCGGCGATCAGAGCCAGCCGAACTGGGCGCGCACCTCGCGGGCCGTGACGTTGACCGGCGCGGTGCCGGCCTGGATGTACTGGCGCAGGTTGGTCGCACGCACACCGCCACCGTCCTGCCCCAGCACCGCCACGCCCTTGATGCGCCAGCCCCGCTCGCGCAGACCGGCCACATAGGTCAGGGCGTCGGGGTAGCCCATGAGGTCGGTGTGCACGGCATTCGGCAACAGGGCGAACAGCACCGCCTGGCAGCGCGAACGGTTCACCTCCTGGACAAAATCGTCCAGCGTCGTGCGGGTGTTCTGCAGCGCACCGACGCGGGCATAGAAGCGCACCGGTTTGCCCGATTGCAGCTGGATGTCGCGCACGCTGCGGTTGAAGCAGCCGGTGAGGCTGCGGATGACGGAAGTCTTGCGGGTGTTGGCGTTGCCGATGAGCAGGTATGCGTCCATGCCGCCATTCTCATGCAGCGCGGCGGCCCTGCCGCGCTGCACCTGCTGCCGGCATCAGTGCGCCCCGCCCCCGCCGCCCGCAGCACCGCGCGAAGGCCTGGAAAGCCACACCACGCCGACCAGCAGGAAAAACAGGCCCGAGGACAGATAGAACAGGTCGGTCACCGCGAGGGTGTAGGCCTGCTGGCTGAGGATGCGATCAATGCTGGCCAGCGCCTGCTCACGGCTCATGCCGGAGGCCATGAGCTGGTCCAGGGTGCCCACGGCGGTGGCGCTGCCGTTGTGCACGGCTTCAACCAGTTGTGCATGGTGCATGGCGGCGCGGTTGTCCCACAGGGTGGTGAACAGCGAGGTGCCGACCGCACCCGCGGTGATGCGCACAAAGTTCGACAGCCCGGCGGCCGAGGGCATCTGCTGCGGCGTCAGCCCCGAAAACACGATGGCCTGCAACGGGATGAAAAAGAACGCCATGGCAGCGCCTTGTAGAACCGTCGGGATCAGGATCGTCGTGAAGTCGGCCTGCGTGTTGAAGTGCGAGCGCATCCAGAGCACCAGTCCGAAGCCCACGAACGCTACCGTCGCCAGCTTGCGTGGGTCGATGCGGCTGACGTTCTTGCCGACCCAGGGCGAGAGCACGATCGCCAGCAGCCCGACCGGCGCCGTGGCCAGCCCAGCCCAGGTGGCGGTGTAGCCCATGAACTGCTGCAGCCACAGCGGCAGCAGCACCACGTTGCCGAAGAAAAGACCATAGGCCACCGACAGCGACAGCGTGCCGGTGAGGAAGTTGCGGCGCGCGAAGAGGCGCAGTTCGACGATGGGGTGCTGGTCGGTCAGTTCCCAGGCCAGGAAGAACAGGAAGCTGACCACCGACACAACGGTCAGGGCGATGATCTCGCCGGACTCGAACCAGTCGAGCTCCTTGCCTTTGTCGATCATGATCTGCATCGTCCCGACGAACAGCACCAGCAGCAACAGACCCACCACGTCCAGCGGCACGCGGCGCGGCCCCGGGTCGCGCTTGTGATAGATCGACCAGGTCAGCGCGGCGGCAAAGAGGCCCACAGGAATGTTGATGTAGAAGATCCAGGGCCAGGAAATGTTGTCCGTGATCCAGCCCCCCAGCAGTGGGCCGGCCACCGGCGCAACCAGCACCGTCATGCCCCACATGGCCATCGCCATGCCGGCCTTGGCCGGCGGGTAGCTGGCCAGCAGCAGGGTCTGCGACAGCGGGATCATGGGACCGGCCACCAGGCCCTGCAGCACGCGAAAGGCGATCAGCAGCTCGATGTTGGGCGCCAGGCCGCAGAGCCAGGACGCCACGACGAACAGCAGCACGCTCATGGTGAAGAGGCGCACCTGACCGAAGCGCTGCGTGAGCCAGCCGGTCAGCGGCACGGCAATGGCGTTGGCCACCGCGAACGAGGTGATGACCCATGTACCCTGTGCCGGGCTCACGCCCATGTCGCCCGCGATGGCGGGGATGGAGACGTTGGCGATGGAGGTGTCGAGCACGTTCATGAACGTGGCCAGCGACAGCGCCAATGTGCCCAGCACCAGTTCACGCCCCTGCAGGGGCGGGTAGGCCACCGGCCGCGCGGGAGGCGAAGGCGGTGGTGGTGGCGCAGCGGCGTCCGGCTGCGCGGTGACGGCGGCCGACATGATCAGGCTCCGTTGCCACCCGCCGCGGCGGCGTGGACACGGGCGCCGCCGCTGTTGGTCGCGATGATCTGATGCACGCGGGCATCGGCCTCGCGGCTGTCCTGCTCGAACACCTTGGTCTCGGCCGGCGGCTCGGTGCGGGTGTCGGCAGCCAGCACGCTGCCATCGGTTTGGCTCACGTCCACACGGGCTTCCATCGACAGGCCCACGCGCAAGGGGTGCTGCTGGAGCTCGGCGGCATCGAGCTTGATGCGCACCGGCACGCGCTGCACCACCTTGATCCAGTTGCCCGTGGCGTTCTGCGCCGGCAGCAGGGCGAAGGCGGCGCCGGTGCCGGCGCCGAGGCCATCGATCTGGCCGTGGTAGACCACCCTGGCGCCGTACACGTCGGCGGTGAGCTCGGCCGGCTGGCCCAGGCGCAGCTTCTGCAACTGGCTTTCCTTGAAATTGGCCTCGACCCAGACCCGGTCGAGTGCGATCACCGACAGCAGCGGTGCGCCGGCCTGCACACGCTGGCCAAGCTGCACGTTGCGGCGCGCCACATAGCCGTCCACAGGCGCCTGCACCTCCACCCGGCGCAGCGCCAGGAAGGCCTCTCGCACCCGCGCCGCAGCGCGCTGCACGTTCGGGTGCTGGTCGAAGGCTACCCCCTCGGTGAGGGACTGGCTGGACGCGAGCTGTTCGCGCGCGGCCAGCAGGGCCGAGCGCGCCGCCTCGGCGCTGCTGCGGGCCGCGGCCAGCTGGGCGCTGACGTGGTTGAACTCTTCGCGCCCCACTGCGCCGGTGGCCACCAGCGGCTGGCGGCGGTTCACGTCGTCCTGCAACCGGGCCTGCTCGCTCTGTGCGCGGGCCAGGTCGGCCTCGCGCAAGGCGATCTGCGCGGCCAGGGTGCGGTTGTTGGCATACAGCGTGCGCACCTCGCGCACGGTCTGGGCCAGCTGGGCCTCGGCCTGGTCAAGCGCGACCTTGGCGTCCGCCGGGTCCAGGCGGACCAGCCACTGGCCGGCCTTGACGTGGTCGGTGTCGTTGGCATTGATGGCCACCACGGTGCCACCAGCCTGCGGGGTGAGCTGCACCACATTGCCCTGCACGTAGGCGTTGTCGGTGGTTTCGTAGTGATTGAGCACAAGCGCCCAGTAGGCGCCGTAGCCGACGGCTGCCAGCGCCACGGCGGCGGCCACGCCGGTGAGTGCCTTGCGGCGGCGGGCGCTGTTGCCCTGGGGTTCAGGAGTGGTGGTGTTGGGGGTGTTCATGTCGGGTTTCCTTGAGCGTTGGGAGCACGCGTTCTCAGCCTCGCGAAGGTGTGGGGGTGTCGTCCGTGAAGCCACCGCCCAGTGCACGCACCAGACCGATGCGGGCGGACAGGTCTCGGGCCTGCAGGTCCACGCCCAGGCGTCGCTGGGTGAGCAGCGTGGTCTCGGCGGTCAGCACGGTGAGGTGGCCGGTCAGCCCGGCGCGGTAGCGCTGCAGCGCGATGTCGTACGCTGATTCGGCGGCGGCCAGGGCCTGGGCCTGCTCGGCCTGCTGGCGCTGCACCGACTGCAGGCTGCTGAGCTGGTCGGCTGCGTCGCGCACCGATTCCAGCAGCGCGCTGTTGTAGCCCTCGATGGCGGCGTCCAGCTCGGCGGTGCGCCCCCGCAGGTTGGCGCGCAGGGCCCCACTGTCGAAGATCGGCAGGCGGATCGCCGGCCCCACGCCGAACTGGCGGCTGTCCGCCTCGATCAAACGGTCCAGCCCGATGCTGGAGAGACCGATGAACGCGGTGAGGTTGACGTTGGGATAGAACTGCGCACGGGCCACGTCCACTCCGCGCGTGGCGGCCTCCACGCGCCAGCGCGCGGCGGCCAGGTCGGGCCGACGGCCCAGCAGGTCCGCCGGCACCCCGGTTGGCAGATCACCGGCCTGCAACCGCGACAGGTCCACCCTGAGTGTCTCGAATGCGTTCGGTGGCTGTGCCACCAACGCGGCCAGCGCATGGCGCGCAAGCGCGATCTGTTCATCGACCGCTTCGATCTGCTGGCGCGCGTCGGGCAACGCCCCCTCCCCCTGGCGCAGTTCGACACGGGTGTCGAGCCCCGCGTCCACGCGCTGGCGGATCACGGCCAGCATTTCCTGCCGCTGGGTCAAGGTGCGTTGCGCCACCTCGCGCTGCGCCTGCAGCCGTCCCAGCTGCACCCAGGTCTGTGCCACCTGGCTGGCCAGCAGGTTGCGGGCCGCCTGCAGGTCGGCCTGCGCAGCGCGGGTCTGGCCCAGCGCTGCGTCCAGGGCGGCCCGGTGGCGCCCGAAGAAGTCGAACTCCCACTGGGCGGCCACCGGCACGTTCGCCAGGGTCCGGATGGAGCCCCCCAGCGGAGCCGGGTAGATGCTCGTGGCGCTGAAATGCTCGCGGGTGGTGTCGGCCGACGCATTCACATGAAGGCCGCTGGTGGACTGCTCGCCCTCCACCGCGGCCTGCGCCCGGGCCAGCCTTGCCTGCGCCACCTTCAGGCTGGGCTGCGATCGCAGGGCTTGCTCGATGAGAGCCGACAGCGTGTCGTCGCCCCAGGCCCTCCACCAGTCGGTGGCCAGCGGGGCGGGCGCCGCGGTCTGCGCCAAACCCACGTCGGAGGCGTTCAGCGGCTGTGCAGATGCGGAAATCCCTTCCGTGCTGGCACAGCCAGCCAGAAGGCCAGCCGCAGCCAGAACCACCGCGGCGGAGCCGAGGCGGAAAGCAATTAACTGATCAGGCTTCATTTGCTTAGTCAATTTTTTAGCCAAAAAAAACGGCGAACCGGTGCCGCCTTCACCCGGCATCGCGCAATGCATCCCCGGTCTCGGCCATGCGTGTCAGGTAACCCTTGAGGGACTCCCATTCCGACTTTGAAAACCCTGCCAGGTGGGCGTTGAGCACGTCCGACAGGACCTGTGGCACATGCACCAGCGCCGCCTCGCCCTCCGGTGTGAGCTCGACCATCACCACCCGCCGGTCTTCGGTCGACCGTACCCGCTTGCACAGGCCCTTTTTCTCCAGACGGTCTAGAAGGCGTGTCATGGCGCCGCCATCGGAATTCGTCCAGCGGGCCAGCTCAGCCACCGTGCTGCGCCCACCATTGAGCTGCAGGTGCTTGAGAGGCCCCCACTGGGCGGTGGTGAGGTCGTGCTCGACCAGCCGCTTGTCCACCTGCTGAACGACGGACAGCAAGATCCGCTTCATGAGAAAGCCCAGGCTTTCCTCGGCGTTGTAGGTTTCCGCCTTGTAAAACTGGACGGGTTTCGGAGGTCTGGGCATGGCAGCGGCGGTCGACGATGGGGGCCCAAGTATATAACTGCCTAGTCAATTAATGACCAGGCACCTTATAACCCGAACAACGTCAGGGCCTCTGTCGAACGCTCACCACAGGGACTGCGGGCGCCCCTCGCGCAAGGTCCACGCATGTTGCGCCATGGCCCGGGCCTCCTGCGCGTCGTGCGTGACGAGGATGGCCGTCATGCCGGCCTCGGCGATACGCTCGCGAAACTCGTCGCGCAGTTGCTCGCGCAGGTGGGCATCCAGCGCACTGAAAGGCTCATCCAGCAGCAGCGCTCTGGGCCGGGTGATGAGCGCCCGCGCCAGCGCCACCCGTTGCTGCTCGCCGCCCGAAAGGGTCCAGACGCGCGCGTCACCGTGACCGGCCAGGCCGAAGCGTGCCAGCATGGCCTGCGCGCGCTCGCGCGCCTCGGCCTTGCGCACGCGCTGCTCGATCAGGCCAAAGGCCACGTTGTCGCGCACATTCAGGTGGGGGAACAGCGCGAAGTCCTGGAACATCAGCGCGAAGCCCCGCCGCTCGGGCGGCCAGCCGGTGATGTCCACGCCGTCGAACCACACGCTGCCCTGCTCCGGCGCTTCGAGCCCGGCCACGATCTTGAGCAGCGTGCTCTTGCCGCTGCCCGAGGCGCCGAGCAGCGCCACCGTCTCGCCCGCGTCCACGCGCAGGTTCACGCCCGATAGCAGCGGCCATTCGGGTGCGTCGTGCCAGTGTTTGTGGATGTCGCGCAGTTCAAGCATGGCGGGCATTGTCCCCGGCGCGGCGGTCGCGGCCCTCGATCAGCAGGAAGGCCAGCAGCGCCAGCGCCATCAGCAGCGCCGCGAGCACGAAAGCGGCGTCAAGCTGCGCGGCGCCGGGCCGGCCCAGGTGCTGGTGGATCAGCGTGGTGAGCGTGGTCCATTCGGGCCGCGAGAGAAACAGCGTGACCGCGAACTCACCCAGCGCGGTGGCGGCCGCGAAGGCCATGCCGCGCCGCAGCGCAGGCGCGATCATCGGCAGCGTGACGCGCCGGAACACGCGCCATGGCGTGGCGCCGAGCGTGGCTGCGGCCTGCGCGCAGTGGGCCGGCAGGCCGTCGAGCGCGGCGGTGACGGACTTGGTGACGAAGGGCCAGGCCAGCAGCGCGTAGGCCGCCAGCAGCACGACCAGGCTTGCGCTCCAGTCCGGATAGAGCAGCAGCAGCCCGAAGGCCACACTGACCGGCGAGACAACAAAGGGCAGGAAGGCCAGCGCGCGCCAGGTCACCGAAGCCTGCAGGGCGAAGGCGTGTGACAGGCCGAGCGCGGTGGCGAAGACCACGGCCAGCACCGAGAAGCGCAGCGTGTTGCCCAGCGCGGCCAGGGTGTCGGGGTCGGTGAGCACGGCCGCGCCCTGGCCGACGAACAGCGCCGACGCGGCATGCCAGAGGATGGCCGCCAGCGGCGCGACACAGACCAGCGCGAGCAAGCCCATCGCGCCCGCCACGCCCAGCCACTGCGCCACCGTGGCCGGCCGCTGCCGCAGCACGGGCGTGACCCGCGCCGGCGCCGCCAGTCGCCGCTCCAGCCAGGCGTAGGCCAGGGCCACAGCGCCGGTCAGCACCATCATCCAGACCGCGAGCACACCCGCGCGGCCCAGCTCCAGCTCGTGCGCCACCAGGGTGTAGATCTCGACCTCGGCGGTGGCGTAGCGCTGGCCGCCCAGCACCAGGGCCAGTCCGAAACCCGCGAAGCAGTAGAGGAACACCAGGCACAGCGCCGACGCCAGCCAGGGCGCGATGGCCGGCCATTCGATGCGCCAGAACGCGCGCCAGGGCGTGGCGCCCAGGGTGCGCGCGGCTGCGAGCCGTTGCGCGCCGACCTGCTCCAGCGCGTCGACCCCGGCGCGCACCACCAGGCAGAGGTTGAAGAACAGGTTGCCGTAGAGCAGCAGCCAGGGCGTGTCGGTGAGTTCGATGCCGGCGTCGGCCAGCGGCCCGCCGATCAGTCCGCGCGGCCCCCACAGCGCCAGCACGCCCATGGCCGCCACCAGGGTCGGCACCACGAAGGGCAGCATCAAGAGGCGCAGCACCAGCGCCCGCCCCGGAAACTCGCGCCGCGCCAGCACCCAGGCGCAAGGCAGGCCCAGCAGCAGCGCCAGCGCACAGGTGATGCCCGCCTGCGCGAAAGACCACAGCACGCGCCAGCGCAGATAATCGTCCTGCCAGACGTCGAGCCAGCGCAGCGGCTCGACACCGTCGGCCGCGCCAGGCGCCAGCCCCTCGGCCAGCAGCCGCAGCACCGGCGCCACCAGAACCACCGCCAGAAACACCAGCGGCAGCGCAGGCAGCAGCCAGCGGCGGGTCATCCTCACTTCAGGACGGTCTTGGTCCAGCGCTGCAGCCAGGTCTTGCCCTTCGCAGTCATGTCGGCAGGGTTCGGGTTGTCAAACGCCGTCGGCTCCACCGCATGGGTCTTCATCACGTCCACCCGCGCCGCGCCGGCCTCGGCCGGGTACATCCACATCGTGGTCTGCAGCGCCTGCTGCGCCGGGGCGGAGCGCAGGAACTCGATGAACTTGCCGGCGGCTTCGCGCGCGGCGGGGTTGCCGCCCTTGACCAGGGCCACGCCCTCGACCTGGCGGAACACGCCGCCCTTGAGGAACAGGTTGGCTGTGGGCGACTCGGTGATCTTCTCCTTGCTGTAGAAGACCTCGGCCGCCGGGCTGCTGGCGTAGCTTACGACGATGGGGCGCGTGCCGCCGTTGCGCGTGAACTCGGTGTAGTAGGCCTCGGTCCAGCCCTTGACCACCTTCACGCCGTTGCCGCGCATCCGGCCCCACCACTGGAACGCGCCCTCCTCGCCCAGACCGGCGATGGTCGCGTAGAGGAAGGCCTGACCGGGGCTCGAAGTGGCCGGGTTCTGCACCACCAGCAGCTTGGCGTAGGCGGGCTTGGCCAGGTCGTCCAGCGAGGCCGGCAGCGCCAGGCCCTTCTTCGCGAACCAGGCCTTGTCGATGTTGAGGTTGACGTAGCCGAAGTCGACCGGCACCACGCCGCCTTCCAGGGTCACTGCGGCCGCGCGCTGCGCCGCCGGGCCGGTGTAGGGTTCGATCACGCCCGCCGCCAGCGCGCGCGGCAGCAAGGTGTTGTCGATGCCGTAGGCGACATCGGCGATCGGCTTGGATTTTGTCAGGATCAGCTTGTTGGTCATCTCGCCCGCATCGCCGGCCTTGACGATCTGCAGCCGCACGCCCGAGTCCTTCTCGAACTGCGCCAGCAGCTCCTTGGGCAGGTCGAACGAGCTGTGGGTCAGCACCCGCAGGGGCATGGGGGCCTGCGCCTGGGCCAGGCCCGCTAGCGACAACGAAGAGAGGGAGAAGAGCGCCGAAAAGAGAAACCGCCGTTGCATGTGCATCCGCCTTGTCAATACGCCCGCGAGGGCTTGAGCAGGACGGACCACGGCAAACGGCGGACCGGCTTGTCACGCTCCCTACGCTGGCACAACCCAGATCAGGTGAGAGGGGTATTTCTCAGCCGCGTCCCGTCGGGACCGGCACCCCCGGTGAAGGCACGAATTTTAGTCGGCCGGGGCCGGAAAAAGAAAAAGGCCCGCGAGGGGCCTTTCTGACGAGGGACAAACCCTCCGGGCGATCAGCCGCCCTTCTTCGAACGCTTGCCGGGGTTCTTCTTGCTGCGCGTGGCGACACCACGCTCCAGGCTCACGCGCTGGCCACGGCCGGGCGTGGGCAGCACCACGCCGTTGGCGGCGGTGGGACGGGGGGTGGCTTTGCGGTCGGCTTCGGTGAAGATTTTGTTGCCCATGTCGGTCTCAAGGGGAAGTTGGTTGGAAACCCCGTATTGGACCACATGCCCACGTCCCCCATGGGGGCCCTGGCCGCAGCGCTAAGCTCGCACGATGTTTGCGCTGCTCAAGACCTATTCCTTGCAGGAACTGCGCCACCACCCCTGGCGCACGGCCGCGGCCGTGGTGGCGGTCATGCTGGGCGTGGCGCTGGCGCTGGCGGTGCAGCTGATCAATGCGTCGGCGCTGGCGGAGTTTTCCGGGGCGGTGAGCGCGGTGAACGGCCAGCCCGACCTCTCGCTGCGCGCGCGCCAGGGCGGGCTGGACGACGCGTTGCTGGAGCCTGTGGCGCAGGCCCCAGGCGTGGCCGCAGCGAGTCCGGTGCTGGAGGTGTCCACTTCGGTGCTGCTGGCCAATGACCAGCGCCAGGGCGTGCGGCTGGTCGGTGTGGACGCCCTGTCGGTGGCCGCCGTTTCGCCCGCGCTGATGCCGCTGCCCACACCGGGCGACGATCCGGCGGGCCGGGGACGCTTCGAGCTGTTCGCCCCCGATGCGGTGTTCCTCAACCCGGCGGCGCAGCAGGTGCTGGCGCCCTCGGGCGAACTGCCGGCCACGCTGCAGGTGCAGCGCGGCCTGGAGCGCGCGACCTTTCGGGTGGCCGGCAGCGTCAACGCACCCGGTGCGCCCCTGCTGGTGATGGACATTGCGGCGGCGCAGGCGCTGATGGACCGCATCGGAGAGGTCAGCCGCATCGACCTGCGGCTGCAGCCCGGCACCGATGCCCCGTCGCTGGTGCGCGCCCTCGCCCTGCCGCCCCACGTGATCGCCCAGCCGCCGGGCCAGGCGGGTGAGCGCGCCGACAACCTCTCGCGTGCCTACCGGGTCAACCTGACCGTGCTGGCGCTGGTGGCGCTGTTCACCGGCGGCTTCCTGGTGTTCTCGGTGCTGTCGCTGTCGGTCGCACGGCGCCAGCAGCAGATCGCGCTGCTGGGCGTGCTGGGCCTGTCGGCGCCGGAACGGCTGCGCCTGGTGCTGGCCGAGTCGGCGCTGCTGGGCCTGATCGGCAGCGCGCTGGGCGTGGCGATGGGCACCGGCCTGGCCGTGGCCGCGCTGCGGCTGCTGGGCGGTGATCTGGGCGGCGGCTACTTTTCGGGCGTCGCACCCGCGCTGCACTGGAGCACGCCGGCCGCCCTGCTCTACGGTGCGCTGGGCGTGGTCGCCGCGCTGGCCGGCGGCTGGTGGCCGGCGCGCACCGCCGCCGCGATGGCGCCTGCGCTGGCGCTCAAGGGGCTGGGGGCCTCCGGTTCGATGTCCCGTCGAAACCACCGGCTTGCTCTGGGGTTGATGGTCCTGGCCGCCGCCTTGGCCTGGGCACCGCCTGTCGCGGGCATTCCGCTGGCGGCCTATGTGTCGGTGGGCCTGCTGCTGGTGGGCGGCATCGCGGCCCTGCCGCTGGCGGTGGGCGCCCTGCTGGACCGCGTGGCGCCCCGTGCGGCCAGGCTGGCCCTGCCCCTGCTGGCGGTCGAACGCTCGCGGCGTCTGCGCGAGACCGCCGCCGTGGCCACCAGTGGCATGGTCGCGAGTCTGGCGCTGTCGGTGGCGCTGACGGTGATGGTGGCGAGCTTCCGCGACTCGGTGGCGCAGTGGCTCGACGGCGTGCTGCCGGCGCCGCTGTATGTGCGCAGCGCGGGCAGCGGCGCGCAAGGGCAGACCCTGCCGGCGGACTTCGTGGCCGCGGTGCGCGCGGTGCCGGGCGTCGACCGCGTGGACCCGCTGCGCGCCACCGAGGTGCTGGTGGACCCGGCCCGGCCGGCGGTGACCCTGCTGGCACGGCCGCTGGTGCACGACGACACCGGCGAGCCCGGCCAGCGCCTCCCGCTCGTGGGCGACGCGGTACCCCCGCCGGCGGGTGCGGTGACGGTCTACGTGAGCGAGGCCATGGTGGACCTGCACGGCGCGCGCCCGGGCGGCTCGCTGGACGCGCTCGCCCCGGCGTTCCCGGCGCTGCCTTCCGGCACGCGACTCTTCGTGGCCGGCGTGTGGCGCGACTACGCGCGCCAGCAAGGCAGCGTGGTCATTGATCTGGCGGACTACCAGCGGCTGTCGGGTGACCGCCGCGTCAACGACCTCGCGCTGCACCTGGCACCCGGCGCCGACGAAGACACGGTGCGTGAGGCCATCCGTGCGCTGGCCCAGTCCGCGGGTGCGCAAGACCTCATCGAGTTCGCCTCGGCGGGCCAGATCCGCGCCACCTCGCTGCGCATCTTCGACCGCAGCTTCGCCGTCACCTACTGGCTGCAGGCGGTGGCAATCGGCATCGGCCTGTTCGGCGTCGCCGCAAGCTTCAGCGCCCAGGTGCTGGCGCGGCGCAAGGAGTTCGGGCTGCTCGCGCACCTGGGGCTGACACGCCGGCAGATCCTTGGCGTGGTCGCGCTCGAAGGCCTGTCGTGGACCGCGCTAGGTGCGCTGGCCGGTCTGATGCTGGGACTGGCGGTCAGCGTGGTGCTGGTGCACGTGGTCAACCCGCAGAGTTTCCACTGGACTATGCAGCTCTCGCTGCCCTGGTGGCGCCTGCTGGCGCTGTGCACCGCAGTGATCGCCGCCGGGACGGTCACGGCCTGGCTGGCCGGGCGCGCCGCCGCCGGCCGTGACGCGGTGCAAGCCGTCAAGGAGGACTGGTGATGAACGGTCTCACACGCCGGGCGCTGATCGCGGCCGGCCTGGCGGTGCCGTGGCCTGCGTTCGCGCGCGACCTGGTGCCGCGCCCGCTCGTGTTCCCGCGCGACCACGGCACCCACAACGAGACCCGCACCGAGTGGTGGTACCTGACCGGCCACGCGAAGGACGCATCGGGGCGGGACTTCGGCTTCCAGATCACCTTCTTCCGCAGCCGCGTCGACGGCACCGAAGCCCTGCCCGGCCGCCTGGCCGCGCGCCAGCTGCTGTTCGCGCATGCCGCCATCACCGACGTGCGCAGCGGCCGGCTGCTGCACGACCAGCGCCTGGCGCGCTGGAACGGCGAACCACCGGCGCGCACCGAGCGCGCGGTATTCGCCAGCGCCGAAGACACCCACGTGGCCATCCGCGACTGGTTCCTGCGCCGAGAGGCCGATGGCCGCTACACCACCCGCGCCCCAGGCGACGAGCTGCAGATCGACCTGGAGGCCACGCCCACACAGGCCTGGCTGCTGCAGGGCGAGAAGGGTTTCTCGCGCAAAGGGCCCGAGCCATCCCAGGCCAGCTTCTATGTCAGCCACCCGCAGCTGGCGGTGCGAGGGACGCTCGGCGTCAACAGCCAGCGTTTCGAAGTCCAGGGCACGGCCTGGCTGGACCACGAGTGGAGCGAAGCGCTGATGCACCCCGACGCCGTGGGCTGGGACTGGTTCGGGATGAACCTGTTCGACGGCCACTGCGTCACCGCCTTCCAGCTGCGCCGCCAGGACGGCAGCAAGCTCTGGGCGGGCGGCTCCTTCCGCGCCGCCGGCAGCGCGCAGAGCCCCACCGACATCTACCGCTTCCGGCCCGGCGAGCTGGACTGGGTGCCACAGCGTCACTGGACCAGCCCGCGCACCCGCGCGCGCTATCCCGTCGAATGGATGGTGCGCACCCCGGCCGACTTCTACACCGTCAAGGCAGTGATCGACCCGCAGGAGCTGGACGCCCAGGGCAGCACCGGCACCGTGTACTGGGAGGGCCTGTCCAACCTGTTCGACAGCAACGGAAAACACGTCGGCCGCGGCTACCTGGAGATGACCGGCTACGCGAAACGCCTGGTGCTCTGAGCACATGCGTGCGTCAGACCGTCGCAAAAAGGGAGAAACCCCTAAAACGCGCTCACTCGTTGCAACCCATAACGGTTTTACCCATAATGCTGCACTGCACCATGGGTACCACCACTGCTCCCCTGCAAGTCGGCCTTGAGGACCTCCTCGGCGACATGCAACACGCCCGCCGCACCGGCGACATGGGCCGCCTTGCCCTGCTGGCCTACTGCGAGGTGCGCCGCTGGGCCCGCCAGGCCGGTGAACCCGAGCTGGCCGACCGCTCGACCGAGCTGATCACCCGCCACCCGTACGCCAGCCGCGACCAGTTCATGGAACAGATCGACGACCTCATTGGTGAACTGGAGCGCGCCCATTCGCGGGTGCTGGCCCGGTCACCAGCCCCCCACTGAACGCAATCAAAACGACGGCAAGAGCGTCTGCCAGACGTTTTCCAGGATGGCCGGCTGCGCAGCGTCCTTCAGGTGCACCTGGTCCGGGTGGTAGTAGGTGCTGGTGAACGGAATGCCACCCGATCCGGCGAAGTAGGTGCCCGCATTGTTGGTCGCGACGCGCTGGTACATCTCAGTCATGCCCTGGCGGTACGCGCTGCCCTTGGGGTAGAAGGCAAAGTCCATCACATACACCCTGGCGTGCGCCGCCAGGCTGGCCTGTGCCATCGCGCCCAGGTTGGCCTCCATGGACCACACCCCGCGGTTTTGCCAGGCGTCGTTGGCCCCCTGCGCAAGGATGACGTGGGTGGGCGCGTACTGGTTCAACCACCCCTGGATGCGTGCCAGCCCGTGGTCGGTGCGCATGCCGCCCACACTGACATTGACCAGCCGGTTGCAGGCCCGTCCTGTACGGGCCCTGATCTCCGTGGCTAGTTTCTGGGTCCACACCTTGCCCGGTGACACAAAACTGTAGGGGTTGCCGTTGATGCTGACGCCGTAGCCCTGGGACAGGGAATCGCCCACCACCAGCACCACCGCATTGGGCGTGGCCGCCGGCGGCTCGGTCACAGCCGCGGGGTCCATCACATAGTAGGAGGAGCCCTCGTAGCGGTAAGCGCACAGGTTGGCGATCACATTGTCCCGCTCGTTGTGGTCGGCGGAGAAAAAGTGGAAACCCCGGTCGGAACGGTAGAAGCGGAACAGCGGCTTGAGCCCGACACCGCCGACCGGGCTGGCGTGGTAGGCCACGCCTTCGTAGACATAGCGCGGCAGGTTGGCCTGGATGTAGTTCTTCTCGTCCTCGCTGATGGTGTAGAGATGCACGCCATTGACCGTGTTGAAGAACCGGTGCACCGGCAGCAGGCCATCTTGTGCGACGGGACTGACGAGGAAGGCTGCACCCTCAAACACGAACTGCGGCATCGTGGCAATGACGGTGTCGCGCTCCGACTCGCTGCTGGTGTAAAAGTGGGCACCGGTCTGCCGGTTGAGAAAGCGGTAGACAGACACCAGCCCGGTGAAGGCCTTGGGCGTCAGCACACCGGACTTCTGTGCGTAGGCGGACTTGCGCTGGAACTCGCCCAGCTGTTCACTGTTGAGTCGAGCGGCTTTTCCGAGGTGGGCCTCTGTGGCGTCTTCGCCATCCACCACCAACGGTTGCCCCGAATCTGCATGGCGCGCCCACTCGTCCAGCAACGATGGGGTGCCAGACGGCGCGTCAGCACTGGTCGCAGAGTTGGTGGACGGCTCCGTGTCCTGATCGGCGCCTCCGCCGCAGGCTGACAGCAGGGCCACCACAAGACCAAGGGCAACACGTGAGAGAAGGGGAAACCGGGAAGCAGGCATGAGAGAGACTTGTCCAGATGGCGCAACGGACAGCCGCATACAACCAACCTGTTGCGCGCCTGTCGATGAGCTTCGAATTATCGGGGCACACTGCACACCATGAGCACCCCCTTGTCGGCAGACCGCCCCCGCGCCACCACCCCCACATCCCTCAGCGGCTTGCTGCCGTTCCTTCGGCCCTACCGCTGGCAGATCGCCGGGGCCCTGCTGTTCCTGACGCTGGCCGCCGTGGCCACCCTGCTGTCCCCGCTGGCGCTGCGCCAGTTGATCGACGGAGGGCTGGTGTCGGCCGACCGCGGCGACCAGACCATGGAACTGCGCGGCCATTTCCTGCAGCTGTTCGGCGTGGCGGTGCTGCTGGGCCTTTCGTCGGCAGTGCGCTTCTATTTCGTCAGCTGGATCGGCGAGCGCGTCACGGCCGACCTGCGCAACGCGGTCTACAGCCATGTCTTGCGCCAGAGCCCGCAGTTCTTCGAGACCACGCAGACCGGCGAGGTGCTCTCGCGCCTGACCACCGACACCACGCTGGTGCAGACCGTGGTCGGCTCGTCGATGTCGATGGGCCTGCGCAACGCCGTCACCGGCATCGGCGCGCTGGGCATGCTGATCTGGACCAACCCCTATGTGATGACGCAGGTGCTGCTGATCCTGCTGCTGGTGGTGGCGCCCAGCATGTGGTTCGGCCGGCGGGTGCGCAAGCTCTCGCGCGCCAGCCAGGACCGCGTGGCCGATTCCAGCGCCATCGCCGCCGAGGTGCTCAACGCGATCCCGGTGGTGCAGAGCTACGCCGCCGAAGACCGCGAGGCGCAGCGCTTCTCAACCTCGACCGACAGCGCCTTCCTCACCGCCGTGCGGCGCAGCAAGGCGCGCGCCGCGCTGATCGCCTTCATCATCATCAGCACCGCGGCCCTGCTGCTCTGGGGTCTGTACCAGGGCACGCAGGCGGTGATCGCCGGCCAGATCAGCGCCGGCCACCTGGGCCAGACGGTGGTCTACATCATCATCCTGGCCGGCGCGGTGGCGGTGCTGGGCGAGGTCTACGGTGACCTGCTGCGCGCGGCCGGTGCAAGCGAGCGGTTGATGGAGCTGCTGGTGCTGGAGTCGCCGGTGCAGTCGCCGGCGCAACCGGTGTCGGTGCCGTGGCCGACCGGCGGCAGCGCAGTGCGCTTTGACGGCATCACCTTCCACTACCCCTCGCGCCCGGACCAGCCCGCGCTGTCCGGTCTGAGCCTGGACGTGCGTCCGGGACAGACCGTGGCCCTGGTCGGCCCCAGCGGCGCCGGCAAGACCACGGTCTTCGGCCTGCTGCTGCGCTGGTACGACCCGGCCGCAGGCACCATCACACTGGACGGCACGCCGATCCAGCACATGGACCTGCAGGCGCTGCGCGAGCGCATCGGCATCGTGCCGCAGGACCCGGTGATCTTCTCCAGCAGCGCGATGGAGAACATCCGCTACGGCAAACCCGGCGCCAGCGACGACGAGGTGCGCGCCGCGGCCAAGGCAGCCTTTGCCGACGAGTTCATCGTGCGCCTGCCCGAGGGCTACGACACCTTCCTGGGCGAGCGCGGCGTGCGGCTGTCGGGCGGCCAGCGGCAGCGCATCGCGATCGCGCGTGCGATGCTCAAGAACCCGCCGCTGCTGTTGCTGGACGAGGCGACGAGTGCGCTGGACGCGCAGAGCGAGCGCATGGTGCAGGCGGCGCTGGAGTCGGCTATGAAGGACCGCACGACACTGGTGATCGCACACCGCCTGGCGACGGTGCAGCAGGCCGACCGCATCCTGGTGCTGGACCACGGGCGGCTGGTGGAGCAAGGCACGCACGCCGAGCTGGTGGCGCTCGGTGGGGTGTATGCGCGGCTCGCTGCGTTGCAGTTTTCTGCCTGAGTCTTTTGCTTCTTTGAGTTCCTTGCCTGCGCCTCGCGCAGGGCAGGTGGTGCGGGTGGGCGGGCGCAGTCCCCATTCGCGGTTGCCCGCACGGCGGATCACCACAGAGTCGTTGACGAAATGCAGCAGGCGTACCCGCACAGACACCCGCGAGGTGGGACGGAGAACGACCACCCGCACCACCTGCCCTTGCCAGCAAGGCCAGAGCGCCGAAGGAAAACCGTCAGACCAAAGAAGCTCAGACGTGGTGACAAGCCACCATCCGCCCTTCGACCTCGCGCAGCAACGGCAACTCGGCAGAGCAGCGCGCATCCGCGCGCGGACACCGCTTGTGGAACGCACAGCCAGAGGGAGGGTTCAGCGGACTCGGCAGCTCGCCCGTGATCGGAATCTTCTTCTGCCGCTGCGCGGGATCGATCGACGGCGTCGCCGACAGCAACGCCTGCGTGTACGGGTGAAGCGCGCCCGCAAACAGCGCCGCCTTCGGCGCCGACTCCACCACGCGCCCCAGGTACATCACCATCACATGGTCCGCGATGTGCTCCACCACCGCCAGGTTGTGCGAGATGAACACATACGCCGTCTGCAATTGCTCCTGCAGGTCCATGAACAGGTTCAGCACCTGCGCCTGGATCGACACATCCAGTGCGGAAGTCGGCTCGTCCGCCACCAGGATCTTGGGCTGCAGCACCATCGCGCGCGCAATCGCGATGCGCTGTCGCTGGCCTCCCGAGAACATGTGGGCGTAGCGGTCGGCGTGCTCGGGGCGCAGGCCCACGAGCTTCAGGATCGCCTGCACCTTCTGCTTTCGCTCGTCCGCCGACATGGTCGTGTTCAGCAGCAGCGGCTCCGCAATCTGGTGACCGATTTTCTGGCGCGGATTCAGCGACGCATAGGGGTTCTGGAACACCATCTGCACCTGGCTGCGCAACCGCTTGTACTGCGCGCGGTCGCCCGGCACCACCCATTCGCCGCCCACCTGCAGGCGGCCCGCGGTCGGCTCCTCGATCAGCGTGAGCTGGCGCGCCAGCGTGCTCTTGCCGCAGCCCGATTCACCCACGACCGCCAGCGTCTGCCGGGCGGCCAGCGAGAAGGACACGTCGACCAGGGCCTTGACGGTCAGCGCCGGTTTGAACGCGCCCTGTGAGACGCCGTAATGGCGGGTCAGCGACTCGGCCTGCATCACCGGTGCAGCGGACGGATTCATCGGCGTTTGATTTGCGTTGTTCATTGCGCCACCTCCTCGGTCACGAGGGGGAAGAAGCACCGCACCTCGGTGCCTTCGTGGGCGAGCAGCCCGGGGCGTTCGTTCTGGCAGCGCGGCTGCACCTTCGGACAGCGCGGTGACAGCAGACAACCGGCCGGCCGGTCGTGCTGCCCGGGCACGATGCCCGGCAGCGTGTGCAGGCGGCGCGCGCCGCGGCTGTGCTCGGGCACGCTCTGCAGCAGCGCCGCGGTGTAGGGGTGCGAGGGCGTGGCAAACAGCCGGTCCACCGGGCCCTGCTCGACCACCTGCCCTGCGTACATCACGGCCACGCGCTGCGCCACCTCGGCCACCACCGCCAGGTCGTGCGTGATCAGGATCAGCGCCATGTGGTGCGCCTGCTGCAGTTGCACCAGCAGCTCCATGATCTGCGCCTGGATGGTCACGTCCAGCGCCGTCGTCGGCTCGTCGGCGATCAGCAGCTTGGGGTTGCAGGCGATCGCCATCGCGATCATGACGCGCTGCGCCATGCCGCCGGAGAACTGGTGCGGGTAGCTGTCCAGCCGGCTCTGCGCGCCCGGGATCTCGACCATCTGCAACAGCTCCAGCGCCCGCGCGCGCGCCGCCGCGCCGCGCAGGCCCATGTGCTCGCGCAGCACCTCTTCAAGCTGGTAGCCCACCGTGAAGCAGGGGTTGAGCGAGGTCATGGGGTCCTGGAAGATCATGGCCATGTCCTTGCCCAGGATCTTGCGCCGCTGCCGGTCGCTGATCTTGAGCAGGTCCTGGCCGTCGAAGTGCAGGCGCTGCGCGTTCACGCGCCCCTGCCCCGCGAGAAGGCCCATCATCGCCATCATCGAGACCGATTTGCCCGAACCCGACTCGCCGACGATGCCCAGCACGTCGCCCTGGTTCAGCTGCAGGTCGAGGGAATCGACCGCGCGAAAACCGCGGCCCTTGGCGCCGAATTCGACGCTCAGTTGTTGAATGTCCAGAAGGCTCATGTTGGTGTTCCTTGCCCGTTCATGAGGCCGACTTGAGTTTGGGGTCGAGCGCGTCGCGCAGACCGTCGCCCACCAGGTTGATCGCCAGCACGGACAGCAGGATGGTCAGGCCCGGCAGCGTCACCACCCACCAGGCGCTCTCGATGTAGTCGCGCGCCGAAGCGAGCATGGTGCCCCACTCGGGCAGCGGCGGCTGAACGCCCAGGCCGAGGAAGCCCAGCGCTGCGATCTCGAGGATGGCAGCCGAGAAGCTCATGGTGGCGTGCACGATCAGCGGCGCGGTGCAGTTGGGCAGCACGGTCACGAACATCAGGCGCAGCGTGCGCGCGCCCGACAGGCGCGCGGCCGTCACGTAGTCGCGCTTGAGCTCGCTGATCGCCGAGGCGCGCACCAGGCGCACATAGGCCGGCAGCGACACCAGCGCGATCGCGATCATGGCGTTGACCAGACCGGGGCCGAGGATGGCCATGATGGCCACCGCCATCAGCAGCGAGGGCAGCGCCATCACAATGTCCATCACGCGCATGATGGTCGAGTCGACCCATTTGCCGGCGAAGGCCGCCACCAGGCCCAGGATCACCCCCGGGATCAGCGCCATCACCACCGACACCAGGCCGACCAGCAGCGACAGCCGCGCGCCGTGGATCAGCCGCGAGAGCAGGTCGCGGCCCAGCTCGTCGGTGCCCAGCAGGAACTGCGAGCTGCCACCGGCCCAGACGGGGGCCTGCAGGAAATGGTCGCGGTACTGTTCGACCGGGCTGTGCGGCGCCACCAGTGGCGCGAACAGCGCCAGCAGCACCACAATGGCCATGAACAGCAGACCGGCCACCGCCCCCTTGTTGAGCGAAAACGCCCTCCAGAATTCCTTGAAGTTCATGAGGTCACCCGGATGCGTGGGTTGGCCACACCGTAGAGCAGGTCGACGGTGAAGTTGGTCAGGATCACCAGCGTGGCGACCAGCAGGATGCCGTTCTGCACCACCGGGTAGTCGCGCCGGCCGATCGCCTCGATCAGCCACTTGCCGATGCCCGGCCAGGAGAAGATGGTCTCGGTCAGCACCGCGCCGCCCATCAGCGTGCCGACCTGCAGGCCAACCACGGTGAGCACCGGAATCAGCGCGTTGCGCAGCGTGTGTACGAAGATCACGCGCGTGGGCGAGAGGCCCTTGGCGCGCGCGGTGCGCACATAGTCCTCGCGCAGCACCTCCAGCATGGACGAGCGCGTCATGCGCGCGATCACCGCCAGCGGGATGGTGCCCAGCACGATGGCCGGCAGGATCAGGTGGCGCACCGCGTCCCACCAGGCGCCCGCGTTGAGCTCGGGGTCGGCCTGTTCGGCCAGCCAGGCGTCGATGAGCATGAAACCGGTCTGCGGCGGCACATCGAACATCAGGTCGAGCCGCCCGGACACCGGCGTCCAGCCCAGGCCGACCGAGAAGATCAGGATCAGCAGCAGGCCCCACCAGAAGATCGGCATCGAGTAGCCGGTGAGCGCACCGGTCATCACCGTGTGGTCCAGCCAGGTGCCGCGCTTGACGGCCGCCAGCACACCCGCGATCAGGCCGAACACCAGTGCGATCAGCAGCGCGCACAGCGCCAGCTCCAGCGTGGCCGGGAACAGCGACTTGAACTCGGTCCAGACGCTGGCCTGCGTCTTGAGCGACTGGCCCAGGTTGCCCTGCGCAAGGTCGGCCAGGTAGCGGCCGTACTGCACATACAGCGGCTGGTCCAGGCCCAGCTTCTGCAGTGCCGCGGCGTGCAATGTGGGGTCGAGCGTGCGCTCGCCCATCATGACCTCCACCGGATCACCCGGGATCATCCGGATGAGCGAGAAGGTCAGCAGCGTGATGCCCAGAAAGGTGGGTATGAGCACCAGCAGTCTTTGGAGAAGGTATCTCAGCATGAGAGAACGCTCCTTGTTGTTATGCAAACGCGAAAAAAGACAGGCGCCATGAGACGCCTGTCAGAGGAAATCGTGCCCCTTTCGAGAACGCGGCGGAACCGGCTTTGCCGGGCCGCACGCGTTGCCCCCTGGGGGGTGACGCCGCAGGCGGCGCGGGGGGAGCTTATTTGACGCCAACGCCCTCGAAGTTGTAGTCGCCGAAGGGGCTGATGACGAAGCCGGACACGTTCTTGCGCATCGGCTGGTTGACCGTCGAGTGGGCGATGGTCGTCCAGGGCAGGTCCTTCTTGAACACTTCCTGCGCCTTCATGTACAGCTCGGTGCGCTCTTTCTGGTTGGTGCTGTTGCGGGCCTTGAGGGTGTAGCCATCAAAGTCCTTGCTGCAGTAGCGCGCGTAGTTGGAACCACCCACGGCCTCGCAGGTCAGCAGCACGCCCAGGAAGTTGTCGGGCGAGGCGTAGTCGCCGGTCCAGCCGATCAGGCCGGTGTCGTGCTCGCCGGCCTTCAATCGCTTGAGGTACTCACCCCACTCGTACTGCGTGATCTTGGCCTTGATGCCGACCTTGGCCCAGTCGGCCTGGATCATCTCGGCCATCAGCTTGGCGTTGGGGTTGTACGGGCGCTGCACCGGCATGGCCCAGAGGGTGATCTCGGTGCCTTCGGCCACTCCGGCTTTCTTCAGCAACTCCTTGGCCTTCTCCGGGCTGTAGGCGGCATTCTTAAGGCTCTTGTTGTAGGACCACAGCGAGGCCGGGAAGGGGTTGGATGCTTCCTGGCCCTGGCCCTGGTAGACCGCGTCGATGATGGCCTTGCGGTTGATCGCCATGTCCAGCGCCTGGCGCACTTCCAGCTTGTTCATGGGCGCCTTCTCGGTGTTGTACGAGAGGTAGCCGATGTTGAAACCCGGGGCGGTGTCGACCTTGAGGTTGGGGTCGGCCTTCATCGCGGCGATGTCCTGCGGCTTGGGGAAGGACATGATGTGGCACTCGCCGGCCTTGAGCTTCTGGAAGCGCACCGACGCGTCGGTGGTGATGGCGAAGATCAGGTTGTCCACCAGAACGCCCTTGGCGTTCCAGTAGTCCTTGTTCTTCACGTAGCGGATCTGTGCGTCCTTCTCGTAGCGGCGCAGCACGAACGGACCGGTGCCCACCGGCTGCTGGTTGATCATGCTGGCCTTGCCTTCGGCGAGCAGCTTGTCGGCGTACTCCTTGGACAGCACGGAGGCGAACGGCATCGCCAGCTTGACCAGCAGGTCGGGATCGGGCTTCTTGAGCTTCACGACCACGGTCAGGGGATCGGTCTTGGTGACTGACTCGGTGTTGCTTTCCAGACCCACGTCGGACGCGTAGGGGAACTGGGCCGGGTAGGCCTTGTTGAAGGCGTGCTCCTTGTTGACCATGCGCTCGATGGTGAAGATCACGTCATCCGCGGTCATGTCCCGGCCGGGCTTGAAGTACTCGGTGGTGTGGAACTTCACGCCCTTGCGCAGCTTGAAGGTGTAGGTCAGGCCATCGGCGGAAATGGTCCAGGACTCGGCCAGGCTGGGTTCGACGTCGGTGCCACCCTTCTTGAACTGGGTCAGGCGGTTGAAGAGTGCGTGGCCGGCGGCGTCGAAGGTGGTGCCTGCCGTGTACTGCGCGGTGTCGAAGCCTTCCGGGCTGCCTTCGGAACAGTAAATGAGCGTGCCTGCGGCGTGCGACGCGGCGGCAACGGCTGTCAGGCTCAGCGCCAGCGCCAGTTTCTTCACTTCAAACATAGGGTCTTCCTCAAGTTATGCGGGCGCAGCGGAGTGCTCGCCCGTCGGGTGAAAAATCATTATCAAGACAAATGCCTGTGCCGCTGTCACCTGCGTTGGTGCCACTGGTGCCGAACCACAGGTCCACTTGACCCGCATCAAGAACTGCAAAATCGGTGCCACCTCGCTCAAAGCGCAACAACCCCCAAGGAACCCCATGATTCGCTGGGAAGCCCATACCTGCCTGCCCCTGCACCCCGACGCCAACTTTGCACCACTGGAGCACTACCGCACCGCGGGCGTGCACTACGTGAGCATCAATGTGGGCATGGACATGAACCCCTTGTCGCAGATCATGCCGGTGATTGCGGCGTTTCGCGCAAGGCTCCTTGCCGAGCCTGATCGATACGTCCTGCCAGACACGGTAGCCGACATCGAACGCGCGCGTCACGAGGGAAAACCCGCGGTTGGCTTCGACCTCGAAGGCGCCCTGCCGCTGCTGGAACGGCCGGAGATGGTGGCGCTGTACCGCGACCTCGGCGTGCGCCAGATCCACTTCGCCTACAACCGCAACAACAGCGTGGCCGGCGGCTGTCACGACACACCGCAAGGCCTGACGGCGCTGGGACGCCGGATGGTCGAAGCGATGAACGCAGCGGGGGTGGTCATCGACTGCTCGCACACCGAGCGCCAGACCACGCTGGACATCATGGCCCACTCGACCCAGCCGGTCGTGTTCAGCCACGCCAATCCGCTGGCCCTGGTCGAACACGGTCGCAACATCACCGACGAACAGATCCGTGCCTGCGCGGCCACTGGCGGCGTGGTGTGCATCTCCGGTGTCTCCCGTTTTCTCGGCGTCGAGTCGCCAGCCACGAGCGACATCGTGCGCCACATGCTGCACGTCGCCGAGCTCGTCGGAACCCGGCATGTCGGCCTGGGCCTGGACATCGGCTTTGGTGAGCCCGGCCTCGACGACGACCCGCCCCCGCCCTTTGATCCGGAGCACTGGTGGCCAGTCCGCGAGGGCTACGGCCAAGGCATCCGGCAGCTGCGGTACGCGCCGGTCGACACATGGAAACAGCTGCCCGAAGCCCTGCGTGCAACGGGCATGAACGGCACCGACATCGACGGCATCCTCGGTGGAAACATGGCGCGGGTGGCCCGGCAGGTCTGGGAGCGATCACCCGCCTGAAATCCAGGTTATGCACCTGATGCATAAAGGGATGGCAACTCGGCCTTGGACAGCAGCGGTACCCGGTCCGTACAGTCCCGCCCATCGGCTCCACCGTGGAACGATGAGACAACCCACAAGGACACCTCGCACATGTCACAAGCACCGCACCCGGCCGGCGCCGCGGCCAACAGCCCGGCAGCCTTCACCAACGCCTTGCCGTCCTACCTGGACCCCAACAACCTCGGCCCCTGGGGCATCTACCTGCAACAGGTCGACCGTGTCGCGCCCTACCTGGGCAGCCTCGCCCGCTGGGTCGACACCCTCAAGCGCCCCAAGCGCACCCTGATCGTGGACGTGCCCATCCACCTCGACGATGGCACCGTGGCCCACTTCGAGGGTTACCGCGTGCAGCACAACACCAGCCGCGGCCCCGGCAAGGGCGGCGTGCGCTTCCACCAGAACGTCACGCTGTCCGAGGTGATGGCGCTGTCGGCCTGGATGTCGATCAAGAACGCTGCGGTCAACGTGCCCTACGGCGGCGCCAAAGGCGGCATCCGTGTCGATCCGCGCCAGCTGAGCACCGGTGAGCTCGAGCGCATCACGCGCCGCTACACCAGCGAGATCGGCATCATCATTGGCCCGACCAAAGACATCCCCGCGCCCGACGTGAACACCAACGAACAGGTGATGGCCTGGATGATGGACACGTATTCCATGAACGAAGGCTCCACCGCCACCGGCGTGGTCACCGGCAAACCGGTCGACCTCGGCGGTTCGCTCGGCCGCCGCGAGGCCACCGGCCGCGGCGTGTTCACGGTGGGCGTTGAGGCCGCCAAGCACATCGGCCTGGACATCTCCAAGGCCCGTGTCGCGGTGCAGGGTTTCGGCAACGTCGGCGGCGTCGCCGGCAAGCTGTTCGCCGAAGCCGGTGCCAAGGTGGTGGCGGTGCAAGACCACGGTGGCAGCATCTACCGCGAGTCCGGCCTGGACGTGCCCGCCCTGCTCGCCCACGTGGCCCGGGTCGGCTCGGTTGCCGGATTCACCGGTGGCGAGGTGATCGACAACGACGCCTTCTGGGGCGTGCCTTGCGAGATCCTGATTCCGGCCGCGCTGGAACAACAGATCACCGAAGCCAACGCCGGCCGCATCCAGGCGAAGATGATCATCGAAGGCGCCAACGGTCCGACCACGCCGCAGGCCGACGACATCCTGCACGACCGGGGCATCCTGGTGCTGCCCGACGTGATCGCCAATGCCGGCGGCGTGACGGTGAGCTACTTCGAGTGGGTGCAGGACTTCTCCAGCTTCTTCTGGAGCGAGGACGAGATCAACGAGCGCCTGGTTCGCATCATGAAGGGCGCGTTCGCTGCCGTGTGGCAAGTGGCCGAAGAGAACAAGGTCAGCCTGCGCACAGCCACCTTCATCGTGGCCTGCAAGCGCATCCTGCACGCACGCGACCTGCGCGGCCTGTACCCTTGATCCGGCCTTCACGAAAAAGCCCCGCGTCGCGGGGCTTTTTCATTGAAGCGTTTCCTTCAGAGCCGGCAACGTCGGCAAGGGCATCACTTCGATGCCCTCCTCGATCAGCTCCATCGCCACCTCGGGTGTGGTGCGGCCCCGGATGTTGCGCTGTTCCAGCTCGCCATGGTGCATGGCGCGCGCCTCATCGGCGAAGCGCTCGCCGACATCCTCGGTCTTGCTCATCAGCTCGCGCACGGCGCGCAACAGTCGCCCTTGCAGTTCGGAGCCGGGGGCCGTGCGACCCATCTCGACCAAGCCGTCGCCAGCAGGTGTTGCCACGGGCGTCTCTTCACGCGTGCGCCCGAGGTTGAGCCGGGGCGCCGACAGCATCTTGCGCACCTGCGCATCACCACACAGCGGGCAGCTCAGCAAGCCACGTTCGAGCTGCTGGTGGAAGTCGTCTTCGGAGGCGAACCAGCCTTCAAAATCGTGCTGGTGCGCGCATTGCAGGTTCAGAACCTTCATGGGCGAAATTATCGTGCGACGGCGGCCGGCATACGCCCCGTCCAGTCCAGAGACCACGCGCCCGACAGCACGTTCTGCAGCCAGAGGGCGCCCACCAGGGTCTTGCAGTCGATGATGCTGCCGTCGCGGCACCAGGCATTCACTTCATCGGGTGTGGCGGTGAACACGTCCAGGAATTCACCTTCGTCCAGACGGCGCTCTCCCAGCGAGAGACCACGGGCAAACCAGATGTCGATGATCTCGTCGGAGTAGGCAATGGTCGGGGCCAGCCTGCCCGCGAACGCCCACTCCGCTGCGCTGTAGCCCGTTTCTTCGGCAAGTTCACGCCGGGCGCAGGCCAAGCTGCCCTCCCCCGGGTCCAGCTTGCCCGCCGGAAACTCGACGATGACGCTGCGCATGGGATGCCGGAACTGGCGCTCCATGACCACACGACCATCGTCCAGCAGTCCGATCACCATGACCGCCCCGGGGTGCAGCACGTACTCGCGCGTCGCCTCTTGTCCAGAAGGCAGGCGGACGGTGTCGCGCACGACGTGAAGGAAGTGGCCTTTGAGCAGCTCGGCGCGGGAGACAGGCTCTTCACGCAGGTGGGCATCCTGGCTCATGGAGCGTCCTCAACCGTGGCGCTTGTACAGGTAGCGGTAGACAAAGCCGGGGAAGGCCAGCGTGAGGAACAGCGCGCCCGTGGTGGCATAGAACTCCCACCCCTGGGGATAGATCTGGCCATCGGCCTTCTCAAGCGCCAGGCCGAGGGCTCCCACCAGGCCGTAGCAGATCACCAGTTCCAGCAGGTGAATGCCCAGGGATTTGGGCGCCGAACGCGGCAACACCCCGAACCAGCGCTGGTTGAGAAAGGGCAGGTTGGCGGCCAGTACGGCCGCGAGCAGCACCAGCCAGACAGAAGCCGATGGGCTCACGTGAGCAGTGAGGCAATGGCCTGGGCGCACAGGGCCATCAGCCCACCCGGGACCAGGCCCAGCACCAGGACCAGCGCACCGTTGACCGACAGCACCGAGCGCACGTCCATGCCGACGGTGATGCCAGCGGTCTGCGTGGGCGCGTCGAAGTACATGACCTTGACCAGACGCAGGTAGTAGAACGCGCCGATCAGCGACATCACGACAGCGAACACCGCCAGACCGATGTAGACCGGCTGCGACGAGGCCAGCAGGGCCTGCAACACCGACAGCTTGGCGTAGAAGCCCACCAGTGGCGGCACACCGGCCAGGGAGAACATGCACACGGCCATCACACCGGCGTACAACGGGCTGCGTTGGTTCAGGCCAGCCAGATCGGCAATCTCATCGGACTCGAAGCCTTCGCGCGCGAGCAGCAGGATCACGCCGAACGTGCCCAAGGTGGTCAACACATAGGTGATGACATAGAACATCGTGGCGCTGTAGGCGTTGACCATATTACCCGTGTCCAACCCCTTGTCCCCATGCACTACACCGGCCAGCAGACCCAGCAGCATGAAGCCCATCTGGGCGATCGTGGAGAACGCCAGCATGCGCTTGAGATTGGTCTGGGCGATGGCCGCTAAGTTGCCAATGAGCAAAGAAGCCACAGCGAGCACCGCCAGCATCTGCTGCCAGTCCACCGCCAGCGGGGCCATACCTTCCACCAGAAGGCGGATCACGATGGCAAAGGCGGCCAGCTTGGGCGCACCACCCACCATCAGCGTGATCGAAGTGGGAGCCCCGTGGTACACGTCCGGCACCCACATGTGGAAGGGCACCACACCCAGCTTGAACGCCAGACCGGCCACCACGAACACCAGGCCCAGCATCAGCACCTGCGACGAACCTTTGAGGGTTTCAGGGCCACCAGCAATGGCCTTCATCACGTCAGCCACATCCAGCGAGGCGGTAGCACCGTAGACCAGCGACAAGCCATACAGCAGGAAACCGCTGGCCAGCGCACCCAGCACGAAGTACTTCATGGCCGCTTCGATTGCCTTGCCATCGTCTCGGCGCAGGGCCACGAGGGCATAGCTCGACAGAGTCAACAGCTCCAGGCCAAGATAGATCACCAGGAAGTTGTGGCCGGAGATCATCACGAACATGCCCAGCAGCGCGTACAGCGACAGCGTGAACAGGTCACCCGCACGCAGCATGTCGCGGCTGGAAGCGTAGTCGCGGCCATAGACCAGCGTCACGAACATGGCGATGGCGGCAAAGCACTTGAGCCACAGGCCCATCGGATCGCTCACGATCATGCCGCCGAAGCCACTGATCGAGTGACCGGCCAGGGCGTTCTTGCCCTGCAGGAAGGCCACACAGGCCAGTGTGAGCAGAGTGAGCAGATAGGTGGGGCGACGGGTCGGCGACTTGACGGTCAGGTCGACCAGCGAAATCACGCAGGTCATCACCAACAGGAAGATCTCGGGGTACACCGCCACCAAGCTGAGTTGATCAATCATGTGAAGACTCGTTCGTGTGTGGGCTCAGGCAGCAATCAGGGCAGCTTGGAGATGGCGACATGGCGCAGCAGTTCTGCCACCGATGCGTCCATGACGTCGGTGAACGGCTTGGGATGCACGCCCATGTACAGGACCGCGATGGCGAGCAAGGCCATGATGAGGAACTCGCGGCGACCAATGTCGGTGAGCTCCTTGACATGGTGGTTGCCCACCGAGCCCAGGTAAACGCGCTTGTACATCCAGAGCGAGTAGGCCGCCCCGAAGATCAGCGCAGATGCCGCAGCGGCTCCGATCCAGAAGTTGGCTTTGACGGCCGCCAGAATCACCATCCACTCACCCACGAAGCCCGCGGTGCCCGGCAGACCGCAATTGGCCATGGTGAACAACAGCGCGAACGCGGCGAAGTTGGGCATGGTGTTGACCACACCACCATAGTCGGCGATGTTGCGCGAGTGCACGCGGTCGTACAGCACACCGATGGACAGGAACATGGCGGCCGAGACGAAACCGTGGGCGATCATCTGGACGATAGCGCCGGAGACACCCAGGTCGCTGAAGACGAAGAAGCCCAGCGTCACGAAGCCCATGTGGGCCACCGACGAGTAGGCCACCAGCTTCTTCATGTCCTTCTGCACCATGGCCACCAAACCGACGTAGATCACAGCCACCAGCGACAGGGTGATGATCAGCCAGGCCCACTGATGGGAGGCATCGGGCAGGATGGGCAGGGAGAAACGCAGGAAGCCGTAGGCACCCAGCTTGAGCATGATGGCGGCCAGCACGGCCGAGCCACCGGTGGGCGCCTCGACGTGCACATCGGGCAGCCAGGTGTGCACCGGCCACATCGGCACCTTCACCGCGAAGGCGGCAAAGAAGGCGAAGAACAGCAGGGTCTGAGCAGTGCTGCCCAGCGGCAGCTTGTGCCAGGCCGCGAGATCGAAACTGCCACCCGACTGGTTGTACAGGTAGATCAGGGCCACCAGCATCAGCAGCGAACCCATCAGCGTGTACAGGAAGAACTTGAAGGCGGCGTAGATCTTGTTGGGGCCGCCCCAGATGCCGATGATCAGGTACATCGGGATCAGCGTCGCTTCGAAGAAGACGTAGAACAGCATGCCATCCAGCGCGGAGAACACACCGATCATCAGACCCGAGAGGATCAGGAACGCGCCCATGTACTGGTTCACGCGTTCGGTGATCACTTCCCAGCCGGCCAACACCACGATCACGGTGATGAACGCGGTCAGCAGCACCAGCCAGAGGGAGATGCCGTCCACGCCCAGGTGGTAGTGGATATTGAAGCGCTCGATCCAGGGCATCTTCTCCACAAACTGCATCGCAGCCGTGCCCAGCTCGAAACCGGTGTAGAGCGGAATCGTCACCGCCAGCGACACCAGCGCGCCGATCAGGGCGATCCAGCGGACCACATTGGCCTGGTCATCACGTCCCAGGGCGAGCAAGACGACGCCGAAAAAGATCGGCGTCCAGATCGCGAGGCTCAGCAAACCCATCTTCTTGTTCTCCTTACTTGGCGAGCCACACGAAATACGTCATGAACAGGAACACGCCGACGATCATCAGCAGCGCGTAGTGGTAGAGGTAACCACTCTGGAAACCACGCACCACGGACGAGAAGCCACCCACGAGCTTCCAGCTGGCGTTGACAACACCGGTCTCGATCACGCCCTGATCACCACCCTTCCAGAGGCCGGTGCCCAACGCACGCGCGCCGCGCGCCAGCACGTTCTCGTTGAACCAGTCCATGTAGTACTTGTTCTCCAGAATCGTGATGATCGGCTTGAGCGCACGGCCAATGGCTGCAGGCACCGCGGGGTTGACCAGGTACATGTACCAGGCCGTCACGGCACCGGCGAGCGCCAGCCAGAACGGTGCGGTGGAGAAGGCGTGCAGAGCCATGGCCAGAGGTCCGTGGAACTCTTCGGCGAACTTCGCTACCGCCGGGTGAGCGGCAGAGTTGATCGTGATGGCGTCCTTGAGGAAATCACCAAACAGCATCGGCTGGATGGTCATGAAACCGATCACCACCGAAGGAATGGCCAGCAGCAGCAGCGGCACCGTCACCACCCAAGGGGTTTCATGAGGTTTGCCGTCGCCATGGTGACCATGGCCATGATCGTCATGCGCGTGGTGATCATCGTGCCCATGGTGGGCGTCCGGATTCTGGTCGTAGCGCTCCTTGCCGTGGAACACCAGGAAGTAGAGACGGAACGAGTAGAACGAAGTCACGAACACACCCGCCAGAACGGCAAAGTGCGCGAAACCGGCGGCCGGCAGGTTGCTGAAATGCACCGCCTCGATGATCGCGTCCTTGGAATAGAAACCCGCGAACAGCGGTGTGCCGATCAGGGCCAGGGTGCCCAGCAAAGAGGTGATCCAGGTGATGGGCATGTACTTGCGCACGCCGCCCATCCAGCGGATGTCCTGGTTGTGGTGCAGACCCATGATGACCGAGCCAGCTGCGAGGAACAGCAGGGCCTTGAAGAAGGCGTGGGTCATCAGGTGGAACACGGCCACCGAGTAGGCCGAGGCACCGAGCGCCACGGTCATGTAGCCCAGCTGCGAGAGCGTCGAGTACGCCACGACGCGCTTGATGTCGTTCTGGATGATGCCCAGGAAGCCCATGAACAGCGCCGTGATGGCACCGATCACCATGATGAAGTTCAGCGCGGTGTCCGACAGCTCGAACAGGGGCGACATGCGCGAGACCATGAAGATGCCGGCCGTCACCATGGTGGCGGCGTGGATCAGCGCGGAAATAGGCGTCGGGCCTTCCATGGAGTCGGGCAGCCAGACGTGCAGCGGGAACTGGGCCGATTTGCCCATCGCGCCGATGAACAGGCAGATGCAGATCACAGTGACCAGCATCCAGTCGGTACCAGGGAAGCCCAGCTTGGCCAGTTCGGGCGCCTTGGCGAACACCTCGCTGTAGTTCAGCGAGCCGCCGTAGGCCACGATCAGGCCGATGCCCAGGATGAAACCGAAGTCGCCGACGCGGTTGACCAGGAAGGCCTTCATGTTGGCGAAGATGGCTGTCGGCTTGTTGAACCAGAAGCCAATCAGCAGGTACGACACCAGACCCACCGCTTCCCAGCCAAAGAACAGCTGCAGCAGGTTGTTGCTCATCACCAGCATCAGCATGGAGAAGGTGAAGAGCGAGATGTAGGCGAAGAAGCGGTTGTAGCCAGCATCCTCTTCCATGTAGCCGATGGTGTAGAGGTGGACCATCAGCGAGACGAAGGTCACCACACACATCATCATGGCGGTCAGGCCGTCGACGAGAAAACCGATCTCCATCTTGAGGCCACCGACCACCATCCATTCGTAGATAGTTGCGTTGAAGCGGGCGCCGTCCAGCGCCACGCTCTTGAGCGTCATGGCCGAGATGATGAACGCCACCAGCACACCCAGAATCGTCAGAGAGTGCGAGGCGCGGCGGCCGATCACGTTGCCGCCGAACGTGGTGCCCAGAATGCCAGCGAGGGCCGAGCCGACCAGCGGCGCCAGCGGCACGGCCAGCAGGGTCGTTGCGGAAAGGGTGGTGCTCATGTTCTTAACCCTTGAGGGTGTTGAGTTCTTCTGCGCTGACGGTGGACTTGCTGCGGAACAACAGCACCAGAATGGCCAGGCCAATGGCCGACTCGGCGGCGGCCACCGTCAGGATGAAGAACACAAACACCTGTCCGTGCAGGTCTCCAAGGTAGTGGGAGAACGCGACAAAGTTCATATTGACCGCCAGCAGCATCAGCTCGATGGCCATCAGCAACACGATGATGTTCTTGCGGTTGAGAAAGATGCCGATGACGGACAGGGCGAAAAGGACTGCACCCACCGACAGGAAATGACCCAGTGACAGACTGGTGAAGCTCATGCTTTGCCCTCCTCCGCGGCAACTGCGCTGGCGGCAGCAGGTGTTTTGGTTGCAGCCATGGGCACCACCACCAGCCGGTCTGCGGCGCGCACGCGAACCTGCAGTCCCGGATCAATGGCCTTGCTGTCCTTGCGTTTGCGCAGTGTCAGTGCGATGGCCGCGAACATGGCCACCAGCAGAATCACCGCAGCAATCTCGACCGGGTACAGGTACTCGGTGTACATCAGCGTGCCAAGGGCCTTGGTGTTCGACACCTCGGCGCTCTGTGCCGCCACCGGCGCCACCATGTTCGGAAAGCCGACCCACAGCACGGCGATCAGCTCAGCGGCCACCAGCCCCCCCAGCGTGGCCGCCAATGGGAAGTTCTGCCAGAAGCCCCAACGGTCGCCATCGAGCTTGATATCCAGCATCATCACGACGAACAGGAACAGCACCATGACCGCGCCCAGATACACGAGCACCAGGGTCAGCCCAAGGAACTCGGCCTTGAGCAGCAGCCACAGGCCGGAAGCCTGCGAGAACGCCAACATCAGGAACAGCACGGCGTGCACCGGGTTGCGCGCGGTAATGACGCGGTAGGCGGCGAACAGCATCACCGCCGCGAACAAATAGAAAAAGCCGGTCTGGTAATCCATGGTCTTGTCTTTCGCCGGCTCAGCGGTACTTCGCGTCCGCCGCCTTGGCTGCAGCGATCTCGGGCTCGTATCGGTCCCCGACGGCCAGCAGCATTTCCTTGGTGAAGTACAGGTCACCGCGTTTTTCGCCGTGGTACTCAAGAATGTGGGTCTCGACGATGGCGTCGACCGGGCAGGCCTCTTCGCAGAAACCGCAGAAGATGCACTTGGTCAGATCGATGTCGTATCGGGTGGTGCGGCGGGTTCCATCTTCGCGCTCACCCGCTTCGATGGTGATGGCCATGGCGGGGCAGACCGCTTCACACAGCTTGCAGGCGATGCATCGTTCTTCGCCGTTCTCATAGCGGCGCTGGGCATGGAGACCGCGGAAACGAGGAGACAGCGGGGTCTTCTCTTCGGGGAACTGGACCGTGATCTTGCGACGCAGGGCGTAGCGGCCCGTCAGGGCCATGCCCTTGAAGAGCTCCAGCAGCATGAAGCTCTTGAAGAAGTCGCTCAGTGAAAAGGGGGCAACGGCGGAAGTGGACATGATCGATCGCCTTGCTTATTTCCAGAGGTTCCACGAGGTCTGCATCAGGCCGCCGACGAGCAGCAGCCAGACCAGCGTCACAGGAATGAAAATCTTCCAGCCCAGACGCATGATCTGGTCGTAGCGGAAACGGGGGAAGGTGGCGCGGATCCAGATGAACAGGGACACCACGAAGAAGGTCTTGGCACCCAGCCAGATCCAGCCAGGAATCCAGTTGAACAGGGCGCTGTCGATCGGGGGCAGCCAACCACCAAGGAACATCACCACCGCCAGAATGGACACCAACCACATGCTGGCGTACTCGGCCAGGAAGAAGATGGCAAAGCCCATGCCCGAGTACTCGACCATGTGACCGGCCACGATTTCCGCTTCGCCCTCGACCACGTCGAACGGGTGCCGGTTGGTTTCAGCCACACCCGAAATCAGGTAGACCAGAAAAATGGGCAGCAGCGGGAGCCAGTTCCAGGAAAGGAAGTCCAGCCCCATGTTCACGCCGTGACCCTTGGCCTGCGAGGCCACGATGTCGCCCAGATTCAGGCTGCCCGCAGTCATAACGACCACCAGGAAGCAGAAACCGATGGCGATCTCATAGCTCACCATCTGGGCAGAAGCGCGCAGCGCGCCCAGAAAGGCGTACTTGGAGTTGGAAGCCCAGCCGGCGATGATCACGCCATAGACCTCGATCGAGGTGATGGCCAGGATGACCAGCAAGCCGGCATTGATGTTGGCGATCACAGCTTCGGGGCCGAACGGGACCACCACCCAGGCGGCAAGGGCCGGCATGATGGCCATGATGGGACCCAGGCGGAACAGCCCGTTGCTGGCAGCGGTGGGGCTGATCAACTCCTTGGTCAGCAGCTTGACCGCATCGGCGATCGGCTGGAGCAGCCCGGCGGGGCCGACGCGGTTCGGGCCAAAGCGCACCTGCATGAAACCCAGCAGCTTGCGCTCCCACAGGGTCAGGTACGCCACGGCCCCCATCAGCGGGGCCACCACGGCAACGATCTTGAGCAGACTCCAGATGACTGGCCAAGCCGCGGTGGTCCACCAGGAAGCGTTGATGAGGCCAAGGCCTCCGTTGTACATCGCGTCGATCATGCGCGGGCTCCTCGGGCATCGCTCGTGAGTTGCAGCGAGGTGGCGCGACGCACCAGCCCATCGAGCTGGTAGATCGGCGCCACACAGGGCGAGGTATGGGCGGGCGACTGGTCGGCAGCAGCCGGTCCCACAGCGACATCGGCGTTGCTGAGACGAGACGCCGCCATCAGCGATCCACCCGCCACGCCAGGCAAGGCGGCAGCCAGTACCGCCTGCGAGGTGTCGGCGTCGAAACCAGGCAGGCCCATCAGGTTGCCGAGCACGCGCAGCACCTTCCAGGCCGGGCGGGCGTCGCCCAGCGGGCGCACCACCGCATGGAAACTCTGCAACCGGCCCTCTGCGTTGACGAAGGACCCGGAGGTTTCCGTGAAAGGCGCAATGGGCAACAAGACGTCGCTAATGTCCATGTTGGCTTTGAACGGGCTGAGCGTGACCACCATGTCGGCGGACTTCAGTCCTTCGGCTCCTTTGGCGCTGTCAAAGGCCGGCTCCGTGTTCAGGAGAATCGCGGCTTTCAGCTGCCCACCGAGCATCTGCGCGGCGTTGAGACCGCCCTGCCCCGGCACGGCGCGCACCAGCTGCGCACCGACGGTGTTGGCGGCTTCGGTGAGGTAGCCCACCGAGGCGCCCGTTTGCTGAGCAATCCAGTTGGCGAGTGCCAGCAGGCTGGAGGCTTTTTCGTGGTGGGCAGCGGCGTTGCCAATAAGGATGGCCTTCTGCTCGCCTCCCAGCAGGGACTTTGCCACCGCACGGGCCTCGTCGGTGATGCTGCCGGCAACCGGCGGTTGCACGCCGGCTTCCGCTGCGACTGCGGCAGCGACTCCGGCCAGAGCGCTGACCCAGACGCTGCTGTCGGCGAGCAACACGTTTTTCAGCGACATGGCCCAGTCCGGGGTCTGCGCAGCCAGCACATTGACCTGGCATCCCTTGCGGGCCGCCTGGCGGATGCGCTGGGCAAACAGCGGGTGGTCCTTGCGCAGGTTAGAGCCCACGACCAGCACGCGCTGCAACTGCGACAGCTCGGCAATCGGGCGCCCCAGCCACCGCGCCTGACCGACCGGCGCTGCGTTGCCGAAATCGGCATGGCGCAGACGGCTGTCGATGTTTTCGCTGCCCAGGCCACGCACCAGGGCACCGGCAAGAGACAGCTCTTCAACCGTGCTGTGCGGACTGGCCAGCAGACCGATGGTCGCCGCGCCGTGCTTGTCCTTGACGCCCTTGAGGCCGTTGGCCACGTATTCCAACGCAGTCTGCCAGTCCACGGCCTGCCACTGGCCACCCTGCTTGAGCATGGGCTGGGTCAGGCGGTCTTCACCGTTGAGGGCCTCGTAAGAGAAGCGGTCGCGATCGGCGATCCAGCATTCGTTGACGGCGTCGTTCTCCAGCGGGACCACGCGCATCACCTGGTGGTTCTTCACCTGAACGATCAGGTTGGCGCCAGTCGAGTCGTGCGGGCTCACGCTCTTGCGGCGCGAGAGTTCCCAGGTGCGGGCGCTGTAGCGGAAGGGCTTGCTGGTGAGCGCACCCACCGGGCAGATGTCGATCATGTTGCCCGAGAGCTCGGAGTCGACCGACTGACCAACAAAGGTCTCGATCTCGGCATGCTCGCCGCGGTTGGACATGCCCAGCTCCATCACGCCGGCGATCTCCTGGCCGAAACGCACGCAGCGGGTGCAGTGGATGCAACGGCTCATCTCCTCCATGGAGATCAGCGGTCCCACGTTCTTGTGGAACACCACGCGCTTTTCTTCTTGGTAGCGCGAGGCACCACCACCGTAGCCCACGGCCAGATCCTGCAGTTGGCACTCGCCGCCCTGGTCGCAGATCGGGCAGTCCAGCGGGTGGTTGATCAGCAGAAACTCCATGACCGACTTCTGGGCCTTGATGGCCTTGTCGGACTTGGTGCGCACGATCATGCCCATGGTCACCGGCGTGGCGCAGGCGGGCATGGGCTTTGGCGCCTTCTCCACCTCGACCAGGCACATGCGGCAGCTGGCGGCGATGGAGAGCTTCTTGTGATAGCAGAAGTGCGGGATGTAGGTGCCTGCCTTCTCGGCCGCATGCATGACCATGCTGCCCGGGGGCACTTCGACCTTCTGGCCGTCGAGTTCGATTTCAACCATGTTGTGTTCCGGATCAGGCAGAGGTCGCGGTGTCGGCCTTGATCATGGCCGCGAACTCGTGACGGAAGTGTTTGAGCATGGCGCGCACCGGCATGGCCGCTGCATCACCCAGGGCGCAGATCGTGCGGCCCATGATGTTCTCGGCCACGTTGTCCAGCAGGTCCATGTCGGCCGGTTTGGCTTCACCGCGCTGGATCTTGTCGACCAGGCGCCAGAGCCAGCCCGTGCCCTCACGGCAAGGCGTGCACTGACCGCAGGACTCGTGCATGTAGAAGTAGGACAGGCGCTTGAGCGACTCGACCATGCAGCGGGTGTCGTCCATCACGATCACTGCACCCGAGCCCAGCATGGAGCCGGCCTTGCTGATGGAGTCATAGTCCATCGTGCAGTCCATGACGATGTGGGCCGGCAGCACGGGTGAAGACGAACCACCAGGAATCACCGCCTTGAGCTGGCGGCCAGTGCGCACACCACCGGCCAGCTCCAGCAGCTTCGAGAACGGCGTGCCCATCGGGACTTCATAGTTGCCCGGCAGGTTCACGTCACCGCTGACCGAGAAGATCTTGGTACCGCCGTTGTTCGGCTTGCCGCATTCGAGGTAGGACTGGCCACCATTGCGGATGATCCAGGGCACCGCCGCGAAGGTCTCGGTGTTGTTGATCGTCGTCGGCTTGCCGTAGAGACCGAAACTGGCCGGGAACGGTGGCTTGAATCGGGGCTGTCCCTTCTTGCCTTCCAGCGATTCGAGCAGCGCCGTTTCTTCGCCGCAGATGTAGGCGCCAAAACCATGGTGGGCATGGAGCTGGAACGAGTAGTTCGAGCCCATGATGTTGTCGCCCAGGTAGCCCGCAGCGCGGGCTTCTTCCAGAGCAGCTTCGAAGCGCTCGTACACCTCGAAGATCTCACCGTGGATGTAGTTGTAACCAACGTTGATGCCCATGGCGTACGCCGCGATCGCCATGCCTTCGATGACGATGTGCGGGTTGTACATGAGGATGTCGCGGTCCTTGCAGGTGCCCGGTTCGCCTTCGTCCGAGTTGCACACGAGGTACTTCTGGCCGGGGAACTGGCGGGGCATGAAGCTCCACTTCAGACCCGACGGGAAGCCGGCGCCGCCACGGCCGCGAAGAGCGGACTCCTTGACGGTGGCGATCACCTGGTCCTGGGTCATGCCCACAGCACCGGTTTCAGGGTTCGGCGCCGAACCATCCATGCCCAGGACCTTGCGCAGGGCCTGGTAGCCACCACGCGCCTCATAGTCCCTGAGGGACCAGTTGCTGCCGTTCAGGTCCTTGTAGATCTGCGGCTCGATGTGGCGACCGTGAAAGCAGGTCTGCACGCCCGTGGCGGCAAACTGCGCGAGCACTTGCTGGGCGTTCATTGTTTGCCCTCCGCTGCCTTGAGGCCGTCGATCAGCTGGTCGAGCTTCTCGTTGCTCATGAAGCTGCACATGTGGCGGTCGTTCACCAACATCACCGGCGAATCGGCACAGGCGCCCAGGCATTCACTCTGCTGGAGCGTGAACAGGCCGTCCGCCGTGGTCTCGCCCATGGCGATGCCCAGCTTCTTTTCCAGGTGGTGCAACGCGGTATATCCGTCGCGCAGCTGGCACGGCAGATTGGTGCAGACGTTGAGCTTGAACTTGCCCACCGGCCGCTGGTTGTACATGTTGTAGAAGGTCGTCACTTCGTGGACGGCCATCACCGGCATGCCCAGGTAGTCGGCAATTGCCTGCTCGGCAGCATGGCTGACGTAGCCCTGCTCCTGCTGCACGATCGACAGACAAGCCATCACGGCGGACTGCGCTTGCTCGGCGGGGTACTTGGCCACTTCGCGGGCGAAGCGGACCTTGGTGGCCTCGGACAGTTCCATGGCCGTCACCGGGCCGTGGTTTGCGGGGGTCGAGATCATCGGTCAATCTCTCCAAAAACGATGTCCATCGTGCCGATGATGGCCACTGCATCGGCCAGCATGTGGCCCTTGGCCATTTCGTCCAGCGTGGACAGGTGCGTGAAGCCAGGGGCACGGATCTTCAACCGGTAGGGCTTGTTGGCGCCATCGCTCACCAGGTAGATGCCGAACTCGCCCTTGGGGTGCTCGACGGCAGCATAGGCCTCGCCTTCGGGCACGTGAAAACCTTCGGTGAAGAGCTTGAAGTGGTGGATCAGCTCCTCCATGCTCGACTTCATCGACTCGCGCGATGGCGGCGCCACCTTGTGGTTGTCGGTGATGACCGGACCCGGATTGGCGCGCAACCAGTCCACGCACTGCTTGATGATGCGATTGGACTGCTTCATCTCCTCCATGCGGACGAGGTAGCGGTCGTAGGTGTCACCGGTCTTGCCGACCGGGATATCGAATTCGACGCGGTCGTACACGTCGTAGGGCTGCTTCTTGCGCAGATCCCAGGCGATGCCGGAACCGCGGAGCATGGGACCGGTCATGCCCAGGTTGAGGGCACGCTCGGGCGTGACCACACCAATGCCGACAGTGCGCTGTTTCCAGATGCGGTTGTCGGTCAACAGCGTGTGGTACTCGGCCAGGTAGGTCGGAAACCGCTGGGTGAAGTCGTCAATGAAATCCAGCAACGAGCCCTGGCGGTTCTGGTTCAACTCCGCCATCGCCTTGGCATTGCGGATCTTGCTGTGCCTGTACTGCGGCATGCTGTCCGGCAGGTCACGATAGACACCGCCCGGACGGAAGTAGGCCGCATGCATGCGCGCACCCGACACGGCTTCGTACATGTCAAACAGGTCTTCACGCTCGCGGAACGCGTAGATCAGGATGGTCGAACTGCCGCAGTCGTTGCCGTGCGAACCGAGCCACATCAGGTGATTTAGCAGACGGGTGATCTCGCTGAACATCACCCGGATGTACTGCGCACGGATCGGCACTTCGATGCCCAGCAGCTTCTCGATGGCCAGGCAGTAGGCGTGCTCGTTGCACATCATGGACACGTAGTCGAGACGGTCCATGTAAGGCAGCGACTGGATGAAGGTCTTGTGCTCGGCCAGCTTTTCGGTGGCGCGGTGCAGCAACCCGATGTGCGGGTCGGCGCGCTGCACCACCTCACCATCGAGCTCCAGCACGAGGCGCAGCACGCCGTGCGCTGCGGGGTGCTGAGGACCGAAGTTCAGGGTGTAGTTCTTGATTTCAGCCATGATCAGTGCAGTCCGCCGTAGTTGTCTTCACGGATCACGCGGGGCGTGATTTCGCGAGGCTCGATCGTCACCGGCTCATAGACCACGCGCTGGCGCTCGGCGTCGTAGCGCATCTCGACATGACCCGACAGCGGGAAGTCCTTGCGGAAGGGGTGACCGATGAATCCATAGTCGGTCAGGATGCGGCGCAGGTCGTTGTGACCTTCGAACACAATGCCGTACAGGTCGAAGGCCTCACGCTCGTACCAGTTGGCCGCCGACCAGAGACCGGACACCGACGCCACCACCGGGAAGTCGTCCTCGGCGCAGAACACGCGCACGCGAAGCCTCTGATTGAGACTCACCGACAGCAGGTGAACAACCACCGCAAAACGAGGCCCCTCCCCGCGACCGTCGCCGTAGGTTGAGTAATCAATGCCACACAGATCTATGAGCTGCTCGAAACGCGTTTGCGGCGCATCACGCAAGGTCTGCATGACCTCAAGGTAATCAGATGCCGCCACCACCAGGGTGACCTCACCGCGATCTGTGGTGACAGACCGCGCGCGCTCGCCGAGCAGTTGGCTTACTTGGGCAGCAATGGTCTCGGCAGGGATGGAGAAAGCTGTGTCGCTCATGGGCCGTCTTTCTGACTCAGTCCTGGCACCGGTCAGGCGCGGGCAATCGTGTTGGTGCGACGGATCTTCTGCTGCAGCTGGATGATTCCGTAGATCAGCGCCTCGGCCGTCGGCGGACAGCCCGGCACGTAGACATCCACCGGCACGATGCGGTCACAGCCACGCACCACGGAATAGCTGTAGTGGTAGTAGCCACCACCATTGGCGCAAGACCCCATGGACAACACCCAACGGGGTTCGGCCATCTGGTCGTACACCTTGCGCAGAGCAGGCGCCATCTTGTTGCACAGGGTACCGGCCACGATCATCAGATCGGACTGGCGGGGACTGGCTCGGAACACCTCCGCGCCAAAACGGCCGATGTCATATCTCGCTGCGGCGGCGTGCATCATCTCCACGGCGCAGCAGGCCAGACCAAAGGTCATCGGCCATAGAGATCCGGTCTTGGCCCAGTTCACCACCGAGTCGTAGCTCGTGGTGATGAAGCCTTCTTTCAGGACGCCTTCAATCATGTGTGCTCCACAGCGCCAGCAGGCGCATCATTCCCAGTCCAGGGCGCCGATCTTCCAAGCGTAAACAAACCCGACCAGCAGATCGATCAGGAAGATCACGCCCACCCAGAAGCCGGTAGAACCGATGTCCGTCAGCGCAACCGCCCAGGGAATCAGGAACGCGATTTCAAGATCAAAGAGGATGAAGAGAATGGCCACCAGGTAGTAGCGGACATCGAACTTCATGCGGGCATCTTCGAAGGCCTCGAAGCCGCATTCGTAAGGGGAGTTTTTTTCGGGATCGGGCCGATTCGGCCCCAAGATGTAGCCCAATGCCTGGGGTATCACGCCTACGGCAACACCGACCAGGATGAACAAGAGCACAGGGAGATATTGTTCAAGATTCATCGTGGGTCGGTTCGATGCGCAGGACCCGATGGCCCTGCCTGCCTTTGTCTGGTGCCGACGGCGAGACTCGAACTCGCACAGCTTTCGCCACTACCCCCTCAAGATAGCGTGTCTACCAATTTCACCACGTCGGCTGGGTCTGCATTGTCTGGCTCACGAGGGCTGGTGTGAGCGCTCTCGACAACCCATAGAGTTTACCCTGAAACGATCCGGGTTTTCGATAATTCCCGGGCTTTTTCGGGGCGGCCGCCATGCTCCCTTCAAGCGGCCGCAAACACCTCCAGCTATTACTTGCCGGGGATCTGGGCTGCGCCGGTGGTCGGTGCAGCCGGGGCCTCAACCGGTGCGGCAGGAGCACCAGCCGGAGCACCTGAATCTGCCGGGATCTGCGTCGCGGGCACAACGCTTTCCAGCACGCTTCCAGAGCGAGCCGTCGTTGGAACAAGATTGCCGAAATAGGCCAGGCCCAGGGTGCAGGTCAGGAAGACGCCTGCGAGCACGGCCGTGGTGCGCGAAAGGAAGTTGGCGCCTCCGGAAGCCCCAAAAAGGCTCGCAGAACCCGCGCCACCGCCGAAGGCGGCACCGGCATCGGCGCCCTTGCCATGCTGCATGAGGATCAGGCCGATCATGCCGATGGCGGCAAGGATCTGGACAGCCTGGAGGATGGTCATCAAAACGTTCATGTCTGCTCCGAAAATGCGTGAGGGGAATGATCGTCAGCCGGCCGCGGCGACGATCTGCAGGAAGTCTGCGGCCTTGAGCGATGCACCACCGATCAGGCCGCCATCAATGTCGGGCTGGGCCAGCAGGCTGGCCGCATTGGCCGCATTCATGCTGCCGCCGTAGAGAATGTGCACCCGCTTGGGGTTCGTGGTCGCGGCGGCCAGTTGGGCCCGCAGGACGGCGTGAACAGCCTGCGCCATTTCCGGCGTGGCCGTCTTTCCGGTGCCGATGGCCCACACGGGCTCGTAGGCCACCACGATTTCGGTGATGCAATGGCCCACGGTGTGGATCACCGCCGCCAATTGGCGCTTGACCACCGACTCCGTTTCGTTCGCTTCGCGCTCGGCCAGGGTTTCACCGACGCACACGATAGGCGTGACGCCAGCCGACAGGGCGCGTTGCGCCTTGGTGGCCACGATCTCATCGGTCTCGCCGTGGTACTGGCGGCGCTCGCTGTGGCCGACGATGGCGTAGCGGCAGCCGAAGTCCTTGAGCATGGACACGCTGATCTCACCGGTGTACGCACCCTGTTCGTGGGCAGACACGTCCTGCGAACCCCAGGCGATCGGACTGCCCAGCAGCAGTGCTTGCAGCTGCGCCAGATAGGGCGCGGGTGCGCACAGTGCGACTTCGGCCAACGGCTGACCGATGCCCGCCAGCATGGCCCGAACCAAAGCTTCGTTGGCGGCCAGACTGCCATTCATCTTCCAGTTGCCGGCGATCAGTTTCTTGCTCATCTCAGTCTCCGAAAGGGATCAAGACCAAGTCAGCACGATCTTGCCGATGTGCTGATTGGACTCCATCAATGTGTGGGCCTCAGCGGCACGAGCCGCTGGGAAGGTGCTGTGGATCACAGGCCGGACCCCGCCCTGCTCCAGCAGCGGCCACACTTTCTCAAGAAGCGACTCAGCGATGGCGGCCTTGAACGCCACCGGTCTCGGCCGCAGCGTGGAACCGGTGATCACCAGCCGGCGGCGAAGCACAAGACCCGCATTGAATCCGGCCTTGACGCCCCCCTGCACCGCGATGATGACCAGGCGGCCGTCTTCGGCCAGACACTCGACTTCGCGCGCCACGTAGTCGCCCGCCACCATGTCGAGGACCACGTTCACGCCCTGCCCGTCCGTCAGCTCCTTGGCCACGGCCGAGAAGTCCTGTGTGCGGTAGTTGATGATGTGGTCAGCGCCGAGATCCTTGCAGGCGGCGCACTTCTCGTCGCTGCCGGCCGTGGCGATCACCGTGGCGCCAAAGGCCTTGGCCAGCTGGATCGCAGTGACACCGATGCCGCTGGTGCCACCCTGCACCAGCAGAGTTTCGCCAGCCTGCAGGCGGCCACGGTCGAAAACATTGCTCCAGACGGTGAAGAAGGTCTCGGGCAGTGCCGCGGCCTGCACATCGTCGAACCCGGCCGGCACAGGGAGGCACTGACCCACGGGTGCAACGCACCGCTCGGCGTAGCCGCCACCCGCCACCAGCGCACAGACCCGGTCACCGACCTTGAAGCCCGCCTGGGCCATGGCGTCGGCATCACCGGATTCGATGACGCCGGACACCTCAAGACCCGGCAGGTCGGAAGCACCCGGCGGCGGCGGATAGGAGCCGCTGCGTTGCAGCACATCCGGGCGATTCACACCCGAGGCACGCACGCGAATCAACACCTCGCCCGTCCCCGCCATCGGCGCCGGACGGTCCGTCAGGCGCAGGACCTCGGGCGCACCGAAACTGCTGATCTCGACCGCTTGCATGCCTTGGCCCAGCGACTTACTGTTGCTGTTGCTGGGCCTGCTCGCCGCCGCCATTGCGGTCCAGCAGCGCCTTCATGGACAGCTTGACGCGGCCCTTCTCGTCGGTCTCGAGCACCTTGACCTTCACGATCTGGCCTTCCTGCAGGTAGTCCGTGACCTTCTCGACGCGCTCGTGGGCGATCTGACTGATGTGCAGCAGGCCGTCCTTGCCGGGCAGCAGATTGACCAGGGCACCGAAGTCCAGGATCTTGGTGATCGGGCCTTCGTAGACCTTGCCCACTTCCACTTCGGCCGTGATCTCGGCGATGCGGCGCTTGGCCTCTTCCGCCTTGGCGCCGTCGGTGGAGGCGATGGTGATGGTGCCGTCTTCGCCGATGTCGATCTGGGTACCGGTCTCTTCGGTCAGCGCACGGATGGTGGCGCCGCCCTTGCCGATCACGTCGCGGATCTTCTCGGGGTTGATCTTCATGGTGTACAGGCGCGGTGCGAAGTTGGAGATTTCCGTCTTCGCTTCGCCCATGGCTTCCTGCATCTTGCCCAAGATGTGCATGCGCGCCTCCTTGGCCTGGGCCAGGGCGACCTGCATGATTTCCTTGGTGATGCCCTGGATCTTGATGTCCATCTGCAGGGCGGTGATTCCGTTGGTGGTGCCGGCCACCTTGAAGTCCATGTCGCCGAGGTGGTCCTCGTCGCCCAGGATATCGGTCAGCACCGCAAAGCGGTTGCCTTCCTTGATCAGACCCATGGCGATGCCGGCCACGTGGGCCTTCATCGGCACACCAGCGTCCATCAGCGCCAGGCAGCCGCCGCAGACGGAAGCCATGGACGACGAACCGTTGGACTCGGTGATTTCCGAGACCACGCGGATGGTGTACGGGAAGTCTTCCTTGGTCGGCAGCGCAGCAATCAGCGCGCGCTTGGCCAGACGGCCGTGGCCGATTTCGCGGCGCTTCGGAGAACCCACGCGACCAGTTTCGCCAGTGGCGAACGGAGGCATGTTGTAGTGCAGCATGAAGCGGTCTTCGAAGTCGCCGGACAGGGCGTCGATGCGCTGCGCGTCGCGGTCGGTGCCCAGCGTGGCGATCACCAGGGCCTGGGTTTCGCCGCGGGTGAACAGGGCCGACCCATGGGTGCGCGGCAGCACGCTGTTGCGGATTTCGATGGCGCGCACGGTGCGGGTGTCGCGGCCGTCGATGCGGGGTTCGCCGGCCAGGATCTGGCCACGCACGATGGCGGCTTCGATGTTGAACAGCAGGCCTTCGATGGCCACGCTGTCGAAGGCCGTACCTTCGGCCTTCAGGCCGTCCATCACGGCGGCGTAGGCCTCGCGACAGGCCTGGGTGCGGGCCTGCTTGTTGCGGATCTGGTAGGCGGCTTCCAGCTTGGCCTTGCCCAGGGCTTCGACCTTGGCAATCAGCGGCTCGTCCTTGGCGGGCGGCTGCCAGCTCCACTCGGGCTTGCCGGCGTCGCGCACCAGTTCGTTGATGGCGGCGATGGCGATGTTGCCCTGCTCGTGGCCGAACACCACGGCGCCCAGCATGACTTCTTCAGACAGCTGGTCGGCCTCGGATTCCACCATCAGCACAGCGGCTTGCGTACCGGCGACCACCAGGTCCATCTGGCTGTTCTGGCGCTCGGTCTGACCAGGGTTCAGCACGTACTGGCCGTTGATGTAGCCCACGCGGGCAGCACCGATCGGGCCGTTGAACGGGATGCCGGAGATCGACAGGGCGGCCGAGGTGGCGATCATGGCGGCGATGTCGGCGTCCACTTCCGGATTCAGCGACACCGTGTGGATGACCACCTGGACTTCGTTGAAGAAGCCGTCCGGGAACAGCGGGCGGATCGGGCGGTCGATCAGGCGGCTGGTCAGGGTTTCAAACTCGGAAGGACGGCCTTCGCGCTTGAAGAAGCTGCCGGGAATCTTGCCGGCGGCATAGGACTTTTCGAGGTAGTCGACGGTCAGGGGGAAGAAGTCCTGGCCAGCCTTGGCGTCTTTCTTGGCCACGACGGTGGCCAGCACCACGGTGCCTTCCATGTCGAGGAGCACGGCGCCGCTGGACTGGCGGGCGATTTCGCCGGTTTCCATGCGGACCGTGTGCTGGCCCCACTGGAAGGTCTTGGTGACTTTGTTGAACATGGTCATGTGTCTCTCCTGTTGAATGGGCGTCTTTGGCGCCGCCCGCGGCCCGGAGCCGGAAACCTGCAGAACACGATGCCATTCCAGCGGGCCTGCACCGTTGCAAGCCCCTTGGAATGACACAGCTTCGCTCTGCTCGTCCCCTTGTCCGAAAAACGTTATTGAAAAATCAAAGTGAAAAACGCCCGAGCCGGCGAGCCAACTCAGGCGTTTTAGCGTGTCACGACAAGCTCAAGATTACTTGCGCAGGCCCAGCTTGGCGATCAGGGCGACGTAGCGGTCAGCATCCTTGGACTTGAGGTAGTCCAGCAGCTTGCGACGGCGGCTGACCATGCGCAGCAGACCGCGGCGACCGTGGTGATCCTTGGCGTGCTGCTTGAAGTGGGGGGTCAGTTCGTTGATGCGTGCGGTCAGGATGGCGACCTGCACTTCCGGGCTGCCGGTGTCATTGGCAGCGCGGGCGTTGTCGGCCACAACAGCGGCCTTGACGGTTTTTTCGATCATGGTGATTCCAGTCTGGTTACGTGCGACCCGCCGCAGCCAGCCGACCTTTCCCTGGGGAAACCCGGCCGCCACAACGGGCGTGAAGATGCCACCCGCTTTGGGCGGCAATCGCGCATTATAGACCAGCGGGTCAGGACACAGTGCGCAGCCAGTGGCGCAGGCGCTCGGCGCCCTGGACCAGGCGCTGCGGGTCGCGGCTGGCAAAGCACCAGCGAAGCCAGCCCGAGGCTTCCGGCCCGAAGGCACTGCCCGGGGCCAGACCCAACCCCGCTTCCCGCACCAGGCGCTTGGCGGTGGCGAGGCAGTCGTCCCGGCCTTCGAGGCGGAAAAAGGCGTACATGCCGCCCTTGGGCTCGGCCAGCTGCACACCCGGGACCTCGCGCAGCAGGGGCACCAGGGTGTCTCGGCAGAGTTGAAGGTGCTTCACCAGCCCCGGCGTCACCTCGTCGCCTCGCTGCAGCGCCACCGTGGCGGCGCGCTGGACGAACACCGGCGCGCAGGACGTGTTGAACTCGATCAGCTTGCCGACAGGGTGCGTCAGCGCCTTGGGCAGCAGCAGCCAGCCCAGGCGCCAGCCGGTCATCAGGAAGCTCTTGGAAAAGCTGTGGGCGACGATCAGCCGGTCGTCGGGCTCGGCCACGTCCAGGAAGCTGGGCGCCGCGCCGTTGGCTGTGTCGCCGGCGAAGTAAAGGCGTTCGTAGACCTCGTCGGCCAGAACCCAGGTGCCGGTGCGGCGGCAATGCGCCAGGATCGCGGCCTGCTCGTCGCGGGTCAGCGTCCAGCCGGTCGGGTTGTTGGGCGCGTTGAGGATCAGCAGCTTGGTGGCGGGCGTCACCGCCGCTAGCAGGGCGTCCAGATCCAGCACCCAGGCACCGTCGGCGGCCACCGTCAGCGGCACGGTGCGCACCCGGGCGCCCATGATCTGCGGCTGCGCCACGAGGTTGGGCCAGGCCGGCGTGACCACGACCACCTCGTCGCCCGCCTCCACCAGCGTCTGCGAGGCGAGCATCAGGCCGTTGACGCCGCCCGAGGTGACGGCGATGCGGTCGAACCAGTGGTCGGTGGCCTGCTGTGGGTGCAGGGTGTGGGTGTAGCCGGCTATGGCGTGGCGCAGTTCGGGCAGACCAAGGTTGTGGGCGTAGAAGGTTTCGCCCACGTTCAGCGAGGCAATCGCCGCTTCGCGGATGAAGTCGGGTGTGACCTCGTCGCTCTCGCCGAACCAGAACTTGAGCACGCCTTCCAGGCCCATGCCCGCATTGGCCACTTCGCGGATGCGCGACTCTTCCAGACTCTCCACCACCGGCCGCATGAACACTCCAATCAATCAGGGACGGGCCATGTTACAGCTGTGCGGCATCTCGGCCTGTTGGGGCGTGAGCTGGCGGATGACGCGGAAGCCGTAGCCCGAGCCCTCGACATCGAACTTCACGCCCGGCGCACCCTGCCGGTCCATCACGGCCACGGCCAGCGGCTGCTGGAACTGGTGGTCGGCCGCGCGCATGCGGGCGGTCTGGCCCGCCAGCGTGACCTGCACCTTCTCCAGCTGGGCCGCGATGTCAGCGGCCTTCACCGAGCCGGCCTTCTCAATCGCCTGCGCCAGCGCTTCGACCATCAGCTGCATGCGCATGTGCACGTAGTCGTCCTCTGGCTTGGGAAAGCGCTGGCGGAACGACTGGTAGAAGGCCTCGGACTCGCGCGTCGGCACATTGGGGAACCAGTCCGCCACGGCCACCACCTTGCCGATGCCAGCGTCGCCCATGGCCGCCGGGGCGCCCAGGGCGTTGCCGTAGAAGGTGTAGAAGCTGCCTTCGAAACCGGCCTCGCGGGCGGCCTTGACCAGCAGGGTCAGGTCGTTGCCCCAGTTGCCGGTGAGCACGGCCTGCGCGCCACTGGCCTTGATCTTGGCGGCGTAGGGCGCGAAGTCCTTGATGCGGGCCATGGGGTGCAGCTCGTCGCCGACGATCTTCACGTCTGGCCGCTGGGCCGCCAGTTGCTGGCGCGCCTCGGCGAGCACCGCCTGGCCGAAGGAGTAGTCCTGGCCGATCAGGTAGATGCCCTTGAGCGCCTTGTCTTCCTTGAGCACGCTCATCAGCGCACTCATGCGCATGTCGGCGTGGGCATCGAACCGGAAGTGCCAGTAGCTGCACTTGGCGTTGGTCAGCAGCGGGTCGACCGCCGAGTAGTTGAGGAACACCACCTGGCGCGCGGGCTCGCGCTCGTTGTGCTTGTTGATGGCGTCGATCAGACCGGCCGCCGCGGCCGACGAATTGCCCTGCGCGACGATGGTGATGCCCTTGTCGACGGCCGAGCGCAGGCCCGAGAGCGCCTCTTCGGTCTGGCCCTTGCTGTCGAAGCGCACCACCTCCAGCGGCCGGTTGCCCCCTTGCGAGGCCGGCAGCTTCACGCCGCCGCGGGCGTTGACGCGCTCGGTGGCCCAGACCAGGTTGCGGTAGACCGCCTCGCCGGCGTTGCCCACCGGGCCCGAAAGGCCTTCGATCATGCCGATGCGGATGGGCTCGGTGGCAGGCTGCGCCCAGGCGCTGGCGCAGGACAGGGACGCCGCGAACAGGGCGGCCAGGGCGCCGCGGCGCGTGAGGTGTTCAGTGAGTTGCATGCTGGTGGGCTCCGTGGTTCACCGCCGCCAGGAGTCACCTGCGCGACAGCTTGCCGGGAGTCTAATTCATAATTACAGAGACTACCCCACCCCGGTATGGCGCGAGTTCGGGCGGAAGGATCAGATGGCGGGGTCGGCCGACAACTCGGCCAGCGGCCAGCGCGGGCGCACGTCGAAGTGGTAGCCGCCCAGCGTCAGATCCGCCAGCCCGGCCTGCACCCGCAGGCCGGCGGCCAGGGCGATCATGGCGCCGTTGTCGGTGCACAGGTGCAGCTCGGGGTAGTGCACGCGGACCTTGCGCCGGGCGCAGGCGGCGTTGAGCTGCTCGCGCAGCCGGCTGTTGGCGCCCACGCCGCCGGCCACCACCAGGCGCTGCAGGCCGGTCTGGTCGAGCGCCGCGAGCGACTTCTTCACCAGCACGTCCACGATGGCGGCCTGCGCGCTGGCGGCCACGTCGGCCTTCTGCTGCGCCGTCAGCGGGTCGGCCAGGTGGCTGGTGGCCGGGCCATCCGGGTGCGCCTGCGCCAGGCGCTTGACCTGGGTGAGCACCGCCGTCTTGAGGCCAGCAAAGGAGAAGTCCAGATCGCCGCTGTGCAGCAGCGGCCGTGGCAGCTTGTAGGCCGCTGGGTCACCCTGCTGCGCCAGCTTCGACAGCGCCGGCCCGCCCGGGTAGCCCAGGCCCAGCAGCTTGGCGGACTTGTCGAAGGCCTCGCCCGCGGCGTCGTCGATGGTTTCGCCCAGCATCTCGTAGCGCCCCACCCCGTCTACCCGCATCAGCTGGGTGTGGCCGCCCGAGACCAGCAGCGCGACGAAGGGAAACTGCGGCGGGTCGGCGCTCAGAAAGGGCGAGAGCAGATGGCCCTCCAGGTGGTGCACGCCGATCACCGGCTTGCCCAGCGCCATGCCGAGGGCGCAGGCCACGCCCGAACCGACCAGCAGCGCGCCAGCCAGGCCGGGGCCGCGCGTGTGGGCGATGGCGTCCACCGCCGACAACGGCAGACCGGCCTGCGCCATGACGGCGTCGGTCAGCGGCAACACGCGGCGGATGTGGTCGCGGCTGGCCAGCTCGGGCACCACGCCGCCATAGGCCTGGTGCATCTCGATCTGGCTGTGCAGCGCGTGGCCGAGCAGGCGCGGCGTGGCGTCGCCGCTGGCGTCGACCAGGGCGACGCCAGTTTCGTCGCAGGAAGATTCGAATCCGAGAATCAACATAGGGCGGCGAGTGTAGGCCCCCGTTCAACGCAAGGGGTAGCGGCTCAAGCGCTGCGTGTCCAGCAGCCGGATCTCGCGCTTGTCGACCTCGATCAGCCCCTGGTCTTCCAGCTCGCGCAGCACCTTGGAGAAGTATTCGGGTGTCATCGACAGGCGCGAGGCGATGGAAGCCTTGCTCACCGGCAGCAGCACGCTGGCCGCGGCCTCGCTGCCCTCTTCGGGCAGGTCTCGCATCAGGTAGCCGATCACGCGCTCGACACCGCTGTGCAGCGAATAGGCCTGCACGTCGTTGACCAGCCCGTGCAGGCGGCGCGAGAGGCCGGCGAGCATGCGCATGCAGAACTGCGCGTCGCCCTGGATCTCGTGCATCACCGCCGCGCGCGACACGCTCAGCAGCAGGGTGTCGGTCAGGGCCTGTGCGTTGATGATGTAGGGCCGCTGCATGAACATCAGCGCCTCGGCGAAGCTGTTGCCCGGCCCCACGAGTTCGATGATCTTTTCCTGCCCGGCCGGCGAGATGGCGAACAGCTTGACCTGGCCCGAGACGGTGACGTGGAACTCGTCGCAGGGGTCGCCGATGCGGAACACGTCGTCGCCGCGCGCGAACTGGCGCAGCCGGCTGCCCTCGGACAGCCGCTGCAACTCGGGCGGCCGCATCTCCTGGAACAGGGGCAGCATCGAAAGGTAGCGCGGCAGGTCGAAGCGGGACAGGTCCATGGATGCGGAGGCGGCAAAAGCGCCGACTGTAGCCGCGAACGGCGGCGGACCCAAGACAGTCCCTCAGGCCGCCCGGGCCATGAAGCGCTGGTGCACGGACGAGAGGCGGTTCACCAGGTCCTGCGGACGCCGCACCATCGCATACCCCTGTTCCCCGAACAGCATGGGCAGGTAGTCGTGCGCGGCCTCGTCGATGGTGATGCAGAACGGCAGCAGCCCGGCGGCGCGCGCGGCCTGCACCGCGTGGCGCGTGTCCTCCAGGCCGTAGCGGCCTTCGTACACGTCCAGGTCGTTGGGCTTGCCATCGGTCAGCAGCAGCAGCAGGCGCTGGCGTTCGGGGCGCTGCGCCAGCCGCGCCGTGGCGTGGCGGACGGCCGCACCCATGCGCGTGTAGTAGCCGGGCTTGATGGCACCGACGCGGTCGCGCGGGCGCGGGCCCCAGGCCTCGTCGAAGCCCTTGAGCTGGTGGATGCGCACGTTCTGCCGCCGCACCGACGAGAAGCCCAGCATCTCGAACGGGTCACCGCTGGCGGAGAGCGCCTCGCCGAACACATAGAGCGCGTCGCGGATCACGTCGATCACGCGCGCGGTCTGCGTGGCATAGGCGTCCGTGGACAGCGAGAGGTCGGCGAGCAGCAGCGTGGCCAGGCTGCGTTCGCTGCGCACGCGGCGGCTGAAGACCGCGGGCGACTCGCTGCGCGGTGCGCTGGCGGCGTCAACGTGGTGGCGGATCCAGGCATCCAGATCGATTTCGTCGCCCTCGGGCTGGGCATGCAGGCGGCCCATGCCCCCGCGCAGCACCTCCATGCGGCGGCGCACGCGGCGGGCCGTGACCTTCAACGCCGGCGGTGGCGCAAAGACCGGCGGTTCGGCCGTGACCAGGGTCTGCAGCGCGCAGTGGTCTTCGATCAGTTGTCCTTTGCGCCAGTCCCACTCGGGCAGGCGGATGCCGGGGCCCAGCGGCCGGTCGTCGGCGGCGGCGCTGGGCAGGTCCAGGTCGAACTTCACTCGCGAGGCCGTGGTCTGTCCGTCGGGCGCGATGGCCAGCACGTCCATGTCGTTGGCCGCGGCCAGCGCGTTGCCGTCGTCGTCATCGTCGCTGGCGCGGTTGACCTTAACGAACTCGCCCCAGGACAGGATGGACTCGGCGCGGAAGAACATCATCAGCGGCGCCTTGTCGCGCTCGTCGGCCACGGTCTGGGCGCGGCGGCGGCGCGCATCCTGGGTGGCGGGTGGGCGCCCGGCGTCCGCCGCATCGGGGTCCTGGTCGCGGGCCACCGGTGCGGCGGTGGCTGCGGCCGTGGTGTCCAGCCAGAGCCAGACCGGCGCCACCTCGTCGGGCCGCACCTCGCTCACCGGCACATCCCCCACGGTTTCAGCGCCTTGCCCGGCCAGCGCCTGCTGCACCTGGTGTTCGGCCTCGGCCGCGCGCCCGCGCAGGCGCGAGGGCTCGGGCCGCAGCGCGATCTCGGCTTCCAGCAGTTGCCGGTGGCGTTCGGCGAGGCCGGGAAAGGTGGCCAGCGCGCGCCGTGTGGCGCGCCGGTTGTCGGCGATCCAGTCGCCGCTGGGTTCGATGTGGGCGGCCAGCGCCGCCAGCCACAGATAGAGCGCGCGGTTGAGTGCCGGGTCGGCGTGCACCGTGATCACCGGCGGCAGCGACAGGGCCTCGGGCTCCAGCCGGCCGGTGGCCGCGTGGGTGCCGGTGCCAGCCACGCGCTGCAGCCAGTCGCGGGCACCGCCCACGCGGGTTTCGGCGGCGGGCGCCACCCGCACCGCCGGCGCGCCGCCGGCGGCGCGGAACATCAGGTGCAGGGTGCGCTGCATGTCGCCGAGGGTGACCGCGGCCGCATCGTGCTGGCGGTGGGCCGCACGGCGGATGAAACGGTCCCACTGTTTGCCGACCCACTCTTCCATCAGACTTTCCTTTCGAGGACGGCGGCCGCTTCGCGTTCTGCCTTGCGTTGGCGCAGTGTTTCGCGCACCGCGTCGGCGCCGACCTTCCATTCCAGCAGCGGTTCGCGTGCCTGCGCGCTGCGAGTCTCTTCACACGAATCGAGGCACTGACCGCACTGCACGCACGAGAACATCATGCGTTTGATGTTGCGCGGGTGCAGGCGCATGGGGCAGCCGTTGTCGCAGGCCGAACCCTGCGGATACGTCGCTGTCGTGCAGGTGCGGCAGTAGCGCGCGCCGTCTCGGTCAAAGGCCACCACCATGCCCTTGGGGTTGGCCATCCACACCAGGCTCTGGAACAGACCCACCGCGCAGCCGAAGCGGCAGAACAGGTGGCGGGCGAAGGCAAATTCCAGCGTGAAGATGAGCGAGCCGGCGCCCAGGAAACGCGCCTGGTTGGGCGTGAGCGCGCCGCTGAACAGCCCGCCCCAGATCTCGGCCGGTGGCAGCAGGTAGGTCAGCAGCGTGATGGCCCACAGGAAACCGAACACCGCGCAAAGCATGAAGAACACCGGCCACCAGCGGGCCGAGGGCTGGACGCCGGCGCGCCGGGTGCGGTGCTGGTCCCAGATGCTGAGCTTGCCGCAGGCGCGGTGCAGTGCGGTGTTGAGCGTTTCCACCAGCGTGAAGTGCGGGCAGAGCCAGCCGCAGTAGAGGCGGCCGTACTTCCAGGCCACAGCCAGGAAGGCGACGATCAGCACGATGGCGGGCAGGAAGGCCCTGACGAAGATCTGGATCGCGGCCTGGTTGGCGCTGATCTCGCCGGCGCGGAAGGCGTCGATACCAAGCGACCAGCGCTGCCCCAGCACCCAGAGCTGGGCCTCGTGCAGGTCGAAGCGCAGCAGGTTCAGTGCGGGGGCCAGCAGGAACAGGGCGAAGAAGCCGAGCTGGAAGAAGAGGCGGCGGCGCTGCATGTTTGTGTGGCAAACGAGGAGGAAAGCACAGCGCCGCCGCTGCAAACGGAATTCAGGTGCGGGTTCCGAGGATGGCGACCACCACCTCGTCGAGCGCGGCGGCGGTCTCGAAGTCGTCGGTCAGCGCGTCGACGATGGCCGAGCGGCAGGCCACGTGCAGCGGCAGGCCGCTGGCGACCAGGCGCGCCGCCATCACCAGCAGGCGCGTGCTCACGGTTTCTTCCAGGTCGTGGTCGGTCAGGCGCCGCAGCGCCTGCGCCAGGGTCACCAGGCGCTCGGCCAGCGCCGGCTCGACGCCCGCTTCGGCCACCACGATGCCGCGCTCCACGCCGGGCGCGGGGTAGCCGAAGGTCAGCGCCACGAAGCGCTGGCGCGTGCTGGGCTTGAGGCTCTTGAGCAGGTTCTGGTAGCCGGGGTTGTAGCTGACCACCAGCATGAAGCCCGGTGGCGCCACCAGCTGTTCGCCGGTGCGTTCGATGGGCAGCACGCGGCGGTCGTCGGCCAGCGGGTGCAGCACCACGGTGGTGTCCTTGCGGGCTTCCACCACTTCGTCGAGGTAGCAGATGGCGCCGCTGCGCACCGCGCGGGCCAGCGGCCCGTCCTGCCAGACGGTGCCATCCGCGCCAATCAAATGGCGTCCCACCAGGTCGGCCGCGCTCAGGTCGTCGTGGCAGCTCACGGTGATCAGCGGCCGGCCCAGGCGCGCGGCCATGTGCTCCACGAAGCGGGTCTTGCCGCAGCCGGTGGGGCCCTTGATCAGCACCGGCAGGCGCTGGCGGAAGGCGTGCTCGAAGAGCGCGACCTCGCCGGCCTGTTCGGCGTAGAACGGGGCGTTCACCAGATGCTGCTGTTCACTGTGGTCCATGACCGTGTCCTTGTTTCATCAGGCGCGCTGTGCGGGGCGGACTCCGAGCACGCCGCCACCTGCGCTGGTCTTCACGGTGTCGGCGCGCACCGGCTCGCCGCCGATGAAGAAGCTGGCGAAGTACAGGAACTGGCCGAGCAGGAAGATCACGCCACCGGCGACGCGGGTCCAGTAGAAGAAGGCCAGCTGGTCCTGCGTGGCCATGAAGCCCATGGCGCCTTCGGTGGGCATGCGTTGCAGCCACACCTGCAGGATGCCTGCGCCGGTCAGGGCCAGCACCATCACCGACATGCCGATGGTCATGACCCAGAAGCTCCACATCTCGGCGGCCTGGGCCTTCTGGCTGTTGGCGATGCGCCCGCGCAGCGTGGGCATGGCGTAGCTGATCAGCGTGATCACCACCAGCACATAGGCGCCATAGAAGGCCAGGTGGCCGTGGGCGGCCGTGATCTGCGAACCGTGGGTGTAGTAGTTGACCGGGCTGAGCGTGTGGATGAAGCCCCACAGGCCGGCGCCCAGGAAGCCCATGACCGATGTGCCCACGGCCCACAGCACGGCGGCCTGGTTCGGGTGTTCACGGCGGCGGCGCTGCACCATGTTGAAGGCGAACACCGTCATCATGAAGAAGGGAATCGGTTCCATGGCCGAGAAGATCGAGCCGATCCACTGCCAGTAGCCGGGCAGGCCGATGAAGAAGAAGTGGTGGCCCGTGCCCAGGATGCCGGTCATCAGCGCGAAGGCGATGATCACGTACAGCCACTTGTCGATCACCTCACGGTCCACACCGGTGGTCTTGACCAGCACATAGGCCAGCAGCGCGCCCAGAATCAGTTCCCACACGCCTTCCACCCAGAGGTGGACGACGAACCACCAGTACATCTTGTCGCGCACCAGGTTGTGCGGGTTGACGAAGCTGAACAGGAAGAACAGCGCCAGACCCCACAGGCCCATCAGCAGCACCACCGTGATGGCCGTCTTGCGGCCCTTGAGCACGGTCATGGTGATGTTGAACAGGAAGGCCAGCGCCACGACCACGATGCCGATCTTGGTCGGCAGCGGCTGCTCCAGGAACTCGCGGCCCATGGTCTGCAGCATGTCGTTGCCGGTGAGCTCGGCCAGCTTGGCATAGGGCAGCGTGAGGTAGCCGACGATGGTCAGCGCACCGGCCGCCAGGAAGACCCAGAACAGGATCTTCGCGAGCAAGGGACTGAACAGCTCGGTTTCGGATTCCTCCGGCACCATGTAGTAGGCCGCGCCCATGAAGCCGAACAGCAGCCACACGATGAGCAGGTTGGTGTGGACCATACGGGCCACGTTGAAGGGGATGTAGGGGAAGAACAGGTCTCCGATCACGTACTGCAGGCCGAGGGTGATGCCGAAGATCACCTGCCCGGCGAACAGCACCATGGCGGCGATGAAGTAGTTCCTGGAGACCGACTGGCTCTGGTACTTGAGTGTTGCGATGGTCATGGTGTTGCTCCGGTCAGCCTTCGATGTTGGGCGGCCACTTCTGGGTGTTGATCTCGCCGGTCCACTTGAGGAACTCGACCAGGTCGTTGAGCTGCTGCTCGTTCAGGTCGAACTGCGGCATCTGGCGGCGGTGCGGCGCGCCCGTGGGCATGGCCTTCATCCAGCCCTTGATGAAGTCGCCGCCGCGGCGCTTGTAGACGTTGCCCAGCTCGGGGGCGAAGTACGCGCCCTCGCCCAGCAGCGTGTGGCAGCCGATGCAGTTGCGCGTCTCCCAGATCTTCTTGCCCGCCACGACGGCGGGTGTGATCGCCTGCGCGTTGGAGCGCTCAGGGATGCGTTGCTCGGTGTCGAACACGATCACCGCGAACAGCAGCGCGAAAAACACGCTGCCACCGTAGAACATGTTGCGGGCGGTCTGTTTGGTGAACCCGCTTTGCGTCTGGCTCATGAAGCCCTCCATCACTGGTTGATGGGGCGTATCCTCCTTTTTTGCTCGGGTATCGTCCTTGAACTGGTTCAAGGATGGGTGCAGAAGGCCCGTTCACAGTGAGGCCCCATGGACACACAGACCGACACGAACGCACCGGACACCGATCTGCACACCGCTGTCATGGCCGCCCTGGCCACCGTGGACGACCCCGAGATGGGTGAGAACCTGGTGGACCTGGGCGTGGTCGGCGAGGTCCGCATCGACGGCGCCTCGGTCGCCGTCACGCTCATCCCCACCAGCGCCACCTGCCCCATGGCCGACGTGATGGTGGACGACGCCCTGAGCGCCGTGCAGCGCGCCTGCCCGCCCGGCACCGCGGTGGATGTGCAGATGGACTGGGACACCGAGTGGTCGCCCGAGCGGCTGGCACCGGCGCTGCGGGCACGCTTCGGATGGTGAACCCGACCCCCAAGCCACCCCGCCCGGCGCGTCCGGTCGAACCGCCACCCCTGCCCCGCTGGGCCATCGGCGCGGCCGCTGTCATGGCCATCCTCAACCTGCTGGGCGCCGTCGGCGGCGGCCTGGTGCGACTGGGCAGCCTGCCCGCACAGGGCTTCGGCCCCACCGGCGCGCACGCCATCGGCGCCCACGGCGCGGTGATGATGGCCGGCTTCTTCGGCGCGCTCATCGCGCTCGAACGCGTGGTCGCGCTGCGGCGTGGCCTGTGGGTGCCGGTGCTGGCGGCCTTCGGCGGCTGGCTGGGCTGGGGCGCGGGCCAGTGGACCGCTGCGGGCGTGCTGTGGGTGGCCTCGGCCGCCGGGCTGGTGTGGCTCTACGCCTGGGCCGGATCGCACCGCGCGATGTCGCTGCCGCTGGCGGTGGAGGCCTCGGGTGCGCTGGCCCTGCTGGTGGCCAACGCCGCCTTCACCCTGGGCCAGGCCGACGCCGCCCGCATCGGCTGGAGTGCCTTCCTGGTGCTGACCATCTCGGGCGAACGGCGCGAACTCACGCGGCTGGTGAAGCTGCCCGACTGGGCCTCGAAAGCCTTCCTGCTGGTCTGGGCCGGCGCAGTGGCGGCCGTGCTGGTGGCGCTGTGGCGGCCGGATCTGGCCGTCGTGCTCTGGTGGGTCACCATGGCGCTGCTGGCCGCCTGGCTGCTGCGCTGGGACGTGGCCACGCGCCAGTGGCGCGCCAAAGGCTGGGCCGGCCACACCGCCATCTGCCTCGTCGTCGGCTACGTCTGGCTCGCGGCGGGGTCGCTGCTCGGGCTGCTGGGCCAGACCATCGCCTGGCACGCACTCTGGCTGGGTTTCGTCATGGCCATGGTCTTCGGCCACGCACCCATCATGCTGCCCGCCCTGGCCGGCTGGCGACCCGAACCCGCACGCTGGGCGCTGCTGCCGCTGGGTGTGCTGGGGGTGAGCCTGGCGCTGCGGGTGGGGGCGTCGGTCACGGGCTGGGCGGATGGGCTGGCAGCAGCCGGGGTTGGCCACGCGCTGGCCTTTGTGATGTTCGGGGCGGTGATGGTGCGGGCGGTGCGGCGGGGGCGCTGACGCCAAGAGCTGAGCCTGAACAAAGGCATACTGCCAGCACACCAGAACGGTCTGCCAGCAAGAGTGGGCCGGCACCCAGGGAAGGGCTGTACCCGCCATGACACCCGAAGCCAAAGCGCGCCAAACCATCGACGACAAACTTGCCGCTGCCGGCTGGGTGGTGCAAGACCTGAAAGCGCTCAACCTGGGCGCTGCCTTGGGTGTGGCTGTGCGCGAGTACCCCACCGACAGCGGCCCCGCCGACTACGCACTCTTCGTCAACCGCCTGCCGGTGGGCATCATCGAAGCCAAGCGCAACGACGCGGGCGCCAACCTCACCGCCACCGAAGCCCAGACCGAGCGCTACGCCAACGCCACGCTCAGGTGGCGCCAAGACAAGACCCCGCTGCCCTTCCTGTTTGAAGCCACGGGCGAGATCATCCGCTTCACCGACGGGCGCGACCCGGCCCCTCGCTCGCGCGAAGTTTTCCACTTCTTCCGCCCCGAGCAACTGGTCGAATGGCTGGCCCAGCCCAACAGCCTGCGCACCCGGCTGGCCAGCGCCATGCCGCCGCTGCCGCAGCAGAACCTGCGCGACTGCCAGACCAGCGCCGTCACCGGACTCGAAGCATCGCTGGCCGCCAACCGCCCGCGCGCGCTCATCCACATGGCCACCGGCGCCGGCAAGACCTTCACCGCCATCACCGCGGTGTACCGCCTGCTCAAGTTCGGGGGTGCCAAGCGCGTGCTGTTTCTGGTGGACACGCGCAACCTGGGCAAACAGGCGCACCAGGAGTTCATGGCCTACACGCCGCCCGACGACGGCCGCAAGTTCACCGAGCTGTACAACGTGCAGCGCCTGGCCAGCGCCACCATCGACCCGCATGCCCAGGTCTGCATCTGCACCATCCAGCGCATGTACTCGGTGCTCAGTGGCGTGCCCATCGACGAAGCCGCCGAAGACGTCTCGCTCAACGAGGTGATGCCCGCCGCCAAGGCGCCCAGGCCCGTGCGCTACAACGCCGCCGTGCCGGTGGAGGCGTTTGATTTCATCGTCATCGACGAATGCCACCGCAGCATCTACAACCTGTGGAAGCAGGTGCTCGATTACTTCGACGCCTTCCTCATCGGCCTCACCGCCACGCCCGACAAACGCACCTTCGGCTTCTTCAGCGAAAACATCGTCGCCGAATACAGCTACGAACAGTCCGTGGCCGACGGTGTGAACGTCGGCTACGACGTGTGGGAGATCAACACCGAAGTCACCAAGAAAGGCGGCACGCTGCAAGCCCAGGTGTGGGTGGACCACCGCGACCGCGCCACCCGCAAAAAGCGCTGGGGTGAAACCGAAGAAGAAGTCACTTACACCGGCCAGCAGCTGGACCGCTCGGTCGTCAACTTAAGCCAGATCCGCCAGGTCATCCTCGCCATGAAGCGCGCGGTGGAAACGCAGATCTTTCCCGAGCGCAAGGAAACCCCCAAGACCCTCATCTTCGCCAAGACCGACAGCCACGCCGATGACATCGTCAACACCGTGCGCGAGGTCTACGGCCAGGGCAACGCGTTTTGCCGCAAGGTCACCTACAGCGAGAAAGACGCCGATGGCGTCTTGAGCAGCTTCCGCAACGACCACCACCCCCGCATCGCCGTCACCGTGGACATGATCGCTACCGGCACCGACGTGAAACCGCTGGAGGTGCTGCTCTTCATGCGCGACGTGCGCAGCAAGGGCTACTACGAGCAGATGAAAGGCCGCGGCGTGCGCAGCCTCAGCGCCGACGGCCTGCAACGCGTCAGCAACAGCGCCCCCGGCGCCAAAGACCGCTTCGTGCTGATCGACGCCGTGGGCGTGGAAAAGTCGCTCAAGACCGAAAGCCGCCCGCTGGAGAAAAAGCCCACCGTGCCGCTGAAAGACCTGATGCTCCAGGTGCACATCGGCCAGCGCGACGACGACACCTGCCTCAGCCTGGCCAACCGTCTGGTGCGCCTGGGCACGCAGCTGGACGACAAGGCCCGCGCCCGCATTGAAAAGGCTGCGGGCGGCGTGCCGTTGAACGAGCTGGGCAAAGCCCTCATCAATGCGCTCGACCCCGACCAGATCGCCGAAGCCGCGCTCGCCACCGCGCGGGCCAGCGGCATCACCCGCCATCTCGACAGCCTCACACCCGACGAGCTGGCCCAGGCACGCGCCGAACGCGTCAACGCCGCCTGCGCGCCGTTCGACGCGCCCGCGCTGCGCGACGAAATCGACACCGCCCGCCGTGAACGCGAACAGGTGATCGACCACCTCAACCTCGACCGTGTCACCAGTTCCGGCTACAGCCCGCAACTGCAAGACCAGGCCGTCCAAGACGTGGCCGGTTTTGCCGCCTTCATCCAGGCCCACAAGCAAGACATCGAAGCGCTCGCCTTCTTCTATCAGCAGCCCTACCAGCGCCGCGCGCTCACGCTGGAAATGATCGAAGACCTGCACGAACGCCTGCAACGCCCGCCGCTCATGCTCACCACCGAGCGCCTCTGGGCCGCCTACGCCCGCGTGCGCGAGAGCCAGGTCAAGGGCGGCAACCGCCAGCGCCAGCTGACCGATCTGGTGTCCATGGTGCGCTTTGCCATCCAGCTCGAAGGCGCAGAGGGCGACGCCGCCGCTGCGGTAGAGTTGCGCCCGTTCCAGGACGAGGTGGACAAACGCTTTCAGGCCTGGATCTTCCGGCACAACGCCCAGCGCGGCACCGCCTTCACCCCCGAGCAGACCGACTGGCTGCGCCTCATCAAAGACCACATCGCCGCGAGCTGCTGCATCGCCCGCGATGACTTTGACGCCGGTGCGCTGGCCAACCATGGCGGGCTGCAGAAAGCCTGGGGTGTGTTTGGGGCTTCGTTGGATGGGTTGATGAGTGAAATGAACGAGGAATTGGTGGCGTGAGTGATGTTCCAGACGAAATGCCTCATGGTTGGCACAGCGCTACCTTGCGTGAGATCGCAGAGGTCGTGGGCGGGGTGACCAAGGACGCCAAAAATTCCTTGGGTCAGGGCTTTCGTGAGGTCCCGTATTTGCGGGTCGCCAATGTTCAGCGGGGGCGACTCGACCTGACGGAAGTGAAGTTGATTTCGGCTTCTGAATCCGACATTCAGAAGTTAAAGCTACTGCCCGGCGACATCCTTTTGAACGAAGGCGGAGACCGGGACAAGCTCGGGCGGGGCTGGGTCTGGCAGGGTCAGCTTCCCCTGTGCATCCATCAGAACCACGTCTTTCGCGCTCGGTTGCTGAGCCCAGACATTGATCCGCTGTACATCGCCCATTTCACCAATTCGATGGGGCAGGCGTACTTCGCCGAACAGGGTTCGCAGACCACCAATCTCGCGTCCATCAGCCTGACGAAGCTGGGTTCTTTGCCCATCTGGCTTCCACCGGGCAGGGAGCAGAAGCGCATCGTCAAAAAGCTCGACGAACTGTTCACCGAACTCGATGCCGGCGTGGCCGAACTCCAGGCCGCGCAGAAAAAGCTGGCGCAGTACCGCCAGTCGCTGCTGAAGGCCGCCGTAGAAGGCGCGCTCACCGCCGACTGGCGCGCCGCACACCCGCCGAAGGAAAGTGGCGAGGCGCTGCTCGCGCGCATCCTGCAAGAGCGCCGCGCCCGCTGGGAAGCCCGGCAACTCGACAAGTTCAAAGCCCAGGGCAAGACACCGCCCAAGGGTTGGCAGAGTAAATACCCGGAACCCGTTCCGCCTGATATCAAGGGTTTGCCGACCCTGCCGAACGGCTGGGTTTGGTCGAGTGTTGATCAGTTGTCCGATTCGGTTCGGAACGGTCTTTCGAGGACGCCGAATACCCAGGGACTCGGATTTCCAATCTTCAAGATCAACGCTGTTCGACCTATGGCTGTGAACTTCAATGCGATCAAGCACATAGAAATTGATGAAGAAGAAGCAACAGACTATTGGGTAGATGCGGGCGATGTACTGGCGACTCGCTACAACGGAAGTGTTGATCTGTTGGGTGTTTTTGGGATGGTCAAACAAGTCCCAGTAAGGACCTTGCACCCCGACAAGCTCATTCGCATGAGACCCGTACTGGGCTTGAAGTTGGGCGCCTGGATGGAGGTTTGCGGCAATGTGGGCATGTCTCGTGCACATCTCGTGTCGCGCGTAAAGACCACTGCAGGTCAAACTGGTATCTCTGGGGTAGACCTGAAAAAGACCCCCGTTCCTCTGGCGCCCCTTGCAGAACAAGACGCGGTGATGGCGGAGTTGGAAGAGCGTCTGGTGGCCATCCGTGAGCTTGAGCATCCAACAGAGGTAGCCCTCAAACAAGCCGCCGCCCAACGCCAGAACATCCTGCGCGCCGCCTTCTCCGGCCAGCTGGTCCCGCAAGACCCGGCGGACGAACCGGCCAGCGCGCTGCTGGCACGCATCCGCACCGAACGGGCCGCGACCACCGCAGCACCCAAAGCAGCACGGCGAACCCGGGTCAGCGCCTGAATTCACTGTAAATGTTGTTTTCAGTACATGCTGAAAACATTGTTTCAAATGAATTCTTGCCTAATTTCACTGAAATCAATACATTCAGCAGACGTTGAAATCATTGTTTCAAGTGAATCTCATGAACGAATCCGAACTGGCGCGAGCCTGGCCCGAGCGGCTGCGCCAGGCGCTGCACGGCGTGCCCATCGTGCAGGGCCTGGCGGTGCAGGTGGAGCCTCCCCCGCACGCCGGCACGCGCCCCGATGGGCTGGCCGACTGCCTGATCGCGGGTGAGCCACACCGGCTGGTGATCGAGTGCCAGCTGGCGGCCCAGCCGCGGCAGGTGCGCGGCGCGGTGGCCCAGCTGGCGCGCGAGGTGGAGCGCTCGCCCGTGCCTTGCCAGGGGCTGCTGGTGGCGCCGTTTGTGTCGCCTGCGTCGCGGGCGATATTGGCCGAAGCGGGCATGGGCTGGCTCGATCTGGCGGGCAATGCGCGCATCAACTTCCCGCGCCTGCATGTGGAAATCAACAAGACCGAACGCGACCCTTGGGCCACCAAGCGGGTGCAGCGCTCGCTGTTCTACCCAAAATCGGCCCGGCTGCTGAAGCTGCTGCTGGCGCACCCGGGCCGTTCGTGGCGCGTGGCCGAGCTGGCCGAAGCGGCGGGCGTGAGCGTGGGGCAGGTGAGCAATGTGCGCCAGGCCCTGACAGAGCGCGAGTGGGCCGTGGCCGACGCGGCCGAGGGCCTGCGCCTGGTGCAAGCCGGGGCCTTGCTCGACGCCTGGCGCGACGCGGGCGAAAAACCCCCAACGGTGCAGCTGCCGGGCTACACGCTGTTGACTGGTGCCGCGTTGCAGTCGGCGTTGTTGGCGGCGTTTGCGGACGCGGAAAAAAGCGGTGCGCGCTTGCTGCTGGCCTCGCATTCGGTGGCGCGGCGGGTGGCGCCGTTCCTGCGCGTGGCGGGCGAGTTCTTCTATGCCGATGCGGCAGGGCTGGCCATCTTGCAAAACCACTTGCAGCCGCAGCGCGCGCCCACGGGCGCGAACGTGACGGTCTACGCAGCGGCCGACGACGGTCTGTGGCAAGAACGCACGCCGCTCGGCACTGAGGGGCTGGTAGGCACGGGGCCGGTGCAGACCTACCTGGACCTGTTTGCCGGCGGCGAACGCAGCCGCGAGGCGGCCGAACACTGGCGCGCCGAGACGATCCACAAGCTTTGGGAGACCGCATGACCGAGCCCACTTCGGCCAATGAATACGACGACCGCGGCGCCCAGGCGGTGTACGCCGTGCTGCTGGAAATGGGGCAGGTGCTGGGCGCGTACCGCGACAAGTTCGTGGTGATCGGTGGCTCGGTGCCCTGGCTGCTGCTGCCACACGCCGACCCGCGCCACATTGGCACGCTGGACGTGGACCTGAGCCTGGACGCCGCCGCGCTGCGGGACGACGAATACGTGGGGCTGGTGCAGGCGCTGGAAGCTGCGGGCTACGAGCGGGCGGCGCCCGACATGCGCCTGTTCCAGCTGCGCCGCACGGTGAACCTGGACGGCTTGGGGCCGGTGGCCGTGATCGTGGACCTGCTGATGCCGCGCGAGGCGCAGATTGACCGGCACAAGCCGCCTCTGCTGGCGAACTTTGCGGTGCAAAAGGCCGATGGTGCGGGCGTGGCGATGACGTCACACGTGCTGCACCGGCTGGACGGCACCATGCCCGATGGCCGCCCCAACACGGTGGACCTGCGCGTGGCAAGCCTGCCGGCGTTTCTGGTGATGAAGGGCTACGCCGCCAACGGGCGCGACAAGCACAAGGACTGCTACGACATCTATTTCACCGTGCGCCAGGCGGCGGGCGGGCCGCTGGCCTTGGCCGAGGCCTGCCGCCCCTTGCTGGCCGACCCGGTGGCCCGGCAGGGCTACCAGCACATTGCGCAGAAATTCGCACGCGAAGACGGCTTTGGCCCGGTGACGGTGCGGCGCTTTCTGCAGGACTCGGCAGCGCTGGGCGACATGACCCCCGAACAGGTGCAGGTGGACGCCCACCGCCAGGTGCGCGCCTGGCTGGACGCGCTGGGCCTGTGAGCCGGGTGCACGACGACACAAGACAACACAAGGTTTCATGAACACATCAACCCTGATCCAGAAGGTCTGGAATTTCTGCCACACGCTCAAGGACGACGGCGTGGGCTATGGCGACTACCTGGAGCAACTGACCTACCTGCTGTTCCTGAAGATGGCGCACGAGTACACGCAGGAGCCCTACAACCGGCAGACACATGTGCCCAAGAGTTGCGACTGGGCGAGCCTGCGCAAGAAGACGGGTGAGCCGCTGGAGGCGCACTACCTGACGATCCTGCAGCGCCTGGGCCACGAGCCGGGCATGCTGGGCGCGATCTTCTTCAAGGCGCAGAACAAGATCCAGGACCCGGCCAAGCTCAGCCGCCTGGTGCAGATGATCGACGCCGAGAGCTGGGTGGGCATGGACGCCGACACCAAGGGCGACCTGTACGAGGGCCTGCTGCAGAAGAACGCGGAAGACACCAAGAGCGGCGCGGGCCAGTACTTCACGCCGCGCGCGGTGATTCAGGCGATGGTGGAATGCGTGCGCCCCGAGCCCATGAAGACGGTGGCGGACCCGGCCTGTGGCACGGGCGGCTTTTTTCTGGGCGTGCACCAGTGGCTGACGCGGCCAGGCCAGACGCTGAACAAGAAGCAGGCGGCGTTCTTGAAGGACAAGACCTTTCACGGCAACGAGATCGTGGCGAGCACGCGGCGGCTGTGCCTGATGAACCTGTTCCTGCACAACGTGGGCGACATGGTGGAAGAGCCGCTGGTGCAGCGGGCCGACGCGCTGATCAGCGAGCCATCGCAGCACTTTGACTACGTGTTGGCCAATCCGCCGTTTGGCAAAAAGAGCAGCATGACCTTCACCAACGAAGAGGGTGAAGAAGACCGCGATGCGCTGACCTACGAGCGGCAGGATTTCTGGACCACCACCAGCAACAAGCAGCTGAACTTTCTGCAGCACATCGTGAGCATGCTGAAGGTGACGGGCAAGGCAGCGGTGGTGTTGCCCGACAACGTGCTGTTTGAAGGCGGTGCCGGCGAGAAGATTCGCCGCAAGTGGCTGGAGACCTGCGACGTGCACACCATCCTGCGGCTGCCCACGGGCATCTTCTACGCACAAGGGGTGAAGGCCAATGTGGTGTTTTTCGACGCCGCGCCGAAAGACGGTCGCACTCATACAAAAGGCGTGTGGTTCTACGACCTGCGCACAAACAAGCACTTCACGCTGAAGACGCGCACGCTGGGGGTGTCAGACCTGCAGGACTTTGTCACCTGCTATCACCCGGAGAGCCGGCACCAGCGCACCGAGACAGAGCGCTTCAAGCACTACCCAGTGGCCGACCTGCTGGCGCGCGACAAGGCCAGTCTGGATGTTTTCTGGCTCAAGGACGACAGCCTGAACAACCTGGCCGACCTGCCACCGCCGGATGTGCTGCAGCAGGAAATCATTGACCACCTGGAGGCGGCGCTGGTGGCGTTCCGCGATGTAGCGGCAGCTTTGCCGTGCTCTGCGGGTGTTTGAAGGCGCGTCAGAGCCCCACGCTGAACACCACGACCATCCCCAGCACCACCGCCAGCCAGCCCATCACCGCGCGCCGCCACAGCGCAGGGGCCTGGCGCAGTTCCATGTAGTCCAGTGCAATCAGCGCGCCTTTGACGGCCGACAGCGCCAGCACTGCCAGGGTGGCGACGGTGCCCATGTGCTGGCCGCTGACGGCGGCGCCCTCCCCCAGCCACCAGCTCGCGAGCGTGGCGAGCGCGAGCAGTGCGAAGATGGTGTCGGCCTTGTTGAATCGCATGACGGGCCCTGACTTCAGCGAATGACGTAGACCAGCGGGAACAGCACCATCCACAGCAGGTCGACCATGTGCCAGAACACGGCGCCAGACGCCGGGGCCATGTGGTTGGCCCGTCCGTAGGCGCCGGCACGGGCCTTGAACCAGAGCACGGTGAACACGATGGCGCCCACGACCACGTGCAGAAAATGGAAGCCGGTGAGCAGGGTGTAGAGCAGCGTGAACGCATCGGTGGCCCAGTCGAAACCGGCCTGCACCTTGCTCGCGAACTCGTGGCTCTTGACCACCAGGAAGCCGACCGCGCCGGCCAGCGCGGCGAGCAGCCAGTGCGCGCCCGCCCGGCCCTGGTCCGACTCGAAACAGCGCACCGCGCGCACGGCGGCCCAGCTGGCCGCGACCAGCAGCAGGGTGTTGAGCGCACCCGTGTGCAGGCTCAGCGCGGCCTGGCCGGGCGCGAACACCTCGGGCTGCAGGTGGCGGGTGACCGCGAACGAGATGAACAGCAGGCCGAAGGTCAGCAGCTCGGCCAGCACCAGCAGCCAGACCACGCCGTCGCCTGCGAGGCGCGGCTCCTCATGAGCGACCGCCATCAGTGGGAGGTTCCCTCGGATCTGGTGATCTTGTTCCACACGTTGTACTTGCCCACCGGCTTGCTCATGGGCAGGCGCTTGACCTCCTTGAGCGTGGTCGCGTCGTAGACGATGAGCGCCCCGTCCATTTCCCAGACGCTGGCCAGCGCGTATTTGCCGTCCTTGGTGAACTCGATGTGGGCCAGGGTCTTGCCGGGTTCCTTCACCGTGGCCACGGGCTGCAGCGTGGTCTTGTCGATGAGGGTCATGGTGTCCTTGGCGGTCGGGCTCATCATCGAGTCGGTCCAGGCGTAGCGGCTGTTCTCGTGGCTGCGCATGAAGAAGCCGGGGCCGGGCGTGGGGATGGTGGCGACCGGCTTCCAGGTCTTCATGTCGATCACGTCGATGGCGCCGCCTTTCAAATTCGGAGACGCCAGCACGGTGCTGCCGTTCCACGCGAAGGTGATACCCGAACCCAGGTGCGGCATGCCGGCGATGGGCAGGTCGGCGATCTTGCGGCGCACGTCGAGGTTGACCACCTGCGCGGTGGCCGCGCCGTCGCCGGTTTTCGGCCGTGTGGCCCCCAGCACATGGCGGTAGCTCTGGTCGAAGAAGAAGTCGTCCAGCGGCTCGTCCAGCGGCGTGCGGCGCACGCCCAGGAAGCCGGGTTTGGCGATCGCCTCGCCCATCTTGTAGTCGTGCACCAGGCCGTCGTAGATCGGCGCGGCCTTGGGGTCGTAGGAGATTTCCCAGAGCTCCGGAATGTCCTTGAGCGCGACCACGAAGCTGTTGCGCGGCGTGGCGTCGTACACCGCCGAGACGCGCGAAGTGGCCTTGCCGTCCAGCGTGGCGGCGGCGTAGGTTTTCTGCAGGTTCAGGTCGGCGTCGAACAGCACCACGCTGTGCGGCAGGTAGTTGGCGGCCATGACCCACTTCCCGTCGCCGCTCACGGCCACGTTGCGCATGTTCAGGCCGGCGCGCACCTCGGCCACCACGCGCAGGCGCCAGAGGTCGTACTTGGTGATCCAGCCGTCGCGCGATCCGAAGAACACGTAGCGGCCGTCAGGCGTGAACTTGGGGCCGCCGTGCAGCGCGAAGCGGCTGGCAAAGCGGGTGATGACTTCGAACTTGTCGCCGTCGAGCAGGCTGATGTGGTGGTCGCCACCCTCGACGACCACGAACAGGTTCATCGGGTCGGCGGACCACAGCGGCTTCGCCGGCTCGCCCTTGGGCGCTTCGTTGAAGGTGCGCGAGGCACGGATGTCGGCCTCGGTCCAGCGCGGCGCGGGCAGCACCGGGGTGCGGATGTGGGCCGCCAGCGCGTTGATTTCCTCTGCGCTCAGTTGCTGGGCGAAGCCTGGCATCTGCGTCGCGGGGCGGCCTTGCTGGATGACCTTGAGCGCCTCGGCCGGGCGCAGGCGCTCCAGACTTTCGGGCAGCAGGGCCGGGCCCATGGCGCCGGTGCGCTGCTCGCCGTGGCAGGCGGCGCAGTTCTGCTGGTACAGGGCCTTGGCGTCGATGGTCTGCGCGCCAGCCATGTCCACGCCCATCCAGCACAGGCCCAGCACCAGCGCGGCGCGCGCGGTGTTGGCCAGGCGTTCGGTCCAGCGGTTCGCGGGTTCAGACATGGTCCACCTCCTTCATCAGGATGGTCGTGCGGCGGGTGGACGCCGTGGCGTCACCGGCCAGCAGACCGATCTCTTCGTCCGTCAGGTAACAGCCCGGGTCCTCGGCCCAGGCGTTGCCGGTCAGCTGCTGCGCCCGCGTGCGGGTGTTGCCGCCGCAGATGGCGAAGTGCTGGCACTGCGCGCAGCGGCCTTCCACCGGGCGCGGGCTGGCCTTGAGGCCGGCCATCAGCGGATCGGACGTGTCCATCCAGATCTGCGAGAACGGGCGCTGGCGCACATTGCCCAGCGCGTGGTGCCACCACATGGTGTCGGGGTGGACCTCGCCGAGGTTGTCGATGTTGGCCACGTTGACGCCGCTGGCGTTGCCGCCCCAGGCCACCAGGCGTTCGCGCAGGGCCTCAGTCCAGCGCGGGAAGCGCTGCGCCACCCATTGCAGCAGATAGGGGCCGTCGGCGTCGTTGTTGCCGGTCACGTACTCCTCGTCCAGCCCGTCGCGGGCGGCCTGCCAGGCGCGTTCGTACAACCGGTCCAGCGCGTCGCGGGTGGACTGGAACTGCGCGTCCTTGCCGCGGTGGATGTTGCCGCGACCGGCGTAGTTCAGGTGCGAGAAATAGAACTTGTTGACCCGCTCGGCGCGCATCAGGTCGAGCAGCGGCGCGAAGTCGTGCGCGTTCATCGCGGTCATGGTGTAGCGCAGACCGACCTTGACGCCGCGCTCGCGCAGCAGGCGCACCGCCGCCAGGCTGCGGTCGAAGGCGCCGTCGAGGCGACGGAACTTGTCGTGCGTCTCGCTCAGACCGTCCAGACTGATGCCCACGTAGTCGAAACCCTGGGCGGCGATGCGGTCGGCCATGGGCGCGTCGATCAGGGTGCCGTTGGTGGACAGACCGGTGTAGAAGCCCATGCCCTTGGCCCGCTCGGCGATGTCGAAAATGTCCGGCCGCATCAGCGGTTCGCCCCCGGAGAGGATGAGCACCGGCACGCGGAAGGCCTTGAGGTCGTCCATCACCGTGGCCACCTCGTCGCCGCTCAGTTCACCGGTGTAGTCGTGGTCGGCGGACAGGGCGTAGCAGTGTTTGCAGGTGAGGTTGCAGCGCCTGATGAGGTTCCAGATCACGACGGGTCCGGGCAGTGTGCCCGACCCACGGCGGCTGGCGGCGGGCCACTGCAAGGTCTGTTCGGCTTGCGCGAGCTCGCGCATGTACTGGCTGATGCGGAACATGGTTCTCAGCTTTCGGAAATGCGAAGCCCGGTCTTTTTCAAGATGGCTGTCGAGTAAAGGATGTCGTGCGCGCGGCAGGCGTCACCGAGCAGGGCCGCGACCTGCAGCGCCTGGGCCTCGACCTCGTCGCGCGAGCGGCCGTGCAGCATGGCGAACAGGTTGTATGGCCAGACCGGCGGCCTTCTAGGGCGGCGGTAGCAGTGGCTCACGAACGGCAGCTGGCCGATGCGTTCGCCGAGTTCGTCGACGCGTTCGTCGGCCACGTCCCACACGCTCATGCCGTTGGCGGTGAAGCCCAGCCGGTAGTGGTTGGGCACGGCGCCGATGCGGCGGACCAGGCCTTCTTCCAGCATGGCCTGCAGGCGCTCGCGCACCTGTTCGCCGCCGATGCCCAGCGACGCGCCCACCGCCTCGTAGGGGCGGGGCACCAGCGGCAGGCCCGACTGGGTGGCGCGGATGATGCGGCGGTCCAGTTCATCCAGGGACATGGTGGCCTCCGGGCAGCAGGGGCAGGCGCAGTTCGACGAAGAACTCGCGCTCTTTGGGAAAGGCGTAGACCGGCAGGCCGGTCAGGGTCTCGATGTCCTGGGTCACGCGGTCCACCTGGTCGGCGCGTTCGACCGCGATCACGAACCACATGTTCAGCGGCGTGGCGCCGGGCTGGTCGGGGTGGGCCGACTCGCGGCGGTAGTTGTGGGCGATCTCGGTCATGGCGCCCAGCTGCGCGGCGACGGCCTCGAAGCGTTCCTCGGGCACGGCCATGGCGGCCAGCACGAAGCGGCCCCCGGCGCGCTCGATCTGGAACAGCGGGCCGAAGCGTGTGAGGTCGCTGTGCGCCAGCAGACGCTGCAGGCGGTCGATCAGCATGTCCTCGGTGCAGCCCAGCGTGGCCGCCACCTCGGCAAAGGGCCGGTCGCTCAGCGGAAAGCCGCCGTGCAGGCGGTCGATCAGGCGCAGGTCATCGGGCGACGCCATGGGGCACCTCCGTCATAGGGACCGCAGCGGGGACGGCGCTCCAGCCGCGAAAGCGGCGCGCGCCGGTCTGCTTGAAGCGGCGGGTGGAGAACAGCACCTCGCGCGGGAATGGCGCGAGGCCGGCGGCGTGGGTCACGCGCTCGATCACGGCCCTCACCGCCTCACGGTGGGTGCCGTGCACCATCGCGTAGAGGTTGTAGGGCCAGCCCTCGGCGCGCGTGCGGCGGTAGGCCAGGGTCACGCCCGCCTGTTCGGCCAGCGCCTGGCCGCAGGCGTCCACGCGCTCATCGGGCACGTCGAACACCGTCATGGCATTGGCCGCGAAGCCCAGCTCGTGGTGGCGCACCACGACACCGAAGCGCTTGAGCCGGCCCTCGGCCAGCCACTGCCCGATGCACTCGGTCACACCGTCCTCGTCGACACCGAGTTCGTCGGCCCACTGCGCATAGGGCCGCTCCACCAGCGGCAGGCCGGCCTCGACGCGGCGCGCGAGCGGCCACTGGCTGGAGGGCAACGGCGCGAGCGAGGCCACGGCGGCGGTGGCGCGCATGGGCTGGTGCGCGGTGTCGCCGCCCAGGTCGAAGCCCAGGTCGATGCGGTAGGGCCGGACCATGCGCAGCCGCATGGCGGGCAGCCCGGTGGCGTGTTCCAGCCCGCTCACGCCCGTTTCGACGGCGTACCGGTCGGCCCCGGTCATCACGAACCAGAGGTTGTGGTGGTGCTCGCGCAGGTAGTTGTGGTTCACACCCGGGTGGGCCGACACGGCGGCGGCCACGGCCTCGATGCGGTGCGGCGGCACGGCCATGGCGGCCAGCACCGCGTCGCCCCCGCTGCCGTGGGCGAACACGCCGCCGATGCGGCTGATGCGACCGTCGTCCTGAGCAGCCTGCAGCTGCGCCAGCACCTCTTCCAGGTCCAGCCTGGTCTGCGCCGCGAGCACACCAAAGGGATCGCGGCACAGCGGAAAGCCGTGCTGCCAGTCGTTGAGCAGGCGAAGGTCGGAGCGCGTGCGGGCATCCATGGCTCAGAACCCCATGCGCGCGGCGCGCGAGGTGAAGAAGATGCCGCTGGGCGCGGGAACCTGAAGCCGCGCGCGGATGGCGAAGCTCTGCGTGTCCACCACGCTCACGCGGTTCTCGTCGCGGCTGCTGATCCACACGGTGTCGCCGCGCGGCGTGAACTCCATGTGCAGCACGGCCTTGCCCGGCTCGATGGTCTGCACGATCTGCTGGCGCTGGGTGTCGATGACCTGCACGCGGTGGTAGTCGGGCACGGCGAAGTTGACCCAGACCTGGCGGCCGTCGGGCCGCGCCATCACGAACACCGGCTGGCCGGCGACCGGGATGCGGCCGACTTTCTGCCAGCTGTCGGTGTCGACCACCAGCACCTCGTGCCGGCCGATGGCGGGCAGGTAGGCGCGGCGCCCGGCCACGGCCCAGCCGCGCAGGTGCGGCATCTTGTAGACCGGCAGCGGCTCCTGGCCCTTGCCGTAACCGCCGAGGATGCGGCGCACGGTGGGCTTGTCAGACCAGAGGTCGATCATCGCCAAACCGTCTTCACCGAACAGCCCGGCGATGTAGTGGCGGCCATCGGGCGTGACCAGCGCGTCGTAGGGCTGGCGGCCGATGCCGTCGAATGTCTGTGTGGTGACCCTCTTCGGGTCCGAACAGTCGGTGACCCAGATCGCGTCGGCGTCGAAAAGGCTGTAGGCGAAACGCCGGCCCGGCAGGTCGACGAGACCCACCACACGGGACAGCTTGCCCGGAGCGTATTCGGCCGGAATGTCGGCGACGAGTTCCAGCGTGCGCGCATCGAACACCTTCACGCCGCCGGGCGTGTAGTTCTGCGCTGCCACCAGGGTGCCGTCGGCGCTGATGGCGCCGCCGATGGAGTTGCCAGCCTGCATCACGCGGCGGGTGATGCGCTGCGTCAGCAGGTCGACCATGGTGAGCGCGCCGTCGCGCCCGAACACGTAGGCGTAACGACCATCGCGCGAGAACACCACCGAGGCGTGCGAGAGATCGCCCAGGCCGGGCACCTCGCCGATCAGGGTGCGAGTTGAGGTGTCCACCAGGTAGAGCGTGCCATTGGCGCGGCCGATGACCACACCCAGGTCGCCGGTGCCGCGCAGCACGGGCGCGGCGCAACCGGTGAGGCTGCCCACGGCGGCGATGGACGAGAGGGTGGCCGCGGCGGCCAGCCATTCACGGCGCTTCATGGCGTTTTCACCACTTCTTCAGGAAAGCCCTGCTGAAGGCGAACGGCGATCCAGCGGGCCTCGGGCTCGCTGAGCATCGCCTTCCAGGGCGGCATGGGGGTGCCGGGCCGGCCGTGAAAGATCACGGCGGCCAGGCTGTCGAGGGGAAACTCGGCGAGGGCCTCGCGTGTGAGCGCGGGACCCAGGCCGCCGGTCAGTCGCATGCCGTGGCACGAACCGCAGTCCTGCCGCACCATGCGCACCAGCTCGCGAGAACGCGAGGCATCGGGAGCGGCATCGGGTGCGGACTGAGCGAAGGCCAGCAAGGGCCCCAGCAGCAGCGCAGACAGGAGGACAGCGACACGCAGCACGGCAGGCCTCCCGGATCAGGACTTGAGGATCACCGCGATGGCGTCCTTGAGGTCCTGGTCGGCGATCTTGTCCAGACCGTTGGGCGACATGGGAATCGGCCCAAAGGTGCCCGACCCGCCCTTGCGCACCTTGTCGAACAGCTTGGCCGCCACATCCTGGCCCTTGTACTTGGTCGCGATGTCCTTGAACGAAGGACCGACCAGCTTCTTGTCCTTGGCATGGCAGGCCATGCAGCCAGCCTTGTTCAAGGCCGCCTCGCCATCAGCGAAGGCAGCGCCGGAACCCAGGGCGAGCACAGCAGCCGCCACAGCAGAAACAAACACTCTCATGAAGTTCTCCAGAAAAAACGCAACGAAGACGAAGTGACTTCACCCAGGGGCCCCGTGGAACCGGCTTCGCCGGGCCACAGGGGCCGTCCCCCCTCGAAGCGCCGCAGGCGCGCCACGGAGGGGGGAAGCCGCGTCAGCGGCGCAGGGGGGTGCCCTCAATAGACATCGTGTTGGGTGTTGTGCACGTTGAAGTGCCCCGTCGGCGTGATCAGGCGCGGGTCCTTGATCACGGCCTTGAGCTTGAGCGTCTTGTCGTCCACGATCACCAGCGCGCTTTCCTTGTTCTTGGCGCTCCACACCGAGAACCAGACCTCGTCACCGGCCTTGTTGAACTCGGGCTGCACGACGCGTTTGGCGCCGTCGTCCTTGATGCCCGCCCACTCGGCGATCGGCAGCACGGTGTAGCCCTTGGCCAGGTTGTCGATGTCGTACACCGCGACCGATTGCGAGATCTTCGGATCGGGGTTGAGCGGCGAGTCCGAATACAGGTGCTTGCTCTTCGGGTGGCTCTTGATGAACAGCGCGCCGCCGCCCTGGCCGGTCAGCGTCTGCACCACCTTCCAGGCGTTCTTGGGGTGCTTGACCGGGTCGGTGCCGATCAGCGAGATGCTGTCGTCGCCCAGGTGGCCGGTGGACCACACGGGCCCGTAGGTCGGGTGCACGAAGTTGGCGCCGCGGCCCGGGTGCGGGATCTTGCCCACGTCGATCAGCTTGGTCAGCTTGCCTTCCTTCAGGTCCACCGCCGCGATCTTGTTGCTGTTGTTGGCCGCCACCATGAAGTAGCGCTTGGTCGAGTCCAGACCGCCGTCGTGCAGGAAGCGCGCGGTGCCAATCGTCGTGACCTTGAGCGCGTCGATGTTGGAGTAGTCCACCAGCAGGGTCTGGCCGGTTTCCTTGACGTTCACAACGAACTCGGGCTTGTAGTGGCTGCCCACGATGGAGGCCACGCGCGGCTCGGGGTGGTACTCCTGCTTGTCCACCGTGTTGCCACGGGTGGAGATGATCTTCAGCGGCTCCAGCGTGTCGCCGTTCATGATCACGAACTGGGGCGGCCAGTAGGAACCGGCGATCGCGTACTTGTCTTCAAAGCCCTTGAATTTGCTGGTCTCCACCGAGCGCGCTTCCAGGCCGGTGCGGATCTCGGCCACGTTGTCGGGCTTCTCCATCCACAGGTCGATCATGTTGATCTTGGCGTCGCGGCCGATCACGAACAGGTAGCGCCCCGAGGCCGACAGGCGCGAGATGTGCACCGCGTAGCCGGTCTTGACGATGTTGATGATCTGCTTGGTGTCGCCATCGATCAGCGCCACCTCACCGGTGTCCCGCAGCGTGGTGCTGAAGATGTTGGTGATGTTGTAGTTGTTCATCTTCTTCGTCGGCCGCTTCTCCGGCGGGACGATGACCTTCCAGGTCGCCTTCATGTCGTCCAGGCTGTATTCGGGCGGCGTGGGCGCGTCGTGCTGGATGTAGCGCGCCATCAGGTCCACTTCCTTCTCGCTCATCTCGCCGCTGGTCTGCCAGTTGGGCATGCCGGCCGGCGAGCCGTAGGCGATGAAGACCTTGAGGTAGTCCGTGCCCTTGCTCTGGGTGATGTCGGGCGTCAGCGGCTTGCCGGTGGCGCCCTTGCGCAGCACGCCGTGGCAACCGGCGCAGCGCTCGAAGTAGATCTTGCGCGCGACGTCGAACTCGGCCTGCGTCATCGGCGGGGCCTTGGGGTTGGTCGACTGGTACATCGGCTCGCCCGCCAGGGGCGAGCCACCCGCCTGGTAGTTGGCTTCCGCCGGGCTGAGCTTCTTGTCTGCAGGCGCCTGCGCGAACGCGCCGGTGCCGATCAGTGCCGCCATCGCCAGCATCGTCAGGCGAATCGTGGTGCGGGATCTCATGGTGTTCTCTCTCCGTCGTGGATCAGCGTTTGAAGTGGCCGTCCCTGCAAGGGCGCTGTGCCCGCTCGCCAGGCTGCTGTCCATGGCCGGTGCGAGCAGGCACATGCTCTGCCCGGCCGCAGGCCTTGTCCTTGAACTGGTTCAAGGACGGCTGCGCGTGGCGTCCGAACAATGGGCTTCACAACAACGGACGGCCCGGCGGTGCAGCCGGGTCCCCACCCCACGACGGAGCGAGTCATGAACCTGGTCAACCTGATCACCCCCGCGCGCACCACCGCCACCGATGGCTGCGCAGCGCCTCCGGGCACAGTGACGCTGGTGGGCGCGGGCCCGGGCGACCCGGATCTGCTGACGGTGAAGGCGGTGAAAGCGCTGCAGGCGGCGCGGCTGGTGCTGTACGACCACCTGGTCAGCCCGGCGGTGCTGGAGCACCTGAGCCCCGACGCCGAGCGCATCTATGTGGGCAAGGAAAGCTCGCGCCACACCCTGCCCCAGGCCTCGATCATCGAACTCATGGTGCAGCTGGCGCGCAGCGGGCGCTCGCTGCTGCGGCTCAAAGGCGGCGACGGATACATCTTCGGCCGCGGCGGCGAAGAGGCGCAGGCCCTGGCCGCCGAGGGCATCCCGTTCACCGTGGTGCCCGGCCTCACGGCCGCGCAGGGCGCGGCGGCCTCGGTCGGCATTCCGCTCACCCACCGCGACCACGCCTGCTCGCTGGTGCTGGCCACCGGCCACCTGCGCGACGGCCAGGGGCTGGACATGGACTGGGCCATGCTCGCGCGCCCGCGCCAGACCGTGGTGCTCTACATGGGCGTGAACAACCTGCCCGAGATCTGCCGTCAGCTGATCGCCCATGGCCTGTCGCCGCAGACGCCGGCCGCGCTGGTCGAGAAGGCCACCCTGCCGGACGAACGCTGCATCACCGGCACGCTGGCCGAACTGCCCGCGCTGGCGCTGCGCCACCAGGTGCGGCCACCGGCGCTGATCATGGTCGGCGGGGTGGTGTCGGTGCGCGCGCAGCTGGTGCCGGCCACGCCCCCGGTCGCTGCGGCGGCGGCGCCGATCCATGCCGCGGCCTGATATCAGAAAGAACGTGCCGCCAGGGGCCAGGCGGCGGCGGCTTTGATACGCTGGCGGGCTCCGTCCACCCGCCCTCTGCCGCCATGCCGACCACCACCCTGACCCTGATCTCTTCCATGGCCACCAAGGCCCTGCTGGCCGACCTGGTGGCCGCGTATTCGGCGCAGCACCCGGAGGTGGCGGTGGCCGTCACCTCGGTCGGCGGCGTCGACGCGGCCAAGCGCGTCGTGGCCGGCGAGGCCTTCGACATCGTGGCCCTGGCCTCGGACGCCATCGAGAAGCTGGCCGCCAGCGGCCAAGTGGCCGGGGACAGCCGAACCGACATGGTCCATTCGGCCGTGGCGGTCGCCGTGCCGGCCGGCACCCCGCGACCCGACATCTCCACCGAAGCCGCGCTCCGGGCCGCCGTGCTGGCCGCGCCCACGCTGGGCTACTCGACCGGCCCCAGCGGCGTGCAGCTGGCGAAGCTGTTCGAGCGCTGGGGCATTGCGCAGGAGATCGCGCCACGCATCGTCACGCCGCCGCCGGGCACCTCGGTGGGTTCGCTGGTTGCCAAGGGCGAGGTTGCGCTGGGCTTCCAGCAGCTCAGCGAAATGACGGGGGTTCAGGGCATCGACGTGATCGGCGGCCTGCCCGAAGCGGTGCAGATCGTCACCACCTTCTCGGCGGCGCGCGCCACGGTGAGTGCGCAGACCGGAGCGGTGCAAGGCTTCCTGGCGTTCCTGGCCAGCCCGCAGACCGCGGAACTCAAACAACGGCACGGCATGACGCCGGCCTGAGCCCGACCTCGGTCGCCACCCGGGCACGGCGTGGTCAGGGGGTAGCGGCGGCGCGCTGCTGGAGCGCCCAGTAGGCCAGGCCCATCGACGTGTCGGCGGCGACGCCACCGCCCAGCGACTCCGGAACCGTGGGATACCTGCCGCTGTAGTTCACGATGGCGATCACGTCCTCGGACCGCCACAGGCCTTCGGCCGCAATCGCGTTGTAGGTCGCCTGGAAGGCGGCCAGCCAACCGGGAGAGCCGCTGTTGCTGGCAAACCAGATGAAGGGCCGGCCGCGCACGTGGGTCTCACGGATCGCCCGGCGGAACGCCTCGCCGAGCTTCCCGCTGGTGCAGGCGCCCAGCGGACACTCGATGAAGGTGCCCTTGCTGCTGCGGAAGGCCAGCAGCGCGTTGGCGTTGGCGTAGATGTACCTGGGGTTTGTGGGGTCGAAGTTCTGCGGCTGCCAGCCGGTGTAGACGGCCCCGTAGCGGCGTGTCGCTGGCGCGGTGGGGTCGGTGTAGATCGCTTCGGCCTGGGCCACGGAGCGAACGTTCCAGCGGCTGGTGTCGCTGGTGTAGAAAGCGATGGCCTCGGGGTTGAGGCTCTGGTCCATGTCCGGGTAGAGCACCTGGAGGTTGTTGAATGCGCTGAGCGGCAGCCACGCGGACGTGCCCGAAGGCACCGGGAATTCGGTGATCAGGTTGCGCGTGGTCATCTTGCGGATGAGGCTGGCACTCTGGGCATCCGAGATGTTGGCGTTGTTGCCCCAGATACCATGCGCGTTCTGGCGCACGTAGGTCCACTGTGCGTCCAGCGCGGCGTTGTCGGCCAGCTGGTTGTTGCCATGCAAGGAAATGAAGACCCGGGGCCGGTTGGGGCCGGTCGGGCCGCATGGCGGGCTGGCGCAGGCCGAGGTCATCACGTAATACCCGACGCCTTCGTAGCGGTGCGTCGCCGCCATGGTGGCCTGCACGCGCAGGCTTTCCTCTTCGCTGGCGGTGTAGAAGTGCACCCCTTGCTGCACCACGAGGAAGCGGTAGAGCGGCGTGAACCCGGCCGCCGGCGTCTGGCTGGCGTGGTACGCGACGCCCTCATAGGTGAACTGAGGCAGGTTGGCCGCGACATTGGCCCGCTCGGCCTCGCTGATGGTGTAGAAGTGGACGCCGGTCTGGGTATTGAAAAAGCGGTGGACCGGGCTCAGCCCTGCCCCTGCGGCGCCGGCGGCGTAAAAGGCCTCCCCCTCTGGACTCATCTGTGGCGCGGTGCGGTACACCGCCTCGCGCTCGTTGATGCTCGTGGTGTAGAAGTGCGCGCCCGTGCCGGTGTTGTAGAAGCGGAAGACCGCCACCCGGCCCGCATCGGCCTTGCGCACGCCTGCCGCCTCGAAGGAGACAGGCACCGCCTCTGCGCCGCTGGTTGAAGACGCTGCCTTGGCGACCACGTCTGTGCCTGCTGCCTCCTGCCGGGCACTGCCCTCCTGGTCTGGCTGGCCACCACCACAGGCGGTCAGAAGACCCGCGGACAACACCGCCCACGCCACACCTTGCTTCAACCACACCATGGACACCCTCTGCTTCCAAAAACGTACGAACCCGGAATTGGACCCGAATCCCCCGCCGTCGTCCGGCTGCGGCACGCCGGGCTGACGGGCGGCGCCGTTTCACCCACCAGTCGGTGCATTCCACACACCGCGCGGCGGCACGAATGTTGCTGCCACCCCGGGGCATGAAATCGGCCTTCTGTTTCCTCATTGCCGCCAAGCGCTGTGAAATCGCCGGCCTGCAACAGCTCGCGCTGACCAGCGCCCTGGTCAACGCCACCGGCCGTTTCATCCACGCGCTGCAGCGCGAGCGCGGCCTGTCCAACCTCTACCTGGCCTCGCAGGGCCAGCACTGGGCTGACGAGCGGCTGGCGCAGGTGGCGCGCTGCGACGAGTTGCAGGCCGAGGTGCGCGCCGCCTTCGACACCCTGGACACCGAGACCCCGCGCGCCGGCAACGGCGCCCGCCTTTTCAGCCGCATCGCCTACGTGCTGCAGGGCCTGGACGCCCTGCCCCTGCTGCGCCAGCGGGTGCAGACGCAGCAATGGAGCGCGGCCCGCGCCACGACCGGTTTCATCCGCCTGATCAACGGCCTGCTGGCGGTGGTGTTCGAGGCCGCCGACAGCGCGTCGGACCCCGACATCTCGCGCCGCCTGGTGGCGCTATTCAACTTCATCCAGGGCAAGGAGTTCGCCGGCCAAGAGCGCGCCACCGGCTCGGCCCTGTTTGCGGCGGGCTGCGCGCAGGCCGACGGCCAGCAGCGCCTGCTGCACCTGATCGATTCGCAGGAACGCTGCCTGCAGGTGTTCGCCGACTTCGCCAGCGAGCCGCTGCGCGAGGCCTGGGCCGCCGTGCAGCGGCACGACACGCAGGCCTCGCTGGAACGGCTGCGCCGCATCCTGGCCACCTCGCTGCCCGGCGGTCCGCTGGACACCGGACTGAGCCAGATCTGGTTCGACGCCTGCACCGCCCGCATGGACACCATGAAGACGGTGGAGGACGCACTGGCCGCCGAGCTGGAGGCCCTGTGCCGCCAGCGCCTGGCCGCCGCCGACCGCGACCTGGCCGACTTCCAGAAGTGGCAGCGCGCCGAATCCCTGGGCGAAGACCTGCCCGAACACGGCGACTTCTTCGACGAGGGACAGGCCGCCCCCGCGCCACCGGTGAATCTGGCGCACCCGGTGCAGGCCTACGGCCCGCAGGTCGAGCGCTCGATCCTCGAACTGGTGCACGAGCAGGCGCTGCGCCTGCAGCAGATGGGCGACGAGCTGGACATGGTCCGCGCCAGCCTGAATGAACGCAAGATCGTCGAGCGCGCCAAGGGCCTGCTGATGGCGCACCGCCAGCTCAGCGAACACGAGGCGCACAAGACCCTGCGCCAGATGGCGATGAACCAGAACCGGCGCCTGGTGGACGTGGCGCAGGCGGTGCTGGCCATGGCCGAGATCCTGCCGCCGGGCCTGCGCTGAGCCGCCCTGCTGCGGCGCACAAAAGCTGTGCCGCACCACAACAGCGCACCAGTTTGAAGCCTTCCCCGGCGCCCTCTGCGGCCCTTCTACCCACCACCACCACCGGAAAAATACAGCCAATTCAACAACTTAGGCGGTCACCAAAGCGCAGACACCCAGGCTGGCACGGTCCGTGCTGAAGGATGGTCAACGGGACGTGCCAATGGCGGCACACCCTCCCGGCAGTCTCAGGACACTCAGGACAACGGCGTCCATTTCTCGCCCCCGACAGGGGGGCCTGGAATGGGCGCCGTTTTGTTTTTCCGGCTTCAGTTTTCGGTTTTTTTCTTCACAGGAGTTGAGCATGAACGACCACCGCGCCACGACACCCGAGACCGCCGCCGCGCCCGCCGCCGACAGTGGCTCGCGCCGCGACTTCATCAAGAAGGGTGCGGCCGCCGCCACCTTCTTCTCCACCCTGGGCCACAGCGGCGTCTGGGCCGCCGGCTCCGACGCACCGGAGAAGACCGAGGTCAAGATCGGCTTCATCCCGCTGACCGACTGCGCCAGCGTGGTGATGGCCAGCGTGCTGGGCTTTGACAAGAAGTACGGCGTGACCATCGTGCCCACCAAGGAAGCGAGCTGGGCCGGCGTACGCGACAAGCTGGTCAACGGCGAACTCGACTTCGCCCACGTGCTCTACGGCCTGGTCTACGGCGTGCACATGGGCACGGCCGGCCCCAAGAAGGACATGGCCGTGCTCATGAGCCTGAACAACAACGGCCAGGCGATCACGCTGTCCAAGGCGCTGGCCGACAAGGGCGCGGTGGACGGCCCGTCCCTGGCCAAGTTCATGGCCGCCAACAAGCGCGAGTACACCTTCGCGGGCACCTTCCCGACCGGCACCCACGCCATGTGGATGCACTACTGGCTGGCCGCCGCCGGCATCAACCCGCTCTCGGGCGCCAAGCTGATCACTGTGCCGCCGCCGCAGATGGTGGCCAACATGCGGGTGGGCAACATGGACGGCTTCTGTGTGGGCGAGCCCTGGAACCACCGCGCCATCATGGACGGCATCGGCATCACGGCCAACACCACGCAGGACCTCTGGAAAGACCACCCCGAGAAGGTGCTGGGCACCACGGCCGAGTTCACCAAGAAGTACCCCAACACCACACGCGCCGTGATGATGGCCGTGCTCGAAGCCAGCAAGTGGATCGACGCCGGCCTGCAGAACAAGCTGAAGATGGCCGAGACCGTGGCACAGAAGGCCTACATCAACACCGGCGTCGACGCGATCAACCAGCGCATCCTGGGCCGCTACCAGAACGGCCTGGGCAAGACCTGGGACGACCCGAACCACATGAAGTTCTTCAACGACGGCAAGGTCAACTTCCCGTACCTGTCCGACGGCATGTGGTTCCTCACCCAGCACAAGCGCTGGGGCCTGATCAAGAGCCACCCCGACTACCTCGCCATCGCCAAGCAGGTCAACCAGATCGATCTGTACAAGTCGGTCGCCAGCGCCATGGGCATCAGCGTGCCCAAGGACCCGATGCGCAGCAGCAAGCTGATGGACGGCATCGCCTGGGACGGCAAGGACCCGGCCAAGTACGCCGACGGCTTCGCCATCAAGGCCTGACCCTTCACAAGGAGAACCACCATGGTTGCCGCTGTTTTTCACATGCCGCTGGAGGCTTCGGCCCCGCCCGCCGCCAGCCCCACCACCTCGCCCATCGCCAAAGCCATGACCGCCTCGCAAGCCAAGCCCGCCGCAGCGTCCCCCGCTCCGAAAAAGCCTGCGGTCGATCTGCGCAGCTTCTGGATGGCCGTGCTGCCGCCGGTGCTGGGTCTGGCGGTGCTCGTGCTGATCTGGCAAGCGATCGCGTCCACCTCCAACAGCGGCATCCCCAAACCGGCCGAGACCTGGGCGCAGGCGGTGCAGGTGTTCTCCGACCCGTTCTACAGCAACGGCCCCAACGACCAGGGCGTGGGCTGGAACGTGCTGGCCTCGCTGCAGCGCGTGGCCATCGGCTTCGGCATGGCGGCGCTGGTCGGCATCCCGGCCGGCTTTGCCATCGGCCGCTCGGTGTTCCTCGGCCGCATGTTCAACCCGCTCATCAGCCTGCTGCGCCCGGTCTCGCCGCTGGCCTGGCTGCCGATCGGCCTGCTGGTGTTCAAGGGCGCCAACCCGGCCGCCATCTGGACCATCTTCATCTGCTCGATCTGGCCCATGGTCATCAACACCGCGGTGGGCGTGCAGCGCGTGCCGCAGGACTACATGAATGTGGCCCGCGTGCTCAACCTCAGCGAATGGAAGATCTTCACCAAGATCCTGTTCCCCGCCGTGCTGCCCTACCTCCTGACCGGCGTGCGCCTGGCCGTGGGCACGGCCTGGCTGGTGATCGTGGCGGCGGAGATGCTGACCGGCGGCGTGGGCATCGGCTTCTGGGTCTGGGACGAGTGGAACAACCTCAACGTGTCCAGCATCATCATCGCCATCTTCGTGATCGGCATCGTCGGCCTGCTGCTGGAGTTCGCGCTCATCAAGCTGGCTTCCCTGTTTACCTATGAAGAGGTGAAGGCATGAACACCGCTGTCCACACGAAGTACATCGACATCCAGGGCGTCGAGCAGACCTTCAAGACCAAGAAGGGCAACTTCCCTGCGCTGCGCGACATCAACCTCACGGTGGCCAAGGGCGAGTTCGTGGCGCTGATCGGCCACTCGGGCTGCGGCAAGTCCACACTGCTCAACCTGATCGCCGGTCTGACCACGCCCACCAATGGCGTGCTGCTCTGCGCCGACAAGGAAATCGCCGGCCCCGGCCCCGAGCGCGCCGTGGTGTTCCAGAACCACTCGCTGCTGCCCTGGCTGACCTGCTTCGAGAACATCTACCTGGCGGTCGAGCGCGTGTTCGCAGGCACCGAAAGCAAGGCCCAGCTGAAGGCACGCACCAACGATGCGCTGGCCCTGGTGGGCCTGACCGCCGCCGCGCAGAAGCGCCCGGGCGAAATCTCGGGCGGCATGAAGCAGCGCGTGGGCATCGCCCGCGCCCTGTCGATGGAGCCCAAGGTGCTGCTGATGGACGAGCCCTTCGGCGCGCTCGACGCCCTGACCCGCGCCAAGCTGCAGGACGAGCTGCTGGAGATCGTCGCCAAGACCCAGGCCACCGTGGTCATGGTCACGCACGATGTGGACGAGGCGGTGCTGCTGTCCGACAAGATCGTGATGATGACCAATGGGCCCGCCGCCACCATCGGCGAGGTGCTGAGCGTGGAACTGCCGCGCCCGCGCAACCGCGTGGCCCTGGCCGACGACCCGCAGTACCAGCACTACCGCAAGGCCGTGATCGACTTCCTCTACACGCGCCAGGCGCACGTCGAAAAAGCCGCCTGAGGCAGGGTACAACCCACCGCTCCGTCTGGTTTTTCTGATCGGCTCTAATGCCCTACCGGCACACAAGAGCCGCAGAACAACGAGACGGAGACAACATGCCAACCGCCCACGCCACGCCCGGCAAGGCCTGCCATTTCACGATGGACGCAACCCCTGAACGCCTCAGGGCCGAGCTGTTCCAGCAGGAGATGCGCTCCACCTTCGCCATGCACCTGGCCATCAGCAGCCCCCCGGCCACGCCGTTGACGGCGGAGGTGCGGGGCTACTTCGGACGCAGGTTGCGCTTTGCGGCGCTGCGGTTCTCGGCCCATTCCACGGCATCCACCCGCACCCGCCACGCCAGCGAATCCCGGCTGCTGGTGTCCTGCCACCGGCAGGGGGCGGCGGTGGTGACGCAGGGCGGGCGCGAGAGCCGCGTCGAAGCCGGCGACTTCTTCCTGATCGATCCGGCCCGGCCCTTCCACATCCAGACCACCGACAGCGAGGTGCACTCGGTGTACCTGGAGCCCCAGGCGCTGCGCACGGTGCTGCCCCACTGGGACATGCTCACCGCCCGCGCCATCCGCCCCGACGTGAAGTCCGCCGCGCTGTTCACCGGGTTGATGGACCAGCTGTTCGCGATGTCGCCCGACATCGGCGAGGAGACCGCCGACAACATCGCGGAGGCCTTGCCGCACCTGCTGGCGCCGGCACTGCGCACGCTGCAGGACGAGACGGGCGCCTCCTCCTCGCGCCTGCAGGCGCTGCACCGCCAGCGCATCCTGGCCTATGTGCGCGACCACCTCTGGGACAGCCAGCTCAGCGCGCTGTCCATCGCCCAGGGTGTCGGCCTGTCGCCGCGCCATGTGTACGAACTCTTCGACGAGCAGGGCGGCCACACGCTGATGAAGTCGGTGTGGAAACAGCGCCTGGCCCTGTGCCGCCGCGACCTGATGACGCCCGCGATGCGCTCGCGCTCGATCGGCGAAATCGCCTACGCCTGGGGCTTCAGCAACGTCTCGCACTTCAGCCGCGCCTTCAAGGCCGAGTTCGGCACCGGACCGCGCGAGTTCCGCCGCGCCCAGGAGCTGGCGGCGCTGGGACCGGCGGGGCCGCACTGAACGGGGACGTTCCTCAGATCGGCTCGGCCAGGATCCGCAGCGAGCGTTCCACCAGCTCAGCCTGCGCGTGCATCGGCGCACGAGACTGCTCGCGCCGCCCGATCTCCAGCGAGTTCTCCACCACCAGGCGGCAGCGCTCGTAGCGCCGGTTCATGAAGCCGGCGAAGGCCGCCTCCACCGTGGCGTGCCGCGCCAGTTCTTCGCCCAGCACCAGGGCGTCCTCCACCGCCATGCCCGCGCCCGAGGCCAGGTGCGGCGTGGTGGGGTGGGCCGCGTCGCCGATCAGAATGGCCCGCCCCTTCTCCCAGGGCCGGGGCAGCAGAAATCCCTCCAGCGGCCGGAGCACCACATGGGACGACGGATTCAGGCCCTCGCGCACGTCCCGCAGCACGCCGCCGTAACCCGCCAGCAGGCGCTGCAGTTCGCCCGGCAACTGCTCGTCCGGCATGGAGGGGCGCTTGGGCCCCGTCTCAAGCAAGAACATGTACATCTCGTCGCGCGACACCGGTGTCAGACCCACCTTCACCGGCCCGCCCAGAAAGAACATGCGGCGCTCCACCTCGGGCGGGCGCGGCACGGTCACGCGCCAGACGCACTGGCCGGTGTAGACCGGCCCGGGCGCCTCGGGAAACAGCAGGCGCCGGACCTTGGAGAACACGCCGTCCGCGCCCACCACCAGGTCGTAACGGTGCGATGTCCCGTCGGACATCAGGGCCGTCACGCCCTCGGCGTCCGAATGCAGCGCGTCCACCGTCAGGCCCAGGCGCACCTGCGCGCCGCTGGCCAGGGTCTTCTCGGACAGGATGCGGTGCAGCACCGGCCGCATGATCCCGCCCGAGCCCGGCACATCGCCGTCGGCCACGATGGGTGTGGGCACCACGTGCGAGGGCACGCCCTGCGCGTCGCAGACCTGGATGCCGTCGCCGGTGAAGCCTTCGCGCCGCACGGCATCCAGAATGCCCAGCGCCCCGAAAGCGCGCAGAGTGGGCCCGGTGATCGAGATGCCCGCGCCGTACACCCGCCATTGCGGGTCCAGGTCGATGAGGTCCACTGCCATGCCGATCTTGCCGAGCGTGATGGCGGTGGACATGCCCGCGATGCCGCCGCCGACGATCAATGCCCTGCGTGAGGAGGAGGTGCCCATGGTGTGCGTGAGGTGGATGCAAAAAAAAGTGGCTGCGGCCCCCCGAATGGAGGCCCTGAAGGGCATTAGGCGTGGGGCGCACGAGGGGCGTCAATGCGGCAGCGGGCCTGTCGCCGGCCGAGGCAAAACGCATCGCAGGCCCAGTCAAATGGCGCTACACGGACAGAACAACAAGGCGGCGCCCTTTTTCCTACGATCCGTCCCACACCTTCCCGCCACCGCCCTTCACCGGAGTTCCCGCCTTGAGCCCAGCCGCACCGGTCGCCGAGATCGCCGACCGCCCCAAGACCCTTGAAGAGTCCAAGCAGTGGATGCACCAGCGCCTGCGCGCGCGCTTCCACCCGATGAACGCGCTGGACCTGGACGACGGCCCCGGCTTCATCGACGGACTGCCTGGACTCGACGGCGCCACCTGGGGTGGCTACTGGTACGCGCTGGGCGAGCAGTGGCGCGCCGAGGCCGTGCGCGCCGAAGCCGCCGGTGACAGCGCGCGGGCGGCCGCCCTGTACCAGAAGGCCAGCGGACTGTTCTTCATGGGCCGGTTCCCCTGCCCCAACCACCCCGCCAAGGAGCGCTGCGCGGTGGCCGAGCGCGAGACCTACCTGTCCGGCAGCCGCCACTGGCGCGAACCCATCGAACGGGTGGCGATTCCCTTCGCTGGCCGCGACGGCGAGGGATCGCAGGTGGTGGTGCTGGTGCGCCGCCCGGCCGGCGCAACCCGACCGCCCGTGGTGCTGATGTGGGGCGGCGTGGACGCCTGCAAGGAGCAGATGACCGCCGCATCCGACGCCCTGCTGGCCCAGGGCGTGGCCACAGTGGCCATGGACAACGCCGGCACCGGCGAGTCGCCCGTCAAGGGCGTGCCGGACGCCGAGCGCCAGTTCATCACCGCGCTGCAGTGGATCGCTGCGCAGGCCGATCTCGACGGTGCCCGGCCCGCTGTTCTGGGCCGCTCCTTCGGCGGCTACTGGGCCACCAAACTGGCGCACCTGCTGCCCGACGGCCTGGCCGGCGCGGTCAACTGGGGCGGCGGCGTGCACCACATGTTCCAGCCGTCCTGGGTGCAGGCCTCGCGCTACCCGGACAGCTACCTGATGGAGCTGGTCGAAACCCGCAGCCGCATGCTGGGCGCCACCAACGACGACGAGTACGTCGCCGGCTTCGGCCGGCTCTCGCTGCTCGACCAGGGCCTGCTGGACCGACCCTGCGCACCGCTGCTGCTGGTCAACGGCAAGGAGGACAAGCAGTGCCCGGTGGCCGACATCCACCTGCTGCTCGACCACGGCTGGCCCAAGTCGGTGCGCATGTTCCCCGGCGGGCACATGGGCCTGACCCCCACCACCCTGCCGACCATCGTGGACTGGCTCGTACGCCAGCTGCGCCAGCGAGGCAACACATGACGCAGAGCAACTGGCGCCAGACCATGCCGTCGGCCGAGGCCTACTGGATGAACCGCGTGCTCTACGACATCCACCACATTCACAGCGACCTGCAGCGCTACAAGGCCGACCCCGACGCCTACATGGCCCACATCCCGCTGGCCGATGGCATGAAGGCCGCCATCCGCGACAACGACATCGGCGCCATGTACCTCGCCGGCGTCAACCCGCTGCTGCTGCGCGCGCACTGCCTGGGCCTGCAGATACCCGAGGCCACCTTCGTGGCCTCTCTGCGCGCGGCGGGCCAGGCCCTGGCCGGGGAGCCGGACCATGGCTGAGATCGTCTCGGTGCACGCCACCAGCCACACGCCGGTGATGATCAACTTCCCCGGCGCCATCCCGGACGAAGACCGCGAGCGCATCTTTGCCGGCTTTCGCCAGGTGGGCGAAGAGATCCGCCAGGCCCGCCCGGACGCGGTGGTCGTGGTCTCGGACGACCACGTCCACAACTTCTTCCTCGACAACCTGCCGGCGGTCTGTATCGGTGCCGCCGCCAGCTGGAAGTCGCCGGTCGAGCACTGGCTCAAGATCGATCCGCACGAACTGCGGGGCGACGTGCAGCTGGGCGGCCACCTCATCACCAGCGCGCTGGAAGGCGGGTTCGACCCCGCCTTCTCGATGGAACTGACGCTGGACCACGGCACCCTCGCGCCCCTGCACCTGGCCGGCATCGCCCGCGAGGTGGTGGTGGTGCCGGTGCTGATCAACTGCGTGCAGCCCCCGCTGCCGCCGATGCGGCGCGCGCTGCAGTGGGGCCGCCTGCTCGGCCAGGCGCTGCGCAGCTATGGCGGTTGTGAACGGGTGTCGGTGCTGGCCACCGGCGGACTCAGCCACGACATCGCCACCCCCCGCATGGGCCTGGTGAACGAGGCCTTCGACCGCGAGTTCCTGCGCCTGCTGGCCGCGGGCGACGAGGCCCGCCTGCTGGACCACGCCACCCACCAGGTGCACGCGGCGGGCAACGGCGCAGAAGAAGTGCGCACCTGGCTGATCGCGCACGGCGTGGCCGACGGCGCCGCTTTCGACACGCTGTACTACAAGGCCGTGCCGGCCTGGTACACCGGCATCGGATTGGGCCGCTGGCGCACCGGGGCGGTCGAGTGAGCACCGCCCGCCTGTTCCACAGCGTGCACGGGCCCGACGGCGCGCCCGTGGTCGTGCTGCTGCACCCCCTGGCAACCCACAGCGCCCTCTGGCGACCGCAGCTGCCCGCGTGGTCCAGCCGTTTCCAGGTGGTCTGCGTCGATCTGCCCGGCCACGGGCGCAGCCCGGTGCTGCCCGAGGTGACCACCCTGCATGAGTACGCCGCGGAAGTCCGGCAGGTGCTGGACTCCCTGGGCGTGGACCAGGCGGCTCTCGTCGGGCTCTCGCTGGGCGGCATGGTCGCGCAGGCCTTTGCGCTGGCCTGGCCCGAACGCACCCGCGCGCTGGTGCTGGCGCACACCAGCGCCCGCACCGAACCCGCCGTCCGAGACCTCTGGGCCTCCCGCCTGCAGCAGGCCAACGACGAAGGCATGGCGGCCCAGGTGCCGTCCATCCTGGGGCGCTGGTTCCCGCCAGCCTTCTCGGCGTCGGCACCCATGACGCTTCAATGGGTTGCGGCACAGATCGCCTCCACCCCGCTCGCCGGCTACGCCGCGGCCATCGGCGCCATCCAGCGGCTGGACCACCTGGACCGGTTGCACCGCATCACCGCCCCCACCCTGGTGGTGGCCGGCGAGCTGGACGCGGCCGCCCCGCCGTCTCTGGCCCGGCTGATGGCCGAGCGCCTGCCCGCCGCCACGCTGGCCACGTTGCCCGAGACCGGCCACATCGGCAACGTGCAATGCCCCCTGGCGTTCACGGAAACCGTGGGCGCCTTTCTCTCGCAATCGCTGTAGCCCCTGTTTCACCACAATGCCAACGGAGACCACCATGACACAGCCTCACACCTTTTCCCGCCGACGCTGCCTGCAGCTGAGCGCGGCCGCACTGGCTTCGGCCAGTGGCCTGCCCTGGGCGCGGGCGCAGGGCGCCGCAGCGCCGTCGGAGCTGGCGAAGATCGTCGTCGGCCCACCGCCCGGCACCCTGGTCGACTTGTTCGCGCGACGGGTGGCCGAAGCCATCGCGCCGGGCTATGCGCGCACCGTGCTGGTCGAGAACAAGGTGGGGGCTGCCAGCCAGATCGCCGTGTCCACGGTGAAGGCCGCCGCCGCGGACGGCAACACCATCCTGATGACGCCCATGCCCATGATGGGCATCTTTCCCCACACCTACCCCAAGCTGCCCTACGACCCGGTGGCCGACTTCGTTCCGGTGTCCATGGGCGGGGTGTTCGACCTGGCGTTCGCGGTCGGCCCCATGGTGCCGGCCAGCGTCACCACCATGGCCGACTTCTTCAAGTGGTGCAAGCAGAACCCCGGCGCGGCCAATTTCGGTTCCCCCGCCGCGGGCTCCACGCCGCACTTCGCCGGCAGCATGGCCGCCCGCTCGGCCGGCGCTGAGCTCACCCACGTGCCCTTTCGCGGCACCCTGCCTGCGATCCAGGACATGGTCGGTGGCCAGATCGCTGCGGTGTGCGCGCCCCTGGGCGACTTCCTCCCCTTCGTGGCCGGTGGCAAGTGCCGCCTGCTGGCCACCACCGGCGAGAAGCGCAGCCGCTTTGCCCCCACGGTGGCCACGTTTCTGGAACAGGGCTTCAAGGAGGTCGTGCTCGACGACTGGTTCGGCTTCTTCCTCCCGGCCGGCACACCGCCTGCGCGGGTGGAGGCGCTGAACGCCGCGCTCAAGTCGGCCCTGGCCAACCCGGCGCTGATCAAGGCCATGGAGGAACGCGGCCTGGAGCTGCGGTGGACAATCCCCGGCGACCTCGCCACCCGGCTCAAGGCCGACCTCGACAAGTGGCGCCCCATCGTCAAATCGTTCAACTTCACCGCCTCCACCACCTGACGCATGAAATCACGCCTTCCCCTGCCGGACGTTAACCGGCTGGACCCTCCGCAGCAGGCGGTGTACCAGTCCATCATGGCCACCCGCGGCAACCTCAGTGGCCCGTTCCTGGCCTGGATGCACAGCCCCGAGCTCGCCTCGCACGCCGAGAAGCTCGGCGCTTTCTGCCGCTACCAGACCGGGTTCGCGCTGGTGGAATCCGAGATGCTGATCCTGATCGTGGCGGCCCGCTTCCGCTGCATCGGTGAACAGCAGATCCACGAGCCCATCGCCGAGCAGGCGGGCCTGTCGGCCGACCAGATCGCGGCCATCCGCGAACAGCGTCCGGTGCGCCTGGCCACCGCAAGGCTGGAGATGATCCACGCCCTGGCGGAGGAGCTGCTGGAGAGCAACCGCATCGGTGACGGTCCCTATGAAGAAGGCGTGCGCGAACTGGGTGTGCGCGGCATGGTCGAGCTGGTCGGCATCGTGGGCTACTACAGCCTGGTGGCCATGACCCTGAACGCCTTCGACATGCGCATGGCGTAGCGCCGCGGCGGCGTTTGGCAAGTGACCAAGAAGGGGCATGCGGCGGCGCATGCCCCTTTTGTCTGCGCCAATCTCACCAGTCTGGTGCATCGGGTCGGGGCAGCCGCGGGCACAGAGCTTGCAAGACCCCACGTCGAAGGCTGACGAAGGCCTTCCCCCTCAGTGCCCGCCGCGCCAGCGGCTGCCCGGCACCACCGCTTCCGCACACGCCAGCGCCGGCGACCCGCGGATGCAGTGATTTCCTTCCCCGACTGCCCACACCAGACCACCACCATGGCCGGATTCCGCTCGTTCCTCCAAAGTGGCCACACGCCCACGCTGTTCGCCGCCTTCTTCTACCTGATGTTCTCCTTCGTCATCTGGGTGATGAACGGCGCCATGGCGCCCTTCATCAGCGAGGAGTTCAACCTCACCGCCGCACAGAAGGGCCTGCTGCTGTCCATCCCCATCGTGGCCGGCGCCATCATGCGTTTCCCCCTGGGCCTGCTGGCGCAGTACGTGGGCCGCAAGACCGCCACGCTGGTCGAGCTGAGCCTGATCACCCTGACCATGGCCTTCGGCTACTTCTTCGTGCACAGCTACGACGACCTGCTGAAGATGGCCCTGTTGCTCGGCGTGGCCGGTGCCAGCTTCGGCGTCGCCATGTCGCTGGGTGCGGGCTGGTACCCGCCCAAGTACAAAGGCCTGGCCATGGGCCTGGTCGGTGCGGGCAACGTGGGCACGGCCGTGGCCGCGCTGCTCGCACCACCGCTGGCGCAGAAGTTCGGCTGGCAGACGGTGTACGGCTTCGCCGCCCTCGCCTCCTTCGTGCCCATGCTGGTGGTGCTGTTCATGGCCAAGGAGCCGCCCGACCGCGACGAACACGCCAACCTCAAGGACCACCTGGCCTGCCTGCTGGAAAAAGACGGCTGGGTGTTCAGCCTGATCTACGTCGTCACCTTCGGTGGCTTCATCGGCATCACCACCTTTCTGCCCACCTACTACTACGACCAGTTCGGCGTGAGCAAGGTGCAGGCCGGCCAGCTCACCATGCTCGCCGCCTTCATGGGCGCCGCAGTGCGCGTGTTCGGCGGCTGGATTTCGGACCACTGGGGTGGTGTCAACACCCTGACCGTGGTGCTGGTGGTGGTGGCCGTGGCGCTGGTGGGCGTGGGCCTGTCGTCCCAGTCCATCGTGCTCACCACGCTGCTGCTCATCGTCTGCTTTGCCGCGCTGGGCGCCGGCAACGGTGCGCTGTTTCAGCTGGTGCCGCTGCGCTGGCCCACCTCCACCGCCGTGGCCGGCTCCATGATCGGCGAGATCGGCGCCCTCGGCGGCGGCCTGGTGCCCATGCTCATGGGCCAGTCCAAACAGAACACCGACAGCTTCCTCACCGGCTTCATCGTGCTGGCCGTGTTCTCGCTGCTGATGCTGGGCGTGATGAGGAAGATGCAGGTGCGGTGGACGCGGACTTGGGCGGAAAAAGGAGGGCGCGCGCGCAGCGCGTGATTGCCCCAAGGCGGTCGATCCCCAAAGGACGAACGCCTTTGCAACCTACAAAACCGACTTTCTCTCTGAAAGTCGGCGCTCCCACAAGTCACATGCCCTCCAAAAAAACCCTGCCGTTTTTCCGGCAAGGTAAATGGCGGCAACCAAACTGATTGGTGCTGCAAAAAAAACCAATCCCAAACTTGGACCAACCAGTCGACCAATGAGCCCAAAAAGGCCAAAGTAAATACACACCGCAGCACCCGAACCCAAGAGCAATGATCCCATCACCCGAACGGTAAAAATAAACTCCTGCATAACTTACTCTGCCGGGTCAAACGTTTCTTCCTCGTGCAAGTCGAGGATCGTGTAGGCCTTGGGAACACCGTTTATCGTTTGCACACGAACGTCAACCACGTAAGCGAGCTCGTGCCACGGTTTTCCAAGACGTGGATCGCCATTGAGCATGGCTCGTTTAACTGCATTGTTTTCAAACAAAACCTTGATCGGCCTTTTCGAGATGCTCTCGATCACCGCTTTGTCCCCCGACAGAGGATCTTCAACAAATCGTGTTTGATGCCAGGTCATGACTCGTTTGCGCTGCACATGATCGTCAGGCTCCTCCATCCTCTCAAGCTCGCGCGAGATACGGTTCTGCGCTGCGTTGGCTTCAACAGAGTTCACGAAGTACTGGTTGATGACCACACCTCCGTCTGAGACGGAAAAGTTCATTTGTGACCCGTTGTCCTTAGCAACAGGTTCGAGAATGTTGTGCCACTGCTTCAAGTCCTGCTTGCTAACCTCCTTCGGCGGATCTTTGAGCTTCCCTGTCAACCATTCGAGGGTGGACTTTGCATAGTCAACCCACTCTTTGAGACTCCCTCCCGCCCAGAGCAACGGGACTACTGGTGCAACCTGAGCAACGAGTTCAACGATCACCGACCCTGAACGAACCTCCTTGATGTAGAGCTCGCTGCCAAGCTGATGCTGTTCATCTGTCTCCGACTCAATGAATCTCTCAAACTGCTGACTGACGCCCAGCAACGCCATCGTCAGATCAACAAGAACGATGGGGCGCTCGTTGTTAATCGTGATCTGCAACTTGGTGCTGAGATCCAGTTCCAGTATGTTTTTTGTAGCTGTCATACACCCCCCTGTAGATGTCTTTTGTCGCGCCGCGAAAACTCGACTTTAATGCGGTCGGTTTTCAGAAACACACCAAATTTTCGCCGAACAACTGTTCGGGCGCCCTCAATCCGGCGCGACCGACAACACAGCAAACGCCGCCTGCAGGCGCTCTTCGTACCGCCGCTTGAACGCCGAGACTTCCTCCGGCGTCCAGTCCGCAAACCCCGCCCCGCTCTTCATGCCGGTGCGCCCCTGTTTCACGAGATCAGCCACGCAGGCCGGCGGCGTGTCGATGTTGGACAGGCTGGGGTAGACCGACGCGCCGGAGGCGACGTGGGTGTCCCAGCCGGACATTTCCTTCTGCGCCATGGGGCCGAGCGCGGCGAAGCGGAAACCGAAGCCGAAGCGAACCGCGTCGTCGATGTCTTGCGGGGTGACGATGCCCTGGTCCACCAGCGACAGGGCTTCGCGCATCAGCGCATGTTGCAGGCGCGTGATGAGCAGGCCGGGGATGTACTGCTTGATGAGCGTGGTCTTCTTGCCGGTGGCCTGGATGAGGCGGCACACGCCTTCGGCCAGCGGCAGGCTCGTCCTGGAACCCAGTGCCACTTCCACCATGGGCACGATGTGCGCGGGCATGGAATAGTGCACGTTGAGCATGCGCTCGGTGCTGCCCAGACCTTCAGTCATCTCGTCGATGCCATGCCCGGAGCTGTTGCTGCCGATGGGGATGTGCGATGGCACGCGGTGGTCGAGTTCGGCCAACAGGGCGCGCTTGGCGGCCAGGTCTTCGCTGATGGTTTCGATGACCAGTGCCACGCCGTCCCAGTCGTTCCAGGTGGCTACATCGGCGGCCACCAAAGAGCCAGACGGCTGGGCCGCTGGCAGTGTGACGGCCAATGCGTCGATGACAGGCAAGCGCGTTTGCAGTTTGGGCACATCGCGGCCGAGCAGCACCACGGGGTGGCCAGCGGCACTGAAGATGGCGGCAATGCCGGCGCCCATGTGGCCGGAGCCGATGATCACGATGGTGTTGTTCATGCGCTGGTGCCTTGGTTGGGGCGAGCTGGACAGAATACCGGCTGATTCGTCCAGCCGGCGACACGGCAGGCGTGCTGAGCGCGGTCCACTAAAATCGCGGGTTGCCCGGGCGCCGTTCGGCGCCCGTTTCTTTTTCCGGATCTTCCTCATGACCACCTCGCGCATCGACGGCGTTGCCGTCACCACCCAGGCCAATGTCTACTTCGACGGCAAGTGCGTCAGCCATGGCATCACCTTTCCCGACGGCACCAAGAAGTCGGTCGGCGTGGTGTTGCCCGCCACCCTGACCTTCAACACCGGCGCGCCCGAGATCATGGAATGCGTGGCCGGTGGCTGCGAATACAAGCTGGCCGGCACCGACGCCTGGATCAAGTCCGGCCCGGGCGACAGGTTCAGCGTGCCCGGCAACAGCAGCTTCGAGATTCGCGTGACCGAGACCTACCACTACATCTGCCATTTCGGTTGATCCGCAGCCGATCCCCAAGAGAGCACACACATGGCCACCATTCTTCAGAACCTGCCCGCCCAGCAGAAAGTCGGCATCGCCTTCTCCGGCGGCCTGGACACCTCCGCCGCCCTGCTGTGGATGAAGCAGAAGGGCGCCCTGCCCTACGCCTACACCGCCAACCTCGGCCAGCCCGACGAGAGCGACTACGAAGAGATCCCGCGCAAGGCCATGGCCTACGGCGCTGAAAAAGCCCGCCTGGTGGACTGCCGCCTGCAGCTGGCGCACGAAGGCATTGCCGCCATCCAGTGCGGCGCCTTCCACATCAGCACTGGCGGCATCACCTACTTCAACACCACCCCGCTGGGCCGCGCGGTGACCGGCACCATGCTGGTGGCCGCCATGAAGGAAGACGACGTCCACATCTGGGGCGACGGCTCGACCTTCAAGGGCAACGACATCGAGCGTTTCTACCGCTACGGCCTGCTGACCAACCCGAGCCTGAAGATCTACAAGCCCTGGCTGGACCAGCGTTTCATCGACGAGCTGGGCGGCCGCAAGGAAATGAGCGAGTTCCTGATCGCCAACGGCTTCGACTACAAGATGTCGGTCGAGAAGGCCTACAGCACCGACAGCAACATGCTCGGTGCAACGCACGAAGCCAAGGACCTGGAACACCTGAACTCCGGTATCCGCATCGTCAACCCCATCATGGGCGTGGCGTTCTGGAAGCCCGAGGTCGAAGTCAAGGCCGAGGAAGTCACGATCCGCTTCGAGGAAGGCCAGCCGGTCGCCCTCAACGGCCAGACCTTCGCCTCGCCGGTCGAGCTGTTCCTCAGGGCCAACGAGATCGGTGGCCGCCACGGCCTGGGCATGAGCGACCAGATCGAGAACCGCATCATCGAAGCCAAGAGCCGCGGCATCTACGAAGCCCCCGGCATGGCGCTGCTGCACATCGCCTACGAGCGACTGGTCACCGGCATCCACAACGAAGACACGATTGAGCAGTACCGCATCAACGGCCTCAAGCTCGGTCGTCTGCTGTACCAGGGCCGCTGGTTCGACCCGCAGTCCATCATGCTGCGCGAAACCGCCCAGCGCTGGGTGGCCCGCGCCGTGACCGGCGAAGTGACGCTGGAACTGCGCCGCGGCAACGACTACTCCATCCTCAACACCGAGTCGCCCAACCTGACCTATGCGCCCGAGCGTCTGTCGATGGAGAAGGTGGAGGACGCCCCGTTCAGTCCGCTGGACCGTATCGGCCAGCTGACCATGCGCAACCTGGACATCACCGACACGCGAGCCAAGCTGGGCATCTACGCCCACACCGGCCTGCTGTCGATGGGCGATGGCACGTCCGAGATCTTCAAGCTCGAAGGCGGGAAGTGAAAGCGGTGCGGCGCCCGGGTGGGTGCTGCAGAGCGAAGTAAAGGAGGAGGTGGCCGCAGGCCACCGGGGGACATGAGCGGCGCAGCGCCCACCCGGGTGTTGCGCCGCTTTCGCTTGGCGTCAGATGACGACCGGCTCCGGCTCCAGCCGGATGCCAAAGCGCTCGTAGACACTGGTCTGGATGGCCTTGGCCAGGGTCATCACCTCGCCGCCGGTGCAGGGATGCTCGGCGTCGCCCTTGTTGACCAGCACCAGCGCCTGCTTCTCGTACACCCCCGCATGGCCCATGGTCTTGCCCTTCCAGCCGCAGGCGTCGATCAGCCAGCCGGCGGCCAGCTTGATGCTGCCGTCGTCCATAGGGTAGTGCACCACTTTCGGATCGCGCGCGATGATGTCGGCACACTGCTCGGGCGTCACCGTCGGGTTCTTGAAGAAGCTGCCGGCGTTACCGATGACGGCCGGGTCGGGCAGCTTGGCGCGGCGGATGGCGACCACCCAGTCGAAGATCTGGCGCGCATCGGGCTGGCGGATGCCCGTCTCGTCCATCTTGCGTTCCAGGTCCAGGTAGCCCAGCACCGGCTTCCAGGGTTTGGGCAACCAGAAGCGCACCCGTGCGATGAGTGCCCGGCCTTTCAGTCCCAAGCTGCGCTCGTCAGAGGGCGCGTGTTTGAACACCGAATCGCGGTAACCGAAACCGCACTGGGCCGCATCCAGCGAAAACATCCGCCCGGTCTCCAGGTCCATCGCGTCCAGCGAGTGGAACCGGTCCTGCAGCTCGACGCCATAGGCGCCAATGTTCTGCACCGGCGCGGCCCCCACCGTCCCCGGGATCAGCGCCATGTTCTCCAGCCCCGGCCAGCCCTGCTCCAGCGTCCAGTGCACGAAGTCGTGCCAGCCCTCTCCGCCGCCGGCCTCCACCAGCCAGCCCTTGTCCGTTTCTTCGACCAGCCGCCGCCCACCAATCTCCACCTTGAGCACCAGGGCCTTGAGGTCGCCGGTCAGCACCAGGTTGCTCCCGCCGCCCAGAACGAACACCGGGTGTTCCGCCGACGGCTGCTGCCAGTCGGCACTGGCCATGAGACCCAGCAGGTCATCGACGGAGCGCAGACGAACGAGGCGTTGCGCACGCGCGGCGATGCCGAAGGTGTTCATCGGCTGGAGGGCGACATTGTTCTCGACTAACATCCACGGATTGTCTCATTCACGCATCCGGGAGTACCACTCATGCCCTCTTTCGACACCGTTCTTGAAGCCGATTTCGTGGAAGTGAAAAACGCGGTCGACCAGGTGGCCAAGGAGATTGGCACGCGCTTCGATTTCAAGGGCACCAGCGCCGGCATCGAGCTCAAGGAGAAGGACAAGGAAATCACCTTGTTCGGCGACGCCGACTTCCAGCTCCAGCAGGTTGAGGACATCCTGCGCAACAAGATGACCAAGCGCAACGTCGACGTGCGCTTCCTGGACATCGGCAAGGTCGAGAAGATCGGCGGTGACAAAGTCAAGCAGGTCATCAAGGTGCGCAATGGCATCGCCAGCGAAGACGCCAAGAAGATCCAGCAGACCATCAAGAACAGCAAGATGAAGGTGCAGGCCGCGATCCAGGGCGACGCGGTGCGCGTGACCGGCGCCAAGCGCGACGACCTGCAGGCTGCGATGGCCCTGATCCGCAGTGAGCTCAAGGAACTGCCGCTGGGCTTCAACAACTTCCGCGACTGAGCGGCACCGGCACCCTCGTCCCATGCGCAGCCTCTTCCGTCCTGTCCCGGCGCTGGTCCTGGCGCTCCAACTTGTGCTCGGCGGTCCGGCCATCGCCGGCGTGTTCAAGTGCAAGGGCCCGGATGGCACCACGGTTTTCCAGGACAGCGAATGTGGTCCCGGCAGCCAGCCGCTGCAGGCGCCGAAGGCTGGCAACAGCGCCCCAGTCGATTTGACCCAGCCTCTGGACAAGCGCTTCAAGACCCCCGAGGAAAAGGACCGCCTGATGGCGGCGCTCAAGATCGCGGGGCTTGATCTGGGCATGCGCAAAGGCATCGAGTTCTGCAAGACCAACGCAGCCACGCATGTGGCCGGCATCGAGCAGGTCTACAGCGAGTGGCGCCAGCAGCACGCGGTCGTGATCGGCACCGCCGACCGGCTGATCGAGAAGTACACCACCACGCGCGAGCGCACCGATGGCGTCAGTGACATCGTTGCCTTGCTGGAGCAGTCCCTTCAAACGCGGGCCGGCAACGATGCAGCGCGCAACACCGACAACTGCAAGAGCGCGCCTGTCAAGCTTCGCTCCTTCCTGAACAACCGCCACACCGACATCTATTCGGCGGTCGGCAGCGGCCGGTGACACACACCTCACAGGGACACATGTCGATGAAGCCAGCCTTTCACGCCGTGTCGACCGCCCTGCTCCTGGCCCTGCTCGCGGGTCAGGCAATTGCCCAGACCTCTCCACAGGTGGCACTGTCTGGCGTGTCCGGGCAGAAGGCCTTGCTCGTGGTCGACGGCGCTGCACCGAAGTTCCTGGCTGCGGGACAGACCCACCAGGGCGTGAAGCTGCTGTCGGTGGACGGCGACTCGGCCACTGTGGACATCCAGGGGCAGCGGCATGTGCTGCAGGTGGGCGCGGCACCGGTGAGCGTGGGCAAAGGGCGCTCGGACGGCGGGGGGCAGCGCATCGTGCTGACCGCCGACTCCAGCGGCCACTTTCTCCCCGACGGCCAGATCAACGGCAAGTCGGTGAAGTTCATGGTGGACACGGGCGCCACCACGGTGGCCCTGGGGGCCGCTGAGGCGCAGCGCATCAACCTGAAGTACGACCACGGGCGGCGCATCCAGATGAGCACCGCCAATGGCCTGTCCACCGGCTACCTGATCCGTCTGGCCTCGGTGCGGGTGGGCGATGTCGTGGCCTACGACGTGGACGCCGTGGTCTCGCCACAGCCCATGCCCTTCGTGCTGCTGGGCAACAGCTTTCTCAACCGCTTCCAGATGCAGAAGAACAACGACCAGCTGACGCTGGAGAAACGTTTCTAGACCTGCGCAGCGGTCACGACGATCTCGATCTTCCAGGCCGGATCGGCCAGCGCGGCCTGCACCGTCGCCCGCGGTGGCGCGGTGCCCGGCACCACCCAGGCGTCCCAGACCTCGTTCATGACCCCGATCTCGCGGATGTCGGTCAGGTAGATCTGCGTGCGCAGGATGCGCGACTTGTCGCTGCCTGCTTCCTTGAGCCGTTGCTCGACCTGTGCCAGCACGTCGGCGGTCTGGCTGCGGATGTCGGTGGCCTCGCATTCCGGCACCATGCCGGCGAGATAGACCACGCCGTTGAACACGGCCGCTTCGCTGTAGCGCGCGGCCATGCCGTGGCGCTGAATGTCTCGGGTGGTGTCGTGGCTCATGATTTCTTGGCTCCCAGCTTGCTTTCCTTGCCTGCAAGCAGGCGGTTGATGTTCTCCGCGTGCCGCCAGATCAGCAGCAGAGCCATGACTGCCAGCGCCAGCACCTGGGTCGACGGGGCGGTCCAGGCCACGTGGTTGCCGAACAGGAAGAACGCGGGCGCGAAGATGGCTGTGACCATGGACGCCAGCGACGAATAGCGGAACGCATAGGCCACGATCACCCAGGTCAGCAGCGATGCCAGCCCCAGCCAGGGGTTGAAGCCGATGATCACGCCGGCCGCGGTGGCCACGCCCTTGCCGCCCACGAAACGGAAGAACACCGGCCAGAGGTGGCCCAGGAAGGCCGCCAGCCCGACCAGGGCTACCGTGCCATCGCCCAGGCCCCAGGCCTCGCCCCACCATTTCACGGCCACCACCGGCACCCAGCCCTTGAGCGCGTCCAGCAGCAGCGTGAGGATGGCCGCCTTCTTGCTGCCCGAGCGCAGCACGTTGGTGGCGCCAGGGTTCTTGCTGCCATAGGTGCGGGGGTCTTGCAGCCCCATAAGGCGGCTGACGACCACGGCAAACGACAGCGATCCGATCAGGTAGGCCACGACGGTGGCGATGGCGGGGGTCAGGAATTCCACGTTCGACGTCCTTGTTGACGCCGCACGGCGGCGGCGCGGGCGACTATTCTGCCAGCGCGCACTGCACCGGCTTCGCGCCCAGCGGCCCCGCGAGCACGGCGGGATCGATGCCGACCAGAAAGCCACGCCGACCGCCGTTGATCCAGATCTTCGGCAACTCGAGCACGGTCGACTCGACGAAGACCGGCATGTCGCGCTTCAGGCCGAACGGCGAGGTACCGCCCACCAGGTAGCCACTGTGGCGGTTGGCCACCTCGGGCTTGCAGGGCTCGACCGACTTGGCGCCGATCTGCCGCGCCAGGTTCTTGGTGGAGACGGTGCGGTTGCCGTGCATCAGGATGGCCAGCGGCTTCGCCGCCTCGTCCTGCATGATCAGCGTCTTGACCACCGCGAACGGGTCGAAACCCAGCACCGCCGCACTGTGCTGCGCGCCGCCGTGCTCCGGGTACTCGTAAGGATGCTCGGTGAACACCACGCCATGCGCCTTGAGCCAGGCGGTGGCGGGCGTTTCGCTGACGTGACTCTTCTTCGCCATCACTGGGCCGGGTCGCGCAACTCCCAGCGGATCGCGTCGATGGCCTTGATCAGCTCAGGCGACAGCGTCGTATCCCACGCGTCCAGGCACTGCTCCAGCTGCGCCATCGAGGTCACGCCGATGATGGTGCTGGCCACCTTGGGGTGGTGGTAGCAGAAGGCCAGCGCCAGCTGGGCCGGCGTCAGGCCGTGTTCGCGCGCCAGCGCGTTGTAGCGTTTCGCGGCGACCAGCGCCTCAGGCCGGCCCCAGCGCTGCGCCTTCATGCTGTCGTACAGCGCCATGCGGCCTTGATCGCCGACCAGACCGGTCTCGTCGTACTTGCCGGTCAGCAGACCGAAACCCAGCGGCGAGTACGCCAGCAGCGACACGCCCAGGCGGTGGCAGGTTTCGTCCAGCCCGTTCTCGTAGGCGCGGTTGATCAGGCAATACGGGTTCTGCACCGTCGCCACGCGCGGCAGGCCCATCTGCTCGGCGATGCGCACGAACTCGTGTACGCCGTAGGGCGACTCGTTGGACAGGCCGATGGCGCGCACCTTGCCGGCCTTGACCAGCTCGGCCAGCGCTTCAAGCTGCACCTCGATGGACGGCATGGCTTTGTCCTTGGCCGCGTCGAAGTAGATCGCACCGAACACCGGCGTATTGCGCGCGGGCCAGTGGATCTGGTAGAGGTCGATCACGTCGGTCTGCAGGCGCTTGAGGCTGCCCTCGCAGGCTTCGATGATCCCGGCCTTGCTGACTTCGCCGCGTATCCAGGGCATGCCGCGCGCCGGACCGGCCACCTTGGTGGCCAGCACCACCTTCTTCCGGGCGCCGGGGTTCTTCGCGAACCAGTTCCCGATGATGGTTTCGGTGGAGCCGCAGGTCTCGGCCCTGGCCGGCACCGAGTACATCTCGGCGGCGTCGATGAAGTTGACGCCGCGGGCGAGCGAGCGGTCGAGGATGGCGTGGGCATCGGCCTCGTTCACCTGCTCGCCGAAGGTCATGGTGCCCAGGCAGATGGGGGTGACAGACAGGCCGCTCTGGCCGAGGGTGACGTGTTTCATGAATGGTTCTGGAAAGGATGGAAACGCGAGACAGCCGGCGAGTTTAGAAGCGAATCAAAGCCCACGCTGTCCTGCACGTTCCCGCGCGCGTTCCTCCTCCTGCAGGCGCAGCACGCGGCGCTGCACCTTGCCGGTGGTGGTCATGGGCAGGGCGTCGACGAATTCGATCTCCTTGGGGTACTCGTAGGGCGCGAGCTTGCCCTTGACGTGGGCCTGCAGGCTGGCAATCAGCGGCTCGTCTCCGGTGGTGCCCGGGGTCAGCACCACGTAGGCCTTGACGACCGCACCGCGCTCGGCATCGGGCTTGGGCACCACCGCGGCATTGGCCACGGCGGGATGCTTGACCAGACAGTTCTCGATCTCGCTGGGGCCGATACGGTAGCCCGCAGCCTTGAACACGTCGTCGCTTCGGCCCTGGTACCAGAGGTAGCCGTCGGCGTCGCGCACCGCAAGGTCGCCGGTGCGGCACCATGAGTTGGTCTCTTCCCCAGTGAACTTGGCCTTTGTGGCGGCATCGTTCTTCCAGTAGCCCAGAAAGAAGATCGGGTCCGGGTCGCCATGGATGTCGAGCCGGTGCACCGCCACATCGCCAGGCACGCCGACCGGGCACTCGCGGCCCTCCTCGTCGATCACCGCCACGCGGTGGCCCGGGTAGCCCTTGCCCATGCTGCCCGGCTTCGCGGGGTACAGGCGCGCGCAGTTGCCGACGATGTAGTTGATCTCGGTCTGGCCGAACATCTCGTTGACGGTCACGCCCAGCTGCTCGCGGCAGTAGGCGAACACCGCGTCGCCCACCGCCTCGCCCGCACTCATGATGGCTTCGAGCTTCAGCGTGAACTGTTCGCGCGGCGTCGGGAAGGCTTTCATCATGGCCTTGAGCGCGGTGGGGAAGAGGAAGGTGTGGGTGACGCCGTGGCGCTGCATCAGCTCGAACGCGGTCTGCGGCGCGAAGCGGCCGTTGAAGCCGACGATGGGCCGGCCGAAGTACAGCGTGGGCAGCAGCGCGTCCATCAGGCCACCGGTCCAGGCCCAGTCGGCGGGCGACCAGAACACCGCCTGCGAATTCGCCGATGCGTCGAACGGGTCGAAGCCGAACCAGTTCTGGCTGCAGACGAAACCCGTCAGGTCGCCGATCAGCGCGCGGTGCGGAATCAGCGCGCCCTTGGGGTTGCCGGTGGTGCCGCTGGTGTAGATCAGCACCGCCGCCTCGTCCGCCAGCGTGTTCACCAGGTCGAACTTCGCAGGCTCCTGCGCCAGCACCGCCGACCAGTCGAGCACACCGGGCGCCGCGGCGTCCACCGCGATCACGTGGCCAAGCAGCGGGCACTGGGCCGCCACCGCTTGCAGCGCCGGCAGGGTGCTCGCGTCGCAGATGGCTACCACCGCCTCGCTGTCGTGCAGGCGGAACTCCAGCGCCTCGGGCCCGAACAGCTGCGACAGCGGCATGCCGACCGCGCCCATCTGCAGCACCGCCATGTAGGCCACAGCGGTCTCGAAGCGCTGCGGCAACACGATGGCCACGCGGTCGCCACGCCGCACGCCCAGAGCGGCGAGCGCATTCGACAGCCGGTTGGCCTGCGCCTGCAGCTCGGCGTAGCCGTGGTAGCGGTCCTCGCGGTCGGCGGAGCAAGCAATCACCGCCGTCTGCGAGGCTGTGTCCGGGTTGGCCGCCCAGCGGCGCGAACACACCTCGGCCATGTTGAAGTGGCGCGGCACCTTCCAGCCAAAGCGCCGGTGCAGATCGGCGTAGCCATCGGCCTGCGGCCGCGGTTTGGGGGTGTCGCTGTGTTGACGCTGGCGCATCGCGTGTCTCCGTGTCGTTCCTTATGATGGATCGAATGTATCAAGCCCTGAACGCCTCCCGCAGCCGCTTCGTGCCCGTGCGCCACCTGTCCTACCACGTGCGCGAATGGGGCACGCCGGTGACCGGGGAACCGCCGCTGGTGCTGGTGCACGGCTGGATGGACGTGGCGGCCTCGTGGCAGTTCATGGTGGACGCGCTGCGCACGCCGCGCTGGATCGTGGCGCCCGACTGGCGCGGCTACGGTCTCACGAAATCGGGCATCGGCGACGGACCGCCGGCCGACAACTTCTGGTTCCCCGACTACCTGGCCGACCTGGACTTTCTGCTCGACGCGCTCGCGCCTGGCCAGTCGGTGGATCTGGTCGGCCACAGCATGGGCGGCAACGTCGCCATGATGTACGCGGGCGTGCGGCCCGAGCGTATCCGGCGCCTGGTCAACCTCGAAGGCTTCGGCATGCCCGAAACCCGCCCCGCCCAGGCCCCGGGCCGCTATGCCCAGTGGATCGACGAGCTCAAGGTGCTGCACCGCGGCGAGATGGACCTCAAGCCCTACGACAGCGCCGAGGGTGTGGCGCGGCGGCTGATGAAGACCAACCCGCGCCTGACAGAGGACAAGGCCGGCTGGCTGGCCCGCCAGTGGGCCGCGCCGGACGCCCAGGGCCGCTGGACGATCCTGGGCGACGCGGCGCACAAGGTGGTCAACGCGCACCTCTACCAGGTGCCCGAGGCGCTGGCCCTGTACGAGCGGATCAGCGCGCCGGTGCTCTCGGTGACGGCCAGCGACGACAGCCTGGGCCAGTGGTGGAAGGGCCGGTTCACGCTGGAACAGTACCGCGAGCGCCTGCGCCACGTGCCGCACCTCACCGAGGCCCACATCGACGACGCGGGCCACATGCTGCACCACGACCAGCCGGAAGAACTGGCACAGCTGATCGAAAACTTCCTGGCGTGAGAAAATCGCGGGTTTCGCGGGCCCGCCCCGCGCCACCGACAGCGAGAACACCCCATGGAAGCCGAACGCACCAACGCCATCCGCAATCAACTGGCCGACCTCAGCGCACGCGTGGTCGAGCTCCGGAGGTATCTTTGACTACGATGCCAAGGCATTGAAATTGTCGGAGGTCACCAGCGCGCTGGAAGACCCCACCGTCTGGGACAACCCCAAACGCGCCCAGGAGCTGGGCAAGGAAAAGAAATCGCTGGAAGACGTGGTGGTCGTGCTCGACCGCCTGACCAGCGAACTGGCCGACAACACCGAGCTGTTCGAGATGTCCGAGGCCGAGGGCGACGACGCCGGGCTGGAGACCATCGAAGGCGAAGCGAAGAACGTGCAGGCCGAGGTCGAGAAGCTCGAATTCCGCCGCATGTTCAACAACCCGGCCGACCCGCTGAACTGCTTTGTGGACATCCAGGCCGGTGCCGGTGGCACCGAGGCCTGCGACTGGGCCAGCATGCTGCTGCGCCAGTACCTCAAGTACGCCGAACGCAAGGGCTTCAAGGCCACGGTCGAGGACGAGACTCCGGGCGACACCGCCGGCATCAAGAGCGCCACCATCAAGATTGAGGGCGAGTACGCCTTCGGCCTGCTGCGCACCGAAACCGGCGTGCATCGCCTGGTGCGAAAGAGCCCGTTCGACAGCTCGGGCGGCCGCCACACCTCGTTCGCCTCGCTGTTCGTCTATCCCGAGATCGACGACTCGATCCAGATCGACATCAACCCGGCCGACGTGCGGGTGGACACCTTCCGTGCCTCGGGTGCGGGTGGCCAGCACATCAACAAGACCGACTCGGCCGTGCGCCTGACGCACATTCCGACCGGCATCGTGGTGCAGTGCCAGGACGGCCGCAGCCAGCACAGCAACCGCGACGTCGCCTGGCAGCGCCTGCGCTCGCGCCTGTACGACCACGAGATGCGCAAGCGCATGGAAGAGCAGCAGAAGCTGGAAGACACCAAGACCGACGTGGGCTGGGGCCACCAGATCCGCAGCTACGTGCTGGACAACAGCCGCATCAAGGACCTGCGCACCAACGTTGAAATCTCGGCCACCCAGAAGGTGCTCGACGGCGACCTGGACCCGTTCATCGAAGCCTCGCTCAAGCAGGGCGTGTGATGGTCGGCGCGCTGATCTTCGACATGGACGGCACGATGATTGATTCGATGCCGTGGCACCAGAAGAGCTGGGTCGCGTTCTGCGAGCGCCGCGGCCTGGACATCGACGTGGCCGACCTGATGCGCCGCACCACTGGCCGCACCGGCATCGAATGCATGGTCGAGCTGTTCGGAGGCCTTCCGCACGAACAGGCGCAGGCTTATGTCGACGAGAAGGAAGGCATCTACCGCGAGCTGTTCGCCCCCGTGTTCGCCGAGATCGCCGGCTTCAAGGCCTTCCTCGGCCTGGCGCAGTCGCGCGGTCTGGCGGTGGGCGTGGGCACGGCCGGCGACCGCCACAACCAGGCCTTCGCCTACCGGCACCTGGCGCTGGGCCAGACCCTGCCCACCGTGGGGGGTGACGAAGGCCTGCCCGGCAAGCCCGAGCCCGCGATCTTCCTAGAGGTGGCGCGCCGGCTCGGCGTGGCGCCCGAACACTGCATCGTGTTCGAGGACGCGCCGCTGGGCATCGAGGCCGCACGCCGTGCCGGCATGCGCGCCGTGGGCATCTGCAGCTCGCACGCCGCCGACGAACTCGACGGACCCCATGTGCTGGCCCGTGTTCCCGACTACCAGACCCTGATCCACAACCGTTTTCTGGAGACCGTCCATGCAACTGCGTGAGGCCACCGGCCCTGCGATGGTGATCCGTCGCGAAGACTACACCCCGCCCCCGTTCTGGATCGACCGCATCGAGCTCACGTTCGACCTCGACCCGGCCAAGACCCGCGTGCTCAACAAGATGGTCCTGCGCCGCAACACCGAGGTGCCGGCACAGCCCCTGCGCCTGGACGGCGAAGAGCTGAACCTGGCGCGCGTGGTGCTCAATGGCGGCGGCTGCTCGTTCAAGATGGACGGCGACGCCCTGGTGCTGGGCAGCCTGCCCGAAGGACCGGAGCCCTTCGAACTGGAGATCTTCACCACCTGCTCGCCCGAGAAGAACACGCAGCTCTCGGGCCTGTACCTCAGCCAGGGCGACTTCTTCACCCAGTGCGAGGCCGAGGGCTTTCGCCGCATCACCTACTTCCTGGACCGTCCCGACGTGATGGCCAGCTACACCGTGACGCTGCGCGCCGACAAGGACCAATACCCGGTCCTGCTGTCCAACGGCAACCTCGTCGAGCAGGGCGAACTGCCCGACAACCGCCACTTCGCGAAGTGGGTCGACCCGCACCGCAAGCCGTCCTACCTGTTCGCCCTGGTGGCCGGCCGCCTGGTGGCCCGCGAACAGCGCATCGTCAGCCGCGCCGGCAAGGAACACCTGTTGCAGGTCTACGTGCGCCCGGGCGACATGGACAAGACCGAGCACGCCATGAACTCGCTGATCTCCAGCGTGATCTGGGACGAAGCCCGCTTCGGCCTGCCGCTGGACCTGGAGCGTTTCATGATCGTCGCCACCAGCGACTTCAATATGGGCGCGATGGAGAACAAGGGCCTGAACATCTTCAACACGAAGTACGTTCTGGCCAACAGCGCCACCGCCACCGACACCGACTTCGCCAACATCGAATCGGTGGTCGGCCACGAGTACTTCCACAACTGGACCGGCAACCGCATCACCTGCCGCGACTGGTTCCAGCTCTCGCTCAAGGAGGGCCTGACGGTCTTCCGCGACCAGGAGTTCAGCATGGACCTGTGCGCCGAGCCTTCGGCGCGTGCGGTCAAGCGCATCGAGGACGTGCGCGTGCTGCGCACCATGCAGTTCCCCGAGGACGCAGGCCCGGTGGCCCACCCGGTGCGACCCGACCAGTACGTCGAGATCAACAACTTCTACACCGTCACGGTGTATGAAAAGGGTGCCGAGGTCGTGCGCATGATGCAGACCCTGGTGGGGCGCGACGGCTTCCGCAAGGGCATGGACCTGTACTTCCAGCGCCACGACGGTCAGGCCGTCACTTGCGACGACTTCGCGCAGGCGATTGCCGACGCCAACCCCGACAGCGAACTGGCGCGCCAGCTCGTGCCGTGCAAGCGCTGGTACAGCCAGTCGGGCACGCCACGGCTGCAGGCCAGTGGCCGCTACGACGCCGCCGAACGCCGCTACACCCTCACGCTCAGCCAGAGCTGCCCGGCCACGCCGGGCCAGAGCGAGAAGCTTCCGTTCGTGATCCCGGTCGCGCTCGGCCTGATCGACGCCCAGGGCCAGGACCTGGCACTGCGGCTGCAGGGCGAATCGCAAACCAGCAGTGGCACCCGCCTGCTGGTGCTCACGCAGGCCAGCGAGAGCTTTGTCTTCGAGGACATCGACGCCGAGCCGGTGCCGTCCCTGCTGCGCGGCTTCTCCGCCCCGGTGATCATCGACAATGGCCTGACCGACGACCAGCTGCTGCACCTGCTGGCGCACGACAGCGACGCCTTCAACCGCTGGGAAGCGGGCCAGCAGCTGGCCCTGCGCCGCGCGGTGCAGGCCGTGCGCGCCGACGGCCCGGTGGGCGCTGCGCCGCTGGACGACGCCTTCATCGACGCGATGCGCGCCGTGCTGCGCCACCCCACGCTGGACGCCGCGCTCAAGGAGCTGGTGCTCACCCTGCCGGCCGAAACCTATATTGCCGAACAGCTGGACGTGGTCGATCCGCAGCGCATCCACACGGTGCGCGAAGCCATGCGCGAGCAGCTGGCCCAAGCGCTGCAGGCCGACTGGGCCTGGGCGTTCGAACAGCACAAGGACAACGGCGCTTACCGGCCCGACCCGGTCAGCAGCGGCCGCCGCGCGCTGGCGGGCATGGCGCTGACCATGCTGTGCATCGCGGCCCGCGCAACCCGCGACACGGTCTGGCCCGGCAAGGCCTACCAGCGCTTCAAGGACGCCGGCAACATGACCGACCGCTTCAACGCGCTGTCGGCCCTGGTGGTCAGCGGTCAGCCGCTGGCGCAGGAGGCGCTGGCGCGCTTCCATGCGCTGTTCAAGGACGAGGCCCTTGTGATCGACAAGTGGTTCGCGCTGCAGGCCGGCGCGCCCGACCGCGGCGGCAACGTGCTGCCCGCCGTGCGCCAGCTGATGGCCCACCCCGACTTCAACCTCAAGAACCCCAACCGTGCGCGCAGCGTGATCTTCAGCTTCTGCAGTGCCAACCCGGCGGGCTTCCACCGCAGCGACGCCGCGGGCTATGTGTTCTGGAGCGAGCGCGTGCTCGAACTCGACGCCATCAACCCCCAGGTCGCCGCCCGCCTGGCGCGTGCGCTGGACCGCTGGAAGAAGCTGGCCGAACCCTACCGCAGCGCCGCCCGCGAGGCCATCGCCCGCGTGGCCGCCAAATCCGACCTGAGCGCCGACGTGCGCGAAGTCGTCACCCGCGCCCTGGCCGAATAAAAAACCCTGGAGCTCCCATGAAACGCATCTCCCTCACCCGCTACCTCGTCGAGCAGCAGCGCGTCGACGGCCACATCCCCGGCGACCTGCGCCTGCTGCTGGAAGTGGTCGCGCGCGCCTGCAAGCGCATCAGCCAGGCCGTCAACAAGGGCGACCTGGGCGAGGTCATGGGCTCGGCCGACACGGAAAACGTGCAGGGCGAGGTCCAGAAGAAACTGGACATCATCGCCAACGAGGTGCTGATCGAGGCCAACGAATGGGGCGGCCACCTGGCGGCCATGGCCAGCGAGGAAATGGACAGCATCTACCTAGTGCCCAACCGCTACCCGCAGGGCGAGTACCTGCTGATGTTCGACCCGCTGGACGGCTCCTCCAACATCGATGTCAACGTCTCCATCGGCACCATCTTCAGCGTGATGAAGAAGCCCGAAGGCAGCCCGGGCGTGAGCGAGGCCGACTTCATGCAGCCGGGCAGCCAGCAGGTGGCCGCCGGCTACTGCGTCTACGGCCCGCAGACCACCCTGGTGCTGACCGTGGGCGACGGCGTGGCCATGTTCACGCTGGACCGCGAACAGGGCTCGTTCGTTCTGACCAAGGAAAACGTCACGATCCCGGCCGACACCAAGGAGTTCGCGATCAACATGAGCAACATGCGCCACTGGGCGCCGCCGGTGAAGCGCTACGTGGACGAGTGCCTGGCCGGCAAGGAAGGCCCGCGCGGCAAGGACTTCAACATGCGCTGGGTCGCCTCGATGGTGGCCGACGTGCACCGCATCCTGACCCGCGGCGGCGTCTTCATGTACCCCTGGGACAAGCGCGAACCGGACAAGCCGGGCAAGCTGCGCCTGCTGTACGAAGCCAACCCCATGGGCTGGCTGGTGGAACAGGCAGGCGGCGCGGCCACCAACGGTCGCGGCCGCATCCTGGACATCACCCCGACCAAGCTGCACGAACGTGTGAGCGTGATCCTGGGCTCGAAGAACGAGGTCGAGCGCATCACCGCCTACCATCTCGAGGCCGAAGCAGCGAAATGAGTTTTTGCTAGAATTGCGGGCTTCGCCGGTGTAGCTCAGTTGGTAGAGCAGCTCATTCGTAATGAGAAGGTCGGGGGTTCGACTCCTCTCTCCGGCACCAATCCCAAAGCCCTGACTCGAAAGACTCAGGGCTTTTTCATTTCATTCACACCATGGACGCCGTCGCTTCTTCCTTCGCCGCCCTGTTCCCCCTGGGCTGGGTCCACTACCTGGCTGGCGGACTGCTGATCGGCGCGGGCGTGGCCCTGCTGTTCGTCTGCACCGGCCTGGTGGGCGGCATGAGCACGGTGTTCTCGTCCACCTGGTCGTTCGTCGTGCGGCGGCCGTTCTTCCAGCAGGCGCGGTTCACCGACTCGCGGGTCTGGCGCCTGGTCTACGCCGCCGGCCTGGTCCTGGGAGCGCTGGTCTGGTGGCTCGGTTTTTCTGACGGCGCGCCCGGCTCCACCGACATCCCGGCCTGGCAGTTGCTGCTGGGGGGCGTGCTGGTCGGCTACGGCGCCCGGCTGGGCAACGGCTGCACCTCTGGCCACGGCATCTGCGGTCTGGGCTCGCTGCAACTGCCCTCTCTGGGCGCGGTGCTGACCTTCATGGCCACCGCCTTTCTCGTGGCCAATCTGGTCGGGAGCTTCGCATGAGCGGTTTTTCCATGACCCCAGCGAAAGCCCTGGCCGTGCTCGCCAGCGGCGCGCTGTTCGGTTTCGGCCTCTCGCTGTCGACCATGGTCCGGCCCGAGGTGGTGCTGGGCTTCCTGCGCTTCCAGGACATGGGGCTGATGCTGGTCATGGGTGGCGCGGTGCTGGTCACCCTGCTGGCCTACCGGTTCGGCCCGGCGCTGCTGCGCCAGCCGCTGCTGGGCGGCTACTTTCACCAGCACGTGAGTGTCTGGAACCGCGACACCCTGGTCGGTGCCGCCCTGTTCGGCGCCGGCTGGGGCCTGTGTGGCGTCTGCCCCGGCCCGGCCATCGCCGGGCTGGGCACCGGCAACTGGGACCTGCTGTGGGCGCTGGGCGGCATTGCCGTGGGTGCCCTGCTGCAGGGCCTGCGCGCCCGCACCTGACGAACTTCGCCGCTGTCGCCCGATCCCAACCCATTTCCCGGAGAACACCATGATCACCCGCCGCCTCTCGCTCGCCCTGCTGGCCACCTCCGCCCTCACGCTGATGGCCTGCTCCAAAGAAGATGCCGCCGGCGGACAGCCCGCGGCCTCTGCCCCGATCGATCCTGCCCAGGCCTACGACACCGTGGCCCGGGAGGCCAAGGGGTTCACCGCTGGCGCGATGATGAGCGCCCGCACGGTCTACGTGATGTTCGACCCGCAGTGCCCACACTGCAGCCACCTCTGGGAGTCGTCCCTGCCGCTGCAGACCAAGGTGAAATTCGTGTGGGCGCCGGTGGCCATCATCGGTCCCAAGAGCCTGCCGCAGAGCGCGGCACTGATGCAGGCGGCCAACCCGGTCGAGACCATGACCGCGCACGAAAAATCGCTGCTGGCGGGACAGGGCGGCATGTCCGCCTCGGCCAGCATCCCGGCCGAGATCGAGGCCACCATCAAGGCCAACACCGCCCTGCTGGACCGGTTGGGCGCCGACTCGGTGCCCTTCATCGTGGCGCGCCACGCGACCAGCGGCCAGGTGATCACCCGCGCAGGCTCCATGGACACCGCCGGCCTCTCCAGCTGGCTGGGCATGCAGCCCTGACGCGCCGGCCCGCCGAATGGACATCCTCACCCTCGCCCTGCTGTTTGCGGTGGGCAGCTTCCTGCTCAAGACCCACGAACAGCGCCAGCGCATCGCCCTGCTGGGCGCCCACCTCGGACAGTTCCAGATCGAGAAGCTGATGGAGCGGCTCAACGACGGCTATCTCAGAGCGCTGGACGAGCCGGACGAGCAGCGCCAGCAGCAGATCTGGTCGCTGCACACTGCCACCGAGGAGGCGCTGGCCCAGCAGTTCGAGCGCTTTGCGCAGGCGTTTTCGAAGGCCGAGGCCTCCTCCACCTGGGTCAACCGCAACCCGCTGCCCCAGGCCCACCGCTGGCTGCCCGCCTGGCTGGCCCCGGGCTTCGATGCGCGCGCCCTGATGCAGCTGCACGCGCAGGGCATCGCGCGCGTGGTTGCCAATCCGCAGCAGTGGCCAGTGCGCGAGCGCGCCCGCACCCTGCTGGCCGAGCTCTACCTGATGCAGCACAGCTGCCACTGGTTCTGCCGCTCGCACGCACTGGCGTCGGCGCGGCTGCTGGCCCGCCACAAAACCGCCTACGCGCAGGTGCTGCAGGCGGTTTCCCCTGCCACGCGGGAGGGCTATCAGGCCCTCACCGGCGTGCGCGCCCCTCTTGCCTGACCATCACGACCATGCGAATCCTCCACACCATGCTGCGCGTCGGCAACCTGCAACGCTCCATCGACTTCTACACCCAGGTGCTGGGCATGCAGCTGCTGCGCACCTCCGAGAACCCGGAATACAAGTATTCCCTGGCCTTCCTCGGCTTTGACGGCGGCAACCCCGGCCAGGCCGAGATCGAACTGACCTACAACTGGGGCGTGGAGCAGTACGAGCTGGGCACGGCCTACGGCCACATCGCGCTGGGCGTGCCCGACGCCTACGCCGCCTGCGACAAGATCCGCGCCGCCGGCGGCACCGTCACGCGCGAGGCCGGGCCGGTCAAGGGCGGCACCACGGTGATTGCGTTCGTCACCGACCCCGACGGCTACAAGATCGAACTCATCCAGCGCGCCGACACCGGCGCCGGTCAGGGCCTGCGCTGAGAACCGGACCACCAACAAAAAAGCCCGCTGGACAGCGGGCTTTTTTGTTGGGCAAAGGGGCCGCTCAGGAAGCGATCATCACCTCCACACGGCGGGCCTCCGCGTTGTTGCCGGAGCCGGTGGCGGTCTCGGGTTTCTTGAGCTCGATCCCCGAATCGGCCACACCGGCGGCCTTGAGCGCGTCGCGCACGGCAAGGGCACGCTGCTTGGCCAGCTCGGCGTTCTTGGCCGGATCGCCGGTCGAGTCGTGGAAGCCGGAGATCACCAGCTTCTGGCCCGCCTTGCCGGCGGCGATGGCATCGGCCAGCGCTTCCACGGCGCCCGGTGCCAGGTCGGACTTGCCCGACGCAAAGTAGAACTTCACCACGCCGTTTTCCACCACCACGCTGGCATCGTCGCTGGCGGCCGCAGGTGCCGCGGCCTCGGGTGCAGCGGAGGCCGGCGCGCTGGCCGCGGCGCCGTTCGCAGTACCAGCAGAGGCGCCGCCCGCGGTCGCTGCGGCCACCGCGGCCGGAGCCGCCTTCGCGCCCGAACCGCGCACCTTCTGGATCGCCACACCGATGGCCAGACCGACCGCCATCAGCACCGCTGCAATCAGCACCACCGCCGCAACGCGGTTTTCCTGTTGTTCGTCCTGGGAAGACATGGGCAACACTCCGTGAAGAATAATGAGGGATTGAACTTCAGCCCCCTGCAGCTCCTCCCTGAAGGAGTCCGACAGGCGCAAAAACCAGAAGATTGTAAATGGCTGCCCCTCGCGCCCGACCGTTGCTTCACCTGCCCCGCAACCGCCCCCAGAGCACCTGGGAGCCCTCGCAACGCGATGGGCGGCAGATGATGGAGGACACCCTGGCGCAGTGGCGCTCGCTAGGCCCCGATGCCGACCTCTGGGTGTTCGGCTACGCCTCGCTGGTCTGGCGCCCCGAGTTCGAAGCCGCCGAGCAGCGCCTGGCCCAGGTGCACGGCTACCACCGCTGCCTGAACATGTACAGCCGCGTCAACCGCGGCACGCCCGAGCGCCCAGGCCTGGTGTTCGCGCTCATGCCGGGCGGCAGCTGCACCGGCATGGCGCTGCGCCTGCCGCACGACCAGGTCGAGGCGGCCATGCCCGCACTGTGGGCGCGCGAGATGCCCAACCCGGTCTACGACCCCAGGTGGCTGCTCTGCCGGACCGCGCAGGGGCCGGTGTGCGCTCTGGCCTTCACCCTCTCGCCCCGCAGCCCCAACCACACCGGACCGCTGAGCGACGCCCAGTACCGCGACATCTTCATGCACGCGCGCGGCCGATACGGCACCACGCTGGACTACGCGCGCCAGACCCTGCAGGGCCTGCGCGCGCACGGCATAGAGGACCGTGCGCTGGGCCGGCTGCTCAGCATCGCGGACGATCTCCCCTGATCAACGGAAAGACAACACCATGAACATCGCCGACCTGCGCAAGAGCTACGAAAAAGCGGAACTCAGCGAATCCGCCTCGCACGCCGATCCATTGAAGCAATTCGACCAATGGCTGAACGAGGCCATCAGCGGTGAAGTACCCGAGCCCAATGCCATGACCCTGGCCACCGTGGGCGCCGACCTGCGGCCGACCACGCGCGTGGTGCTGATCAAGGGCTACGACGAGCGCGGCATCGTCTGGTACACCAACTACAACAGCCAGAAGGGCCGGCAACTGGCCGGCAACCCGTACGCCGCGTTGCAGTTCCACTGGGTCGAGCTCGAGCGCGTGGTACGCATCGAGGGTGTGGTGGAGAAAGTAAGCGACGAGGAAAGCGACGAGTACTTCCACAGCCGCCCGCTGGACAGCCGCATCGGCGCCTGGGCCAGCCCGCAGAGCGAGGTGATCGAGAACCGCACGGTGCTGGTCACCAACGCCGCCAAGTACGGTGCCCAGTTCATGCTGCGCCCGCCCCGCCCGCCGCACTGGGGCGGCTACCGCCTCAAGCCCGACAACTGGCAGTTCTGGCAGGGCCGCAAGAGCCGCCTGCACGACCGGCTGCGCTATTCGCTGCAGGCCGATGGTCAGTGGTTGCGGGAGCGGCTGGCGCCGTGACCCCCCCCCCTTCAGAGACGTTCGATCGCCTGGCCGGCAACGGTTGAAAGTCGGTCCGCAGCCACCAGGTCGGGCGCCATCTCCGCCAGCGGCACCAGCACAAACGCCCGCTCCCACATGCGCGGGTGCGGCACGGTCAGTTCGGGTGAGTCGATGCGGGCGCTGCCGTACAGCAGCAGGTCGAGGTCCAGCGTGCGCGGGGCGTTGCGGTAAGGGCGTTCGCGGCCGGCGGCGTTTTCGATGGCCTGCAGCGCGCGCAGCAGCCCGGGCGCGGTGAGCGTGGTGCTCACTTCGGCCACGGCGTTGAGGTAGTCGGGGCCGCTGGAGTCGATGGGGGCGGTTTGGTAGAGGCTGGAGGCCTGGGTCAGCCGGATACCGGGCGTGCGGCCCAGCGTCTGCAGCGCGTCGCGCAGCGTGCGGGCGGCATCGCCGAGGTTGGCACCGAGGGCCACGTAGGCCGTGACCTCGGGGCGCCCGGTGTCGCTCATATATTCAGATGCAGAGGTTTTCTGTCAGTCGGCCGACGGCGCTGGAGGCGTGCCTTCACCACCACCGGACGGCTTGCGGCGGCGACGGCGGCGCTTGCGGGCCGGGGCATCACCGTCGCTGGGCGCGGCGGTGTCGTCGACATGGTCGCTGTCGGGCGCAAAGGCACTGCCGTAGAACACGGTGCGCGCAGGGCTCTCGTCCTGCTCTTCACCGCCGTCCACTGGGCGCAAACGCGGATCGTCCCGCGCCGGCTCACTGGCGCCCGACGCCGGATGGTCGGCGTCCGTCTTCTTCACGCGGCGGGCCTTGCCACTGCCGCTGGCGCCCTTGGGCTGGCCGGCCTTGCGCTGCGCGTCGACCATGTCCTGGCGGAGGTCATCGTCGGCGGTGCTGAAGGTTTCCCACCAGTGCGCCAGCTCTTCGTCGACTTCACCGGTTTGCGCGCGCAGGCGCAAAAAGTCGAAACCGGCACGGAAGCGCGGCTGTTCAACCAGGCTGAACGGACCGGTGCCCACGCGCTTGTCGAAGCGCGGCTGCATCATCCAGATCTCGCGCATGTCGGTGCCCAGCTTGCCGCGGCCCGACACGTCGCCGATGCGCGCGTCGAAGGCTTCGTCCACCGCGTCCTGCAGCGCCGCGAACGGCGTGGGCGGGCGCTGGTTGCCGCGCGGCTGCAGCCGCCGCTCCCAGCCTTTTCGCACGTCGGCCCAGAGCACGCAAGCCAGCAGGAAGCTGGGCGCCACCGGCTTGCTCTCGCCGACGCGGCGGTCGGTGTCCTGCAGCGCCAGCTTGACGAAGTCGTCCTCGGCCCGCTCGACCACCAGATCGAGCAGCGGGTAGATGCCACGGGCCAGGCCGTGGGTCTTGAGCGCCTCGACGCTGGCCAGCGCGTGGCCGGTTTGCAGCAGCTTGAGCATCTCGTCGAACAGGCGGCTCTGCGGCACCTCCTTGAGCAGATCGGCCGAGGCGACCAGCGGCTCGCGCGTCTTGGGGTCGAACTTGAAGCCCAGGGCATTGAGCTTGGCGGCGAAGCGCACGGCGCGGATGATGCGCACCGGGTCTTCGCGGTAGCGCGTGGCGGCGTCGCCGATCATGCGCAGGGTGAGCTTCTTCGCGTCGCGGATGCCGTGGTGGAAGTCGACCACGACCTGCGCTTCGGGGTCGTAGTACATGGCGTTGATCGAGAAGTCGCGCCGCGCGGCGTCCTGCTCGATCGGGCCCCACACGTTGTCGCGCAGGACACGGCCGCTGGCGTCCACCGCGTGCTTCATGCCCGAGAGTTCGCCCTTGCTGGTGCGCTCGTTGCCGCTGACCTGTTCGGCGTCGGCGCTGTCGAGGTAGGCGCGGAAGGTCGAGACCTCGATCACCTCGTGTTCGCGGCCGCGGCCATAGACCACGTGCACGATTCGGAAGCGCCGGCCGATGATGAAGGCGCGGCGGAACAGGTTCTTGACCTGCTCGGGCGTGGCGCTGGTGGCGACGTCGAAGTCCTTGGGCCGCAGGCCCAGCAGCAGGTCGCGCACCGCGCCGCCGACGATATAGGCTTCGAAACCAGCCTGTTTGAGGGTGTGCACCACGTCCAGCGCACGCTGGTCGACCAGCTTGGGGTCGATGCCGTGCACGGTGGCGGGGACGTCTTCGCGCTTGCCGAACTTGGTGTCCTTGGCGCTCCTGCCAGTGGCCTTGCCCAGCAGCTTGTCGATGAATTTCTTGATCATTCGAATAGGTTCAGGATGCGCCAGCCTCGCTCGGTGGCGATGGCGCTGAGGCGGGGGTCCGGGTTGGTTGCCACCGGCTCGGTGACTTTCTCCAGCAGCGGGAGATCGTTGAGGGAGTCGCCGTAGAAGCTGCTGTGCTCCACGTCGGCCCAGGACAGGCCTCGGGAAGCCAGCCATTGTTCCACACGCACGACCTTGCCCTCGCGGAACGATGGCGTGCCCCAGATGGCACCGGTCGGATTGCCCTGCGGGTCGCGCTCCAGGTCGATGGCGATCAGCTCGGAGACGCCGAAGGCGGCGGCGATGGGGCGGGTGACGAATTCGTTGGTGGCGGTGACGATCAGCACCTGGTCACCCGCCGCCTGGTGGCGGCGCACCAGCTCGACGGCCACCGGCCGGATGGCCGGGCGGATCACCTGGTCCATGAAGCGGCGGTGTGCGGCGTTGGACTTGTCCACCCCGTGCTCGGCCAGCGGGGCGACCGAGAAGCGGATGTACTCGTGGATGTCCAGTGTGCCGGCCTTGTACTGCTCGTAAAAGGCGTCGTTGGCGCGGGTGTGGGTTTCGGCGTCGCGCCAGCCCAGCTCCACGGTGAACTGGCCCCAGGCGTGGTCGGAGTCCAGGGGCAGCAGGGTGTGGTCCAGGTCAAACAGCGCAAGTCTCATTCGGGGAAGTCTTCATTCGTTGTCCAGCATGGACTTGATCAGCGGAATCGTGATGGCGCGCTGCGTGCGCAGGGCGTAGGCGTCGAGCTGGTCCAGCAGCATCATCAGGCTGGAGAGGTCGCGCGAGAAGCGGTTGAGCATGAAGTCCATGACCTCGTCGCCCAGGAACACGCCTCGCTCGTCAGCGGCCCGCCGCAGCACGGAACGGCGCTCGGTCTCGCCCAAGGCCTTGAGCTGGAACACATGGCCCCAGCCCAGGCGCGTGCGCAGGTCTTCTCGCAGTTTCAGGTCGGCCGGTGGCCGGTCGGCCGCGGCCAGCACCCAGCGCGCCGGGCCGTGGGCCGGGGTCTGGGCGTTGACGAACCAGTTGAAGGCCGCGGCCTGCTGCTCGGCGGTGTAGAGATGACAGTCGTCGAGGATCACCGCGTCCCAGCTCTCGTCGAACTCGATCGGGTGCAGGATGCCCGCCCCGATCCAGCCGGTGCGGGCGCCCAGGTCGCGCAGTGTTTCGCGCACCGCCCGCAGCAGGTGGGTCTTGCCACTGCCGGGCTCGCCCCAGAGGTAAGTGGGCACCGGCGACCGCAGGGGGTTGTAGGTCCACAGCCGCAGATGCTCCAGCACGGCCTCGTTGCCCGCCGCCACGAAGTTGTCCAGCGTGGGCACAGGCGCCAGCCCGATGTCCAGCGCCATCTGTTTCATGGGCGGCTGAACCGGCTTCATTCCGAGCCGTCCTTCGGCTGGGCCGGCGCGGCCGGGGCGGTGGCTGCACCGGGCAGGTACAGGTCGCTGGCCAGGTAACCGGCCTTGGCGCGGCGGATCGCCACCAGCAGCACGGCGCTGGCCGGCAGCGCGATCAGCACCCCCACGAAGCCGAACAGGTGGCCGAAGGCCATCAGGGCGAAGATGACCGCGATGGGATGCAAACCGATACGCTCGCCCAGCAGGCGCGGCGTCACGTACATGCTCTCGGCCACCTGGCCCACCGCGTAGACCACACCGACCAGCACCACGCCGGTCAGGCTCTGGAACTGCAGCACCGCCGCCAGCAGGCCCATCACCAGGCCCAGGCCGAAGCCCAGGTAGGGCACGAACACGGCCAGACCGGTGAACACGCCGATCGGCAGCGCCAGCTTGAGCCCCACCAGGGCCGGCGCCACGGTGTAGAACACCGCCAGCACGCCCATCACCAGCAACTGGCCGCGCAGGTACTGGCCCAGCACCTCGTCGGTCTCGTCCAGGAAGCTCTGCACCGAGGGCAGCCAGCGCGGCGGAATCAGCCGCTTGCTGCGTTCCACCAGCCCCGCCCAGTCCAGCAGCAGGTAGTAAGCGACGATAGGCGTGAGCACCAGGTTGCCGAACACAGCCGCCAGCGCGCTGCCGCCGATGCGCAGCGAGGACAGCAGGCCGTTGATCAGCTCCTGCTCGTGGCCGGTCACCAGCTCCCGGAGCCATTCGCGCACCTGGCCGACATCAATCTGCAGGTCGATGCCAAAGCGCCCCGCCAGCGGCACCAGGCCGTCGTTGACCCGGTCCAGCAGCGCCGGCACCTGCTCCTTGAGCAGCGGCACCTGCTTGGTGATCACCGGCACGATCAGCAGCACCACCGCCAGCAGCACCAGCATGAGCAGGGCGATGGCCACGCCCGCCCCGAGCCAACGGGGAATCCGCCGGTCATTGAGCTTTTCCACCAGGGGATGCAGGGCGTAGGCCATCACCGCAGCCAGCACGAAGGGCATCAGCACCGGCGCCAGCACCGTCAGCAGCGCCCAGACCGCCACGGCGATGGCGACCCAGGTCAGGGAACGGATCTGCGCGGGGGATAGGGTCATGGGGTGCAAGCTCAGGTGAATGGGGGCCGGAGGGCGAACCCTTAAAATCAGCCGCAAATTCTAGTCCCCGGCCCGCGCGGGCCCTCTCCCCGCCCTCCCCCTATGACCTCCAGCACCACCCCCCTTTCCTACAAAGACGCCGGCGTTGACATCGACGCGGGCGATGCGTTGGTCGAGCGCATCAAGCCGCTAGCCAAAAAGACCATGCGCGAAGGCGTGCTGGCCGGCATCGGCGGCTTCGGCGCCCTGTTCGAAGTGCCCAAGCGCTACAAAGAGCCGGTGCTGGTGAGCGGCACCGACGGCGTGGGCACCAAGCTCAAGCTGGCCTTCGAATGGAACCTGCACGACACCGTGGGCATCGACCTGGTCGGCATGAGCGTGAACGACGTGCTGGTGCAGGGCGCCGAACCGCTTTTCTTCCTGGACTACTTCGCCTGCGGCAAGCTGGACGTGGAAACGGCCGCGGCCGTGGTCGGTGGCATCGCCAAGGGTTGCGAACTGTCCGGCTGCGCCCTGATCGGCGGCGAAACCGCCGAAATGCCCGGCATGTACCCGGCCGGCGAATACGACCTGGCCGGCTTCTGCGTCGGCGCGGTCGAGAAGAGCAAGATCCTGACAGGCAAGGACGTGAAACCGGGCGACGTGGTGCTGGGCCTGGCCTCGCACGGCGTGCATTCCAACGGCTTCTCGCTGGTGCGCAAGTGCATCGAACGCGCCGGCAGCGACCTGCCCGCAACGCTGGACGGCCAGCCGTTCCGCCAGGCCATCATGGCGCCGACCCGCCTGTACGTGAAAAGTGTGCTGGCTGCCCTGGCCAAACACCCGAAGACAGGAGATGCCTCTGGCATCAAGGCCCTGGCCCACATCACCGGCGGCGGCCTGCTGGAGAACATCCCGCGCGTGCTGCCCGAAGGCACGGCCGCCCACCTCAAGAAGGGCAGCTGGCCGCAGACCGAGCTGTTCGCCTGGCTGCAGAAGGTGGCCGGCATCGACGACATCGAGATGAACCGCACCTTCAACAACGGCATCGGCATGGTGGTGGTGATCGCCGCCGAAGAGGCCGCCGCCTGCGCCGCCACCCTGCGCGAACTGGGCGAGACGGTCTATGAAATCGGCGCCATCGCGTCCAAGGGCGACGGCGCTTCGGTGGTCGTGGCCTGATGTCCTGATCTGATCGAAACCTGTCCGCAGCGGTGGCGGACAGGAGGCGTCACGGCGGGAACAATGCAGCCATCTTGTCAAAGGAGCTGCCCCATGAACACCGCCCTGCTGGTCATCGACGTCCAGGAATCCTTCCGCCACCGCCCCTACTTCGACGCCTCGGCACTGCCGGCCTACATGGCCGAGCAGAACGCCCTGATCGACGGCTGCGTCGCGCAGGGCATCCCGGTGGTGCGCATCCTGCACAGCGACGGACCGGAAACACCGGACAACCCCTTCTCGCACGCCAGCGGCCATGTCTGCCCGCTGGCCGAGCTGTCCGTTTTTGATCCGGCCGCCAGCTTCGTCAAGCACCGGCACAGTGCCCTCGTCGGCACCGGGCTGGACGTCTGGCTGACCGCAAACGGCATCCGCCGGCTGATCGTGAGTGGCATCCGCGCCGAGCAGTGCTGCGAAACCACCACCCGCCACGCCTCCGACCTCGGCTGGGAGGTCGACTATGTGCTGGACGCCACGCTGACCTTCGACATGACCCAGCCCGACGGCTCGCCCCTGACCGCGGCCGAGATCAATGCCCGCACCGCCACCGTGTTGCAGGGCCGCTTCTGCACCCTCACCTCGGTAGGCGAGGCGCTGGCACGCGCCGGGGCTGCGGCGTGACCCGACCGTTCGGCATCGCCATCCTGGCCTTCGACGATGTCGAGGCGCTGGACCTGGCCGGTCCCTACGAAGTGTTCACCACCGCCGCCCGCATGGCGGCCCGTCCCGAGGCCGCGGACTGGCCCGGCCAACCCGTCGCAGCGGGCTGGCAGGTGGCCTGTGTGGCGCGCACCCGGGCGCTGGTGCGCGCAAGGGCCGGGCTGCAGGTGTTGCCGACCCGGGATTTCAGCGACGAGACGCCGGTGGACCTGCTGATCGTGCCCGGCGGTGTGGCCGACGCCGCCGCCCGCTGCCCGGACACGCTGGCCTGGGTGCGCCGCGCCAGCGCGCAGGCGACGCTCACGGCCTCGGTCTGCACGGGCGTGTTCGTGCTGGCCGCTGCCGGGGTGGTGGACAACCACCGGGTGACGACGCACTGGGAAGACCTGGACGACCTGCGCCGCCAGTGGCCGTCGCTGGATGTGGTTGACGGCGCGCGCTGGGTCGAGGACGGCCACGTGTTCAGCTCCGCGGGCATCAGCGCCGGCATCGACCTGTCGCTGCACCTGGTGGCCCGCCTGACCTGCCCCGAGCTGGCCGAACGCACCGCACGACAGATGGACTACCGATGGATGAGCCGACCCGACTGACGCCCGCCACCGTGGTGGACGTGCATTTTGTGCTGCTGGACGACAGCCTGATCCTCGACTGGGCGGGCCCGGCCGAGGCACTGCGCATGGCCAACCAGTCGCTGCTCGCCAAAGGCCGGCCGGCGGCCTTTGCACTGCATTTCACCGGCCCCCGCGCCGAAACTGTCAGCTCGGTGGGCGCCCGGGTGTCGCATCTGACCCCACTGCCCGACCTGTCCCAGCCCCAGCGCCCGCAGTGGGTGGTGCTGGTGGGCCAGCCGGGCGACCGGGTCGAACTGGACAGTCCCGCCGCGCGCGAGCTGCTGCACTGGCTGCGTGGCCTGCGCCTGGCCGAGGGACAGGTGGAGCTGATGTGCATCTGTGCAGGCGCCGTGGTGGCCGCCCGCGCCGGTCTGCTGGCGCGGCGCAAGGCCACGACGCACCACCACCACCTGGACGAGCTGCGCCAGTCCGCGCCCGACTGCGAGGTGCTGGCCAACCGGGTGTTCGTGCTGGACGCTCCGGTGTTCAGCAGCGCCGGCGTGACCACCGGCATCGACCTCACGCTGCACCGCATCGCCGCCCGCCTGGGGCCGGCGCTCGCGGCCGAAGTGGCGCAGACCATGGTGGTGGCGCTGCGCCGGGGCCCACAGGACCCCGAACTCTCGCCCTTCCTGCACCACCGCGACCACCTGCACCCCGCCCTTCATCGGGTGCAGGACGCGGTGAGCCAGGCGCCGCAGGAGGCCTGGACCGTACCGCGCATGGCAGACCAGGGCCACACCTCGGCGCGCCACCTGACCCGCCTGTTCGAGGAGCACGCCGGGGTGTCGCCCCTGACCTACCTGCAGCGCATCCGGCTCGCGGTGGCCCAGGCGGCATTGCAGAGCGGACACAACGTCACACAGGCCGCGCAGATCTCGGGGTTCGGGTCGGACACCCAGTTGCGCCGCGCCTGGCACCGACACGGGCAGCCTGGCACGCCTGGCACCACGCACAGAGCGGCGGCCCGCTGAGCGCTCAGCCGCGGGCGCGGCGCAGCTCGTTCAGGCGCGACTGTATGGCGTCGCGGTCCAGCGCATCGTCGGTGTTGGCGATGTAGACCTCCAGGTCCTGGGCGGCCAGGGCCGCGTCGCCCATTTCGGCCCAGGCCAGCCCCCGGTCGCGGTACTCGATCCAGGCATCGGGCAGCAGGATCAGCAGCCGGTCCTGCACCGCGATCAGGCGCAACCAGTCTTCCTGCGTGCGGTGGATTTCCTTGAGGTTGCGCAGCATGCGGGCGATGATGTCGCGCGAGGGCGCCGCCTGCAGGTACAGGCCTACCGGCACGTCGAAGTCGTCGACCAGCCCGTTGCGCCGCTTGTAGGGCTCCAGCCGCTCGGACAGCTCCTCGCGGCTGAGCGACTGGCCCGTGAACGGGTCGATCACCACCTGCCCTTCCGGCAGGTTGATCTTGACCAGGAAGTGCCCCGGGAAGTTGATGCCGCGCGCCTTCAGGCCCAGCCCTTGCGCCAGCTCCAGCCACAGCACGGCCAGCGAGATCGGGATGCCGCGGCGCGTCCTGAGCAGCACGTTGAGGTGGCTGTTGTCGGGGTCGTGGTAGTCGTTGACATTGCCGCCAAAGCCCAGATCCCGGAAAAAGAACTGGTTGAGCGCGCGCAGGCGCTGCAGGGGCTCGGCGTCCGAGGGGCTGCGCCGGCGCAGGCGGGAGAGCAGCACATCCACCTCGCCCAGCACCTCCTGCACATCCAGGTCCGGGTACTCGTCCTGGGCGATGGAGGCCGCCGCCTCCAGCAGGGGCAGGCTGTCGTCGTCCTTCACCAGCGAGGCGAAATACGCCAGCGGCGTTGACGAGGGAAGTTCAAAGGCAGAAGGCATGATGGATTCATTTTCGGACGAATTGCCGAAGTTTTAAACCCGAGAGCATCAGCGCGACAAAGTACAGCAGCGCCGCCCCCACCACGATCGCGGCCATCAGGCCGACCCGCAGCAGTGCGCCGCCCTCGAACGCCACCCAGTTCACCGACCCGGCGCTCCACATCAGGAACACCGCCAGCAAGGCGCTGGCGGCCAGCACCTGCATCGAAAACCGTGCCCAGCCGGGGGCAGGCCGGTAGGCGCCGCGCTGCACCAGACCGATCAGCAGCCACAGCGCGTTGACCATCGCGCCCAGGCCGATGGCCAGCGCCAGACCGGCGTGCGCCAGGTAGGGCACGAACACCAGGTTCATGGCCTGGGTCAGCAGCAGCACCACGATGGCGATCTTCACCGGCGTGCGGATGTCCTGGCGCGCGTAGAAGCCGGGCGCCAGCACCTTGATCGCCACCAGACCGAGCAGGCCTGCGCCGTAGCCCATCAGGGCGGTCGTGGTCTGGGCCACGTCCCGCACACTGAACGCGCCATAGTGATAAAGCACCGCCACCAGGGGCTTGGCAAAGGTCAGCAGGGCCACTGCGCAGGGCACCGCCAGCAGCACCACGAGCCGCAGACCCCAGTCCAGCAGGGCGCTGTAGCGCTCGCCGTCGTCGGCAGCCCGGGCGGCCGCCAGCTGGGGCAGCAAAACCACGCCCAGCGCCACGCCCAGCATGGCGGTCGGGAACTCCATCAGCCGGTCGGCGTAGCTGAGCCAGCTCACGCTGCCGGTGGCCAGGTGCGAGGCGATCTGGGTGTTGATCAGCAGCGAGATCTGCGCCACGCTCACTCCCAGCAGGGCCGGCAGCATCAGCGTGGTCACGCGCCGCGTGCCCGGGTGCGCCCAGGCCGCCTTGAGCGACGACCAGCGCAGGCCCACGCGCGGCAGCATGCCGATGCGCAGCAGCGCCGGGATCTGCACCCCCAGCTGCAGGGCGCCGCCGAGCATCACGCCGGCCGCCATCGCGTAGATCGGCTCGATGCCCAGGGACTGGAACCAGGGCGCGCCCAGCCAGGCGGCGCCGATCATCGCCACGTTCAGCAGCACCGGCGTGGCCGCCGGCACGGCGAATTTTTTCCAGGTATTCAGCACACCCGCCGACAGCGCCACCAGCGACATGAAGCCGATATAGGGGAACATCCAGCGCGTCATCAGCACCGCCGACTCGAAGCCCTGGGGACTCTGCTTGAGGCCGCTGGCCATGGCCCAGACCAGCACAGGCGAGATCGCTACCCCCACCACGCAGGTGGCCACCAGCGCCCAGACCAACACGGTGGCGATCTGGTTCACCAGTTCGCGGGTGGCGTCGTCGCCTTCCTTGGCGCGCACGCCAGCAAGCACCGGCACAAAAGCCTGGCTGAACGCACCCTCGGCGAACAGCCGGCGCAGCAGGTTCGGGATGCGGAAGGCGACGTTGAAGGCGTCGGTCAAGGCGCTGGCGCCGAACGTGGATGCCATCAGCAGCTCGCGCACCAGACCGGTGATGCGCGAGGCCAGCGTCAGCAGGGAAACCAGGGAGGCGGACTTGAAGAGCGACACCGCGGCAGTGTAACCACCCGGCCACCGCCCGGCGGGCGGAACTGGCTCCGCTTGGGGGTGCGTGGTAGAATCGCGGGCTTTGCTGGCAACATCCCCAAACACTTAAAGGATATACACATGGCAACCAAGCCGAAGAAAAAGAACCCCCGTCTGGCGTCTGGCCGCAAGCGCGTCCGCCAGGACGTCAGACTGAACGCCGCCAACACCTCGCTGCGTTCCAAGTACCGCACCGCCGTCAAGAACGTCGAGAAGGCTGTTTTGGCCGGCGACAAGACCAAGGCCGCCGAGCTGTTCGGCAAGATGCAGGCCGTGGTCGACAGCGTTGCCGACAAGGGCATCTTCCACAAGAACAAGGCCTCGCGCGACAAGAGCCGCCTGTCTGCCAAGGTCAAGGCCCTGGCCACCGCCGCCGCTTAAATTTCAGCGACGGCCAACGGCCTGCTCCTGCAGGCCTCAGCCCGGAACGGTACATCCCCGATGCCCCGGTCCGCCGTTTGAAACGGTGCGCTGCCAGCAAAAAAAGAAAACCGCCCCTCGGGGCGGTTTTTCTTTGGGCGCTCCGGACGCCTCAGTCGTCATCCCCGCCAATGAGTCCGCCCAGCAGGCCGCCGCCCAGGATGCCCGCGGCCAGACCGCCCTGTTCTCCACCCGAGCCACCACCGCCCTGCGTGCGCGGCGCCGCCGCAAAGATGCGCGAGGCCAGGCGCGCAAACGGCAGCGACTGGATCCAGACCGTGCCCGGGCCGCGCAGGGTGGCGAAGAACAGGCCCTCGCCGCCGAACAGCGCGGTTTTCACGCCCCCGACGAACTGGATGTCGAACTCGATGTCCGTGGTGTAGGCCACCACGCAGCCGGTGTCGACCCGCAACACCTCGCCCGGCGCCAGGTCGCGCTTGAGCACCGTGCCGCCCGAGTGCACGAAGGCCAGGCCGTCGCCTTCTAGTTTCTGCATGATGAAACCTTCACCGCCGAAGAAGCCGGTGCCCAGCTTGCGCTGGAAGGCGATGCCCAGCGACACGCCCTTGGCCGCACAGAGGAAGGCGTCTCGCTGGCAGATCAGGGTGCCGCCGATCTGCGACAGGTCGAAGGGAATGATCTTGCCGGTGTAGGGCGCCGCGAAACCCACCTTGCGCTTGCCGCTGCCCTGGTTGGTGTAGACCGTGGTAAACAGCGACTCGCCGGTGATCAGGCGCTTGCCGGCACCCAAGAGCTTGCCGAACAGACCACCACCGGACGAGCCGGCGGAGCCGTCGCCGAAGACGGTGGTCATGCCGATGCCGTCCTCCATGTACATCATGCTGCCAGCCTCGCCGATCGCAGCCTCGCCCGGGTCTAGCTCGATCTCGACGAACTGCATGTCGTCGCCGTGCAGGTAGTAGTCAACAACGTCCATTGCCATGGGAACACGCTCCTGATTCGTTTGGGAAGAAATCCGGAGCGGGAGCATACCCGCGAAGAACAGCGGTTTCAGCCCTTGGCGGGCGGCTCGGGCAGCAGGCAGCCTTCGACCACCTGGAGGTCGTTGTCCTTGGCGAAGTTCATGACGAAGTCCCAGGCCATGGGCTCGGCCTCACGCAGGTCGGTGTGCACGATCACCACCTTGGTGCCATTCATCACGGTGGGCACGCACCAGGGTGAGTAGGCGATGTGGCAGCCGATGCGGCCAGACGCGCCACCTGGTCCGAACTGGCTCATCACCCCTGCCAGACGTTCCGCCCAGTCGCTGGGGCGAAACGTGCGTCCACCCCGGGTGATTCCCTGGATGAACACTTGTTTGGTGGTGGGGCGGTCGACCATGGAGTGGAATGCCATTGCGGATGGCGGTATTCTATCTTATATAAGACTTGCGGTCAGGGTTAACCCGGTCGGCGCCGGAAGACGGTACTGTGCCGCATCTCTGTGATGCAGAACAAGCAAAGAAGATGCCGGTGCCTGCCCCTAAAATCGCTTTTCAACGGCTCAACCTGCGTTGAGCCGCTTCTTTTTCTGGCCCTTGGTCTCTGGAGTTGCCCCATGAAAGCCGCCCCCGTCGTCCCGTCCTCGCCCCATGTGATGAACACCTACGGCCGCCTGCCGATCGCGCTGACGCACGGCAAGGGCTGCCGAGTCTGGGACGTCAACGGCAAGGAATACCTGGACGCGCTGGCCGGCATCGCGGTGAACACCCTGGGGCACGGCCACCCCAAGCTGGTGAAGGCGCTGCAGCAGCAGGTGGCGGACATGATCCACTGCTGCAACTATTACCACGTGCCCGGCCAGGAAGAGCTGGCGAAGCTGCTGGTGGAGCGCTCCGGCCTGACCAACGCCTTTTTCTGCTCCACCGGTCTGGAAGCCAACGAGGCCGCGCTCAAGCTGGCGCGCAAGTTCGGCCACGACAAGGGCATCGATAAGCCGCAGATCGTGGTCTACGAAAAGGCCTTCCATGGCCGCTCGATTGCCACGCTGTCGGCCACCGGCAACCCCAAGGTGCAGGCTGGCTTCGGCCCGCTGGTGGAGGGCTTCATCCGCGTGCCGATGAACGACCTTGAAGCTCTGAAGAAGGCCACCCAGGGCAACCCGAACGTGGTGGCCGTGTTCTTCGAGACCATCCAGGGCGAAGGCGGCGTGAACCCGATGCGCGCCGAGTACCTGCAAGGCGTGCGTGCGCTGTGCGACGCCAACGACTGGCTGATGATGATCGACGAGGTGCAGTGCGGCATGGGCCGCACCGGCAAGTGGTTCGCCCACCAGTGGGCGGGCATCAAGCCCGACGTGATGCCCCTAGCCAAGGGCCTGGGCTCGGGCGTGCCGATCGGAGCCGTCGTCGCCGGCCCCAAGGCCGCGAACATCTTCGGCCCGGGTAACCACGGCACCACCTTCGGCGGCAACCCGCTGTCCATGCGCGCGGGCATCGAAACCATCCGCATCATGGAAGAGGATGGCCTGCTGCAGAACGCCGCGAAAATGGGCACGCTGATCCAGACCAAACTGGTCACCGCCCTGATGGGCAAGAAGGGCGTGAAGGAAGTGCGCGGCCAGGGCCTGATGATCGGCATCGAGCTGGAGCAGCCCTGCGGCGTGATCACCCAGCGCGCGGCCGACGCCGGCCTGCTGCTGTCGGTGACGGCCGACAACGTGATCCGCCTGGTGCCTCCGCTGATCATCAGCGGTGCCGAGGCCGACGAGATCGTCGCCCGCCTGCTGCCGATCATCGAGACCTTCCTCAAAGAACAGGGCTGACCGCCCCGGAGCGCACCGCATGTCCATCCGCCACTACCTGCAGTTCAAGGATTTCAGCGCCGAGGAATACGGCTACCTGTTGCGCCGCGCCGCCTTCATCAAGGCCAAGTTCAAGGCGGTCGAGAAGTACCAGCCCTTCGCCGACCCGGACCGCACCCTGGCCATGATCTTCGAGAAGGCCAGCACGCGCACGCGTGTGAGCTTCGAGGCCGGCATGTACCAGATGGGCGGCTCGGTGGTGCACCTGACCACCGGTGACAGCCAGCTCGGCCGCGCCGAGCCGATCGAAGACAGCGCGCGTGTCATCAGCCGCATGGTCGACATCGTGATGATCCGCACCTTCGGCCAGGACAAGCTGGAGAAGTTTGCCGAGTACTCGCGCGTACCCGTCATCAACGGCCTGACCAACGAGTTCCACCCCTGCCAGATCCTGGCCGACCTGTTCACGCTGACCGAGTACCGCCCGGCCCCCAGCGGCGATCCGCTGGACGCGATCCGCGGCAAGGTGGTGGCCTGGGTGGGCGACGGCAACAACATGGCCAACACCTGGCTGCAGGCGGCCGAGTTGCTGGGCTTCACCGTGCACGTGAGCACGCCCAGCGGCTACGAGGTGGACACGAAGCTCGCCGGCATCTCCAACCCGGCCTGCTACAAGGTGTTCAGCGACCCGAAGGAAGCCTGCAAGGGCGCCGATCTGGTGACCACCGATGTGTGGACCAGCATGGGCTACGAGGCCGAGAACGAAGTCCGCCGCGCCGCCTTCAAGCAGTGGTGCGTGGACGAGGCCATGATGGCCGTGGCCCAGCCCGACGCGCTGTTCATGCACTGCCTGCCCGCCCACCGCGGCGAGGAAGTGACCGCCGAGGTCATCGACGGCCCGCAAAGCGTGGTCTGGGACGAGGCCGAGAACCGCATGCACGTGCAGAAGGCACTGATGGAGTACCTGCTGCTGGGCCATCTGGCCTGAGCCGCCCCGTGAGCGCCTGCACGACCTGCGGCGCCTGCTGCGCCAGCTTCCGCGTGGACTTCTCGGTGTACGAGACGCAATCCGAAGGCGGCAGCGTGCCCGATGGGCTGTGGGTGCCGGTGACCGACAGCATCAGCCGCATGCGCGGCACCGACCACGGCCGTCCGCGCTGCGCAGCACTGTACGGCCCGGTGGGCCAGAAGGCCACCTGCGGCATCTACGAGTGGCGGCCCAGCCCCTGCCGTGAATTCGAGGAAGGCAGCGACGCCTGCGACGCCGCGCGGCGCCGCCACGGCCTGGCACCGCTGGCCGGCCACTGAACGCATGTCCGCCTGCCAGTCCTGCGGAGCCTGCTGCGCCGCCTACCGGGTGCAGTTCTCCGTCTACGAACTCGACGACGCTGGCGGCACCGTCCCCGCTGCGATGACCGAGCCGGTCAATGGCGCCACCAGCCGCATGCAAGGCACCGGCGAGGTGCCGATCCGATGCGTGGCGCTGACCGGCACGGTGGGCCAGTCCGTGGGCTGTTCGATCTACCTGCAACGCGCCGCGCCCTGCCGCGAGCTGACCGAAGGCAGCTACGCATGCAACAAGGCCCGCGCCCGCCACGGCCTGCCTGCCCTGGGCGAAGGCCTGCCCGTCTGAACACACACCATGCAAGCCCTGCTCGACACCATCGCCCACGCCACACCGGGCCCCGACGCCCAGCGCCTGTTCCACGGCCGCGGCGGCCTGCACCCCGGCTGCGAAGACTGGGCACTGGACTGGTACCCGCCCGTGTGGGTGCTCACGAAGTTCGGCGAAGCCACCGACGACGAGACCCGTGTCGTGGGTGAGGCCCTGGCGGCCCGGCAGGCGCAGATCGCGCCCGGCCAGCCGCTGAACTGGGTGTTCCAGCGCCGCCAGCCCGACGGCCCGGTCAGCCGCCCCGTCACCGACCTGATGGCCGGCGGCGTGCCCGATCCGCACCTGGTCAGCGAGGATGGCGCGCGCTACCGCGTGCAGGTGCAGCGCGGCCAGAACCACGGCCTGTTCCTCGACATGGCCGAGGGCAGGCGCTGGGTGCGCGCGCACGCGAACGGCGCCAAGGTGCTCAACCTGTTCGCCTACACCTGCGCCTTCTCGGTGGCCGCGCTGCAGGGCGGCGCGAAGGAAGTGATCAACCTCGACATGGCGCAGGGTGCGCTGACCACCGGCCAGCAGAACCACCAGCTCAACGGCATCCACGGCGGCGCGAAGTTCCTGGCGCACGACCTGTTCAGTTCCTGGGGCAAGGTCACGCGCATGGGGCCGTACGACCTGGTGATCGCCGACCCGCCGAGCTACCAGAAGGGCAGCTTCGTCGCGACCAAGGACTGGCCGCGCCTGCTGCGCCGCCTGCCCGACCTGCTCAAGCCAGGCGGCCACGCCCTGCTCTGCCTGAACGCCCCGGAGATTCCCGAGCAGTTCCTGCGCGACCAGCTGGCCGCCGAGGCGCCTGAACTGGTTGTGGAGGAGCGACTGCCCAACCCCGCCGCCTTCGCCGACGTGTCGCCCGACCGCGCGCTCAAGGTGCTGGTAGCGCGGTTGCCGGCGCTGGCCTGACGCGTTTCAGTGGCAGCCGCCCGAGCGGCCGCTGCAGCCCTTGCAGGCGCCGCAGGCCGACGATTGCGGGGGCTCGGCCCCCGCCGCCTTGTCCGGCCGCGACCCGGCCCGCACACGGCGCCACCACGGCCGCAGCAGGTACACCAGCGCGCCGCCCACGCACAGCAGCACGATCAGAAACTGGATGTTCATGAACCGCTCCAGGCCAGCACCAGCCGGTAGGTGAACCACGAGGCCACCCAGGCCAGGGCGAACAGGTAGACCGTGACAATGGCCGCATGGCGCCAGCCGCCCGCCTCGCGACGGATGGCCGCCAGCGTGGCCACGCACTGCGGTGCGTAGACGAACCAGACCAGCAGCGACAGCGCCGTGGCCAAAGACCACTGGCTGCCGATCAGGCCACCGAGCGCATCGGCCACCTGGTCACCGCTGGCGCTCAGCGCGTACACCGTGCCCAGCGCCGCGACCACCACCTCGCGCGCCGCCATCGTCGGGATCAGCGCCACCACGATGCGCCAGTCGAAACCCAGCGGCGCGAACAGCGGCGCCAGGAACAGGCCCAGGCGGCCTGCGAAGCTGGCTTCGACCGGCGCCCCAGTGAACCCCTCGGGAGGCGCCGGATAGCTGGAGAGGAACCACAGCAGCACCATCAGCGCAAGGATGATCCCGCCCACGCGCTTGATGAAAATCAGCGCACGTTCCCACAGGCCGCGCGCGATGTTGCGCGGGCTGGGCCAGCGGTAGGCCGGCAGCTCCATCAGCAGCGGCGTCGACCGACCGCCAGCGCCGCGGCGCGAGACGATGAAGGCCACAGCCATCGCACTCGCAATGCCCAGCGCGTACAGCCCGAACAACACCAGGCCCTGCAGGTTGAACAGGCCGGCCACGCTGCGCTGCGGCACGAAGGCACCGATCAGCAGCGCGTACACGGGCAAGCGCGCCGAGCAGGTCATCAGCGGCGCCACCAGGATGGTGAGCCAGCGGTCGCGCCAGTGGCTGATGGTGCGAGTGGCCATGATGCCGGGCACCGCGCAGGCGAAGCTGGACAGCAGCGGAATGAAGGAACGGCCCGAGAGCCCCACGCTGCCCATCAGCCGGTCCATGAGGAAAGCCGCGCGCGGCAGGTAGCCCGAGTCTTCGAGCAGGAAGATGAACAGGAACAGCACCAGGATCTGCGGCAGGAAGACCAGCACGCCGCCCACGCCCGCGATCACGCCGTCCACCAGCAGGCTGCGCAGCGGGCCTTCTGCCATGTGCGCAGCCACCTGCTCTCCCAGCCAGCCCATGCCCGCTTCGATCAGGTCCATGGGCCAGGCGGCCCAGGCGAACACCGCCTGGAACATCAGCAGCAACAGGCCCGCCAGCAGCGCATAGCCCCAGACCGGGTGCAGCGCCCAGCGGTCGATGCGGTCGTCGGCTGTCCAGCGGCGCGGCGGCTCGTCCAGCACCGCGGCCAGCAGGGTGCGCACGCGCAGGTTCAGTTGCCCGGGGTCGGTCGCCACGCCCAGGTCACCGGGCGGTTGGGGTGGCGGCAGGCCGGCCGCCATCAGTTCGTCGAGCTGGCGCAGCAGGGCCTGGGCGCCGTCGCGCTGCACGCCCACAGCCGTGACCACCGACAGGCCCAGTTCTTCGGCCAGGCGGGCGGTGTCGATGCGCAGCCCCCGCGCCTGCGCCACATCGGCCATGTTCAGCACCAGCACCATCGGCAGGCCCAGCGCCTGGGCTTCGAGCACCAGGCGCAGGTTCAGCCGCAGGTGGGTGGCGTCGACCACGCAGACCAGCAGGTCGGGCCGCGCCTCGCCGGCCAGCCGGCCGGTGACCACGTCGCGCGTCACCGACTCGTCCTGGCTCAGCGGCTCCAGGCTGTAGGTGCCTGGCAGGTCCAGCACCTGGGCGCGCCGGCCCTGCGGGGTTTCCAGCCAGCCCTGCTTGCGCTCAACCGTCACGCCGGCGTAGTTGGCGACCTTCTGGCGCGCGCCAGTGAGCAGGTTGAACAGCGCGGTCTTGCCGCAGTTCGGGTTGCCCAGCAGCGCCAGACGGGGCAGTGCCACAGCGCCGTTCATGCCGCCTCCCGCACACGCAGCAGCGCCGCCTCGTGGGCCCGCAGCGCGAAGGTCGATCCGCCCACCCGCACGGCGATCGGCCCGCCGCGGCCGCCGGCGCGCGCCACGATCTCGACCACCTCGCCGGGCAGGAAGCCGATCTCCGCCAGGCGGTGCAAGGTCCGGCGGACCTCGGGGTCGTGCACCGGCGCAAAGCCCTGCAGCAGCGCCGGGGTGCGCAGGGGCCAGGCGTCGAGGGTGCGCGGCGCGGTGTCGCGGGTGTCCGGGCAGGCGCCGGTGCAGGAAGGGGACGGGGCAGTGGACATGGTGGAACCCGGCATCGGAAGAGAAGGTGTTTCCAATGTATTCAAACGAGATCGTTTCTCATTTGCTTTTGATCAAGGTCTGCCCGCATTTCTTTGTCCTGCATCCAATTTGCTTTAGGCTTAAATTATTTTCTGATCGTTGGGAATAACCGACACCACGGTTTTTTCGTGGGTGCTACCTTCCCCGAACCATGAAAAACCATCCCCCACGCTCCCAAAAGCTCTGGGACATTTCCCCTCCTGTGCACGCCGGATCGCCCGTGTTTCCGGGCGACACGGCCTATTCGCAACAGTGGATGGCCCGTATCGGCCCCGGCTGTCCTGTCAACGTGAGCGCGATCACGCTGAGCCCGCACGTGGGCGCCCACGCCGACGCACCGCTGCACTACGACCCCGAGGGCGCGGCCATCGGCGCCGTGGACCTGCAGGCCTTCATCGGCCCGTGCCGGGTGATCCACGCCATCGGCTGCGGGCCTCTGGTGCGGCCGGAGCATCTGGCGCACGCCATGGACGGGCTGCCGGCGAGGGTTCTGGTGCGTGTGTATGAACAAATGCCGCAGGACCGATTCGACACCGCCCTGCCCGCCTTCGCGCCCGAGACCGTGGCGCTGCTGGCCGATCGCGGCGTGCTGCTGATCGGCATCGACAGCGCCAGCATCGACCCGGCCGAGAGCAAGACCCTGGACAGCCACCAGACCATCCGCCAGCGCGGCCTGCGCGTGCTGGAGAACCTGCTGCTGGACGACGTGCCCGAGGGCGACTACGAGCTGATCGCCCTGCCCCTGAAGCTGACCACCGCCGACGCCAGCCCGGTGCGCGCGGTGCTGCGTGAACTGTGAACCCGAAGGAGACCCACCGATGACCACCAAAGAAGACTGCCTGCAGCGCGACATCCAGGACCCGCTGCGCGACCTGCGCGACGAGTTCAACCTGCCCGTCGACACCATTTACCTCGACGGCAACTCGCTGGGCGTGATGCCGCGCGCCGCCCCCGGCCGCGTGGCCCAGGTGGTGGCGCAGGAATGGGGCACCGACCTGATCCAGAGCTGGAACAAGCACGGCTGATTCCAGATGCCCGGCAAGGTGGGCGACAAGATCGCGCGCCTGATCGGTGCCGGCCCGGGCGAGGTGGTGGCCACCGACAGCACCTCGGTCAACCTGTTCAAGGTGCTGAGCGCGGCCATGAACATCGCCGCCGCCGACGCACCCCAGCGCAAGCGCATCGTGAGCGAGCGCAGCAACTTCCCGACCGACCTCTACATCGCCGAGGCCCTGTGCAAACAGCATGGCATGGAGCTGGTGCTGGTCGAGCCCGAGGAGATCGCCGCAGCGCTGACGGCCGAGGTCGCCATCCTCATGCTCACGCACGTGAACTACCGCACCGGCGCCATGCACGACATGGCGATCGTGACCGCCGCGGCGCACGCCGAAGGCATCCTGACCGTGTGGGACCTGGCGCACAGCGCGGGTGCGGTGCCGGTGGACCTCAAAGGCGCCAAGGCCGACTTCTCGGTCGGCTGCGGCTACAAGTACCTCAACGGCGGCCCGGGTGCGCCCGCCTTCGTGTGGGTCAACCCCTTGCACGCCGACCGCTTCTGGCAGCCGCTGGCCGGTTGGTGGGGCCACGCGACCCCGTTCGCCTTCACGCCCGACTACCAGCCCGCACCGGGCATCACCCGCTATCAGTGCGGCACACAACCCATGATCAGCCTGGCCGCGCTGGAGTGCGGCGTGGACACCGTGCTGGGCGCCGAGCCCTTCGGCGGCATGGCCGCGCTGCGCACCAAGTCGCTGGCACTGACCGACCTCTTCATCCAGCTGGTGGAAGAGCGCTGCGCGGGCCACGGCCTGGGCCTGGCGACGCCACGCGAGCATGCTCAACGCGGTTCGCAGGTCTGCCTGACCCGCGACGAAGGCGCCTACGCCATCGTGCAGGCCCTGATCGCGCGCGGCGTGATCGGCGACTACCGCGCCGGCGACGGCGGGCGCCACAAAGACATCCTGCGCTTCGGCTTCACGCCGCTGTACATCGGTTTCGTCGACGTGTGGAACGCGGTCGAACACCTGAAGCAGGTGCTCGAGTCGGGCGAGTGGAAGCGCCCCGAGTTCAACCAGAAGCATGCGGTGACCTGAAAGGAGCGCGCCATGACCTGCCCGTACCACGACACCAGCGACAACAACCCCGCCTCGGCCACCGAAGCCATCGTGCGCGACGAGAAGGCGCAGCTGGATTTCAGCCAGGACATGAGCTACGGCGACTACCTGCAGCTCGACGCCATCCTGACCGCGCAGAAGCCGCTCTCGCCCGCCCACGACGAGATGCTGTTCATCGTGCAGCACCAGACCAGCGAACTCTGGATGAAGCTCATGCTGCACGAGCTGACCGCAGCCATCCGCAACATCGCGGCCGACGAACTCAACGCCGCCTTCAAGCAGTTGGCGCGCGTCTCCAAGATCATGGAACAGCTGGTTCACGCCTGGGACGTGCTGGCCACCATGACGCCGCCGGAGTACAGCGCCGTCCGCCCTTACCTCGGCCACTCCAGCGGCTTCCAGAGCTTCCAGTACCGCTGCATCGAATTCGCGATGGGCAACAAGAACGCCGCGATGCTCAAGCCGCATGCGCACCACCCCGAGCGGGCGGCCATGGTGCAGGCGGCCTACGAAGCGCCCTCGCTCTACGACGAGAGCCTGCGCTTGCTGGCGCGCCGCGGCATCGCCGTGCCGGCCAGCCATCTGCAGCGCGACTGGACCCAGCCCTACGAGGCCAGCGAGGCGGTCGAGCAAGCCTGGCTGCAGGTCTACCGCAACCCCAAGCAGCACTGGGACCTTTACCAGCTCGGCGAAGAACTCACCGACCTGGAAGACGCGTTCCGCCTCTGGCGCTTCCGCCACGTCACCACGGTCGAGCGCGTGATCGGCTTCAAGCGCGGCACCGGCGGCACGGGCGGTGTGAGCTACCTGCGCAAGATGCTGGACGTGGTGCTGTTCCCCGAGATCTGGACCCTGCGCACCGCGCTCTGATCTCCCCGCTCCGGCATGATGGCGCATGGCCGCCATCACCCTTGCCCACCTGCGCCGCCACGCCGTGGCGCGCAGCCTGTTCACACCCACCACCCTGCCCAAGGCCATCGCGCTCCTGGGGTTTGTGCAGGCCGATCCGATCCGCGCCCCCGCGCGGGCACAGGATCTGACGCTGCGACACCGCGTCCAGGGCTACCGGGCCGGTGATCTGGAGCGGCGCTATCCAAAGCTCCGGGTTGAGGAGGACTTCTTCGTCAACTACGGCTTCGTCACGCCCGAACTGCACGCGCTGATGCACCCGCGCTCGGACCTGCGCGAATGGCCCGCCGAACGCTGGGCGCAGGCCGAGGCGGTCTGGCACTTCGTGCACGCACGCGGAGAGGCGCACCCGCGCGAGGTCGACGCGCATTTCGCCCACGGCCACACCACCAATGGTTTCGGTGGCCGGTCCAAAGCCAGCACCCAGCTGCTGGACGCGATGCACTACCGCGGCCTGCTGCGCGTGGCGCGGCGCGACAACGGCATCCGCCTCTACGCCGCCCACCAGCCGCAGACCGCACCCGACGATGTGCCCGCCACGCTGGACCGGCTGGTGGATGTGCTGGTGAACAAGTACGCGCCCCTGCCCCAGCCCGGCCTGCGCCAGCTGGTGGCCATGCTCCAGCACGCGGTGCCGCAGTGGAAGGGCCTGTTGCGCGCTGCGCTGCAACGCGCCACCCAGCGCCTGCCGAGCGCCGAGCTGGACGGCGTGCGCTGGTTCTGGCCGGAGGGCGAAGATCCGGCTGCGCGCCGCTGGCAGGTGGACGAGCGCGTGCGCCTGCTCGCGCCCTTCGACCCGGTGGTCTGGGACCGGAACCGCTTCGAACGCCTCTGGGGCTGGGCCTACCGCTTCGAGGCTTACACGCCGCCGGCCAAGCGGGTGCGCGGCTACTACGCGCTGCCCCTGCTCTGGCGCGACCAAGTCATCGGCTGGGGCAACCTGTCGGTGGTGGAGGGGCGCCTGCAGGCCGAAGTGGGCTATGTCAGCGGGCAGGCGCCGAAAGACAAAGGTTTCCGCCAGGCGCTGGACACCGAACTGGCGGACATGGCCGCCAGTCTCGGCGTCAGTTCGCCTTGATGTTGTTCTTCTGAATCACTTCGGCCATCGCCGCCGTGTCCGCGGCGATGCGCTTGGCAAGGCCCTCAGGCGCCGTGCCCGCCACCTGCCAGCCCTGGTTCAGGATCTTCTGGCGGATCTCGGGGCGGCGCACGATCTCGGCCAGCAGCGTGGCCAGCTTCTGCACATGGGCCTTGGGCAGGCCCACCGGCGCGGCCACCGCGTTCCAGATCTCCAGTTGCAGGCCCTGCACGCCCGCGTCGGCCAGGCTCGCCACCTCGGGCACCACACTGCTGCGGCCGGTGGAGGTGACGCCGACGGCCTGCAGCTTGCCGCCCTTGACCTGCGCCATCGCCAGCCCCGGCGGCAACAGCGCCATCTGGATCTGGCCGCCAATCAGCGCGGTGATCACCTGCGGGTTGCCCGGGTAGGGCACATGCACCGGCGCGATGCCGGCCTTGGCCTTGAGCAGCTCCATGCCCAGATGGGCCACCGTGCCCACGCCGGGGGTGCCGTAGTTGAGCTTGTCGCCCTGCGCCCTGGCCTGGTCGAAGAAGGCCTTGCCGGTCGGCGCACCCGCGGGCGCGGCCAGCACCAGGGGCGAGACCGCGATCAGCGAGACCGGCTGCAGGTCCTTGAGCGGGTCGTAGGTGGTGGCGGGGTTGAGGATCTTGGCGATGGTGAGATTGCCGTTGATCATCAGCCCGATGGTGTGGTCGTCGGTGGCGCGGGCCACAGCGTCGGCACCGATGTTGCCGCCCGCACCGGTCTTGTTCTCGATGACCACCGGCTGGCCCAGCGCCTGCGACAGCGGTTCGGCCAGCAGGCGCGCCGTGAGGTCGGGCGAAGAACCGGCCGGAAAACCCACCACCATCTTCAGCGGCTTGCTGGGCCAGGTGGTCTGGGCGAAGGAGGTCGAGACGCCGCAGGCGAGTGCCACGGCGGCAGCGGCGATGGTGAGGCGGCGGGAAGGCTTGAACATGGTGTCTCCTGGTATGTCATGCGAGCGGATCGGGCGGACCGCTGTACAGCCAGGGATTGTCGATCAGAGACTCGCCCAGCACCGCCATCGCCGCGTTGCGCGCGTAGCGCAGCGGTCCGCTGGCGTGGAAGATGGTGCCGTTGCGCTGCGAGCGGGCCTGCACGCGCGCGTTGCGCTGCCAGCGGGTCTGCGCGTAGCGCGCGAACAGCGCGGTCCAGTCGATGGCGCCCTCCTCTGCCGCTCCCGCCAGACGACCGAGCGTCCAGGCGTCCTCGATGGCCATGGCCGCGCCCTGCGCGAGGTAGGGCCGCAGCGGGTGGGCCGCATCGCCCAGCAGGGCCACGCGGCCGCGGGCGTGTTCGTCGGGGCTCGCCACCGGCGAGCGGTCGTTCAGCGCCCAGAGCTTCCACCCACCCACCCGGTCGAGCATGGCCTTGAGGTCCGGGCAGACCGGGCCGAGCGCACGCATCAGGTCGGCCTGCCGCGCCTCGTGGCTCCAGCTCTGCGGGTCGCTGCCGGGCGGGCCGCCGTGGCCGCGGCCGAGCAAGCCCTCGACCACCGCGACCACGTTGAACCACTCGCCGCGCCGCACCGGGTAGTGCACCACGTGCAGGCGAGGCCCGAGCCAGGCGGTGACCACCGGTTCGCGCATCACACCCGGGAGATCATTGGCCGCCACCATGCCGCGGTAGGCCAGGTGGCCGCTCACCCGCGCCGGCCGGTTGCCCAGCAGGCCGATGCGGACCCGGCTCCAGAGCCCGTCGGCGCCCACCAGTGCATCGGCCTCGTGGACGGTGTCGTTCTCGCAGGTCACGCGCATGCCTGTGGGCGTCTCCTCGTACCCGGCCAGGCGGGTGTCCAGGTGCAGCCGGACGCCGGCCTCGCGCTGCACCGCTTCGAGCAGCAGGCCATGCAGGTCGGCGCGGTGGATGGTGGCGTAGGGCGCGCCGTAGTGGGCCCGGCTGAAGGGCCCCAGACGGAGCTTGCCCAGCGAGGCCGCGCTGTGCGCGTCGCGCACCCGCAGCGACTCGGGAAAGGCCGCACAGGCGTGCAGCGCCCCGGACAGCCCCCACTGCTCCAGCACCCGCACCGCATTGGGCCCGAGCTGCAAGCCCGCCCCCACCTCACCAAACGCGGTGGCCTGCTCCAGCAGATCCACCTCCACGCCAGCGCGCGACAGGGCCAGCGCACACGCCAGCCCCCCAATGCCGCCCCCGGCGACGACGACCTTTTGATTCATGGCGGCGATTGTGCCGGCCCGCCACCCACCAGCGTTGACGAATGTCAGGGTTGTTTACAGGACCCTGTTGAACCAGAGCAGCGACAAGCCAGCAGACAACAGCACCAGCACCGCCGCCGCCAGCGCCAGCAGGCCCGAGACCTCGGTCTCCTTCTTCTCCACCGTCAGCCGCGTGCTCAGCGACTCGTACACCTGCTTGAGGTTCTCGGCGGTGCCGGCGTAGAAGTACTCGCCCTTGGTGTCGCGCGCCACGGCCTTGAGCGTGTCCTCGTCCAGCCGCACCCGCATCGACCAGCCCTCGAAACCGATCACCTCGCCGTCCACCGTGCCCACGCCCACGGTGTAGACGCGCACGCCTCGGTCGGCCGCCATCTTGGCCGCCTCCGCAGTGTCGACGCCGGTGGTGCGCTGGCCGTCGGTCAGCAGGATGATCGCGGCCGAGCCGTAGGAGCCGGCTGGCACCGGCTCGAACGGCTTCTTCTCGGTCTGCGGCTGGTCGATGGCCCGGCCCTGTGGCGCGAACGGGTCGTTGCTGGCGCGGCCGTAGGTCACGCTGGCCAGGTCCACCTGACCGGGGAACAGCTCGGAGAGCGCGACAACGATGGCGCTGCCGATGGCGGTGGCGCGCTGCATCTGGAACTTGTCGATGGCGGCGTTCAGGTCCTCGCGGCTGAGTGTGACCGGCTGCACCACCTGGGCCGAGCCCGCGAAGGCCACGATGCCCACCTTCACGTGCCGCGGCAGTTCCTTGAGGAAGGCCTTGGCGGCGTTCTGCGAGGCGACCAGGCGGTTGGGCTGCACGTCGGTGGCGCGCATGCTGCCCGAGACGTCCATGGCCAGGATGATGGTCTGCTGGGTCGAAGGCAGCGTGATGGTGGCCACCGGCCGCGCGGCGGCCAGCAGCATGGCGGCAAACGCCAGCAGCAGCAGCAGGGGCGGAATGTGGCGCCGCCAGCCGGTGGTGCGGCCCATGGCTTCGCGCACGATGGACAGGCTGGCGTAGCGCAGCGCAACCTTCTTGCGGCGGCGCAGGATCCACCAGTACAGCAGCACCAGCAGGGGCAGCACGGCCAGCAGCCAGAGGAACTGCGGCCAGAGGAAGTTGACGGGTAGGTCCTTCATGCGGCGGCTCCGGAAAGCGTGGGCGCGAGGTGGGCGGGCCGGCCCTGCCGCAGGCTGCTGCGGCGCTTGCGCAGGTCCACGAAACGCAGGATGGCGTCGGCCAGGTCGTCGCCGGTGGACAGCTCCAGCGTGTCCACGCCCGCGCGGCCCAGGCTCTCGCGCAGCGCGGCCTCGCGCTGCGCGGCCAGCCGGGCGAAGCGCTGGCGGAAGCCCTTGTCGGCGGTGTCCACCATCAGCTGCTCGCCTGTTTCGGCGTCGCGGATGGGGATCATGCCGAGGTCGGGCAGTTCCAGCTCCAGCGGGTCCAGCAGGCGCACCGCCACCACGTCGTGGCGCCGCGCCAGCTCGCCCAGCGGCTTCTCCCAGCCGGGCTCGCTGATGAAGTCGGACACCACGAACACGGTGGAGCGCTGGCGCACGCTGAGCGTCGCCGCGTGCAGCAGGTCGGCCAGGCGGGTGGCGCCAGCCTCTTTCGCGCCGCGCGGGGGCGGCGCCGCGGCATCGGCGCCGATCAGCTGCAAGAGCCGCAAGACCTGCAGACGCCCGCCGCGCGCCGGCAGCACCGTGTCGACCGCAGCGCCACCGCGCGCGCCGTAGAGCATGGCGCCCACGCGGTTGCCGTGGCGGCTGATCATCCGCGCCAGCACGCCCACGAAGCCCTGCAGCAGCTCGCGCTTGCGCTGTTCGCCGGAGCCGAAATCGACCGAGGGGCTGAGGTCCAGCAGGAACCAGGCCGCCATCTCGCGGTCCTCGGTGAACACGCGCACGTGCGGCGTCTGCAGCCGCGCGGTGACGTTCCAGTCGATGTGGCGCACGTCGTCGTGGTGCTGGTACTCGCGCAGGTCCGCCAGGTCCAGCCCGGTGCCGCGCATCAGCGTGCGGTGGTCGCCCTGCAGCAGGCCATCAAGCCGTTTCAGGACCGTCCATTCCAGACGCCGGAGCAAGGCCTCCGTGCGTCCTCCGTCGCCCACCGGCAGGTCGGCCGGTGGTGGCGGCGCTTTTCGCTTGAACAGGCTCAGCAGCATGGCAGCGCTCCGTTCAGGCCACTTTGCGCTCGTGTTCCAGCGGCTTGGCCGGGGCCGGCACCGCCTTCATGATGCGTTCGATCAGCGCGTCGCTGCTCAGCCCTTCAGACAGGCCTTCGTAGGACAGCACCACCCGGTGCCGCAGCACGTCGGGCACCAAGGCCACCATGTCCTCGGGCAGCGCGTAGCTGCGGCCGCGCAGCAGGGCCAGCGCACGCGCCCCCTCGACCAGACCGATGGTGGCGCGCGGGCTGGCGCCGTAGGTGATCAGGCGGCCCACGTCCTTGAGCCCGTGCTTCTCGGGCGTGCGCGTGGCCGACACGAGCTTCACCGCGTACTGCACCAGGGAAGGGTCGACATACACCTCGCGGCACTGGGCCTGCAGGGCGGCCAGCTGGTCGGTGGTGGCCACAGCGTTGACCTGCACCGACGGGCCGGCGACGCGCTCGACGATGACGTACTCCTCCTCGTCGGTAGGGTAGTCCACCAGCACCTTCATCATGAAGCGGTCCACCTGCGCCTCGGGCAACGGGTAGGTGCCTTCGGTCTCGATCGGGTTCTGCGTCGCCATGACCAGGAAGGGTTCGGGCACGCGGTGCGTCTCGCCCGCGATCGTCACCTGCCGCTCCTGCATCACCTCCAGCAGCGCGCTCTGCACCTTGGCCGGCGCGCGGTTGATTTCGTCGGCCAGCAGCAGGTTGGCGAACACCGGCCCCAGCGCGGTGGAGAAGTCACCGGTCTTCTGGTTGTAGATGCGCGTACCCACCAGGTCGGCGGGCACCAGGTCGGGCGTGAACTGGATGCGCTTGAAGCGGCCCTGCACCACATTGGCCAGGGTCTTGACGGTCAGCGTCTTGGCCAGGCCCGGCACGCCCTCGACCAGCAGGTGCCCGCCCGCCAGCAGCGCGACCATGACGCGCTCCAGGAACCGGTCCTGCCCGACCACCACGCGCTTGACCTCGTAGAGGATCTGCTCCATGAGCTGGGCGGTGTCGGGGCTGGTGTTCTCGCTCATGAAACGCTCCTTGGTGTCAGAAGGGGGGAAGACCGGCGGCGGAGGCCGCGCTCTCGATGGGCACAGCAAAACCAATGCCCAGGAAGGTCCGGGCGCGGGTCGGGTTGAGGATGCCGGTGACCACACCGACCACCTCGCCGTCCATGGTGACCAGCGGTCCGCCGGAATTGCCCGGATTGGCGGCGGCGTCGAACTGGATCAGGTTGTCGATCTCCTGCGTGCCCTCGGGCGACTTGAAGGAGCGGCCCAGGCCGGAGATCACGCCGGCCGAGGTCGAGGGACCGATGCCGAAGGGAAAGCCCACCGCCACCACCTCGTCGCCGGGCACCAGGTCGGCGGTGGTGCGCAGCGTGGCCGCGTGCAGGTCGTCGGGAATGGTGTGGGCCTGCAGCACGGCCAGGTCGTGCTGGGCCTGAACGCCCGCCACGCTGGCCCGGGACTCGCTGCCGTCGGCGAAGGTCAGCTTGACGCCCTGGGCCGACTGCACCACGTGCAGGTTGGTCAGGATGATGCCCTTGTCCTGGATCACCACGCCGGTGCCCACACCCAGCTCCACCTCCTCGCCCTTCTTGTCCTTGCCATAGGCCACCACACGCACCACGGCGGGGCGGATCTTCTCGGCGGCGCGCGCGGCGCGCGAGGGCAGGTTCTGGGTGCTGAGGGTACGCAGTACGGCGGCGTCGATGTCTTTCTGTGTGAGGGCTCTGGGCGCCTTCGCGGACTGCTGCCACCAGAGGCCACCCAGCAGGGCCAGCACCAGCAGCCAGGCGCTCCAGATCACGCGGTGGTCCCGGCCGGCGCCGGCCAGCCGCTGGCGCCAGTGCGGCCGGGGCGCTGCGGGTGCGGATGCCGGTGGCGCCTCGTCCGGGACCGCGTCGCTCTCCGCCCGCGCCGCCTCTCGCGCTGGGCTGGGGCGGGCCGATTGGCTGTAGAGCGGGGTCTGGCGCATGGCGGACTCCTCGGGCGCCCGGCGCGGGCGCGTTGAACGGATGATGCCGGTTTGCGGCGCCGGGCTCAAGCGCCCAGCAGCTGCCTCAACACATAGGGGAGGATTCCGCCGGCCTTGAATTGGTTCACTTCCACCGGCGTGTCGATGCGCAGCACCAGCGGACGGGTCAGGAGCGAGCCGTCGGCACGGGTCACCACCAGGGTGGCTTCGCTCAGCGGCTGCAGGTCCGGCCGGGGCAGCACGTCGATCTGCTCATCCCCGCGCAGACCCAGCGATTCCCAGGAATCGCCCGGTGCGAACTGCAGCGGCAGCACGCCCATGCCCACCAGGTTGCTGCGGTGGATGCGCTCGAAGCTGCGCGCCACCACCGCCCGTATGCCCAGCAGCTGCGTGCCCTTGGCGGCCCAGTCACGGCTCGACCCGGTACCGTACTCCTCGCCCGCGAACACCACGGTCGGCACGCCAGCCGCGCGGTAGCGCATGGCCGCGTCGTAGATGCTCATCTTCTGGCCCTGGCCCGCGCCCTCGTGCTGGTAGAGCGTCCAGCCGCCCTCCTCGCGCGAGCCGTCGGGGCCGGCCGGCAACATCAGGTTCTTGATGCGCACGTTGGCAAAGGTGCCGCGGATCATCACCTCGTGGTGGCCGCGCCGTGCGCCGTAGCTGTTGAAGTCGGCCTTCTGCACGCCGTGGGCCAGCAGCCACTGGCCGGCCGGCGAGGCTTCGGCAATCGAGCCCGCGGGCGAGATGTGGTCGGTGGTGATCGAGTCGCCAAACAGCGCCATGACGCGCGCGGCGCGCACAGCGGGGTCGGTCTGTTCAGGCGCCTGCAGCGCGAAACCGTCGAAGAACGGCGGCTCGGCGATGTAGGTGCTCTGGGGCCAGGTGTAGGCCAGGCCGTCCACGCCACGGATGCGCTCCCACAGCCCGCCCGGTTCGGTGGCAATGCGCTCGTAGTTCTCGCGGTAGGTCTTGCCGTGCATCGCGGCCTTCATCAGCGCATGCACCTCGTCGCTGGACGGCCAGATGTCGCCCAGGTACACCGCCTGACCCCGGGTGCCGAAGCCGACCGGTTCGGTCATGAGGTCGCGCAGCACGGTGCCGGCGATGGCGTAGGCCACCACCAGCGGCGGGCTGGCCAGGAAGTTGGCCTTGAGCCGGGGATGGATGCGCGCCTCGAAGTTGCGGTTGCCCGAGAGCACGGCCGCGCAGACCAGGTCGTTCCGGACGATGGCCTCGCCGATGTCCGGTCGGAGGTCCCCTGCATTGCCGATGCAGGTGGTGCAGCCATAGCCGGCCAGGGCAAAACCCAGTTTCTCCAGATACGGCAACAGGCCGGTTCGAGTCAGGTACTCGGTGACGACGCGCGAGCCGGGCGCGAGCGAGGTCTTGATGTGCGGCTGCACCTTCAGCCCGGCCTCGACGGCCTTCTTCGCCAGCAGACCGGCGGCCAGCATCACGCTCGGGTTGCTGGTGTTGGTGCAGCTGGTGATGGCGGCGATCAGCACGTCGCCGTTGCCGATGGTCAGCTTCTTCTGAGCGGTGGGCACGGGCTGCTCCCCCAGATGGGGCTGGTGCCGCGTGTGCAGCAGCGCCGCCGGCTGGTTGAAGCCGTTCTCGGCGGCGGGTCGGCTGAACAGGTCGGCAAACTGACGGGCCACATGGCCGAGTTCGATGCGGTCCTGCGGGCGCTTGGGACCGGCCAGGCTGGGTGTCACCTGTCCCAGGTCCAGCCGCACCACCTGCGAGTACTGGATATCGCCCGCCGCCTGCGAGGCCCCCGGTGCGCCGGGCACGCCGAACAGGCCCTGGGCACGGAAGTAGGCCTCGAAGGCCTCGATCTCGGCACTGCCGCGGCCGGTGCCGCGAAAGTAGTCGATGGTCTTGCCGTCGACCGGGAAAAAGCCCATGGTCGCGCCGTATTCGGGCGCCATGTTGGCAATCGTCGCGCGGTCGGGCAGCGAGAGCGAGGCCGTGCCCTCGCCGAAGAACTCGACGAACTTGCCCACCACCTTGTGCTTGCGCAGGATCTCGGTGACGGTGAGCACCAGGTCGGTCGCGGTGCAGCCCTCGCGCAGGCGGCCGGTCAGCTCGAAGCCGACCACGTCGGGCGTGAGGAAGGCCACCGGCTGGCCCAGCATGGCCGCCTCGGCCTCGATGCCGCCCACGCCCCAGCCCACCACGCCGATGCCGTTGATCATGGTGGTGTGGCTGTCGGTGCCCACCAGGGTGTCGGGGTAGTACAGCCCGCCCTTGAGGTGCACGCCGCGCGCCAGGTGTTCCAGGTTGACCTGGTGCACGATGCCGAAGCCCGGCGGCACCACGCCAAAGGTCTCGAAGGCCTGCATGCCCCATTTGAGGAACTGGTAGCGCTCCTTGTTGCGCTGGAATTCCAGCTTCATGTTGAGGTCCAGCGCGCTCTTCGAACCGTAGTGGTCGACCATCACCGAGTGGTCCACCACCAGGTCCACCGGCACCAGCGGCTCGATGCGCTGGGGGTCGTGGCCCAGGCGCTCGGCGGTGCTGCGCATGGCGGCGAGGTCGGCCAGCAGCGGCACGCCGGTGAAGTCCTGCAGCACCACGCGCGCCACCATGAACGGGATCTCGTCGGTGCGGGGTGCGTTGGGCTGCCAGTTGGCCAGCTGCGCCACCTGCTCGGGCAGCACCTTCTCGCCGTCGCAGTGGCGCAGCACGCTCTCCAGCACGATGCGCAGCGACACCGGCAGCCGGCTCACATTGGGGAACTGCTGCGCCAGGGCGGGCAGCGAATAGAACCGCCCCGACTTGCCGGACGCGGTGCGAAAGGTTTTGACGGCACTTGAAAACGGGTGCTTGAAGCGGGTGTTCGGCACGGGGGCATCTCCTTGAAACACGCGGCCCATTGTGGTCAGGGCGAATGCCTGTGCGGGGCGCGCGGGTATCCGGCAAGCACACAACCGGTCGATGCGGGACAATCCACCCCCTGATGAAAGCCCCCGAACTGCTCCTGCCCGCCGGCTCGCTGCACCGCATGCGCGCCGCCTACAACTTCGGCGCCGACGCTGTCTACGCCGGCCAGCCGCGCTACAGCCTGCGCGCGCGCAACAACGAATTCCGCCTCGAACAGATTGCCGAAGGCATCGGCGAGGCCCACCAGCGCGGCAAGAAGTTCTTCGTCACCAGCAACCTGATCGCCCACAACGACAAGCTGCGCACCTACCTGCGCGACCTGCAGCCGGTGGTCGAACTCAAGCCCGACGCGCTGATCATGGCCGACGCCGGCCTAATCATGCTGGTGCGCGAGCAGATGGAAAAAGGCCTCTGGCCCGAGGTTCCAATCCACCTCTCGGTGCAGGCCAACACCACCAACAGCGCTGCGGTGAAGTTCTGGCAGAAACAGGGCGTGACCCGCATCATCCTCAGCCGCGAGCTGAGCCTCGATGAAGTCGCCGCCATCCGCAACGACTGCCCGGACATCGAACTGGAAGTGTTCGTGCACGGCGCGCTGTGCATCGCCTACTCGGGTCGCTGCCTGCTGAGCGGCTACTTCAACCGCCGCGACCCCAACCAGGGCACCTGCACCAACGCCTGCCGCTGGGAATACAAAACCCAGGCCGCCACCACCGACACCGACACCGGCGACGCCGCCCCGGTCGCCAAGCTGGACGGCTTCAACTTTGCGCAGGAAGACGAGGAAGCCGCGAGCGCCTTCTCGACGACAGGCTCAGGCCAGCGCCACCCCGAGGCCAACAAGGTCTGGCTGATCGAGGAAGCCGGCCGCCCCGGCGAGCTGATGCCGATCATGGAAGACGAGCACGGCACCTACATCATGAACAGCAAGGACCTGCGCGCCGTCGAGCACGTGGGCAAGCTGGCCGCCATGGGCATCGACTCGCTCAAGATCGAGGGTCGCACCAAGAGCCACTACTACGTGGCGCGCACCGCGCAGGTCTACCGCCGCGCCATCGACGACGCCGTGGCCGGCAAGCCCTTCAACCCCGAGCTGCTGCTCGAACTCGAAGGCCTGTCCAACCGCGGCTACACCGGCGGCCTGATGGAGCGCCGCCCGGCGCACGATTACCAGAACTACATCACCGGCCACAGCGAAAGCCACCGCAGCCAGTTCGTGGGCGAGGTGCTGCAGGTGCGTGAGGACGGCTGGGCACAGGTGGAGACCAAGAACCGCTTCGCCGTCGGCGACCGGCTCGAAGTCATCCACCCCAGCGGCAACCGCGTGGTGCAGCTGGACGCCATGCAGAACCTGGACGGAGAGGCGATCGACGTCGCCCAGGGCAGCCCCATCAAGGTCTGGGTGCCGCTGGCCGCGCCCAGCGAGGGCGCCCTGATCGCCCGGTTGATCGCCTGACCGGCTTTCAGCGCGCCGCGTCGCGGAAGAAGGCGGTGCGGTCCTCGTCCGCCGGGTGCGAGGCGAAGCCCAGACCCCAGAAGCCGCCTTTTTCCTCGTCCTCTTTCACCTCGTTGCCCTTGGCATGGCACACCGGCGCACCGCCCGCCGGCACGGACTTGAGGAGGTCGTCGCCGCAGCGCTTGAACAGCGCAAAGCGCTCGAACAACCGGATCATCACCGCTGGCGACAGGCCTGCGTCGCGCAGCACGGTCACGCTGTAGGCATCGGCCTCGCGCTCGGCCTCGCGCGAATAGTGGGCCTGGCCCAGCCAGAGCGGCACCGTGGCGAGCACGCCGCTGTAGTCGCCCCAGAGCGTCGAGGTGACGAAGCCGAGCACGCCCACCTGCACCAGCATGCGCACACCGTGCCGGTGCTGCACGTGGCCCAGCTCGTGCGCCAGCACACCCGCGATCACCTCGGTGTCGTGCTGCAGCAGCCGCGCCATGTCGTCGGTCAGCAGCATGGTGCCGCCCGGCAGCGCCAGCGCGTTGGGGCCGATGTCCTCGCTGGCGCGTATCAGCAGGCGCGAGGGCCGTACCGCCACGCCGCGCGCCGCCTGCGCCGCGGAGTGCGCGCGCAGCACCCGCTGCCAGGCCTGCTCGATGGCCTGCTGCTCCTGGGCGCTGAGCTGGCTGGGCTTCACGAACTCGTCGACCTGGGCCAGCACCGTCTCGCCGATCTGCTGCTCGACGCCGTCCGGGAACCGGTCGGCCACCGCGCGCGCCGCCCAGGGCAGGCCCCAGACATAGCCGGCCGCGCTCACCACCACCAGTAGCAGGAGGCTGACCAGGACGCCGCGCCAGCTCTGCTGCAGCCGCACCACCACCGACTCACCGTGGCCGGCCGAGCGGACCCATTCGTCCCAGGCCGCCCCGTCGTCGGACTGCAGGCTGCCACCATCCGGCAGCTGGGCAATGCGCGGCCCGCGCCGGGTGCGCTCGGGCCACTGCACCCGCCGGGCCTCGATCGTGCGGTCCACGTCCGGCCCTTTCAGGTGCAGCCGGCCGTCTTCGAGCGAGGCCAGCACCTCGCGCGGGCGGCTGCTGCGGCCGTCAAAGTAGCGGACCGTGAGGCCCTGGCTTGCGGACGGTGCTGAGGTGTCCATGGGCGCCGGGCTCAAAGACCCACGTCCAGCCCGAAGAAATCACCGGCGGCGTCGCCCGCCGCCTCAGCGGGCCGCTCGTGCTCCGCCGCCAGCAGGGCCTGCATGTCGGTGATAGTGCGCACGTGCACCGCCTCCAGCCGCAGGCGCGCCATCGCCACCTTGGCGAAGGGCCAGTACAGCCCCAGGGTGATGCCGATCAGCAGCCCGTTCTTGATACTCATCCAGAGCATGTCGCGAAAGCGCAGCTGGCTGATGAAGCGCATCTGCCCATTGCCGGTCTTGGTCCAGACGAGGTTCTGCAGGCGCGTGGTGATCCAGGGACCGATGCCCAGAAACATGAGCACCCAGAAGCCGACAACCAGAACAGGCAGCACCCACATCATCTCGCCCAGCAGGCCGCCCAACGCGCCGGCGCTGCCGAAGCTGGTCACGATGTACAGCGCGATCAGCCCCATCACACCGGCGAACAGCAGGAAGGGCTTGATCGCCAGCAGGTAGAACGAACCCACGCTGGCGCGGAAATCGGTCTGCAAGAGGCCGAGCACGTAGTGTCGGTGCTGGTAGGCCTTCATGCGCCACAGCAGCCAGGGCAGCGTCAGCACCAGCAGCACAAACGCGCCACCGAAGGACGCCATCACCCATTCGGGCGGGGCCTGCTCCGGATCCTCGGGGATGGCAAACGACAACAGCACCATCGGCAGCACCACCAGAAACGGCGGCAGGTGCGCCAGGTAGGCGTCGCGCAGCGAGCCCACGAAGCGGAACCTCAGCCCCCGCCAGCTGGTATTGGCCATGCGGAAGGCCATGGACGAACGCCAAAGCGCCGGCCACAGCGCAGCCAGCGCGACGAAGGCCACCAGGCCGGCCACCGCGGAGAAGCTGCTGGCCCAGTTGTAGAGCACGAACAGCACACCGACCAGCGCCCAGCCCTTGAACATCTGCTTGGGATCGCCATGAAAGCCCAGCGGATCGCCATCGACCAGGGTGTTGCCCCAGAAGTAGCGCTGCCGCCGCACCTTGGCCCAGGGCCAGTACAGGCCCAGCGTGACCAGAAGGAGGAGCAGGTTGACGATCCAGATCCGGAAGTACTCGCTGCCCGAACCGGTGAATTCGATGGGCAGGCGGCGGACGGTGGCGACGGGGGAAGGCTCGATGTGGTTGTCGTTGAAGGGCATGTGACAGCGGGACAGTGGTGACAGACGCGGCATTGTGCCCGTCCGCCACCCGCGTCCCGCTGCGGCTGTCGCCTCCGCGAACCCGCCCGGCGGGCCAGAGGCTCAGGCCATTGCCAGGCCCTGCGACCGGCGGGCGCCGGCCCACTCCAGCTCGGCCATGACCAGCACCATCAGCGCCTGCGCCAGCACCCAGCCCAGGCCCAGCGCTGTCAGCGACAGGCCGGCGCCGAAGGCCAGCCAGAGGCTCGCCGCGACCCAGGCGAAGTTGCCGGCGGCCAGCAGCTTGACGCCGCCCGCCGGGGGCTCAGCCCGGCTCGCGAGCCAGGCGGCCAATGAGGCCGCGCCGAACACGACCAGTGCCGCCACCTGCAGCCAGGAGGCCGGAATGCCGGTCCAGCCGGACAACGGTTCGGCCAGCACCAGATGGGACAGGCCCATGCCCAGGCCGCTCGCGGCATCGAGCCAGAGCACGCGACGCAGGGTGGGAGCAGAGATGGTGAACATGGTGGACTCCTTGAAGTGAAACGATGGGAGCCCGATGCTCGGCGCGCCAGGACATGGCGTCCATGACCTCGCAGGTCATGGTTCGCGCGGCGTCCGGGCCTACCATGCGCCCATGTCGAACGCCGCCCTTCCCCACGCCAGCCGCCGCCTCTCGGTCGGCGACCACCTGCGCCACTGGCGCCAGCTGCGCCGCCTCAGCCAGCAGGACCTTGCCCTGGACGCCGAGCTCTCGACCCGCCACCTGAGCTGTGTCGAAACCGGCAAGGCCAGCCCCAGCCGCGAGCTGGTGCTGCGCCTGTGCGAGCGGCTGGCGGTGCCGCTGCGCGATCGCAATGCGTGGCTGGTGGCGGCCGGCTACGCCCCCATGTACCGCGAACAACGGCTGGACGAGCCGTCGATGGATGCGGCGCGGCGCGCGGTGCAGCACATCCTGGACAGCCACGAACCCTGGCCCGCGGTGGCCTTCGACCGCCACTGGCACATGGTGCTGTCCAACCGCATGGTCGCGCCGCTGCTGAGCGGCGTCTACCCGGCCCTGCTGCAACCACCAGTCAATCTGCTGCGCGTGAGCCTGCACCCGGGTGGCCTGGCGCCGCGCATCGCCAATCTCGACCAGTGGCGCGAGCACCTGTTCGCGCGATTGCAGCAGCAGATCCGCGCCACCGGTGACGAGGCACTGGCAGACCTGCTCGCCGAGCTGCGCGCCTACCCGGGCCAGACGCCCGGGTCGGCGGCGCGCCTGGCCGGCGAACACCCGGGAGTGCTGATGCCCTTCCTGGTCCACACACCGGCCGGCGTGCTGCACCTGATCAGCACCACCACCGTGTTCGGCTCGCCCACCGACATCACCTTGCAGGAACTGGCGCTGGAAACCTTCTTCCCCGGCGACGAGGCGACGGCGCAGGCGCTGCGCGCCCTCGCGGCTACCATGGCCGCGTGAAACCGAACCGGCCTCCGATCGCCGCCGCCCTGCTCCAGCAGCTCGCCGCCATCGCCACCCGATGGCCGAGTCCCAAGGTCCGGCGCCTGCACATCCCGCGGCGCCCCGGCGAACCGGGCGAACACGACGCCGAGTTCTGCGCCATCGAGCTGGGGGACGGCGCCTTCGGTCTGTCCTACATCCTGCTCGGGGGCACGCTCGACCATCTGCTTGCGCGGCACGGCAGCGACCGCCACAACGCACTGGCGGACGCCGACCCGATGGCGCTGGCGCAGCGGCTGGCCAGTGGCGACGAGGTGGAACGCGCGGTCGCGCTGGCCGCGGTCAACGCACTGACCGACTCGGTCTGGCGCCGCGTCGGCTACACGCCACCGCCGGCCGGCAACTCGCTGGGCGATGTGGTGCTCGGTCCACAGGACCACCTGGGCATGATCGGCTTCTTCCCGCCGCTGGTGCGGCGTGTCGACGAAGCCGGCGGACGCCTGACCGTGGTGGAGATGAACGCGGAGATGGTGGCGCGGCAGCAGGAACGTTTTCCGAAGGTGCACATCACGCTCGACCGCTTGGCACTGGCCGCCTGCAACACCGTGGTCGGCACCTCGACCATGCTGCTCAACGACTCTCTGGACGAGATGCTGGCGGCGGCACCGAACGCCACGCGCTTCGCCGTCATCGGCCCCTCGGCTGGGCTCTGGCCAGACGCGCTGTTTGATCGTGGCGTGACGCTGTTGGGCGGCACGCAGGTGGTCGATGGCGCCGCCTTCGCCGAGGCCATGGCCACCGGTGCGTCGTGGAGTTCTGCCAGTCGCAAGTTTGCGATTGCGCGCGACGGCTGGCCGGGCTGGGCAGCCCTCACGGGCGGCCCAGCCTGAAACGGACACCCGGTCAGAAGGTGCGCGTTTCGTTGCGGCTGCCCGCCGCAATCGACAGTCCCCATTGCGCAAAGGTGATGGTGGAACCGTCGGAGGAACCATTGAAACGAACGCCCAGCGCCTCCTCACCATCGATCCACAGCACCTGGCTGGTGGTGGCCCCCTGCGACACGGCCACGGGCACCCGCTGGATCACTTCACCCCGGGTCATGCCAGGGCGCAGGGCCAGGAAGGCCTGGTAGAGAGTCCCGGTCCCGCCACCACCATTGCCCGCGAAGCGGAAGGTGCGCAGATAGGAGCGCCCGGTGGTGCGGTCGGTCCAGCGGGCCGTCGCGATCCGGTCGCCGGAGAAGGTCACCTCCAGGGTCTCGGTGTCGGTCTCCCAGCGCAGCACCGAGGCCGAGGTGCCGGACACCGGCGCCCGGTTGACCAGGCGCTGCACATCGTCCCGGGTCATGCCGGCGCGCAGGTCGTTGAAGGCGGTGTAGAGCGGCTGGTCATCGCCGTCGTCGCCACCGCCACAACCGGCCAGCGCCAGCCCGATGCCGGACAGCAGACCCAGTCCCAGCTGGCGACGACTCAGTGCGGTATAGCGGAATGGCTTGTTCATTGTGAATTCCTCCTGATGTATTGATTGGCGTGGCAAGACGTCCCGCCACGTCCGGGCCGGATGTTAGCGGCGCCACCGCGAGCCCAGCCGGCGCCTGCAAGAAAAAACGGCCCCGAAGGGCCGTCTTTCATTCATCGAAGGGATGCCGATCAGGCCACCGTCTTCGCGGTCTCCACGTACTCCTCGATCTGGTCGAAGTTCATGTACTTGTAGATCTGGTCGGCCTTGGCGGTGACCACGCCGGTGGCGGCGAGGTATTCCTCCTTGGTCGGCAGCTTGCCCAGTTTGGACGCCACCGCGGCCAGCTCGGCCGAGCCCAGGAACACGTTGGTGTTCTTGCCCAGGCGGTTCGGGAAGTTGCGGGTCGAGGTGGAGATCACCGTCGCGCCTTCGCGGACCTGCGCCTGGTTGCCCATGCACAGAGAGCAGCCGGGCATTTCGGTGCGGGCGCCGGCGGCGCCGAAGTTGGCGTAGTGGCCTTCCTTGGTCAGCTCGGCCGCGTCCATCTTGGTCGGCGGAGCCACCCACAGCTTGACCGGGATGTCGCGCGCGCCACCCAGCACGGTGGCTGCCGCGCGGAAGTGGCCGATGTTGGTCATGCACGAACCGATGAAGGCTTCGTCGATCTTGGTGCCGGCGACTTCGGACAGGAACTTGGCGTCGTCCGGGTCGTTCGGGCAGCAGACGATGGGCTCGGTGATGTCGGCCAGGTCGATCTCGATCACGGCGGCGTATTCGGCGTCCTTGTCGGCTTCGAGCAGCTCGGGCTTGGCCAGCCAGCCTTCGACCTTCTCGATGCGGCGCGCCAGCGTCTTCGCGTCGGCGTACCCGTCGGCGATCATGTTCTTCATCAGAACCACGTTCGACTTCAGGTATTCCTGCACCGGCTCCTTGTTGAGCTTGATGGTGCAGCCGGCGGCCGAGCGTTCGGCGGAAGCGTCGGAGAGTTCGAAGGCCTGTTCCACCTTCAGGTCGGGCAGACCTTCGATTTCCAGGATGCGACCCGAGAAGATGTTCTTCTTGCCGGCCTTGGCCACGGTCAGCAGACCGGCCTTGATGGCGTACAGGGGGATCGCGTGCACCAGGTCGCGCAGGGTGACGCCGGGCTGCATCTGGCCCTTGAAGCGCACCAGCACCGACTCGGGCATGTCCAGCGGCATCACGCCGGTGGCGGCGCCGAAGGCCACCAGGCCGGAGCCGGCCGGGAAGGAAATGCCGATCGGGAAACGGGTGTGCGAGTCACCGCCGGTGCCCACGGTGTCGGGCAGCAGCAGGCGGTTGAGCCAGCTGTGGATCACGCCGTCGCCCGGGCGCAGCGAGACGCCGCCGCGGCTGCTGATGAAGGCCGGCAGCTCGCGGTGGGTCTTCACGTCGACCGGCTTCGGGTAGGCGGCGGTGTGGCAGAAGGACTGCATCACCAGGTCGGCCGAGAAGCCCAGGCAGGCCAGGTCCTTCAGCTCGTCGCGGGTCATCGGGCCCGTCGTGTCCTGCGAGCCGACGGTCGTCATCTTGGGCTCGCAGTAGGTACCGGGGCGCACGCCCTGGCCTTCCGGCAGGCCGACAGCGCGACCGACCATCTTCTGCGCCAGCGTGAAACCGGCCTTGGTCTCGGCAGGGGCTTGCGGCAGTCGGAACAGCGTGCTGGCGGGCAGGCCCAGGAACTCGCGCGCCTTGGCGGTCAGCGAGCGGCCGATGATCAGGTTGATGCGGCCGCCGGCGCGCACTTCGTCGAACAGCACATCGCTGCGCAGCTTGAACTCGGTGACGGTCTCGCCGTTCTTGACGATCTTGCCGTCGTAGGGCATGACTTCAATGACGTCGCCCATCTCCAGCTTGCTCACGTCCACTTCGATCGGCAGCGCGCCGGAGTCTTCCTGCGTGTTGAAGAAGATCGGGGCAATCTTGCCGCCCAGCGTGACGCCGCCAAAGCGCTTGTTCGGCACAAACGGGATGTCCTGGCCGGTGGCCCAGATCACGCTGTTGGTGGCCGACTTGCGCGAAGAACCGGTGCCGACCACGTCGCCCACATAGGCCACGAGGTTGCCCTTCTTCTTCAGGTCTTCGATGAACTGCATCGGGCCGCGCTTGCCGTCTTCTTCCGGCTTGAAGGCCGCGTCGGGGCGCGTGTTCTTCAGCATCGCCAGGTAGTGCATCGGAATGTCCGGGCGGCTCCAGGCGTCGGGCGCGGGCGAGAGGTCGTCGGTGTTGGTCTCGCCAGGCACCTTGAAAACGGTGACTGTGATGCTCTTGGGCACTTCGGGACGGGTGGTGAACCACTCGGCGTCGGCCCACGACTGCATGACTTCCTTGGCCTTGGCGTTGCCGGCCTTGGCCTTCTCGGCGACGTCGTTGAAGAAGTCGAACATCAGCAGGGTCTTCTTCAGACCTTCGGCGGCCACACCCGCCACTTCGGCGTCGTCCAGCAGCTCGATCAGCGGGTGCACGTTGTAGCCACCCACCATGGTGCCGAGCAGCTCGGTGGCCTTGGCCTTGGAGATCAGGCCGACCTGGATGTCACCGTGGGCCACGGCGGCCAGGAACGAGGCCTTGACCTTGGCGGCGTCGTCCACGCCCGGCGGCACGCGGTGCGTCAGCAGGTCCAGCAGGAAGGCGTCCTCACCGGCGGGCGGGTTCTTGATCAGTTCGATCAGGGCAGCGACCTGCTTGGCATCGAGTGGCAGCGGGGGGATGCCCAGGGCGGCGCGTTCAGCGACGTGGGCGCGGTAGTCGGTCAGGAAGGTCGACATGGCGTTCTCCGGTGGGGTGGGTGATGGTTGGTCTTCGAAAGTCATGCAAGAAACCAGCCACGCACAGTCTCGGGCAGGGCATGCCCGGTCTGGTGCGCGCGCTCGATCACTTGCCAGTAATAGCGGTAGCTGGCGCGGTCGTGCAGCCGGCCTTCGTGCTGCACCGGCGCCCAGTCGGCGGCCTCGGCGCGTTCGACGATGGCCAGCGCGGTGTCAATTTCCGCCTCGGTCGGTGAAAAGGCCGTGACGATGGGCCTGATCTGGTCCGGGTGGATGCTCCACATGCGGGTGTAGCCCAGCTCGGTCGCAGCTTTGCGCGCTGCATTCTGCAGCGCGGCCAGGTCCTTGAACTCGGTCACCACGTTGTGCGAAGGCACTTTGCCGTGCGCGTGACAGGCAGCGGCCATCTCGATCTTGGCGCGCAGCACGTGCGGGTGGCTGAACTGGCCTTCGAGGGTCATGGCCGTGGCGGGGATCGCCCCACCGTGGGCCGAGACGAAGTCCATCAGTCCGAAGCTCAGCGACGCGACGCGAGGATGCGCAGCGATGTCGAACGAACGGTGCACCGCAGCGGGCGACTCGATCAGCACGTGCAGCGGCAGCGCGGTGGCACCGGCGGCGTTCATTGCGGCCACTGCGCGCTCCACATCGGCCGGCGACTCGACCTTGGGCACCATCAGGTGGCACAGGCGCGCACCGGCGCGGCCCGCGATGGTCGCCACATCGGCGTCGAAATGGGGATGGTCCACCGGGTGGACCCGGACGGCGACGCGGGCACCCGCTGGTGCGCCCTGCGCCAACTCGGTGACCAGGGCCGCGTGCTCGGCCTCACCACCGACGGGCGCCCCGTCTTCGCAGTCCAGCGTGACATCGAAGACGCAGGCGCCGAACTCGGCACTCAGTTCGGCCTGCAGCTGCAGGCTCTTCCTCATCCGCGCCTCGACACCGCTGTAGTGGTCGCAGACCGGCAATGCAAATGCACCGGCCTGGGCCCCAGCAAGGATGTCGCGCGGGTGAGGTTTCACGGAGTTACCAGGCGGTTACCAGCTCAGAGCAGGTGCTTGACGCCGTCCTTCTCACCTTCCAGCTCGGCCAGGGTCTTGTTGATGCACTCTTGCGAGAAGGCGTCGATGGGCAGGCCTTCGACGATCTTGTACTCGCCGCCTTCGCAGGTGACGGGGTAGCCGAACATCACTTCAGCCGGAATGCCGTACTCGCCCTTGGACGGGATGCCCATGGTGACCCACTTGCCGTTGGTGCCCAGGGCCCAGTCGCGCATGTGGTCGATGGCGGCGTTGGCGGCCGAAGCAGCCGACGACAGGCCGCGGGCGGCGATGATGGCAGCGCCGCGCTTGCCCACGGTCGGCAGGAAGGTGTTGGCGTTCCAGTCGTGGTCGTTAATGGTGTCCTTGACGCTCTTGCCGTTCACGGTAGCGAAACGGTAGTCGGCGTACATGGTGGGCGAGTGGTTGCCCCACACGGCCAGCTTCTCGATGTCGCCGACGGCGCAGCCGATCTTGGCGGCGATCTGCGAGGCAGCGCGGTTGTGGTCCAGGCGCAGCATGGCGGTGAAGTTCTTGGCCGGCAGGTCCGGGGCCGACTTCATGGCGATGTAGGCGTTGGTGTTGGCGGGGTTGCCGACCACCAGCACGCGCACATTGCGCGAGGCCACGGCGTTCAGGGCCTTGCCCTGGGCGGTGAAGATCTGGGCGTTGGCGGCCAGCAGGTCGGCGCGCTCCATGCCGGGGCCACGGGGACGGGCGCCGACCAGCAGGGCGTAGTCGGTGTCCTTGAAGGCGGTCATCGGGTCGGAGTGGGCTTCGATGCCGGCCAGCAGCGGGAAGGCACAGTCTTCCAGTTCCATGATCACGCCCTTGAGCGCGTTCTGGGCCTTCTCGTCCGGAATTTCCAGCAGTTGCAGGATCACGGGCTGGTCCTTGCCCAGCATTTCGCCGGAGGCGATGCGGAACAGCAGGGCGTAACCGATCTGACCTGCGGCACCGGTGACGGCAACACGGACGGGCTTCTTGCTCATGGTGAAAACTCCAGAAGGGACATTGGAAAGTTGAAAAATCGGGGGGGCGTGACCCCTTGGACAGCCCGCGAGTGTACCCGCGTAAACCCGTAGGCGTCAATTTGTCTTATGTCTTATATAAGATATGATTGCACACTCAAAATAGCGGGCCACGGCGTTGGGTCATTCGCCCGCTCACCCACCGACACCATGGCCTCCGCACATCCTTCGCAGCCCGACCTGTCCCCGGAGGACCCGCGTGCCCCCGCCGATGCGGCAGGCACCGAATCGGCAGCGCTTCTTCAACCGACACCGGCCTTCAGCCCCCTGTACCAGCAGATCAAGTCGCTGATCCTGCGCAGCCTGCAGGCGGGTGAATGGAAGCCGGGGGACATGATCCCCAGCGAATTCGACCTGGCCGCCCGCTTCCGCGTGAGCCAAGGCACGGTGCGCAAGGCCATCGACGAGCTCGCCACCGACAACCTGCTGGTGCGCCGCCAGGGCAAGGGCACCTTCGTCGCCACCCACGCCGAACAGCACATCCAGTACCGCTTCCTGCGCGTGCTGCCCGACGCGAGCGCGCCGGAAGCCCAGGGCCCGGCCGAGCGTCGCATCATCGAATGCCGCCGCCTGCGCGGTCCGGCCGAGGTGGCCAGGCAACTCGACCTCAAGGGCGGCGACTCATTGGTGCAGGTCCGGCGGGTGCTGTCTTTCTCCGGCACACCCGCGATCCTGGAAGACATCTGGCTGCCCGGCACACCATTCAAAGGACTGAGCCTGGAAACGCTCTCCAGCGACAAGGGCCCCATGTACGCCCTGTTCGAAACACAGTTTGGCGTGCGCATGGTGCGCGCCACCGAAAAGATCAAGGCGGTGGCCGCCGATGCCGACGCCGCCGCACTGCTGGGGGTCGAAGTGGGTCACCCGCTGCTGAGCGTGGAACGGCTGGCCTACACCTACAACGACGTGCCGATGGAACTGCGGCGCGGGCTCTACCGAACCGAAACCCGGCACTACCACAACGAACTGAACTGAGTCGCCAACGCGCCGGAGCACGACACATCAAGGCCAGATGTCAGGCTTGGGTATGCTGCGTTGCAATAGAATTTGAAGGTTTGTAATCCGGGTTACCACCGAGTTACAAGCCACCCTTCCAACCCCGAACCCCCACGGAAGAAAGCTCCCACCATGACCGAGTTGACCAAGAAGCGGCCCGAGTTCCGCAACATCAACGCCTTCAAGGACCTGACCACCTACCGCCTGCCCCTGGCCGGCTGGGTGTCGATCCTGCACCGTGCCAGCGGCGGCCTGATGTTCATCCTGCTGCCCCTGATCGTCTGGCTGTTCGACACCTCGGTGTCGTCCGAAATCTCCTACGAACGTTTCAGCGCAGCCTTCTCGGGCGGCATCGGCTTTGTTCCCGGCTGGCTGTTCAAGCTGGTGGTGCTGGCCATCATCTGGGCCTACCTGCACCACCTGATCGCCGGCCTGCGCCACCTCTACATGGACGTCAACCATGCCGTGAGCAAGGAATTCGGCAAGTCCTCCGCCATCGTGACACTGGTGCTGTCGATCGGGCTGACGCTGGTCCTCGGCGCCAAGCTGTTCGGCCTGTACTGATCCCGCGAAAGAAGGAAACCAACATGTCCGTCAACTACGGTTCCAAACGCGTCGTCACCGGCGCCCACTACGGGCTGCGCGACTGGCTCGCCCAACGCATCACCGGCGCGCTCTTCGCCCTGCTGACCCTCATCGTGCTGGCCAAGGTGCTGCTCACCAGCGGTCCTCTGGGCTACGAGGGCTGGGCGGGCATCTTCGCCCCGCAATGGATGAAGGCGCTGACCTTCGCAGTCTTCATCGCCATCGCCTATCACATCTGGATCGGCATGCGCGACATCTGGATGGACTACGTCAAGCCCACGGGCATCCGTCTGGCACTGCACATCTTCACCATCGTCTGGCTCGTGGCCTGCCTGGGCTGGGCTGTTCAAGTTCTCTGGAGACTCTGATCCATGACCACCACCGCATCCCTTTCCAAGCGCAAGTTCGACGTGGTCATCGTCGGGGCCGGCGGCTCCGGCATGCGTGCCTCCCTGCAGCTGGCCCGCGCCGGCCTCAAGGTGGCCGTGCTCTCCAAGGTCTTCCCCACCCGCTCGCACACTGTGGCGGCGCAGGGCGGCGTGTCCGCCTCGCTGGGCAACATGAGCGAAGACAGCTGGGAATACCACTTCTACGACACCGTCAAAGGCTCCGACTGGCTCGGCGACCAGGACGCCATCGAGTTCATGTGCCGTGAAGCACCCAAGGTCGTGTACGAGCTGGAACACTTCGGCATGCCGTTCGACCGCAACCCCGACGGCACCATCTACCAGCGTCCGTTCGGCGGCCACACCGCCAACTACGGCGAAAAGCCGGTGCAGCGCGCCTGCGCCGCGGCCGACCGCACCGGCCACGCCATGCTGCACACGCTCTACCAGGCCAACGTGTCCGCCAAAACCACCTTCTTCGTGGAATGGATGGCGCTGGACCTGATCCGCGATGCCTCCGGTGACTGCGTGGGCGTGACCGCCCTCGAAATGGAAACCGGCGACACCTACGTGCTGGAAGCCAAGACCGTGCTGCTGGCCACCGGTGGTGCCGGCCGCATCTTCCAGTCCTCCACCAACGCCTTCATCAACACCGGCGACGGCCTGGGCATGGCCGCCCGCGCCGGTATCGCGCTGCAGGACATGGAGTTCTGGCAGTTCCACCCCACCGGCGTCGCCGGCGCAGGCGTGCTGCTGACCGAAGGCTGCCGCGGCGAAGGCGCCATCCTGCTCAACAGCAACGGCGAACGTTTCATGGAACGTTATGCCCCCACGTTGAAGGACCTGGCGCCGCGCGACTTCGTGTCCCGCTGCATGGGCCAGGAAATCCTGGAAGGCCGTGGCTGTGGTCCCAACAAGGACTACATCCACATGAAGCTGGACCACCTGGGAGCCGACACCATCCACAAGCGCCTGCCCTCGGTGTACGAGATCGGCGTGAACTTCGCCAACGTCGACGTGACGCGCGAGCCGATCCCGGTCGTGCCCACCATCCACTACCAGATGGGCGGCATCCCGACCAACATCCACGGTCAGGTGGTCGAGCGCGCCAACGGTGAAGACCGTCCGGTCAACGGCCTCTACGCGGTGGGCGAATGCTCCTGCGTGTCGGTGCACGGAGCCAACCGCCTGGGCACCAACTCGCTGCTGGACCTGCTGGTGTTCGGCAAGGCCGCCGGCAACCACATCATCGCCAACGTCAACCCCAAGCAGGAACACAAGGACCTGCCCAAGGACGCCGCCGACAAGACCCTGGCCCGCCTGGCCCGCCTGGACAACGCCAAGAACGGCGAATACGCCCAGGACGTCGCCAACGACATGCGTTCGATCATGCAGGAACACGCTGGCGTGTTCCGTGCGCAAGACAAGATGGACGCTGGCGTGCAGAAGATCAACGCCCTGCGCGACCGTGTCGCCGCCATCGGTCTGAAGGACAACTCCAAGGTGTTCAACACGGCGCGCATCGAAGCGCTGGAAGTCGAGAACCTGATGGAAGCTGCCCAGGCCACCATGACCAGCGCGGCCGCCCGCAAGGAATGCCGCGGCGCCCACCTGGTGCGCGACTACGAGCACGACGTCAACCACCCGACCTGCCCGCTGGGCCGCAACGACGCCGAGTGGATGAAGCACACCCTGTGGTACCAGGACGGCAACAAGCTGGACTACAAGCCGGTGCGCATGAAGCCCCTGACGGCCGAGACGGTTCCGCCCAAGCCACGCACCTTCTGACCGGAATCAGCGAACACAAGGACACTGAAAAATGGCACAACGCACTTTCAAGATCTACCGCTACGACCCGGACAAGGACGCCAAGCCGTACATGCAGACCATCCAGGTCGAACTGGACGGCACCGAGCGCATGCTGCTGGACGCCCTGGTCAAGCTCAAGGCCGTGGACCCCACGCTGTCGTTCCGCCGCTCCTGCCGCGAAGGCGTGTGCGGTTCGGACGCCATGAACATCAATGGCAAGAACGGCCTGGCCTGCCTGACCAACCTGAACACGCTCAAGGGCGACATCGTCCTCAAGCCGCTGCCCGGCCTGCCGGTGGTGCGCGACCTGATCGTGGACATGACGCTGTTCTTCAAGCAGTACCACTCGATCAAGCCCTACCTGATCAACGAGACCCCGGCGCCCGAGCGCGAGCGCCTTCAGAGCCCCGAGGAGCGCGAAGAGCTCAACGGTCTGTACGAGTGCATCCTCTGCGCCAGCTGCTCGACCAGCTGCCCCAGCTTCTGGTGGAACCCCGACAAGTTTGTTGGCCCCGCCGGGCTGCTGCAGGCCTACCGCTTCATCGCCGACAGCCGCGACCAGGCCACCAGCGAGCGTCTGGACAACCTGGAAGACCCGTACCGCCTGTTCCGTTGCCACACCATCATGAACTGTGTGGACGTCTGCCCCAAGAGCCTGAACCCGACGAAGGCCATTGGCAAGATCAAGGAACTGATGGTGCGCCGCGCCGTCTGATCCCGCGTTTATGACCATGGATGCCAGCCCCGGTGACGCCTTGCTCGATGCCCCGGCATTGAGCAAGCTGCGCTGGCGCTGCCGCCGTGGACTGCTCGAGAACGACCTGTTCATCGAGCAGTTCTTTGCCAGGCACGAAACTGGCTTGACTGTCAGGCAGGCCGAAGCTCTGGGGGTTCTAATGGATCTCTCCGACAACGATCTGCTTGATCTGTTGCTCGGCCGCAAGAAGCCCGAGGGCGATCAGGCCAGCGACGACGTCACTCAGGTGCTGGGCATGCTTCGCGCTGCCCGACGACCCGATTAACCTCTACCAGGAACCCGCATGAAACTCGTAGACAACAAAGCCACCCTGTCGTTCTCCAACGGCAGCCCCAGCGTCGAGATGCCGGTATACGGCGGCAGCATCGGCCCGGACGTGATCGACATCCGCAAGCTGTATGCACAGACCGGCATGTTCACCTACGACCCCGGCTTCCTGTCCACGGCGTCCTGCCAGTCGGCCATCACCTACATCGACGGCGACAAGGGCGAGCTGCTGTACCGCGGCTACCCGATCGAACAACTGGCCACCCAGGCCGACTACCTCGACACCTGCTTCCTGCTGCTCAACGGCGAACTGCCGAACGAAACGGAACGCGGCGACTTCCACAAGCTCGTGACCAACCACACCATGGTCAACGAGCAGATGCAGTTCTTCCTGCGCGGCTTCCGTCGCGACGCGCACCCGATGGCCGTGCTGACCGGTCTGGTGGGCGCCCTGTCGGCCTTCTATCACGACAGCACCGACATCAACAACCCGAAGCACCGCGAGATCGCGGCGATCCGCCTGATCGCCAAGATGCCCACGCTGGTGGCCATGGCCTACAAGTACGGTGTCGGCCAGCCCTACATGTACCCGCGCAACGAGCTGAGCTACTCGGGCAACTTCCTGCGCATGATGTTCGGCACGCCGTGCGAGGACTACAAGGTCAGCCCGGTGCTGGAAAAGGCCCTGGACCGCATCTTCATCCTGCACGCCGACCACGAGCAGAACGCCTCCACTTCCACGGTCCGCCTGTGCGGCTCGTCGGGCACCAACCCGTTCGCCGCCATCGCGGCCGGCGTGGCCTGCCTCTGGGGCCCGGCCCACGGCGGCGCCAACGAAGCCTGCCTGAACATGCTGGAAGACATCCAGCGCCAGGGCGGTGTCTCCAAGGTCGGCGAGTTCATGGAGAAGGTCAAGGACAAGAACAGTGGCGTCAAGCTGATGGGCTTCGGACACCGCGTGTACAAGAACTACGACCCGCGCGCCAAGCTGATGCAGGAAACCTGCAACGAGGTGCTTGCCGAACTGGGCCTGGAGAACGACCCGCTGTTCAAGCTGGCCAAGGAACTGGAAAAGATCGCGCTGGAAGACGAGTACTTCGTCAGCCGCAAGCTCTACCCGAACGTCGACTTCTACTCCGGCATCGTGCAGCGCGCCATTGGCATCCCGGTCAGCCTGTTCACCGGCATCTTCGCTCTGGCCCGCACCGTCGGCTGGATCGCCCAGCTCAACGAGATGCTGGCCGACCCCGAGTACAAGATCGGCCGTCCGCGCCAGTTGTTCACGGGCTCGGCTCGCCGCGACGTCCCCGCCAGCTTCAAGCGCTGATCCAGCCTTCCTTGCCGCACAAAACCCGCCTCTGGCGGGTTTTGTTTTTGCGGGGTCTGACATCGTCAACCACGATGCCATTCAACCATCAAACAAGGGAAAATACTGAAAGTCATCTTGATATGCGATGACTCTCCAATGAACACCCCCGACCGCGCCTTCACCCGCCGACTCGACCTCACCACGCTGCAGCTCTTCGTGGCGGTGTGCGAGCGCGGCAGCATCGGCAAGGCGGCCGAGACCGAGTTCATGGCACCGTCGGCGGTCAGCAAGCGGCTGTCGGATCTGGAGACCACGGTCGGCACGCCCCTGCTGATGCGCCACGCGCGCGGCGTCACACCCACCCCGGCCGGCCAGAGCCTGCTGCACCACGCCCGCTCCGTGCTGTTCAGCCTCGACAAGATGCAGGGCGAACTCTCGGAGTACGCCGATGGCGTGCGCGGCCATGTGCGGGTGCACGCCAATATCTCGGCAACGGTGCAGTTCCTGCCCGAGGACCTGGGCGGATTCATCCGCGCGCACGACGCGATCAAGATCGACCTCGAAGAACACCTCTCGACCGAGGTGCTGCGGGCGGTGCAGGAAGGCGCGGCCGACCTGGGCATCTGCCATGTCGGAGGCGACGACCCGATCCAGGGTCTGCAGACCCTGCCCTACCGCCAGGACCGGCTGGTGCTGATCGTACCGGCCCGCCATCCGCTGGCCAGGCACACGGCCATGGCCTTCGCCGACAGCCTCGAATGGGACCACGTCGGCCTGCACGCCAACAGCTCCATCTACCGCGCCATGCACGCCGCCGCCACCGCCAGCGGCCGCAACATCCGGCTGCGCATCCGCGTCTCAGGCCTGGACGCCATGTGCCGCATGATCCACAACGGACTGGGCGTCGGCCTGATGCCTCGCCGCGCCTTCGAACTGATGCAGGGCGCTGGCGATCTGCAGGCGGTCGATCTCACCGACGACTGGGCCACGCGCCACATCGACCTGGTGGCGCGCGACTTTTCCAGCCTGCCCGTCAGTGCCCGGCTGCTGGTGGACCACCTGTCCACACAGGCCGCCGGGCCCGCCACCCCGACCTAGAATTTCAAGCCCCACAGGAGAACCCCACCCCATGGCACGCACGCTCTACGACAAGATCTGGGACGAACACGTCGTCCATACGGAAGAAGACGGCACGTCCGTCCTCTACATCGACCGCCACCTGGTGCACGAAGTCACCAGCCCGCAGGCCTTCGAGGGCCTGCGCCAGGCCGGCCGCAAGGTCTGGCGCGTGAGTTCGGTGGTCGCCACCGCCGACCACAACACGCCCACCACCGGCTGGGAACTGGGCTACGACGGCATCACCGACCCGATCAGCAAAGAACAGATCACCACGCTGGACAGCAACATCAAGGAATTCGGAGCCGCCGCCTTCTTCCCCTTCATGTCCAAGCGCCAGGGCATCGTGCACGTGATCGGCCCCGAGAACGGCGCCACCCTGCCCGGCATGACCGTGGTCTGCGGCGACTCGCACACCTCCACCCACGGCGCATTCGGCGCGCTGGCGCACGGCATCGGCACCTCGGAGGTCGAGCACGTGATGGCCACGCAGACCCTGCTGGCCAAGAAGGCCAAGAACATGCTGGTGAAGGTCGAAGGCCAGCTCGCCAAGGGCGTGACCGCCAAGGACATCGTGCTGGCCATCATCGGCAAGATCGGCACCGCCGGTGGCACCGGCTACACCATCGAGTTCGCCGGCAGCGCGATCCGCTCGCTGTCCATGGAAGGCCGCATGACGGTCTGCAACATGGCCATCGAAGGCGGCGCGCGCGCCGGTCTGGTGGCCGTGGACGAGAAGACCATCGAGTACGTCAAGGGCCGCCCGCTGGCCCCGACCGGTGTCGAATGGGACCAGGCCGTCGCCTACTGGAAGACGCTGCACTCCGACGCCGGCGCGCACTTTGACGCCGTGGTCGAGCTCGACGCCACGCAGATTCTGCCGCAGGTCACCTGGGGCACCTCGCCCGAGATGGTGCTGGGCGTGGACGCCCGCGTGCCCGACCCCGAGAAGGAGAAGGACGCCAGCAAGCGCGGCGCCATGGAGCGTGCGCTGACTTACATGGCGCTCGAACCGGGCAAGCCGCTGGCCGACATCTTTGTCGACAAGGTCTTCATCGGCTCCTGCACCAACAGCCGCATCGAGGACATGCGCGAGGCCGCCGCGGTCGTGAAGAAGCTGGGCCAGAAGGTCGCCAAGAACATCAAGCTGGCGATGGTCGTGCCCGGCTCCGGTCTGGTGAAGGACCAGGCCGAGCGCGAGGGCCTGCACGAGATCTTCAAAGCCGCCGGCTTCGAGTGGCGCGAGCCCGGCTGCTCGATGTGCCTGGCCATGAACGCCGACCGGCTGGAGCCGGGCGAGCGCTGCGCCAGCACCAGCAACCGCAACTTCGAAGGCCGCCAGGGCGCTGGCGGTCGCACCCACCTGGTCTCGCCCGCGATGGCCGCCGCCGCGGCGATCCACGGCCATTTCGTAGACATCCGCACCATCGCCTGAACGCCATTCCCGAGCGCTTTCCCAAGGAGTCCCTCATGTCCCCGTTCAAGACCCTGTTCGTCACCGCCACCCTGATGTCCCTGGCCGCCTGCAGCACCAACACCGTTCAAGGCGTCAAGCAGGACGCCCACGTTGTCAAGGACAAAGCCATCGAGGTCAAGGACGTGGTGGTCGATAAGGCCATCGAGATCAAGGACAAGGCCGTCGAGGGCGGCAAGTCCGCCGGCCAGGCGGTCGGCTCCGGGCTGGAGAAAGCCGGCGAAGCCGTCAAGGGCGCGACCAACTGAACACCCACACCATGCAGACATTCACCATTCACCAGGGCCTCGTGGCCCCCATGGACCGCGAGAACGTCGATACCGACGCCATCATTCCCAAGCAGTTCCTCAAGTCGATCCGTAAGACGGGCTTTGGCCCCAACCTGTTCGACGAGTGGCGCTACCTGGACCAGCCGGGCGAACCCGGTGTGCCCGAAAGCGCGCGCAAGCCCAACCCGGACTTCGTGCTCAACCAGCCGCGGTACAAGGGCGCCTCGGTGCTGATCACGCGCCGCAACTTCGGCTGCGGCTCCAGCCGCGAACACGCGCCCTGGGCCATCGATCAGTACGGCTTTCGCGCCATCATCGCGCCCAGCTACGCCGACATCTTCTTCAACAACTGCTTCAAGAACGGCCTGCTGCCCATCGTGCTGAGCGAGGCGCAGGTGGACCAGCTGTTCAACGAAGTGTTTGCCTTCCCGGGCTACCAGCTGACCATCGACCTGGAGCGCCAGGTCATCGTCAAGCCGCAGGGCGAGGAGATCCCCTTCGAGGTCAACGCCTTCCGCAAGTACTGCCTGATCAACGGGCTGGACGACATCGGCCTGACGCTGCGCCACAAGGACAAGATCGAGGCGTTCGAGAAAGAGCGCCTGGCCACGAAACCGTGGCTCGCCCACGCGATGTGATTCACCCCAACTTCCACACACACAATGAAAATCGCAGTTCTCCCCGGTGACGGCATTGGCACCGAAATCGTCGCCGAAGCGGTCAAGGTCCTCGACGCGCTTGGCCTGAAATTCGAGATGGAATCGGCCCTGGTCGGCGGCGCCGCCTACGACGCGCACGGCCACCCGCTGCCCGAGTCCACGCTCAAGCTCGCCAAGGAAGCGGATGCCATCCTGTTCGGCGCCGTCGGTGACTGGAAGTACGACAAACTGGACCGTCCGCTGCGCCCCGAGCAGGCCATCCTGGGCTTGCGCAAGAACCTGGGCCTGTTCGCCAACTTCCGCCCCGCCATCTGCTACGAGCAACTGGTCGGCGCCTCCAGCCTCAAGCCCGAGCTGATCGCGGGCCTGGACATCCTGATCATTCGCGAGCTGACCGGCGACATCTACTTCGGTCAACCGCGCGGTCGCCGCGAGGCACCGGACGGCGAGTTCAAGGGCGCGCCCGAAGCCTTCGACACCATGCGCTATTCCAAGCCCGAGATCGAGCGCATCGCCCACGTCGCCTTCCAGGCTGCGCGCAAGCGCAACAAGAAGGTGACCTCGGTCGACAAGGCCAACGTGCTGGAGACCTTCCAGTTCTGGAAGGACACCATGATCGAGGTGCACGCCCAGTACCCCGACGTCGAGCTGCAGCACATGTACGTCGACAACGCGGCGATGCAGCTGGTCAAGGCGCCCAAGGCCTTTGACGTGGTGGTCACCGGCAACATGTTCGGCGACATCCTGTCCGATGAGGCCTCGATGCTGACCGGCTCGATCGGCATGCTGCCCTCGGCCTCGCTCAACAGCAAGAACCAGGGCCTGTACGAGCCCAGCCACGGCAGCGCGCCCGACATCGCGGGCAAGGGCATCGCCAACCCGCTGGCGACCATCCTGTCGGCCGCGATGATGCTGCGTTTCTCGCTCAACCAGGAAGAAGCCGCCCAGCGCATCGAAGCCGCCGTGCAGAAGGTGCTGGCCCAGGGCCTGCGCACCGGCGACATCTGGAGCGAGGGCACGACCAAGGTCGGCACCGTGCAGATGGGCGACGCGGTGGTGAAGGCGCTGGCCTCGTAACTCCCCCCTGCGCCGCTGCGCGGCTTCCCCCTCTCTGGCGCGCCTGCGGCGCTGGGAGGGGGGACGCACCCTGTGGCCCGGCGAAGCCGGTTCCACGGGTGCTCTTGATGCAGGCACGCGTTCCTCAAGGTCTTTGGCATGCGCCCACAATCGTGGCTTCCCCGTTTCACGCGCGCCCTGTGTCCACTCCCCTCTTCTCCTTCGACAACAGCTACGCGCTGATGGAGGGCATGTCCATGCCCTGGCAGCCGGCGGCGGTGCCGGCGCCGCGTTGGCTGCACCTGAACCGCAATCTGGCCGGCGAGCTCGGGCTCGATGCCGATGCGCTGGCGTCCGACGAGGGGCTGGCGGTGTTCGCGGGCAACCGCGTGCCCGAAGGCGCCACTCCGGTGGCGCAGGCTTACGCCGGCCACCAGTTCGGGGGCTTCTCGCCGCAGCTCGGTGACGGGCGCGCGCTGCTGCTAGGCGAGGTGCTGGACGCGCGGGGGCAGCGCCGCGACATCGCGTTCAAGGGCTCGGGCCGCACGCCGTTCTCGCGCGGCGGCGATGGCAAGGCCGCCGTGGGGCCGGTGCTGCGCGAGGTGCTGATCAGCGAGGCCATGCACGCGCTGGGCATCCCGACCACGCGTTCGCTGGCGGCGGTGGCCACCGGCGAAACCGTCCGCCGCGAGCGCCCGCTGCCCGGCGCCATCCTCACGCGCGTGGCGGCCAGCCACATCCGCGTCGGCAGCTTCCAGTTCTTCGCCGCGCGCAACGACACCGATCGCGTGCGGCAGCTGGCCGAGCACGCCATCGCCCGCCACGACCCGGCGCTGGTCGGTCGCGAGGACCGGTTCCTTGCCTTCTACGAGGCCGTGGTGCAGCGCCAGGCGAAGCTGGTCGCGCAGTGGATGTCGGTCGGCTTCATCCACGGCGTGATGAACACCGACAACATGACGGTCTCGGGCGAAACCATCGACTACGGGCCCTGCGCGTTCATGGAGGCCTACGACCCGCAGACCGTCTTCAGCTCCATCGACACCCACGGCCGCTACGCTTTTGGCAACCAGCCGGGCATCGCGCAGTGGAACCTCGCGCGGCTGGCCGAAACCCTGCTGCCGCTCTTCCACAGCGACGACGAGCAGGCCGTGGCCGCCGCCACCCGGGTGCTGGACGGTTTCGGCGAGCGCTTCTCGGCGCACTGGCTCAACCTGCACCGCCTCAAGCTGGGTCTGCGCAGCGACGGCGCCGACGACGAGGCCGACCGCACCCTGGTCAATGAGTTGCTGCAGCGCATGCACGAACACCGTGTCGACTTCACGCTGGGCTTTCGCCGCCTGTCGTCGGTGCTGCGCGGAGCGCCGCAGGAATGGCTCACGCTCTGGGGCGACGCGCACGCCGCCGCCGGCGAGTGGCTGGCGCACTGGCAGCGGCGTCTGACCGCGCAGGGTGAGCCGGCGGCGGAGGTGGCCGCGCGCATGGACGCCACCAACCCGCTGTTCATTCCACGCAACCACCTGGTCGAAAACGCGCTGGACGCTGCCTCCGAATCGGGCGACCTGCGCGTCTTCGAACACCTGCTGGCCATCGTGACCGACCCGTTCACCGAGCGCAGCGAACACGCCCCGGCCGCCCTGCCCGGCACGCCCGAACAGACGCAGGGCTACCGCACCTTCTGCGGCACCTGAGCCGGCGGCTGTCGAAAACGGCGGCCCTGTTTCGTCGTCGTTCCAAGGCCTGACCCGGCCTTGCCGTCCACCGACACCCCGACCAAGGAGAAACCCCATGAGCACCGGCACCGTCCGCTTCCACCGCGTCCTCAAGGCGCCGCCCGAGCGGATCTACCGCGCCTTCCTCGACCCCGACGCGATGGCCAAATTCCTGCCGCCGCACGGCTTCACCGGCCGCGTGCTGGAGATGGACGCGCGCGTCGGCGGCGTCTACCGCATGCAGTTCACCAATTTCAGCAATGGCCAGACGCACGCCTTCGGTGGCAAGTACCTGGAGCTGGTGCCCAACGAGAAGATCGTCAACACCGACCTGTTCGACGACCCCAACCTGCCCGGCCAGATGATCACCACCATCAGTCTCAAGGCCGTCTCCTGCGGCACCGAGCTGACGGCCGTGCAGGAGGGCATCCCCGCGGCAATTCCGGTCGAGATGTGTTACCTCGGCTGGCAGGAGACGCTGGCGCTGCTGGCCCAGCTGGTGGAGCCCGAGATACCGGGCTGAGGCCATCCTCCGGACGGGCGATGCGGGGTGCCGCGTCCGTTCCCAGAATGCAGGCGTCGGCCCGATCCGGTCCGACACCCGTTCTCAGGAGGACGCCCCATGACACCCCTTGCCCGCTGCCTGTCCCTGCTGCTCGCCGGCCTTGCGCTGGCGGGCTGTCGGGAGTCCGAAGCCCCCCTGGTGGCGCACTCGTCCACCGCCCAGCACAACGAGTACCGCAACGACCTGGCGGTGTGCGGACTCAACACGCACCCGATCGTGCCCATCACCACCACGGTCCGCTACGCCGAAGCCACCGTGATGGCGGGCTTCCGTTCCGACTACTTTCCCGGCGCCCAGCCCTTCCCCTGCAACCGGCTGATGGCCTACCGCTCTCAGGGCGTGATGCTGTTCCGGGGCACTGTGCCCGCCGGGGCTGCACTCAACACGGTGAACGCCTTGCTGGAAATCAGCAGCTTCGCACCGACGGCGCCGATCCGCGTCACCGAGGCCCGGCCCTTGTCCACGGGCTCCACCGGCACCTACTCCGGAGCCACCCGCGAAAGCTGCCGCTTCCGGGTCGCCAGCTACCCGCGCACGTCCTATGTGCCCGGCCCGACCAACTACGGCGGGCCGTGGATCACAACCACCGAGCTCGCCGACACCGGTACGCACCGCTTCTGGGTGCCGCTGCGGGAGCCCCAGATGGTCAACGTGACCGAGGAGTTCCGGCGCTCGGTGATCGGCGGCAGCGATGTGGTGATGCGCCTGGTCATCGAACCCGACGACATCGCCTTCGCCTCGGCCGCCAGCAACAACTGCTACGGGCAGTTCACGGTGCGTCTGCGGATCTTTGCGCCGGACGAGTGATGCCGCCGAGCGCGTGCACGCGCCGCTGTGCCTCGCTGTCGACCCGCAATGGCCCCTGCCCGCGGGCGCTGAGGTAGCGCTCGCTGAACAGCCCGAACCACGCATCCAGTGCGTCCGCCGCCGGGGCATCGCCGGCCAGGTCCAGGCACATGGCACCGATCTCGGCGGTGCAGAAATGGTGGTCCTGCGCCGAGCGGCGCAGCCGGTACTGCGAGCTGTGATCGGGGTGCAGCCCCATGACGGGCAAGTTCTGCAGGTAGGGACTCTTGCGGAACATCTTGCGCGCCTCGGACCAGGTGCCGTCCAGCAGCACGAACAGGGGGCGCCTGTTGTCGTCGGGCACTGGCGCCGACACCACACGCGAGGGCGCCGCGTACTCGGGCGGGAACACCACATGCGGCTGCCATTGCGGGTCGGTCAGCAACGCGTTCAGCGCCGGGTCGACCTCGGTGCGCGACCAGCCGAAGGCCCAGGTGTCGGGCACCACGTCGGCGATCAGCCAGCCGGTGTTGGTGGGTTTGAGCGCTTCGATGTCGCCCAGCAGCAGGCAGAAGCCCGCGTTCGAAGGCGCCACCGGCCGCAACGCGCAGATGCAGTGTGTGGGCGGCAGTCGGCAATTCGTGCAGCGCTGCAGGTTGGCACCCCGTGCCACAAAGGGCTTGCTGGAGGCGGCCAGGCGCAGGGCGCGCTGCCGCGCCACCGCGTGTGGCCCGGGAGGGGAAAAGGGTTCTTGGGTAACAGGGGACATCCGTCAAATGTATGCTCCCTGCGATGAACACCCTGACCTCCCTCGAAGCCCTGCGCACGCTCTACGACCCAGTGCGCGAGCGCTCGTCCAAGAAAGAGATTCCGCAGCTCGACGCGCACGCGCGCCGCTTCATCGGACTTTCGCCCTTCGTGGTGATCGGCAGCGGCGATGCCGCGCACGGCATGGACACCTCGCCCCGCGGCGGTGCGCCCGGCTTCGTGCACGCGCCGGATGCCCACACCCTGCTGATCCCAGACGCGCCGGGCAACAACCGGCTGGACACGCTGGAGAACATCGTGCGCGGCGGCGAGGGCGGCGCGCCCGTCGGGCTGCTGTTCATGATCCCCGGCATGGACGAAACCCTGCGCGTCAACGGCCGCGCCGTACTCAGCATCGATGCGGCTGACCTCGCCCTGTGTGCGGAGCCCGGCCGCAGCCCCAAGCTGGCGATCCGGGTCACCGTGCAGGCCTGTTACCTGCACTGCGCCAAGGCCCTGATGCGCTCGCACCTCTGGGACGCAGAGCACCACATCGACCGCGCCGCCCTGCCCAGCATGACCGAGATGATGCGCGACCAGATCCGCGAATTCCGCGGCGAGGAAATCGCCGCGGAAACGCAGGAGCAGATGCTCGAGCGCTACCGCCAGACGCTCTGACGGCGCTGCGGCCGCGCTTCAGGGCAGGAAATTCAGCCCCTCGGGCAGCGGCGGCACCAGCGGCACCTCGAACAGCGGACCGGGCCCGTCGGGGTCGATCACGAGGCTGCCGCCACTGCGGAAGAACTCCGCGATCTGCGTCTGCGCCAGCACCGCGATCGTCGGTCCCGCCGGGCTCGCCAGCCCGGTCAGGAAGGTGTGCGGGTTTTTCGGCACCGCCGGGTTCGCGGCGAAGGCCAGGTCGTTGCGGAAGTAGGTGGTCTGCGCCTGCAGGCCACCCGCGCGCACGATGGCAGTCGAGGTCGGGTTGGGCGCCGTCTGGTCGCCCTTGGCCATCTGCAGAATCACCGGCTTGGCCGCGCTGCCCGGCAGCGGCTGCTGGCGGACCAGGTGGGCGTAGGACACCGGGTTGCCCGCCTGCTGCACCCATTCCCAGCGGTCGATCACCTGCGCGATCTCCATCGCGCCCGGCACGTTGTTGACCACCGGCGGCAGGTCGCGCAGCGGCATGTTCTCGAAGAAGTTGAACGGCACCGGCAGGCTGGCCGACGGTGGCAGGTTCAACAGCTGCGGCACCCGGGTGGCCAGCGCCAGGCCGGTCAGACCGCGGAACGCGCCCAGCCGCGCCACCTCGGTAATCGAACCGCCCGGCACATTGGGCACACCCGCCTGGATGGACGGCTCGACGCCCAGCAGGATGGTGCCGTAGATGCCGCCGAAGGACTGGCCGGCGTAGTAGATGCGCTGGGCGTCGAGGTCGGTGCTGCCATCGCCCTCGACATCGATGCCTGCCTCCACCTGCCGCACCAGCTGCATCAGGTCGATAGCGGTCTGGCGCAGGCCATCGCGGCTGGAGATCGCAGTGCGCGGCGGCGCGGCGCTCGATCCCTCGGTGCTGTCGATGGCGCCGTTGCCGTCCTGGTCAAAGCCACGGCCACCGGCCGGCACCGACACCACACCGCCGGCGGTGGTCAGGTTGAGCACGCCGGCCGCGCCGCCGCCGTGGCCCACCACGTTGATCGACAGCGTCGCGATGCCGCGCGAGGCCAGCACAGACGCCACCGTCCACGGCGCGCCGAACATGCTGTCGGTGAAACCGTGGCCGAAGATGGCCACCGGCCAGCCGGCGGCGGGTTTCGCACCGGCAGGCACAAAAAGCTGGAACACCAGCTCGTTCGTACCCTGCGGTTGCGGCCGGCCCACCAGCGTCGGGGTCGCCGGGATGTACTGGCCAGCGGCCAGGTAGTTGGGCGACTGGTAGCGGCCGTAGGCGATCTGGCCGACGACATTCCCCGCCGCGAACAGCGCCGGCAGCGGCACGGCCTGCGGCGCCAGCGCACCCGGGGCGGCCCCGACCTGGCGCTGCAGGTCGACCGCGGCCACGCCGGTCAGCGGGAACACCGCGCGCACCGGCGCACCGCCCGCGCTGCCGATCATGAAGTCCACCGGCGCCGGGTTCGTTGCCTTGATGCGGCGCATCACCTTCACCAGCTCGCCGGTGGCGCTCTGCGTGGTGAAGACCGAGGCCGCCGCCACCGCCAGCCCGCGGCCCAGGCGCACCGCCGATGCCCCTTCGCGCATCTCGCGGTGGTGCTCCGCACGGTGGCGCCCGCCGCCCAGCGCGGCACCGGGCACAATGCGCCGGCCCCTGGCGTCGCGCACGCCGTTGGTCACCACCAGCACGTAGCGCGAGCGTTCGGCCAGCAGCTCGTCGGGCTCGAACACCAGCGTGCGCGTGGCCGGGTCCCACAGCACCTGGTTGATGCCCACCTTCTGGCCGAAGCCACGCAGGGTCTGCGTGTCGCCCAGGTTGTAGAGAAATACCGTCTCGCTGCTGACCGACGCCACGTCGATGTCGCCGGTGAACGGCACCGTGATGCGCGGCTGGGTCGAGAAGCCGTCGAGCGTGTTGATCACGTCGATGTCCTGGCAGTCGCTCACCCGCACCGCGCAGTCCGGCCGGGGCAGGTTGACGCGCCGGAAGGTCGCGTTGCCGAAGTCAACCACCGTGTGGCGGTTGCTCGGGAACGGGCCAGCCGTGTCGTCGTCGCGCACCGACACGGCCTGCGCCACGGCAGCCACGGGAATCAGCGCAATCGACAGGACGGCCGCGATCAGGCGGGCATGAAATGGCGTCATGGGAGTCTCCTGATGGTGACCGCCCAGGGCGCCGGGAGGTCTTGTTGTGAATTTGTGCACGCCGTTGTACGCCGCTGCACGGCCAAGTGCCAGCGCCCTCCGCGTTTTCCCTGAGCCCTGCGCACTGGTTTGCGTCGCGCAGGCGACGCAAACCACGCGGGCGCCAGAGTGGACCGGCACAGAAACCCTGCCGCCGTTGTATCCACAGGTAAAGCCCGCGGTCGCGGTGGTCAACTGCGTATGCTCGGCCATCTTCAACCCAGAGGAGAACCCCATGTCAGTGACTTCCCGACTCGCCCTCGCAGGCACCACAGCCGCCGTCTTTGCACTGTCCGGCTGCGGCCATTCCATGCACGGTCACCATGGTGGCATGCACGGCGCCATGAACCCCAACGCCCAGGCCACCGCACCAGCCAAGGTCACGGCCAGCACACCGGTGCTCACCAGCGGCTACAAAAAGGTCGAGGCACCGGCAGCGGCACGGCTGTACTTCGTCAACCTCACCGACGGCGCGACGGTGAGCAGCCCGGTGAAGGTCGTGTTCGGCCTAAGCGGCATGGGTGTGGCCCCGGCCGGCGTCGAGAAGGCAGGCACCGGTCACCACCACCTGCTGGTGAACGTGAACGAGTGGGACGCCAACGCCCCGCTGCCAGCCAACGACAACTTCCGTCATTTCGGTGCCGGCCAGACCGAGGTGTCGCTCGACCTCAAGCCGGGCCAGCACACCCTCCAGCTGGTGCTGGGCGACCAGAACCACATTCCCCACCACCCGGTCGTGATGAGCGACCGCATCACCATCACCGTCCGATGAACGACCTCAACCCCGTCATCGCCCTGCTCGGGCGCCGCCTTCGTCTCGCCGTGATCGGCGGCGGCCCGGGCTCCTTCATTGGTCCCATCCACCGCATGGCGGCCCGCCTGGACGACCGCTACGACATCGTGGCCGGCGTGCTCTCGTCCGATCCGCAGCGCTCGGTGGCCTCCGGCCTGGCCATGGGTCTGGCCCCGGACCGCTGCCACCCCGACCTGGCCTCCTTGCTGGCGGCCGAATCGCAGGGTCCGGACGGCATCGACGCGGTGGCGGTCATGACGCCCAACGACGGCCACTTTCCCGCCGCGATGGCCGCGCTGGACCACGGCTTCGACGTCATCTGCGACAAGCCCATGACCAACACCCTGGCCGAGGCGCAGACCCTGTTCGAGAAGGTTCAAGCCAGTGGCCGCGTGTTCTGCCTGACCCACAACTACAGCGGTTACCCGATGGTGCGCCAGGCGCGCGCCATGGTGGCCGAGGGCCAGCTCGGCGAGATCCGCCTGGTGCAGGTGGAGTACGTGCAGGGCGGTCGAGCCAAGCCCGGCCCCGGCCGCGTGGCCTGGAAGGCCGACCCGGCGCGCGGCGGCCCTTCGCTGGTGATGGGTGACATCGGCACCCACGCCCACCAGCTGCTGCGCTTCATCAGCGGGCTGGAGGTCGGCGAGGTGGCGGCCGAGCTGGGCTGCGTGGTGCCCGAGCGCAGCGCGCACGACTACGCCGGTGTGCTGCTGCGCATGGCGGGCGGTGCCCGCGGCAGCTTCTGGGTCACCCAGGCCGCCGCAGGGGTCGAGAACGGCCTGCGCATCCGCGTCAGCGGCTCGCTCGGCTCGCTCGAATGGCAGCAGGAACATCCGCAGGTGCTGGACTTCAAGCCGCTGGACGCCCCCGCCCAGCGCCTGACGCCGCGCGGCCCGGGCGCCCTGCCGCTGGCCCTGCGCGGCACCCGCGTGGCCGCCGGACACCCCGAGGGCTTCCCCGAGGCCTTCGCCAACCTCTACTCGGACGCGGCCGAAGCCATCGCGGCGCGGCGCGCCGGCCAGAGCCCCGACCCGCTGGCCCTGCACTTTCCCAACGCGCACGACGGCTGGATGGGCATGCGCTTTGTCGACGCGGTGATCCGCTCGGCGCAGGCCGGCGGTGCCTGGACGGCGGCATGACGCGACCCACGCACTCCCGCCGCCAGGTGCTGGGCACCCTGGCCGCCATGGGCCTGGGGGTGCTGACCGCGGCCCGCGCGGACACTGCAAGCCAGCCGCCCAGCGACTGGCCGCAGGCATCGCCCGTGCCCGGCGGCGTGGCCCGGCTGGCCCTCGGCCCGGCCACGAACCGGCCCCAGGCCTGGGCCGGCGACGCGCCCTTGCTGGTGGTCGGCGACTCGGCGGGCTGGACCGCGCTGGTCGGCATACCGCTGTCGGCCGCGCTCGGGGACGCACAGATCGAGGTTGAGACTGGTGGGAGCCGGCGCACCATGCCCTACCGGATCGGCCCCAAGGCCTACGCCGAGCAGCGCCTGACGGTGGCCCCGCGCGCGGTCGACCTCTCGCCCGAGAACCTGGCGCGACACGAGCGTGAACGCATCCACCAGCAGGCCGTCATCGCCCGCTTCACCGAACCGGTGCCGCCCGATCTGCGCATGCTGGCGCCGGTGGACGGGCGCCGCTCCAGCTCGTTCGGGCTGCGTCGCGTGTTCAACGGACAGGCGCGACAGCCCCACAGCGGCATGGACATCGCAGCCGCGACCGGAACACCGGTGCGGACCCCACTGGCGGCCCGGGTGGCCGACACGGGCGACTACTTCTTCAACGGCCAGACCGTCTGGCTGGACCACGGCGGGGGTCTGCTTTCCATGCTGTGCCACCTCAGCCGCATCAATGTGCGGGTCGGCGACGTGCTGGCGGCCGGCCAGAACCTGGGGGCGGTGGGCGCCACCGGCCGCGTCACCGGCCCCCACCTGCACTGGAGCGTGCTGCTCAACCAGACCGCGGTGGACCCGGCGTTGTTTATTCACGCTTGATCCCGTTTTTTGGGGCGGGGAACGGCGGCGGGCCGGGGTGCCGCGGGCACAATGCGCGCTCCCCCTTTTGCCCGAATGTCCGCCCCGGAGGCCCCGCGTACCGTTTGCCGCTCGCCATCACCGTCCTCATCGCCCTGGCGGCGTGCTCATCGACCAAGCGGCAATGGCAGAAGGAAGGCGTGAACGCGTTCGACACCGCCAACGTGGAGTCGGAGTGCAAGTTCCAGACTGGACTGGCCAAGATCAAGGGCGACCAGGCCGAGGAGCTGGTCCGCCACTGCATGCAGGCGAAGGGTTTCCGGCTGAATTGACCCACCCCCGCGCCGCCTGCGGCGTCACCCCCTCAAGGGGGCGATGCCAGCGGCCCGGCGGAGCCGGTTCCGCGGCATCTCTGGATCAAACGCCTGCGCCAATGCGCTCGGTGCCACCCATGTAGGGACGCAGCACCTCGGGCACCGTCACGCTGCCGTCGGCGTTCTGGAAGTTTTCCAGCACCGCCACCAGCGCACGGCCCACGGCCAGGCCGGAGCCGTTGAGGGTGTGCACCAGCTCGTTCTTGCCCTGGGCGTTCTTGAAGCGGGCCTGCAGGCGCCGTGCCTGGAAAGCCTCGCAGTTGGAGACCGAGCTGATCTCGCGGTAGGTGCCCTGCGCCGGCACCCAGACTTCCAGGTCGTAGGTCTTGCTGGCGCCAAAGCCCATGTCGCCGGTGCACAGGCTCATCACCCGGTAGGGCAGGCCGAGTTTCTGCAGGATGGCCTCGGCGTGGCCGGTCATCTCCTCCAGCGCCTCGTAGCTCTTCTCGGGGTGCACGATCTGCACCATCTCGACCTTGTCGAACTGGTGCTGGCGGATCATGCCGCGCGTGTCGCGCCCGGCGCTGCCGGCTTCGGAGCGGAAGCATGGGGTGTGCGCTGTCATCTTGATCGGCAGGTCGGCCTCGGCCAGCACGGTGTCGCGCACCACGTTGGTCAGCGTCACCTCGCTGGTGGGAATCAGGTACAGCGCCTGCGTGTCAGGCATCTCTTCGCCCTCCTGCCCGCCCTTTTTCACAGCGAACAAGTCACCCTCGAACTTGGGCAACTGGCCCGTGCCTCGCAGCGTCTCGCCGTTGACGATATAGGGCGTGTAGCACTCGGTGTAGCCGTGATGCTGGGTCTGCGTGTCCAGCATGAACTGGGCGAGCGCGCGGTGCAGACGGGCAATGGGGCCGCGCATGAAGGTGAAGCGCGAGCCGGCCAGCTTGGTGCCGGTGTCGAAGTCCAGGCCCAGATTTTCACCGATGTCCACGTGGTCGCGGACCGGGAAGTCGAAGGTCTTGGGCGTGCCCCACTGGCGCACCACCACGTTGCCCTCTTCACCCGCGCCCACCGGCACGCTCTCGTGCGGCAAGTTGGGCACGGCCAGCAGCAAGGTCTGCAGCTCGCCCTGGATCACGTCCAGCCGCGCGGCCGAGGCTTCAAGCTCGGCCTTCATTTCGCCCACCTGCGCCATCGCCGCGTCGGCCTCGGCGTGCTGGCCCTTGCCCTTGAGCATGCCGATCTGCTTGGAGAGGCTGTTGCGCTGCGCCTGCAGGCTTTCGGTGCGCGTCTGCAGGGCCTTGCGCTCGTGTTCCAGCGCCTGGTAGGCGGACACGTCGAGGTAGGGCTGGGGGTTCTTGCGGGTTTCCAGGCGCGCGACGACGGCGTCCAGGTCTTTGCGGAGTTGAAGGATGTCAAGCATTCGGCGATTGTAGGTAGCGGCGTTCAGTGGATGTGTTCCAGCGGACCGTCGCCGTGGATCTTCAGCCCCTTGGGCAACGGGAACTTGATGGTCTCGGTGATGCCGTCGAGCTTGCGCACCGAGATCGCGCCGAGTTCGCGCAGGCGGTCGATCACCTGCTGCACCAGGATGTCGGGTGCGGAGGCGCCGGCCGTCAGGCCCACGCGCTGCTTGCCGTCGAACCACTCGGCCTTCAGCTCGCTGGCGTTGTCGACCATGTAGGCCTCGGTGCCCAGGCGGTGGGCCACTTCGCGCAGGCGGTTGCTGTTGCTGCTGGTCGGGCTGCCGACCACGATGACGATGTCCACCTGTGGGCTCAGCAGCTTGACCGCGTCCTGCCGGTTCTGCGTGGCGTAGCAGATGTCCTGCTGCTTGGGTTCGCGCACCTTGGGGAAGCGAGCCTTGACGGCCGCCAGGATGCCCGCCGTGTCGTCCACACTCAGCGTGGTCTGCGTCACCACGGCCAGCAGATCGGTCTGCCTGGGCTGCACCCTGGCCACGTCGTCGATGTCCTCGACCAGGTGGATGCCTTCGCTCAGTTGGCCCATGGTGCCTTCGACCTCGGGGTGACCCTTGTGGCCGATCATGAGGAACTCATAGCCCTCCTTGAACAGCTTGGCGACCTCGACATGCACCTTGGTCACCAGCGGGCAGGTGGCGTCGAAGATGCGGAAACCCCGCCGTTCGGCCTCCTTCTGCACCGCCTGGCTCACGCCATGGGCCGAGAACACCAGCGTGGCGCCGGGCGGCACCTCGTCCAGTTCCTCGATGAAGATCGCGCCTTTCTCCTTGAGGTCGTTGACCACGTAGGTGTTGTGAACGATCTCGTGGCGCACATAGATCGGCCGGCCGAACTTGGCCAGTGCGCGCTCGACGATCTCGATGGCGCGGTCCACACCGGCGCAGAAACCGCGCGGCTCGGCGAGCAGGATTTCAGCCATCAGAGGACTCCGATCAGCTGGACTTCAAACTTCACCGGCTGGCCGGCCAGCGGGTGGTTGAAGTCGAACAGCACCGCGCCGTCCTCGCGCACCTCGACCACGGAACCGGCGTACTGGCCCAGGCCATCGGGTGTGGGGAACTGCACCACGTCGCCCGCGGTGTACTTCTCGTGCGGGTCTCCCAGCTCGTTGAGCAGCTTGCGCGCGACCCACTGGACCATCTCGGGCTGCCGCTCGCCGAAGGCTTCGCCAGCGGCCAGTTCGATCACCTGGGTGGTGCCCTCTTCCAGACCGATCAGGCGCTGCTCGATGGCGGGCGAGAGTTCGCCAGCCCCCAGGCTCAGGGTGGCGGGCTGCCCTTGCTCGAAGGTGTCGATCACCACCTTGCCCTGCGGACCGGACAGGCGGTAGTGCAGGGTGAGAAAAGAACCTTCTTGGACGTGTGTCATGGACAAATGGGGGATGAAACAGGGGTTGCGGCGCACACAGCACGCACAGAACGGCCCGGACGACGGCGCCGGGCGAGGGCCTCTATTGTAAAAACCGGCGACCGCCCCGGCGGCAACAGGGAGTACACACAGATGAATGGACTGGCCGCCACCGGGCTCAAGAGCCTGCCCGCCGACGCGCGCCCGCGCGAAAAGCTGCTCAGCCGGGGCCCCGGCGCACTGGGCGACGCCGAGCTGCTGGCGCTGCTGCTTCGCACGGGCATCAGCGGCAAACACGTGATCCAGCTCGCACAGGAACTGCTCGACCGCTTCGGTGGCGTCGGCGGCCTGCTGCACACCAGCGCGGAGGCGCTCAAGACCGTCAAGGGCCTGGGCCCGGCCAAGCGGGCCGAGGTCGTGGCGGTGCTGGAGCTGGCCCGCCGGGCGCTGGCGCAGGAGCTGCAGCAGCGCCCGCTGTTCGACAGCCCGAAGGCGGTGCGCGAGTACCTGCAGCTGCAGCTGGGCGCCCGCGCGCACGAAGTGTTCTGCGTGCTGTTCCTGGACAGCCAGAACCGGCTGCTAGCGCTGGAGGAGCTGTTCCGCGGCACGCTCTCGCAGACCTCGGTCTATCCGCGCGAAGTGGTGCTGCGCGCCCTGCACCACCACGCGGCCGCCGTGGTGCTGGCCCACAACCACCCCAGTGGCGAGGCGCGGCCCTCGCGCGCCGACGAATCGCTGACGCAGTCGCTCAAGGCCTCGCTGGCGCTGGTGGACGTGCGGGTGCTGGACCATTTCATCGTCACCCGCGACGCCGCAGCCTCCATGGCCGAAATGGGCCTGGTCTGAAAGGTCAAGCTCCCTGGGCGAGAATCGCGCCACCATGAAAGTGCGCGCCCTCGCCGACCTCAAGACGCTGCAGAAGGTGATCGCCCAGCGGGCGGCGGCCGAAGCCGCGGCGCGCGAGGCCGAGCGCCTGCGCGCGCAGCGCCTGGACCGCGAGAAGCGCCTGTTCGAACTGGCCGTCGGCCCGGTGCGCCCCCTGGCCCATCAGCGCCGGGTGGTGCACCCGCCCGCGCCGGTCTCGACCGAGCCTCGGCAGCGGCAGCTCGACGAGCACGCCGTGATGCGCGAGGCGCTGTCGGACGAGTTCGACGTCGAGACCTTGCTGCACACCGACGAGTCGCTGAGCTACCGGCGGCCGGGCCTGGGGCCGGATGTGACGCGCAAGCTGCGCGAGGGCCACTGGAGTATCCAGAAGCACATCGACCTGCACGGCCTGCGCACCGACGAGGCGCGCGAGGCGCTGGGCCGCTTCGTCCGCGAGGCGCACCAGCTGGGGCTGCGCTGCGTGCGCGTGGTGCATGGCAAGGGGCTGGGCTCGCCAGGACGCACGCCGGTGCTCAAGGGCCGGGTGCAGCGCTGGCTGGTGCAGAAGAAGGAAGTGCTGGCCTTCGTGCAGGCACGGCCGGCCGAAGGTGGCGCCGGGGCGCTGGTGGTGCTGCTCAAGCCGGTGGGGCGCTGAGGTCTCGCCGACTCACTGCGGCGTGTTCCGCATCCAGTCGGCGGTCTTGAAGAAGCTGTCTTTCAGGCGTACCCGCAGGTCCTTGGGCACCCCGGTCTCGCCCATGGCCTGGTCCATGCAGGCCAGCCACTGGTCGCGCTCGACGATACCGATCTGGAACGGCATGTGCCGCATGCGCAGGCGCGGGTGGCCGAACCGGTCTTCGTAGTGCGAGGGGCCGCCGAGCCAGCCGCAGAGAAACCAGAACAGCTTCTGGCGCGCGTCGTCGAGCGTGTTGCCGTGCGCCACCCGCAGCTCGTGGTAACCCGGCTCGATGTCCATCAGGTCGTAGAAACGGTCGACCAGCGCCCGCACGCGGGCTTCGCCGCCGATCCATTCGAAGGGCGTGGAGGGCGCCACCGGAACTTGTGTGTCTTCCATGTTGTCCAGATTCAAACCGCCGCTCGGCGCAAGGTTTCGACCACCGGCGTGCGCAACACGCTGCGCAGGCCCCACCAGCCCGCCGCCAGCGCCAGCACGCCGCCCGCCAGGCCGCCAGCCAGCGGCACCCAGGGCGAAGGCTGCCAGCTGAACTCGAAGGCGTATTTCGCCAGCGCCCAGCCGACGGCAATCGCCACCACAGAGGCCAGCACGCCCGCCAGCAGGCCCACGCCGAGCAACTCCACCCGCTGCACATCGCGCAGCAGCTTCGAACCCGCGCCCACCGCGCGCAGCACCGCGAACTCGCGCTCGCGTTCGCCGCGCGTGGCCGTGATGGTCGCCAACAGCACCACCAGGCCGGCGGCCAGCGCGAACCCGAACAGGAACTCCACCGCGCTGATCACCTGACCCAGCACACGCTGCACCTGCGCGATGGTCTGGCTCATGTCGACGTTGGTGATGTTCGGAAACTGCCGCACCAGTGCGTTGTCGAAGGTCTTGTTCGCGTCAGGCACCCGGTAGGCACTGATGTAGGTGGTGGGCAGGTCGGGCAAGTGCGACACCGGGAACAGCACGAAGAAGTTCACCCGCATCGACCCCCAGTCGACCTTGCGCAGGCTGGTGATGCGGCCCTCGACCGGAATGCCCGCCATCTCGAATCCGAGCCGGTCGCCGAGCTTGAGGCCCAGTTCTTTGGCCAGCCCCTCCTCCACGCTGAGCCCGTCCTTTTCCTCCGGCGTCCAGCGGCCGGCGACGATGTCGTTGTGGACCGGCGGCTGGGCGCTGTGCGAGAGGTTGAACTCGCGCTCGACCAGGCGCTGGGCGCGGTCGGTCTCGAAGTTCTCCGGCTGCACCGCGGCGCCGTTCACGCTCACCAGGCGGCCGCGGATCATCGGGTACCAGTCGTACTGGCCGATACCGCCGTCGGTCAGTGCCTGCCGGAACGGATCGGCCTGCTCGGGCTGGATGTTGATGACGAAGCGGTTGGGCGCGTCGGGCGGCGTCGCGTTGCGCCAGCTGGCGATCAGGTCGGTGCGCAGCAGCACCAGCAGCACCAGGGCCAGCAGACCCACCGCGAGCGCGCTGATCTGCACCACGGCGTAAGCCGGCCGTGCGGAGAGCTGGCGCGTGGCCAGCACCAGCGCGCGCGGCGCGGTGCTCTCGTTGACGCTGCGGCGCAGCAGCCAGACCGCGGCCCAGCTCACCAGCGCAAACACCGCCACCGCGGCGGCAAAACCACCGACCGCGATGCCGCCCAGCTTGAGGTCGCGGCTGGCGGCCAGCAGCAGCACAGCAAAACCGGCCACACCCAGGCCCAGCACCGCCAGCGTGGCGGGCTTGAGCTGTCCGACGTCGCGCCGGATCACGCGCAGCGGCGGCACCTGGGCCAGTTGCAGCACCGGCGGCAGGCCGAAGGCCATCATCAGCGTCAGCCCCATGCCCAGTCCCAGCAGCACCGGCCAGAACGTCGCGGCCGGCAGCGCCGACTCGACCAGTCCGGAGAGCAGCAGCACGAACACGTAGTGCAACCCGAAGCCCGCCAGCACGCCCAGGCCGCTGGCCACCAGGCCGACCACGGTGAACTCGAAGGCGTAGGCGCGCGCCATGGTGCCCTGGGACAGGCCGAGCACGCGCATCATGGCGCAGTCGTCGAGGTGGCGCTGGGCAAAGCCGCGCGCCGCGATGGCCACCGCCACCGCCGACAGCAGCGCCGCCAGCAGCGCGACCAGGTTGAGGAATTTTTCGGCGCGTTCCAGCGTCTGCTGCATCTCGGGCCGGCCACCTTCGAGCGACTCCAGCCGCAGGCCGCGGATCTCCGGCTTCTTCAGTTCGGCCTCGGCCCAGGCCACGTACTGCTTCATTGCCGGGTCGGCGCCCGCCACCGCCAGCCGGTAGCCGACGCGGCTGGCCGGCTGCACAAGGCCGGAGGCCGGTAGGTCGGCGGCGTTGATCATGACCCGCGGGGCGAAGCTCATGAAACCGGCCCCGCGGTCGGTCTCGACCACGATCACCTTGGCCAGCGTCAGGCTCGCGTCGCCCAGCAGCAGCGGCTGGCCGATCTGAAGCTGCAGCGCCGACAGCAGGGCCGCGTCGACCCAGGCCGTGCCCGGCGCGGGTATGTCGCGGGTGGGTGCGTCGGCCGCCTCGGGGCCGTCGGCCACACGCAGGCTGCCACGCAGCGGATACCCGGGCGCCACGACCTTGAGCGCCACCAGACGCGCAGCGCCGCCCTCTTCGTCCCGCGCCCGCCCCATGGTCGGGAAACTCAGGGTCTGCACCGTCTGCAGGCCCAGCTCGGCGGCCTTGGCAGCAAACACAGGGGGCGCCGGCCGGTCGCTCTGGATGACCGCGTCGCCACCGATCAGCGCCCTTGCGTCGCGCTGCAGGCCACCCTGCAGCCGGTCGGCAAAAAACGCCACCGCCGTCAGCGCCGCCACCGCCAGCGTCACCGCCAGCAGCAACAGCCGCAACTCGCCCGCGCGCCAGTCGCGCCAGAGCGAACGCCAGCCCAGGGACCAGAACGAGACCGAAAGGGAATCAGGAGCAGCAGCCATCCGGCGACCTTACCGCAAGCGCATCAACCGCGCGCGACCGTATGGATATGCTTGAAACGCTGCAGGAGCATGTGCCCGATTCGAGAACGCGGCGGAACTGGCTCCGCCAGGCCGCTCGCGTTGCCCCCTTGAGGGGGTGACGCGCCGCAGGCGCGGCGCGGGGGTGGGTCAGTTCACTTCGTTCCGAAGATCCGGTCGCCCGCGTCGCCCAGGCCCGGCACGATGTAACCGTGCTCGTTGAGTTCGCGATCCACCGCGGGGGTGTAGATCGGCACATCGGGGTGGGCGTCGTGGAAGGTCTTGATGCCCTGCGGGCAGGTGACCAGGCACACAAACCGGATCGAGCGCGGGTGGGTTTCCTTGAGCCGGTCCACCGCGGCCACGGCCGAGTTGCCGGTGGCCAGCATGGGGTCGAGCACGATCACGTCGCGCTCCTCCATGCCGCTGGGCATCTTGAAGTAGTACTCCACCGCCTTGAGCGTGGCTGGGTCGCGGTACAGGCCGATGTGGCCCACGCGCGCGCCGGGCAGCACCTGCAGCATGCCGTCCAGAAAGCCGTTGCCGGCGCGCAGGATGGACGCCAGCACGATCTTCTTGCCGTCGATCACCGGCGACATCATCTTCTCCAGCGGCGTCTCGATCTCGATCTGCTGCATCGGCATGTCGCGCGTGAGCTCGTAGGCCAGCAGCGCCGACAGCTCGTGCACCAGCTCGCGGAAGCTCTTGGTGCTGGTGTCCTTCTTGCGCATCAGCGTGAGTTTGTGCTGGACCAGGGGGTGATCAATGATGTGGACGTCGCGGCTCATGAACGGGGACTCGAAAAAATGAATGGCCAGCCGCCCTGGGCTGGCGCTGCCGCAAGTTTATGCGGCGGGGGGCGGCATGTCGTCGAAGACGATGCGCTGGGGGTGCGAGAAGCACAGGAAGCGCTTGTGCGTGGCCCGGCCGACGGCGCACAGGCCCACGCGCTGGGCCACGTGCAGTCCCATTTCGGTGATGCCGCTGCGCGAAATCACCACCGGCACCCCCATCTGGGCCGACTTGATGACCATCTCGCTGGTCAGGCGGCCGGTGGTGTAGAACACCTTTTCGCCCGCGGGCAGCGGCTGCTGCAGGGCCATCCAGCCGGCGATGGTGTCCACCGCGTTGTGGCGGCCCACGTCTTCCACGAACAGCTGCAGGTCTTCATTGACGAACAGCGCGCAGGCATGCACCGAGCCGGCGGTCTTGTAGGTGCTGTCGTGCACCCGGATGGTGTTGACGATGTCGTAGAGCTGAGACTGCCTCAGCTTCGCCTGCGGCGGCAGCACGATGCGGTCCACGTCGTCCATCAGGCCGCCGAACACGCTGCCCTGGCCACAGCCCGTGGTGACCACGCGGCGTGCGGTGCGCTCCTCGATGCGGTCGATGCCCGCGCGCGTCACCACGGCGGCGGCGCCCACGTCCCAGTCGACGGTGATGGACTCGATGTCGTGCACACCGCCCACCAGCCGCTGGTTGAGCAGGTAGCCCAGCACCAGCCATTCGGGGTGGGCCCCCAGGGTCATGAGGGTGACCAGCTCGCGCTTGTCCACATAGACCGTGAGGTCGCGCTCGGCCGGGATGCGGATGGCGCGCGGCTGGCCGGACTCGTCCACCACCATCACCTCGCGGGTGAGGTCGGCATGGGCCTGCGTCAGGCGCGGCCGCAGCGCAGCAGCTTGGTCGGGGGCGACGACGTGGGGCAGATCGGCCAGGTTCATGCGGTCAAGGATACGCCGCCGCGAGGGCGGCGGGAGCCGTCAGGACTTCTTGGCCGGGGCTGCCGCGGCTGGTGCAGGCGCGGGTACAGCAGGAGCCGCGGCCGAAGCCGGAGCAGCGGGCGCCGGCCAGACGAAGGCACCCGGGTCGGCGCAGGGCGGCGTGGCGGTGGCTGGCTTGGCTGCCTTGCCCGCCGCGGCCAGGGTCTTCTGGTGGTTGACCGCGGCCTTGTCCATCGACAGGCACAGCTTGTAGGCATCCACCTTGCCGGCGTGTGCGGTCTTGGCCTTGGCCTCCTCGGCCTTGGCCTTGGCGGCGTCGTCCAGCACGGGGGCGGGCAACTTGGCCAGAGCGGCCGTGGACACGGCGACCAGCGCCATCAGCAGGAATGTCTTCTTCATGTTGTCGTCCTCGGGGTCAGGCCTCGGCGGGCGCCTGGAGCGGTGCGGCCGGGCCGGTCTTGCTGCGCTGGGCGGGGATCTTGCCGGCCTTGACGTCGTCGTACCACAGCTCGTGGTGTTCCTTGGCCCAGGCCTCGTCCACGTAGCCCGTCCTCATGGCGCCGTAGGCGCCCTTGACGCCGACCGTGCCCATGTAGATGTGGCCCATGATGAGGGTCATCATCAACAGCGCGCACACCAGGTGCAGCATGTGGGCGATCTGCATGTCGCCGCGCAGGTACAGCATGCCCGGCAGCAGCTTGTCCAGGAACAGGCCCGAACCCACCACCACGATGCCAGGAATGGTGACACCCCACCAGAACAGGCCCTTCTCGCCGGCGTTGAAGCGGTGCGAAGGCACTTCCTTGTCGCTCAACATGCCGCCGGCCTTGCTGAGCCAGACGAAATCGGCGGCGTTGGCAATGTTGTCCTTGATGAAGGTGACCACGATGATCAGCAGCGACACCGCGAACAGCGGACCCACGAAGTTGTGGACGTTCTTCAGCGCAAAGGTGAGCCAGCCGAACAGCGTGCTGCCGATCACCGGCAGCAGGAAGAACTTGCCGAAGGCCATGACGATGCCGGAGATCGCGAGCGCGACGAAGGCCCCGGCGTTGGACCAGTGGGCGGCGCGTTCGAACGGGGTGAAGCGTTCGATCTTGCGGCCGGTGTCGGGCAGGTGGCCGCCCAGCGGACCCTTGGTCTTGTAGAAGATTGCCAGCGTGAGCAGCACGATGAAGAGCAGCGCGCCGCCGTAGGGGATCAGCCAGTCGTTGCGCACCTGGCGCCAGGCCTCGCCCGCCGTCGTCAGGCGCGAGCCCGGGTACTGCACGAAGGGCTGGATCAGGTTGCCGGCCTCGGGCGCCTGCGTCACCGGCAGGCTGCTGTAGCCGGTCACGCCCTTGCCCACATCGCGCCACATGGGCGCGTTGTTGCCGGGCTGCACCTGCTTGCGCTGGGCATTGGTCTGGCTGGCGTAGTTCGGGTCGGAGCTGGCGTCGGGCGCGATCTCGAAGATGTTCGCGCTTTTGACGCCACCAACGGCCGGAGCCGCCTGCTGGGTGGCGGGCGGTGCGGGATCGTCGGGCGGGGTGCTGGCGGCCTGTGCGTAGGCCAGGCCCAGCGTCCCGGCCAGCGACAGTGCCACGCCCCAGCCGCGCAGTCGGGCAAAGGTAGGTTGGCTCATGCGCGGTTCCTCACTGGGTGCTGACGCGGGTGTAGTCGTTCATGCCGTACTGGGCACGCGCCTTAAGCTGCTGCTCCCAGCTGGCCTTGTCGCCGACCGTCCAGCCCGGCTGCTGGTACTGGCTCTTGCCGACGCCGGTGTAGGGCGCGGTGTCCTGTCGCACACCGGTGGTTTCCTGCGGCTTCTCGCCACAGGCGGAGAGGACCGCGGCAGACGCCAACAGCCCGAGGATTGTCAGGGTCTTGCGCATCACGACTTGGTCCCTCCCTGTGCGGTGCCGTAGGCCGTGCCCCAGCCCCAGACTTCGGCGCCCTTGCCACGGCGCAGCACGCGGCTGCGGAAGATGTCAGCCACCACGTCGCCGTCGCCGGCGAGCAGGGCCTTGGTCGAGCACTGCTCGGCGCAGGCCGGCAGCTTGCCTTCGGCCAGGCGGTTGCGGCCGTACTTCTCGAACTCGGCTTCGCTGCCGTGCTCCTCCGGGCCACCGGCGCAGAAGGTGCACTTGTCCATCTTGCCGCGCACACCGAAGGTGCCCGAACTGGGGAACTGCGGTGCGCCAAAGGGGCAGGCGTAGCTGCAGTAGCCGCAGCCGATGCAGACGTCCTTGTCGTGCAGCACCACACCTTCGTCGGTGCGGTAGAAGCAGTTGACCGGGCAGACCGCCATGCAGGGCGCATCGCTGCAGTGCATGCAGGCCACCGAGATCGACTTCTCGCCGGGCACGCCATCGTTGAGCGTGACCACGCGGCGGCGGTTCACGCCCCAGGGCACCTCGTGCTCGTTCTTGCAGGCGGTGACGCAGCCGTTGCACTCGATGCAGCGCTCGGCGTCACAGATGAATTTCATTCGTGCCATCGTGCGTCTCCTTATGCTTTCTCGACGTTGCAGACCGTCGTCTTGGTTTCTTGCATCATGGTCACGATGTCGTAACCGTAGGTGGTCGAGGTGTTGATGGCCTCGCCGCGCACCACCGGCATCGCGCCGCTCGGGTAGTAGGCTTTCATGTCCTCGCCCTGCCAGCGGCCGGAGAAGTGGAAGGGCATGAACACCGTGTGCTCGTCCACCCTCTCGGTCACCAGGGCCTGCACGTTCAGGCGCGCACCGGTGGGGGTGCTGACCCAGACGCGCTCGCCGTTGCGGATGCCGCGGGCCGCCGCGGCGGCCGGGTTGAGCTCGATGAACATCTCCTGCTGCAGCTCGGCCAGCCAGGGGTTGGAACGCGTCTCTTCGCCGCCGCCCTCGTACTCGACCAGGCGGCCCGAGGTCATGATGAACGGGAATTTCTCGTGGACCTTGTCCTCGATGTTCTTCTGCTGCAGCGACTTGTAGAGGATGGGCAGGCGCCAGCGGTTCTTCTGGTCGTCGTGGCTGGGGTACTTGGCCACAAGGTCGGGACGGATGCCGTAGATCGGCTCACGGTGCTGCGGGATGCCGTCGGGGAAGTTCCAGACGATGGCGCGCGCCTTGGCGTTGCCGAACGGGTGGCAGCCGTGGGCCATGGCCACGCGGATGATGGCGCCCGTGGGGTCGGTCTTCCAGTTCTTGCCTTCGGCCTTGGCCTTCTCGGCATCGCTCAGGTCGTCCCACCAGCCCAGCTTCTTGAGCAGCAGGTGGTCGAACTCGGGGTAGCCGGTGGTGATCTCGGAGCCCAGCGAGTGCGAGCCGTCCTCGGCCAGCAGGCTCACGCCGTCCTTCTCCACGCCGAAGTTCGCGCGGAAGTTGCCACCGCCATCCATCACGTGCTTGGACGTGTCGTACAGGTTGGGCGAACCGGGGTGCTTGATCTCCGGCGTGCCGTAGCAGGGCCAGGGCAGGCCGAAGTAGTCACCCGACATGTCGTAACCGGTCTCCTTGTCCACCACCTTGCCCTTGCACTTGAGCGTCTTCACGTCGAAGGCGCCCATGTTGCGCATGTGGGCCTTCAGGCGCTCGGGGCTCTGGCCGGTGTAGCCGATGGTCCAGACGCTGCGGTTGATCTCACGCAGGATGTCCTCGACCACGGGCTCGTCCATGCCCTTGACCTGCTGCATCTTGTAGTTCTTGCACAGTTCCTTGTCGAAGCCCAGCTTCTGCGCGAACTGGTACATGATCATGTGGTCGCTGCGGCTCTCCCACAGCGGGTCGATCACCTTCTCGCGCCACTGGATGGAGCGGTTGGATGCGGTGCAGGAACCGCTGGTCTCGAACTGCGTGGCCGCCGGCAGCAGGTAGACCGCGCGGTCGGGGTTCAGGTCTTCCGGCTTGCCGGGCATGGCCGCCATGGCCGCGGTGGCCGACGGGTACGGGTCCACCACCACCAGCAAGTCCAGCTTGTCCATCGCGCGCTTCATCTCCAGACCGCGGGTCTGCGAGTTGGGCGCATGGCCCCAGAAGAACACGCCGCGCAGGTTCGGGCCCTGGTCGATCAGCTCGTTCTTCTCCAGCACACCGTCGATCCAGCGCGAGACGGTGATGCCGGGCTTTTCCATCATGCCCTCGGCGTACTGGGCCTTGATCCAGTCGTACTCCACACCCCAGGTGGCTGCGAAGTGCTTCCAGGAACCGGCGGCCAGACCGTAGTAGCCGGGCAGCGAATCGGGGTTGGGGCCGACGTCGGTCGCGCCCTGCACGTTGTCGTGGCCGCGGAAGATGTTGGTGCCGCCACCGCTCTTGCCCACGTTGCCCAGCGCCAGTTGCAGGATGCACGAAGCGCGCACCATGGCGTTGCCGATGGTGTGCTGCGTCTGGCCCATGCACCACACGATGGTGGCGGGCTTGGCCTCGGCCAGCATCTTGGCCACCTTGGCCATCTGCTCTTCCTTGACGCCACAGGCCTCTTCGACGGCCGCTGGAGTCCACTTGGCCAGCACCTCCTCACGCACCTTGTCCATGCCATAGACACGGTCGTTGATGTACTGCTTGTCTTCCCAGCCGTTCTTGAAGATGTGGTGCAGCAGACCAAACAGGAAGGGGATGTCGGTGCCCGAGCGGATGCGCACGTACTCGTCGGCCTTGGCGGCCGTGCGGGTGAAGCGCGGGTCCACCACGATCATCTTGCAGCCGTTTTCCTTGGCGTGCAGCATGTGCAGCATGGACACCGGGTGCGCCTCGGCGGCATTGGAGCCGATGTACAACGCGCACTTGCTGTTCTGCATGTCGTTGTACGAGTTGGTCATCGCGCCATACCCCCAGGTGTTCGCGACGCCGGCCACCGTGGTGGAGTGGCAGATGCGCGCCTGGTGGTCGCAGTTGTTGCTGCCCCAGAAGCTGACGAACTTGCGCAGCAGGTAGGCCTGTTCGTTGTTGTGCTTGGACGAACCGATGAAGTAGACCGAATCCGGGCCGCTGGCCTCCTTCAGCGCCTTCATCTTGGCGGTGATCTCTTCCAGCGCCTGGTCCCAGCTGATCTTCTGGTACTTGCCGTTGACCAGCTTCATCGGGTAGCGCAGGCGGTACTCGCCGTGGCCGTGCTCGCGCAGGGCCGCGCCCTTGGCGCAGTGCGACCCGAGGTTGATCGGCGAGTCGAACACCGGTTCCTGGCGCACCCAGACGCCGTTCTCGACGATGGCATCGGTCGCGCAACCCACCGAGCAGTGGGTGCAGACGGTGCGCTTGACTTCGATCTTGCCGGTGCCGTCGATCGAGCCACCCGAAGCGGCCTTGGCCTTCTTGACCAGGGTCAACTGCGAGGCGGCGATGCCGACGCCGACACCCAGGCCCGAGCGGCGCAGGAACGAGCGGCGATCCATGGTGGGCAGTGCCGACGCCAGGCCGCGCTGCAGGCTGTGAACAAAGGCGTGGCTGCGGCCGGTGGCGGCCGCGCCCGCTGATTTTTTGGTGAGCAACATCGTGGGGCTCCTCGGGTTCAGATCCGGGTGGTCTTGTAGTACTGCTTGACGTGATCGGTCAGGCTGTAGCCACCGCCCCGCTCGGGGGCCGGACGGGGCGCGGCCTCGGGTTCCGGTGTGCCCTGCGTGCCGGGCAGCAGGCTGGCCGCCGCGGCCAGCGCACCGGCGGTGCCAGCGCCCGCAAACAGCGTGCGGCGGTTCAGGCGGCCTCGGGATTCGGGTTGGGGCTTGCTCATGCGTGTCTCCTGTGGGAACAACGCCCGGCTGGCGTGCACCGGCACACCATGTGGGCTTTTTGCATATGTGGAATCTAACCAAGGCCCCGTGCCGGCGCAAGCCGACGCCATGCATCGGCGCTCGCCGGCGGAACGGGTTGACAGCCCAGCCGACCCGGTCTGCTGGCACCGGCACGAAAGCGACCGCCTTCCAGCCAGAACCATGCCAACCCAACACATCCCCCAACAACGGCATCCGGGCTTTGAACCACCCTCCAAACCACCTGTTCCAAGGGATTACCCGCAGCTCCGGCACCGCAACCACCCCTCGTGGCGACAGGCTGTCGAGACCGGCGCGACAAATTGTCGCGAGCCGCTGCACACCGCCACCGCTGCACTGGCGGTGCGCGCTGTCGGATTGGCGCCAATATCCGAGTGAATTGCTCCACCTCCTCCGTAGAATGCCGTCGGGTGGACACCTCTTCTGCGCCCCTCCTTTCACCCGACAAAGGCCTTGAAGGCTGGCCCGACTGGTCCATCCTGGTCGTGGACGACGAGCAGGGCATGCTCAATTTCCTGGTCAAGACGCTGGCGCCCCGCTGCCACTTCGTGATGAGCGCCACCAGCGCAGAAGAAGGTGCCGACTGGCTGCACGGCCACCACGCGGACCTGGTCATCCTCGACATCTCGCTGCCCGGCAAGAGCGGTGTGGCCTGGCTCAAGGAACTGCGCGAGCAGGGCTTCAGCGGCGAGGTCATCCTGATCACCGCCTTCGCCGATCTGGACACCGCCATCGAGGCGCTGCGCGCCGGCGCGTCGGACTTCATCCTCAAGCCCTTCCGGGTGCCGCAGATCCTCAACGCCGTGAAGCACTGCTTCGAGCGCTCGCGGCTGCGGCGCGAGAACTTCGTGCTGCGCCGCGCGGTGGCCAGCTCCAACGGCCGCAACCAGGCGCTGGTGGGCGCGTCGGAAGCGATGCAGCAGCTGCGCGCCTCGGTGGCCCGCGTGGCGCCGGTGGACAGCACCGTGCTGCTGCAGGGCGAGTCCGGCACCGGCAAGGAGCTGGTGGCCCGCACCCTGCACGCCAACGGGCCGCGTGCCAACGGACCTTTCGTGCCGCTCAACTGCGCCGCCGTGTCGCCCGAGCTGATGGAGAGCGAGCTCTTCGGCCACGCGCGCGGCGCGTTCACCGGCGCCGTGCGCGCGCGCGAAGGCCTGTTCCACTACGCGCAGGGGGGCACGCTGTTCCTAGACGAAGTGGCCGAGCTGCCACTGCCGATCCAGGCCGCGCTGCTGCGGGCCATCGAAGACCTGAAGATCCGCCCGGTGGGCAGCGAACAGCTGGTGCCGCTGAACCTGCGCATCATGGCCGCGAGCAACCGCCGCCTGGCCGACGAGGTGGCCGCGGGCCGCTTCCGCAAGGACCTGTATTTCCGCCTGCAGGTGGTGGAACTGAGCCTGCCACCGCTGCGCGAGCACAAGGTCGACATTCCGGCCCTGGTTCAGCACTTCATGGAACAGCTCGCGCCTGCGCTCGGCGTGGCGCCGCTGGCGATCAGTGCTCAGGAGCTCGACTACCTCACGCAGTACGACTGGCCGGGCAACGTGCGGGAGCTGCGCAACCTGATCGAGCGCTCGCTCATCCTCGGGTCGCTCAACGTCTCCGCCCTCTACCCCGGGGACCCCGTGCGCAGCGCCGGCGCCGAGGCGGGGGCACCGATGGACCTGGCGACCCTGGAGAAGCAGCACATCCTCAGCGTGCTCGACTCGGTGCAGGGCGACAAGACCCGCGCGGCCGAGCTGCTGGGCGTGTCGCGCCGCACGCTGGAGCGGCGTGTCGCGGAGTGGGGGCACAGCTCGCAGGACTTCGGCCGCTGATGAGACTGCCCACGCCGCGCTGGCTCGCCACCTCGGTGCGCAACAAGCTGCTGGCGATGGCGCTGCTGCCGCTGCTGGTGGTGTTCCCGCTGCTGGTGCTGGCGATCGCGGTGTGGAGCAGCGTCACCTACGACCGCCTGCTCATCACCAAGGTGCGCAGCGACCTGGCCGTGGCGCGCGGCTACTTTGACCAGACCCTGGCCGAGGTGGGCAGTGGCACGCGCGGCGTCGCGCGCTCGCAGCGCCTGCTGCAGGCCATGGCCGGCGGCGACCTGGCCGCACGCCTGGCCGCTGACCGGCAGGAGCTGGGGCTGGACTTCCTGCTGCTCATGCGCCACGACGACCCGCGCGCCACACTGCCCTCCGGGGTGGCCTCGCTGCTGCAGACGACCATGACGACGCCCGCAAGGTCGGCGCAGATCGTGCGCCTTTCGCGCGACGAACTCGCGGCCCTCGCCCCGCAACTGCTGCCGCGCCTGCACATCCCGCTGGTGAGCACGCGCAACGCCGCGCCCGATGCCCGCGCCACGGAAGACCGCGCCCTGGTGCTGCTGGCGCTGCAGCCGGTGCTGGACGCCGCTGGCCAGCCCCAGGCCCTGCTGGTGGGCGGCCTGCTGCTCAACCAGAACCTGGACTTCATCGACCACATCAACCGTATCGTCTACCCCGACGGCGCCCTGCCCTTCGGCAGCGAGGGCACGGCCACCCTGTTCCTGGACGACGTGCGCATCACCACCAACGTGCGCCTGTTCCAGGACCAGCGCGCCATCGGCACGCGCGTGTCGCAGACCGTGCGCGACCGCGTGCTCGGCCAGGGCCAGACCTGGCTGGACCGCGCCTTCGTCGTCGACGACTGGTACGTCTCGGCCTACGAACCGCTGCTGGACGCCGCGGGCCAGCGCGTGGGCATGCTCTACGTTGGCTTTCTGGAATCACCCTTCCGCTGGGTGCGCCACGCCATGCTGGCCGTCATCGGCCTGATCTTCCTGGCGGTGATGGCGGTGTCGGCCTGGTTCTCGGTGCGCTGGGCGCGCAGCATCTTCCGCCCGGTGGAGCAGATGAACCGCACCATGCAGCGCGTGGAAGATGGCGAGAGCGCCGCCCGCGTGGGTGCGCTGCCGGCGCGCGACGAGCTCGGCGCCCTGGCCAGCCACCTGGACCAGCTGCTGGACGTGATCGACGAGAAGACCACCGCGCTGCGCCGCTGGGGTGAAGAACTGGATCTGAAGGTGGCCGAGCGCACGCGCGAGCTGAAGCAGAGCAACGCCTCGCTGCGGCTGGCGCAGCAACAGCTCGTCAAGAGCGAGAAGCTAGCCGCCATCGGCCAGCTCACGGCCAGCATCGCGCACGAGATCAACAACCCGATCGCGGTGATGCAGGGCAACCTCGACCTGATCCGCGACACCCTGGGCCCGCAGGCCCAGCCGGTGACAGCCGAATTCAAACTGCTGGACGAACAGGTCGAGCGCATGCGCCTGATCGTCACCCAGCTGCTGCAGTACGCGCGGCCCACCGAGTACGCCGGCTATGTGGAGACGCTGGACCTCAACCAGACCGTGCACGACAGCCTGGTGCTGGTGGCGCACCTGCTGGCGCAGACCCGCATCGAGGTGGTGCGCGATCTGCAGGCCACGCAGCGCGTGGGCCTGAACCGGCAAGAGCTGCAGCAGGTCATCATCAACCTGCTGATCAACGCCATCCAGGCCATGCCGCAGGGCGGCACGCTGCGACTGCTCACACGGGACTGGGCCGACGAGCACGGCGCGTGCGGTGCGCTGCTGCAGGTGCAGGACTCGGGTCCGGGGCTGGCACCGGGCGTGGCCGAGCGCCTGTTCCGGCCCTTCTTCACCACCAAGAACGACGGCAACGGGCTGGGCCTGTGGATCAGTCTGGGGCTGGTGGAGCGCTACGGTGGTGGCATCGTTGCAGGCAACCGGGAGGATGGCCACAGCGGCGCGGTGTTCAGCGTGCGGCTGCTGACCGAGCCGCAGGCGCCGGCGGCGGTGAACACACGGGACGGACGGCCCGGCGGATGAACCGGTGGCGTGTGCCGCGCTTGCGGTCACTGCAGGGCGGGGACGCCAAGCCTCGTGAGCACGTCGACCACCAGCTGCGAGCCGCCCCACCACAGCAGCACCACCGACGTGGCGGCCACCAGCGTCGCCACGTGGCCGGCCAGCAGCATCAGGCCATCGCGCAGGCGCAAGCCCCAGGCGGTCAGCACCATGGCCAGGGCGGGCAGCACATTGTCGAAGCTGATGACGGGCACCGGCACCACCATGGACACACCCGCCACCGACAGCATCAGGCCGTTGGCCCAGCGCGCGGAGTGGTGGCTCAGGCCCAGCAGCCGCGGCCGCCCCAGACGTGCCACCAGGTGGATGACACGGGACAGCATGCGGGTGAGCAGCTCCCGGACGCGGTCGTTCAACGTCCGCTCACCGAGCCACGCAGGCAGGGGCACCGACCGGCCGGCGCAAAGCCCGAACGCGATCACGAGACAGAAGACGCCCACGGCCGAGCCCATGCCGGGCAGGGCCACCGGGAACAGCAGGGGCATGGCCAGCAGGGCCAGCCAGACCAGACGCTGGCGGCTGTCATGACCGATGGTGTCGGCCAGGGTGCCGCCCATGGAGGACAACTGGGCGTCCACGATCCGCGCCACGGTGGCGCGGCGCCGGTCCTTGCGGAGCTCGGAGGGTGTCGGGGTGGGGGATGGCTGGCCTGGCATGCGGGTTCAAGGAGACGCGTGGTCTCTCTGAAGGAAAAAACACCTGCACTGTGCCCGCTGGCGGCTCGCGTTGCAAGGAGCCTGGGCCGAAGGGGCGGATCGAAAAAAACTGAACGCCGCGCCGCCGTGCCGACTCACACTGTGCAACCTCACCATTGCTCACCGATGCCGGCACCCCCCTTCGACCCCGACTCCCCCCTGCTGTTCGTCATCAATGCCGGCGCCGGCGCCCAGGACATCGACGCCAAACGGGCCGTGATCGAGTCGGCCCTGGCGGCGCGCGGCCGCCGGGGCGAACTGCGGGTATGCGAGCCGGCCGAGCTGCCGCGCGTGGCGGCCCGGGCCGCGGCGGAGGCGGTGCAACGCCGTTCGGCGGTGGTCGCCGTGGGCGGCGACGGCAGCCTCAATGCGGTGGCCCAGGCGGCGCACGCGGCCGGCTGCGCCATGGGGGCGATGCCCTACGGCACCTTCAACTACTTCGCCCGCACCCACGGCATCCCCACCGACCCGGCCGCGGCGGCGCAGCTGCTGCTGGACGCGCGACCGCGGCCGGTGCAGGTGGGTGCCATCAACGACCGGGTGTTCCTGGTCAACGCCAGCCTGGGCATCTACCCCGAGCTGCTGCAGGACCGCGAGGCCTACAAGGCGCGCTTCGGCCGCAGCCGCTGGGTGGCCTTTGTCGCGGCCTGCGCCACGCTGCTGCGCGCGCAGCGCCGGCTGCGCCTGCACATCGAGCTGGGCGACCAGGTGCGGGACGTGAAAACGCTGACGCTGTTCGTGGGCAACAACCGCCTGCAGCTGGAGCAGTTCGGCGCCACCCCGGAAGACACCGTCGCCGGCACGCCCGGGCATGGCAGCATGGCCGCGCTGATGCTGCGCCCGATCGGCACCCTGTCCATGCTCGGCCTGCTGCTGCACGGCGCCATGGGCCGCCTGGGCGAAGCGGCCGGCGTGGAGAGCTTCGAGTTCCACCACCTGGTGGTTCGGCCGCGGCTGCTGCCGGGCCGCCGGGAGGTGATGGTGGCCTTCGACGGCGAGGTGGCTCGGATGCGCGCACCGATCGACTTCCGCGTGCTTGAACAGCCGCTCTACCTGCTGCAGGCCGATTCATGAGCGTGCTGCTGCACATCTCGGACACGCACTTCGGCACCGAACAGCCGCCCGTGATGGCCGCGCTGCGGGACCTGGCCTCGCAGCAGCAACCAGACCTGGTGGTGCTCTCGGGTGACATCACCCAGCGCGCGCGGCCAGCCCAGTTCCAGGCGGCCAGGGCCTTCGTCGACCGGCTGGGCGCGCCGGTGTTGGCCATCCCCGGCAACCACGACATTCCGCTGCTGGACCTGCGGGAGCGCCTGACCCGGCCCTACGCGCGCTACGCCGCAGCCTTCGGCGCCGACCTCGAACCCGTGATCACTGCGCCCGAATGGCTGGTCATCGGCGTGAACACCACCCGGGCCTGGCGCCACCGCAACGGCGACCTGTCCATTGCGCAGATCGATCGCGTGGCCGGGCTTCTGGGCTCTGCAGACCCCGGCCAGTTGCGCGTGGTGGTGGTGCACCAGCCGCTGGCCGTGACCGAGCCGCGCGACCGCCCCCACCTGCTGTACGGCCACGACGAGGCCGTGCGGGTCTGGGCCGAGGCCGGGGCCGATCTGCTGCTGGGGGGCCACATCCACCTGCCCTACACGCTGGCGCTGCATGGGCAGGCGCGCCGGCTGTGGGTGGTGCAGGCGGGTACGGCCGTGTCCTCGCGCGTGCGGCCCGGGGTGCCCAACTCGGTGAACATCGTGCGCTGGGAACCGGCCCAGGGGCGCTGCTGCCGCGTCGAACGCTGGGACTTCATGGCCCGTGAACAGGCCTTTGTGCGCACGCTCGCCACGGCCTTGCAGCCCGACCGCGAACCCACCGGTGCCTGAGCGCAGGCCATGCACCGGCGGCGCGCCTCAGATCAGCAGCGCCGCGACAAACAGACCCACCATGATGAACGCCAGCACCACCTTGGCCAGCAGGCCGAGCATGATGCCCAGCCAGGTGGCCACACCCACCCGGACCGCGCGGGTCTGGTCCTTCTGCGCCAGGTACTCGCCCAGCGCGGCGCCCACCAGGGGCATGAACAGCACGCCCACCACACCCATGAACAGCCCGACCACGGTGCCGATGGCCGCACCCAGCAGCGCCTGCCGGCTGGCGCCAGCCTTGCGGGCGCCGAGCAGCCCGGCCACGTAGTCCAGCACCCAGGCCAGCGCAGCCAGCACGGTGATCACTACCAGGGTGGCGGTGCCAACACGCTGGAAGTCGTCGATCCAGGCGCCCAGCACGATGCCGCCCCAGACCAGCACCGTTCCCGGCAGCACCGGCAACACCGTGCCTGCGAGGCCCGCCACGATGAGGGCGGAACACAGAATCCAGAGCAGTGTGATTTCCAAGACAGCCTTTCAGGACCGGAAACGGCCGATCACGCCATTCACATGGAGCCGCACCACCCAACTTCAAGCGTGCGGGGCACTGCCTGGCTGCAGGCCTGTCCTCAGGCCATCAGGTCGAACCCCTGCGCTTCCACGCTGACAAAGGCCGCCGTGAAGCCGGCCAGCGCGGCGTAGAACCGTGCCCTGGGGTGAGCGCTGATGGCCTCACACATGGCGGGCACCCAGGGCTGTACGTGGGCGCTGAAGAACTTCTGCTGCTGGGTGAGGTTGGCCACTTCCACGTCGTCACCGGCGATCAGGTAGCGCATGACTTCACACACGCAGGCGAAGTGGTCCTCGGTCTCGGGCATGGCCTCGTCGCGCGCCAGGCCCAGGGCGGCCAGGTCGCTGCGCAGCGCGGCCAGCGGCTTTTCGTTCAGGAAGCCGCTGAGGTAGAACGAACCGAACAGGTAGACCTCGGGCTTGCCGACGCCGCCGAACAGCGCGTCGTATTCGTTCGCCACCTGTTCGTCGCTGAGGTCGCGCACGGTGCCGACGAACTGGCGCCAGGGTTCTTCGAGGAAACCGCCGGCCGCGGGCGCTTCGGTCACGGCCACGCGCAGCTGGGCCAGCAGTTCGGAGCCGGGCGGCGCGTAGTACAGCGCGGCCAGCAGGCCGTACACCTCGGCGCGGGCGGTTTCTTCGTCGAGGGCGGAGGACACGGGGATCGGTTCGTTCATGGCGTTCACAGATCGGAGATGCGGGACTCGCCCGGGTTCGAATAGATGTCCACCACACGGCAGTCGCCGCACATCTTCAGGCGTTCCAGCGCTTCGCCCTGGAACATGGCGTGGCCGCTGAGCTTGGCGAGCATGACCTCGATGCCCTTGAGCGTGCCAAAGGGTTTGCTGCAGCGGATGCACTGGTAGGGCTGCGCTTCGTTGAGCACGCGCGGCTGGCGGCGTTCGTCGCTGAGCAGCAGGCGCGGCTGCAGGGTGATGGCGTTTTCAGGGCAGGTGGTGGCACACAGGCCGCACTGCACACAGTTCTTCTCGATGAAGCGCAGCTGGGGGCGCTCGGCGTTGTCCTGCAGGGCGCTGGCCGGGCAGGCGCTGACGCAGCTCAGGCACAGGGTGCAGGCGTCGCGGTTGATGTTGAGGCTGCCGAAAGGTGATGCTGCGGGCAGCGCAATGGCGGCTTCTTTCGTGCGGTTCGCGCGGCTGGCGCTGTCCTGCAGCAGGTGGTCCAGCGCGAGGTCCAGCGTGGCGCGCTTTTCGGGCTGCACCGCAAAGCTGGCCGCCTTGGTGACGCCTTGCGCCGGCGCCTCGCCCAGCTCGGCATCGAGCAGCGGCAGGTCGCGCGCGTCGCGCACCTCGATCAGCTTGAAGTGGCGGCCGCTGTAGCCCAGCGCCTGCACGATGGATTCGGCCACGGCCATCTGCTCGCGCAGGGCCTCGTGGTACTGCGGCGCTTCTTCGCCGGTCATCAGCACCCAGACCTGGCGCGCGCCGTAGGCAAACGCGGTGAGCCAGAGGTCGATGCCGGTGGAGGATGTATGCCACAGCGGCAGCGGGATGACGCGGGCGGGCACGCCGCGCACACTCTTGTCCAGCTGCGCCAAACGTCCGAGGTCGTTGACCAGGGCGGCGCCCGCTTCCTGGCTGTGCAGCAGCAGGGCCGCGTCCTGGCCACCGGCCTTGGCGTAGGTGGCCAGCAGGGTGCGCAGCTTCACGCCCTGCTCGCTGGCGCGCGGGTAGGCATAGCTCAGGGCGCCGGTGGGGCAGACGGTGGTGCAGGTGCCGCAGCCGACGCAGAGGTTGGGGTTGACGACGATCTGGTTGCGCTTGAGGTCGCTGCTGATGGCCGAGGCCGAGCAGACGTCCACGCAGGCGTTGCAGCCCACGCTCTGGTTGCGGCCGTGGGCGCAGACCTTCTGCTTGTAGGTGAAAAACCTCGGTTTCTCGAATTCACCGACCAGATCGCGCAGCTGGGTGACGGCGCGCACCTGGGCCAGGGCATCGGCCGTGGGCGGCAGGTGCACATAGCCCTGTGGCAACGCGTGCTGGGTGAAGCCGGGCGCGTCGCGCAGGTCGAGCACGAGGTCGAAGCTCTCTTCGCGTTCCTGCGTGTCGCGCTGGAAGTTGATAGCGCCGACCGCCTCGCACGCCTTGACGCAGGCGCGGTGCGATTTGCAGAGCGACAGGTCCACCTGGTAGTCGAGGCCGATGGCGCCTTCGGGGCAGGCGGCCACGCAGGCGTTGCAGCGGGTGCAGAGGTCCAGGTCGATCGGGTTGCTGGTGTTCACCGTCACGGCGAATGCACCCAGCCAGCCCTGCAGGCGGTGCAGCTGGCCGGCGAGCACCGGGTACAGGCGCGCCTGCTGCCCGCTGCCGCCAGTGGGCAGCAGGGTCACGTCCAGCGCGTCGCTGACCAGCGCGGCCATGGCCTCGGCGCGCTCCAGCGGGCCGATGATCAGCAGGCGGCCTTCGCTGTTGTAGGTGACGGTGGGCACGGGCTCGGCATCGGGCAGGCGCGCGGCGGCCAGCAGGGCCGCCATCTTCGGCGTGGCCTGCGGTGCCTCGCGGCCCCAGCCGCCGGTTTCGCGGATGTTGACGAAGCGGATCGGCCGCACGTCCAGGTCCACCGCGCCTTCGGTCTGGGTCGAGAGCTCACTGAACAGCCGGCTCTCCTGCGTGCAGGCCACTACCAGGTCGTCGCGGCTGCGGCAGGCCTTCTGGAAGGCGGGCGCCTCGCGCCGACACAGCGTGGTGTGCAGGCTCAGGTCTTCATCCAGAGCCCGGCCCAGGGCCTTCGGGTCCAGGGGCATGGTCTGGTTGCAGTTGCAGATCAGCGTGGTCATCGTGGGTCTCTTGTGGGGCTGCCGCGTCTGGCGCGCGGGTGTCTTGGGGGGCCGGCAAGGGCTCGGCGCTGGCGCTGGGCGTCGCTTCGCTGGCGGCGCTCTCGGCCTTTTTGGCTTGCTGCTCTTCGGGGTCGTCGACCAGTTTCAGGAACTGGGCGCTGACCATCTGGGCCATCATCGCGGCGGGGATGGGTTCGGTCTTGGTGTAGTCGTCGATGTAGATGTCCAGCCCGTCCATCACGTTGAAGTGCGGATCGGCGAACAGTTTCTTGACGGCGGCGTTGCGCACTTCGGGCGGTACGTCCTTGGCCACGAAGCGGCGGAAATCGGAGGCCGGCGTGAGGTGCTGCGTGTCTTCCAGCGTGGGCGCCGGCGGGGCTTCCGCGGCCTCGGGCGCGGGTGCAGCGGCCACCTCTTCGGGCGGCACAAGCGGGGCTGCGGCCGCAGCAGACGGCACAGAGGGCGCCACCGGCGCGGCGGGCTCGGGCAACGGCTCGCCCGTGCGGGCCTGCGCCTTGCGGCGCGACCAGCGCGAGAGGAATCCGTCGTCGCCGGCGGTGCTCATGCGGAATTGCGGTGGCGGTCCGCCCGTTCGCGCGTGGCCTGCAGGAAAGCTTCCATCAGCGGACCGCTGTCGATCAGGCCCTGGCGGGCCTCGGTGGGCAGCAGGTGGAACTCGGGGTGCCATTGCAGGCCGAGCACGAAGCCCGGCCCGGTGGCGCGGATGGCCTCGATCACACCGTCCTGCGGGCACCGGGCCTCAACGACCAGCCCATCGCCCAGGCGGTCCACACACTGGTGGTGGATGCTGGTGACCCGGTGCACCGCAGAGCCGTACAGCCGGTCGAGCAGCAGGCCCGGTTCAAAACGCACCTCGTGCTGCAGCCGGTCGTAGTGAGCCAGGTCCTGGTGCAGCACCGGACTGCGGCGTTGCGAAGGAATGTCCTGCAGCAGCGTGCCACCGTGGTACACGTTGATCAGCTGCGCGCCGCGGCAGATGCCCAGCACCGGCTTGCGCGCCTCGATGAAGCCGCGCAGCAGGGCCAGCTCGTAGCGGTCGCGCACCGGGTCGCCCGCCCATTCGGGCTGTAGCAGCGTGCCACCGTAGGTTTCGGGGCAGACATCGACACCACCCTGCAGCACCAGACCGTCGAGCAGGTCCACCACCTCGCTCGCAGGCACGCGGTTGACCAGGTGGGGGCTGTTTTCATCCACGAACGGCACCATGAGCGCGATCGCGCCGTGGGCCATCACCCAGTGCGCCATGGAGCTCTCAAGGAACTGCAGGCGCTTCTGCGGCAGGCCGAGCCCCGGCGGGGGTTCGTGCAGCAGCCGCGCACTGATGCCGATGCGAAGCATCATCTGGATCCTCCCCCGCTGTGGCGCGGGCCCACTTTGTCGGTGCTCACGCGGGCCGGCTGGCCGAACCGGTCGGTCAGCGGCTGGAAGCTGTCGGGCCGCTTGCGGCGCTTGGGCTCGATGTGGTGGTGCTCGGCCACAAAGGCCTGCAGCCACTCGACCACCTCGGGCGAGGCGGGCACCTGGTCCACCTTTTCCTGCGCATCGAGCCAGCGGCCGGCGTCGTGGTAGCTGAGCGTGGCAATCTGCGGCACGGCCATGGACTCGCCATCAATCAGCCGTTCCTCGTCGGCGCGCCAGAACACCCAGAAACACGGCGACGGGCTGTTGAGATTCAGAAAGTAGCCTTCAGCGTCGTCGCGGTACAGGGTGGCGCGCAGGCCGGTGAACAGCCAGTAGCGCGCGCCCTCCACCACCACCGCACCCGGCAGCGGCTGGACCTCGCGCGGTGCACCGGCCACCGGTTCGGGGGCACCCACGGGTACCTCGCCGGGGGCCCCGGCCGCCATCACGTCGGCCAGCACCCAGCGCCAGGGCTGCCACCGCGCCATCGGTCCCATGACGGGCTCGCGCCGCATCACCACGTCCACCGGCAGACAGGGGCGCCCGGACGGCGACGGAGAAACTTGTGCTTCGGCATTCATAGGACAACGGACTGTACGCCAAGGCGATGGACGGCTGTATCTGCAGGGTGAATGACCAGCTCGTCCTGTACGGAGGACCTGCCTCGGTGTAATCTGCGTGAGTTTTCGCACAACAAAACCCCATATGTCTCCGCCTTGCCATGTCTTCAGCCCCGTCGTTGCTCGATCAGTGCTTTGACCGGGTGCTCAGGGAGGCGCCAGCCCTGCTGGGCCGCTGCCTGAACGTGACGGTGGCGGCGCTGCAGGACGCGGAAAACCAGAGCCGCGAGGTGGCGCAGCGGACCCTACTGGCACGCGCCTGGTTCAGCCTGGAACGCCAGCGCAACCAGCTGACCGCCCAGTTCCCGCTGCGCCTGCAGCAGGCCTTCCAGCGTGGTGACCACGACGGGCCCACCTCGTCTCTGGGGCGCATGTCCGACTCGTCCCTGCTGGCGTTGGTGGATGACAACTCGATCAACGAGTCGCTGGAGGCGGCCCGCATGCTGCAGGCGCTGCTGCCGGTGGTCGAACAGTCGCTGTCGATGGTGGATGCCCGCATGAGCTCGCTCATCGGGCTTGACACCGTGCACGCCGAGAAGAACCCGCTGCGACCCTCTGTGTTCGTGCGCACACTGCGCGACCTGATGGCCGAGCGCGAGACCGACCCGCAGTTGCGCAGCCTGTGGATGCAGAAGGTGGTCGCCCCGCTCGCCAAGGAGCTGAGCCAGCTCTATGGCCAGGTGGCCCTGATGCTGCAGCAGGCGCGCGTGCAGGAGGCGGGCTACCGCATCCGCCTGGTGGCCGACGGCGCGCCCCAGACGGCGCCCCACCTGTCCACGCGCGGCTGGCTGGAAGAAGGCACGCCCTCCGAGCGGGCCGGGCTGGGCCTTGCCCGGGAGGGGCAGGATGCCCCCGCACCGCCGATGTCGCTGCGCATGAAGGACCTGGCGCGCACCCAGACACCGCTGCAGCACGAGGTGCTGCAGGCCTTCATGGCGGGTGAGCAGGCGGTGTTCGACCACCCGCTGGACAACGCGTATTTCGAGCAGGTGCGCCAGGAACTGCACCACGTCGATCTGCTGGCCCGGCTGCCCCAGCCCGCGCCCGAGGAGCTGGAGCAGGAGCGCACGCGATACCGCGACCTGCCCGTGGTGGAGCGCCCGGCGCGGCCGGTCGATGTGGCGTCGCCGCTGGATGCGGAGCAGTGGGGCGACTACGCCGCGCCGCACGAACGCACCCGCGTCCTGCTGGAACTCAAGCACCAGGCCGACAAGGTGTCACAGGCGGTCGGTCTGGACGTGGTGCGCAAGCTGGTCAACCAGGTCTCGGGCGATCCGCTGCTGCTGGCGCCGGTGCGCGAGGCGGTAGTGGCCCTGGAGCCGGCGCTGCTGCGCCTGGCCATGGCCGAGCCGCGCTATTTCAGCCGCAACGACCACCCGGCGCGCCTGTGGATCGAGGCGGTGGCCCAGCGCAGCTTCCGCTACAACGACGAGTTCTCGCCCGGCTTCGAGGCCTTCTTCGAACCGGTGCGCGAGCAGGTCCGTTCGCTCAACGACAGCGGGTCGGTCGACGCCGAGCCCTTCGCCTCCGCCCTGGACGAGCTCAAGGCGCAGTGGGCGAGCGACGACGAGGCCCAGGAGCAGCGCCGGCAGCGGCAGTTGCAGGCGCTGAACTTCGCCGAGCGGCGCCAGGAGCTGGCGGACCAGATCGCCTGGGAAATCAGCCACCGGCCCGACCTCTACGACGCGCCCGCCATCGTGCTCGACTTCCTGTACGGCTCGTGGTCGTTGGTCATCGCCTCGGCCGAGCTGCAGCACCCAGGCAAGGGGCCGGACCCGTTTGGTTACCGAAAGGTCATCGGCCACCTGCTGTGGAGCACGCGCAGCCAAGTGACCCTGCGCCAGCCCAGCCAGCTGTTCCAGATCGTGCCCGGCATGCTGATGACCCTGCGCCAGGGGCTGGAGAGCCTGGGCCAGTCACCCGACGAAACCCGGACCTTCTTTGACGCGCTGCTCAAGCTGCACGAACCCGTGCTGCGCCTGCGGCGCGCCCGCGCCCGGGTGGACGGCCACACCACGGCGCTCACGCCCGAGGCAAGCGATTCGGAACAGCAGGCGCTGGCCACCCTGCTGGCACCTGCCTCACCCGAGCAGCAGAAACCCACCCCGCGCGATCAGCCCTGGATCGGCGCGCGCGAACTGGCCAGCGCCGGTTTCAGTGAGACCATGCCGCTCACCAGCAGCGAAGCTTCTGAGGGGGCGGAGGTGGTCGAAGCGTTCGAAGAAGCCGCTGGCGCCACCGACGCGGAAGCGAACGCGGACGCGGTGGAACCGGCTCTGATGCTCGCGCGCATGACGACCGGCACCTGGGTGGACCTGTACTCCGGCGGCGAATGGCTGCGTGCGCAGCTGGTCTGGAGCAGCCAGAAAGCCAGCCTGTTCATGTTCACCAGCCTGGGCGGTCGCACCCACACCATGACGCGCCGCAGCTGCGAGAAGCTGATGGGCAAGCGCTGGCTGCGCTTGGTCGAAACCCGGCCGGTGATGGCGCGGGCGCTGGACCAGGTCGTGACCGCCGAGGCTCAGTAGGTTTCCAGGTGCAGGCGGCCTTCGCGCTTGAGCGCGGTGCCGACCTCGTCCCAGTTCAAGCCGGCCCCGGTGGCGATGTCGCGCAGCGCCAGCACCACGCCCTCTTCCATCGCCTTGAGGCCGCAGACATAGAAGCAGGCGTTCGGGTCCTGCAGCAGCTGCGCCAGGTCGGCGGCGCGCTCGCGCATCGCGTCCTGCACATAGCGCTTGGGCTGGCCCGGCGTGCGGCTGAACGCGAAGTTGCTGTCGATGAAGTCTTTGGGCAGGCTCTGCAGCGGGCCGAAGTACGGCAGCTCTTCCTGCGTGCGGGCGCCGAAGAACAGCATCAGCTTGCCGCCCTCGAACTTGCCGCTGGCGCGCAGCCGGCGGCGCCACTCGGTCATAGCGCGCATGGGGGCCGATCCGGTGCCGGTGCAGATCATGACGATGCTGGACTTCGGGTGGTTGGGCATCAGGAAGCTGGTGCCGAACGGTCCGATCACCTGCACCGTGTCGCCCACCTGCAGGTCGCACATGTAGTTGCTGGCCACCCCGCGCACCGGCTGGCCCGAATGGTCTTCGAGCACGCGCTTGATGGTCAGCGACAGGTTGTTGTGTCCGGGCCGCTCGCCGTTGCGCGGGCTGGCGATGCTGTACTGGCGCGCGTGGTGCGGCTTGCCCTGCGCATCGGCGCCGGGCGGCACGATGCCGATGCTCTGGCCTTCGAGCACCGGGAAGGGCATGGGGCCGAAGTCCAGCACGATGTGGTGGGTGTCGTAGTCCTTGCCGACCGCGGTGACGCGCAGGTTGCCGACCACGGTGGCGGTCACGGTCTTCTGTGCAGCCTTGGGGCCATAGAGGTTGGTGTAGGCGTGGGCGGCGCTCCACGGCGGGATGGTGGCGCCGTACTGGGCGGAGTTGAAAGCGGTCTGGCCGCTGGGGTCGGGAACGGGGGCCAGCTCGGGCTCGGCGACTGCGGCGGCCACAGGTTCACCGGCGTCGGCGGCCGCGGCGGCCAGGTCCGCGGCCGGGATCTCGGCGGGCAGCTCGTCCCAGCCGAGCTGCTCCTCAAGCGAGTAAGCCTTGGCACGCACCACGCGGCGGTAGTTGTCGATGGAGCCGGTGGGGCACGGCGAGATGCAGTCGTTGCACCAGTTGCACTTGCTGACGTCGACGACGTAGTTGCGCGAGTCGTGGGTGATGGCGCCGACCGGGCAGATCGATTCGCAGGTGTTGCAGCGGATGCAGATCTCGGGGTCGATCAGGTGCTGCTTGATGACGGCGGCTTCCAGGGGGGCGTTCATCTTGGGTCTCCGTTGCTGTGCTCTTGTGGTGCTCTATTGTGTTGCTGGTGTTGACTTCGTGGTGGCACCGCGTGAACCCGGGTGGCTGACTCCCTTCGTGTCCCCCGCCGGCCTGCGGCCGGCTCCTCCTTTACCTCACTGCGCCAGCCACCCGGGCTTACGCTCGCGGGCTCGCGTGCGTGAAAGCCCAGGCAGATTCTGGCCGCTCAGTTGAAGCGGACGTACTCGAAGTCCACCGGCTGGCGGTTGATACCCATGACCGGGGGCGCGATCCAGTTGGCGAACTTGCCCGGCTCGACGACGCGGCCCATCAGCGAGCCGACGTAGGCGCGGTCGGTGTCGGACGGCAGCCACTCTTCCACGCGCTGGTTCCACTCGTGGTCGGTCACCACGCGGCCGTCGGGGCTGACCTTGATGCCAGCCAGGCTGCCGATGTTGCGGTGGAAGGCCTTGTGCGGCACCTTCAGGCGGAAGTCGATGCCGGCCTTTTCAATGATGCGGTTCCAACGCTCCACGCCGCCCACCGAGTCCTTGATGTAGTCGTCGCGCAGCACTTCGTTGAGCGCGTTGAGCATGGGCACTTCTTTCTCCAGCAGCTTGCCCTCTTCCACCGACAGGATCTTGTAGGTGTTGCCCTTGAGCACGTGGTCGTCGGTGCGTTTGCCTTCTTCGTAGCGGCCCTTGAGGCCCGAGCTGTAGAAGGTGGCGGCATTGGACGACTGGTCGGCGCCGAACAGGTCGATGGTCACCGAGAAGTGGAAGTTGATGTAGCGCTGGATCGTCGGCAGGTCGATCACGCCGGCGGCGCGCAGCTTGCCCACGTCGTCGGTCTTGAGCTCGTTCATCGCGTTGACGGTGCGCTGGATCACACGGCCCACGCCCGACTCGCCCACGAACATGTGGTGCGCCTCTTCGGTCAGCATGAACTTGGTGGTGCGGGCCAGCGGGTCGAAGCTGCTCTCGGCCAGGGCGCAGAGCTGGAACTTGCCGTCGCGGTCGGTGAAGTAGGTGAACATGAAGAAGCTCAGCCAGTCGGGCGTCTTCTCGTTGAAGGCCTGCAGGATGCGCGGGTTGTCGGCGTTGCCGCTGTTGCGCTCGAGCAGGGCTTCGGCCTCTTCGCGGCCGTCCTTGCCGAAGTACTTGTGCAGCAGGTAGACCATGGCCCAGAGGTGGCGGCCTTCTTCCACGTTGACCTGGAACAGGTTGCGCAGGTCGTACTGGCTGGGCGCTGTCAGTCCCAGGTGGCGTTGCTGCTCGACGGACGCCGGTTCGGTGTCGCCCTGCGTGACGATGATGCGGCGCAGGTTGGCGCGGTGTTCGCCGGGCACGTCCTGCCAGGCGGCTTCGCCCATGTGGTCACCGAAGTGGATCTTGCGGTCCTGCTCGGCGGGATTCAGGAAGATGCCCCAGCGGTAGTCGGGCATCTTCACGTGGCCGAACTGGGCCCAGCCCTGCGGATCGACGCTCACGGCGGTGCGCAGGTACACATCGAAGTTCTGCGAGCCATCCGGCCCCATGTCCTGCCACCACTGCAGGTAGTTGGGCTGCCAGTGTTCCAGCGCGCGCTGCAGCGTGCGGTCTTCGCTGAGGTTGACGTTGTTGGGGATCTTCTCGCTGTAGTTGATACCGGACATGCTGGTCTCCTGCGGGTGGGGTGGATCGGTGGTGGGGCTTAGACGCGGTTGAAATCGAACTGGGCCTTGTCGCCCTTGCCATAGACCTTGAGCGCACCCTTTTCGCCGACGGCGTTGGGGCGCTGGAAGATCCAGTTCTGCCAGGCGGTCAGGCGGCCGAAGATGCGGGTGAACATGTTTTCCTTCTGCGCGAAACGCAGGTTGGCTTCGAGGCCGGTCAGGGCGTCGGGCGACATGGCGGCGCGCTCTTCCAGCGCCAGGCGGATCTCGTCGGCCCAGTCGATGTCGTCGGGCGCGGCGGTCACCAGGCCCAGCTTCAAGGCGGCGTCCCCGTCGAGTGCCTGACCGATGGCGCCACGCGCGGCTTCCATCGGGGCGGTTTCTTCATAGAAGCGGCGCTGCAGGCGGCTCTGGTCGTTGACCATCGGCAGGTAGCCGAAGTTCATCTCGCCCAGGGTCAGCACCGGCTGCTTCTGGGGCTCGTCGGGCAGCACCAGCATGTAGGCGCGGTCGGCGCAGAAGGCCAGCTCGGCCAGCGTGCCGGCGAAGCACGAGCCCGGCTCCAGCAGGGCGAACAGGCTGCGCGAGGACACATCCAGGCGGGCGAAGGTGCGGCGCAGGTGGCCGATGGTCTCGTTGACGAACCAGTGGTCCTTGTTCGCCAGCATCAGCGCGTCGTTGGCCAGCACCGCGGCGCTGTCGCCCTCGGTCTTGAGCAGCCAGGTGCCGATGTCCAGCTCGTTGGTGCGCATGTGCAGGATGGCGTCGTCCAGTTCGCGCACCATCTGCAGGGCGTACCAGTTGGCGCCCAGGGCCTCGATGCCGGCGATGTCGGTCGGCTGCGCACCCTGCGGGGCCTTGACGGTGAAGGTGGCGGTGCGCTTGGCGCGGTCGATCTCGACCGTGACGTTCGTGTAGGTCAGGCGGTCGCCGTCGATGCTGCGGTTCAGCGGGGTCAGAGCCACAGGCTTGGCACCGGCCGCACCGCGGTGGCTGCCTGCGGCCAGCTTCTCGGCGCGTTCGCGCACGGCCTGCTGGAACACGGCGGGCTTGGCGATGGCGTCCACCAGGCGCCAGTCCACGGCCTTCTGGCCGCGCACGCCTTCCACGCTGGTGCAGAAGATGTCGGCCAGGTCGTGGCGCACATGGCGCTTGTCGGTCACGCGGGTCAGGCCGCCGGTGCCGGGCAGCACGCCCAGCAGCGGCACCTCGGGCAGGCTGACCGAGCTGCTGCGGTCGTCCACCAGCACGATCTCGTCGCAGGCCAGGGCCAGTTCGTAGCCGCCGCCAGCGCAGGCGCCGTTGAGCGCGGCGACGAACTTCAGGCCACTGTGCTGGCTGCTGTCTTCAATGCCGTTGCGGGTTTCGTTGGTGAACTTGCAGAAGTTGACCTTCCAGCCGTGGGTGGAAAGGCCGAGCATGAAGATGTTGGCGCCGGAACAGAACACGCGGTCCTTCAGGCTGGTGACCACCACCGACTTGACTTCGGGGTGCTCGAAGCGGATGCGCTGCAGCGCGTCGTGCAGCTCGATGTCCACGCCCAGGTCGTAGCTGTTGAGCTTGAGCTTGTAGCCAGGGCGCAGGCCGGCGTCTTCGTTGATGGCCAGCGACAGCGTGGCGATGGCGCCGTCGAACGACAGGCGGATGTGCTGGTAACGGGACGGGTCGGTCTGGTAGTCGACGCGGGGGGCGCTGGCGGTGGCGGTCATGGTGGTCTCCTGGGTTCTGGGCGGTGGCCGGTCGGGATGCACTGGACATCCGATGGATGTGAATAATAGTGCATGCATCGCAGCGCAGTCAAATGCAGTTTAATGCATGTCGCTCCGTGTTTACCCGAATGCCCGGGTCAGGCGGGCAGCTTGAGCAGCTGGCGCACCTCGCGCCGCAGCTTCGCAAAGCTTTCTTCCAGCGGCTGGGCGCTGGTGTTGAAGGCCAGGTCGGCCTTGGAATAGAACGCCGCGCGCCCTTCCAGAATGCGCTTGAGGTCTTCCATGGCCTCGCGGCTGGCGGCCATGGGCCGCATGTCGCCCTGCGCCGCCACCCGGCCCATGTGGTCGGACGGGTCCGCCTGCAGCCAGACGGTGGTGCAGTGCTGCAGCAGCAGGTTGAAGTTGGCCGAGTCGGCCACCAGGCCACCGGGCGTGGCGATCACCACCTCGGGGTAGATCTGGATCGCTTCTTCCAGCGCGCGGCGCTCGTAGCGGCGGTAGGCGTTGGCGCCGTAGAGGTTGTGGATCTCGCTGATGCTGCAGCCAGCGAACTGCTCGATCTCGCGGCTCAGCTCGATGAACGGAAAACCCAGGTCGTCGGCCAGGCGCTGGCCCAGCGTGGACTTGCCCGCGCCGCGCAGGCCGATCAGCGCCACACGCGCCAGCCGACCCTGCGTGTCGACCCCGCCGCTGGCGCCCAGCAGCTCCACCAGCTGCAGCCGCGCGCGGCGCAGGTCGGCCTCGTTGCGGCCCTGCAGCAGCTCGCGGATCAGCAGCCATTCGGGTGAGGAGGTGCTCACATCACCGATCAGCTCGGCCAGCGAGCAGTGCAGCGCCTGCGCCACCTGCAGCAGCACCAGGATGGAGGCGTTGCCCGTGCCGTACTCCAGGTTGGCCAGGTGCCGCTCGGACACGTCGGCCGCAATCGCCACCGCCTTGCGCGTCATGCCCTTGCGCGAGCGCAGATTGCGCACCCGCTCGCCCAGCGCCACCAGAAAGGGGTGGCGCTCTTCCTCGTCGGAGGGCGCGGCGGCGGGTGGGGCAAGGGTCTCGGTGCTGGTCATGGCGCGGGCGCCTTTCGTCTGTTGGCGGGGGCGGCTGCGGGTAAACCCCAGCCAGCGGCGCCCCCACAAACATGCACTTTACTGCATACTGCACCGGACGCAAGATAGTGCAGTTATACCGTCAAACCCCCGCCGCGACCACGGCAAAAACGCAAAGCGCTGCAGCTTCCGACCATGACCACACCCGACCCCCCCCTGCTTCCGAACTACTTTGCCGGCCGTTGGCAGACCGGCCACGGCCACGGCACCACCCTGCGCGATGCGGTGACCGGCGAGGCCCTGGTCCGCGTCGACAACACCGGCCTGAACCTGCACGAAGGCTTTGCCTTCGCCCGCGAACACGGTGGCGCCGCGCTGCGCGCCATGAGCTACGGCCAGCGCGCCGCGATGCTGGGCGAGGTGGTCAAGGTGCTGCAGGCCAATCGCGACGCCTACTACGACATCGCCACCCGCAACTCCGGCACCACCACCAAGGACTCGGCGGTCGACATCGACGGCGGCATCTTCACCCTGGGCTACTACGCCAAGCAGGGCGAGGCCCTGGGCGAGGCCAAGTGCCTGCTCGACGGCGAGCGCATCCGCATGGGCAAGGACCCGGTGTTCCAGACCCAGCACGTGCTGAACCCCACGCGCGGCGTGGCGCTGTTCATCAACGCCTTCAACTTCCCGAGCTGGGGCCTGTGGGAAAAGGCCGCGCCGGCCCTGCTCTCGGGCGTGCCGGTGATCGTCAAGCCCGCCACGGCCACCGCCTGGCTGACCCAGCGCATGGTGGAGGACGTGGTCAAGGCCGGCGTGCTGCCCGAGGGCGCGCTGTCGGTGGTCTGCGGCTCCTCGGTCCACCTGATGGACCAGCTGCAGCCCTTCGACGTGGTCAGCTTCACCGGCTCGGCCGAGACGGCGCGCATCATCCGCAGCCACCCGGCCGTGGCCCAGCGCTCGGTGCGCTGCAACATCGAGGCCGACAGCCTCAACAGCGCCCTGCTCGACCCGTCCGCCACGGCCGAAAGCGAGGCCTTCAAGCTGATGGTCAGCGAGGTGGTGCGCGAGATGACGGTCAAGAGCGGCCAGAAGTGCACCGCGATCCGCCGCATCTTCGTGCCGCTGGAACTCTTCGACGACGCGGCCGAAGCCATTTCCGCCAAGCTGGCCAAGGTCACCGTCGGCAACCCGCGCGACGAAAGCGTGCGCATGGGCGCGCTGGTGAGCCAGGAACAGAAGCGCAGCGTGCTGCACGGCATCGAGGCGCTGTGCCACGAGGCCCTGGTGCTGTTCGATGGCAGCGAGGTGCCCCTGGTCGACGCCGACCCCGAGGTCTCGGCCTGCGTCGCGCCCACCCTGCTGGGCCACCGCGACCCGGGCCAGGCCAAGGTGCTGCACGAGGTCGAGGTGTTCGGCCCGGTCGCCACCCTGATGGCCTACGAGGACGAAGACGAGGCCTGGGACCTGGTCCGCCGCGGTGAGGGCTCGCTGGTGGCCTCCATCTACAGCGAAGACCCGGCCTTCATCGCCCGCGCCGCCGCCGAACTGGCCGACAGCCACGGCCGCGTGCACGCCATCAGCCCCGACGTGGCCGCCAGCCAGACCGGTCACGGCAACGTGATGCCCATGAGCCTGCACGGCGGCCCGGGCCGCGCGGGCGGCGGCGAAGAGCTGGGCGGCCTGCGCGCACTGGGCTTCTACCACCGCCGCACGGCCGTACAGGCCAGCAGCGCGGCGCTCGACGCCCTGGCCGCCACCGCGACCACCCTCAAATACTGAAGTCCGCCAGAGACGCACGACAGGAGACAAGCCATGAGCCAGAAAGACACCGCGCCGCCGCCCGAGCGTTTCAACTTTGCCCGCCACCTGATCGAGACCAACGCCAGCCGCGCGGACAAGACGGCGCTGATCGACGACGCCGGCCAGCTGACGTACGGCCAGCTGGCCGACCAGGTGCAGCGCTGTTCGGCCGCGCTGACCGCCCTGGGTCTGCGCCGCGAGGACCGCGTGCTGCTGCTGATGCACGACTGCAGCGACTGGGTGGTGAGCTTTCTGGGTGCGCTGCACGCGGGCGTGGTGCCGGTCTGCGTGAACACCCTGCTGACCGCCAAGGACTACGCCTACATGCTGGCCGACAGCCGCGCCCAGGCGGTACTGGTGTCGGGCCTGCTGCTGCCCACGCTGCAGACCGCGATGGACGGCCAGCCGAACGAGGCGAAGCAGCTGATCGTCTCGCGCAGCAAGGAGCCGCTGCCTGAGGGTGCACACGACTGGGCGGCTCTGGTCGCCGCCGCCACACCGGGCACCGGCGCCGACACCCACGGCGACGAACCCGCGTTCTGGCTTTACTCCAGCGGCTCCACCGGCGCGCCCAAGGGCACGGTGCACACCCAGGCCAACCTCTACTGGACGGCAGAGCTCTACGGCAAGGGCGTGCTGCGCCTGCAGGAGAGCGATGTGGTGTTCTCGGCCGCCAAGCTGTTCTTCGCCTACGGCCTGGGCAACGCGCTGTCGTTCCCGCTGTCGGTCGGTGCCAGCGTGGTGCTGATGGCCGAACGGCCAACGCCACAGGCCTGCTTCAGGCGCATGACCGAGCACCAGCCCACGGTGTTCTATGGCGCGCCCACCGGCTACGGCGGCATGCTGGCCGCGCCCGACCTGCCGCCGAAGAGCGCGGTGTCGCTGCGCCTGTGCTCTTCGGCCGGCGAAGCACTGCCGCGCGACATCGGCGAGCGCTGGACAGCGCACTTCGGCTGCGAAATCATCGACGGCATCGGCAGCACCGAGATGCTGCACATCTTCCTCTCCAACCGCCCCGGCGACGTGCGCTACGGCACCACCGGCAAGGCGGTGCCCGGCTACGAGGTGCAACTGTGCGACGAGGACGGCAGCGTCATCACCAGCCACAACCAGATCGGCGACCTCTACATACAAGGGCCGAGCGCCGCGTTGATGTACTGGAACAACCGGGGCAAGTCGCGCGACACCTTCCAGGGCCCCTGGACCAAGAGCGGCGACAAGTACCTGCGAGACCCCGACGGCTACTACACCTACGCCGGTCGCAACGACGACATGCTCAAGGTCAGCGGCATCTACGTCAGCCCCTTCGAGGTGGAGGCCACGCTGGTGCAGCACAGCGCCGTGCTCGAAGCCGCGGTGATCGGCAAGAACGACGACGAGGGCCTGACCAAGACCAAGGCCTTCGTGGTGCTCAAGCCCGGCCAGCAGGCCACCGAGGCCGAGCTGCAGGCCTTCGTGAAAGAAAAGCTGGCACCGTACAAGTACCCGCGTTTCATCGAGTTCGTGAGCGAGCTGCCCAAGACCGCCACCGGCAAGATCCAGCGCTTCAAGCTGCGCGAACTGGAAAACCAGCGCCTGTTCGTGCACCGCTGAATCGCCGACCGAAACCGCCTGTCCGCCCAGAGACACCGGCCCCGGGTAAACCCGGGCGCCGCGCGCTTGATCTGATTTCAGTTCATAACGAAACTCGTCGGCTTCTGGAGACAAACACAGGGGTTCAGATGGTTCGCAAATGGCTGGGGGTGTGTGCGTGGATGCTGGCAATGGCCGCGCATGCAGGAGACGAGGGCGTCACACCCACCGAAATCAGGCTGGGCGCCTCACAGGTGCTCTCGGGCCCCCTCGGGCCACAGACTCTGCAATACGGCGAGGGTGCACGGCTGATGTTCGACTCGGTGAACGCCGCAGGCGGCGTGCACGGCCGCAAGATCAGCTTCACCACACTGGATGACGGCTTCGACCCGAAGCGCGCCGTCGAGAACACACGCAAGCTGGTCACGGAGCAGAAGGTGTTCATGCTGTTCAACAGCACGGGCACCGCGCAGACTGCCGCCGTGCTGCCCGTGCTCAAGGAGACCGGCACCATCCTCTTCGGACCGGTCACCGGCGCGTCGTCGATGCGCGAGGGTGTCAATCCGCACCTGTTCCACGTGCGCGCGGGCTACGCCAACGAAACCGAGCGCATCTTTTCCCAGCTCAAGCAGATCGGCGTGACCCGCGTGGCCTTCTTCTACCAGGACGACGGCCTGGGCAAGACGCTGCTGAGCGAGGTCAAGAAAGCCTCCGCCGCGCTGAACCTGCCGCTGGCGGCCGAGATCAAGGTAGACCCGGCGGCGCCGGACTTTGCCGCCGCCGCCACGGCCACCGCGCAGGCCAACCCGCAGGCCGTGATCGTGGGCACCGCGGGCCTGACCTTCCCCAACTACGTCAAGGCCGTCAGCGCCACGACGGCGCGCCCCACCTACTACGGCTATTCGGTTGCCAGCCTGGACGTGATCAACCGGGAGCTCAAGGACAAGGCCCGCGGCATCATCCTGGCGCAGATCATGCCGTCGCTGCGCAACACCACCATTCCGGTGGTGGCGGAGTACCTGAAGCTGCTCAAGGAGAAGAGCCCCGACGCCGCGCCGTCCGCGTCGCAGTTCGAAGGTTTCGTGCACGCGCGGCTGCTGGTGGAGGGCCTGCGGCGCACCGGCCGGGACCTGAGCACTGCGTCGTTCACGCGCACCCTGGAGAGCGCCGGTGAAATCGCGTTCGGCCGCTTCACCGCCAAGTACTCGTCCAAGTCCCACAACGGTTCGGACTATGTGGAACTGGCCATCATCGATGGCCAGGGACAGTTGCGGTATTGACTGAGCAAGGCGGCCGCCAGCGGGCCGCCTGCCGGACTCAGGTGTCCTTGGAGATCTTGATGGTCGGGAACTTGCTGGAGAAGTCCTTGGCCTTGGCCGCGATCTTGATCGCCACCTGGCGCGCCACCGTCTTGTAGATGCCGGCGATCTCCCCCTCGGGGTCGGCCACCACCGTGGGCCGGCCGCTGTCGGCCTGCACGCGGATGCTCATGTTCAGCGGCAGCTCGCCCAGGAAGTCCATGCCGTATTCGGCCGCCATCTTCTTGCCGCCTTCGGCGCCGAAGATGTGCTCGGTGTGGCCGCAGTTCGGGCAGCAGTAGACCGCCATGTTCTCGACGATGCCCAGGATGGGCACACCCACCTTCTCGAACATCTTGATGCCCTTGCGTGCGTCCAGCAGGGCGATGTCCTGCGGCGTGGTCACGATCACCGCGCCGGTCATGGGCACGCGCTGCGACAGCGTGAGCTGGATGTCGCCGGTGCCCGGCGGCATGTCGACGATCAGGTAGTCCAGATCCTTCCAGTTGGTCTGGCGCAGCAGCTGCTCCAGCGCCTGCGTGGCCATCGGGCCGCGCCAGATCATGGCCTCGTCCTTGTCCACCAGGAAACCGATGGAAATCACCTGCACGCCGTAGTTCTCCAGCGGCTCCATGGTCTGGCCATCCACACTTTCGGGGCGGCCTTCGAGGCCCATCATCATGGGCTGGCTGGGGCCGTAGATGTCGGCGTCCAGGATGCCGACCTTTGCGCCCTCGGCGGCCAGCGCCAGCGCCAGGTTGACGGTGGTGGTGCTCTTGCCCACGCCGCCCTTGCCGGAGGCCACGGCGATGATGTTCTTGACGTTGGGCAGCAGCTGCACGCCGCGCTGCACCGCATGCGGAATGATCTTGACCGTGAGGTTGACCGACACGTTCTCCACGCCCGGCACGCTCTTGGCGGCCTCGATCAGGCCGCGGCGCAGCGCCGGGATCTGGCTCTTGGCGGGATAGCCCAGCTCCACATCGAAGGACACGTCGCCGCCATCGGACTGCAGGTTCTTCAGGGCCTTGGTGGACACGAAGTCCTTGCCGGTGTTGGGATCGGTCACCGCCTGCAGGGCGGCAAGGAGCGCTTGGGTATCGACGGCCATGAAACGGGCTCTCCGGGGTACGGGGGTGGGGGGATGAAGAATCTCACCGAAGTCTAACGGCCCCGGCATGCCCCGCCTAAAATTGCGGGTTCCCCCGAATGAAAGCCTTCTGACATGAGCCAGCGCCGCCTGTTCGTCACCACCGCCCTGCCCTACGCCAACGGCCACTTCCACATCGGCCACATCATGGAATACATCCAGGCCGACATCTGGGTGCGGTTCCAGCGCATGCAGGGCCACGAGGTGCACTTCGTCTGCGCCGACGACGCGCACGGCGCGCCCATCATGATCGCGGCCGAGAAGGCCGGCAAGACGCCGCAGCAGTTCGTGGCCGACATCGCCACAGGACGGCAGCAGTACCTCAACGGCTTCCACATCGGCTTCGACAACTGGCACAGCACCGACGGCCCGGAGAACCACGAACTGGCACAGGACGTGTACCGCGCCCTCAAGGCCAATGACCTGATCGAGACCCGCACCATCGAGCAGTTCTTCGACCCCGAGAAGGCCATGTTCCTGCCCGACCGCTTCATCAAGGGCGAATGCCCCAAGTGCGGCGCCAAGGACCAGTACGGCGACAACTGCGAGGTCTGCGGCGCGGTCTATGCACCCACCGAGCTGAAGAACCCGTACTCGGCCCTGTCGGGTGCCACGCCGGTGCTCAAGCACTCGGACCACTTCTTCTTCAAGCTCTCCGACCCGCGCTGCCTGGACTTCCTCAAGGGCTGGACCACCAGCGGTGCCGTGCAGCCCGAGGTGCTCAACAAGATCACCGAGTGGATCGCCCCGGGCGAGGACGGCAAGCCCAAGATGGGCGACTGGGACATCAGCCGCGACGCGCCCTACTTCGGCATTCAGATCCCGGACGCGCCGGGCAAGTATTTCTATGTGTGGCTGGACGCCCCGATCGGCTACCTGGCCTCGCTGAAAAACTACTTCGGCAAGACGGGCCGCGACTTCGATGCCTTCATGGGCGACCCGTCCACCGAGCAGTACCACTTCATCGGCAAGGACATCATCACCTTCCACACGCTGTTCTGGCCGGCGATGCTGCACTTCAGCGGCCGCAAGGTGCCCAACGCGGTCTTCGTGCACGGCTTCCTGACCATCAACAACGGCGAGAAGATGAGCAAGAGCCGGGGGACCGGCCTGTCGCCGCTGAAGTACCTGGAACTGGGCATGAACCCCGAGTGGCTGCGCTACTACCTGGCGGCCAAGCTCTCGGGCAAGAACGAGGACGTGGACTTCAACGCCGAAGACTTCATGCTGCGGGTCAACAGCGACCTGGTCGGCAAGTTCGTCAACATCGTCTCGCGCTCGGCCGGCTTCATCACCAAGCGCTTCGGTGGCCAGCTATCGTCGGCCAGCGATGCGCAAAGCATTGAGCTGCTGGCGGCAATCCGAGGCGCTGCGACCGAGATCGCGGAGTTCTACGACACCCGTGAGTATGGGAAGGCAATGCGGGTCATCATGGCACTGGCCGACCGCGTCAACGCCTACGTGGACCAGCACAAGCCCTGGGACCTGGCCAAGGACGCCGCCAACGACGCGCGCCTGCAGCAGGTCTGCTCGGTGCTGGTCAATGCCTTCACCGTCCTGGCCCGCTACCTCGCGCCCGTTCTCCCCGAACTCGCCGGCAAGGTGCAGGCGCTCACCGGTGCCGACCTGAAGGACTGGCACAACGCCGCCGACGTCGCGGCCATCCAGCCCTACCAGCACCTGATGCAGCGCGTGGACGTCAAGCAACTGGACGCCCTGTTCGAACCGCCGCCGGTGCCCGAAGAACCCAAGACCGTGCCCGGCGGCGAAGAGATCGCGCCCACCATCTCCATCGACGACTTCGCCAAAGTCGACCTGCGCATCGCGCAGATCGTCAAGTGCGAGGCGGTGGAAGGCTCGACCAAGCTGCTGCGCCTGACGCTGGACGTGGGCGAAGGCCGGACGCGCAACGTCTTCAGCGGCATCGCCAGCATGTACAAGCCCGAGGACCTCGAAGGCAAGCTGACCGTGATGGTGGCCAACCTGGCACCGCGCAAGATGAAGTTCGGCGTCAGCGAAGGCATGGTGCTGGCCGCCAGCCACGCCGACGAGAAGGCACAGCCCGGCATCCACGTGCTGCAGCCCTGGCCGGGCGCCCAGCCAGGCATGCGCATCCACTGACCGGCCACCGCACGTGTTCGCCCCCATCCGAGGCTTCACCGCCCTGCAGCGCACGCCGCAGGCCGACCTGAAGCTGGGCACGGTGCTGGCCTTCGTGGCCGGCGCCGCCAACGCGGGCGGCTTCCTGGCCGTGGGCCAGTACACCTCGCACATGACGGGCATGCTCTCGGCGCTGGCCGACAACCTGGTGCTCGGGCAGTTCGTACTGGTGGGTGCAGGACTGGTCTCGGTGCTCGCCTTCATGCTGGGCGCCATGAGCACCGCCTGGATCGTCAACTGGGGCATGCGCCTGCAGCTGCGCAGCGCCTACGGTCTGCCGCTGCTGCTGGAAGCCGTGCTGTTGCTGGTGTTCGGCCTGTTCGGCGCCGTCATGAGCCTGTGGCACACCGTGTTCCTGCCGGTCACCGTGGTGCTGCTCTGCTACATCATGGGCCTGCAGAACGCGGTCATCACCAAGATTTCGCAGGCCCGCATCCGCACCACCCATGTGACCGGACTGGTCACCGACCTGGGTATCGAACTGGGCAAGCTGCTCTACGTGAACCGCCACCCGGACATGCAACCGGTGCGGGCCGACCGCGAGCGCCTGCGGGTGCATGCCCAGCTGGTCCTCAGCTTCCTGATTGGCGGTATTGCAGGCGCCCTGGGCTTCAAGCACCTGGGCTACATCAGCACCCTGCCGCTGGCACTTGCACTGCTGCTGCTGGTGCTGCGCCCCCTGCTGGACGACTGGCAGCACCTGCGCGCCGGCTGAAACGCCGGGACCTTCTCAGCGGGCCCGGTCCAGTTCGGGGTCTCGCACCGACAAAGTCGAGATCACACGCAGGTCCGGGCTGAAGATGACGGTGAACAGCTGGCTGTCACTTTCGTTCGGTCCGTCACGCCATCGCCAGTCGTAGTGGACCTCCTTCTTGAGGGCGTACTCGGTCACCTTCATCGGTTTGCCCAGCAGCTTGCGCACGTCTTCCATGGCCATGCCAGGCCGGATCTCGGCGAAGGTCCCCGGGTTGAGCACCTGCCGCAGGGCCGCCATCTTGCCGTCCGGGCCGATGGTGATCTGGTAGTTCTGGTAGCCCTCGGGCTGGCGGTTGTATTCGTAGATCTGGGCGCCATCCGGCCCGTCCCAAACCGCCTCGGGCGCCCCGAACTTCTCGCGCACATCGGCCTCGGTCGAGACACCCTCCTCCAGTTCGCTGATGGCGCGCTGGTCGCAGGCCGTCAGCAGCACCGCCCCCAGCAGGAGGCATCCCAAGCGGTTGAACATCTGTGAGGTCATGGGTCGCACCGGGAAGGTCAAAAATTCAGTGTATACCCTGACATCACCACCCCATGCACCATGGCGCGGGGGTATGCAAACGGTAACATCTGACGATGCTGAACAACCTGCCCCCGCTGGCGCCGTTCCGGCCCCGCCTGTTCCAGGACATCCGCGGCTACAACAGCGAAAAGCTGGTGCGCGACATGGGGGCCGGCGCCACGGTCGGCATCGTGGCGCTGCCACTGGCCATGGCGTTTGCCATCGCCAGCGGCCTCAAGCCGGAGGCCGGCCTGTGGACGGCCATCATCGCCGGCTTCCTCATTTCCGCCCTGGGCGGCACCTCGGTGCAGATCGGCGGTCCGGCCGGCGCCTTCATCGTCATCGTCTACGGCATCGTCGAGCGCTACGGCGTGGCCAACCTGCTGATCGCCACCGCCAGTGCCGGCGTGCTGCTGTTCCTGCTGGGTCTCTTCCGCCTCGGCACCCTGGTGCGCTACGTGCCGGTCAGCGTGGTGATCGGCTTCACCAACGGCATCGCGGTGCTGATCGCGCTCTCGCAGGTGCGCGACTGGCTCGGGCTGGACATCGCCAAGATGCCGGGCGATTTCTTCGGCCAGATCGCCACCATCGCCCAGCACTTGGGCAGCTTCAATCCCTACGCCTGCCTGCTGGGCGTGCTGTGCGTGGTGGGCCTGTTCATCTGGCCGCGGCTGTGGGCGGTGGACTCGCAGTTCCGGCGCCAGCTGGAGCAGGTGGACACCATCAGCGCGCTCAAGGCCACCTCGCGGCTGCCGGCGCCGGTGGTGGCGCTGGTGACGCTGACGCTGCTGGCCTGGCTGCTGCAGATGCCGGTCGAGACCATCGGCTCCCGCTTCGGTGGCATCCCGCAGGGCCTGCCGACCTTCGAACTGCCCGACTTCAGCTGGCAGACCGTGAAGCTCCTGGTGACGCCCACGCTCACCATCGCGCTGTTAGGCGCGATCGAGTCGCTGCTCTGCGCCCGCGTCGCCGACCAGCTCGGTGACACCCCCAAGCACGACCCCAATCAGGAGCTCATGGCGCAAGGGGTAGCGAACTTCGCCGTGCCCTTCTTCGGCGGCATGCCAGCCACCGGCACCATCGCGCGCACGGTGACGAACATCCGCGCAGGGGCGGTGTCGCCGGTCGCGGGCATTGTGCACGCGGGCACGCTGGCCGCCGTGGTCCTGATCGCCGCACCGCTGGCGCAGCACATCCCGCTGGCGGTGCTGGCCGGCGTGCTGCTGTTCGTGGCCTGGAACATGGGCGAGTGGCGCGAGTTCGGTCGCCTCAAGCAGTTCACCAACCACTACCGCCTCATGATGGTCTCCACCTTCCTGGTGACCATCGTGTTCGACCTCACCGTGGCCGTGGAACTGGGCTTGGTGCTGGCCTGCCTGCTGTTCGTGAGGCGCCAGAGCGATATCTTCCGCGCCGACCCGGTGCCCCAGCAGCACCCCGGGCAGCTCCACTTCAGGCTCTATGGCTCGCTGTTCTTCGGGGCCGTCGCCAAGATCGACCCCATCGTGGCTTCGGTCGAGCGGGCGCCGGCGGGCTTGGCGGTGACACTGGACGCCAGCCGGCTGATCTCCCTGGACACCACCGGCCTGGATGCACTGGAACAGTTGCACAAGGCCATCCTCAAGCGCGGAGGCACCCTGGAACTGACCGAGCTGAATCCGCAACCGCAATCGCTGATCGAACGCTCCGGCTTCGGCGCCCGGCTGCGGGGCGAGGCTGCCGACCGGCACGCCGGATGAAACGGGCCGACCGGTAAAATCGCGGGTTTTCCGCTGACCGGCGCCCTGCGCCTTCTTGCCATGAGCATTTTCGGCCGCCCCCACTACACCTCCGACACCACACAGTTCATCGACCAGCTCAAGTCCAGCCGGCCCGAGATCGAGCAGGGTCAGCTTCAAGGGCGTTCGCTTCTGTGGGACAAGCAGGTCGACCGCGACCTGCTCGCCCAGGCGCAGGCCGCGCGCGTGCCGCAGCAGCCCTACGTCTACCAGACCCAGCCCGATCCGCACTGAGCCATTCCGTCCCGAGCCTGCGATGAGCAACGAGGCCGGCGCACTCGATGCGCCCCCGGAGGGTCTGGATGCCGTGCTGCCCGACGTGGTCGACCAGGTGGCGCTGGCGCGCCTGTACGGTGAGCCGCTGTTCGACCTGCCGCGCGACCTGTACATCCCGCCAGACGCCTTGCAGGTCTTCCTCGAAGCCTTCGAGGGCCCGCTGGACTTGCTGCTCTACCTGATCCGCAAGCAGAACTTCAACATCCTCGACATCCCGATGGCGGCGGTGACCCGCCAGTACCTGAGCTACGTCGACGAGATCCGCGCCAGCAACCTCGAACTGGCGGCCGAGTACCTGCTGATGGCGGCCATGCTGATCGAGATCAAGTCGCGCATGCTGCTGCCGCCCAAGAAGACGGCCGAGGGCGAAGAAGCCGAAGACCCGCGCGCCGAGCTGGTGCGCCGGCTGCTCGAATACGAACAGATGAAGCTGGCCGCCCAGCGCCTGGCCGAGGTGCCGCAGTACGGCCGCGACTTCCTGCGCGCCCAGGTGTACGTCGAGCAGGCGCTGCAACCGCGCTTCCCCGATGTCACTGCCCTCGACCTGCAGTCGGCCTGGCGCGACATCATGAAACGCGCCAAGCTGGTCCAGCACCACAAGATCAGCCGCGAGGAGCTCTCGGTGCGCGAGCACATGAGCATCGTGCTGCGCCATCTACAGGGCCGCAAGTTCGTCGAGTTCGGCGAACTGTTCGACACCACCCGCGGCCCGCAGGTCATGGTCGTCACCTTCATCGCCATGCTCGAACTGGCCAAGGAAACGCTGATCGAGCTGACCCAGGCCGAGGCCTTCGCGCCGATCTACGTGCGCCTGGCCTACACCCCAGCATCATGACCACCCATACTTTTGACGTCCTCATCATCGGCAGCGGACTGGCCGGCCTGACCGCCGCCCTCAAGCTGGCCCCCACCCACCGTGTGGCCGTGGTGACCAAGCGCGGCATCTCCGACGGCTCCAGCAACTGGGCCCAGGGCGGCATTGCCGCCGTGCTGGCAGAGGGCGACAGCTACGCCTCGCACGTGGACGACACCCTGGTGGCCGGCGCCGGACTGTGCGACCTGGAAGCCACCCAGTTCACGGTCGAGAACGCTCCGGCGGCCATCGCATGGCTGCAGGAACTGGGCGTTCCCTTCTCCACCGAAAACGGCGAGCTGCACCTGACCCGCGAGGGCGGCCACACCCACCGTCGCATTGTGCACGCCACCGATGCCACTGGTGCCGCCGTCCAGGCCACATTGAGCAGCCTGGCCCGCAAGACCCCCGGTATCACGTTCTTCGAGAACCACATGCTGGTGGACCTGATCACCGATGCCAAGCTGCCCGGACACCAGCCCGGCAACAGTGCCCAGCGCTGTCACGGCGCCTATGTGCTGGACGTGGACCGCGACGAGGTCGAGACCTTCGCGGCACCGCACACCATCCTGGCCACCGGCGGCGCGGGCAAGGTCTATCTGTACACCACCAACCCCGACACCGCCACCGGCGACGGCATTGCCGCCGGCTGGCGAGCGGGCTGCCGGGTCGGCAACATGGAATTCATCCAGTTCCACCCGACCTGCCTATACCACCCGCACGTCAAGAACTTCCTCATCACTGAGGCGGTGCGCGGTGAGGGCGGCCAGCTCAAGCTGCCGGCGCACCTGGGCGGCCACCGCTTCATGCCCGACCACGACCCGCGCGCCGAGCTGGCGCCGCGCGACATCGTGGCACGTGCCATCGACTACGAGATGAAGAAGCACGGCCTGGACTGCGTGCACCTGGACATCTCGCACAAGAGCCCGGAGTTCCTGAAGGAGCATTTCCCCAACATCCTGGCGCGCTGCGCCGAGCTGGGCATCGACATCACGAAAGAGCCGATCCCCGTCGTACCGGCCGCGCACTACACCTGCGGCGGCGTGGTGACCGATCTGGCTGGCCGCACCGACATCGATGGCCTGTACGCGGTGGGAGAGACCACCTGCACCGGCCTGCACGGCGCCAACCGCCTCGCCAGCAATTCGCTGGTCGAGTGCATGGTGTTCGCCCAGGCTGCGGTCAAGGCCATCCACACCGCCACCACGGCGCCACGGCCCGAGATTCCGCTGTGGGATGCCAGCCGCGTCAAGGACGCCGACGAACAGGTGGTGATCTCGCACAACTGGGACGAGCTGCGCCGCTTCATGTGGGACTATGTGGGCATTGTGCGCACCAACAAGCGGCTGGAACGTGCGGCCCACCGGATCGCCCTGCTGCAGGGCGAAATCCAGGAGTTCTACGCCCAGTTCCACGTCACGCGTGACCTGCTGGAGTTGCGCAACCTGGTCCAGGTGGCCGACCTGATCGTGATGTCGGCCATGCTGCGCAGGGAAAGCCGCGGCCTGCACTACAGCCGCGACTACCCGGAAAAGCTCCCGGAAGCCCGCCCGACCATCCTCGTGCCCCCCGCGCGCTGATCTCCCGCACCGGCGGTGGTGGCGTGCGTCTCGCGCTACAGTAAGGGGATGATCACCAACGCCGACCCCGGCAGCCTCGCCCCGCCTGCACCACAGGCCCATCCCGCCGCCAGCGCAGCGGCGGCGAGCTTTGCAGCGCTGCTGGGTCGGCTGGACTACCTGGGTGCGGCCGACATCGAGGCCATCCGGCGCGCGTACCGATTCGCCGACGAGGCCCACCTGGGCCAGCTGCGCAAGAACGGCGACCCCTACATCACCCATCCCATCGCGGTCGCGGCCCAGTGCGCCGAGTGGAAGCTGGATGCCCAGGCGCTGATGGCGGCCCTGATGCACGACGCGATGGAAGACTGCGGCGTGAGCAAGGTCGAACTCGTCGAACGCTTCGGCGCTCCGGTCGCGGACCTGGTCGACGGCCTGACCAAGCTGGAGAAGCTGGCCTTCGACACCCGCGAGCAGAACCAGGCCGAGTCCTTCCGCAAGATGCTGCTGGCGATGGCCAAGGACGTGCGGGTGATCCTGATCAAGCTCGCCGACCGCACCCACAACATGCGCACCATGGGCGACATGCCGCGCAACAAGTGGCAGCGCATCAGCAGCGAGACGCTGGAGATCTACGCCCCGATCGCCCACCGCCTCGGTCTGAACTTCACTTACCGCGAGCTGCAGGACCTGTCGTTCCGCTTCCTGCACCCCTGGCGCTACGAGGTGCTGTCCAAGGCGCTGAACAAATCCCGCAACCGCCGCAAGGACCTCATCGCCCGCGTGCAGAAAGAGGTGGAAGGCGCGTTTGCCCGCCACGGCATGCAGGTGCGCATCGTCGGCCGGGAAAAGACGCTCTATTCCGTCTACCGCAAGATGGACAGCAAGCACCTGTCTTTCTCGCAGGTCACCGACATCTACGGTTTCCGCATCGTGGTGCCCGAGCTGACCGACTGCTACACCGGCATGGGCCTGCTGCACCAGCTCTACAAACCGGTGCCCGGCAAGTTCCGCGACTACGTGGCCATTCCCAAGGTCAACGGCTATCAGTCGCTGCACACCACCCTGATCGGCCCCTTCGGCACCAACATCGAGTTCCAGCTGCGCACCCACGCGATGGACGTGGTGGCCGAGTCTGGCGTCGCCGCCCACTGGCTGTACAAGGCCAACGAGCCCAACAGCGACACCACCCAGCGCCTGGGCACACAGTGGTTGCAGTCCCTGCTGGACATCCAGCAGGAAACGCACGATGCCAGCGAGTTCTGGGATCACATCAAGATCGACCTGTTTCCCGACGCGGTCTATGTGTTCACGCCCCAGAGCAAGATCCTCGCGCTGCCGCGGGGTGCCACGGTGATGGACTTCGCCTACGCCATCCACAGCGGCGTGGGCAACCGCGCCGTGGGTGCCCGCATCAACGGCGAACAGCGCCCGCTGCGCACCGAACTCGCCAACGGCGACGTGGTGGAGATTCTCACCAGCGAGTCCGCCGAGCCCAACCCGGCCTGGCTGTCCTTCGTCAAGACCGGTCGCGCGCGCTCCAAGATCCGGCACCACCTCAAGACGCTGGCACAGGAAAAGACACATCTGCTTGGTGAGCGCATGCTGGCGCAGGCACTGCGCTCCGAAGGCATCGCCCAACTCCCCGATGCCAGTGGCGAGCACAAGGCCACCTGGGACAAGCTGTTGCGCTTCACCGGCACCAAGTCGCGCGAGGAACTGCTGTCAGACATCGGCATGGGCAAGCGCATCGCCAGCATGGTGGGCAAGAAGCTCGCCGTGCTGCTGGCCGAAACCGGGCTCAAACCCGACGCGGTGCTCATCAGCACCGAGCGCTACGCCACCGGTGAGGACGGATCGGTTTCCCAGGGGGTCGTCAGTCTGGATGGCAGCGAAGGCCTGTCGGTCCAGTTCGCGCGCTGCTGCCAGCCGATCCCGGGCGACCGCATCGTGGGCTATCTCGGCCGTGGCGAGGGGCTGACGGTGCACACCGAAGACTGCCCCACTGGCAAGCGCCTGCTGGCGCGCGACGGTGAGCGCTTCCTGCAGGTCGAGTGGGCCGATGAGCCGACGCGTCCGTTCGACACCACCGTGGTGGTCACGGTCACCAACGGCAAGGGGGTTCTGGCTCGCGTGGCCTCCGCCATCGCCTCGGCCGAGGCGGACATCACCCACGTGGACATGGGCGACGAGCCCGCACAGACAGCCACCGACATCCGCTTCTCCGTGGCCGTGCGCGACCGGGTGCACCTTGCCGAAGTGCTGCGCAGCCTCAAGCGGACCACCTCGGTGATCAAGGCGCAGCGGTTCCGCGCCAGCTGACTGGCAAGCGTCAGGCCCCGGGCGCGGGATAGCTGACCGAGAGGATTTCCAGTTCCTGGCTTCCGCCGGGGACCACCAGCCGGACCAGATCGCCCACGCGCGCCTTCAGCAGAGCCCGGGCCACCGGGGACACCCAGCTGATCTCGCCGCGGGCGCTGTCAGCCTCGTCCACGCCGAGTATGGTCACCGTGGTCTCCTTGCCCTCATCGTCCGTATAGATCACGGTGGCACCGAAGAACACCTGGTCGCCACCATGGTGCTGCGAGCAGTCCACCACCTCGGCGATCTCAAGCCGGCGCGTGAGAAAGCGGATACGGCGGTCGATTTCACGCAGGCGCTTCTTGCCATAAAGATAGTCCCCGTTCTCGGACCGGTCTCCGTTGCTGGCGGCCCAGTGAACAATCTCGACGATGCGGGGCCGCTCGTCGTCGATCAGCGCCATCAGCTCGGTCCGCAGCCGGTCGTAACCCGCCCGGGTGATGTAGTTCACCCCGGTCGGCAGCACCGCCGGTTCGGGCAGGTCGTCGTCTGCGTCGGAGTCGGTTTCGCGGGTGAATGCTTTGCTCATGAAAGAACGGCCCGGGAAGAACGTTTCGGAGCGGAAAAGAAAAAAGCCCGCAGCTTGTGACTGCGGGCTTTTCATTTGGTGCGGCTGGCAGGAATCGAACCCACGGCCCCTTGGTTCGTAGCCAAGTACTCTATCCAGCTGAGCTACAGCCGCGAAGACATGCATTGTAGCACGGTTTTTTTGGTAGGCCGTGTTGGGCTTGAACCAACGACCAAAGGATTATGAGTCCTCTGCTCTGACCAACTGAGCTAACGGCCCGATGAGGCCCGCATTGTAGGCGGCCGCCATGCCCCTCTCACTTGTGGCTCAGGGCGTTGCTCACCAGCTTGGCGGTCACGTCGACGATCTGGATCATGCGGTCGTAGGGCATGCGCTGCGGACCGATGACGCCCAGCGTGCCCACCACCTGGCCGTCCACCTCGTAGGGCGCGGTGACCACCGACAGGTCTTCAAACGGCACGACATGGCTTTCACCACCGATGTAGATGCGCACGCCATCGGCCTGCGAGGACACGTCGAGCAGGCGGATCAGCTGGGTCTTCTGCTCAAACAGATCGAACAGCTGGCGAAGGTGCCCCATGTCGCTGGAAAACTCGCTGACCGACAGCAGGTTGCGCTCGCCCGAGACCACCACCTCCTCGCGCTCGGTGCTCGCATCCGCCCCGATGTCCACGGCGGCCTGCATCAGCGCCGCGATCTCGCCCCGCAAGGCCTCAACCTCGTTGCGCAGCCGCGCCCGCACCTCTTCCATCGTCAACCCGGCGTAGTGGGCGTTGAGGAAGTTGGCCGCCTCCAGCAACTGAGACTGGGTGAAGTTCGCCTGGGTGTGAATGATCCGGTTCTGCACATCCCCGTCCGGCGACACTAGGATCACCAGCACACGGCGCTCCGACAGGCTCAGGAATTCGATGTGCCGGAACACCGAAGCGCGCCGCGGCGCCATGACCACGCCCACATATTGCGACAGGCTGGAGAGCATCTGGGCGGCGTGGCTGATGACGCGCTGTGGCTGGGCGCCCGCCTCGATGCCGGTGGCGCCGATGTTCTCCGCACCCGAAAGGTCTTCGCGCCGCACGGTGAGCATCGTGTCCACGAACAGCCGGTAGCCCCGCGCGGTGGGGATGCGCCCGGCCGAGGTGCGGGGGCTTGCGATTAGCCCCAACTCCTCCAGGTCGCTCATCACGTTGCGAATGGTCGCCGGGGAGAGCTCCATCCCGGCCGCCTTGGCCAGCGTGCGGGAACCGACGGGCTGGCCGTCGGCGATGTAGCGCTCGACCAGTGTCTTGAGCAGAAGTTTGGATCGGTCGTCCAGCATGGCCTCATTTTACGGACGGTGTCACCCGAAAACAGGAAATGAGAGCAAGGGTTTACGGGGGGCCGGCGTCCCTTGCCCCCTATGTTGTAATTTGTGCATGACCCAGCCAGACACCAGCCGCCATGCGGCCCCTGCGCCCAAGCGCCGCCTGCGATTCGCCCACGTGGCCATCGTCGGCAAGTACCAGGCACCGGGCTCTCGCAAGGTGGTCGAGACACTGGCCGAGTTCCTGCACGACGAAGGCTGCGACGTCTCGCTGGAGAAGGACACCGCGCTCAACACCGGCCTGCTTCAATACCCCGCACTGGACGTGCCGGCCATGGGTCAGTCGATCGATCTCGCGCTGGTGCTGGGCGGCGACGGCACCATGCTGGGCATCGGCCGGCAACTGGCCCGCTATGGCGTGCCACTGGTAGGCATCAACCAGGGCCGCCTGGGTTTCATCACCGACATTCCACTGGGTGCCTACCAGGAGAACCTGCGGGCCATCCTGCGCGGCGAGTTCGAGGAAGACCACCGCTCGCTGATGGCGGCCAGCGTCTGGCGCGACGGCCGCTGCGTGTTCGAGGCCACCGCCCTGAACGATGTGGTCGTCAACCGGGGCGGCGTGGCCAGCATGATCGAGCTGCGGGTGGAGGTGGACGGCCATTTCGTGGCCAACCAGCGCGCCGACGGCCTGATCATCGCCACCTCCACCGGGTCCACCGCCTACGCGCTGTCGGCCGGTGGCCCGCTGCTGCACCCTTCAGTGGGCGGATGGATCATGGTGCCGATCGCACCCCACACGTTGTCCAACCGCCCCATCGTGCTGCCCTCGCACTGCGAGGTGGCGGTCGAGATCGTCTCAGGCAAGGACGCCAGCGCCAACTTCGACATGCAGTCGCTCACCAGCCTGCTGCACGGTGACCGCATCGTCGTGCGCCGCTCGGAACACACGCTGCGACTGCTGCATCCGTTGGGCTGGAGCTACTTCGACACCCTGCGCAAGAAGCTGCACTGGAACGAGGGCGCCTGAGAGCGGTCAAAATAGCCGCCTTCCTTTCGTTTGTTCCGAAGCCATGAGCCTCCGACGCATCGTCTTGCGTGACTTCGTCATCGTTCCCTCGCTGGACCTCGATCTGGACCAGGGCTTCAACGTGCTGACCGGCGAAACCGGAGCCGGCAAGTCGATCCTCATCGACGCCTTGCAGCTGGCGCTCGGTGCGCGCGCCGACAGCGGCGTCGTGCGCGAAGGCGCCACGCGCTGCGAGATCGCGGCTGAATTCGACCTGCCCGCTTCCCTGCGGCCGTGGCTGGACGAACAGGGCTATGCCACAGGCGAAGACGGCTTGCTGCTGCGCCGCACCGTCGACACCGACGGGCGCAGCCGCGGCTGGATCAACGGCAGCGCGGCCACCATGGCCCAGCTCAAGGCCCTGGCCGATCACCTGGTCGACATCCACGGTCAGCACGCCTGGCAGAGCCTGACGCGCGCCGATGCCGTGGGCGGCCTGCTGGATGCATACGCAGGGGTCGACACCTCGGCGGCTTCCACTCTCTGGGCCGACTGGCGCCAGGCCCGCAAGGCGCTGGAGAATGCGGCCGAGCGCCAGAACACACTGCAGCAGGAAAGCGAGCGGCTGGCCTGGCAGATCGGCGAGCTCGACAAGCTGCAGCCACAAGCGGGCGAGTGGGAAGACATCAACGCACAGCACAGCCGCCTGGCCAATGTGCAGGGCCTGATGGACGCCGCACGCGAGGCCGCTGCGGTGCTGGACGATGAGGACAGCAGTGCCGCGTCGCTGATCCACCGGGCGCTGTCCGCACTGCAGGCACAGGCCCACCTGGAACCGGCGTTCAACGACGCCATCGAAGCACTGCAGGCGGCCCTGGCCCAGGTGCAGGACACGGTGCACAGCCTGCACCACTACGCACGCCACGCCGATCTGGACCCCTCGGGGCTGGAGGCGCTGGATCAGCGCCTGTCGCAATGGATGTCGCTGGCCCGCCGCTACCGTCGGCCGCCCGAAGAACTGGCCGAGCTGCTCGCGGGCTGGAAGAAGGAGCTCGAAAGCATCGACCAGGCCATGGATATGGACGCCCTGCGCGCCGCGGAACGCAAGGCTTGGGGTACGTTTGAGGTTGAAATCAAGCGCCTGGGCAAGCTGCGCCAGCAGGCAGCGCCCAAGCTGTCCCGCGCCGTCACCGAGGCCATGCAGACCCTGGGCATGCAGGGAGGCCGCTTCGAGGTGGGCCTTACAAAGCTGGAGGAGCCGCAGGCACATGGCTGGGAGCAGGTGGAGTTCCTGGTGGCGGGTCATGCCGGCGTGAGCCCTCGCCCGGTCGGCAAGGTGGCCTCGGGCGGAGAGCTCTCGCGCATTGCCCTGGCGATCTCGGTGGTCACCAGCCGGCTGGGACAGGCCCCGACCCTGATCTTTGACGAGGTCGACTCGGGCATCGGTGGTGCCGTGGCGCACACCGTGGGGCAACTGCTGCGCCAGCTCGGCCGCGACCGCCAGGTGCTCGCCGTCACCCACCTGCCCCAGGTCGCTGCCTGCGGGGACCACCACCTGTTGGTGAGCAAGCGCCGGAGCGGCTCGGTCACGCACAGCACCGTCACCCCGATCACTGACGAACAGCGCGTGAGCGAACTGGCAAGGATGCTCGGTGGCAACGACCGTTCGGAAGTCTCGCTGGCGCACGCCCGGGAACTGCTGACCGCATGAACACGCCAGACCCCGCCCAGCCCCTCAAGCCGATCGAGCTGGTGCTGATCACTGGTATGTCTGGCTCGGGCAAGTCGATCGCCCTGACCGCGCTGGAAGACCTCGGCTACTACTGCGTCGACAACCTGCCGCCCGAGCTGCTGGCCTCATTCATCGCCCTGGAACAAAGCCACCGCGCCAGCAAGGTGGCGATTGCAATGGACGTGCGAAGCGCCGCGTCGTTGCCCGGACTGCCCGCGCGCCTGGCCGAGATACGGCACCAGCCCGGACAGGATGTCCACCTCACCACGGTCTTCCTGGACGCCACCACCGACACGCTGGTGCGGCGTTTCTCCGAAACGCGCCGCCGCCACCCGCTCTCGCTCAAGCCTTCCAACGACGAGCACCGTGCGCTCACGGACGCCATCGAATACGAGCGCGAACTGCTGTCGGAACTGCGCGACCGCGCCCAGGTGCTCGACACCAGCCTGATCCGCCCAGCGCAGCTGCGCAGCCACATCAAGGAGCTGATCGGCGCCCAGCAGGCCCCGCTCACCCTGGTGTTCGAGTCGTTTGCCTTCAAGCGCGGCATTCCGATGGACGCCGACTTCGTGTTCGATGTCCGCATGCTGCCCAACCCGCACTACGAACCCGACCTGCGCCCGCTCACCGGACGGGACGGACCGGTGGCCGAGTTCCTGGCTCGCCATGCCGAGGTGGAGGTGATGCAGGAGCAGATCGACACATTCCTGCGCCATTGGCTGCCGCACATGCTGGACGATCACCGCAGCTACGTCACCGTGGCCATCGGATGCACGGGTGGACAGCATCGGTCGGTCTACCTCGTGGAGCGCCTGGCCAAGGCGTTTTCCAGCGCCTGGTCCACGCGGTTGCGCCACCGCGAGATCGATGGCTGGCCGACGCCACCGGCCCGATCGGCCTCCGTCGGACCCTGACCGAGCGTCAGCCGGGCAGCTGCAGCAGCAGGCTTCGAACGGGCGCAGGAAGACCGACCTCACCCGGCTGGTCCATCGGCACCCAGCGACCGTTCGGGATTGCCAGCTCCACCGCACCAGGCACAAGATCGACCAGCACCGGATGCAACCGCAACTCTCGGTGGGTCAGTGCATGGGACAGTGCAGGCAGATGCCGGGCAGCCACCGCGTTGGCACCGGTCACCGCCAGCGCCTGGGCCTCGTCCCCGGCCACCGGCACACAGTGCAGGCCCGCCCAGATGCCGCGTGGCGGCCGCCGCTCCAGCCAGACAAACGCCTGCCCCGCCACGCTCTTGCGCAACACCAGCAGCCACCAACTCTCGTGGCGTCGGGCGACCCGCTTCGTCTTCACCGGGAACCAGTCGGTGGAGCCTGATCGGCGCGCCTCGCAGAGCGCCGTCACGGGGCAGCGTTCGCAGGCGGGCTGCCGGAGCGTGCACACACCGGATCCCAGGTCCATCAGGCCCTGGGTGTAGGCCACCATGTCGTCCACCGAAGGGCGCTCGGGCAGCAGCGACTGGGCCAGTTGCCACAGCTCCCGCTGGGCACGGGCCTGGGAAAGGTCCCCCTCGAAGGCCAACAAACGGCTGAGCACCCGGCGCACATTGCCATCGGCGATGGAAACCCGTTCGCCGTGGCAGAAGGCGGCAATCGCAGCAGCGGTGGAATCCCCGATTCCCGGCAGGGTGGCCAGCACCGACGACGTGGCGGGGAAGTGGCCCCCATGCTCGGACACCACGGTACGGGCGCAGCGGTGCAGGTTGCGAGCGCGGCTGTAGTACCCCAGCCCGCTCCACAAGGACATCACCTCGTCCTCGGACGCCGCGGCGAGGGCATGCACATCGGGAAACCGGTCCAGGAAGCGCGGGTAGTAGCCCAGGACGGTGCTCACCTGGGTCTGCTGCAGCATGATTTCGGACAACCACACGCGGTAGGGATCGCGGGTGCCCTGCCAGGGCAGGCCGTGCCGCCCGTCGCGGCGCTGCCAATGCACCAAGGCCGGCGCAAAACCAGCGCTCACCGGGCCTGGAACCTTCATGCCTCGACGACTTCGGCCGGGGCTGCCTCGGGAGATTCCAGCAACTGACCTGTCAGCTCCACCAGCTTGGCATCGACCAGGTTGAGCTCGGCCTGCTGGGACTGCAGTTCGCGAATCCGCTCGTCCAGCCCGCTCGCGGCCTGCTGGATGCGCGACACCGCTTCGATGCGGCGGCTGAAGTTGCGGCGGCGCTCGCGCAGCTGGGCGTCCAGCTGGGCCGCGGCCGACTTGTTCCACAGTTCCACAGCGTTGACCGCCGTGTCGTAAACCACCCGCAACCGGCTCATAAGCGCGCGCGCCAACCGCTCGCCAAACTCAGGCTGGGCCAGCCGCAGGGCGTTGCCCAGGCTGAGGTACTGCAGGTGGCTCTTCTCGATGAGCTCCAGATCTTTCAGGTACTGCTGAAGCTGCGGCGGCGTGGGTGGCTGCAGGGAGAAGCCGTATTCGGCGTTGAGCCCCTTGAAACTGCCTTCGAGCATCGACTGGATCTCGGACGCTAGCTGGTCGGCCTTCAGAAGGTCGGCCCGCAGCTGCTCGAAGGTATGCCCGTAAGCGCGGCGCACGCCCAGCTTGATGCCGGGTTGTTTGAGCGCCCGCGCCAGTTCGGTCACGCGCGATTTGAGATGGGAGTGCCCGAGCAGCGAGAACAGGTCCTTGAGCAGCCGCAGATGCACCGATCGCACGGCCTGGATCTTGGCGCCACTGGCGTCGAACTCGGCCTGCTCCTGCTCGATGCGCAGCCGCATCTGCTTGATCACCCCGGCGTTCTTGCCGCGCAGGCCTTCGAGCTCCTGCACCTGCTCGACCAGGTCGCGGGCACGGGTGTGCACCAGACGCCCCGTCTCCTGGCGCAGGGCCTGCATCGCGCTGGCCACCGCCGCGCCCAGAATCCGGCGGCGCTGGCCCAGCAGGTCAACGCCCAGCGCGGTCTCCAGTTCCATCAGGTTGCTCGCCTGCAGCAGGCGCTCGTCCCGGCTGACCTTGGCCAGCAACCCCTTCTGTGCGGACACCGCGATCACCTGCAGCGGCGACAGCCCCAGCACATCGGCCGATTCGGTGCGCTGTGCTGCAATCTGCAATTGCACCTGCTCGGGGGTGCTCAGCGCGTCCCACATCGTGTCGATCTTGTTGAGCACCACCAGCCGGTTGGCCTGGCCTTCGGGCAACCCGGCGATGTGCTGGCGCCAGATGGCGAGATCCGACTTGGTCACGCCGGTGTCCGCCCCGAGGATGAACACCACGGCATGCGCCTGGGGAAGCAGGCTGACTGTCAGCTCCGGTTCCGCTCCGATCGCGTTCAGCCCAGGGGTGTCCAGAATCACGAGCCCCTGCTTGAGCAACGGATGGGCCATGTTGATCAGCGCATGCCGCCACTTGGGCACCTCGATCATCCCGTCGGAGCCCATCACCGGGTTGTCGTCTGGCAACTCGTCGTTCCAGAAGCCCAGCGCAGTGGCTTCCGAACGGGTCACCCGGCGCACCTCGGCGACCTTCTGGATAGCGCGCGCCAGTTGCTGTGGGTCGTTGACATCCAGATCGACCCGTTCCCACTTGTCCGGCGCATTGCGCCAGTCCAGCAATGATTTGGACTGCAAACGGGTCTCAATCGGCAACAGGCGCAGGCAGGGCGGGACCTCGGAGTCGTAGCCCAGCTCCGTGGGGCACATGGTGGTGCGGCCCGCACTGGCCGGCATGATCCGGCGCCCATAACCCGCAAAGAACACTGCGTTGATCAGTTCGGACTTGCCCCGCGAGAACTCGGCCACGAACGCGACCATGATCTTGTCGTTGCGGACCTGTGCATGCAGTTGGTCCAGCCGCTCGCGAACCCCTGACTCCAGCAGCTCGTGGTCCTGCAGCCATTCGGACATGAGCTTGAGACGCAGAGCAAACTGCCTGCGCCATACGCCGTGGTCGTCGAATTCCTGGTTGAAGCTCATGGGCCGGTGGGGGAGTGAATCCGTTCAATATAGCATCGCGCCCCCTCCGGCTCACGGCTTCTGGCAGCGGGGACAGAAATACGTCGAGCGTTGTCCCTGGCGCAGCTGCCGTACCGGTGTGCCGCAGGCCCTGCAGGGTTGCCCGTCCCGACCGTAGACCATGGCATCCATCTGAAAGTAACCACTCTGGCCATCCGCGCTGGAAAAGTCGCGCAGGGTGCTGCCCCCGAGCGCCAGCGCGCGCTGAAGCACATGGACGATCGCCCCATGCAGGCGAGTCGCGCGCGGGCGGCTCAGCCGGTCGGCGCGCACCGTCGGGCGTATGCCCGCCATGAACAAGGCCTCGGACGCATAGATGTTGCCTACCCCAACCACCACATCACCAGCCAGCAGCACCTGCTTGATGCTGGCCCGACGCTGTTGCAAGGCCATGTGAAACCCAACCGGATCGAACCCGGGCTCCAGAGGCTCGACTCCCAGGCCGTCCAGCAGCTTGCGGGCCCGCGGATCCTCCATCGAGTCGACCAGCACCACGGCCCCGAACCGACGGGGATCGTGCAAACGCAGCAAGCCCCGGGAGGTGTGAAGCTCGAAATGATCGTGAACACCGCGCTCGGGCAGCTCGCCGGCAAACTGAAGGCTACCGGACATGCCCAGATGAACGAGCAGCACACCCTGGTTCAGATGGATCAGCAGGTACTTCCCGCGGCGCCCGACCGCCAGGACATGGCGGCCGGTCAGCGTGGCGGGATCGGCCCCCAGAGGCCAGCGCAGGGGTTTGCCCATCAGCGCACCCTGGACCTGCGCGCCAGCGATACGGTCCGCAAAGCTGCGACGGGTGACCTCGACCTCGGGCAATTCGGGCATCGCTTGGTGATTTCTGGGGATGAAGGGAACGCCCGACCGGGCACTGGAATCCCAGACCTGCCGACCTGGACCCTTCCATTATCATGAGCTTGATGAATACTCCGCACGACCGCAGCCACCACAGCCCGCAACGTCGGAGCGTCCGGACAGTGCAGCGAGCAGTGCTGTGTCTCGGCCTCCTGGCGGGTCCGCCGACCCTGGTGCTGGCCCAGGACACGCCACCGGCAGAGCCCCCAGCGGCCAACTCGGCGCTTTCCGCACCCCTGTTCTATCAGCTGTTGCTGGGAGAACTCAACGTGTCCTCCGGCGAACCCGGCACCGGTTACTCGCTGCTCCTGGATGCTGCCCGCAAGCAGAACGACCCCGACCTGTTCCGCCGAGCCGTGGAAATCGCCTTGCAGGCACGCTCGGGAGACGCGGCGCTAGCGGCAGCGCGCGCATGGTCGCAGGCCATCCCGGTCTCGCCCGAGGCCGACCGCTTCGAACTCGAGATTCTGCTGGCGCTCAACCGCGTGGGTGAAACCGGTCCGGTGCTGCGTCGCCTGCTCGACCAGGCCCCTGCAGCGTCCCGCAACGACGCCATCAACGGCATCCCCCGCATCTACGCGCGCGTGGCGGACAAGGCTGCCGCCCTGCAGGTGGTGCGCGAAGCCCTCGCCCCAGCGATCAAACAGGGAGCGCACGCCGCAGCGGCATGGACCACGATCGGCGCCATGGAGATGGGCAACAACCAGCCCACCCAGGCGCTTACATCCGCCCGGAACGGGCACGCCGCCGACCAGTCCTCGCCATTTCCCGCCCTGCTCGCCCTGGACCTTATGGAACGAGGGCAGACCGCAGCGGAATCCGTGGTTCGTGGCCAGCTGAAAGCCAGCCCACCGGTGGCGGGCAGTCCGGCCCCCGTGGCGCTCGGCTACGCCCGTATCCTGTTCGATCTTCAGCGCCACGCAGAGGCGCGCAGCCTGCTGGAAAACCTGACCCGCATCCAGCCCGAGGCCATGGAACCCTGGCTGCTGCTGGCTGCGCTGCAGGTGCAGGACAAGCGCCTGCCCGCCGCCACGCAGTCCCTGCAGACCTACATGGGTCTGGCACGCCAGTCCGGCGACGAGCGGGCCGCACGCGGCCTGACGCAGGCCTACCTGCTGATGGCCCAGATTGCCGAACAGCAGAAAGACTTCCAGGCGGCCAGCGCCTGGCTGGACCGGATCGAGAACGCGGACGATGTCATGGCAGCACAGATGCGCCGCGCCTCCCTGCTGGCCCACCAGGGGCAAATGGACCGTGCCCGGGCGTTGTTGCGCAACCACCCCGAGCGGCGCCCCGAGGATGCGCGGCTGAAATTCGTCGCCGAAGCGCAGTTGTTGCGGGATTTCAAGCAATGGGAGCAGGCCTACCAGCTCTATGGCGAGGCGGTCATCCGGTTCCCGAAGGACAGCGACCTGATCTACGACCAGGCCATGATGGCGGAGAAGCTCAACCGCATCGACGACATGGAGCGCCTGTTCCGCCAGGTGATCGAACTCAAGCCCGACCATCACCATGCCTACAACGCACTGGGCTACTCCCTGGCAGATCGCGGCCTTCGCCTGGCCGAAGCAAGGCAGCTGATCGAAAAAGCCGTGTCCATGGCACCCGACGATGCCTACATCCAGGACAGCCTGGGCTGGGTGGAGTTCCGAGACGGCAACATAGCCCGAGCCCTGCAGATCCTGCATGCCGCCTTTGAAAAACGCCCCGACGCGGAAATTGCCGCCCACCTGGGCGAGGTTCTGTGGGTCAGCGGTGAGCGGGACAAGGCCTTGAAGATCTGGCGTGAGGGGATGCTGCTGGCCAGCGACAACGAGACGCTGCAAAGCACCCTTCAGCGTCTTCGCGTCAAGCCATGACCAAGGCGGATCGTGGTCGCCTCGCCCTTCTGGGCGTGGTGGCGATAGCGCTGGCAGGTTGCGCAACCCCCCGACCGGAGGCACCGAGGGACGCCTCATCCTGGAGCGGTCGCCTCGCGCTCACTGTTCACAGCGAGCCGCCGCAATCGTATTCCGCCGGATTCGAACTTCGTGGAGCCCCTGCTGAGGGCGAACTGCAGCTGACGTCCCCGCTGGGAACGGTGCTGGCATCGGTGCACTGGTCGCCGCAGGGCGCCGAGCTGCGACAGGGCGCACAGCGCACCCGCCGCCCCTCGCTGGACGAGCTCACGGCAGACCTGGGGGGCACCCCCTTGCCCGTGGCCGCGCTCTTCGGCTGGCTGCAAGGCCAAACCGCCGATGTCAGTGGCTGGAATGCCGACCTCAGCCATCACAGCGAGGGACGCGTGGTCGCACGCCGCCTCCAGCCCCTGCCCACCGCCGAACTGCGCCTGGTGTTCCAGCCATGACCCCAACGACCGAACCGCTTCAACGCCTGGAGGGTGTGCCCGCACCGGCCAAGCTGAACCTGTTCCTGCACGTCACGGGCCGCCGCGCCGATGGTTATCACCTCCTTCAGTCGGTGTTCATGCTGATCGACTGGACAGACCTCCTGGATTTCGAGCGGCGCCCAGACGGTGTGATCAGCAGGGAAGACACGCTCCCCGGCCTGCCACCCGAAGACCTGTGCGTCCGTGCTGCCCGGGCACTCCAGGAAGCGACGGGGTGTACCCTGGGCGTCCACATCCGCCTGGACAAGCGCATCCCTGCCGAAGCAGGCATGGGCGGAGGCTCTTCGGATGCAGCGACCTGCCTGCTCGCGCTCAACAGGCTCTGGGGGCTCGGGCTATCAAGGAGCAAGCTCTCCGCAATCGGCCTGAAGCTGGGCGCCGATGTTCCGTTCTTCCTCGGTAGCTACAACGCCTGGGTCGAGGGTGTGGGGGAACAGCTCACCCCGGTGTCGCTGCCGTCCGCCCGCTTCGTGGTGATCAAGCCACCCACCGGCGCGTCGACTCCCGCAATTTTCAGTTCGCCAGAACTTCAACGCGACACAAAAACTGCTATACTCCAAGGCTTTGCTGCAAACACCAATGCAGAACAGTTGAACGGCAATGCCCGCGTTGCCTGCGATCTTCAGAAAATTCTGGATTTCGGACACAACGACCTGCAGCCGGTGGCACAGACACTGTGTCCCGACGTGGTGCGATGCTTGGAGTGGTTGTCGGCCCGTGGCCTTCACGGACGGATGACCGGTTCTGGTACCGCGGTGTTTGCGCAACTGCCGCAGGCAACGGACCTCTCTGGCGCTCCAGCCGACTGGGTGGTTCGTGAATGCAGCAACATGGATGCACATCCATTGCTGGACTGGTGTCCCGGGTAAAATCGGGACGGTCAGTCCGGTCAACGGATGTGTGACCAGCGACATTTTTCGGGTGTCCGTGAAGCGCAAGCCTCACGAATGTCCTGAGTAGGGGAGTCGCCAAGTTGGTAAAGGCACCGGATTTTGATTCCGGCATGCGAGGGTTCGAGTCCTTCCTCCCCTGCCACCCATTTTTTTGAACCACACACCCAGCGGCTGCGCCGCTGTCGGCCAGTGCACTGGTCGTTGAAACAGCCGGGAACACCATGCAAGTTCAGCCCCCTGATTTCATGATCTTCACCGGCAATGCCAATCCGGTCCTGGCGGCCGAGATTGCCCAGCACCTCAACACCCAGCTTGGATCGGCCAACGTGGGTCGCTTCTCCGATGGTGAGGTCACGGTCGAGATCACCCAGAACGTGCGAGCACGCGATGTGTTCGTGATCCAGTCGACCTGCGCACCGACGAATGAGAACCTGATGGAACTCATCATCATGGTCGATGCGCTCAAGCGGGCCTCCGCCGCGCGCATCTCGGCCGTGATCCCCTACTTCGGCTATGCCCGCCAAGACCGCCGTCCCCGCTCCAGCCGCGTGCCGATCTCGGCCAAGGTGGTCGCCAACATGCTGCAGACCGTGGGCGTGAACCGCGTCCTGACCATGGACCTGCACGCCGACCAGATCCAGGGCTTTTTCGACATCCCGGTCGACAACATCTATGCCTCGCCGGTGCTGCTGGGCGACCTGCGCCAGAAGAACTACGAAGACCTGCTGGTGGTTTCGCCCGACGTCGGCGGTGTGGTGCGCGCCCGTGCGCTGGCCAAACAGCTGGGCTGCGACATGGCCATCATCGACAAGCGCCGCCCCAAGGCCAACGTGTCGGAAGTGATGCACGTGATCGGTGACATTGATGGCCGCAACTGCGTGATCATGGACGACATGATCGACACCGCTGGCACGCTGGTCAAAGCCGCGGAGGTGCTTAAGGAGCGAGGCGCCAAGCACGTCTACGCCTACTGCACGCACGCCATCTTCTCGGGACCGGCCATCGACCGCATCGCCAAGGGCTCAGCCCTGGACGAAGTCGTCGTGACCAACACCATTCCCCTGTCGCAAGCCGCCCAGGCATGCGCCAAGATCCGCCAGCTCTCCGTGGCACCGCTGATGGCCGAGACCATTGCGCGCATTGCCTCGGGCGAGTCGGTCATGAGTTTGTTCGCCGATCAGGACAACCTGTTCTGAGGTGACAAAAGCCAGGTCGTGCCATGTGGTGCGGCCTTTTTCAACCTGAGGCGTTCTGGTCGCGGAACCCCTCCACTGGAGTCAGTCATGCAATTTGTCGCTTTTGAGCGCGCCAAGCAGGGTACGGGTGCGAGCCGCCGTCTGCGCATCACCGGTCGCGCGCCCGGTATCGTTTTCGGTGGTGACACCACGCCTGTGACGATCGAAGTCGATCACAACGCGCTGTGGCACGCCCTGAAGAAGGAAGCCTTCCACGCTTCCATTCTCGACATGGAACTCGCTGGCAAGGTCCAGAAGGTTCTGCTGCGCGATGTGCAGTACCACCCCTACAAGCCGCAAGTCCTGCACGTGGACTTCCAGCGCGTGGACGAAAAGACCCGTCTGCACAAGAAGGTGCCGATCCACTTCGTGGGCGAAGAGAACTCGCCGGCCGTCAAGACCGACAAGTGCCTGGTCAACCACATCGTGACCGAGATCGAGATCGAATGCCTGGCCATGCAGCTGCCGGAATTCATCGAGGTCGACCTCAGCAACGCCGAAAAGGGCGCCACCATCCACACCGGCGACCTGAAGCTGCCCGCTGGCGTGAAGATCGTGACCCACGGCCGCAAGGACATCACCATCGCCACCGTCGTTGAGCCGGTGGAAGAAGTGGTGGCTGCCCCCGTGGTCGCTGCCGCCGACGACAAGAAGAAGGGCAAGGGCAAGAAGTAATTCTTGGTCCCCCTCTCAAAGGCCCGCTCCATGCGGGCCTTTGTCTTTGGTGGCCCTGATAATTCGACGCCATGATCAGACTCATCGCCGGCCTGGGCAATCCAGGGCCAGAATACGCCGACACTCGCCACAACGCAGGCTTCTGGTTTGTGGACGAGGCGGCGCGCATCCTCAAGACCTCGCTGCAGATGGAGCGGGGGCATTTCGGTCTGGTGGCGCGCGCCAATGTGGGCGGTCAGAGCGTGTGGCTGGTCGAACCACAGACCTACATGAACCTGTCGGGCAAGTCGGTGGCTTCGCTGGCGCGCTTCTTCAAGATCGCGCCAGAAGAAGTGCTGGTGGTGCACGACGAGCTGGACCTGCCGCCCGGCGAGGCCAAGCTCAAGAAGGGCGGCGGCCACGCCGGCCACAACGGCCTGCGCGACATCCACGCCCAGCTGGGCAGCCCGGACTACTGGCGGCTGCGCATCGGCATCGGCCACCCGGGCAACCGGAACGAAGTGGCCAACTGGGTTCTCAAGAAGCCGTCACCGGACGACCGCATCGCGATTGCTCAGGCGCTGGACCGCTCCCTCAAGGCACTGCCACAGCTGATCGCAGGAGAAATGGACAAGGCCACGGCCCTGATCCACACCAGCAAGCCGCCGCGCCCCAAGCCACCGAAGCCGGTGCCGGCAGCAACCCCGGCTCAGCCGGCAGAAGGCGGCAACACCACCGGGCCGGGCGACACCAGCGACTGACCGGCCGCCTGCAGGCGTTGGTATTTCTGCCACAGCGTCTCGTGGTTCTCGGTGTGGGCGGGGTCGACCGGGATGCACTCGACCGGGCACACCTGCACGCACTGCGGCTCGTCAAAGTGGCCCACGCACTCGGTGCAGCGGTTTGGGTCGATCTGGTAGAAGTCCTCCCCCATCGAGATCGCCTGGTTCGGGCATTCGGGCTCGCAGACGTCGCAGTTGATGCACTCGGCGGTGATCATCAGGGCCATGGTGTCATCCTCAGGCTTGCAGGGGTTGCGGCTTCAGGCGCGCAGCAACACCCGGGCTGACCATCTGCGACACATCGCCACCCAGCGTCGAGATCTCTCGCACCAAGGTGCTGGAGATGCACTGCAGCTCGGCCTGCGGCAGCAGGAACACCGTTTCCACAGTGGGCAGCAGCTTGCGGTTCATGGCCGCCATCTGGGCCTCGTAGTCGAAGTCGGTCATGTTGCGGATGCCGCGCACCACGGCGCAGGCGCCCTGCTGACGGCAAAAATCCATGATGAGTCCGTCGAAGGGCAGCACGCGCACCGGCACCCCGTCCAGTACCTCGGCGGCCATGGCCATGCGCTCGTGCAGCGAGAAGCGCGTCTTCTTGTGGTGGGCGATGGCCACGGCCAGGATCAGTTCATCGAACAGGCCGGCGGCGCGGCGCACCACGTCCTCATGACCGAGCGTCAGCGGGTCGAAAGTGCCGCTGTAGACCGCGATGCGGCGAGAGGGAGAGGCGGAATCGGACATGGCGGGATTATCGGCCAAAGGCCAACGGCAGCGCCCGAAACTGGCCGCTTGTCACTGCGGCGGCAAGGGGCGCAGAAGGTGGAAGTGCACCTGCCCGGCCCGGCCGTGGCGGTGCGTCTGCAGGCCGATCTGCGCCAACTCGTCGTCGCCCCAGGTGCGCGGCGCTTCGAGGTAGACCAGACCGCTGTCGGCCACCGCCTGGCGGGCCGAGCGCAGCGCCGCATCAAACAAGGCTTCGTTGCCGCCCTCGCCAAACGGCGGATCTAGGAAAACCAGATCCAGCCCCTGCCCCGCCCGCTGGCGCAGCGCGGCCACGCCATCGCCACGCTCCACCCGCACCGTGCCAGCCTTGAGCCGCTGTGCGGTGGCCTGCAGGGACTTGCACAGCGCCGGGTCCTGCTCCACCAGCGTTACCTCGGCCGCGCCGCGCGAGCCGGCCTCCAGCCCGAGTGCGCCCGTGCCCGCGAACACGTCGAGGCAGCGCCATCCGCTCAGGTCCTGGCCCAGCCAGTTGAAGAGCGTCTCGCGCACGCGGGAAGGCGTGGGCCGCAGGCCGGGCCGGTCGGCCACCGGCAGCTTGCTTCGTTTCCACAGGCCGCCAATGATGCGGACCTCGTGCGCAGCCTGTGCAGCGGGACGTGGCGGCGCTTTGTTCATGCGCCGAGCTTAACCAGTCAGGGCTTGGCGCCGACGACCACCGTCACCATGCGCTCGGGCTGCAGCACGCGCGCAAACGCCCGCCGGATGTCGGCCGTGGTCACCGCGTCGACGCGGCGGGTCCAGCTCTCCAGGTAGTCCAGCGGCAGGCCGTTCCAGGCGATGTTGGCCACGTTGTCCAGCAGCTTGCGGTTGCTGTCGAAACGCAGGGCGAACCCGGTGACCAGATAGTCCTTGGCGGCCTGCAGCTCCGCTTCGGTGGGGCCGTCGGCGACGAAGCGTCGCACGACCTCGCGTGCGACCTGGATCGCCTGGTCCGCCTGGTCCGGCCGCGTGCTCAGGCCGAGCTGGAAGGCGCCCGCGTGCAGGCCCGGCGCAAAGTAGCTGTAGGCGCTGTAGCTCAGCCCGCGCTTCTCGCGCACATCCGTGGTCAGGCGCGAAACGAAGCCGCCGCCGCCCAGGATGTAATTTCCGATGAACAGCGGGAAAAAGTCCGGGTCGTTGCGCCGGTGGCCCGGCTGGCCGATCAGGACCTGGGCCTGCGCGGCGTCGAAAGGAATGCGCCGCTCGACGGCACTCGCCAGAGGCGCGACTTCGGCCACCGCAGGCAGGGGCTCGCAACCGTTCGGGGCCAGCGCCGCCACGAGCCGGTCCGCAATGCGCCCGGCCGTGGCGCGGTCGATGGCCCCCACCATCACGATCTGGGCCCGGCAGGCGGCAGCATGGCGTCGGTAGAAGCGGCGCATGTCGTCCACGGACATCGCGTCCAGCGTGGCAGCGGTGACCTCGCGGCCGTAGGGGTGGTCGCCATACACCGCCTGGGCAAACGCCCGCGACGCGAGGGTCCCTGGCCGTGTCTCGGCCTCCTTGAGGGCGCCCAGCCAGCGCTGGCGGTCGCGCTGCCAGACAGCCTCGGGCCACGCGGGCGCGGCCAGCTGGCGGGCCGCGAGTGCCAGGGCACGTTCCAGCAGCTCGGGTTCGGTGAGGGTGCGCAGGGACACGCCGAAGCGCTCCAACCCGGCGCTCACACCCAGCTGGGCGCCGAGGTCGACCCAGGCCTCGCTAAGCGCGTTTTCATCCAGCGCCGGATGCTCGCCCTGCGCGGCCACGCCGGCCGACACCATCGAGGCGGTGGCGGTCGCGAGCCCGGAGCGGTCGGCGGGATCGCGGCGCGAACCACCGTCGAAGTCGATCTGCACGTCCAGCATCGGGATCGACGGGCTGGCCACCAGGTAGACCCGGGCGCCGCTGGCATGGGTCCAGTGCTGGATCGGGATCGCGGCCCAGGCGGGTGCGCAAAGCAGGCACAGCAAAACAAGGCGGAAGAGGTTCGTCATCGGTGCATCAACCAAGTTCAGTGGCGGCCCAGGGCGGGCCGGGGGCCGGTCCTGGCGGGGGTGCTGCGCTGCGAGGGGTCGGGCACCAGCACCGCCACACTCAGCCGCTCTTCAGGAAACAGGCGCTGCGCCACCGACCGCACCTGTTCGGCCGTCACTCCGCGCAGGGCGTCCATCAGGCGCGCCGCGCTACCGGGACCGAGCCCGTTGACCCACCAGGTGCCCAGCTCCTGTGCCTGGTTGTAGACCGAGTCGAGCTTGTAGATTTCGCCCGCCGCCCACTGGGTCTTGACCCGCTGCAGCTCGGCCTCCCCCACGCCCTCGCGCGCGATCCGGTCCAGCTCGGCGCGCAGCGCCTTCTCGACCTCGGTCACGGCCACCCCAGCCGCGGGCACCGCGGTCAGCGTGAACTGCGCCGGCCCGCGCCCCAGTGGCCCATAGCCCGACCCGGCGCTGTCGGCCAGCCGGGCGCCCGCGGCGCCCTGCACCAGCGCGCGGTCGAGCCGGGCGCCGCTGTAGCCGTCGAGCAGCGCGGACAGCACGATCAGCGCCAGCGCGTCCCGCGACTCGTCGTCGCGGGCCCCGGGGTCTTTCAGGCGCGGCATGGGCCAGGCCATGGCCAGCATCGCCTGCTCGGTCGCGGCGCGGTATTCCATGCGCCGCTGTCCGCTCTGCGGCGGTTCGTCGCGCGGTTTGCGTTCGGGCAGCGCGCGGGCGGGGATGCGGCCGTAGATGGACTCCGCCAGCGCATGCACCGCGTCCGGCTCCACATCGCCCGCCACCACCACCGCCGCGTTGCCCGGCACATACCAGCGGCGGTGGAAGTCCCGTACGTCCTGCGGTGTCATCGCGTCCAGATCGCTCATCCAGCCCACCACCGGGCGCCGGTAAGGATGCGCCTGCAGCGCCATCGCGCCGAAGGCTTCGAACATGCGGGCGCGCGGCGACTCTTCGGTGCGCTGGCGCCGTTCTTCCTTGACCACCTCGATCTCGCGCCGGAACTCGTCGTCGCTCCAGCGGTTGTTCTCGAAGCGGTCGGCCTCCAGCCGCATCACCGCCTCCAGGTGCCGCGCGGGCACCTGCTGGTGGTAGGCGGTGGCGTCGCGGCTGGTGAAGGCGTTCTCGCGCCCGCCCAGCGCCGCGACGCGGCGGGAGAACTCGCCCGGCGCCAGGCTGGGCGTGCCCTTGAACATCATGTGCTCCAGCACATGGGCCACGCCCGAGGTGCCGTCGACCTCGTCCATCGACCCCACGCGCACCCAGAGCATGTGCACCACGGTGGGCGCGCGCCGGTCGGGCTGTACGAGCAAGGTCATGCCGTTGGAAAGGGTGTAAGTCCGGGCGGTTTCGGTGGCGGACGCGGCGGTGGACCAGAGCATGGCCAGCAGCACCAGCCCCCGCATCAGGGAGGAGAAAGCTCGTTTCATAGAATCCTGTGGATTCCAAAGATTGAAACATGTTCTCGTTCTTCAGAAAAAAACCGCCTGCGCCCGCCCCGGCCCCCGAAGCGGGCCCCGCCGCCGCGCCCGCCCCTGTGCCGCCGGTCGCCCCGCAGGCCCCGCTGCCAGCCGTGGTCAGCCCGCCGGCTGCGCCCGCAGCGCTGCCCGAGCGCAAGGGGTGGCTGGACAAGCTCAAGGCCGGCCTGCGCAAGACTGGGTCGAGCATTGCCACCGTCTTCACCGGCACGCAGATCGACGACGCGCTCTACGAAGAGCTGGAAGCTGCGCTGCTGATGGCCGACACCGGCGTCAAGGCGACCGAGCACCTGCTGGCCGACCTGAAAAAGCGCGTCAAGGAGAGCAAGACCACCGACCCGGCGGCCGTCAAGGGCCTGCTGGCCGACGCCATCGCCGCCCTGCTGGCGCCGCTGCAGAAGCCGCTGGTGATCGGCGAACACAAGCCCACCGTGATCATGGTCGCAGGCGTCAACGGCGCGGGCAAGACCACCTCCATCGGCAAGCTCACGCGCCACCTCGCCAATGAAGGCGCCAGCGTGCTGCTGGCCGCCGCCGACACCTTCCGCGCCGCGGCCCGCGAGCAGCTGGCCGTCTGGGCCGACCGCAACACGGTGGAGATCGTGACGCAGGAAGGTGGCGACCCGGCGGCCGTGAGCTTCGATGCGGTGAGCGCCGGCAAGGCGCGCGGACGGGACGTGGTGCTGGTGGACACCGCTGGCCGCCTGCCGACGCAGCTGCACCTGATGGAAGAGCTCCGCAAGATCAAGCGCGTGGTGCAAAAGGCCGATGGCACGGCGCCGCACGAGGTGCTGCTGGTCATCGACGGCAACACCGGCCAGAACGCGCTGACGCAGGTCAAGGCCTTCGACGAGGCGCTGCAGCTCACGGGCCTGGTCATCACCAAGCTCGATGGCACCGCCAAGGGCGGCGTGGTCTGCGCCATCGCGCGTGAGCGGCCGGTGCCGATCTATTTCATCGGCGTCGGTGAAAAGCTCGAAGACCTGGAAACCTTCAACGCGCGCGAATTCGCGCAGGCCCTGCTGAACTGAAGCCGGCCGGCGCCGAGCCGGCGGCACGCGTCACTCGTCCTCGGTGTAGCCGCGCCACTGCTTCATCGCATTACGCATGGTCAGCATCTGACGTTCGAAGCCGGGACAGGCCTTGCACATGGCCAGGTGCAGCCGCAACCCGACGCGATCTCCCCAGGGCAGCGGGCGGTCTTCACGGGCCACTATCAGCGCAGTGGCCTCCTTGCAGGTGCGGCGAAACGGGTAAGCGGCCTTCATGTCGTGTGTGCTCGTCCAAACCAGTTCAGTTCCAGGCACTCCCGCAGGCGCAGGCGGGCGCGGTGGAGCTGGACGTAGAGGTTGGTCGGCGTCAGCCCCAGTTCCTTACAGATCTCGTCGCTGGAGAGCTCCAGCCATTCGCGCATCAGGAACAGACGCCCCTGCACCGGCGGCAGCTTTTCGGTGCAGGCATTGAGCACGGCCATGAACTGGCGGCTGCCCAGCGACTGCTCGGGATCGCCCCAGTCGGCCGGCATCTGGGCATGGTGGCCATCGGCCTTGAAGGCCATGTGCTCCAGCGGATCGGCGCTGTCGTCGTCCGAGCCGCTGTCCAGCGTCACCTCGCGCTGACGCTGGCGCAGGATGTCGATGATCTTGTGCTTGAGGATGCCCACCATCCAGGTGCGCATCTGGGAACGGCCCTCGAACGCCTGCGGACGGGCCAGCGCGGCGAGCATGGTCTCGGAGACGGCGTCCTCGGCCCAGGCGTCGTTGCGCAGCTGCAGGCGCGCGAAGCGCAGCAGGTAGGTTCGGCACTCGGCCACCTGGGTTGAAAAATCGGGCATGGGATGCATCCGGTGTACGGGGAGACGCCGTGAGTGTAAGGACCCGCGAATGGGCGCGACTGAACGGCCACACCGGAGAAACCCCATGCACCACTCAACCCCCCGCCGCCAGCTGCTACACGCAGCGGTCCTGCTGCCTGCCGCGATGCTTGCCCCGGCGACTTGGTCCCAGTCTGCGTCCAGTGCCGAAGCCGTACCGCGACTGGGAGGCACCGACCTGCAGGGCAGACCCCTCCAGCTCTCTGCCCTGCGCGGACGTGTCGTGCTGGTCTTCTACTGGCGCACCGGGTGCGCCGTGTGCCGAGACAAGATGCGCGAGTTGCGCGCCAACCTGGTCGGCTGGCAGTCGCAGCCCTTCTCGCTGATCGGCGTGAACACAGACGCTCGCCGGCAGGACTGGCTGGACTATGAACAGCTGGTGGCTCGGACGGTGCCGCCGGCCCAGCGCTTCCCGTCCCTCTGGCGCGGTGATGCATCGACCATCGACAGCATGGAGCCGCCCGCGCAATGGCCCACGGCCGTTCTTATCGACAAAAGCGGTCGCCTGGTCGAGCGCTACACCGGGCGCATCCCGGCCGAGGCCTGGGACCGCATCGCCGAACTGCTCTGACATTTATTTTTTGGTGGGCCGTGTAAGAACCCGCAAGCCCGCCAGACAGACACGCAACCGCCCGGTATCAACACCACAGACCGGCGGTTGAACCTCAACCCAACCAGGAGTCTTTTCCATGAACCAACGCACCATGATCACCACCGCCGCCGCCTCGCTGATGTCGCTGGCCCTGCTGTCCGGCCCCGCCATGGCCCAGAACGCCGCCAAGGAAAAGTGCTTCGGCATCGCCAAGGCCGGGCAGAACGACTGCGCCAACCTCTCCGGCTCGCACTCCTGCGCAGGCCAGGCCAAGGTCGACAACGACAAGGGCGAATGGAAGTACGTCGCCGCGGGCACCTGCAAGACCATGGGCGGCATGTCGATGGACGAAGCCAAGATGGGCATGAAGAAGTCCTGATCCAGGCCGTCCATCGCACGAGAAAGCCCGCCACCATGACCGCACCCGCTCATCGGTCCTATGCCGCAGCGCCCGAGGTGGGCATCGGTTGGCGGCACCCACATTACGCAGAGCTGCTGGAGCAGCGGCCTGCCCTCGGCTTCGTCGAAGTCCATTCGGAGAACTTCTTCGCCCCCGGCGGCGCGGCCCTGGCCGTGCTGCGCGAAGGCCGGGCGCAACACCCGGTGAGCCTGCACGGCGTGGGCCTGTCGCTGGGCTCGGCGCAGGGCATCGACACCGAGCACCTGGACCAGCTGGCGCACCTCGTACAGGCCATCGATCCGGTCCGGGTCAGCGACCACGCCAGCTTCGCGCGCGGTGCCGTGGTGCACGCGGCCGACCTGCTGCCCGTGCCAATGAGCCGCGCGGCGCTGGACGCCATGTGTGCCAACGTCCAGCGCGTGCAGGACCGCCTGCGCCGCCCCATCGCGGTGGAAAACCTCTCGGCCTATGTGCAGTGGCGCGATGCCGAAATGGACGAGCCCGAGTTTCTCAACACGCTCGCGCGGCGCAGCGGCTGCGGCCTGCTGGTCGACGTGAACAACATCTTTGTGAACGCCCTCAATGGCCAGCTGCGCAGCGAACACGACGACCCGCTGGGCGCGTGCCGCCGATGGCTGGATGCCATCGCGCCCGGACATGTGGCGGAGATCCACCTCGCCGGCCACCGGCACTGCGGCGACATCGTGATCGACGACCACGGCAGCCGCGTGGACGAGCGGGTCTGGGCGCTGTACCGCCACGCCATTGGCCGTTTCGGCGCCGTGCCGACGCTGATCGAATGGGACACGGACCTCCCGGAACTGTCCGTTCTGCTGGAAGAAGCCGACCACGCCCGCAAGGCCGCGGCGCAGGTGCTGGCCCCGGCCACCAACACACAGGCGGTCGCCGCATGAACACCCCGGACACCCTGACGCTGGCGCAGCAACAGCAGCTTCTGCTGGACGCCCTGTTCGCGCGACCGGGCGATGACCGGCACACGGCGGATGCGCGCCTGAACACTCAGCTCGATGTGTGGCATCCCCAGTCCGCACGAGGCCTTGCGGCCTACCGCAGCAACGGCCATGCGATGGCCGAACGCGCGCTGCGCGCCGCCTACCCAGTGATCGCCGAGATGCTCGGCGAGCAGAACTTCGACCTGCTCGCGCGCGACCTCTGGCACGCCCACCCGCCCCGCGGCGGCGACCTTGCTCTGTGGGGCGACGCCCTGCCCGGCTTCCTGCGGGCAAGCGACCAGCTGTCCGACGTGCCCTACCTGGGGGACGTGGCGCGCGCCGAGTGGGCGCTGCACCGCGCCGCCAGCGCCGCCGACGCCGAGCCCGACCTGCACAGTTTCGCGCGGCTGGCCAGCGAAGACCCGCAGGGCCTCACGCTCAGTCTCAGCCCCGGCGCCACGGTGATTGGCAGCCGCTATCCGGTCGCCAGCCTGGTCACCGCGCACCTGTTTGGCGACCCCAGCCTGGCCGAGGCGGCGCAGCGGCTGCGCGACGGGATTGGCGAACTGGCCCTGGTGTGGCGCCAGGGCCTGCGCCCGCGCATCGCCGCCATCGAACCTTCGTCCGCCGCGCTGGTGCAGGCGCTGCAGGCCGGCGCCGACCTGCCCGGCGCGCTGGATGCGGCCTGCGCCGCCGACACCGAACCGCCGGCCTTCGACTTCTCGGCCTGGCTCACCGCCGCCGTCACCGACGGGCTGGTCATCGGCGTGCAGCGCCTGACCGACCCCGCCCCCCACCTGGAGATGACCCCATGAACACGACCCTGCTGCAACGCGGCCTGAGCCTCTGGAACGCGTTGACCACCGCCCTCGACGGGGCCCAGCCGCTGGCCGCGCTGGCAGCCCGGGCCTACCTCGCCCAGGTGTTTTTCCTGTCCGGCCTGACCAAGCTGCGCGACTGGGATACCACCCTGCTGCTGTTCACCGAGGAATACCGTGTGCCGCTGCTCTCGCCCGGTGTCGCGGCGGTCATGGGCACCGCGGGTGAGCTGGTGCTGCCGGCGATGCTGCTGCTCGGGCTGGCCGGGCGCTTTGCCGCGCTGGGCCTGAGCGTGGTCAACGTGGTGGCGGTGCTCAGCCTCGCCGAGGTCGCGCCGGCTGCGCTGCAGCAGCACATCACCTGGGGCGTGCTGCTGGCCGCGCTCGCGCTGTATGGCGTGGGCCGCTGGTCGGTGGACTGCGCCTGGCTCAAGCCCCGGGTGAACGGCTGGCTGACACCGCAGGCCAGCAGGTAAGCTCGCGCAGCGGTTCAAGCCGCGCAACCCCGCAGCCCCGGAGACCCTGCTTGTCGACACCGTCCACCCCTCCTGCCCACACCCTGCGCCGCCACCATGCTGGATAAGGCTGTCCAGCAGGCCCTGCGCCCGGCCTTCGGCCGTGCCGGCGCCGCCCTGGTGCGGCTGGGCGTGGGCGCCGACGCGGTCACGCTGGCCGGCTTCCTCTCCGGCATGGCGGCCGCGCTGGCCATCGGCCTGCGGCAGTTCGTGGCCGGGCTGGCGCTGCTGCTGATCTCGCGCCTGCTCGACGGCCTGGACGGCGCGGTGGCGCGCGCCTCGACGCCCACCGACCGCGGCGGCTTTCTGGACATCACGCTGGACTTCCTGTTCTACGCCGCGATCCCGCTGGGCTTTGCGGTCGCCGACCCCGCGGCCAACGCCCTGCCCGCCGCCGTGCTGCTGGCCAGCTTCATCGGCACCGGCAGCAGCTTCCTGGCCTTTGCAGCCGTCGCTGAAAAGCGCCAGCTTCGCGACACCGCCCTGCCCGACAAGAGCTTCTATTTCCTCGGCGGCCTGACCGAAGCCACCGAGACCATCGCCGCCTTCGCCGCCATGTGCCTGTGGCCGCAGTGGTTCGGCCCCATCGCCTACGGCTTCGCCGCGCTGTGCGCCATCACCACCGCGCTGCGCATCGGCTGGGGCTGGCAACGGCTGCGCGACGGCGCCTGAGGACACTCCATGAACCTGCGCAAACTCCTGCTTCTGGTGGCCGTGGTGCTCGGCATCGTGGCCTTCTTCGCATTCGACCTCGGCCGCTTCTTCAGCCTGGAATTCCTCCAGCAGAGCCAGGCGCGCTTCGCCGAGCTGCGCGCACAGCAGCCGCTGGCGCTGGCTGCCGGCTACTTCCTCATCTACGTGGCTGTCACCGCGCTCTCGCTGCCCGGCGCCACCATCGTCACGCTGGCGGGCGGCGCCATCTTCGGTCTGGGCTGGGGTCTGCTGCTGGTGTCGTTCGCCTCCAGCATCGGCGCCACGCTGGCCTTCCTGACCGCGCGTTTCCTGCTGCGCGACAGCGTGCAGGGCCGCTTCGGCCAGCGCCTGGCCGAGGTGGACAAGGGCATCCAGAAGGACGGCGCCTTCTACCTGTTCACGCTGCGGCTGATCCCGGTCGTGCCCTTCTTCGTCATCAACCTGCTGATGGGCCTGACGACGATGAAGGCCTGGACCTTCTACTGGGTCAGCCAGATCGGCATGCTGGCCGGCACCGCGGTGTACGTGAACGCGGGCACGCAGCTGGGCCAGCTCACCTCGTTGAAAGGCATCGTCAGCCCCGGCCTGCTGGGCAGCTTCGTGCTGCTGGGTCTGTTCCCGCTGGTCGCGCGCAAGGTCGTCGAGATGGTGCAGAAGCGCAAGGTGTACGCGAAGTGGGCCGGCGTGCGCCCGAAAGCCTTCGACCGCAACCTGATCGTCATCGGTGCGGGTGCGGGTGGTCTGGTCTCTGCCTACATCGCCGCCGCGGTCAAGGCCAAGGTGACACTGATCGAGGCGCACAAGATGGGCGGCGACTGCCTGAACTACGGCTGCGTGCCGAGCAAGGCGCTGATCAGGAGCGCCAAGCTCGCGCACCAGATGCGCCACGCCTCGCACTACGGCCTGAGCGACGCGGCCCCCACGTTCAGCTTCAAGGCGGTGATGCAGCGCATCCACGACGTGATCGCCGCCATCGAGCCGCACGACAGCGTGGAGCGCTACACCTGCCTGGGCGTGGAGGTGCTGCAGGGCTACGCGAAGCTGGTGAACCCGTGGACGGTGGAGATCGCGCTCAACAGTGGCGGCACCCAACGCCTGACCGCCCGCAGCATCGTCATCGCGGCCGGCGCGCGACCCTTCGTGCCGCCGCTGCCGGGGCTCGACGCCGTGGGCTACGTCACCAGCGACACACTGTGGGACGCATTCGCGAAGCTCGACGAGGTGCCCAGGCGCCTGGTGGTGCTGGGCGGCGGTCCCATCGGCTGCGAGCTCGCACAGAGCTTTGCGCGCCTGGGCGCAGCGGTGACGCAGGTGGAGATGGCGCCGCGCATCATGATCCGTGAGGACGAGGAAGTCTCCGCGCTGGCCAGGGCCTCGCTCGAAGCCGACGGCGTGGCCGTGCTCACCGGCCACAAGGCGCTGCGCTGTGAACTGGTGAACGGCGAGAAGACGCTGGTGGTGGAGCACGGCGGCGCGGAAAAGCGCATCGCCTTCGACCAGCTGCTGTGTGCCGTCGGCCGCGTGGCGCGGCTCACCGGCTACGGCCTGGAAGACCTGGGCATTCCCACGAACCGCACGGTCGAGACCAACGAGTACCTGCAGACGATCTACCCGAACATCTACGCCGCGGGCGACGTGGCCGGGCCGTTCCAGTTCACCCACACGGCCGCGCACCAGGCCTGGTACGCCGCGGTGAACGCGCTGTTCGGCGACTTCAAGAAGTTCAAGGCCGACTACTCGGTGATCCCCTGGGCCACCTTCATCGACCCCGAGGTGGCGCGTGTGGGCCTGAACGAGCAGGAAGCGACAGAAAAGAAGATCCCCTACGAAGTCACGAAGTACGGCATCGACGACCTGGACCGCGCCATTGCAGACAGCGAGGCGCACGGATTCGTCAAGGTGCTGACCGTGCCGGGCAAGGACCGCATCCTGGGCGTGACCATCGTCGGCACGCACGCGGCCGACCTGCTGGCCGAGTACGTGCTGGCCATGAAACATGGCCTGGGCCTGAACAAGATCCTGGGCACCATCCACACCTACCCCACGCTGGCCGAGGCCAACAAGTACGCGGCCGGCGAATGGAAGCGCGCCCACCAGCCGCACGCACTGCTGGCCTGGGTGAAGCGCTACCACGACTGGAAGCGGACATGAACACCTGGACCACTGCCACCCTCCTCACCGCACTGGCCGGCACGCTGGCGGGCGCGCAGGCGCAAACGCTGCCGCCGCTCATCCAGCCTGATGGTGCGCTGCACCCCGGCTGGCGCTATGTGGGCTTTCCCCAGCAGAAGGCCCCGATCCCGCCGACCCTCATCGAGGCCGGCCAGGTCGACGGCCAGCTCGCGGTGAAGGTGGTCACCGCGTCGTCCTACGGCAGCCTGGTGCACGACCTGAAGGACGCGCCGCCCGCGCGCCTGCAGTGGCGCTGGCGGCTGGACCAGCCGCTCTCGGGCGGCAAGGCCGCGCCCGACCTGACCACCAAGGCCGGCGACGACGCGGCACTGAAGGTCTGCGCCATGTTCGATCACCCGCTGGAGCGCGTGCCCTTCGTCGAACGCACCGTGCTGCGCATCGCGCGCAGCGTCAGCGGCGAGGCCCTGCCCGCCGCCACGGTCTGCTATGTGTGGGACAGCGGCCGCGCCGCCGGCCTGCAGGGCGCCAACCCCTACTCCCGGCGCGTGCGCTACATCAGCCTGCGCGGCAGCGAGACCGCGGCAGGCCAGTGGGTCGCGGAGAACCGCGATCTCGCGCAGGACTTCGCCGCCCTGTTCGGCGACGAACTGCCACAGGGCGCGCAGACGCCGCGCGGCGAACTGCCCCGGGTGGCCACCGTGCTGCTCGGCGCCGACAGCGACAACACCGCCAGCCGCAGCAGTGGCTGGGTGGCCGACCTGCGCTGGACCACCACCGGCCCCTGATGTCACACCCCGTAACATCGGGGCCCATGCACCACGGAATCAAGAAGCTGCTCCTGCTCGGCGCCGGACACGCCCATGTCCATGTCCTGTCGCGGCTGGCGCAGCAGCGGCCGGCCGATCTGGACATCACGGTCGTCACGCCCTACCCGTACCAGACCTACAGCGGCATGGTGCCGGGCCTGGTGGCAGGCCACTACAGCGAGACCGACTGCCAGGTTCCGCTGGAGCCGCTGATCCGCGCCGCGGGGGCGAAGTGGGTGCGTGCGCGCTGCAGCGGCATCGACGCGGCAGGCCGGCGGGCACGCCTGAGCCCGGCTGGCAAGAGCCGCTCGCAGGACGAGATCCTGCCGCCCGACCTGCCCTACCACCTGCTGTCCATCGACACCGGCCCGGTGATCGACCGCCAGCGGCTCGAAGAACAGATGCCCGGCGCGGCGGACAACGCGCTGATCGTGCGACCGATCGAGGTCTTCGCCTCGCTCTGGCCCCAGGTGGTGGAACAGGCGCAGGAGCGCGCGCTGTCGGTGGCGGTGATCGGCGCGGGCGCGGCCGGTCTGGAGCTGCTGCTGGCGGCCGAGCAGTGCCTGCGCACCCGCGGGGCGGCCGGCGCCCGCTTCACCCTCATCACCGGCGGCGTGGAACCAGCAGCCAGCTACCCCGCAGGCCTGCAGGCGCGCGTGCTGCGCCGGCTCAAGCGGCTGAACATCACCGTGCTGCGCGACACCTGTGTCGGCCTGGCGCCGGGCGTGGTGAAGCTGGTCAGCGGCTCCGAGCTGGCCTGCGACGTGCCCCTGCTCGCCATCGGCGCCCACGCGCCGGCCTGGCTGCAGGGCAGCGGCCTGGCGCTCAGCGAATCGGGGCATGTGCTGGTCAATGAGTTCCAGCAGAGCACCAGCCACCCCGAGGTGTTCGCCGCGGGCGACGTGTGCGCCCGCACCGACCGGCCGCACCCCAGGAACGGTGTCTCCGCCGTGCGCGCGGGCCCGCCGCTGGCGGACAACCTGCTCGCGGCCCACGAAGGCCAGCCGCTCAAGCCCCACCACCCGCCCGCGAACACGCTGAACCTGATCTCCTGCGGCGCCGGCCACGCCATCGCCAGCTGGGGGCCGCTGCACGCCGAGGGCGGCTGGGTGTGGCGCTGGAAAGACCACATCGACCGCGCCTTCATGGCGAGGTACACGCTGCCCACGGCATGAACACCGCGTCCGACCGCAGCGCCTGGCAGGTCTTCCTGATCTTCGTGCGGCTCGGGCTCACCAGCTTCGGCGGCCCGGTGGCGCACCTGGGGTACTTCCGTCACGAATTCGTCGAGCGCCGCCGCTGGCTCAGCGAGGCCGCCTACGCGGACCTGGTGGCGCTCTGCCAGTTCCTGCCCGGTCCGGCCAGCAGCCAGGTGGGCCTGGCGCTGGGCCTCTCGCGAGCCGGCTATGCGGGCGCCTTCGCCGCCTGGGCCGGCTTCACCCTGCCCTCGGCCCTGGCCCTGATCGCGCTGGCGCTGGGCGTGGCGCAGGCGGGCGACGCGCTGGGCAGCGGCGCGGGCGCGGGCCTGCTGCACGGCCTGAAGGTGGTGGCGGTTGCCGTGGTGGCGCAGGCCGTCTGGGGCATGGCGCGCAGCCTCTGCCCGGACACACCGCGCCGCGCACTCATGCTGGGTGCCGCCGCGGTCCTCATCGCCTGGCCCGGCACGGCCTCGCAGCTGCTGGTCATCGGCGTCGCCGCCGTCATCGGCATGGTGGCCATGCGTCCGCCATCCGACACCGCCCACGAGCCCTTGCCCGTGCCTGTGGGCCAGCGGGCGGGCGCTGTGTGGCTGCTGCTGTTCGCCGCGCTGCTGGTCGGCCTGCCGCTGCTGGCTGCGGCCCTGCCGTCCCAGGCCCTGGCCGTGGTCGACGCCTTCTACCGCGCCGGCGCGCTGGTGTTCGGCGGTGGCCACGTGGTACTGCCGCTGCTGCAGGCCAGTGTGGTGCCCACCGGCTGGGTCGGCAACGACGCCTTCCTGGCCGGCTACGGCGCGGCGCAGGCCGTGCCCGGCCCGCTGTTCACCTTCGCGGCCTTCCTGGGCGCCAGCATGCAGAGCGCCCCCACCGGCTGGGCCGGCGGGCTGCTGGCGCTGGCGGCCATCTTCGCGCCGGCCTTCCTGCTGGTGGTGGGCGCGCTGCCGTTCTGGGAACGCCTGCGCGCCCAGCCCCGCGTGCGCGCCGCCCTCATGGGCATCAACGCCGCCGTGGTCGGCCTGCTGCTGGCCGCGCTGTGGAACCCGGTGATCACCAGCGGCATCCGCGGGGTGGCCGACGCGCTGCTGGCGGGCGCGGCGCTGGTGGCGCTGATGAAGTGGAAGTGGCCGCCGTGGGTGGTGGTGGCGGTGTGTGCCACCATCGGCTGGGCCATGGCGGCCTGATCACGCGAAGGACACAAGATGAAACTCGGCTACACCATCACCTACGTCCCCGACGTCGCGGCCTCGCTGGCCTTCTTCGAGCAGGCCTTCGGCCTGAAGCGCCGCTTCCTGCACGAGAGCGGCACCTACGGCGAGCTCGACACCGGCGAGACCACGTTGGCTTTCGCCGCGCACGAGCTGGGCGACATGAACTTCCCCGGTGGCCATGTGCGCGCCGACACCTCGGCCCAGCCGCTGGGCTTCGAGATCGCGCTGGTCACGGACGATGTACCCGCCGCACACGCCCGGGCCGTGGCGGCCGGGGCGCGCGAGATGGCCGCGCCGTCGCAGAAACCCTGGGGGCAGGTGGTGTCCTACGTGCGCTGCCCGGACGGCCTTCTGGTGGAGCTGTGCACGCCGGTCGGCGGCTGAGCCGCCTCAGGGCTTGACGAGGTGCCAGACGCCACGGAATCCGTCGCCCTTGTGGTCGCCCGGCTGCTTGTCGTTGGCCGAGTGGTACAGCGGTCGGCCCTTGTGGGCCCACTGCAGGGTGCCGTCGTCGCGGGTCATCAGGGTGAAGTCGTCGAATGCCTTGGCACCGTCCTTGGCGAGCATCGGTGGCCAGGTGATGGTGCAGGGTCCGGTGCACAGGATCTTGCCCGGGGCGGTCAGCTCGTTGTCCCAGACGTAGAGGCTCATGCCTTTTTCGTCGGTGACGACACCGTTGGTGAGCTTCGGCTGGGCAGCGACGATGCTGGCGCAGGCCAGCAGAAGCAGTGCAATCAGGGCTTTGAGGGTGGTGTGCGGGCGGTTCATGGCGATGTCTCCGGTGGGGTGGGAATTTCCACTCTAGGCGCCTGCCCAGCGGGCGTTTTGACCCTCATCAAGGGGATGCGTCACACGCGCACTGGCATGGCTCTTGTATGGTCCCGGCACCGCCGTCCGGCGGCCCACACCGGGAGCCCACCATGTCGCAGCAAGTCACCGTGCCCCTCACCTGGCAGCTGGCGCCGACCAGTCTGACCCAGCCCATCCTGCCCAACTGGCAGTTCCACCTGTTCAACGTGAACCTCGGCACCTCGTCCAACCCGGCGGTCGAGCAGGCGGCGCTGGCGCGCGTGGGCAGCTACGGCCGCCAGATCGGGCACCTGGCCGAGGCGCTGGAGCTGGTGATCAGGCGCTTGAAGCTGCTGGAGAGCAAGGACCTGACGCCCGAAGAGAAGGACGTGATCCAGGTGTTCCTGGGCGACGTGTCGACCATCCGGCAGATCAAGAGCTCGATGCCGGACAACTGAGCCACGGCAACGCGCTGGACAGGCACCAAGGACGGGCTTTCGTTCCTGAAGCCCTTCCACACGTCGGTCGGACTCAAGTTGCGACCGATTTGAGCCGATTCAGGAGAAACGCGTTTTGCGCTTCACTGGATTGCCCGCCATGCTTGATCGGTTCTTTCTGCTCGGAGACGTTGCACCAACCGAACTCCTGACCGGCACGTACGACTACCGGCTGGTCGCGCTGTCGGTTGCCATTGCCATCCTCTCGTCTGCGCTGGCCTACCACCTGGCCGCCTTCGCGAACGCTTCGCGGGAACGGCTCAGCCGCGTCGTCGGCATCGGCACCAGCGGCGTCGTCATGGGCACGGGCGTCTGGATGATGCACTTCATCGGGATGATGTCGTTCCAGCTCTGTGTCCAGGTGAGCTACGACCCGGCCATCACCGCCCTGTCGCTTCTTCCGGCCCTGGCCGCCTCCTGGCTGGCGCTCAGTCGCACGTCCGAACAGGACTCCGCACTGCGCATGGTCATCAACGGGACGCTGATCGGCGCTGGTATCGGGCTGATGCACTACGGTGGAATGGCGGCCATGGTCATGGCACCCAGCCTGCGCTACGACCCGGCCCTGTTCGTGGTTTCGCTCATCGTGGCTATCGGTCTGGCCATCGCATCCCTTTTCGTGCGCGGAGCGCTGCGTACCCGGCTCCAGCAGCGGCGTTGGCTGTCCAACGCCGGTGGTGGCGCCGTGTTGGGGCTGGCCATCTCCGGCATGCACTACATGGCGATTCTCGCCACCCGCTTCATAGGACAGGAAGAGCCGGGCAGCGAAGTGCTGCAGAGCTCGACCAGCATGGTGGTCGTGCTGATCATGTCCAAGGTGCTGGTGGCGCTGGTGATCTTCGTGGTGGTCATCAACATGCTGTTGCGCTACCGCGACCTGTACTTCCGGTCCAAGGCCCTGGCCGAAATGGAAGCCCGGCTGCGCGAACAGGCGGACGCAAGCAAGCTCATCGCCGAGGAGGCCAAGGACAAGGCGGAACTGCTGGCCAACATGCGGTCGGAGTTTCTCTCCAGCATGAGCCACGAGATCCGGACACCGATGCACGGCATCATGGGCCTCATCGGTGAAATCCAGCGACAGCCCATCTCGCCCAAGGTGCGAGAACTCGCTGAGCTTCTCGATGTTGTCACGCGCAACATGCTGCACCTGCTCAACGACATCCTGGACTACTCCAAGCTGGAAGGCGGACAGTTCCAGCTGCAACCCAGGCGCTACCAGATGACCACCGAGGTGCAAGGCGTGACCGCCAGCTTTGACGCCACGGCACGGCACAAGGGCCTGACACTGATCACGGAAGTGCCTGCGGACCTGCCGGTGACGCTGGACCCTGTGCGCGTGAACCAGATCATCAACAACCTGGTCGGCAACGCCATCAAGTTCACCGAACGCGGGTTCGTCAAGCTGAGTGTGGACGAGACACACAACCCTCAGGGTGCACGCTGCGTCCGCATTCAGGTCGAGGACAGCGGCGTGGGCATTCGTCCGGAGGTCCGTGACAAGATTTTCGACAAGTACTACCAGGTGGTCGACAGCTCGATCAACTACGTCAGCGGAACCGGTCTGGGTCTTTCGATCTGCAAGCAGCTGACCACGCTCATGGGCGGTTCCATCAGCGTGGCAAGCGAGCTGGGGCGGGGCACGACATTCACCGTCGAGATTCCCTGCGACGCCGTTGCGGCAGATGCGGTCGCCCCGGTCGAAGCGGCGCCGCAAGCCGTCACAGCGCCAGTCGCCGAAACATCAGCACTCAGGGTGCTGGCGGCCGACGACAACAGCATCAACCGCGCGTTGCTCACAGCCTATTTCCAGGACACAGGCCACACCCTCGTCACCGTCGAAGACGGGCGGCAGGCGGTGGACGCGGCAAAAAAGAGCGACTTCGACGTGGTGCTGATGGACATCGGCATGCCGGTCCTCAACGGGCCAGCCGCCATGGACGAAATCCGTCGGATCAGCGATGCATGGGCCCAGCGCCCCTTCATCGCGCTGACCGCCAATGCAAGAAAGGAAGACAAGCAGGACTACCTCGCGAAGGGGTTTGCGGGCTATGTGTCGAAGCCCTTCACACGCGAGGAGTTGATGGCAGAGATCGGACGGGTGGCCAACGCGAAGACGCAGCACGCCGCTCTGCAGGAACCGGCTGCCGCGGAGGAGCTCGACGAAGACAGCAACGAACTGGAGGTGCTGATGGACAACTTCGCCGCCTTCAGCCCGGCCGACCTGAAGAACTTCATCGTCAGCGCCGCTGCCCAGTTGCATCTCAACCTGTCGATCATCCGGGACCGTCTGCACGCCAACGACGTAGAAGGCCTGGAAGAGCCACTCCATTGCATCGCAGGAAGCGCGCCCGCCATTGGCTGCGTCAGACTGGGTCAGATCACCCGTCAAGCCATGGACCACATCCGCACAGGCGGCCCGAAGGCGCAGATCCTGCAACTGGCACAGAGCAGCCTGGCCATGGGCGAAGGGTCGGTGCAGTGGCTGCACCGGCTGGCCCGGGGAATGTGAGGCCTTTCAACCCGCCGGGGTCAGCAACCCAGCTGGTCGGCCAGGTGCAGCAGGTCGCGCGCGTGCAGGCTGTTGCCCGGCTGGGGTGACACGTCCTTGGGGTGGGCGACACCGAATTCCAGCGGGCGTTCGATGTAGGCGGTCATCAGCCCGTTCGCTCGGGCGGCGGCCAGGTCGTCGTGGTGCGCGGCCACCATCAGCACCTCATCCGGCCTGGCGTCGAACACCTCGGCCGCACCCAGGTAGACCCGCGGGTCGGGCTTGTAGGCTCGGAACACCTCGGCGCCGAGCACGCAGTCCCAGGGCAGGCCGGCCGCTTTGGCCATATCGGTGAGCAGGCCCAGGTTGCCGTTGGACAGGCTGCAGATGGTGAAGCGCGTCTTCAGACGCGCGAGCCCGGCCACGCTGTCGGGCCAGGCGGCGAGCCGGTGCCAGACGCGGTTGAGCTCGGCGCGCTCGGCCTCGCCCAGGTGGACCAGACCGAAGCGCGGCAGCAGGCCGTCGAGGATCTCGCGGTGCAGCACATCGAGCTTCACGAAACCGCGTCCGCCCGAGCGCACCGCTTCCATCGCCGGCTGGTAGCCGGCGCGCCAGGCGATCGCAAAGGCATCGGCGTCGACCTGCGGAAAGCGCTGACCTACCTCGCGCACGATGGAGCCGTGCCAGTCGACGACGGTGCCGAAGATGTCGAACACCAGGATGCGGGGCGCGCTCATCGCTTCACCTTCGACAGCCGCTTGGCGTTGGACACCGCCTTGCGGTGCACCGGCGCCAGCCCCTTCTCGGCAATGGACACCGCCGCCGACTGCATGCGGCGCGCTGCGGTCAGCGACGCGGCGGGCTTGCGTGGCCAGGGCGTGAGCCCGACGGTCCAGAGCGACGACCAGACCTGCTGCTGCAGCCGCAGGGACTCGGCCGCCATCGCCATCCACGACTGCACGAAGGCCTGCTGCTTCTCGGCCACCATGCCGGCGAACTCTTTCTGGTCGCGGCGGGACGGGTTGGGGCCGGTCGTGGCCATGCGGCCCACGCGGTGGGCCACCACCTGCGGCGCCGCCATGGCGGTTTCCATCGTCTTGCGACCCAGGCTGGTCGCGGTCTTGAGGGTTCGGCGTGTCATGGGGCTCCTTTCGGTGAGGCAGAGGTGTATTGCGCGTGCAGCGCGAGCGCCACACGGTCGATCAGGTCCAGCGGCACGGGCTGGTTCAGCGGGAACGCGAGGTTGCCCTTCTCATTGCGCCAGGGCGCGAGTTCGGCCACCAGCACCGCGTCGTCCGCCACCGGCGGGTAGACACCGATGTGGCTCTTGAACGCCGCAACGTAGAAGAACACCCGGCCTTGGCCCGGCCCGGCGCGAAAGGCCGGCATCTGATAGCTGATGCAGGGGCGTGCATCGGGCAGCTGAGCCTGCACACGCGCCAGGATCTCGCGCAGCAGCGGCTGCACCGCCTCGGGCTGCGCGGCCAGGTACGCCGCGTGGTCAATGAAGGCGGAGGCCATCGTCGATCCCCTCTGCCGGGCCGGACGTTCAGCCCACCTGCAGCCGCACACCACCGGCCTGCGCCGGCACGATCTCGCCCACGTCCGCCGCGGCGTCGAAGCCGTGCCGGTGGAACACCGCCAGCACCTCGTCCACCGCACCGGCCGAGCAGGCCACCAGCAGGCCGCCACTGGTCTGCGGGTCGGTCAGCAGGACCTGGTCGACCGGCTGCAGCGACGCGGCCAGCCGCACCTCGCCACCGTACGCGGCCCAGTTGCGGCCGCTGGCGCCGGTCACCATGCCCTGTGCCGCCAGGTCGCGCACACCGCCGATCAGCGGCACGCGGGCCATGTCGAGCTGCACCGTGGTGTCCGAGCCGCGCGCCATCTCCAGCGCGTGGCCGGCCAGGCCGAAGCCGGTCACGTCGGTCAGCGCGTGCACGCCGGCGATGGCGGCGAGGTCGGGGCCGGGCGTGTTCAGCTTGGTCGTGTTGGCGATCATCTGCGCGTAGCCATCGGCGGACAGCGCGTCCTTCTTCAGCACGGCAGAGAGCACACCCACGCCCAGCGGCTTGCCCAGCACGAGGCGGTCGCCCACCTTCGCGTCGGCGTTGCGCTTGACGCGCTTGGGGTGTACCAGGCCCAGGGCCACCAGGCCGTAGATGGGTTCTACCGAGTCGATGGTGTGGCCGCCGGCGATGGGGATGCCGGCCGCGCTGCAGACCGCGCGGCCGCCGTCGAGGATCTTGCCGATGGTCTCGGTGCTGAGCACGCTGATCGGCATGCCCACCAGGGCCAGCGCCATGATGGGCGTGCCGCCCATGGCGTAAACGTCGCTGATGGCGTTGGTGGCGGCGATGCGGCCAAAGTCGAACGGGTCGTCGACGATGGGCATGAAGAAGTCGGTGGTGGCGATCAGTGCCTGCTCGTCGTTGAGCTGATAGACGGCGGCGTCGTCCGCGGTCTCGATGCCGACCAGCAGCTCTTTCGGAATGGGCATGGCGCTGGTGCCCTTGAGGATTTCACTGAGCACGCCAGGCGCGATCTTGCAGCCGCAGCCGCCGCCGTGCGAGAGGCTGGTCAGGCGGGGCTCGGTGTGGGCGGGCAGGTACGGGGCGTTCATTCGGGGTCTCCGTGGGTTGGGACGAATCGATCCGGCGGGCCAAGTCAGCCAGTCTCAGCGAGACCCGGCCAGCGCCCGCAGCAGGGCGGCCCGCTCGGCCGCCGGCTCGAACAGCGGCGCTCTGGCCGAACATTGTGCTTGCAGGGCGGCCAGCGCGCCACCGCGCTCCGCGATGTCCTGGCGGCATGTGCGCAGCCGCGCCACCAGCGCCGCCGCATCACCCACCGGAAAGTAGCCGCCGTAGTCCGGCCCCAGCATGCCCACGTTGCCATCCATGTATGAGGCCAGCACCGGCGTGCCGCTGAGTGCGGCTTCCATGATCACATGGGCGCCGCCTTCCATGCGGCTGGGATGCACCAGCAGGTGGGCGCGCTGGATGCGGCGGCGCACGGCCTCGTGCGGCTGGCCACCCAGCCAGCGGTAGTGCGGGCAGGCCGCGGCCGTGGCGCGCGCCAGATCGGCCAGCGCAGGGTCGAGGGCATTGCCGATGTGGTCGATCAGGATGCCTTCGTCGGGCGCCAGCAGCCGCGCGGCCTCGAACACGGTCTGCGGTGATTTTTCCTCGCGCAGGTGCCCCACCACCACCGCGCGCAGATGCTGGTGCGTCTTGTCCAGGGTCTGGCGCCGTGTGCTCGACTGGAACACCACATGGCACTTGCCGCGGTGGGCCTCGGGCAGGGCCATCGGCGCCCGCTCCTGCAGCACGATGAGGCGGTGCGCCAGCACCAGCGAGCGCTGTGCGCGGGCGTCGATCAGGATGTCGCGGTAGAGGTCGGTGCCTGTGAGCGCGAGCACCAGCGGCCGGTCGGGATGGGCCTGGGCCCAGGCGGCCACACTGTCGGCCGAGCGGCGCGCGTGCAGCGCCAGCAGCAGGTCGGTACCGTCGTCGGCCGTGCGGTCATCGGGCCACGCCGTCACCACCCGAACCTCATAATGGCCCGCGATCAACCGCGCCCAGCGGTGCGCGGTCTGCCAGTTGCCGTTGTTGGCCTCGGCCAGCGCTGGCGTCACGAGACACAGGGAGGGTTTTTTCATGACGGAACCACAGAGCCCAGCGATTGTGTCCGAAGCAGACGCCCTGCGCTGTGGCGGCAAGGCCGTGCTGGCGCAGGCGCTGCAGGACGCGCGCGAACGCAGCCTGGCGCTGTTCGACGCCTACCTCGCCGCGCTCGGCCCCGGGCTGCGTGCGCCCTGCACGCCCGAGCTCAACCCGCCGCTGTGGGAGCTGGGCCACATCGGCTGGTTCGCCGACTGGTGGCTGGTGCGGAACCCCCAGCGCGAACGGGGTGTGGCGGCCGACCCGAAGGCCCCACGCTCACCCGCACGCCAGGCCACCCGGGGCGTCGATGCGGACGCGCTCTACCACTCCAGCGAAGTGCCGCACGACCGGCGCTGGCAACTGCCGCTGCCCGATGCCGACGCGGTGCGCGCCGACCTGATGGCCAGCCAGGCCGACACGTTGGCGCTGCTGGACGAGGCGCCCGAAGACGACGACGGCCTCTACTTCTTCCGGCTCGCCCTGTTCCACGAGGACATGCATGCCGAGGCCGCGATGTACATGGCGCAGACGCTGGGCCTCGATCCCGTGGTCCGCTTGCCGCCGGTCGGTCGCGGTGCGCACACAACCCGTTCGCTGGGCGTCGATGCCACCACCTGGACGCTGGGCCGCAGCGGCCCGGGCTTCGCCTTCGACAACGAGGTCGGCGCGCACCAAGTGCCCGTCGGCGCCTTCGAGATCGACGCACAGCCGGTGAGCTGGGCGCAGTTCCTGCCCTTTGTCGAAAGCGGTTCGTATGCGCAGCGCCGCTTTTGGAGCGCGCCGGGCTGGATCTGGCGCCTCTCTGGCGAACGGCAGGCCCCGCGCCACCTGCGCCAGACACCCCAGGGCTGGGAGCAGCAGCGCTTTGGCCAATGGGAGGCGCTGGACCTGTCCGCTCCGGCCCGCCACCTCAGCGCCTTCGAGGCGCAGGCCTGGTGTGCCTGGGCCGAGCGGCGGCTGCCGACCGAAGCCGAGTGGGAGGTGGCGGCGCAGCAGCCCAGCTTCCGCTGGGGCGAGGTATGGGAATGGACCGCCAGCCCGTTCGCGCCCTTCCCGAGTTTCACGCCCCACCCCTACGGGGACTACTCGCAGCCCTGGTTCGACGGCCGGCCGGTGCTCAAGGGCGCCAGCGCCTTCACCGTGCCGCGCATGCGCCACCCCCAGTACCGCAACTACTTCACACCCGAGCGCAACGACATCGTGGCCGGGTTCCGCTCGGTCGCGCTGGTGTGAGCGCTGCGACGTTCACACCGCCGGTGCCCAGAACACGCTGAACCAGCCGCGCCCGTCGGTCCAGTGCGTGGCGGGGCCGAAACCCGCCTCGCGCAACAGGGCTTCGAAGGCCCCGGGCGTCCATTTGTAAGAGTTCTCGGTGTGCAGGCGCTCGCCATCGGCAAAGCGGCGCTCGCCGCCGGGCCAGCGCACGGTCTGCGCGCCGTCCGAGGCCAGGTGCATCTCGATGCGCGCGGCGGCCTCGTCGTAGAAGGCCACGTGGCGCCAGCGCGCGGGCGCGAAATCGCTGCCCAGCAGGGTGTTGACGTTCAGCAGCAGGTTGCGGTTGAACGCCGCCGTGACGCCCAGCGCATCGTCGTAGGCGGGTTCCAGCACCGCTTTGTCCTTCACCCGGTCCACGCCAATGAGGATGCCGCTGCCCGCACCACCGGCCGCGCACAGCGCGTGCGCCTGCCGCAGCAGCGCCAGCGCTTCGCCAGGGCCGAAGTTGCCGATGCTGGAGCCGGGATAGAACACGCAGCGCGGCGCCGCCGCCAGGTCGTGCCGCTCCAGCCAGTCGGCCGCAGCTGGCGGCAGCGCGAGCCGCGCCGAGAAGTCCAAGCCCAGTCCCAGCATGGGCATGTGGCGGTGCCGCTGCTGCAGCTCCACCAGGGCGTCCTGCAGGTAATCCACCGAAATGTCCACCGCCACATAGGCGCCCGGCCGCAGCACCGGAAACAGCCGCGCGGCCTTGGCGCAGTTGCCCGCGCCCAGGTCGACCAGCACGGCGTGCGCCGGCACCCGCTGCGCCATGGCGGCACCGTGGGCCGCGAAGATGGCCGCCTCGGTGCGGGTGGGGTAGTACTCGGCCAGCTCGGTGATGGCGTCGAACAGGCGCGAACCCAGCGCGTCGTAGAAGAACTTGGGCGCCGCACGCGGCGGCTCGGCCAGCAGGCCGGCGGCCAGTTCGGCGCACAGGGCCGCGTCGTTGTTCTGGTGGATCTGCACGAACTGAGGCGTGGCGGTGGACAGCATGGCGTCTCCATGGGTGGTGCAGCGGCGGCCCTGTTTTATAAACCGCCCACCAACACTGCGTCGGTCCGCATGGCCGCTTCTTACAGCTGGTTGCTCCAGGCCTGCCAGGGCGCCAGAGCACGGTCTTCAGGTGTAATAGCCGCTCTTTGTCCCTCTTGATCGGATGCCCCATGACCATTTCCCACACCCGCCGCGCACTCTTGACCTGCGCCGTGCTCGCCACCACCGCCCTCGCCCCGCTCGCCCACGCGCAGCAGACCGTGTTCCGCGTCACCGCGATTCCCGACGAGTCGCCCACCGAGCTGGCGCGCAAGGCCGCGCCGCTGATGAAGTACCTCGAAGCCAAGCTCGGCATGAAGGTCGAGTTCACCCCGGTGACCGACTACGCTGCCTCGGTCGAAGCCCTGGTCAACAAGAAGGTCGACCTGGCCTGGTTCGGCGGCTTCACCTTCGTGCAGGCCAACGTGCGCTCGGGCGGCAAGGTGATTCCGCTGGTGCAGCGCGAGGAAGACGAGAAGTTCAAGTCGGTCTTCATCACCAGCGACCCCGCCATCAAGGCCCTGACCGACCTCAAGGGCAAGGACGTGTCCTTCGGTTCGCAAAGCTCCACCAGCGGCCACCTGATGCCGCGCAGCTTCCTGCTGCAGGCCGGCCTGAACCCCGAGAAGGACTTCAAGCGCGTGGCCTTCAGCGGTGCGCACGACGCGACGATTGCCGCCGTCGCCTCGGGCAAGGTGCAGGCCGGTGCGCTGAACATCTCGGTGTGGGACAAGTTTGTCGCCGACAAGAAGGTCGACACCGAGAAGGTCAAGGTCTTCTACACCACCCCGCCCTACTACGACTACAACTGGACGGTGCACGCCGACATGCCCGCCGCCACGCGCCAGAAGCTGGCCGATGCCTTCCTGTCGCTGAGCAAGGCCACGCCCGAGGGCAAGGAAATCCTGGAACTGCAGCGCGCCACGAAGTTCGTGCCGACCAAGGCCGACAACTACAAGGGCATCGAGGCCGCCGCGCGCAGCGCCGACCTGCTCTGACCGCGCAGGGGTGAACGCTTGAAAGTCGCCCTGCAAGCCGCCACGGCGAGGCACCCGGCCGCCCGCGCTGGCACCACGCCCGCTCTGCGCGGGCTGGATCTGCAGGTGGCGGCCGGCGAGCAGCTGGCGGTGATCGGCCCCAGCGGCGCGGGCAAGACCACGCTGCTGCAGCTGCTGGCCTGCGCCCTGCCGCCCGGTGCCGGTGTGCTGGAGCTGGACGGCCAGGCGCCCTGGCAGCTGCCACGCGCCGAGCTGCAGCGCCTGCGCGGGCGCCTGTTCCTGGCGCCGCAGGTGCCGCCGCTGCCGCCGCGCCAGCGCGTGGTCACCGCCGTGCTGGCCGGCCGCCTGCCGGCCATGGGCACCTGGCAGAGCCTGCGCTCGCTGTTCTACCCGGTGGACATTCCCGCCGCGTTCGAGGCACTGGACCGCTTCGACCTGGCGGACAAGCTGTTCGAGCGCGTCGACCGGCTCTCGGGCGGCGAGCGCCAGCGCGTGGGACTGGCGCGTGCGCTGCTCTCGCCCGCTTCGCTCTGGCTGATCGACGAGCCGCTGTCCGCCCTGGACCCGACCCGCGCCAGCCAGGCCGTCGATACGCTGCTGACGGCGGCGCGCGAGCGCGGTGCGACCCTGGTCGCCACGCTGCACCAGGTGGACGTTGCCCTGGCGCATTTCCCGCGCATCGTCGGTCTGCGCGACGGCGCCATCGCCTTCGACCTGCCGGCCGCGCAGGTGGGCCGCGAGCGCCTCGCCGCGCTGTACGCGCAGCACGAGCACGAGCTGACGGCACCCGCACCCGAGTTGCCTGAGCCCGCTCTGGCACCGCAACCCGTGGTCATGCACTGCCGGTGATGCCATGACCACCACCGCCCTGCCCGCGCGCAACGCGCCCACCCGCGACCCGGCCTGGCTGCCGCGCCTGTTCTGGGCCGGCGCCGGCCTGGTGCTGCTGTGGCCGCTGCTGGTGGCCACCGAGTTCCGGCCCTGGGTGATGCTCGAAGAGCAGAGCCTGCGGGTCAGTGGCCAGTTCATCGCCAGCTTCTTCCCGCCCGCGCACTCGGCCGAGTTCCTCACCATGGTGCTGAAAGAGACCTGGCGCACCGTGGCCATGGCCACCGCGGGCGTGGCGCTGGCACTGCTGATCGCGGTGCCGCTGGCGCTGCTGTCGACACGGGTGCTGTCGGTCTCGGCACTGTCCGGCCGCATGGCGCGCGGGCCGTTCTGGCTGCGCCAGCTCGCGCGCTGGGGGCTGATCGTGCTGCGCAGCATCCCCGAGCTGGTGTGGGCGCTGGTGTTCGTGCGCGTGGTCGGACTCGGTCCCACGGCCGGCGTGCTGGCGATTGCGCTCACCTACGGCGGCATGCTGGGCAAGGTCTACGGCGAGATCCTGGAAAGCGGCGAGACCCACGCCACCGATGCCCTGCTGCGCAACGGCGCCGGCCGCCTGCAGGCCTTCTTCTACGGCCTGCTGCCCGCGAGCGCGGCCGAGCTGACGAGCTACACCGTCTACCGCTGGGAATGCGCAATCCGCTCCTCGGTCATCCTGGGCTTTGTCGGCGCGGGCGGCCTGGGCCAACAGATGGACAACTCGATGAAGATGTTCAACGGCGGCGAGGTCGCGACCATGCTGCTGGTGTTCATGGCCCTGGTCGCCTTCGCGGACCGGGTCAGTGCATGGCTCAGAAAGGTATTGGGATGAACAAGCCCCGCGCCGCCAACGAGGTCTACCGGCTGCCGCCGTCGCTGTTCGGCGCGCGCTGCAAGGCCTGCTGGTTCACCGTCGGCCTGCTGGTGCTGGTGCTGGTGGTGGCGAGCTTCTGGTCGCTTGACCTGCAGTGGGCGCAGTTTTTCTCGGCCGAGGCGGCGGCCAGCATGGGCCGCTTCGTGGGCGAGTTCTTCCCCCCCGACACCTCGCCCGCCTTCCTGCACAAGGTGGCCGTGGCCGCCTGGGAAACGCTGGCCATGTCGGCCGTGGGCACACTGCTGGCCGCCATGGCCGGGCTGGCGCTGGCCCTGCCCGCCGCGCGGCTGCACGCGGGCGACGCGGCGCGGGCCCGCGCCCCCACGCGCCTGCTACTCAACGCGCTGCGCAGCGTGCCCGAGCTGGTATGGGCCGCGCTGCTGCTGATCTCGGCCGGCCTCGGCCCGCTGGCCGGCACGCTGGCGCTGGCGCTGCACACTTCCGGTGTGCTCGGCCGCCTGTTCGCCGAGGCGGTGGAGAACGCACCGCCCGGCCCAGCCGAGGCGCTGCGCGCACAGGGCGTGGGCCACGGCCGCGTGTTCCTCTACGCCACGCTGCCGCAGGTGCTGCCGCAGCTGATGAGCTACACGCTCTACCGCTGGGAAAACAACATCCGCGCCGCCGCCGTGCTCGGCGTGGTCGGCGCGGGTGGCCTGGGCCAGCTGCTAGCCTTTCACATGGGCCTGTTCCACATGCCCAAGACCGCCACCGTGCTGGGCGCCATGCTGCTGCTGGTGGCCATCGTCGACGCCGCCAGCCTGGGCGCACGCCGGTGGATGACGCGGTGACCCCATGAACACACCCGTACCGCCGCCCACCCCGCTGTCGGCCCTACAGCGCCGCTTTCACGCCGTGCGCGACCAGACGCTGGCGCTGGCCGCGCCGCTGTCCGAGGCCGACTGCCAGGTGCAGTCCATGCCCGACGCCAGCCCCACCAAGTGGCACCTGGCACACACCACCTGGTTCTTCGAGACGTTCATTCTCGAACGCGCCGAGCCCGGCTTCCAGCCGTTCGAGCCGGCCTACCGCGTGCTGTTCAACAGCTACTACCAGGGTGTGGGCGATCAGCACCCGCGGCCCCAGCGCGGCCTCATCACACGGCCGGGCATGGCCGAGGTGCGCGCCTACCGCGCGCAGGTCGACGCTCGCATCGCCCGGCTGTTCGCGCAGGGCCTGGCGCCCGAGCTGGCCACGCTGGTCGAGCTGGGCCTGCAGCACGAACAGCAGCACCAGGAGCTGCTGCTCACCGACATCAAGCACCTGCTCTCGTGCAACCCGACCGACCCGGTCTACCACCCGCCACGGCCACCGGGCCCGGTGGCGCCGCAGCCCCTGCGCTGGTGCGCGTTCGAGGGCGGCGTCGGCGAGATCGGCTACGGCGGCGAGGGCTTCGCCTTCGACAACGAAAGCCCACGCCACGCCGTGCTGCTGCGGCCCTTCGCGCTGGCGAACCGGCTGGTGACGCAGGGCGAGTGGCGTGCCTTCATGGACGACGGCGGCTACAGCGACCCGCGCTGGTGGATGGCCGCCGGCTGGGATTGGCTGCGCGCCCAGCGCATCAACGCACCGCTCTACTGGCAAAAGAACGAGGAAGCGGGCGGCGACCCCGAGCAGCATGGCAGCTGGACCAGCTTCACCCTGCACGGCCGCGTGCCCATCGACCCGCACGCGCCCGTGGTCCACATCAGCTGGTTCGAGGCCGACGCCTACGCGCGCTGGAGCGCCGCGCAGCAGAGCGCACCGGTCCGGCTGCCCACCGAAGCCGAGTGGGAACACGCAGCCCGCCGCCTGGGTGGGCGCTGGGCCGGCGGCGGCAACTTCCAGGACAGCGGTGCCCTGCACCCGGTGCCGCTCGCGCGCAGCGCAGACAATGAACCGGGTCTGCAGCAGATGGGCGGCGACGTGTGGGAATGGACCGCCAGCGCCTACCTGCCCTACCCCGGCTACCGGCCCTGGGCGGGCGCGGTGGGCGAATACAACGGCAAGTTCATGATCAACCAGATGGTGCTGCGCGGCGGGTCGTGCGCCACACCGCGCGACCACATTCGCGCCAGCTACCGCAACTTCTTCCCGACCGAGGCGCGCTGGCAGTTCAGCGGCCTGCGCCTGGCCCAGGACCTCTGAGCCATCGCCGCAGAATCAGCCCCGCGCACCGCACGGGGCTGCGGGCGGACCTGTCGGGCCTTACCAGGGTGTGGTGCCCCCCGGCTCGACAAACGCACCGTTGTCCTCACCCGCCAGGGCGTGCTGCACCGGCAGCCTCGCACCCTCGGCCGGGGTCATGGTGCCGTAGCCGGTCAGATCGGTCTTGACGAAGCCCGGGCTGACCGAGTTGACGACGATGGGCGTGCCGCGCAACGCCTCCCGGAGCTGCACGGTCAGCATGTTCAGCGCCGCCTTGGAGGCGTTGTATCCGATGTATTGCGCCGCATAGTAGGTCGACGACGGGTCGCCGTTGAGCGTGAGCGAACCGAGCGAGCTCGACAGGTTCACGATGCGCGCGGCTGGGGCTTCCCGCAGCAGCGGCAGCATCGCCTGCGTCACCGCCAGGGCACCGAAGAAGTTGGTCTCGAACACCCGGCGCACGGCGTCCATCGAGGCCTTGCCCGGCGGGCCATCGGTCGCATCGAAGATGCCGGCGTTGTTGACCAGGATGTCCAGCCTGCCGTGCTCGTTCCGGATCGCCAGCGCAGCGGCGCTGATGCTCGCTGCGTCCGTGACATCGAGTTGCAGAGCCTGGGAGGCCAGTCCCTGGCGGGCAAGATCAGCGACGGCGGTGCGGCCGCGGTCGTCGTCCCTGGCGCCGATGAGGACGTAGACGCCGGCCTGTGCCAGCTGCCGGGCGATTTCGAGTCCGATGCCTTTGTTCGCGCCGGTGACGAGTGCAATGCGATTTGTGGTCATGCAAGAAGTCCTTTCAGAGAAAATGCAACGCCGGCACTATATGAAGAATCATTCAGTTTGAGGATTCGCTTTTGGCTTCCACCACTTCACGCTCGCTGAACCCAAGAAAGACGCCGCGCCAGGCCCGATCGGCGTTCACGCTGGACGCGATTTTTGAGGCCACCATTCAGCTTTTGGTCGCGGACGGCATGCACCGGCTGACCACCACCAAGGTGGCCGAGCGGGCGGGTGTGTCTGTCGGCACGATGTACCAGTACTTCCCGCACAAGGAGTCGCTGGTCTATGCGCTCAACGAGCGCTATCTGGAGGCCCTGGCCGCGAGGATCGAAGCCACCTGCCAGGCCTGTCGGGGCCGCCCCATCGGCGAGATGGTGGAAGCGCTGATCGACACCTACTGGCGAGCGAAGATGGAGCGCGCGGACGTGACCCGGGCGCTCTACCGCTCTGTCGCCGAGCTGGACAACCAGGCGATGATCGATGCCTTCGCCAGCCGGGCGAACGCGGCCACCTCGGCGATGCTCGCCAGCGCGAGCGACGCGACGTTCGCCGATCTCAAAAGCGTGAATCTCACGCTCGTCACCGTCGTGTTTGGCGCAGTGCGGAACGCCTTCGAGCGCCACCTGCGGCCCACCGAGGCGCGCAAGCTGCGCCGCCAGCTGGTGGTGATGTGCCGCGCCTATCTGGAGGGCGTGGCGCGGCCTGCCGCATGAGGCCGCCCGCCGGTCAGCAGGGCTTGGCAGCCTTCGACAGTGCCTTCGGTGCGAGCTCGGCGAGTGAGACCTCTGCAAAGCGCTGGACAAACAGTGCTTCGGCCTGCGCCATGCTGTCCGCCAGCACCGCGTTGACACGTTCCTGCACCTGGCAAGCCGGGTCGCGCTCGCGGTTGCCGAAGGCAAACAGGGTGGGCCGGCCCAGGGCGATGTAGACATCGAGCAGGGAGATCTCCTGCAGGGGCCTGGCCAGCAGCCACCCGCCGCCGTGGCCCTTCTCGGCGCTGACGTAGCCCGCCGCCCGCAGGCCCGCCATGGTCCGCCGGAACACGGCGGGGTTGGTTCCCATGCTCCTGGCCAGCACCTCGGAGGTGATGGGCTCCTTCGCATGCCCCAGGTGCAGCAGCACATGCAGCACGTCGGACAGGCGCGTGTCCTTGTTCATCCGTTTTTCCCGTCATGAAACATCAACTGATATTTGATCATGTATGATCAAGTTGCTTTTGATGATTCATGATATTCAATGCCACAGCTGAACCCACCCAACCAGGACAAGGTGCCGGCCACACCGGACCACGCGGACCTCACCGTGCATGGCGCGCGCCAGCGCCAGGGCATCCTGTTGACCGTGTGCATCGCACTCATGGCGGTGATTGCCGCCGTGACGGGTTTGAACGTGGCCCAGCCGCACCTCGCACGGGACCTGCACGCCACTCAGGCCGAGGTGCTCTGGATCATCAACACCTACACCATCAGCCTGGCGGCCCTGCTGCTGCCCCTGGGCGCCGCGGGCGACCGCTGGGGCCGCAAGCCGGTGTTGCTGGCGGGTCTGCTGGTGTTCGGCGTGGCCAATGTGCTGTCGGCGCTGGCAACCAGCACCTCGGTGATGCTGGCCGCACGCCTGCTCGGCGGCGTCGGGGCGGCGTGCATCATGCCGGTCACCCTCTCGGTCATCACATCGGTGTTTCCCGCTGAAGAGCGCTCCAGGGCCATCGGCGTGTGGACGGGGGTGGCGGGCGGTGGCGGCGTGCTGGGCATGTTCCTCTCCGCCGTCCTGGTCGACCTGCTGTCCTGGCGCTGGCTGTTTGCGCTGCCCGTGGCGCTGGTCATCGTGGCGGCGGTCATGGCCGGGCTTCGTCTGCCGAACTCCAGGGAGCGCTTCACCCACCCGCTCGATGTGGTGGGCTCGCTGCTGTCCGTCGTGGCGATCGTGGGGCTGATCTTCTTTCTGCACGAGGGCCCCCGGCTGGGCTGGACCGACGGAGCGGTGCTTGCCGGGCTGCTGGTCGGTCTTGGTGCCACCGCGGCGTTCATCGGCTGGGAGCGGCGCCAACCAGCACCCATCCTGGACATCCGCCTGTTCCGCCAACGCAGCCTCAGCAGCGGCGCGGTGGCGCTCCTGACGTGGTTCGGGGTGCAGGCGGGGGTGTTCATTGTTCTGTACCCCTTCTTCCAGTCCGTACTGGGCTGGTCTGGTCTGCGCGCCACGGTGGCGCTCATGCCGATGGCGATCCTGATGATGGCCTTCTCCAGCGTCGCCCCGCGCTTGACCCGCCGCATCGGACCCAAGCACACCCTGGCCGCAGGCATCCTGCTCGGTGGCGCCGGTCTGGCCCTCATGGCGGCCCTGGTGTCGGTCGAGGGCGGCTATCTCTCGGTGCTCCCGGGCATGGTCGCCATGGGAACCGGGATGGGGCTGGCCATGGCGCCTGCCACGGAGGCCATCACCTCCTCGCTGCCCCGCGAACAGCAGGGCGTGGCCTCCGCACTCAACGACGTCACCCGGGAGTTCGGCACCGCGCAGGACATGGCCCGCGAGGCAGGCCCCCACGCCGCCCTGGTCTACCGAAGCGCGCAAGAGGCCTTCGTCCAGGGCTGGAAGCAGGCGATGTGGGTCGGCGTGGTCGTGATGTCGCTGCTGCTGGCTTTTGTCGCGGTGCGCGGGCCAGAAGCCAACTCGGAGACCCACCCATGAACACCAGCGGAACACCCACCACGATCCACCCCTACCTGGACGGACCACCGAGGCAGGTGCCGGGCTTTGCCAGCCTGCACCGCATGGTGGGGCTGCTGCTGGCCGAGCAGGTCCCGCCCGATGCACGCATCCTCGTGCTTGGCGCCGGCGGCGGCATGGAGATCGACGCGCTGGCCCGCGAACAGCCCGGGTGGCGCTTCGACGGCGTCGACCCATCGAGGGACATGCTGACGCTGGCAGAGCAGACCGTTCAACCCTACCGGAGTCGGGTGGTCCTCCACGAAGGCCGCATCGATGTGGCCCCGCCAGGGCCGTTCGACGGCGCGACATCGCTGCTCGTCTTCCACTTCATCCCGCACGCGCACAAGCTGGCGACGCTGCGCGCAGTGCGCCAGCGCCTCAAGGCAGGCGCGCCCTTTGTCGTGGTGCACATCAGCATTCCCTCCGCCGAGCCCGAGCGGTCCCTCTGGCTGTCGCGGCACCTGGCCTTCGCGGGAACGCCGGCCGCCGCCGCAGAAACGTCCCTGCAGGCGATGCAATCGCAACTGTCGATCCTCTCGCCAGAAGAGGACGAGGCGCTCCTGCGCGAGGCCGGTTTCCAGCGGGTCGCGCTGTTCTATGCGGGACTGAGCTTCCGGGGCTGGGTGGGGTACGCGTAGGCCAACGGCCTCGGCAGCGCGGACCGGAAAGTACCCTCAGTGCGGCTGCAGGCGCAGCAGCTGGCCCCGGACGTGGTCGGTGAGCAGGTAGATGAGACCGTCCGGCCCCTGGCGCACGTCGCGCACCCGCTGGTTGAGGTCGGGCAGCAGCTTCTCCTCCTTCACCAGCTTGGTGCCGTTGAACTTCAGCCGCACCAGGTAGCGGAACTTGAGCGAGCCCACCAGCATGCTGCCCTTCCAGTCCTTGCCGTAGCGCTCGCTGGTGACCCAGGCCATGCCGGAGGGCGCGATCGAGGGCACCCAGTAGTGCAGCGGCTGTTCCATGCCGTCCCTGGTGCTGAGACCCTCGCCGATGGCGCCGCCGCCGTAGTTCTCACCGTAGGTGATGACGGGCCAGCCGTAGTTCTTGCCGGCCTCGGGGCGGTTGATCTCGTCGCCTCCCTGAGGGCCGTGTTCGCTGGTCCAGAGCCGGCCGTCCGGCCCGATGGCCGCTCCTTGGAGGTTGCGGTGGCCGTAGCTCCAGATCTCGGGCAGCGCGCCGGGTTTGGTGGTGAAGGGGTTGTCGGGCGGCGCGCTGCCGTCCTTGCGCAGGCGCACCACCTTGCCGTGGTGGTTGTCCAGGGTCTGCGCGTCGTCCATGCGCTGGAAGCGGTCGCCCAGCGTGAGGAACAGGGTGTGGTCCTTGGCCTCGGCGATGCGGCAGCCGAAATGCACCCGGCTGGCGAACTTCGGCTTCTGGCTGAAGACCACCTTCACGTCTTCCAGCTTCGTGGCGTCATCCGAGAGCCGGGCCGAGGCCAGCGCGGTGGAGTTGCCACCCTGGCCGGGTTCGGAGAAGCAGAAGTAGATCGTGCGGTTGCGCTCGAACTGGCTGTCGGCCACCACGTCCAGCAGGCCGCCCTGACCGACCGCGTCGACCTTGGGCACACCAGCCAGCGGCGCACCGATGTGGCCGTCGGGCTCGACGATGCGCATGCGGCCAGGGCGCTCGGTGACCAGCATGCGGCCATCGCCGATGAAGGCCAGGCCCCAGGGGTTCTGAAGGCCGTTGGCCACCACCTCGGCCTGAGGAGAAGCGGCGAACACAGGAGCCGCAGCGAGCAGCAGGGTCCCCATCCAGCAGGCACCGTGGAACCGGCTTCGCCGGGCCACAGGTGCTGTCCCCCCTTCCAGGGGGGAAGACGCGAAGCGGCGCAGGGGGGTCATCTCGTCATCCTCCGAACGGGCGAACACCAAACAGGGCGGCGTGCGCCCAGATCACCGTGAGGCCATAGAGCGCCAGCCCGCCCACCACCGCAATCAGGTCGTTGGCTCCGCTGGCGGGCAGCACCGGCACCGTCCGCAAGGTGCCAGCCTGTGCGCGGCGCTTGAGCGAGACGCGGTCGGCCGCGGCCCAGAACAGGAAGCCGCCGAACAGCAGGATATCGGCCAGGCTGCCGCCGGTGACCGACTGCGCCAGCAGGTGGCCCAGCGCCCAGAGCTTGACGGCCAGCAGCATGGGGTGTTTGGTGGCGCGCTGGATGCGCCCGGGCAGGTAGGCCGCCAGCAGCAGCACGAACACCGGCAGCAGCACCAGCGCCGCCAGGTGGCGCATGCCGCCCGGCATGCTGTAGACCAGCACCGGGTTCTCGCGCGCCAGACCGTAGCCCCAGACGATCAGCCCCAGCCCCACGGCCGAGACCAGCGCGTACAGGCCCTTCCAGGCGCCCTCGCCCAACTGCGCCACCAGCCGGTCGCGCCCAGCGGGCGAGACGATGGCGACCGAATGCACGCCCAGAAACAGCACCAGACCCAGGATCAGCCAACTCATCAAAGCTCCTTGTTCAACAGGCGCGAGACCTCGGCCATGGTTGGCCGCTCACCGGGATCGGTGGCCATGCAGGCCCGGGCCAGGCCGGCGATCATGGCATGCACCGGTTCGCCCTGTGTGACATCCAGGCCCTCTCCGAGTTCCTCCAGCAGGCAACCGAAGGCCCGCACCTCCAGCGCCTGCAGCGCACGGGCCAGCGCCGGCTGGTCGGCGGGCAGCAGGGCGGCGGCGCCGAAGTCACTGAGCAGGGCGTCGCCGGTGGCCGGGTTCCACAAGATGTTGTGGGCGTAGAGGTCGCCGTGCACCACGCCGTGCCCGTGCAGGTGGGCCACCGCGTCGGCCATGCAGCGCAGCAGCCGCAGCGCCGGCCCGGCGGCCAGGCGCCAGCCGTCGGGATACACGTCGCGCGTGCAGCTGGCCAGGCTGGGCGGCCTAGCCAGCAGCACATGCCCGGGCGGGATCAGCGGCAGCAGCATGCCCTGCGCACCGTCGGGGTGGCCCTGCAGCCGGGCCACCGGGGTGCACAGCGCGGGGTGCGCCCCCGCAGCGCCACCGGCGGCCATTTCGTGCTCGGGCAGGCCGTCGCTGGTGACCGCGCCCTTGAACAGCTTGAGGGCCAGCTCGTCCGGCCGCCCGGCGACCGTGGCGCGCAAAGCCCGGCCCGAGGCACCTTCGCCCAGGGCCTCGCCCAGTGTCAGGTCGCTCCAGTTCACCACAGGCAGCCGCAGCGGCGGCACCGCCCAGCCCAGCGGGTTGCCGGCCAGCGCCAGCCACGACAGGCGCGGCAGGCGCAGCAGCCAGTCGGGCAGCCGCTCAAAGCGGTTGGCCGAGATGCGCAGCAGTTCCAGCCGCTGCGCACCGGCCAGCCCTTCGGGCAGGGCCTGCAGCCGGTTGCCGGCGAGCATGAGCTTCTGCAGGCGCGGCCGCTCGCCCAGCGCATCGGGCAGGGTCTCGATGGCGTTGTCGGTGAGGATCAGCCAGCGCAGGGCCGGCGGCAGCGCGGCGGCGGGCACCCGGGTGATGCGGCAGGCCTTGAAGCCCACCATCTCCAGCGCCGGGCAGTCGCCCAGCACCTCGGGCAGCGTGGCGAAGGGGTTGTCCGACGCGAAGATCACCTTGAGCCGCTGCAGCCGCGGCAACCATGCGGGCAGTGTGGTCAGGCGGTTGCCGCTGAGGTTGAGCACCTCCAGCGAATCGGCCAGGCCGAGCACCTCGGCGGGCAGTTCGGACAGACCGCAGGAGAGGTCCAGGCGGGTGGCGCCGGCCAGGTCGCCGCGCCGCAGTTGTTCGAGGGTGTGCATTAGGCACGGATTATGGAATCCGTACCCTCGACAAACGGAACCAAGCTCCTAGAATGAAATTCACAACCATTCATTCATCAGCGGAGCGGACATGACATTCAAACCTTTGGCACTGGCTGCCTTGCTGGCAGCAGCAACCACCCCTGCGGCCATGGCCCAGAGCGTGTACGGCGAGCTGGGCTATTCCGCCCTGTCCATGAAGCTGTCGGTGCCGGTCATCGGCCTGCGCGCCAGCGCCAACCCGGCCATGATCCGGGGGCTGGTGGGCCTGCAGATCACCGACGGCCTGGCGCTCGAAGCCATCGGCGCCGTCAACTCGGGCAGCAGCGCCTACACCAACAGCAACAACGGCACGCGCTACAGCGGCAAGATCGACCAGCTCTACGGCCTGTACGTGGCACCCAAGATCGGCCTCGGCCCGGTCGAGCTGTTCGGCCGCGTCGGCATGGCGCGCACCAAGCTCAGCTTCCAGGGCCTGGGTTCGGGCGAGGACAAGAAGCTGTCCTACGGCGGCGGCCTGCGCCTGATGCCCACCAGCAACCTGTCGCTGAGCGTGGATTACATGAACTACCTCGACAGCGGTGGCGCCAGCGTCAACGGCTATTCGCTGAGCCTGGGCCTGCGCTTCTGACGACCCTCAGCCCGGCGGCAGCTCGCCGTCGGGTGCGTACACCAGCAGATCGCCCGGCTGGCACTGCAGGTACTCGCAGATCTTCTCCAGCGTCTCGAAGCGCACGCCCTTGACCTTGCCCTGCTTGAGCAGGGACATGTTGGCCTCGGTGATGCCGACGAATTCGGCCAGGTCGCGCGACTTGACCTTGCGCCGCGCCAGCATCACGTCCAGCTGCACGGTGATGGGCATCAGACAAAACCCTCGTTCTCTTCGGCCAGCGTCTGCCCCTGGGCGATCACCGCCGCCATCAGCCACACCAGACCGGCAAAGAACAGCGTGAACACCAGGTCCGAGCCGATGCCCACCGAGAGGTGGCGCTGGCCGGGCGGGTTGTTCAGGGTCAGCAGCACCGAGGTCGCGCTGCTGGCGAGCATGGACGCCAGCGCGGCCCAGGCCACCCAGCCCGCAAAGCGGCCCAGCAACGCGGTGGCCTGCAGCGTGAACACCTGACCCTGCGCAAACATGCCGAAGCAGCGCCGCGCCTGCCACACGCCCGCCAGCAGCAGGCCCAGCGGCAGCGCCATGACCACAGCACCCGCGATGCGCTGCCACAGCGCCAGCGGTGCGGCAATGGCCTGCGCAGGCAGATTGGCGTGGCCGGCCAGCATGACCTCGGTGGCCGTGGCCCAGTAATACACCAGGGCCAGCGGCAGGGTGACCAGCAGCGCCCAGCAGGCCGCCACCATCCAGCGGCTGATGCGGCGCACGCGCTGCGAGGACAGGGGAACGGGATGGGATTCAGTCGTGTTCATGGGTCGCTTTCGTTCGGGAGGGTTTGACTTAATTTTATTGTTTTATGATAATTTTTTACCGACCAACAATGAAAGTCAAGCCCATGTCACACCCCACTCCCCTTCTGTTGTGCCGCAGCCTGCTGCTCGCCTGCGCCGCCGCGCTGGCGGCCTGCGGCGGCATTCCCCTCACCTCCCTGCCCCGGCTGGCCCAGCTGTCCGGCCAGCTGCTGGAGGCCGACCCGGCGCAGTTCATGGCCGCGCTGCAGGTGGACGCGCGCGTGGTGCCACCGGCTGGCGCCGTGCCCCTGCTTCACATCCAGCTCAAGCCAAAAGTCGAGGGCGCGTTCGCGCCGGTGGACCGCCAGCTGCCGCTGGCCATGACCACCGCCAGCGGGGCCACGCTGGGCCTGGACGCGCCCGGCCCTGGCCGCCGCTGGCTGGTCTACAGCCTGCCACCGGCCACGCAGGCCGAGCTGAAGAAGGTGCAGGCGATGGTGAAGCAGGCCCAGGCGCAACCGGGCTACCAGCGCGGCGGCTCACTGGCCCTGGGCGTGGAGCAGAAGAACCTGGCCGTCACCGACCCGGCGCTGGCGCGCACCAAGTGGTCGACCTGGATGCAGGTGAAGCAGAGTGAGGGCTTCTTCGAGGTCTGGAACGGCACGCCCGAGGAGATCTTGAAACGGGCCGAGGCGAAGCGCTGACGGGGTACCACCCGCCTCACTTCACCTGCTGCTTGTCGAGCTTGCGCGCCAGGGTGCGGCGGTGCATGCCCAGGCGGCGGGCGGTCTCGGAAATGTTGAAGCCGGTTTCGGCCAGCACCTGGTGGATGCGCTCCCACTCCAGGGTCTTGATCGAGCTGGGCCGGCTGGTCAGCGCGACCTCGGTCGTGCCTTCGGAGCGGCCGAACGCGGCCTCGATGTCGTCGGTGTTGGAGGGCTTGGCCAGGTAGTGGCAGGCGCCGAGCTTGATGGCTTCCACCGCGGTGGCGATGCTGGCGAAGCCGGTCAGCACCACGATGAGCATGCCTTCGTCGTGCGCCACCAGCGTGCGCACGCAGGCCAGGCCCGAGGCCTCGCCCTGGAGCTTTAGGTCCACCACCGCGCGGGTGGGCGCGTAGCCACCGGCCAGCACGGTGGTGAGCTGATCCAGGCTGGCAGCCACGCGCACCTCGTAGCCGCGGCGCTCGAAGGAACGGGCCAGTGTACGCGCGAAGGCCGCGTCGTCCTCGACGATGAGCAGGCGTTGCGCAGAAGCGGTGTCGTCAGATGCCATGGGGCGCGTCCTCGGCCAGGGTGATGGCGGCCAGCGGCAGCGTGATGCGGACCTGCGCCCCGCCTTCGGCCAGGTTGCCCACCACCACATCGCCGCCCAGCGTGCGTGCCACGTTGAATACCAGAAACAGGCCCAGCCCACCGCCAGGATGGCCTTTGGTGCTCTGGTAGGGCTTGCCGATCTGCGGCAGCAGCTGTGGCGCAAAGCCCGGGCCCTGGTCCCAGACGGTGAGCACCAGCGCGTCGTCCTCGCGGCGGGCCTCGAACCACACCGCCTGCGGCGAGGCATCGGCCGCGTTGTCCAGCACGTTGCCGATCATCTGCTGGATGGCCGAGTCGGCCACCATGGGCAGGTCGTCGCCGAAGGCGTTGTGGTAGTTCAGGGCGCTGCAGTTGCGCCGCTCGCACCAGGCCTGGACCACGCTGTCGAGGAAGGCGCAGACCGTGGTCTCGCTGGACGATTCGCCGCGCGCCTCACCGGCCGAGAGCAGGATGCCGCTGACGATGGCCTTGCAGCGCGCCACCTGGGCCTGCATCTCCGCCACGTCGTCGGCCAGTTCGGGTTCGGAGCTGAAATGGGGCAGGTGCTGCCAGTCGCCCAGGATCACCGCCAGCGTGGACAGCGGCGTGCCCAGCTCGTGCGCCGCACCCGAGGCCAGCAGGCCCATGCGCACCACGTGCTCCTCCTCGGCCGCGCGCTGTCGCAGCAGGGCCAGGCGGGTGTCGCGCTCGCGCAGGTTGTCCACGATGCGCGAGATGAACACCACCAGCAGCACGGCGTTGAGCACGAAGCAGATCAGCATGCCCTGGGTGTAGGGACTGGCCAGGCCCTGGTCGTGGTCCAGCGGCAGCGGCAGCGGCGGCGCCCACAGGGCCAGGCCCGCGAAGCACAGCGTGGTCACGCCCACCATGACCCAGGTGGCCCAGACCGGCAGCAGCACCGCGCCCAGGATCACCTGCAGCAGGAACAGGAACACGAAGGGGTTGGTGGCACCCCCGCTGAGGTAGAGCAAGGCGGTGAGCGCGCCCACATCCACCAGCAGGGTGAGCAGCAGCTCGGGGCCGGTCACCGGCAGCGGCGAGCGGCAGCGCAGCAGCGAGAGCAGGTTGAACGCACCGAGCCCCGCCAGCACCGCGTACATGATGTGCTCGGGGATCGGGATGTCCATGCCATGGGCCACCACCGCCACCGTCGCGATCTGGCCGAACAGGGCCATCCAGCGCAGCTGGATCAGCTGCTGCAGGTTCTTCAGGCCCGCCGCCTGGTCCGGACCGACGGCGGCGTACGACGGGTTTGCGACAGTCACCATGGGGCTTGCGGTGCCGACCAGATACATCAGGAGGAGGCTCCGGATTGTCCGGGAAGCCGCCGCCGCGCACCGTCGCGCAGCACAAAGACCGTGGCGGCCACGGTCATCGCGGCCAGCGCGAACCAGGTCAGCGCGTAGACCAGGTGGTTGTTGGAGAAGCGCAGCACGGTGAGCCCACCCACTGGCCCGTCGGGCGTTGCGCAGGGCGCGTCGGCCCCGGCGTCGACGAAATACGGCGCCACCTTGGCGGGTGATTGGCCTGCGGCCGCCGACAGCGCCTGCACGTCGCGCGAGAACCAGCGCCCAGCCGCCGGGTCGTTGCGGCGCAGGAAGCCGCCGCCGGGTTCGGTGCGCCGCAGCAGGCCGGTGACGGTCGCCGGGCCGGTGCAGCGGGCGGCCTCGCGCCGGGTCTGCCACTGGGAAGCCGAGGGCACGAAGCCGCGGTTGATCCAGACCACGGAGCCGTCGGCGGTTCGCAGCGGCGCCATCACCCAGAAGCCCGCGCCGCGCTCGGTGACGGCCTGCACCAGCTGCTCGGCGCCGTACAGGAACTCGCCGCTGAGGCGCACGCGCCGGTACTCCTCGGCGGCGGGGTCGGCCTGCAGCGCCGGCCAGGTGTCCGCGCCGGGTGCGGCCACCGGCTCGGCGTGCGTCCGCGCGGCCACACGGGCCACGAGATCGTTCTTCCAGGCCAGGCGCTGGACCTGCCAGGCGCCCAGCGCCAGGAACAGCCCGCACAGCAGCGCGCCCGCTCCGGCCAGCAGGGCGCGTCGCAGCGTCATGGGGTGCTGTGCGGCGCCGCGGCGGGCGTGTGGGCGGCGTGGCCGCCGTGCGCCGGCATCATGTTCTCGTTCATGTGGAACATGACCCAGAGCGTACCGGCGATGGCGATGGCCACGAAGACCACGGTGAAGATGGTCGACAGCAGAGTCCAGCCGCCTTCGACCTTGCCGTTCATGTGCAGGAAACACACCATGTGCACCAGGATCTGGGCCACCGCGAAAGCGCCGAGCACCATCACCGCTGTGGGCCGGTGGGTGATGACGCCGTCCATGACCAGCCAGAACGGGATGGCGGTGAGGATGATGGAGAGCACGAAGCCCACCATGTAGCCCGAGAAGCTGCTGTGCGGGGCGCCATCTTCGTCATGGCCGTGGCCGTGGCCGTGGCCGTGGTCATCGTGATGACCGCCGTGGTGGATTGCGGTGTCGTGCGCGCTCATAGAAATCCTCCGGCCTTGCGGCCTGCGGTGCGAGCCCCTTCGGGCGGCCGGGCGGTGCTCACAGCACTCCCATCAGGTAGACAAAGGTGAAGACGCCGATCCAGACCACGTCCAGAAAGTGCCAGAACATCGAGAGGCACATCAGGCGCCGCTTGTTCTCGCGCGTCAGGCCGCGCTGGGCGATCTGGATCATCAGCACCACCAGCCAGATGCAGCCGAAGGTGACGTGCAGGCCGTGCGTGCCGACCAGGGTGAAGAAGGCCGACATGGCGGCGCTGCTCTGCGGTGTGGCGCCTTCGTGGATCAGGTGGGCGAATTCGTACAGCTCCACGCCCAGGAAGCACAGGCCGAACACGCCGGTGACGGCCAGCCAGCCCAGCGTGCCGCCGACCTTGCCCTGCTGCTGCTGCAGCATGGCGAAACCGAAGGTGATGGACGAGAGCAGCAGGAAGGCGGTGTTGATCGCCACCAGCTTCAGATCGAACAGCTCGGCGCCGCCGGGACCGCCGGCGTAGCTGCGGCCGAGCACGCCGTAGGTGGCGAACAGCGCCGCGAAGATGAGGCAGTCGCTCATCAGGTAGAGCCAGAAGCCCAGCGCGGTGCCGTTCTCGGGGTGCTGCTCGCGGTCGAGGTGGTAGGCGCGCGCGGCGCCGGGGGTGAGGGCGATGTCAGACATGGCGGGCCAGCAGTTGGGTGCGTGCGTGTTCGGTGGCGGTCACTTCGGACGCGGGGATGTGGTAGTCGCGCTGGTAGTTGAAGGTGTGCACGATGGCCGCGAGCACGATGGCCGCGAACGAGGCGATGGCCAGCGGCCACATGTGCCAGATCAGCGCGAAGCCCCAGACCAGCGAGAGCGCCGACAGCACCACACCGGCGCCGGTGTTCAGCGGCATGTGGATGGCCTTGAAGCCGGACAGCGGGCGCTGGTAGCCGTGCTTCTTCATGTCGGCCCAGGCGTCGATGTCGTGCACCACCGGGGTGAAGGCGAAGTTGTATTGGGGCGGGGGCGACGAGGTGGCCCACTCCAGCGTGCGGCCATTCCACGGATCGCCCGTGTGGTCGCGCAGCTGCTCGCGCCGCAGGAAGCTGACGGCGATGCAGACCAGGAAGCTGGCGATGCCGATGGCCACCAGCACGGCGCCGAACAGGGCGATCTGGAACCAGATCTGCAGCGACGGGTCCTCGAAGTGGCTGACGCGGCGCGTCACGCCCATCAGGCCCAGCACGTACAGCGGCGTGAAGGCGAACCAGTAGCCGGCCAGCCAGAACCAGAAGGACACGCGGCCCCAGAAGTCGTCGAGCCGGAAGCCGAAGGCCTTGGGGAACCAGTACACCATGCCGGCGAACAGGCCGAACACCACGCCGCCGATGATCACGTTGTGGAAGTGAGCGATCAGGAACAGCGAGTTGTGCAGCACGAAGTCGGCCGGTGGCACGGCCAGCAGCACGCCCGTCATGCCGCCGACGACGAAGGTGACCATGAAGCCCACCGTCCACAGCATCGGCACCTCGAAGCGGATGCGGCCGCGGTACATGGTGAACAGCCAGTTGAAGATCTTCGCGCCCGTGGGGATCGAGATGATCATGGTCGTGATCCCGAAGAACGAGTTCACGCTGGCGCCCGAGCCCATGGTGAAGAAGTGGTGCAGCCACACCAGGTAGGACAGGATGGTGATGCAAACCGTGGCGTAGACCATCGACGTGTAGCCGAACAGGCGCTTGCCGCTGAAGGTGGCGACCACCTCGGAGAAGATGCCGAACACCGGCAGGATCAGGATGTAGACCTCGGGGTGGCCCCAGATCCAGATCAGGTTCACGTAGAGCATGGGGTTGCCGCCCAGCTCGTTGGTGAAGAAGTTGGTGCCGACGTAGCGGTCCAGGCTCATCAGCACCAGTGCGGCCGTGAGGATGGGGAAGGAAGCGACGATCAGCGCGTTGGTGCACAGTGCGGTCCAGGTGAAGACCGGCATGCGCATCAGGCCCATGCCCGGCGCACGCATCTTCACGATGGTCACCAGCAGGTTGATGCCCGAGAGCGTGGTGCCCACCCCGGCGATCTGCAGCGACCAGATGTAGTAGTCCAGCCCCACGCCGGGGTTCTGGTTGCCGAGGTTGGACAGCGCCAGCCAGCCCGAGGTGGAGAACTCGCCCAGGAACAGAGAGACCATCACCAGCACCGCGCCGGCCGTGGTCATCCAGAAGCTGAAGTTGTTGAGGAACGGGAAGGCGACATCGCGCGCGCCGATCTGCAGCGGCACCAGGTAGTTCATCAGCCCGGTGACCAGCGGCATGGCCACGAAGAAGATCATGATCACGCCGTGGGCGGTGAAGATCTGGTCGTAGTGGTGCGGCGGCAGATAGCCCAGGTTGTCGCCGAAGGCCATGGCCTGGTGCAGGCGCATCATGATCGCGTCGGCGAAGCCGCGCAGCAGCATCACCAGGCCCAGGATCATGTACATGATGCCGATCTTCTTGTGGTCGATGCTGCAGAACCAGTCGCGCCACAGCGGGCCCCACAGGCGGAATTTCGTCAGCAGGGCGAGCACGCCCAGGCCGCCGAGCACCACGGCCACGAAGGTCCACAGGAGGATGGGCTCGTGCGTCATCGGGATCGAGTCCCAGGTCAGGCGCCCCAGCAGCCAGTGGTTGGAAACGGAAGAAGGATCAGCGGACATGGTGGTGTCTTGGGTGAACGGGTCGGTCGGTGCTCAGGGGCGGGCGGTGAACGTGGGCAGCGTGTCCTCGGCAGAGCAGATCTCCTGCGCGGCGGCGGCTTCCAGGGCACGGGTGCTGCGGTGGGCGCGGTTGCGCGAGGCGTCGAGCGCCATCACCTGGTGCATGCAGGTCTTGCCCTCTTCCACGCAGAGGCCCACCACGCGGTCGAACAGGCCGTCCTCGACCGACGAGAAGCGCGCCACCGGGTGGCGCTCGCTGGGCTGGGCCAGCGCCAGGTAGGACTGGCGGGTCAGGGGCTGGCCCTCGGCCTTGGCCTTGGCCACCCACTGGGTGAAGTCCTGTTCGCTCAGGCCGTGGAAGCGGAAGTTCATGCCCGAGAAGCCGGCGCCGCTGTAGTGCGAGGACAGGCCGCGGAACACGCCAGGCTTGTTGATCACCGCGTTCAGCTCGGTCTGCATGCCGGGCATGGTGTAGATCATGCCGGCCAGGTCGGGCACGTAGAACGCGTTCATGGTGGTGCTGGAGGTCAGCGTGAAGCGGATCGGGCGGTCCACCGGCGCGGCCAGCTCGTTGACGGTGGCGATGCCCTGCTCGGGCAGCACGAACAGCCACTTCCAGTCCAGCGACACCACCTGCACCTCCAGCGGCTTCACGTTCTCGGGCAGGGCCTTCTGCTCGGAGATGCGGTCCAGCGGGCGGTAGGGGTCGAGCTTGTGGGTGGTGATCCAGGTGATGGCCCCCAGCGCGATGATGATCACCAGCGGCGCGGCCCAGATCACCAGTTCCAGCTTGGTCGAGTGGTGCCAGTCGGGCGCGTAGTCGGTCTCTGCGTGCTGGCTGCTCTGGCGGTATCGCCATGCGAACCACAGGGTCAGCGCGATCACCGGCACGATGATCAGCAGCATCAGCACGGTGGCGATCACGACCAGGTCGCCCTGCTGGGCGGCCACGTCACCGGCGGGGTTGAGCACGACCAGCTTGCTGCAGCCCGTCAGCAGGCTGGCGAGCAGGGGCAAGGCGGCGAGACGGAGGGGTGTGGTGGGGCGCATGCGGAGCAGGAGGGTTTCTCGACAAGCCGAACCGGGAAAACCCCAGTTGCGGAATCGGCGGGAATGTATCGGCTTTCCGCAACGTTTTCGATTGGACGTTTTGTCCTATGTCAATGCGCCGGACTTCGAGTCACGATATAGGGGTCGCTCAAAATCGGCTCTCCGGAATCCCACATGCCCAGCCACAGCCTTGAAACCCCTGGCGCCACGCCCCGCCAGCCCGCCGCCCCGTCCCACGAACACACCAGCCCGGGCGACATCGCCGTCGGCGTGGTGATCGGACGGACCTCGGAATACTTCGACTTTTTCGTCTTTGGCATCGCCTCGGTGCTGGTGTTCCCGGCGGTGTTCTTCCCGCACCTGAGCCGGCTGGACGGCACCCTGTTCGCCTTCGGCATCTTCGCGCTGGCCTTCGTCACCCGCCCCATCGGCACGGTGCTGTCGATGGCGGTGCAGCGCCGCTGGGGCCGCGCCACCAAACTCACCCTCGCCCTCTTCGTGCTGGGCACCTGCACCGCGGGCATGGCCTTCCTGCCGGGCCACGCCAGCCTGGGCAGCGCCGCCATCGTGCTGCTGACGCTGCTGCGCCTGGGCCAGGGCCTGGCGCTGGGCGGCTCGTGGGACGGCCTGCCCTCGCTGCTTGCGCTGAACGCACCCGCCAGCCGCCGCGGCTGGTACGCCATGCTGGGCCAGCTCGGTGCGCCACTGGGCTTCGTGCTGGCCGCCGGCCTGTTCGCCTACCTCACCAGCAGCCTGTCGCAGGAGGACTTCCTCAGCTGGGGCTGGCGCTACCCCTTCTTCGTGGCCTTCGCCATCAACGTGGTCGCGCTGTTCGCCCGCCTGCAGCTGGTGAGCGCGCACGAGGAAGAAGGCCTGCTGAACCGGCAGGAATTCGAGCCCGTGTCCACCGCCGAGCTGCTGGGCTCACAGGGCCACAACGTGTTCATCGGCGCCTTCGCCGCGCTGGCCAGCTACGCCCTCCTCCACATCGTCACGGTGTTCCCGCTGTCGTGGATCCACATCTACGCCGGTCAGCCGGTGACCGGTTTCCTCGTGGTGCAGATCGTCGGCGCCTTCCTGTGCGCGGGCGCCATCGTGGCTTCGGGCTGGCTGGCCGACCGCTATGGCCGCCGCACGACCCTGGGCAGCCTGGCGGTGCTGATCGGCGTGTTCAGCGGCTTCGCGCCCATGTTGCTCAACGGGGGCGAAGTGGGCCAGGACCTGTTCATCCTGATCGGCTTCGTGCTGCTGGGCCTGTCCTACGGCCAGGCCTCGGGCACGGTCACGGCCAACTTCGCGCCGCGCTTCCGCTACACCGGTGCGGCGCTCACATCCGACCTGGCCTGGCTGTTCGGCGCCGCCTTCGCACCGCTGGTGGCATTGGGCCTGTCGGCCCACTTCGGACTCGCCTTCGTCAGCCTGTACCTGCTCTCGGGCGCGGCCTGCACCCTGGGCGCGCTGCGCCTGAACCGCGCGCTGGAATCGCGCGACTGAACCTCAGACCACCATGCCGGGGTTGCCCTGCATGCCCAACAGCCTGGGCGTGTTGATCTTGCGCGGCGCGATGGTCTTGTGGTTCTTGAAGTAGGCCTCCATCACGTCCCAGATCGGCTCGCCCCTGGCGCCTTCGGCCACCGGCGCCCAGCCCGCCACCTTGTAGGTCTTGCTGGCTTCGATGGGCTTGCCGTTCAGCACCATGTTGCTGATGCGCTTGCCCGCCCCGGCGTTCGGGTCGCAGGTGTAGGCCAGGCCGCCCACGCGCACCATGTCGCCGCCCTGCTGGTAGTAGGGGTCGGGGTTGAACAGGTTGTCGCAGACGTCTTCCAGCACGGTCTTGATGGTCTCGCCGGACATCTCGGTCAGCGTGCTGGTCGGGTAGGTGATGGCCACCTGGTCCATCATCAGCTCGCGCGTGATGGCCTGGCCCGGCAGGATGGTGGTGCCCCAGCGGAAGCCGGGCGAGAAGGCCATGTCGGCGCCCTTCGCCTCCATCAGCGCGTCCACGATGAGCTGGTCCCACGAGCCGTTGAAGTTGCCGCGACGGTACAGCAGACCTTCTGAGACAGCGAGTTTTTCGTCGAGCTTGGCCTTGTAGGGCGCGCGCACCTTGTCGATGTAGCCCTGCATCTCTTTGTCGGCCGGCAGCAGGTTGGCGAACACGGGCAGCAGCTTGTAGCGGAAGTCCTGCACCTTACCGTCGCGCACATCGAAGTCGAGCACGCCGAGGAACTTGCTGTTGGAGCCGGCGTTGGTCACCAGGGTCTGGCCTTTGGCGTTTTTCACCACCAGCGGCGCGGGCATGCCGTCGTGCGTGTGGCCGCCCAGGATGGCGTCGATGCCGGTCACGCGCGAGGCCATCTTGACGTCCACGTCCATGCCGTTGTGCGAGAGCACGACCACGGCCTGTGCGCCCTTGGCACGGACCTCGTCGACCATCTTCTGCATGTTGTCGTCCTGGATGCCGAACTCCCAGTTGGACACCATATAACGCGGGTTCGCGATCGGCGTGTAGGGGAAAGCCTGGCCGATCACGGCCACTGGCACGCCGTTCATTTCCCTGATGACGTAGGGCTTGAACACCGGGTCGCCGAAGTCGTTGGTCTTGACGTTCTGCGCCAGGAAGTCGAGCTGGCCGGCGAAGTCCTTCTCGATGATCTCCTTGACGCGCGCCTCGCCCAGAGTGAACTCCCAGTGCGGGCTCATGGCGTTCACGCCCAGCAGCTTGCAGGCGTCGACCATGTCCTGCCCGTTGGTCCACAGCGCGGTGGCACTGCCCTGCCAGGTGTCACCGCCATCGAGCAGCATGGCATTGGGGCGGCTGGCCTTGAGCATCTTGACCAGGGTGGCCAGGTGCGCGAAGCCGCCGACCTTGCCATAGGTCTTCGCGGCCTTCTCGAAATTCAGGTAGGTGAAGGCGTGCGCCTCGGGCGTGCCGGGGCGGATCTTGAAGTGCTTGAGCAGCGCCTCGCCCACGATGTGCGGCGGACGACCCACCGCATCGGCCACGCCCAGGTTCACATTGGGCTCGCGGAAGTGGATGGGCATGAGCTGCGCGTGGCAGTCGGTGAAGTGCAGGAAGCTGACGTTGCCGAACTTCGGCAGGTCGTACATCTTCATGGCGGCGCCCGGCTTACCCGCGAGCACGTCCTGGTGGTTCAGGGCCATGCCGCCCGCGCTCGCCACGGCCAGCACCTGCATGAATTCACGACGGCTGAAGCTCATAAAAGTCCTTTCGAAACACCCCCGCCGCGCTGCGCGCGACCCCCTTGAAAGGGGGCGGCATCTGCGGCCGGGCAAAGCCCGTTCCGCGATGCCCTGGCTTGCAGGGCACCGTGCGCGGCAATGTGTGGGGTGGGATTACTGGTTGATGGGCGACTTGGGGTCCAGCAACAGGGCCATCACGTCCTTGAGGTTCTTCTCGTTCAGGATGCCCTTGTGGCCGGCGCGCGGCATCTGCGAACACGCGTTGTAGGCGCGCGAGTTCCACAGCTTGCCCCAGGTGTATTCCACGACGGCCTTGGAGGCCGGCGCGTCCGGGTCGCTCACGCCGCGCAGCTTGCCGTAGTTGTAGAGGCTGGGGCCGAGATTGCCGAAGGAGATTTCCTTCTTGTCCATCTGGTGGCAGTTGTAGCAATTGCCGCCGTTGACCGTCTTGGCGTCGTCGGTCCAGGTCAGGCCGCGGCCGCTCTGGGCGATCTTCTCGCCCTCCTTCCAGTCGCCGATGAACTTGCCGTCGCTGGGCATCTTGATGGTCTTGAGCGCGGCCTCTTCGATGGCCTTGGCGGTTTTCTCGTCCAGCGGCTTGCCGGCCACGTCGGCGGCGCTGCACAGGCGGTTGGCTTCGTCCTGCGTGAGGTAGTCCAGCGTGGCGATGCCGTTGGGCTGGAACGAGGCGCTCACCACACGGGCGTGGGCCTGGTCGTAGTCGGCACCAGCACCGCCGGTGGAGCAGGCGCCCAGCGCCAGGACGACGAAGGGGAACAGGGCGATGGCAAAAGTCTTTTTCATGGGGTCGTCTCCTGCGGTTCAGCGCTTGATGGCCGGCACGATGGACTCGGCGCCCTTGGCGTTCACGCCCATGTACACCTGCAGCGCGATGGTGGCGTCGCTGCCGAACTTGGGCTCGGGGAAGCGCTGCTGGCGGTAGCAGTCGTTCAGGCGCTTCTGCATGGTCCACATCTGCGAGTTGGACACGCGGTAGGCCGGCCACGCGGCCACGCCCACGCCGTCGCCCGGGTTCTTGGTCAGGTTGGGCAGCTCCTGCAGGCGGATGCGGCCACCGTCGACGCCGTGGCAGGACGAGCAGGCAAAGTCGTGCGGGCCGCCGCGCTGGAAGAACAGGCGCTTGCCCACCTGGTACATGGTCTTTTCCTGCTCGTGCGATTGCGACAGGTTGAACCGCTCGCCTTTGGACTGGGTCGCCACATAGGTGGTGATGGCCACCAGGTTGGCGCCCTCGCCTTTTCCGATCGACGGCGCGGCCTTGTAGAGATCGGCCTCGTTGAAGCCCTGCAGCGTCACCATGCAGGTGATCAGACGGGTTTCGAGGTCCTGCACCTTGCCGGTGTCCTTGAAGAAACGCGGCAGCTCGGTGAAGACACCCTTGAGCACGCCAGGGCCCTTGCCCAGGTCGCACTGCTCCAGCGAGGCGTTCTTCGGCCCGCGCTTCTGCTTCCACAGCTCCTCACCCTTCATCTCGAAAAGTTCGGCCGGGTTGCCGTCCTGCAGCATCTCGCGGTATTTGTTGATGCCATCGATGGCGGCGTTGCCCTGGGCATGCACCGCACCCAGCGCGAAGACGCCACCCATCAGAAGGGCGGCATGGCGAGCGTCGAATTTCATGGGTGTCTCCTTCGTTGTTGTGTGACTCGGAGCGCGTGACCCCAAGCCAGTGTCACCGCGGAACCGGCTTTGCCGGGCCGCAGGTGGCGCCCCCTGGGGGGTCGCGCGAAGCGCGGCGGGGGGTTAGGCAATCTGTGCTTCGTCGGTGCGCGAATCGCCCTTGGTGTCGACCCACTTCACCACGACCTTGTCGCCCTTGGCCGCGCCCTTGAACTTGAAGGACAGAAAGGGGTTCTGCGACACCGAGCCGCTGAAGATGGCCTTGAGCACGGTCTTGCCGTTGTGGGTGGCTTCCAGGTCCTTGATGAAGTGGGCGGGAATGAGGGCGCCAGCCGCGTCCTTGCGGGTGCCGGGTTCCATGGGGTGGGACATCAGCACGCGGACGGTGGTTTCGTCGCCGGCGAGGGCGGCACGGATGCGCATCGGGTCAGCCATGATGGACTCCTATCGATTCAATGAGATGGGGAAGATTCGGGACAGGCGTTCGGGGCTGATCAGCCGCCGCAGCCGCCCAGGGTCACCTTGGTTTCCTTGGTGGCCGAGAAGAGCTTGCCGTCGGCCTTGACCACGGCGATCACGTTGGTGCTCTGGCCCATCTTCAGGCGGGTCTGCACGTCGGCGGCGGTGCCCGCCGGGATCATGAAGCCGCACGACAGCGGGGTCGGGTTCTTCTCGACGATCAGGTAGATCTCGGTGGTGTTGGGCAGCTTGCTGGTGGCGCCCACGGGCACCACGGCGCCGTTCTCGGCGATGTCGGGCGACACCACCGAGACCTGGTCGCTGGTGGCGGGCGTGCCGCCGATGGCCTTGAGCGCTTCTTCAAGCGTCTTGACCTGGAAGCCGGCCTGGTCGACGGCGGCCTGCGCCTGGCTCTGGGTGACGATGCCCAGCGAGACCAGCGTGGCAAACGCGCCGGTGGACTTGAGGGCGGTGCGACGGGATTGGTTCATCTTGAACTCCTGGTGAAAAGAGGGATGGGAGATTATTTGTCGGGGGCGCCAGCCTGGGTCGTGTGCCGAGGGGGGCATGGTCATAGCGTAGGGACTCCCGGGTGCTTCCGGAATGGGGTTTACGAGTAAATCCGAATATTCAATCTGGCTTGTATTTAGTCATTTCGCGCCGGCGGCGATCCACTGCGCGATGGCCTTGGCATCGTCGTCCTTGAGCTGGGCCTGGGGCGGCATGGGCACCGCGCCCCACACCCCCGAGCCACCGGCCTTGATCTTGCCCACCAGGTAGGCCTCGGCATCGGCCCGGCCCTTGTGCTTCGCGGCGATCTCGTTGAAGCCGGGGCCGACGATCTTGTTCTTCACGCCATGGCAGGCGGTGCAGGCGTTGGCCGCCAGCAGGCTGTTGACATTCGCTCCCTTGCTGGCCGCGGGCGCGGGGGCGGGCGGAGCTGGGGCCACGGTGGCCGCGGCGGTGGCACCGATCAGCCCCTTGGGTGCGGGCCGGGTGGTGTCGGCACCGCGCACCGGGCCGATCACGCGGTTCTGCTGCTGGATGTTGCCGTGGGCGTCGCGCGCAAAGTCGGGCAGGAAGGAATGCACCTTGGGGTCCACCGCGCAGTCCTTCATGCAGGCCACGTTCTGCACGTCGCCCTTGCCGTTGGCCTTCCACAGCGGCTCGTAGAACACCATGCCGTTGCGGTTGGGCATGCGCTGCTGCACCTCGGCGATGTTCTTGTCGCTCAGCGTGAAGTCGGGCGGCACGATCTCGGCCAGGCTCAGCAGATAGGCCGTGACGCCGTAGACCTCGTCGGGCTTGAGTGTCTTGGGGTTGTTCCACGGCATCGCGCGGTTGATGTAGTCCCACAGCGTGGAGAGCGTGGCCACCTTCATGATGGTGGTCTTCTGCGGCGCGGTGCTCTTGGCCCCCTCGACCAGCGCGGCCACGCGCCCGGTCTCGATGTCCTTCCTGGTGGTGCCGCCGATGATGGGCGTGAACACCTCGTTCGATTCACCGAAAGAACCGTGGCAGGACGCACAGCGCGACTCCCACACCGTCTCGCCCAGGGACACGCTGCCCGCGCCAGCCGGCAGGCCCTTGAAGTCCGGGCGCACGTCGATGTCCCAGGCCTTGACCTCGGCCGGCGTGGCGTCGCGGCCCATGTTCGCCCAGGGCTTGTCCTGGGCAAACGAGGCCGCAGCAGCAAGCCCCAGGGCGAGCGCAGCGAAGCCCCGAGACAGACCCAGAAAGCCGTCGAACCGGCTTTGCCGGGCGACAGGCTTTGCCCCCTTGAGGGGGGATGCGTTTACACGCAGTGAAAAAGCGACGGGGGTGTTCATTTAGTAAACCTGCACGTTGGAGACTTCGCCGTTCTCGGACACCAGCCAGCTCTGGATCGCGTTCTGGTGGTACACCGACCGCGTGCCACGCACCGCGCGCAGCTGGTTGATCTTGGGCTGCACGTAGCCCGTGCTGTCGATGGCGCGCGACTGCAGCACAGCGGGCTTGCCGTCCCACACCCAGTCGATGTTGAAGCGCGTCAGCGCCTTGGGCAGCACCGGGCCTTCGATGCGCGCGGTGCGCCAGTTGCGGCCACCGTCCACGCTCACGTCCACGCGCTTGATGGTTCCGCGGCCCGACCAGGCCAGGCCCGTCACGTTGTAGTAGCCCCTGTCCAGCAGGGTCTGGCCAGCCGACGGCGTGGTGATGACCGACTTGCACTCCTGCACGCCGGTGTACTGGCGGTGCGTGCCGTCGGGCATGTGGTCGATGTAGTGCACCGCCTCGTCCTTGGTCGCCCACTTCTGGTCGCCCACCTCGATGCGGCGCAGGTACTTGACCCAGCTCACGCCCTGGATGCCGGGCACCACCAGGCGCAGCGGGTAGCCGTTCTCTGGCCGCAGCATCTCGCCATTCATGCCCCAGGCCACGATGCAGTCGTCCATGGCGCGCTCGATGTCGATGGTGCGCGTCATGGACGAACCGTCGGCCCCCTCGGCCAGCACGTACTTCGCGGCCTTCCTGTCGATGCCGCACATCTCCAGCAGCGTGGACAGCAGCACGCCGGTGAACTCCGAGCAGCTGACCATGCCGTGCGTGTACTGCACGGTGGGCACGGCCACGTTGCCCCACTCGGTCGCCGAGTTGGCACCGCACTCGATGAAGTGGATGCGCGAGACGCTGGGCAGGCGCATCAGGTCGTCCATGGTGAACACGCGCTGGCGCTTGACCAGGCCGTTGATCATCAGGCGGTGCTTGGACGGGTCGATGTCCCACCAGCCCTGGTGGTGGCGCTCGAAGTGCAGGCCGCTGGGCGTGATGATGCCGAACAGGCCCTGCAGCGGCGTGAAGCTCACCGACGCCTGGTCGACGCGGGTCAGGCCCGGGCTCTGGCGGCGGCGCAGGTTGGTTTCCCACTTGCTGGGCTGGCCGTAACCCGGGTCCATGGCCACCGGCTGGCCCAGACCCGTGCTGTGCTCGGGCAGCTTGAGGATGGCGTCCTCGCCCTCGGCACCAGCCGCCATCGCGCGGCTGGCCGCACCGACCGAGGCCGCGACGCCGGCGCCCATGGCCAGGGCGTTGCCCATGAAGCGGCGGCGGGCCTTGCGCGCCTGTTCCAGCTTCTCGGCGCTCAGGAAGTTCTCGGGTGCGGGCAGCACGCGCCCGATCACGTCGTTCAGGTCTTTGGACACGGGTGGGTTCCTTCTCGTTGGCGAAGCGGTCGGGGCACCGCGGCATGCCGTCCACCGGCCTGCTTCCGGGGACTTTGATTTCATTCAGCCAACTATATTATTAATTGCCTATATAAGGATTAGTGTAAACCCGATGCCGTCGGATCGCTGACAGATGGGCCCTCCGCAGCCCCAGGCCCATGGCCAGCGCACTGACGACGCGCTGACAAACCCCGGCCAATTCGCTTTGATTTCTCTAGGGTTTTCACCGTTCAGGCAGGATTTTTCCCAGTGCTAGCATCAAGCATCTAAATATGCGAAATCACTGATGCTTTGCCTGCCAGCCGAGGGGCTCTGCTACAGTTTTTGAACCCCTTCCCCAACCCCAGTGGAGACAACGATGGTCAAGACGATGAAATGGCTGGCGGCGGGCGCCCTGTGCGCCGCCGCGGTGGGGGCGCAAGCCCAGGTGAACCAGGTGCGCGTGTGGGCCGCCGCCTGCGCCAACTGCCATGGCACCGAGGGCCGTGCCCTGCAGGGCAACGAGCCGCTGGCGGGCAAGGACAAGGACGAGCTCTATCAGAAGCTGATGGACTTCAAGAGCGGCCGCAAGCCCGCGACCATCATGCACCAGCTGTCCAAGGGCTACTCCGACGAGCAGCTCAAGGACATCGCCGCCTACTTCGCCGCCCAGAAGAAATAAGGAGCCCACCATGCAACGTCGTCAATTTGTTCAGACCCTGGGCGCCGGTTCGGTCCTCGCGGGCATTGGTGGTCTTGCCGGTTGCGCCTCGGGTGGCGGCTACGGCCCCAAGGTGGTGGTGGTCGGTGGCGGCTACGGCGGCGCCACCGCCGCCAAGTACGTGCGCATGTTCTCCGACTACGGCATCCAGGTGACCCTGGTCGAGCCCAACGCGGCCTTCGTCTCCTGCCCCATCTCCAACCTGGTGCTCCAGGGCAGCAAGACCATTGCCGATGTCACCACGCCGTACGACAACCTGGAAAAGCGCCACGGCGTGAAGATCGTGCGCGACATGGTCAACAGCATCGACGCCGAGAAGCGCGTGGTGAAGCTGGCCGCCGGTGGCGAGCTGCCCTACGACCGCCTGATCCTCTCGCCCGGCATCGACTTCATGTGGGACACGGTGGCAGGCATGACCAAGCCCGGTGCGCAGGACAAGGTGCTGCACGCCTGGAAGGCCGGCCCGCAGACGGTGGCGCTGCGCAAGCAGCTCGAGGCCATGCCCGACGGCGGCGTCTACGCGCTGTCGATCCCGCTGGCCCCCTACCGCTGCCCGCCCGGCCCCTACGAGCGCGCCTGCATGGTGGCCAACTACTTCAAGAAGGCCAAGCCCAAGAGCAAGGTCGTCATCTTCGACGCCAACGACGACATCCAGTCCAAGAAGGGCCTGTTCATGAAGGCTTGGGACGAGCACTACAAGGGCATCATCGAATACCGCCCCAAGCACAAGGTGGTCGAGGTCGACGCCTCCACCAACACCCTGAAGTTCGAGTTCAACGACGACTTCAAGGCCGCGGTGGCCAACGTGGTGCCCAACATGCGCGCCGGTGACATCGCCGTGCGCACCGGGCTGGCCACCGCCAACAACCGCTGGTGCGAGGTGGACTTCCTGACCTTCGAGTCGAAAGCGAAGAAGAACATCCACGTGCTGGGCGACGCGATCCAGATCGCCCCGGGCATGCCCAAGTCGGGCCACATGGCCAACCAGCACGGCAAGACCTGCGCCGCAGCCGTGGTGTCGCTGCTGCAGGGAAAAGAGCCGCCGCAGCTGCCGATCTACGCCAACACCTGCTACAGCTTCGTGACCGACGAGGACGTGGTCCACGTGGCGAGTGTGCACCGCTACGACGCCGAGAAGAAGACCATGCTGACCGTGCCGGGTTCGGGTGGCGTGTCGACAGCCGCGAGCGAGCTGGAAGGCCGCTACGCGCATGCGTGGGCCCGCAACATCTGGGCGGACACCTTGGCATGAGCGAGAAGCACCCCCGCGCCGCGCTGCTCTGGTCGCTGATCTTTGTTGCCTCGTCTGCCTTCGCCCAGGCCGACGAGGCGCGGGCCAAGAAGATCGCGGGCGGCTCCTGCTTCCTGTGCCACGGTGCGCAGGGCGAGTCGACCAGCGAGGTGTTTCCTCGCCTGGCCGGGCAGCATGCTGAATACATCACCAAGCAGCTCAATGCCTTCAAGAGCGGCCAGCGCAAGAGCACGGCCATGGCCGACATGGTGAGCAGGCTCACGCCCGACGAGATGCTGGCGCTGGGCAAGTACTACGAGAGGTTCTCCCTGCCGCGCGAAGAGGCCAAGGACCCGCAACTGGCGGCCATGGGTCGCTACATCTTCCACAACGGCAACAAGTTCAGCGGCGTGCCGGCCTGCGTGAGCTGCCACGGCACCAATGCCGAGGGCGCGGCCAACCTGCCCCGCCTGGCGGGCCAGATCCCGGGCTACATCCACACCCAGCTCAAGTCCTTCAACAAGCGCGAGCGCACCAACGACAACGCGGTGATGCACGCGGTGGTGGAGAAGATGACCGAACTGGAGATGGCGGCTGTCGCTGAGTACGTGAGCAGTAAATAAGGTACCCCCCGCGCCGCCTGCGGCGTCACCCCCCAGGGGGCGATGCG
>NZ_BCTF01000004.1 GCF_001571145.1 Hydrogenophaga flava NBRC 102514
CCCGCCACATCAGCATGGAAGGCATCTACGAATACGGCTCGCGCGCGGGCGTCTGGCGCATCCTGCGCGAGTTCGAGAAACGCAAGCTGCCGCTGACGGTGTTCGGCGTGTCCACCGCCCTGCAGAAGCACCCAGAGCTGACCGCGGCCTTCAAGGAACTGGGCTACGACATCGCCTGTCACGGCCTCAAGTGGATCCACTACCAGCACATCGACGAAGCCACCGAGCGCGCCCACATGGCCGAGGCCATGCAGATCCTCCAGGACCTGACCGGTGAACGTCCCCTGGGCTGGTACACCGGCCGCGACAGCCCGAACACGCGCCGCCTGGTGGCCGACTTTGGCGGCTTCGAATACGACAGCGACTACTACGGCGAGGACCTGCCGTTCTGGATGAAGGTGCGCAAGACCGACGGCAGCGATGCGCACCAGCTCATCGTGCCCTACACGCTGGACTGCAACGACATGCGCTTCGCGCTGCCGCAGGGCTACTCGCACGCCGACCCGTTCTTCCAGTACATGAAGGACACCTTCGACGCGCTCTATGCCGAAGGCGACCCCGACGGCCTGGACCGCCCCAAGATGATGAGCATCGGCATGCACTGCCGCCTGCTCGGCCGCCCCGGCCGCATCACCGCGCTGCAGCGCTTCCTGGACCACATCCAGTCGCACGACAAGGTCTGGGTGGCGCGCCGCCTGGACATCGCGCGGCACTGGAAGGCCACCCACCCGCTGCACGCCGCGGGCTGATCCACGAGAGCCCACCATGCCCCTGACCCTGGACCAACTCAACGCCGCGTCCCTGCCCGAGGCGCTGCAGATGCTCGACGGCCTGTACGAGCACTCGCCCTGGATCGCCGAGCGCGCGCTGGCACAACGGCCCTTCGCCTCGCTGGCGCAGCTCAAGCACGCGATGACGCGCGTCCTGGACGAGGCCGGCGTGGAGCCGCAGCTGGCCCTGATCCGCGCCCACCCGGAACTCGCCGGCAAGGCCATGGTGAGCAAGACGCTGACCGCGGAGTCGACCAACGAGCAGACAAAGGCAGGCCTGACGAACTGCACGCCCGAAGAGTTCGCGCACATCCAGCAGCTCAACGCCGCCTACAACGCACGCTTCGGTTTCCCCTTCATCCTGGCGGTGCGCGGCCCGCGCGGCACGGGCCTGACCAAGGCGGAAATCATCGATGCCTTCGAGCGCCGCGTGCACGGCCACCCGGACTTCGAGCGCGCGGAATGCCTGCGCAACATCCACCGCATCGCCGAGATTCGGCTGAACGACAAGTTCGGCTTCGAGCCGGTCGATGGCCAGCGGGTGTGGGACTGGCAGGAAACACTGGCGCAGCACAGCGACCCGGGCTATGCCGAGAAGGGCCAGCTCACCGTCACCTACCTCACCGACGCGCACCGCGCCTGCGCCCAGCGCATCAGCCACTGGATGAAGGACTGCGGCTTCGACGAGATCGAGATCGACGCCGTGGGCAACGTGGTCGGCCGCTACCACCCGGCCACGCCCGGCGCGAAATACCTCATCACGGGATCGCATTACGACACCGTGCGCAACGGCGGCAAATACGACGGCCGCCTGGGCATCTTCGTGCCCATGGCCTGCGTGCAGAAGCTGCACGCGGCCGGGAAGCGCCTGCCCTTCGGTATCGAGGTGGTGGGCTTTGCCGAAGAGGAAGGCCAGCGCTACAAGGCCACCTTCCTCGGCTCGGGTGCGCTCACCGGCCATTTCGACAACGCCTGGCTAGACCAGAAGGACGCCGACGGCATCACCATGCGCGAGGCCATGCAGCACGCCGGCCTGTGCATCGACGACATCCCGAAGCTGCAGCGCGATCCGGCGCAGTACCTGGGTTTCATCGAGGTGCACATCGAGCAGGGCCCGGTGCTCAACGAGCTGAACCTGCCGCTGGGCATCGTCACCAGCATCAACGGCAGCGTGCGCTATGTGGGCGAGGTCATCGGCATGGCCAGCCACGCCGGAACCACGCCCATGGACCGGCGCCGCGACGCCGCCGCCGCCGTGGCCGAACTGATCCTCTACGCCGAACAGCGCGCCGCGCGGGACGGCGATTCGGTGGCCACCGTGGGCATGCTGCAGGTGCCCAACGGCTCCATCAACGTGGTGCCTGGTTCGTGCAAGTTCAGTCTGGACATGCGCGCGCCCACCAATGCCCAGCGCGACGCGGTGGCGCAAGACGTGCTGGCCAAGCTGAATGAGATTTGCGAGCGCCGCGGCCTGCGCCACACGCTGGAAGAAACCATGCGCGCCGCCGCCGCGCCGAGTGCCCCCGAATGGCAGGCGCGCTGGGAAGCCGCCGCCACCGCACTGGGCGTGCCGCTGCACCGCATGCCCAGCGGCGCGGGTCACGACGCCATGAAGCTGCACGAGGTGATGCCGCAAGCCATGCTGTTCGTGCGCGGCGAGAACAGTGGCATCAGCCACAACCCGCTCGAATCCAGCACTGCCGACGACATGGACCTGGCCGTCAAGGCCTTCGACCACGTGCTGCACCAACTGACCACCGAATCCCACTGAAAGCCGCCATGACCACCGCACAACAGCAACTCGACGCCTGGATCGACGCCCACTTCGATGAGGAAGTGCAGTTCCTGCAGGAACTCATCCGCGTACCCACCGACACGCCACCCGGCAACAACGCGCCGCACGCCGAGCGCACCGCCGAGCTGCTGGCCGGCATGGGCCTGACGGCCGAGAAACACGCCGTGCCGGACGCCGAGGTCAAGGCCGCCGGACTGGAGACCATCACCAACCTGATCGTGCGCCGCCGCTTCGGCGACGGTGGCCAGACCATCGCGCTCAACGCCCACGGCGACGTGGTGCCGCCCGGCGAGGGCTGGACGCACGACCCCTACGGCGGCGAGATTGCCGACGGCAAGATCTACGGTCGCGCCGCCGCGGTGAGCAAGTGCGACATCGCCAACTTCACCTTCGCCATCCGTGCGCTGGAGTCGCTCGGCGCACCCCTCAAGGGCGGCGTCGAGCTGCACGTGACCTACGACGAGGAGTACGGCGGCGAAGTCGGTCCCGCCTGGCTGCTGGACAAGGGCCTGACCAAGCCCGACCTGATGATCGCCGCCGGCTTCAGCTACCAGGTGGTGGTGGCGCACAACGGCTGCCTGCAGCTGGAGGTCACCGTGCACGGCGACATGGCGCACGCCGCCATCCCGGACAGCGGCACCGACGCGCTGCAAGGCGCGGTGCACATCCTGAATGCGCTGTATGCGCTGAATGCCGACTACCTGAAGGTGCGTTCGGGCGTCGAAGGCATCACCCACCCCTACCTCAACGTGGGCCTGATCCAGGGCGGCACCAACACCAACGTGATCCCCGGCAAGGTGGTGATCAAGCTCGACCGCCGCATGATCCCCGAGGAGGACCCGGCCGAGGTCGAGGCCGCCCTGCGCCGCACCATCGCCGAAGCCGCGGCCCGCTACCAGCCGCCGCGCGGCGGGCGCGCCATCAGCGTGGACGTCAAGCGCATCCTGCTGGCGCGCGCGCTCAAGCCCCTGCCCGGCAACAAGCCCCTGGTCGAGGCGCTGCAGAAGCACGGCAGCGAGCTGTTCGGCGAGCCCATCCCCGCCGTCGGCACGCCGCTCTACACCGACGTGCGCATCTACGGCGAACACGGCATTCCGGGCGTGATCTACGGCGCCGGCCCGCGCACGGTGCGCGAGTCCAACGCCAAGCGCGCCGACGAAAACCTGGTGCTGGAAGACCTGCGCCGCGCGACCAAGGTGGTGGCCAGAACCCTTCTGGACCTGTTGAAGTCCGCATAAACACGTACCCCACCCCGTGACACAATGGCCGCCCGCCCCGCCGGGCGGTTCGCACATTGGAGACCTCATGACCCCCGCCGAACAAGCCCTGCGCGACGCCGCGCTCGAATACCACCGCTCGCCCAACAAGGGCAAGATTTCGGTCAATCCGACCAAGCCCCTGTCCAACCAGCGCGACCTGTCGCTGGCCTATTCGCCGGGCGTGGCCTTTCCCTGTCTGGCCATCGAGGCCGACCCGGCCCTGGCGTCGGAATACACCTCGCGCGGCAACCTCGTCGGCGTGATCACCAACGGCACCGCGGTGCTGGGCCTGGGCGACATCGGCCCGCTGGCGTCCAAGCCGGTGATGGAGGGCAAGGGCTGCCTGTTCAAGAAGTTCGCTGGCATCGACGTGTTCGACATCGAACTGGCCGAGCGCGACCCGGACAAGCTGGTGGACATCATCGCGGCGCTGGAACCCACGCTGGGCGGCGTGAACCTGGAAGACATCAAGGCGCCCGAGTGCTTCTACATCGAGCGCAAGCTGCGCGACCGCATGAAGATCCCGGTCTTCCACGACGACCAGCACGGCACGGCCATCATCTCCAGCGCGGCGCTGATCAACGGCCTGGAACTGGTCAAGAAGGATATCGGCGCGGTCAAGGTCGCCGTCAGCGGCGCGGGCGCGGCGGCCATCGCCTGCCTGGACCTGATGGTCAACCTGGGCGTGAACATCGAGAACATCCTGGTGTGCGACTCCAAGGGCGTGATCCAGACCGAGCGCGACGACGCCAAGGCCGGCAAGCTCGACGAGTCCAAGCGGCGCTACTGCCGCACCTCGTCGGCGCGCACCCTGGCCGATGCCATGAACGGCGCCGACGTGTTCCTGGGCTGCTCGGCGGCCGGCGTGGTGGACGCCGACATGGTCAAGAGCATGGCGCGCCAGCCCATCATCCTGGCGCTGGCCAACCCCGAGCCCGAGATCCGCCCCGAAATCGCCAAGGCCGCGCGGCCGGACTGCATCATCGCCACCGGCCGGTCGGACTACCCGAACCAGGTCAACAACGTGCTGTGCTTCCCGTACATCTTCCGCGGCGCGCTCGATTGCGGCGCCACCAAGATCACGGAAGAGATGAAGATGGCCTGCGTGCACCAGATCGCCGACCTGACCAAGGCCGAGACCAGCGACGAGGTCGCTGCCGCCTACGCCGGACAGGAACTGGTGTTCGGCCCCGACTACCTCATCCCCAAGGCCTTCGACACACGCCTGATCCTCAAGATCGCGCCGGCCGTGGCCCAGGCCGCTGCCGACTCCGGCGTCGCGACCCGCCCGATCACCGACATGGACGCCTACCGCCAGTCGCTCTCGCGCTTCGTGACGCAGACTGGCATCCTGATGCGCCCGATCTTCAACGCCGCCAAGGCCCTGCCCGCGAACAAGAAGCGCGTGGCCTACGCCGACGGCGAGGACGAGCGCGCGCTGCGCGCCGCGCAGATGGCGATCGACGATGGCCTGGCCACGCCGATCCTGATCGGCCGTCCGGCCGTGATCGAGGCGCGCATCCAGAAGGCGGGCCTGCGCATCCGCCTGGGCGTGGACGTGGAGAACGTCAACCCCGAAGGCGACCCGCGCTTCCGCCAGTACTGGGAGCACTACCACGGCCTGATGAAGCGCAACGGCGCGACGCCCGAGGTGGCCAAGGCGGCGGTTCGCCGCTCCAACACCATCATCGGTTCGCTGATGCTCTCGCTGGGCGACGCCGATGCGCTGATCTGCGGCCTGGTCGGCACCTATGCCACGCACCTGGAGCGCATCGACGCCATCCTGGGCAAGGCGCCGGGCGTGAACAACTACGCCGCGGTCAACGCGCTGATGACCGCCAGTGGCCCGCTGTTCATCGCCGACACCTACGTGAACGAGGACCCGACGGCCGAGCAGCTGGCCGAGATCGCCTGGATGGCGGCGCAGCAGGTGCAGCGCTTCGGCCTGCCGCCCAAGGTGGCCTTCCTGTCGCATTCGAGTTTCGGCTCCAGCAAGCGCGCCTCTGCGAAAAAGATGCGCGCGGCGCGCGACCTGTTCGTGGCCCAGCACCCCGGCATCGAATGCGACGGCGAACTGCACGGCGACGCCGCGCTGCAGCCCGAGATCCGCCAGGCCTATCTGGGCGATTCGACGCTCAGCGGCTCGGCCAACCTGCTGGTCTGCCCCAACGTGGACGCCGCCAACATCCTCTACAACGTGCTCAAGACCACCGCCAGCGGCGGCGTGACCGTGGGCCCGGTGCTGACCGGCGTGGCCCGCCCCGCCTACATCCTGACACCCGCGGCCACGGTGCGCCGGGTGCTCAACATGACGGCCCTGGCCGCAGCGGCCAGCCCGCGCGGCTGAGGCGGCCACCCGCCCGACCTCAAGAAGGGACGCTGCGGCGTCCTTTTTTTGCGCCCGCAGCCCGGACGCCGCCGGTCGGCAGGCGCCGCCCACGAGGGTTTCCCCGATGCCATCGCCAGATTCGGGTACACATAATGTGTATACAGTTTTGCATGCAAAAGGAGATGCCATGTCAACAACGGTGCACCCCGTGGACGAACAACTGCCCGGCAGCAAGCTGACCGCGCTGGGCCTGCAACATGTGCTGGTGATGTACGCGGGCGCGGTCGCGGTTCCGCTGATCGTCGGCCGGGCCCTCAAGCTCAGCCCGCAGGAAGTGGCCATGCTGATCTCGGCCGACCTGTTCTGCTGCGGCATCGCCACGCTGATCCAGGCGCTGGGCGTCACGCAGTGGTTCGGCATCAAGCTGCCGGTGATGATGGGCGTGACCTTCGCAGCCGTCGGCCCCATGGTGGCCATCGCCAACACCACGCCCGGCACCGACGGTGCGCGCATGCTGTTCGGCGCCATCATCGGCGCGGGGGTCATCTCCATCCTGATCGCGCCGATGGTCAGCCGCCTGCTGCGCTTCTTTCCGCCGGTGGTCACCGGCACCATCATCGCCGTCATTGGCATCAACCTGATGCGCGTGGGCATCAACTGGATCTTCGGCAACCCGGTGGGCCCCACCGCGCCGTCGGTGGTGCCGATGGAGCACAGCGAGTGGCTGAGCACGCTGCGCAGCGCCGCCGCCGCCGGCACACCCGGCTACCCGGCCGTGCCCCAGGGCCTGACGCTGGCCCCCACCGAGCCCAACCCGCGCTACGCCGCGCTGCCGGGCATCGCGGTGTCGGCCGTGGTGCTGGCCACCATCCTGCTGGTGGCCCGGTTTGCCAAAGGCTTCCTCGCCAACATCTCGGTGCTGATCGGCATCGTGGTCGGCGGCGTCATGGCGACCATGATGGGCATGATGCATTTCGACAAGGTCGGCCAGGCCAAGTGGGTGGACGTGGTGCTGCCCTTCCACTTCGGCATCCCCATCTTCGACCCGGTGATGGTGCTGACCATGACGCTGGTGATGATCGTGGTGATGATCGAATCCACCGGTATGTTCCTGGCGCTGGGCGAGATGACGGACCGCAAGATCGACCAGCCGGCGCTGGCCCGCGGCCTGCGCACCGACGGTCTGGGCACCCTCATCGGCGGCATCTTCAACACCTTTCCCTACACCAGCTTCTCGCAGAACGTGGGCCTGGTCGCGGTCACCGGCGTCAAGAGCCGCTTCGTCTGCGTGGCCGCCGGCGTCATCCTGCTGGTGCTGGGCCTGCTGCCCAAGATGGCGGCGCTGGTGGAGTCGCTGCCCACCGTCGTGCTGGGCGGCGCCGGCCTGGTGATGTTCGGCATGGTGGCGGCCACCGGCATCCGCATCCTGGGCGGCGTGGACTTCAAGACCCAGCGCAACAACGCCCTGATCGTGGCGATTTCCATCGGCGTCGGCATGATCCCGCTGATCGCGCCCAAGTACTCGCAGTGGATGCCGCACGCGATCCACCCGCTGATCGAGTCGGGCATCCTGCTGGCGTCGATCAGCGCCGTGCTGCTGAACCTGTTCTTCAATGGCGGCAAGGCCGATGAAGCCGCCGCCATCCACGCGGCGAAGCAGGCGGAAGCCCACTGAACCAGGCCCCCACGCTCCGGCGCTGGATTCATGACCTCAGGCTCCGCAGGGGCCCCACACGGGGCCCCTTTTTTGTGCGCGGCGCACCAACACAGGGTTAGTCAGGATGACGCCTCTGGCGGCAGCCCCAAAAATCTGTATACACCTTCTGTGTTCAATGCGCAGGCCGTGCCCGCGCCTGGCATCGAAATTGCTGACCTGCTTTCAGCCCCTTCCGCATCCCTGAGCGCCCCACACCGACGGAGACCTTCGCCATGAACAAACGCCACCTCATCAAGCTCACCGCCGCCCTGGCCGCCGCAGCCGCCTTCGGCAGCGCCTCCGCCCAGACCGCCATCAAGTTCCAGCTCGACTGGCGCTTCGAAGGCCCCGCCGCACTGTTCCTGCAGTCGGAAGCCAAGGGCTACTACAAGGCCGCCGGCCTGAACGTCACCATCGACGCCGGCAACGGTTCTGGCGGTACCGTCACCCGCGTGGCCTCGGGCACCTACGACATGGGCTTTGCCGACATGGCCGCGCTGATGGAGTTCCACGCCAACAACCCGGACGCGCCCAACAAGCCGGTGGCCGTGATGATGGTCTACAACAACACGCCCGCGGCCGTGCTGGCGCTCAAGAAAAGCGGCATCACCAAGCCGGCCGACCTGAACGGCAAGAAGCTCGGCGCCCCGGTGTTCGACGCCGGCCGCAAGGCCTTCCCGATCTTCCAGAAGGCCAACGGCATCGGTAATGTGGCCTGGACCTCGATGGACCCGCCGCTGCGCGAGACCATGCTGGTGCGCGGCGACATCGACGCCATCACCGGCTTCTCGTTCACCTCGCTGCTCAACCTGGAAGCGCGCGGCGTCAAGGCCGAGGACGTGGTCATCCTGCCCTACGCCGACCATGGCGTGAAGCTGTACGGCAACGTGGTGATCGCCAGCCCCAAGCTGATCAAGGAGAACCCGGCCGCGGTCAAGGCCTTCCTCGGCGCATTCGCCAAGGGCGCCAAGGAAGTGATGGCCAACCCGGCCGCCACCATCGAGACCGTCAAGGCGCGCGACGGCATCATCAACGTGGCCCTGGAAACCCGCCGCCTGCAGCTGGCGGTGGACTCGGTGATCGCCAGCCCCGATGCGCGCAAGGAAGGCTTCGGCCAGATCGTGCCGGGCCGCATGGCGCTGATGGCCTCGCAGGTGTCCGACGCTTACGGCACCAAGAACCGCGTCGACGTGGCGCAGGTGTGGAACGGCTCCATGCTGCCGTCCGCCGCCGAGCTCAACGTGCTGCCCCCGGCCAAGAAGTGATGGCCGGCGCGCCCTCTGCGGCCGACCCGGCCTTCGTCGACTTCGACGGGGTCTGGCTGGCCTACAACGACGACCTGCTGGCGAAGAACGTCTTCGCCGTCGAGGACATCAACCTGAAGGTGCGGCAGGGCGAGTTCATCGCCATCGTCGGGCCTTCGGGCTGCGGCAAGTCCACCTTCATGAAGCTCACCACCGGGCTGAAGATGCCCAGCATGGGCAAGATCACCATCGACGGCCAGCCGGTGACCGGGCCGCTGAAGATCTCGGGAATGGCCTTCCAGGCGCCCAGCCTGCTGCCGTGGCGCACCACGCTGGACAACGTGCTGCTGCCGCTGGAGATCGTCGAGCCGTACCGCAGCCAGTTCAAGGACCGGCGCAAGGAGTTCGAGGAACGCGCCAAGAAGCTGCTGGCCAGCGTGGGCCTGGGCGGCATGGAGAAGAAGTTTCCCTGGGAACTCTCGGGCGGCATGCAGCAGCGCGCCAGCATCTGCCGCGCGCTGATCCACGAACCCAAGATGCTGCTGCTGGACGAGCCCTTCGGCGCGCTCGACGCCTTCACCCGCGAAGAGCTCTGGTGCACGCTGCGCGACCTGTGGGAAGCGCAGAAATTCAACGTCATCCTGGTAACGCACGACCTGCGCGAGAGCGTCTTCCTGGCCGACACGGTGTACTGCATGAGCAAGAGCCCGGGCCGCTTCGTGGTGCAGCGCGAGATCCCGATCCCGCGCACGCGCGACCTTGAAGTGACCTACACGCCCGAGTTCACCGACATCGTGCACGAGCTGCGCGGCCACATTGGAGCCATGCGAAAAGCAGGCGCCACGATCAACCAGTGAAAGCCATCGCATGAACAAGAAACAGATGGAGCGCTGGTCCCCGCTGCTGCTGCTGATCGCGATCATCGTGATCTGGGAAGTGATCTGCAGCGGCTTCCAGGTCTCGGAATTCATCTTCCCCAGCCCCTCGCGCATCTGGGAACAGACGCTGGAGCACAAGACCACCATCCTCGGCCACGCCTGGCGCACCTTCTGGGTCACGATGGCGGGCTTCGGCATTGCCATCGTGGTGGGCGTTCTGCTGGGCTTTCTGATCGGCAGCTCGCGCCTGGCCTACGCCGCGGTCTACCCGCTCATGACGGCCTTCAACGCCCTGCCCAAGGCGGCCTTCGTGCCCATCTTGGTGGTGTGGTTCGGCATCGGGGCCGGCCCGGCCATCCTCACCGCCTTCCTCATCAGCTTCTTTCCCATCATGGTCAACATCGCCACCGGCCTGGCCACACTGGAGCCCGAGCTGGAGGACGTGCTGCGCGTGCTGGGTGCCCGCCGCTGGGACGTGCTGATGAAGGTGGGCCTGCCGCGTTCCATGCCCTACTTCTACGGCTCGCTCAAGGTGGCTATCACGCTGGCCTTCGTGGGCACCACGGTGTCGGAGATGACCGCCGCCAACGAAGGCATCGGCTACCTGCTGATCTCGGCCGGCAGCTCGATGCAGATGGGTCTGGCGTTCTCCGGCCTGCTGGTGGTCGGCATCATGGCCATGGTGATGTACGAGCTGTTCAGCTTCGTCGAGAAGCACACCACCGGCTGGGCCCACCGCGGATCGCAAGGCTGATGACCGACGACCAGATCGAGCGGCACCTGCGCCGCGCCAACGACGTGGCCCTGCGCGCGATGCAGATGGGCCGTCACCCCTTCGGTGCGCTGCTGGTGGCGCCCGACGGCGAGACGGTGCTGGCCGAGCAGGGCAACATCGACACCGTGCACCATGCCGAGGCCACGCTGGCGCGCACGGCCTCGCTCAACTACCCGGCGGGCTTTCTCTGGAACTGCTCCCTGGTCACCACCTTCGAGCCCTGCGCCATGTGCGCCGGCACCGTCTACTGGGCGAACATCGGCCGCATCGTCTACGGCGCCAGCGAAGAGGCCCTGCTGGCGCTCACCGGCAACCACGCCGAGAACCCCACGCTCGCCCTGCCCTGTCGGGAGCTGATCGCACGCGGGCAGAAAGCCATCGAGGTCGTCGGCCCCGTCCCGGCGCTGGAAGCCGAGATGGTGGCGCCGCACCGCGACTTCTGGTCGCGGCGCTGAAGCGCTGCCACCTACACTCGCCCGATGCCCTGGCACGCCCGTCTTTCCCTCGACTACCAGCGACACGGTGAACGCACCGTCCTGCAGCATTCGCACGACGGCCCGCTGCGCATATTCAAGAGCCTCTACCCCGAGGGCGACGCGGTCTGCCACAACGTCATCGTGCACCCGCCAGGCGGCCTGGTCGGCGGTGATGTCCTGGACATCGACGTGCAGGTGGGCGCTGGCGCCCACGCCCTGGTCAGCACCCCCGGCGCCACCCGCTTCTACGCCAGCGACGAGGCCTTCGCCACGCAGCAGGTGCGGCTGCAGCTGGACGCGGGCGCGCGGCTGGAGTGGCTGCCGCTGGAAACCATCGCCTACCCCGGCTGCCGCGCCGACAACCGCTGGAGCGCGAGCCTGGCCGAGGGCGCCGAGCTGATGGCCTGGGACGTCACCGCACTGGGCCTGCCCGGTGCAGCCCAGCCCTATGAGCAGGGCGAGTTCCGCCAGCGGCTGGAGATTCCGGGCTGCTGGCTGGAGCAGGCGCGCATCGCTGCGCACGACCGGCGCCTGCTGGATTCGCCCCTCGGTCTGGGTGGCCGCCGCTGCCTGGGCACGCTGGTGTTCGCCACCGGCAGCCCGCTGGCGCGCGAACGGCGCGAGCGCTTGCTGGAGGTGGTGCGCGAAGCCCTGCAGCCAGCCCCCGCCGAGGTGGTGGCCGGCGCCACCTGCCCCAACGACCGGGTGCTCGCGGTGCGCGCCGTGGCGCCGCTGGTCGAACCTCTGATGGCCTGCCTGCAGGGCGTCTGGGCGGCGCTGCGCCCGGCGGCCTGGGGATTGAGCGGCGTGGCACCCCGAATCTGGCGGGTCTGAAGGGAACTGCCGGGCTTTCCCTGATTTGTTTTTCGCTTTGCGGCGTCCGGGCAGGTCCACAATGGCTTGACATCAAGGAACCACCTCGTGGTTGACCGTCTCTGCCCGCTCTCATGGCCTTCGCACCCAACGCACTGCATGAATCACATGCCCTGGTCATCGAGGGCAACCCGCAGTCGCGCTCGATCCTGGTGTCACAGCTTCGGGAACTCGGTCTGGGCAAGGTGTCCCAATGCTCTCGCCTGTCCGACGCGCGCCGCAAGCTGGAAGCCACGCAGTACGACGTCATCATCTGCGAGCAGAATTTCGACAAGGAACCCGGATCGGGTCAGGATCTGCTGGACGACCTGCGCCGCAACCAGCTGCTGCCGTTCCACACCGTGTTCGTCATGGTCACGGCCGAGGCGTCCTACGCTAAGGTGGCCGAGGCCGCCGAGTCGGCCCTGGATGCGTACCTGCTGAAACCCCACACCGGGGCCAGGCTGGCGGAACGCATCCTGCAGGCCCGCCAGAGAAAGCGGGAGCTGCAGGCCATCTTCTTGGCCATCGATGAACAGGACTTCAACCGGGCGGCCTCGTTGTGTCTGGAGCGCTTCGAGTCCCGTGCCTCCTATTGGCTGTATGCGGCCCGGATCGGTGCGGAGCTGCTCCTGCGCACCGGGCGCATCGCCGAAGCGCAACAGCTGTACGAGGCCGTGATCCAGGCCAAGGCCCTGCCCTGGGCCAAGCTCGGCGTGGCAAGGACCCAGCTGAGCAGCGGACACGCGTCCAAGGCGGCCACCACGCTGGAGAGCCTGCTGCAGGAAGACCCGGGCTATGCCGACGCGTACGACGTGATGGGCCGCACCCAGTTCGAGCTGGGTAATTTTGAGAACGCCCAGGCAACCTTCCGCATGGCCACGCAGCTCACCCCCGGCTCCATCAGCCGGCTGCTCAAGCACGGGATGCTGGCCTACTACGCCGGCGACCGCGAGGAAGGCATCGCGCTGCTCGACCGAGCGACGCGGCTGGGCATCGACTCCAAGATGTACGACCCGCAGGCTCTGGTCCTGCTGGCCTTTGCCCGCCTGGATGCGGGCGACCGCAAGGGCATGGCCCAGGTCGTCGACCAGCTGCAGCGCCTGCGGGAACGGTCCTTCGAGCCCGAGCGGCCCTACCGTCTGCTGGAGTTCGTCAAGACCATCGAGGCGCTGCTGCACCAGCAGAACAACCGTGTCATCGATGACATCCGGCACCTGGTGAAGCAGGGTGCCACGCCCGAGTTCGACTTCGAGATGGCCACCAACCTGCTGGGCCTGATGGGTCGGGCGTCGACCCGGGGGTTGCCGCTGTCCGTGGCAGAGGCCAGGACCGCGGTCGAGCAACTGGACATGCGTTTCTGCACCAGCCGCGCCATGTCGGAGTTGCTGGCCGCCGCGGCAACCGGGCAGGAAGACTACGCCCGTATCGCACACGAGTGCCACACCCGGGTGCTGAAAATCACCGAACAGGCCATGACGCTCAGCATCAAGGGCGATCCGCGCGGCACCGTGATGCGGCTGCTGCAGGAAGGTGAGTCGACCCTCAACGCCAAGCTGATCGAATCCGCCCACCAGGTGCTGCTGCGCCACTCGGCCCGCATCCCGGACTTTGAGGAACTCAATCAGCGGGTGGATGCCATGCGCACCCTCTACCGGACCAGCACCAGCATCACACGCATGGGTGACAACACGGCAGCGGGCACCGCCCCCGGGGCCATGGCACTGCCCACGGGCTACAAGCCCCCCAAGCGGGAAGGCCTGCTCGACCACATGCGCAACGACTGACGGCCCAAGCCGTCGTCGCACCCGTCAGATCGCCACCAGCTGGCGGATGTTCTTCGCCTGCATCTCAGACCCCGGCCCGCTGGCGATCACCTCGCCACGCTCCATCACCACGTACTGGTCGGCCAGCTCTTCGGCGAAGTCGTAGTACTGCTCCACCAGCACGATGGCCATGTTGCCGCGGTCGGCCAGCATGCGGATGACCTTGCCGATGTCCTTGATGATGTTGGGCTGGATGCCCTCGGTGGGCTCGTCCAGGATCAGCAGCTTGGGCCCCGCGGCCAGCGCCCGGGCAATCGCGAGCTGCTGTTGCTGACCACCCGAGAGGTCGCCGCCGCGCCGCCCCAGCATCTGCTTGAGCACCGGGAACAGCTCGAACAACTCGGCCGGAATGGGTGTGCCACCGGGCTTGTAGGCCAGGCCCATCTGCAGGTTCTCCTGCACCGTCAGGCGGGCGAAGATCTCGCGCCCCTGCGGCACGAAGCCGATGCCGGCACGCGCCCGCTCGTAGGGCGTGGCCTTGTCGATGGCCTTGCCGTCGAAGCCGATGCTGCCGCTCTTGATGGGCACCAGGCCCATGAGGGACTTGAGCAGCGTGGTCTTGCCCACGCCGTTGCGGCCCAGCACCACCGTCACCTGGCCAAGTTCGGCCGTGAGGCTGACGTTGCGCAGGATGTGGCTGCCGCCGTAGAACTGGTTGACGTCCTTGACTTCCAGGAGGCTCATCGTGTTTCCTTCATCGGCCCAGGTACACCTCGATCACGCGCTCGTCGGCCTGCACCTCGTCGAGCGTGCCTTCGGCCAGCACCGAGCCGTCGCACAGCACCGTGACTTTCTCCGAGATCGCGCGGATGAAGCTCATGTCGTGCTCCACCACCATCAGCGAGTGTTTGCCCTTGAGCGAGAGGAACAGCTCGGCCGTGCGCGCGGTCTCTTCGTCGGTCATGCCGGCCACCGGTTCGTCCAGCAGCAGCAGCTTGGGGTCCTGCATCAGCAACATCCCGATCTCCAGCCACTGCTTCTGGCCGTGGCTCAGCAGCCCGGCCTGTCGGCGCGCGCTGTCGGCCAGGTGGATCGTGCTCAGCACCTCGGCCAGACGGTCCTTCTCTTCACCGGTGAGCGAGAACACCATGCTGTGGCCCACGCGCTTGTCGGTGGCCAGCGCCAGCTCCAGGTTTTCAAAGACAGAGAGTTGCTCGAACACCGTGGGCTTCTGGAACTTGCGGCCGATGCCCAGCGCGGCGATCTCGGGCTCGCGGTAGCGCAGCAGGTCGATGGTGCTGCCGAAGAACACCGTGCCGCTGTCGGGGCGCGTCTTGCCGGTGATGATGTCCATCATCGTGGTCTTGCCGGCGCCGTTGGGACCGATGATGCAGCGCAGCTCGCCGGGCGCGATGTCCAGGTGCAGGCCGTTGATGGCCTTGAAGCCGTCGAAGCTCACGTGCACGTCTTCGAGGTAGAGGATGCGGCCGTGCGTGGTGTCGACCTCGCCCGCGCGGGCGATGCGGCCGTAGCCGGCCGCACGGCCACCGGACTCCGTCTGCCCATGCGCAGCAACGCTCTTGAGCTTCTCGTAGCGCTGCGCGCCGGCTTCCATCAGGTCGGGGGTCATGCCCGGCCTCCCTTCTTGAGCTTCTTCACCAGCCCCACCACGCCCTGCGGCATCCACAGCGTCACCGCGATGAACAGCACGCCCAGGAAGTAGAGCCAGAACTCGGGGAAGGCCACGGTCAGCCAGCTCTTGGCGCCGTTGACCAGGAAAGCGCCGACGATGGGGCCGACCAGGGTGGCGCGGCCACCGACCGCCGTCCACACCGCAATCTCGATGCTGGCCGCGGTGCTCATCTCGCCCGGGTTGATGATGCCCACCTGCGGCACGTACAGCGCGCCGGCGATGCCGCACATCACGGCCGAAATCGTCCAGATGGTGAGCTTGTAGGGCAGCGGGTTGTAGCCGCAGAACATGACGCGGCTCTCCGCGTCGCGGATGGCCTGCAGCACGCGGCCGAACTTGCTGGCGACCAGCCAGCGCGCGAACACGTAGAAGCCCAGCAGCGTCAGGCCGGTGATGACGAACAGCGTCATGCGCATCTCCTGCGTCGCCAGTGGCATGCCGAGGATGCGCTTGAAGTCGGTGAAGCCGTTGTTGCCGCCCATGCCGGTCTCGTTGCGGAAGAACAGCAGCAGCGCGGCGAAGGTCAGTGCCTGCGTGATGATGGAGAAGTACACGCCCTTGATGCGCGAGCGGAAGGCGAAGTAGCCGAACACGAAGGCCACCAGGCCCGGCACCAGCACGATCAGCAGCAGCGTGGCGATGAAGCTGTCGCTCAGTGCCCAGTGCCAGGGCAGTTCCTTCCAGTCCAGGAAGACCATGAAGTCGGGCAGGTCGCTGCCGTAGTTGCCGTCGCGACCGATCTGGCGCATCAGGTACATGCCCATCACGTAGCCGCCGAGCGCGAAGAACAGGCCGTGGCCCAGCGACAGGATGCCGGTGTAGCCCCAGATCAGGTCCATGGCCAGCGCGCAGATGGCGTAGCACATGATCTTGCCCAGCAGGCCGACCATGTAGTCCGACAGGTGGAACACGCTGTCCGCCGGCACCAGCAGGTTGAGCGCGGGCGCCAGGGCGCAGACCACCAGCAGCGCGACCATCACGCCGCTGAAGGCCCCGCGCGTGAGCAGCGGACCGGGCGAGGGAAGAGAAATGGCGGCGGTGTTCATGCCTCGCGACCCTTGAATGCAAAGATGCCCTGCGGACGTTTCTGAATGAAGACGATGATGAAGACCAGCACCGCGATCTTGGCCAGCACGGCGCCGGCCCAGCCTTCGAGGAACTTGTTCAGCAGGCCCAGGCCCAGCGCGGCGTAGACCGTGCCGGCCAACTGCCCCACGCCGCCCAGCACCACCACCATGAAGCTGTCGACGATGTAGCTCTGGCCGAGGTCGGGGCCGACGTTGCCGATCTGGCTCAGCGCGCAACCGGCGAGACCGGCGATGCCCGAACCCAGCGCGAAGGCGTAGGTGTCGATGCGCGCGGTGTTCACGCCCATGCAGCTGGCGATCGGCCGGTTCTGCGTCACGCCGCGCACGAACAGGCCCAGGCGCGTCTTCGAGATCAGCAGGGTCACGCCGATCAGCACCGCGGCCGCGAAGGCGATGATGAGGATGCGGTTCCAGGGCAGCGTGAGGTTGCCCAGCAGCGTGACGCTGCCGCTCATCCAGCTGGGGTTCTCCACGCCCACGTTCTGCGCGCCGAACAGGCTGCGAACACCCTGCATCAGCACCAGAGAAATGCCCCAGGTGGCCAGCAGCGTTTCCAGCGGCCGGCCGTAGAGCCAGCGGATCACGCTGCGCTCCATCGCAGCGCCAACCAGGGCCGAAGCGATGAAGGCCACCGGCATGGCGGCCAGCAGGTACCAGTCAAAGAAGTCGGGCAGCGTGCTCTTGAAGAAAGCCTGCACCAGCCAGGTGGCGTAGGCGCCGATCATGATCAGCTCGCCGTGCGCCATGTTGATCACGCCCATCAGCCCGTAGGTGATGGCCAGGCCCAGCGCGGCCAGCAGCAGGATGCTGCCCAGGCTGATGCCGGTGAAGGCCTGCGAGAGGCCGCTGCTGATCGCCAGCGAGCGGTCCAGTGCCGACATTGCGGTGCCCAGCGCGGTCTTGACCGTGGCGCTCTCTTCGGCCTCCAGCCGGGCGGCCAGCAGGGGCTTGAGCGCCGGGTCGCCCATACCACCCAGTGCCTGCGCGGCGGCCAGGCGCTGCGCCTCGTCGTCGCTGGCCAGCTGCATGGCGGCGCGCGCCAGCTCCAGGCTGGTGCGCGCCTTCGCATCGAGCGCGGTGTTGGCCAGCGCCTTGTCCACCAGGGGCAGTTGCGCGGCATCGGGCTCGTCGAACGCGGCTTTCTGCAGCATGGCGGCAGCGGCCTGCTGGGCCTGCACGTCGCTGCCGAACAGGTCGCGCACCGACAGCGCGGCTTCGAGTGCGCCGCGCAGCCGGTTGTTGACCATGGAATCTTCGGCCTCGTCGGCCAAGGTGACCGCGGCGCCGGTCACGGCGTCGGTCGCACTGCCGTCGTCGGCAATCAGCAGCACCTGCTCACCCTGCACCTTGACCGCGCCGTTGCCCAGCGCCTGCAGCAGCGCGAGCGTGCGCTCGTCGGGTTCGGCCGCCAGCCGGTTGATGGCGGCGATGCGGTCGTCGCTGTCACCCACGGCCAGCGCCAGGGCGTCGGCCGGGGTGAGGGCATGGGCACTGGCTGCGCCGATCAGGCACAACAACGCAAGAAAGGAACGCAGCCAGCGCATCAGGACCCCCGCTTACTTCTTCTCGGGAACGTTCTTCTTGCCCTTGTTCTCGGCGATGTAGTCGCTCCACGGATCGGCCACGACCGGACCCGGGGTCTTCCACACCACGTTGAACTGGCCGTCGGCCTTCACTTCGCCGATGAACACCGGCTTGTGCAGGTGGTGGTTTTCCTTGTCCATCGTGCTGGTGAAGCCACCCGGTGCCTTGAAGGTCTGGCCGGCCATGGCGGCGATCACCTTGTCGGTGTCGGTGGACTTGGCCTTCTCGACGGCCTGCGCCCACATGTTGATGCCGATGTAGGTGGCTTCCATCGGGTCGTTGGTCAGCGGCTTGTCCTTGTGGCCGGCGATGTTCTTGGCCTTGGCGTACGCGCTCCACTTCTTGACGAACTCGGCGTTGGCCGGGTTCTTGATGCTCATGAAGTAGTTCCAGGCGGCGAGGTGGCCCACCAGCGGCTTGGTGTCGACACCACGCAGCTCTTCTTCACCCACCGAGAAGGCCACCACGGGCACGTCCTTGGCGGACAGGCCGGCGTTGCCCAGTTCCTTGTAGAACGGCACGTTGGAGTCGCCGTTGATGGTGGAGACCACGGCCGTCTTCTTGCCGGCGGAAGCGAACTTCTTGATGTTGGCAATGATGGTCTGGTAGTCGGAGTGACCGAAGGGGGTGTACTCCTCCATGATGTCCTCGTCCTTCACGCCCTTGGACTTCAGGAAGGCGCGCAGGATCTTGTTGGTGGTGCGGGGGTACACGTAGTCGGTGCCCAGCAGCACCCAGCGCTTGGCGCTGCCGCCGTCCTTGCTCATCAGGTATTCGACGGCGGGGATGGCCTGCTGGTTGGGCGCAGCGCCGGTGTAGAACACGTTCTTGCTCAGCTCTTCGCCTTCGTACTGCACCGGGTAGAACAGCAGGCTGTTCTTTTCTTCAAACACCGGCAGCACCGACTTGCGGCTCACCGAGGTCCAGCAGCCGAACACGGCGGCCACCTTGTCCTGGTCGATCAGCTGCTTGGCCTTCTCGGCGAACAGCGGCCAGTTGGAGGCCGGGTCGACCACCACGGGTTCGAGCTTCTTGCCCAGCACACCGCCCTTGGCGTTGATCTCGTCGATGGCCATCAGGGCCACGTCCTTCAGCACAGTCTCGGAAATCGCCATCGTGCCCGACAGGCTGTGCAGCACACCGACCTTGATGGTGTCGGCGGCGTGGGCGGTGAGGCCGAAGGCGCCCAGGGCGGTGGCGACCGTCAGGGCTTTGAGGGTGAATCGACGCGAGTTCTGACGTTGTTGCATGGCGCTTCTCCAGGGTTCTAAAACATCCGTTGGTGGGTCTGACTTGCGCCACCTCCAAGACCTCGACGGGCTTTTCGGTGGTGTCGGACGGATGCTAGGGATACCCCTGGGAAGCGTCTGTACGCCGGGTGGCGTATGCGGGCTCAGGCCAGTTCGTACACGCGGATGCACACCGCCGCGCGCGCCGGGCGCAGGCTGTGCAGGGTGCCCACGAAGACACGGCGGTTGAGCCAGTCGTGCGGCCCGGTGGGCGCGCTGAGCTGCAGCACGCTGCGCGCGTAGCGCCCGGGGGTGGCGCTCTCGTCGATGAGCACACGGTTGCGCACGGTGATGACGGCGCCGTCGTCAGTCTGCAGTTCGTACAGCGCATCCAGCTCCTTCACGCCGTCGGCGCGCAGCAGCTGGCGGTCGGCGCCGCCGGGCAGCACGTTGCCGCGCAGGCGCGGGCCTTCGAAGCGGCCGCCCAGGATGGGCACGATGAAGCTCTCGCCCAGCGGGCCGTGGCCCAGGCTCTGGCGCTCGCCGATGTCGACCTGCGCCTCCCAGGCGAAGCGGGCCTCAGGCGCGGGCGGTGCTGTGGGGGTGGGCGAACTGGTGGGCATGGCGGTCCAGGAAGTGAAGCACTTCGGCGTTGAAAGCGGCCGGATTGTCGCGCGAGGTGCCATGCCCCGCGCCGTCGATCAGCACCCGCTCGGCCTGCGGCATGGCGGCGCAGACGTTGCGGAAGATCTCGGCGTGGATGGGCGGCGTGCGCTCTCCTGCCATCAGCAGAACCGGCATGGGCAGCGTGGCCAGCCGCTCGGGCGGCAGCCATGGGAACTCGTCGCTGGAGAGCGCCAGCGTTTTCATGGCGCCGATGTTCTGCAGCCGCCGATGCATGGCCTCGGGCGTGAGCGTGGCCATGCCCTGGCCGTTGATGCCACCGGTCATGATGCGTGCGCCGGCCTCGTCGTCGCCGCGGCGGAAAGCCGCGTTGGCCGGCTCGATGACGTCGGCGCGAAACCGCGCCTCGGCCTCGCGGCCGGCCGCGCTGTGCTGCGCGTACTTCATCATGGGCGGCTCGGACAGCGCCAGCGCCGCGCAGCGCTGCGGGTGCTGCAACGCGAGCGCCAGCGCCACGAACGAACCATAGGAGCTGCCGACCAGGATGGCGCGCTCCCAGCCCAGGTGGTCCAGCAGACCCAGCAGGTCCTCGGCCTCCTGCAGCGCCGAGTGGTCCGGCGAGGCCATGGTGTTGCGGTTGGGGTGGTTGTAGCGGCGGCTGTAGCGCGCGCAGCGGAAGCGCGTGCTGAAGGCCGGCCACTGCGGGTCCCAGGAGCGCCAGTCGCCCATCACGCCGTGGATGAACACCAGCGGGTGGCCCTGCCCCGCCACGTCGTGGGCGAGCTCCACGCCGCTGGGCAGGCGCGCCACGCGCAAGGTGGTGGGGGCCTCGGGGCTTGCGATGTCGGTCATGCGGATCGGGTTCCGGTTCAGGTCGGGGTGATGCCCAGCTTCTTCACCAGCTGGGCGGTGCGGGTCTTCTCGGCGCGCAGCATGCCGGCCACCGCCTCGCGGCTGGCGTAGCGCGCGGGCGGGTACATGCCCAGGCCTTCGAGCCTGGTCTTGATGGCGGGCTGGTTGCGCGCCTGGGCCCAGAAGGCGGCCAGCGCCTCGATCACCGGCGCAGGTGTGGCAGCGGGGGCGAACAGCACGATCCAGCCCAGGTATTCGAAGTCCGGCAGCGCCTCGTGCACCGAGGGCAGTTCGGGCAACGCGCCCATGCGCTCATGCGAGGTGACGGCGATGGCCCTGAGCCTGCCGGCCTTGATGTGCGGCATGGCCACGTTGGGCGCGGTGAACATCAGCTGGATCTGGCCGGCCAGCAGGTCGTTGATCGCGGGTCCGTCGCCCTTGTAGGGCACGTGGGTGAGGTCCACGTCGGCGCGCGCCGCGAACGACTCCGCGCACAGCTGGCCGGACGATCCGTTGCCACCCGAGCCGTAGTTGAGCGCGCCGGGCTTGGCCTTGGCGTGGGCGATGAGCTCGGCCAGGTTGTTCGCAGGCACCGAGGGGTGCACCACCAGCACGAAGGCGCCCGCGCCCAGCATGGCGACGGGGGTGAAGTCCTTGTCGGGGTCGTAGTCGAGCTTGGCGAACAAGTGCGGCGCCACCACGATGGCGCCGGGCGCGCCGATCAGCAGGGTGTGGCCGTCGGCCGGTGCCTTGGCGGCCATGCCGGCGGCGATGGTGCCGCTGGCGCCCGCCTTGTTGTCCACCACGAAGGGCTGGCCCAGCGCGGGCGAGGCGGCGTCGCTGAAGGTGCGGCCCATGAAGTCGGCCGGGCCGCCCGGGGCGGCGCCTACCAGCACGCGCACCGGCTTGTTCGGGAAGGCCTGTGCGAACGCGGCGGGCAGGGGCAGCGCGATACCGGCGGCGCTGGCGCCCAGCCACTGCAGGGCCTGGCGGCGGTTGGGGGTGGAAGGCATGCGGTGTCTCCGTTGTGGTTGTGATGAGGGCGGATGCTAGGTCGCCCCGCCATAAGCAACCAATAAAATTTGTGGCCCTTCAATCAGTAATCCGAATCACATGACGCTGCGCTCATCTGTGGTGCTCAACCGCCTGCTGGCCAAGGTGCGGGTGCGCCACCTGCAGGCCCTGACCCGGCTGGCGGAGTTGGGCAATGTGAACCGCGCGGCCCAGGCCATGGGCATGACGCAGCCGGCCGTGACGCTGCTGCTGGCCGACCTGGAGCGGCTGATGGAGGCGCCGCTGTTCGTGCGCCACGCGCGCGGCGTCACGCCCACGCCGCTGGCGCGCGAACTGCTGCCGCTGGTGCGCCAGATGCTGGGCCGGCTGGAGGAAAGCGCCGAGCTGGTGGCCAGCCGGCTCGACCACCAGCAGGGCACGGTGCGCGTGGCCACCACCGCCGCCGGCGCCAACGGCCTGCTGGCGCAGGTGCTGCCGGGCTTCCTGGCGGCGCACCCGCAGGTGCAGGTGCTGGTGAACGAGGTGGACATCCTGGCCGTGTCGGCCTCCATCGACACCGGCTCGGCCGACCTGGTGTTCTGCCGCCAGCCGGCGGTGGTCCCGCAGGGCTGGCGCTTCGCGCCCTGTCAGGACGACCGCTTCGTGGTGGCCTGCGGCCTGCAGCACCCGCTGGCGCGGCGCAAGCGGCTGGCGCTGGCCGATCTGGAACACGCCACCTGGCTGCCCAACGCCATGGGCAGCGCCGCGCGCGACCGCTACGAACAGCTGCTGCAGCAGCAGGGCTGGGCCCCACGCACCTGCCAGATCGTCACCCGCATCTCGCCCCTGACCTGGACGCTGCTGGACACGCAGCCCCTGCTCACGCTGGTGCCGTTCAGCGTGCTGCGGCCCTGGGTGGAGCGCGGCCAGCTGAAGGTGCTGCCGCTGCAACTGGACCTGCCCTTCGAGCCGCTGGGCGTGCTGCGCCCCGTTGAAGGCCTGGGGCCGGCGGGGGAGCGGCTGGTGGCTTATGTGCTGGAAGCAGCGGGCCGGGGCGCCTGAGCCTCTGTCGTCACCAGCCAGATCCCACCGCACACCATCACCAGCGCGGCCAGGTTGCGCCACTCCAGCACGGCCTCGCCCAGGAACAGGGCCGAGAGCAGCGCGCCGAACACCGGGATCAGGAAGTTGAACACCGTCACCTGGCCCACGCGGTTGTGCTTGAGCAGCGCGGCCCAGAGCGCGAACGCGACCGCCGACAGCACGGCCATGTAGCCCAGCAGCGCCAGCGAGCCGGCGCTCCAGCCTCTGATGGCGCCACCACCGGCCAGGCCACCGAGCAGCAGCACCAGCCCGCCGATGCCCAGCTGCCAGCCGGTCATCACCATCGGGTCGATGCGCTGCGACAGGCGCTTGCCGTAGATGCTGGCGGCCGAGAGCACGAAGGCGGCGATGACGATGAAGCCTTCGCCCAGCAGGGTGAACTCCGCGTCCAGCCCCTGCGCGCCGCGCAGGTTGACCACCATCACGCCCGCGAAGCCCACCGCGCAGCCGAGTGCCTTGCGCCGGCTCAGCCGGTCGTTGGCGTAGAGGAAGTGCGCCAGCAGCACGGAAAAGAAGGTGCCGGTGGCGTTGAGGATGGAGCCCTTCACGCCGGTGGTATTCGCCAGCCCGACATAGAAGAACACGTACTGCAGCGAGGTCTGCGCCAGCCCAAGCAGGCCCAGCTGGGCCCACTGCACCGGCGCCAGCGCCCAGACGCGCCGGCCCATCAGCTGCGCCATGGCCAGCAGCAGGGCGCCCGCGAGCAGGAAGCGCCAGCCCGCGAAGGCCAGCTGCGCCGCCGTGTCGCTGCGCGCGATGCCCAGCAGCGCGTACCCGCCCTTGATGGCCGGGTACGCGCTGCCCCAGAGCAGGCAGCACACCGTGGCCAGCAGGACCAGGTTGCGTGGGTGGCTGAAGACGCTGGTGGGGTGGGCGGGGCCGCTCAGCACGGCACGCCGCCGCGCGCCATCAGCCAGGCCGGGGCGTCCTGCAGGCAGACCGGGCGCAGGAAGCGCTCCAGCGCCGCGTCGCCGACCGAGGTGGTCATGGGCGCGGTGCTCGACGGCCAGGGGCCGCCGTGCTGCTGCGCGGCGGTCACGGCCACGCCCGTGGGCACGCCCGCGAACAGCACACGGCCAGCGATCTGCGTGGCGCTGCGCACGATGGCGCGGTTCTCGGCCGTGTCTTCATCGGCACCCCAGACCGTCACGGTCAGGCTGCCGCCGACGGCGGCGAGCACATCGTTCACCTCGGCCAGGCTGGCGCAGCGCACGATCAGGCTGCTGGGACCGAACACCTCGTCGCGCAGTTCGTGGCGCTCGATGAAGCGCTGCGCGCTGACCTGCAGCAGCTGCGGGCCGGGCGCGGGCGCCACGCCCTGGCCCTGCAGCAGCGACAGCGCGCCCGCGTCCATGAAGCCCTTGATTCCGGCGTCGAAGGCCTTGCGCATGCCGGCGGTCAGCATGGGGTGCGGTTGCTGCTTGGCCAGCGCCTGCACCAGCAGCGGAACGAAGGCGTCGGTCTCGGGACCGTCCACCAGCACCAGCAGGCCGGGGTTGGTGCAGAACTGGCCGCAGCCCAGGGTGATGGAGCCGGCCAGCGTGGTCGCCAGCTCGGCGCCCTTGGCCGCCAGGGCAGCGGGCAGCGCGATCAGCGGGTTGATGGAGCCGAGCTCGCCGTAGAACGGGATGGGGCGCGGGCGGGCGTTGGCCTCGGCCTGCAGCGCGGCGCCGCCGCGGGTGGAGCCGGTGAAGGCGCCGGCGGCGATCAGCGGGTGGCGGATCAGGCCGACACCGACCTCGATGCTTGCGCCCTGCACCAGGCCGATCAGGCCGGCGGGCAGGCCCTGTGCGTTCAGCACGCGCTGGATGATGGCGAACACCTGCTGCGACAGGCCCGGGTGGCCCGGGTGGGCCTTGACCACCACCGGGCAGCCGGCGGCCAGCGCCGCGGCGGTGTCACCGCCCAGCACCGAGAAGGCGAAGGGAAAGTTGCTGGCCGCGAACATGGCCACCGGGCCCAGCGGCATGCGCTGGCGCACCATGGCCGGATGGCCGGCGGGCGGGGCACCGGCCACGGCGGGATCGTCCAGCGATTCGAAGGGCACGCCGCGCTGCGCGATGTCGGCGAAGCGGCGCAGCTGGAAGGTGGTGCGGTCGAGCTCGCCGTTCAGGCGCACCGGGCCCAGCGCGGTTTCCAGGTCGGCCCAGGCGACCAGCTTCTCGCGCTCGGCCTCCAGGCCGTCGGCCAGCGCGCGCAGCAGGGCCGCGCGCTGTTCGCCGCTGCTGCGGGCCCAGTCGCCGAAGGCCGCGTGCGCTTCGGTGGCGGCGCGGTGGATGTCCTCGGAACTGGATTCGGTCAGGGGCTTGCCGTGGGCTTCGCCGGTGCGGGCATTGAAGGATTGCAGGGTGCTCATGTTCAGGTTTCGGGTTGTGCGCGGCGCAGGCGCTCGCGGCTGTTGGAGAGGTGGGTGCGCATGGCGGCGCGCGCAGCCTCGGGTTCCTGGCGCCGGATGGCGTCCAGGATGTCTTCGTGTTCGCGGTGCACACGTTCCAGGTAGGCCAGCCGCCCCTCGGGCGCCCGGGCCGCCGTGTTCAGACGGGTGCGCGGAATGATCATGGTGCCGAGGTAGGTCATCAGCTCGGCGAAGTGGCGGTTGCCGGTGGCGCGCGCCACCTCCACATGGAACTGGAAGTCGGAGGGCACGGCATCGGAGTCGGCATGGATGGCGGCATGGAACGAGGCCAGCGCCGCCGCCATGGCCGAGAGGCTCTCGGGCGACCGCCGCTGCGCCGCCAGCGCGGCCGCTTCGCTCTCCAGGCTGATCCGCAGCTCCAGCAGCTCGATCACGTCGGCCGCGGTGGCCACGTCTTCGGGCGCGATGCGGAAGGTCGGCTCCACGGCGCGTGGCTCGTTCACGAAGGTGCCGATGCCGTGGCGCGTCTCGACCAGGCCGGAAGCCTGCAGGCGCGAGATGGCCTCGCGCACCACGGTGCGGCTCACGTCGAAGCGCCCCACCAGCTCCGACTCGCTCGGCAGCTTCTGGCCTGGGACCAGCCGCCCCTCGCGGATGTCGGACTCCAGCGCGGCCACGATCTCGGGCACCAGGCCACGGGGCCGGCGCATGCGCCCGGCGGCTGCGGCTCCAGCGGGGGTCTCCTCACCTAGGGTTTTCACGGGGTCCATGGTTTTTTCCTTGACAGCAGGGGCGGGGATTTTCAAAATGGCGCCCACTTGTCTGACAACACACAACTGACATTCCAGACACGGTTGAACTGTAGCAAAGGCCCGCAGTTCTGTGCAACCGAATCGGAAAAAGCAACCGACATCATGGTAAACCCTAGGAAAACCCACCACCGCATCCTGCTGACCGGCGCCGCCGGCGGCCTGGGCACCGTCCTGCGCAACCGGCTGCTCGCCAACTGCGACGTGCTCCGGTTGTCTGACAAGGCCAACCTGGGCGAAGCCCAAGCCGGCGAAGAGATCGCCCTGGCCGACCTGGCCGATGCGGCGGCGGTGGACGCGGCCGTGGCCGGCTGCGACGCCATCGTGCACCTGGGCGGCATCTCGGTGGAGGCGCCGTTCGAGGCCATCCTTCAGGCCAACATCCTGGGCGTCTACCACCTCTACGAGTCGGCGCGCCGGCACGGCGTCAAGCGCGTGGTGTTCGCCAGTTCCAACCACGTCACCGGTTTCTACAAGCAGAGCGAGACCATCACCGCCGACCACCCGGCCCGGCCCGACAGCTACTACGGCGTCAGCAAGGCCTTCGGCGAGGACTTCTCGCGCTTCTATTTCGACCGCTACGGCATCGAGACCGCCTGCGTGCGCATCGGCTCGTCCTTCCCCGAGCCGAAAGACCGCCGCATGCTGGCCACCTGGCTGAGCTTCGACGACCTGCACCGCCTGATCAGCGCCTGCCTGTCCACCCCGGTGCTGGGCCACAGCATCGTGTTCGGCATGTCGGACAACGCCGTGACCTGGTGGGACAACAGCCGCGCGAAACACATCGGCTACGTGCCGCAGGACAGCTCGGACGTGTTCCGCGACGCGGTGTTCGCGCGCACCTCTGCCCCGGACCTGAACGACCCGGTGGCCATCTACCAGGGCGGCGGCTTCGTGGTCGCCGACCCGAACAAGAAGGCCTGAGTGCCGCCATGAGCGACCAAGCCGAACTGCTGCTGGACGCCCGCAACGGCGTGGGCGAGAGCCCCGTCTGGGACGCTGCGCGCCAGTGCCTGTGGTGGGTGGACATCCCGGGCAAGGTGCTGTGGTGCTGGAGCGTTTCCAGTGGCCGCGCGCTGCAGTGGCCCACGCCCGAGCAGACCGGCTGTATCGCGCTGGCCGCCGGCAGCGAGGCCCTGGCCCATGGCCAGTGGATTGCAGCCATGGAAACCGGCGTTGCGCGCCTGACGCCGCAGACCGACGGCACGGTGGACTGCGAATGGATCACCCGCATCGACCAGCCCGAGGCCGGCATGCGCTTCAACGATGGCCACTGCGACCGCCAGGGCCGCCTGCGCGCCGGCACCATGGTGATGGACATGTCGCTCGCGCGCGCCGCGGGCCGGCTGTACGGGCTGGACGGTGGCGCGCTGCGCCCGCTGCTGGACGGCTTCATCACCCCCAACGGCATGGCCTTCAGCCCCGACAGCCGCACGATGTACCTCTCGGACTCGCACCCGAACGTGCAGACCGTCTGGGCCTTCGAGTACGACACCGACACCGGCACGCCGCACGACCGCCGCGTGCTCATCGACTTCAAGCCCCTGCCCGGCCGCCCTGACGGCGCCGCGGTGGACGCGGACGGCTGCTACTGGATCTGCGGCAACGACGCCGGCCTGGTGCACCGCTTCACACCCGACGGCCGGCTCGACCGTTCGCTGCCCGTGCCGGTGAAGAAGCCGGCCATGTGCGCCTTCGGCGGCGCCGGTCTCGACACCCTGTTCGTCACGTCCATCCGGCCCGGGGGAGATCTCAGCGATCAGCCGCTGGCCGGGGGCGTCTTTGCACTGCGTCCGGGCGTGAGGGGCCTGGACGAGCCGCGCTGCGTCCTCTGAACCCAGCGACGCGCGGGCACGGTTTTTTTCACCTCAACCCAACCACCACAACGGAGACTTTGATGAAACTGCAACGCCGACTGATCGCCAGCATGGTGCTGGCCGCCCTGCTGCCACTGACTGCACAGGCCCAGACCGTGCTGAAGTCGCACGACACCCACCCCGCCGGCTACCCCACAGTGGTCGCCGTCGAGAACATGGGCAAGAAGCTCGAAGCCGCCACGCAAGGCCGCATCAAGGTGCAGATGTTCCCTGGCGCCGTGCTGGGCCAGGAAAAGGAAGCCGTGGAGCAGGTGCAGCTGGGCGCCATCCAGATGGCCCGCATCTCGCTGGGCGTGATCGGCCCGGTGGTGCCCGAAGTGGACGTGTTCAACATGCCCTTCGTGTTCCGCGACATCAAGCACATGCGCGCCGTGATCGACGGCCCGGTGGGCGACGAGCTGCTGGCCAAGGTCACCGCCAGCCCGGCGCGCCTGGTCGGTCTGGGCTGGATGGACGGCGGCGCCCGCAGCCTCTACACCAAGAAGCCGGTGCGCACCCCCGCCGACCTCAAGGGCCAGAAGGTCCGCATGATGGGCAACCCGCTGTTCGTGGACACCATGAACGCCATGGGCGGCAACGGCATCGCCATGGCCTACGGCGAGGTGTTCACCTCGCTGCAGACCGGCGTGATCGACGGCGCTGAAAACAACCCGCCGAGCTACTTCACCGCCAACCACTACAACACCCCGGCCAAGTACTACAGCCAGACCAACCACCTGATCATTCCCGAGATCCTGGTGATGTCCAAGGTGGCCTGGGACAAGCTGACGCCGGCCGACCAGGCCCTGGTGAAGAAGATGGCGCGCGAAGCCCAGCTGGAACAGCGCCAGCTGTGGGACAAGAGCGTCGAGGAGTATTCGGCCAAGCTCAAGGCCGCGGGCGTCGAGTTCATCAACATCGACAACAAGCCCTTCTACGACGCCACCGAGCCGGTGCGCCAGAAGTACGGCGCCAAGCACGCCGACCTGATGAAGCGCATCTCGGAAGTCAAGTAACCCCCCTGCGCCGCTTCGCGGCTTCCCCCCAGGGGGACCACACCTGCGGCCCGGCGAAGCCGGTTCCGCGGTGTGCGCTGGAGGCGCTCGTCCTGTCTTTTCTCTCTGCCCCCTTTCTCTCTCCGAGGCTCTCATGGGTCATCACCCTTCCGGCGGACATCCCGTCTCGCGCTTCCTGGACCTGGTCTACCTGGCCTGCATCTGGGTCGCGGGGGCGTGCATCTTTTTCATGTCGCTCTTCATTCCCTGGGGCATCTTCTCGCGCTACGTGCTGGGCACCGGCTCGCAGTGGCCCGAACCCATCTCCATCCTGCTGATGGTGGTGTTCACCTTTCTGGGCGCGGCCTGCAGCTACCGCGCGGGCGGCCACATCGCCGTTGAGATGCTGACGCAGCGCCTGCCGTCGTCGGTGCAGCGCCCGCTGCGCGGCGTGGTGCACGTGCTGATGCTGGCCGTGTCGCTGTTCATGTTCTGGTACGGCATCCAGCTGTGCATCGGCACCTGGGGCCAGTCGATTCCCGAACTGCCCTGGATGCCCGTGGGCTTCACCTACCTGCCCGTGCCCATCGGCGGCGCAGTGACCGCGCTGTTCGTGCTCGAACACATCTTCTTCGGTGACCAGCGCCACCGCGCCGTCGTCACCTACGACCACGAACCCGCCCAAGGAGCCGCGTGATGGAAGCCTGGGTCCTGCTCGGCAGTTTTTTCCTGCTCATCCTCATCGGCACCCCCGTGGCCTACGCCATGGGCATGGCCGCACTGGTCGGCGCCTGGTGGATCGACATCCCGCTGGACGCGGTGATGATCGCCATCGCCAACGGCGTCAACAAGTTCTCGCTGCTCGCCATTCCGTTCTTCGTGCTGGCCGGCGCCATCATGGCCGAGGGCGGCATGGCGCGGCGTCTGGTGGCCTTTGCCAACGTGCTGGTCGGCTTCATCCGCGGCGGCCTGTCGCTGGTGAACATCCTGGCCTCCACCTTCTTCGGCGCCATCTCCGGCTCGTCCATGGCCGACACCGCCTCGGTCGGCACCGTGCTGATCCCCGAGATGGAGAAGAAGGGCTACCCGCGCGACTTCGCCACCGCCGTCACGGTCTCGGGCTCGGTGCAGGCCATCCTGATCCCGCCCAGCCACAACGCGGTCATCTACTCGCTGGCCGCGGGCGGCACGGTGTCGATTGCGGCGCTGTTCATCGCCGGCGTGCTGCCGGGCCTGCTGCTGGGGCTGACGCTGGCCATCCTGTGCCTTTTCATGGCGCGCAAGCGCAACTACCCCAAGGGCGAAGTCATCCCGATGAAGCAGGCGCTGAAGATCTGCGCCGACGCGCTGTGGGGCCTGATGACCATGGTCATCATCCTCGGCGGCATCCTCAGCGGCGTGTTCACGCCCACCGAGTCGGCCTCCATCGCGGTGCTGTGGGCGTTCTTCGTCACGATGTTTGTCTACCGCGACTACAAGTGGGCCGAGACGCCCAAGCTGGTGCACCGGACGGTGAAGACGCTGTCGATCGTGATGATCCTGATCGCCTTCGCCGCGAGCTTCGGCTACATCATGACCCTGATGCAGATCCCGCTGCAGATCACCACCGCGCTGACCACGCTGTCGGACAACCGCTACGTGATCCTGGCGCTGATCAACCTGCTGCTGCTGGTGCTGGGCACGCTGATGGACATGGCGCCGCTGATCCTGATCCTCACGCCCATCCTGCTGCCCGTCATCAAGAGCATCGGCGTGGACCCGGTGCACTTCGGGATGATCATGATGGTGAACCTGGGCATCGGCCTGATCACCCCGCCGGTCGGTGGTGTGCTGTTCGTCGGTGCGGCCGTGGCCAAGCTGCCGATGGAACAGGTGGTCAAGGCCCTGCTGCCCTTCTTCGGTGCCCTGCTGCTGGTGCTGATCGCGGTGACCTACATCCCCGCGCTGTCGCTGTGGCTGCCTGGCCTGCTGCTGTGAGGACCGCGGCATGACCTCACACGCCATCCGCCATGTGCGCGTGACGCCCATCGCGTTCCGCGACCCGCCGCTGCTGAACGCGGCGGGCATCCACGAGCCCTGGGCCCTGCGCTCGATCATCGAGATCGAGACCGACTCGGGCCTGGTCGGCATCAACGAAAGCTATGGCGACCTGCCCATGCTGGAGGCGCTGGCCAAGGCCGCGCCCGCGCTGACCGGCCTATCGCCCTGGGCGCTCAACGAGATGGACACCCGCGTGGCCGCGCTGGTGGCGCCGAAGCAGATGTCCGCCTCGGAGTTCCTGGGCCAGCAGGTCTCGCTGGCGCCGGGCACCCACGTGTCCAAGACGGTGGCCAAGGTGATCAGCGCCTTCGAGGTGGCGATGATGGACCTGCAGGGCCAGCTGGCCAACGCGCCGGTGGTGGACCTGCTGGGCGGCGCCGCGCGCCCGGCCGTTCCTTTCAGCGCCTACCTGTTCTTCAAGTACGCCGAGCACATCGAGAAGCCTTACACGCCCGACCCGTTCGGCGAGGGCATTGCGCCCGAGCAGATGGTGGCGCAGGCGCGCCGCATGATCGACCAGTACGGCTTCAAGAGCATCAAGCTCAAGGCCGGCGCGCTGCCGCCCGATCAGGAAGTGGCCGCGATGCTTGCGCTGTCCAAAGCCTTCCCGGGCGCGCCGCTGCGCATCGACCCCAACGCCAACTGGACCGTGGCCACCAGCCTGAAGGTGGTGGAACAACTGCGCGGCGTGCTGGAGTACTACGAAGACCCAGCCCCCGGCCTGGACGGCATGGCCGCCGTGGCCGCGGCCTGCGACGTGCCGCTGGCCACCAACATGGTGGTCACCGACCTGAAGGAATTCCGCCGCAACGCCGAGATGGGTTGCCCGGTGAAGATCGTGCTGAGCGACCACCACTACTGGGGCGGCCTGCGTGCCACGCAGCGCCTGGCGCTGATGTGCGAGACCTTTGGCCTGGGCCTGTCGATGCACTCGAACTCGCACCTGGGCATCAGCCTGATGGCCATGACGCACCTGGCCACGTCGGTGCCGCTGCTGTCCTACGCCTGCGACACGCACTACCCCTGGCAAGACGACGAGGTGGTGCAAGGCGGGCGCCTGAAGTTTGAAGACGGCAGCCTGCGCGTGACGAGCACCCCCGGCCTGGGCGTGCAGATCGACCGCGAGGCCCTGGCCCGCCTGTATGACAACTACCTGAACACGGGCATCCGCAACCGGGACGACCTGGGGCAGATGCGCAAGTACGACCCCGGCTTCACCGGGCACCAGCCACGCTTCTGACAAGGGGATAAGGGGTTTCCACATACGTGCACCGAAACCCTTGACGCCCTCCACTTCACTTTCGCACAATCACATCAGTTGTCTGACATCCTATAACTGAATCACCGACACCCACCTTCTCCACCCACCCAGGCTGAACCACCATGCAATACACACCCCAAGACCTCAAACAAGTCATGTCCAGCGGCCTGCTGTCCTTCCCCGTGACGGACTTCGACGCCCAGGGCAACTTCAATGCCGCCTCCTACGCCGCCCGCCTGGAATGGCTGGCGCCGTATGGCGCCAGCGCCCTGTTCGCGGCCGGTGGCACGGGCGAGTACTTCTCGCTGTCCGGTGAGGAATACGGCCAGATCATCAAGACCGCGGTGGACACCTGCCGCGGCAAGGTGCCGATCATTGCCGGCGCCGGTGGCCCCACCCGCACCGCCATCGCCCACGCACAGGAAGCCGAGCGCCTGGGCGCCCACGGCATCCTGCTGCTGCCGCACTACCTGACCGAAGCCGGCCAGGAGGGCCTGATCGCCCACGTCGAGCAGATCTGCAAGAGCGTGCAGTTCGGCGTCATCGTCTACAACCGCGACCGCACCAAGTTCACGCCCGAGTCGCTGGCCATCCTGGCCGAGCGCTGCCCCAACCTGATCGGCTTCAAGGACGGCATGGGCAACATTGAACTGATGTCCTCCATCTACATGGCGATGGGCGACCGCTTCGCCTACCTGGGCGGCCTGCCCACCGCCGAGGTCTACGCCGCCGCCTACAAGGCGCTGGGCACCCCCGTGTATTCGTCCGCCGTCTTCAACTTCATCCCCAAGACCGCGATGCAGTTCTACGAGGCCGTGCGCAGCGACGACATGGCCACGCAGCACAAGCTGCTCAAGCAGTTCTTCATGCCCTATCTGAAGATCCGCAACCGCGTCGAAGGCTACGGCGTGAGCATCATCAAGGCGGGCGCCCGCCTGGTGGGCCACGGCGCCGGCCCGGTGCGCGCACCGCTGTCGGACCTCAAGCCCGGCGAGATGGACGAACTCAAGGCGCTGATCGACGCTCTCGGACCTCAGTAACGGTCCCCCTCCTTCACAACCATCCATTAGTAGAGACATCATGAACAAACGCCATTTCCTGCTGACCGCTGCGGCGGCCGCCACCCTGGCTCTGGGCAGCACATCCGCCCTGGCCCAGGCCTACCCCAGCAAACCCATCCGCATCGTCGTGCCCTTCCCGGCCAGCGGCACCTCCGACGTGCTGGCCCGCCTGGTCGGCCAGAAGATGAGCGAGAAACTGGGCCAGCCGGTGGTGGTCGAGAACAAGGCCGGCAACGCCGGCAACATCGGCGCCGACCTGGTGGCCAAGTCGCCGGCCGACGGCTACACCTTCGTACTGATGGACGTGGGCAACCTCACCATCAGCCCGTCCCTCTATAAGCTGCCGTTCGACGTGCAGAAGGACTTCGTGCCGGTGGCCATGGTCGGCTACTCGCCCCACCTGCTGGTGGTCAGCACCAAGGTGCCGGCCAACAACATCGCCGAGCTGGTGAAGTACGCCAAGGCCAACCCCGGCAAGCTGAACTTCGCGGCCGCTGCGGGCATCGGCAGTGCCACCCACCTGGCCGGCGTGCAGTTCGCGCGCCGCAACGGCATCCAGTGGAACTACGTGCCCTACAAGGGCGGCGCACAGGCCATGACCGACCTGGTCGGCGGCCACATGGACGTCACCTTCAACGGCATGGTCGCCACCTACCCGCACGTCAAGGCCGGCAAGCTCAAGCTGCTGGCGGTCTCCTCGGCCAAGCGCTGGAGCGAACTGCCCGACACCCCGGCCGTGGCCGAGACCACGCCCAACTTCCTGACCGGCAGCTGGCAGGGCCTGCTGGCCCCGGCCGGCACGCCCAAGGCCGTGGTGGACCTGGTGCACGCCGAGGTGCAGCGCATCACCGCCCTGCCCGACGTGAAGGAAAAGCTGCAGTCCCTGGGTCTGGAACCTTCCGCGATGACCAGCGCCGAGTTCGCCGCTTGGATCAAGTCCGAACTGCCCGAAATGGCGCAGGTCGTGCGCGAAGAAAAGATCACCCTCGAACAGTAAACGCTGAAGCTACCCGCCATGAAAAAGTCCCTGCTCACGCTGCTGGTGGCGGCTGCCACCAGCCTGCCCGCCTTCGCCTGGCCCGACAAGCCCATCACCCTGATCGTGCCCTTCCCGCCCGGCGGATCCACCGACCTGATCGCCCGCCAGCTCTCCGGCAAGATGGGTGAGAAGCTCGGCGGCAACGCCACCGTGATCGTCGAGAACAAGGCCGGCGCCACCGGCACCATCGGCGCCACCTTCGTGGCCCGCGCCCCGGCCGACGGCCACACGCTGCTGGTGTCCTCGCTCGGCCCCTTCGTGATCGCGCCGCACCTGATCAAGGTGCAGTACGACGCGCTCAAGGACCTGGACCCGGTCACCGTGGTCGTGCAGGCGCCCAACGTGCTGGTGGTGCCCGCCGCCTCGGCCCACAAGTCGGTGGCCGACGTGATCGCCTTCCAGAAGGCCAACCCCGGCAAGATGACCTTCGCCTCGTCGGGCAACGGCAGTTCCGACCACCTGACCGCCGAGCTGTTCTGGCAGCAGACCGGCACCAGCGGCGTGCACGTGCCCTACAAGGGCGGCGGCCCGGTGATGAGCGATCTGCTGGGCAACCAGGTGGACTCGTCCTTCATGAACATCAACACCGCCATGCCGCAGATCAAGGCCGGCAAGCTGCGCGCCCTGGCCATCACCAGCGCCAAGCGCTCGCCGCTGCTGCCCGAGGTGCCGACACTGGAAGAAGGCGGCGTGAAGGACGCCAACGTGCAGTCCTGGCAGGCCGTGGCCGCGCCCAAGGGCCTGCCCGCCGATGTGAAGAAGCGCGTGCACGAGGCCGTGCTGGCCTCGATCAACGACCCGTCCATCAAGCCCAAGCTGCTGGAGCTGGGGTTCGAGATTGTGCTGAACACGCCCGAGCAGTTCGCGGCCTTCCAGGCGTCCGAGTACGCCCGCTGGCAGAAGCTGATCACGTCCCGCAACATCAAGGCGGACTGAGCACACCATGACCGCACCGATCGTCCAGTCGATGCGTGTCGTCCCGGTCGCTGGCCGGGACGGCATGCTGCTCAACCTCTCGGGCGCGCACGCGCCCTTCTTCACCCGCAACATCGTCATCGTCACCGACAACGCGGGCCACACCGGCCTGGGCGAGGTGCCGGGCGGCGAGAAGATCCGCCAGACGCTGGAGGACGCGCGCGCACTGGTCGAAGGCCAGTCCATCGGCAACCTGCAGGCCATCCTCAACGCCATGCGCCTGAAGTTCGCCGACCGCGACAGCGGCGGGCGCGGCCTTCAAACCTTCGACCTGCGCACCACCATCCACGCCGTGACGGCCGTGGAGTCGGCCCTGCTCGACCTGCAGGGCCAGCACCTGAACGTGCCGGTTGCGGCCCTGCTGGGCGAAGGCCAGCAGCGCGACGCGGTGCAGATGCTGGGCTACCTGTTCTTCGTCGGCGACCGCCTGAAGACCGATCTGCCCTACGCCAGTGAACCCGACAACGCCGACGACTGGTGCCGCCTGCGCCACGAGACCGCGATGACGCCCGAGGCCGTGGTGCGCCTGGCCGAGGCCGCGCAGAAGCGCTACGGCTTCCAGGACTTCAAGCTCAAGGGCGGCGTGCTCGCCGGCGACGCCGAGGTCGAGGCCGTGACCGCCCTGCACGAACGCTTCCCCGAAGCGCGCGTGACGCTGGACCCCAACGGCGGCTGGCTGCTGAAGGACGCGATCCGCCTGGGCGAGAAGATGCGCGGCGTAGTGGCCTACGCCGAAGACCCGTGCGGTGCCGAAGAAGGCTTCAGCGGCCGCGAGGTGATGGCCGAGTTCCGCCGCGCCACCGGTCTGCCCACTGCGACCAACATGGTCGCCACCGACTGGCGCCAGATGGCGCATTCGTTGGCGCTGCAGAGCGTGGACATTCCTCTGGCCGACCCGCACTTCTGGACCATGGCCGGCTCGGTCCGCGTGGCGCAGACCTGCCGCGACTGGGGCCTGACCTGGGGCAGCCACTCCAACAACCACTTCGACATCTCGCTGGCCATGTTCACGCACGTGGGCGCGGCCGCACCGGGCAAGGTCACGGCCATCGACACGCACTGGATCTGGCAGGACGGCCAGCGCCTGACGAAAGAGCCGATGAAGATCGAAGGCGGCTATGTGCAGGTGCCGAAGAAGCCGGGTCTTGGGATCGAGATCGACATGGCCGAGGTCGAGAAGGCCCACCAGCTCTACCTGCAGCACGGCCTGGGCGCGCGCGACGACGCCATGGCCATGCAGTACCTGATCCCGGGCTGGAAGTTCGACAACAAAAAACCTTGTCTCGTCCGCTGAAAGCGCGACAGGCACCCGAAGAACAAGAGGAGACACACATGATCAACAAAGCCCAAGACACCCGCCGCCAGTTCCTCAAGGCCGCCAGCGCGGCCGGCCTGGCCGCCACCAGCGCGCCCGCCTTCGCGCAGGCCTTCACCTTCGCGCCCAACCAGCGCTACCCCGACCCGTCGGTGCAGATCCTGGACCCGTCGTTTGCGAAGTACCGCATCTACAGCAGCACCGTCGAACAGGTGGCGACCGGCATGCGCTGGGCCGAAGGGCCGGCCTATTTCCCGGGCGCAGACGGCGCGCCGGGTTACCTGCTGCTCAGCGACATCCCGAACAACCGCATCATGAAGTTCGACGAGAAGACCGGTGCCTTCTCCGTCTTCCGCGACAAGGCCAACTGGGCCAACGGCAACACCCGCGACCGCCAGGGCCGCCTGATCACCTGCGAACATTCGGTCACGCGCCGCGTCACCCGCACCGAGACCAACGGCAAGATCACCGTGCTGGCCGACAGCTACGAGGGCAAGCGCCTGAACGCGCCCAACGACGTGGTGGTCAAGTCCGACGACAGCATCTGGTTCACCGACCCGCTGTTCGGCATCAACGGCGAGTGGGAAGGCTTCAAAGCCAAGCCCGAGCAGGCCACCACCAACGTCTACCGCATCGCCGCCGACGGCAAGCTGACCGCGGTCATCACCGACCTGGTCAACCCCAACGGCCTGGCCTTCAGCCCCGACGAGAAGAAGCTCTACGTGGTGGAGTGGAAGGGCACGCCCAACCGCAGCATCTGGGCCTATGACGTCAACGCCGACGGCACGGTCGCCAACAATACCAAGCTGATCGACGCAGCCGACTTCGGCGCGCTGGACGGTTTCAAGGTGGACCGCGACGGCAACCTCTGGTGCGGCTGGGGCAGCAACGGCGCCCTGAACGCCGAGCCCAGCGACGTGGGCGGCCGCAAGGTCTACCAGCTCAGGGGAAAGCCCGAGGACCTGGACGGCGTGATGGTGTTCAGCCCCGCCGGCAAGCCGCTGGCCCACATCCGCCTGCCCGAGCGCTGCGCCAACCTCTGCTTCGGCGGCCCCAAGGGCAACCGCCTCTACATGGCCAGCAGCCATTCGCTGTACGCGCTGTACGTCGAGGCGCACGGCGCCGTCTGACACACCCCTCTCTCGCCCGCATCCACCACATGAGCGCCGCTGCCTCTTCCACCGTCCTGCAGATCGGCCCGCTGATGCCGGCGCTGGAGGTCGCCTTGCGCGAACAGCACACCGTGCTGACCGCACAGGCCACCACCGCCGACGCACCGCTGGCCGACAGCGCCGATGCCGCGCGCGTGGTGGCGATGGTGACCTCAGCCCCGGTGGGCGTGCCGGCGGCCTGGCTGGCGCAACTGCCGGCGCTGAAGGTGGTGTCGTCCTTCGGCGTGGGCCTGGACCGGCTGCCGCTGGACGCCGCGCGTGCGGCGGGCCTGCCGGTGGGCTACACGCCCGATGTGCTGAACGACTGCGTGGCCGACCTGGCCATGGGCCTGCTGATCGACGGTGCGCGCCGCATCGCCGCGGCCGACCGCTTCGTGCGGCGCGGCGACTGGCTGCAGGGCCGCTTCCCGCTGAGCACGCGCGTGAGCGGCAAGCGCCTGGGCGTCGTGGGTCTGGGCCGCATCGGCCAGGCCGTGGCGCGGCGCGCGGCCGGCTTCGACATGGCCATCGCCTACACCAAGCGCAGCCCGGCCGAGGGCGTGGCCTGGCGGCACGAACCCTCGCTGCTGGCGCTGGCCGAGTGGGCGGACTTCCTGGTGCTCACCGTGGCCGCCAGCCCGGCCACCCACCACCTGGTGAACGCCGAGGTGCTGCGCGCGCTGGGGCCGAAGGGCCTGCTGGTCAACGTGGCGCGTGGCAGCGTGGTGGACGAAGCCGCGCTGATCGCCTGCCTGCAAAGCGGTGAACTCGGCGGCGCGGCGCTGGACGTGTTCGAGGACGAACCCCGCGTGCCGGCCGCCCTGCTGGCGCTGGACAACGTGGTGCTGGCGCCGCACATGGCCAGCGGCACCCACGACACCCGGCAGGCCATGGCCGACCTCACCCTGGCCAACCTGCACGCCGGCCTGGCCGGTGAACCCCTGCCCGCCCGCGCGGCCTGACCCTTTTTCCGCTTTCGACAAGCCCGCCGACCATGAACGCCCCCGTGACCCCGCGCACCATCCGCATCCACCCCGACGACAACGTGGCCGTGGTCGTCAACGACGGTGGCCTGCCCGCCGGCACCGCCCTGCCCGGCGGACCCACGCTCGTGCAGGCCGTGCCGCAGGGCCACAAGGTCGCGCTGACCGACCTGCCCGCAGGCACCGCCGTGCGGCGCTACAACGTGGTCATCGGCCACACCGCGGTGGACATTCCCGCGGGCGGCTGGGTCAACGAGCAGCGGCTGGTGATGCCCGAGGCGCGTTCGCTGCAGGGCCTGCCCGCACCGCAACCGCCCGCCGATCTGCCGCCGCTCGAAGGTCACACCTTCATGGGCTACCGCAACGCCGATGGCAGCGTGGGCACGCGCAACCTGCTGGCCGTGACGACCACGGTGCAGTGCGTGGCCGGCGTGCTCGAATTCGCCGTCGAGCGCATCAGGAAAGACCTGCTGCCGAAGTACCCCAACGTGGACGGCGTGGTGGGCCTGACGCACAGCTACGGCTGCGGCGTGGCCATCGACGCGCCCGATGCCATCATCCCCATCCGCACCGTGCGCAACCTGGCGATGAACCCCAACTTCGGCGGCGAGGTGATGGTGCTCAGCCTGGGCTGCGAGAAGCTGCAGCCCGAGCGGCTCCTGCCGCCGGGCAGCATTCCGATCAGCGATGAGCGCCAGGGACCGGACGTGGTCTGCCTTCAAGATGAAAAGCACGTCGGCTTCATGTCGATGATCGACAGCATCCTCACGCAGGCCAAGACCCATCTGGAACGCCTGAACGCGCGCCAGCGAACCACCTGCCCGGTGAGTGAGCTGGTGGTGGGCGTGCAGTGCGGCGGCAGCGACGCTTTTTCCGGCGTCACCGCCAACCCGGCCGTGGGCTTTGCGACCGACCTGCTGGTGCGCGCCGGGGCGACCGTGATGTTCAGCGAGAACACCGAGGTGCGCGACGCGGTGGACCAGCTCACGCGCCGCGCGGCGACGCCCGAAGTGGCCGACGCCATCGTGCGCGAACTCGGCTGGTACGACGCCTACCTGGCGCGCGGCCAGGCCGACCGCAGCGCCAACACCACGCCCGGCAACAAGAAGGGCGGGCTGTCGAACATCGTCGAGAAGGCCATGGGCTCCATCGTCAAGAGCGGCAACGGCCCCATCCACGGCGTGATCGCACCCGGCGAGAAGGTGAAGCAGAAGGGCCTGATCTTCGCCGCCACCCCCGCCAGCGACTTCATCTGCGGCACCCTGCAGCTGGCCGCGGGCATGAACCTGCATGTCTTCACCACCGGCCGCGGCACGCCCTACGGCCTGGCCGAATGCCCGGTGATCAAGGTGGCCACACGCAACGACCTGGCGCGCCGCTGGCACGACCTGATGGACGTGAACGCAGGCCGCATCGCCAGCGGCGAGGCCAGCATCGACGAGCTCGGCTGGGAACTGTTCCACCGCATGCTGGCCGTCGCCAGCGGCGAGAAGACCTGGGCCGAGAAGTGGGGCCTGCACAACGACCTGGTCCTCTTCAACCCCGCACCCATCACCTGAAGCACCCACATAGCCGGCAGTTCGACCGGTCCCTTTTCCAACCACCACGGAGACAAACCATGATCCAGCGCCGACACCTGATTGCCGCGTCCACCCTGGCCGCCCTGCCCCTGGGCGCCTTCGCGCAGAGCGACTACCCGAACAAGCCCATCAAGATCATCGTGGCCTTTCCGCCCGGCGGCACGTCCGACGTGATGGGCCGCATGGTGGCCGACCCGCTGGCCAAGGTGCTGGGCCAGCCGGTGGTGGTCGAGAACGTGGGCGGCGCCGGCGGCGTCATCGGCACCGAGCGCGGCGTCAAGGCGCCGGCCGACGGCTACACCATCATCCAGACCGGCGTGGGCCAGAACGCCGTGGCGCACGGCCTGGACCCCAACCTCAAGTACGACTCGGTCAAGGACTTCATCCACATCAGCCACGTGCACAGCGGCCCCAACGTGCTGGTGGTCAACGCCAGCCAGCCCTACAAGACCCTGGCCGACCTGGTGAAGGCCGCCAAGGCCAACCCCGGCAAGCTGGACTACGGCTACACCCACGCGGCCTCGGGCCACATGGCGATGGAGCTGTTCAAGCAGACCGCGGGCATCTTCATGACCGGCATCCCCTACCGCGGCGGCGGCCCCATGATGACGGCGCTGCTGGGCAACGAGATCCCGATGATGTTCATCAACCAGGACGTGGCCCTGCCCCACATCAAGGCCGGCAAGCTGCGCCCGCTGGCGGTCTCCAGCCTGCAGCGCAACAGCCTCTACCCCGACGTGCCCACCGTCGCCGAATCCGGCTACCCCGGCTTCGAGGCGCTGTCCTGGTCAGGCATGTCGGTGGCCAAGGGCACGCCCGCGCCCATCGTGGCCAGGCTCGAAGCCGCGTTCAAGGAAGTGATGTCCTCGCCCGCGATCAAGCAGAAGCTGGAGGGCAACGGCTTCGTGGTGCCGGTGCAAGGCTCCAAGCCCTATTCGGACTTTGTCGCCAGCGAACTGCAGCGCTGGGTCAAGGTGATCAAGACCGCCGGCATCAAGCCGCAGTGAGCACGGAGCCGAAGGCCGCATGAGCACCACCGCCGACCGCATCGTCTGGATGCGCATCTCCTCCTGTTATCTGCCCCTGGCCACACCGATCAGCGACGCCAAGGTGCTGACCGGGCGGCAGAAGCCGATGACCGAAATCGCGATGCTGTTCGTCGAGCTGCAGACGGCGCAAGGCCACGAGGGCCTGGGCCTGAGCTACAGCAAGCGGGCCGGTGGGCCGGGCCAGTTCGCGCACGCGCAGGAGATCGCGCCGAACCTGATCGGCGAAGACCCGAACGACATCGCGCGCCTGTGGGACAAGCTGTGCTGGGCCGGCGCGTCGGTGGGGCGCAGCGGCCTGTCCACCCAGGCCATCGGCGCCTTCGACGTGGCGCTGTGGGACACAAAAGCCCGGCGCGCGAACCTGTCGCTGGCCAAGCTGCTGGGCGCGCACCGCGAGTCGGTGCGCTGCTACAACACCTCGGGCGGCTTCCTGCACACGCCCATCGACCAGCTGAAGGTGAACGCCGCGGCCTCGGTGGCGCGCGGCATCGGCGGCATCAAGCTCAAGGTCGGCCAGCCCGACGGCCGCATCGACATGCAGCGCGTGCAGGCCGTGCGCGAGCACCTGGGCGACGGCGTGCCGCTGATGGTGGACGCCAACCAGCAGTGGGACCGGCCCACCGCGCAGCGCATGTGCCGCGCGCTCGAAGGCTTCAACCTGGTCTGGATCGAGGAGCCGCTGGACGCCTACGACCACGAGGGCCACGCGGCGCTGGCGCAGCAGTTCGACACCCCGATTGCCACCGGCGAGATGCTGACCAGCGCCGGCGAGCACTGGGACCTGATCCGCCACCGCGCGGCCGACTACCTGATGCCCGATGGCCCGCGCGTGGGCGGCATCACGCCCTTCCTGAAGGTGGCCGGCCTGGCGCAGCACGCCGGCCTGATGCTGGCGCCGCACTTCGCGATGGAGCTGCACGTGCACCTGGCCGCGGCCTACCCGACCGAGCCCTGGGTCGAGCACTTCGAGTGGCTGGAGCCGCTGTTCAACGAGCGCATCGAGATCGCGAACGGCCGCATGCTCGTGCCCACGTGGCCGGGCCTGGGCCTGTCGCTGAGCGAGCAGGCGCGGGCGTGGACACGTGCGTCGGCCGAGGTTGGTCAGCGGCTCTGACTACACTGCCACGATGGCAGCGCACACCCCTCTGAACCCGCAACGTTTTTTCGGCGAAGTCGGCGGCGAGCCGGTCGCCCTGTTCCGCCTGCGCCATGCCAGTGGCATGGAAGTGGCCGTCTGCAACCTGGGTGCCAAGGTGCTGCAGATCCTGGTCCCCGACCGCGACGGCGCACTGGGCGATGTGGCGCTGGGCTACGACAGCCTGGCCGCGCTGCAGGCCGGCGCCCCGTCCATGGGCGCTTTCATCGGCCGCGTCGCCGGCCGCATCGCACAGGCGCGCTACACGCTGGACGGCACGGCCTATGCGCTGGAGCCGAACGCCGGCCCGCACAGCATCCACGGCGGCCCGCGCGGATCGCGCCACCGCGTGTTCTCGGCCCACCAGGACACGCCCGACGCGCTCACGCTGCGCCTGCGTTTCGAACCCTCGGTCGACGGACACCCGGGCATCCTCGACCTCACGCTGAACTACCGCCTCATCGACGGCCCCACCCTGGTGGTGGAGCACGAGGCAGTGGCGGTCTGCAACGCCAGCCCGGACTCGCCCGCCAGCTTCACGCCGCACATCTTCTTCAACCTCGACGGGCCAGGCGAGCGCCTCATCGACGACCACCACCTGCAGGTGTTCGCCGACCGGCTGCTCGCCGCGGACGCCGACAACGTGGCCACCGGCGAACGCACGCCACTAAACGGCCATCCGCTGGACCTGCGCCAGCCGCGGAGGCTGGGCAACCTGCCCGACATCGACCACGCCTATGAACTCGCCGGATCACCGAACGGCGGTCTGCGATGCGTGGCCCAGGCCCACAGCCCGGCCTCGGGCCGCACGCTCGACGTGTGGACCACCGAACCCGTGATGCAGGTCTACACCGCAGGCGCACTGGGCACCGGCGCCACACCGGACATCGGCAAAAGCGGCGTGGTGCACCGCCCGCGCGCGGGCCTGTGCCTGGAGCCGCAGCAGTACCCCAACGCGGTGAACTGCCCGTCGTTCCCGCTCATGCGCGTGGCGGTGGGCCAGCCTTACCTGGCGCGCACCGAGTACCGCTTCGGAACAGAAGCCGACAGCTCCACAACGAAGCCGCTCTGAGCAGAACCGCGCTCAAATGCCCAAGCCCGGCCTCCAGCCAATCCCGCTCCGGGCAACAACCGCATCAGCAGGCGATATGCACTCAAGCTGAACGATCAGCGCATCAAACGTGGTTTGGCAAAGTTGTCTCTTATCGCGGTTGCTTTCATCCGGCGTGTAGCCCAAGTACTGAATCAGTTCCTTGAGCGCCTTTCCCGCCTCAACGGGAAAAGACTGCGCATAAGTGTTGAACACCTTCAAAAGTTCGGCGTGGTACTTCTCCACCATAGGAGCAAAGCTCAGACTTGCCGCATACCCGACCAGCATGGGAACATCTGCAGCCGGTATCTCCGACAACAGGCGCTGCCGGTGTAGATCCAGACATTCCTCCAGAACCCCGAGCAACTCAAGGTCAGGCTCGCAGACAAAACGACGATTACCGTCCCAATAAGGACCTGGAACCAGAATCCTCAGGGAAAAAGAAAAATCCAGTGTTGATCCCATCCACCATGCCTGTGGAACATGGTCTTTGAGCCGATCGTTCACACAGTCGCGGAACAACCCAATCGCTTCGGTGCGAAGCGGACTGCCGCGCTCGGCGTAGTACGCAAGATGTGTCAGCGCTGAGCACCGGTCATGGACGGCTGCACCACCGGGCCCAAGCAGCAGATTCCGATATGCGGTCAACACCTCCTGCCAGTAGGCATCGCTGGGATTGCCACAACGAAGCAGGATCTCCAAGGACGAAAAAGCGCTCGGCATGTCCTCGTCCACGCCCTCGCGAAGAACCCATTCGGACAAATGCTGGCATGCACCGTCCAAGAAGGTCCGGAGCGCCCCGCGCGCTTCGTGAGGTGCATCCTGGATAGACCGGTCGGCTGCGTCAATCGATTCGCGCAACATCTCTTCTGCAAACAGCTTGCGCTTCTCCTTCAACTTCAATGCCAGCCGAAACGTTGACTCCGGATCGCTCTTGTAGACGCTGGACAACGCCTTCTCATGACGATTGGGACCTCGCGTCCAGTATTCATCGATCACCTTTGCTGCTTGCTCAACATCGTCCTCTGCGCACCGCAACAAAAGGGGCCAGACATGCCCCTTGAGATCGTTGAAGCAGGGGTGCAATTGGTGTGAGTGGCCTGTCGCCTTTTCCAGAAGAATGAGTGCCAACAACCTCTCGAGCAAGTGTTGCGCAGGTGTCCCGCGACTTTTCAGGCAAACCGCCATTAAGTCGAATTGATCTTTTTCAAACGCACCTTTGTTATCTGGCTCGATGGATATCCGCAACGACCGGAAGAAATACAAAACGCCCAGCATCACATCGGCTTGCTGCTGAGCATCCAAAAGCCGGTGGAGCCGCCTTAAAAAACGGGTTCGTTGCCACGCAGCCAGACGCGTATCGCCCCACGCTAGTAGCTTTGCCACCCTCCCCATGGCGAGAATGTTCAAACCGGGTTGAGGTGCAGGGACTCCGTGCTTCTGCTCGTACATCCAGCCAAAGTACTTACGGTTCCACAGCAGCAGGGCGCTTTGGGAAAACACGTTGGGCTTCCTGAGCAGCTCAAAACGCTGCCTGCCGTGCCATTCAGCCAGATTTACTAGCACCCTTTTTTCTGCATCCGTGGCTTGGGCAAACAGGCTGTTGCGGCGCGCCATCCAGCCGAACCGCTCTGGCGAGTCTTTCAAGTTCGGAGGAAGAAAGGCGTTTTCTGGCAGTGAGGACAAGTGCGGCTCCCGAAGTCGGAGCTCGCCAGGTGTAGACGCCTCCTGTTCAACTGCGGGCGATGATAGTTCGCCGGTGTTCTTGACCTCAGGCTTACCCTCCACGCGGCTGGAGCAACGGCACCCGGTTGATCGCCATCGCCGCCGCCGCGGTGCGCGTCTCCACGCCCAGCTTGGCGTGGATGCGCTCCAGGTGCTTCTTCGCCGTCGCCGGGCTCGACCCGAGGATGTCGCCGATGTCGCGGTTGATCTTGCCCTTGACCACCCAGTACAGCACCTCGGCCTCGCGCGCGGTGAGGCCGAAGGCCTGGGCCAGGGCTTCGAGCACGGCGGCGTCCGAGGTTTCCTGCATCACGATCAGCCAGTCGCCCGGTTCGCCCTGGGCTTCGTCCTCGTCGCCGATCTGCTGGTGCAGGCGGAAGCTCAGGCGGCGCGGCCCCTGGTCGATGGTCAGGCGCGGCGGCTCGCGCAGTGGCTGGCCCGGCGCGGGCGGCGCAGCGAACTCGGGCAGCAGGCGCAACAGGCGATCGAGCCACTCCAGCACCGGCGCGGGTGTGACCGGCGACTCGGTGCCGAAGTAGCGCTGCAGCAGGTCGCGCGCCAGCGGCGTCTGCCACATCAGGCGGCCGTCGCGCGCGCGCACGGTGATGGTGGCGTAGCCGAAGGCGTCGAGCGCGTTGCGCGCCTGGCTGCGTTCGAGCGCGCCCTGGCGGCTCTGGCGCGACTGGCGCAGGTGCACGCCCATGCGCGCCATCACCTCGCGCGGCTTGATCGGCTTGGTGACATAGTCCACACCGCCCGCCTCCAGTGCGGCCACCAGGTGCTCGGTCTCGGTCAGTCCCGTCATGAACAGGATGGGGATGTGCGCCGTCGCCGGGTCGGCCTTGAGGCAGCGCGCCACCTCGAAGCCGTCGAGACCGGGCATCACCGCGTCCAGCAGCACCACGTCGGGCAGGGCCTGGCGCGCACGGCGGATCGCGGCCTCGCCGTCCAGCGCCACCAGCACGGTGTAGCCGGCGTCGTCCAGCGCGTCGTGCAGCGGCGCGACGTTGTCGGGCACGTCGTCGACGATCAGCACCACCGCACCGGGTTCGGCGGCCAGCGGGGCGTCGGGGGAGGGGTGGTCGGGCGAGCGGATCATGCGGTGCGGTCGGAAGAAGCCTGGCCCGCGCCCAGCGGCAGCAGGCGCTGTTCGATGGCCTCAAAGCGGAACTCGCGCGCCAGGGCGCGCAGCGTATCGGCAAACGCCGCCTGCTCGGGGTGGTCGGCCACCCAGTGGTCGAGCCAGCGCATCACGCCCTTGGCGTAGCCCAGGCGCACCAGCTCCAGCAGCGGCGAGAAGTCGTGTGCGGCGGGTGGCGGCGCCACAGCGGCGGGCGTGGTCACGGTGGGCGGGGCCTCGGCCGCCACCGGCGCGTGCACCCAGCGCAGGCCCAGCTGCTGCTGCAGCCAGCCGGTGAGGTCGTCGCGCCGCACCGGCTTGACGAAGAAGGCCTGGTCGGCGGGGCGGCCGTCGGCGGCGTCGGCCTGCAGCCCCTTGTCGAACGCGTTGGCCGAGACCACGGCCATCGGTACCGACGACCAGCCCGCGGCGCGCAACCGGCGCAGCGTCTCCCAGCCGTCGATGCCGGGCATGGCCAGGTCCATGAAGACCGCGTGCGGCGCGCGTTCGCTGCCCGGCGCCACGCCGTCGAGCAGGGCCAGCGCGTCGTGGCCGCTGGTGGCCATCAGCACCTCGAAGCCCAGCGGCTGCAGCCAGCGCGCGATCAGCTCGCGGTCGCTCTCTTCGTTGTCCACCACCAGCACGCGCCGGCGCGGGCCCTCGTAACCGGTCACAGGCGCCGCCACCGCGGCCGGGCGCGTGGCCGCGCCGTGCAGCGCCGGCAGGAACAGGCGCACGCTGAACACCGTGCCCTGGCCCGGCGCACTGCGCACCGTCATCTCGCCGCCCATCAGGTCGGTCAGCATCTTGGCAATCGTCAGGCCCAGACCGGTGCCGCCGCCCGCCGCCGCCGAGCCGCCCTCGGCCTGCTGCCCGCGCGCGAAGGGCTCGAACACGCGGTCCAGCTCGGCGGTGGTCATGCCCGGCCCGGTGTCGCTGACCTCGAACACCGCCATCTCGCGCGCATGGGACACCTTCAGCCGCACCTCGCCCGCGCGCGTGAACTTCACCGCGTTGCCCAGCAGGTTGATGAGGATCTGGCGCAGCCGCTTCTCGTCGGCGCGCACCGCCTCGGGCAGACGGGGCCCCGGCTCGAACACGAAGCGCAGGCCCTTGGCCGCCGCCTGCAGCTCGAACATGCTGGCCACCTCGCGCACCGTGTCGGCGAAGGCCATGGGCTTCACGTCCAGCTGCAGCTTGCCCGACTCGATGCGCGCGATGTCCAGCGTGCCCTCGATCAGCGAGAGCAGGTGCTCGCCGCCGCGGTGGATCACGCGGATCGCCTGCGCGCGGTGCGGCGCCAGCTCGCGGTCTTCCTGCAGCAGCTGGGCGTAGCCGAGGATGCTGTTGAGCGGCGTGCGCAGCTCGTGGCTGATGGTGCTGATGTAGCGGCTCTTGGCCTGGTTGGCCTGATCGGCGACCTCGCGCGCACGCTGTAGCTGCTCATCGGTGCGGCGGTGCGATTCGATCTCCTGCATCAGCAGCCGCGTCTGGCGGTTGGATTCCTCCTGCGCGACCTCGCGGCTCTTGTGCGCCAGCACCAGCCACCAGGCCACCGTGGCCGCGATCAGCAGCAGCACCGCGTAGACCCGCAGGAAACCCGAGCGCAGCGCGGCGTCGAGCAAGCCCACATCGCCCACCGCGGCGATGCCCTGGTCCAGTCCCTCGACCTGCTGGCGGTACAGCAGCCCGAGCACGGCCGCCAGCACCGGCGCGATCACCAGCATCAGCAGCAGGTAGTGCGCGAGACCAGCTTCCAGATAAGGCCAGACGCGCTGCGGCAGCACCGTGCGCAGCGCCGACTGCCACTGCACCGACAGCCGCGCGTGCGGCTTGCACAGGTCGCCGCAGCGCGCGTCCAGTGTGCAGCAGAGCGAGCAGATGGGGCCCTGGTAGGCGGGACAGTGGGCCATGTCGGGGCCTTCGTAGTCGCGTTCACAAATCGAACACCGCTGAACGGACAGGCGTTGGTAGGTGCCGGTGTCTTCTTTTCGCGCTAGGTAGTAGCGTCCCTTGGTCGCCCACGCGATCAGCGGCGCCGTCACCAGCGCCGTCACCATCGCGATCACGGCCGAGAAGGCCTGCGCGCCCGCGCCCATCAGGCCCATGTGCGCCGCGATCGACAGCACCGAGGCCAGTCCCATGGCGCCCACGCCCACCGGGTTGATGTCGTAGAGGTGCGCGCGCTTGAACTCGATGCCTTTGGGGCTCCAGCCCAGCGGCTTGTTGATCACCAGGTCGGCCACCACCGCCATGATCCAGGCGATGGCGATGTTGCTGTAGAGCCCAAGCACCTCGCCCAGCGCGCGGAACACCTCCATCTCCATCAGCATGAAAGCGATCAGCGTGTTGAACACCACCCAGACCACGCGGCCGGGGTGGCTGTGGGTCAGGCGCGAGAAGAAGTTGCTCCAGGCCAGCGAGCCGGCGTAGGCGTTGGTGACGTTGATCTTGAGTTGCGAGACCACGACGAACAGCGCCGTCGCCGCCACCGCCCAGCCGTAGTTCGGGAACACGTACTCGTAGGCCGCGAGGTACATCTGGTTCGGGTCGACCGCGCGGTCGGTGGGCACCATATGACTGATCGCCAGGTAGGCCAGGAGCGCGCCGCCCAGCATCTTGAGCACACCCAGCAGCACCCAGCCCGGCCCGCCGGCCAGCACGCCGGCCCACCAGCGCAGGGGCTTGCCCGGCTGCCGCGCGGGCATGAAACGCAGGTAGTCGGCCTGCTCGCCCATCTGCGTGATGAGCGCGATGCCCACCGTCAGCGCCGCACCAAACAGGTGCCAGTCAAACACCCGGCCTGCACCAGTTTCGCCCCCGTAATGCACCACATTGGAAAACGCACCCGGATCGAGCGCCCAGACCGCCACGAAGGGCACGACCATCATCACCAGCCACAGCGGCTGGGTCCAGACCTGGAAGCGGCTGATGATGGACACGCCGTAGGTCACCAGCGGAATCACCACCAGGGCGCAGATCAGGTAGCCCCAGGCGGGCGGGATGTCCAGCGCCAGGTCCAGCGCGTAGGCCATCACCGCCGCCTCCAGCGCAAAGAAGATGAAGGTGAAACTGGCGTAGATCAGCGAGGTGATGGTCGAGCCGATGTAGCCGAAGCCGGCACCGCGGGTGAGCAGGTCCATGTCGACGCCGTAGCGCGCGGCATAGACGCTGATCGGCAGGCCGGCCAGGAAGATGATCAGCCCGGTGGCGAGGATGGCCCAGAAGGCGTTGACAAAGCCGTACTGCACCAGCAGGGTGGCGCCCACCGCTTCGAGGATCAGGAACGAGGCCGCGCCGAACGCCGTGTTCGCCACCCGCCATTCGCTCCACTGGCGGAAGCGCTGCGGCGTAAAGCGCAGCGCGTAGTCCTCCATGGTCTCGCGGCCGACCCAGCTGTTGTAGTCGCGGCGCACCTTGATGATGCGCTGGGGTGGGGCTGGATCAGGCTGGACGTTCACCTGCAGGATTTCGCAGCTTTCATGCCACCAGCCACCAGGGCACGGGTTTTGCTCAACCCTCTTTCAGATCATCCGAGACCCGCCATGGAACTGACCCCGAGAGAAAAAGACAAGCTGCTGATCTTCACCGCCGCCCTGCTGGCCGAGCGGCGCAAGGCGCGGGGCCTCAAGCTGAACTACCCGGAAGCCGTGGCCCTGATCAGCGCCGCCGTGATGGAAGGGGCCCGCGACGGCAAGACCGTCGCCCAGTTGATGAGCGAAGGCCGCACCGTGCTCACGCGCGACGACGTGATGGAGGGCGTGCCCGAGATGATTCCCGACATCCAGGTCGAAGCCACCTTCCCGGACGGCACGAAGCTGGTCACCGTTCACACTCCGATCAGTTGACCCCCCCGCGCCGCGCTGCGCGCGTCACCCCCCAGGGGGCGGCGCTGGCGGCCCGGCAAAGCCGGTTCCGCGGCGCCCTTGAATCAGACATTTCGCTCCAACGCACTTGCAGAGGTTCCCATGAAACGAATCGTCAAGACCCTTTTATCCGCCGCACTGGCCACCACCGCCCTCGCCGCCCAGGCCCACACCGGCCACGGCACCAGCAGCCTGATGGAAGGCCTGGCCCACCCCTTCGGCCTGGACCACCTGTTGGCCATGGTGGCCGTGGGCGTGTGGTCGGTCTCGGCCCTGCCGGCGGGCAAGGCCTGGCAAGGCCCCGCGACCTTCCTGCTGGCGCTGGTACTCAGCGCCTTGGCCGGCACCATGGGCCTGACCCTGCCCTATCTGGAACAGGGTGTCGCGCTGTCGGTGGTGCTGTTCGGGCTGATGCTGGCCATCGCCACCCGGCCCCTGCCGCCGGCCGTGGGCCTGGGGCTGATCGCCATGGCGTCCGCGCTGCACGGCATCGCCCACGGCTCGGAGACGCCCGCCACCGGCTTCGCCGGCTACGCCTCGGGCTTCCTGCTCACCACCGCCGCCCTGCACATCGGTGGCGTGGGCGTGGGTCTGGCTGTCCGGCGCCTGTTCAGCGAACGCCGGGGCGTGGCCCTGGGGGGGCCTGGGCGCAGCGCTCGGCGGCGCCGGCCTGTACCTGTTTGCCCAACTCTGAGCACCGCGCCATGACCCCCGGCGAATACCTGATCGACGAGGGCGAACACGCCCTCAACCCCGGCCGCGCCACGCTGACCCTGGTGGTGCAAAACACCGCCAACCGCCCGGTGCAGGTCGGTTCGCACTACCACTTTGCCGAGACCAATGCGGCCCTGTCCTTCGACCGCGCCGCCGCGCAGGGCAAGCGCCTGAACATCGCCAGCGGCACCGCGGTGCGCTTCGAGCCGGGCCAGCAGCGCACGGTGGAGCTGGTGGATTTCGCGGGCGACCGTGTCGTGTACGGCTTCCGCGGCCTGATCCAGGGTCCGCTGGTCTGAGCCTCAGTGCGAAATGGTGGTGCTCGTCACCACCGGCTGGCCGGGCGCGGCCAGCACAAAGAAACCCGGCAGCCCGGCGGTGCCGAAACGTGTGGCCGGGTTGCGCACGAACACCGAGTTGGACAGCGTCATGAGGCCGCTGCGGTCGTTGCTCACATAGAACACCGCGCTGCCGCCCTCGGTACCGTAGTTGTCGCTGACCATGCTGCCGTAGACCGACAGCGTGAAGCTGTTGCCGTCGTTGTAGATGGCGCCGCCACTGCCGCCGCCGGGGGTGCCGGCCCGGGCCGGATTGGCGCCGTTGCCCACCGCCGAGTTGTGCGTGAGCAGGCTGTTGTAGACGCTGTAGGACACGCCGATGCTGCTGAGCGCCCCGCCGTTCGAGCAGCTGTTGCCCAGGCCCAGCCCCCCGCCGAAGGTGCTGCCGACCACATAGACCGGCCGGTTCTGGTAGATGCTGAGCACCCGCACGGCGCCGCCGCCCATGTCGGGGCCGGTCGTCTCGCAGCGGTTGCGGGTGAAGACGCTGTTGACGATCTTGAACTGCCCCCCGCGCACGAAGATGGCCCCACCGCCGCCCCCGTCGGTGAGCTGGCCGGTGGAGTTGCCCTGCGTGAAGCCGATGTTCTGCACCGTCAGCCGCGGCGTCTCCTGGTTGTTGCAGTGCGAGGTGGTCCAGACCTGGGCCGGGTCGCAGGTGTTCTGGTAGAGGATGCGCACGCTGTCGCCGCCGCTGAGCGTCACCAGACCGCCGCCGTCGAGCGTGACGTCGGGCCGGTTGTTGAACACCTTGGCCGTGCTCGGCAGCGTGATGGTGACCAGGTTCGGCCCGCAGTTGAACCGGATCTTGCCGCCCAGGGCCACCGCGTCCACCACCGCCTGCCCGGTGCAGCTTGCAGGGGTGCCGCTGCCGATCACGCGATCGGGCTGGCTGGTGTCCACCGCCGCGCCGTCCGGCGGCACGGGCACCGGGTTGCCTTGGTAGCCCACGCCCGCAGGTGGCTGGGCATCGGCCTGCCCCACCACGTAGTAGGCAACGCCTTCGTACCGGTATTGCGGCAGGGAGGCGATCACCTGGCCGGCCTCCGACGAGCTGGTCGTGAAAAAGTGAAAGCCACGGTTGGCGACGTAGAAGCGGTAGAGCGGCCGGAAGCCTGTGCCCGCCGCCGTCCGGGCGTGGTAGGCCACGCCCTCGTAGGTGAACTGGGGCAGGGTGGCGATGATGTGGTCGCGCTCAGACTGGCTGATGGTGTAGAAGTGAACACCGGTCTGGCCATTGAAGAACCGGTACACCGGACTCAGGGCGGCGTCAGCGGTGCCGCTGGCCTGGAAGGCCTGGCCCTCGTACACGAGGTTGGGCACGGTGGCGATCACCCGGTCCCGCTCGGTGGCACTGGCCGTGTAGAAGTGGGCACCGCTGTTGCGGTTGTAGAAGCGGTACACGTTCACCGGCGTCACGGCTTTGGCGACGATGTTCGTCAAGGGGCCCGCGGCATCTGCGACAACCGCATCCGGTTGCTGCACCTCGGCCGCATTCAACTCCGCGGACTTGAGCCAGGGATCGGTCCCAGGGGCGTCCTCCGCATCGGCGCCCCTGGAGGCCTCGGACAACCCTGATCCCTCGTCGGTGGCCTGGCTGCCTCCGCAACCGGTCACACCCATCGCCAGCAACAGCGCCGCCACAGCCCAACCACAGGCCATCGACCTCGCAACCCCGGACCGCTCACCGTTTCTCAATGCCATCTCACGCTCGCTTGCTGACTGCCACCACATCCGTCTGCCCCCTCACGCCTCCACCGCACTGGCACGGTTCATGCTCAAGACTGCAGGCCCAAAACCCAAACATTGGAACATCAACCGCCGGCACGGCTCGCACGAAAAAGATACGGTTGTGAACTTCGGTTACCGCATGCCGGTCCTCCGTTCAAGCCCGTGCCCGGACAGCATCCAGGTAATTCCATGGCCAGCATTCCCAAACGCGCCTATGCCGACATGTTCGGCCCCACCGTCGGCGACCGCGTGCGCCTGGCCGACACCGGCCTGATCATCGAGGTCGAGAAGGACTTCACCCTGGCCGCGGGCGGCTACGGAGAAGAAGTGAAATTCGGCGGTGGCAAGACCATCCGCGACGGCATGGCGCAATCGCAACGCACGCGCGCCGAGGGCGCGGTGGACACGGTGCTGACCAATGCCCTCATCGTCGACCACTGGGGCATCGTCAAGGCCGACATCGGCCTCAAGGACGGCCGCATCGTCGCCATCGGCAAAGCCGGCAACCCGGACACGCAACCCGGTGTGGACATCGTCATCGGTGCCGGCACCGAGATCATCAGCTGCGAGGGGAACATCGTCACCGCCGGTGGCATCGACAGCCACATCCACTTCATCTGCCCGCAGCAGGTGGACGAGGCCCTGGCCTCGGGCGTGACCACCATGCTCGGCGGCGGCACCGGCCCGGCCACCGGCACCTTCGCCACCACCTGCACGCCCGGCCCCTGGCACATCGAACGCATGCTGCAGGCGGCCGACGGCCTGCCGATGAACATCGGCTTCCTGGGCAAGGGCAACGCCAGCCGGCCGGCCCCGCTGCGCGAGCAGATCGACGCCGGCGTGATCGGCCTCAAGCTGCACGAAGACTGGGGCACGACGCCCAGCGCCATCAGCAACTGCCTGGACGTGGCCGAAGAAACCGATACGCAGGTCGCGATCCACTCCGACACGCTCAACGAGTCGGGCTTTGTGGAAGACACCATCGCGGCCACCAAGGGCCGCACGCTGTGCGCCTTCCACACCGAAGGCGCGGGCGGCGGCCACGCGCCCGACATCATCCGCGTGGTCGGCGAGGCCAACTTCCTGCCCTCGTCCACCAACCCGACCATGCCCTACACCGTCAACACGCTCGACGAACACGTCGACATGCTGATGGTCTGCCACCACCTGGACGCGTCAATTCCCGAGGACCTGGCCTTTGCCGAAAGCCGCATCCGCCGCGAGACGATTGCGGCCGAGGACATCCTGCACGACCTGGGCGCGATCAGCATCATGAGCAGCGACAGCCAGGCCATGGGGCGCGTGGGCGAGGTGGTGATCCGCACCTGGCAGACGGCTGACAAGATGAAGTCGCAGCGCGGCTCGTTGCCGGAAGACAGCAGCCGCAACGACAACTTCCGTGTCAGGCGCTACATCGCCAAGTACACGATCAACCCCGCCATCGCGCACGGCATCTCGCACATCGTCGGCTCGCTCGAAGTCGGCAAGTGGGCCGATCTGGTGATCTGGAAGCCGGCCTTCTTCGGCGTCAAGCCGGCGCTGGTGCTCAAGGGCGGCAGCATCGCCCTGGCCGCCATGGGCGACCCGAACGCCTCCATCCCCACACCGCAGCCGGTGCACTACCGCCCGCAGTTCGGCGCCCTGGGCAGCGCGCTCGCCAGAGGCAGCCTGAGCTTCGTGTCGCAGGCCGCGCAGGCAGCGGGCGTCGCCCAGCGCTACGGTCTGGCCAAGACCACCGTGGCGGTGCAGCACTGCCGTGGCGTGACCAAGGCGAGCATGGTGCACAACAGCTACCTGCCGGTGATGGAGATCGACCCGCAGCGCTACACCGTGCGCGCCGACGGCGTCCTGCTGACCTGCGAGCCCGCCAGCAAACTTCCGATGGCGCAGCGATACTTCCTGTTTTGATAGCAAAACAGGGAAGTTCCATGCTTCAAGTCTCCAAACTCGTCCCCCAGGGCAAGGGGCTGGCACCGGTGCTGGTGCGCCGCGCCGCCACCGTCACGCTGGACTGGGATGTGCGCCAGAAAAGCCGCTTCGACGCCGAGTCGTCGGACGGTCGCCGTGTCGGCGTGTTCCTGCCGCGCGGCACCGTGGTGCGCGGGGGTGACGTGCTGATCACGCAGGACGGTTCGCTGCTGCGAGTGGTGGCCGCACCGCAACCGGTGCTGCGCATCACCGCCTGCACCGACCACCACCACGGCCATGACCACGACTCTGCCTTTGACCTGATGCGCGCGGCCTACCACCTGGGCAACCGCCACGTGCCCATCGAGCTGCGGCCCGACCACCTGAAGATCGAACCCGACCATGTGCTGGCCGACATGCTGCGCGCCATGCACCTGAACGTGGCCGAGGTGCGCGAGTCTTTCGAGCCCGAGGGCGGCGCCTACGCAGCGGGCCATGGACACGGCCACCACCAGGGCGGTGACCACGGCCACAGCCATGGCCACGATCACCATGGACACGACCATGGTCACGGCCACCACCCCGCGCATGCCCACGACCACGGCTGACGCACCGGCCAGCGTGGCGGCGGGCCTGCTGCACACGCTCTGGCTCGCCTCGCCGGCCCTGCCGGTTGGCGGCTTCTCTTATTCCGAAGGACTGGAAGCGGCGGTGGACGCCGGGCTGGTGCACGACGAGGCCAGCGCCGCCGGCTGGCTCACCGACCAGCTGCAGCTCTCGCTCGCTCGCAGCGACCTGGCGGTGGTGGCACAGGCCATTCCCGCCTGGCGCGCGGATGATCTGGCCCGAATCCGCGCGCTCAATGAATGGGTGCTGGCCACCCGCGAGACGCAGGAGTTCCGCCTGCAGACCGAGCAGATGGGCCGCTCGCTGCAGGCCTGGGCGCAGTCGCTCGGTGCGCTCGGGGGCGATGTGCTGCAACGCCTGCAGGCCGCCGACCTGCAGCCGCCCGCCTACCCGGTCGCCATGGCCTGCGCCGCCGCAGCCTCAGGCGCTGCCCTGGCCGACAGCCTGGCCGGCTTCGCCTTCGGCTGGGCCGAGAACATGGTGCAGGCGGCCATCAAGTCGGTGCCGCTGGGCCAGAGCGCGGGCCAGCGCATGCTGGCGCGCCTGGTGGCCGACATCCCCGCCGCCGTGGCCCACGCGATGGCGCTGGGCGACGAGGACCGCCAAGCCTTCACGCCCCTGCTCGCCATCCTCAGCGCGCGCCACGAAACCCAGTACTCCCGCCTGTTCCGATCCTGAAGACGCAAACGATGACCGCCCTGCACCACATCCCCCACCGCACCAAGACCCTGCCCCCGCTGCGCGTGGGCATCGGCGGCCCGGTCGGCTCCGGCAAGACCACGCTGCTTGAAATGCTGTGCAAGACCATGCGCGAGCGCTACGACCTGGTCGCCATCACCAACGACATCTACACGAAGGAAGACCAGCGCCTGCTCACCGTCAGTGGCGCGCTGCCGGCCGAACGCATCATGGGCGTGGAAACCGGCGGCTGCCCCCACACCGCCATCCGCGAGGACTGCTCGATCAACCTCGAAGCCATCGACCGCATGCTGGGCGAGTTCCCGAACGCCGACATCGTGTTCGTGGAGTCTGGCGGCGACAACCTCGCCGCCACCTTCAGCCCCGAACTGAGCGACCTGACGATCTACGTGATCGACGTGGCCGCGGGCGAGAAGATCCCGCGCAAGGGCGGCCCCGGCATCACCAAAAGCGACCTGTTCGTCATCAACAAGACCGACCTGGCCCCGCACGTCGGCGCCGACCTGGAGGTGATGAAGCAGGACACCGCGCGCATGCGGCCGGACACCGCGCGCAAGCCCTGGGTGATGACCAACCTCAAGACCCTGGACGGCGTACAGGACGTGGTGCGCTTCATCGAGCAGCGCGGCATGCTGGCCCCAGCCACCCCGGCAGGCACCCCGACCTGAACACGCCGGCGGCTACAATGCCGCCCACCCCAGGAGACGTGGGAGAGTGGTTTAATCCAGCGGTCTTGAAAACCGCCGACCCGCAAGGGTCCGTGAGTTCGAATCTCACCGTCTCCGCCAAGACACCAAGCAAAACGGGCCCTCGCGGCCCGTTTCTGCTTTCTACCCACCACCCCACCCACCGCTGGCGGTGGCACGGGTCACCGCACCACAGCACCGGCTTTGCTCGGCGCTGCAGCGGGCGCCGCCCCGCTCTGCAACAGCGCCGCCTCGAAGCGCGCCAGTTCCTCGTCCAGCGTGCCGCGGCTGCGGAAATGGCGCCCGGCCTGGCCGTACCAGTACTCGGCGTCCTCCAGATCCCCCTCCACGATGTGCACGATGCCGTGCAGCCAGGCGCCCAGGGGCGAGCTGTCGTACTGGACGAGGTTGTGTGCCTCGGTCCAGCGACCGGCGCGCAAGTGCAGCAGAACGTCCTGAAGGGTGTTCATCATGGAATCCTTTCAAGGGGCATTGTGCGGTCTGGCGCCCGTCAATCCGCCTGGATCTGCCGCAGCAGCTGTTCGACGTCGCCATACAACGCGTTGCCGCCCAGCAGGCGCTGGCCCGTGGCGCCGTGCACCACCAGCCCCGGAACCCCTTGCGCACCCAGAGACCGCATCAGCCGCCGGGCCTGCTGAAGCCGCGACGCGTTGCGCTCCCGCAGCGCGAGATCCGGCTCGGCCACCTGGTCGGCGACACCTTCCAGCCCCATCCGGCGCAACACCGCTTCCACCACCTGGGCGCTGCCGGTGTCCAGGCCGTCCACGTAGCGGGCTTCCTGCAGCACCCTGAGCACCTCCAGCTCGCGCACCGGCTCGGACTCGGCGACCGCTGTGAGCGCCAGTGTCATGGCCGACGAATCGAATGCGCCGCCGTGCCGCCCCAGCACGTTCTGGCGGTAGGCCTCGGTGAAGCGCTGCCCGGTCAGACTGGCGATGCGCTGGTCATTGGCCCAGGCGAACGCGGCGAAGGACGCGTCCATGCGCTGTCCGCTGCCAGCAAACAGGCCGGTCGGTGCCAGTGCCAGCTGGATGTCGGGGTGTTGCGCCAGCGCCCCGATCACCGGCGAGGCGCCGTAGCACCAGCCGCACAGCGGGTCGAACAGGTAGGTGACGGTGGTGCGCATGGTTCAGATCCTCACCACTTCATCTCGCCCTTGTTGACCTTGGCGCCGATGTCCAGCGACAAGGCGCCGTCGGTCAGCTGCGGATAGGCCTTCTTCATGGCGTCGATCAGTTCGGCGCTGCCCTTGCTCGCGACCAGGTTCTTCTCGAAGGTCTGCAGGTAGTCCCTGGTGAAGCCGATGGCGCTGGCGTCCACCGCCGTGCCAGCCTTCATGTGACCGGGCACCACCAGCACGGGCTTGAGCGCGGCCATCTCATCCAGCTGGGCCACCCAGGCGGCGCGCTCGGCGGCGCTTTGTGTGTCGGCGGTCCAGACGTGCATGCCACCGAACACACCGATGTTGCCCACCACCGCCTGGATCGACGGAATCCAGGCGTAGGGGCGGTGGGCCAGCAGGCCTTGCGTGCCGCGGATCTCGATGACCTGGCCTTCCAGCGTCAGGCTGTTGCCTTCCAGCGCGCGCGGCGTCACCGGCTTGCGCGGCGCGTTGGCGCCCATCTTCGGACCCCAGAACGACAGCTTGCCGGCCATCTTGGCGCTCAGCTTTTCCAGCACGGCGGGCGTGGTCACGACGTCGGCCTGGGGAAAGATCTCTTTCAGGGTTTCGACGCCGAAGTAGTAGTCCGGGTCGGCCTGGCTCACATAGATGGTGGTGAGCTGCTTGCCGCTGTCCAGCACGTTGACGGCGATGCGCAGCGCGTCGGCGCGGGTGAAGCCGGCGTCGATCACCATGGCCTCCTTCTCGCCATAGACCAGGGTCGAGTTGACGTTGAAGCTGCTGCCGCCGGCGTTGTAGACCTTGACGGTCAGCGGTTGTGCCGCCTGGGCGGTGGTGAAGGCGATGGCCAGCGAGGCGGCGACGAGGGTGGTGCGGATCATGGAAGGCTCCTGAGAGGGTGTGGGACGGTGGCGCTTTTCAGTGCTGAAGCGGACTGTAGTTTCAATAAACGATCAGATAAACCGCATAATTTGCCCATATCTGTTTCTCAAAACGATCAAATCATGGACCGACTGACCGCCATGCGGGTGTTTGTGACCGTCGCCGAAAGCGGCAGCTTCAGCGCCACCGCCGACCAGCTGGAGATGTCGCGCGCCATGGTCACGCGCTACGTCGGCGCGCTGGAGCAGTGGCTGGGCGCCCGGCTTCTGCAGCGCACCACGCGCAGCGTCACGCTCACCGACGCGGGCGAAAGCTGCCTGCGCCGCAGCCAGCAGATGCTGGCGCTGATGGAGGATGTGGAGCAGGAGACCAGCCGACACGGCACTGCCCTTCGCGGGCAATTGCGGGTGACCTGCAGCATCTCGTTCGCCTACGCGCAGTTGGCGGCGGCGCTGGCCGATTTCCTCAAACGCCACCCCCAGCTCAAGATCGATCTCAACGCCAGCGAGGGTGCGCTCAACCTGGTCGAGGCGCGCATCGACCTGGCCATCCGCATCAGCGCCGAGCCCGACCCCAGCCTGATCGGCCGGGTGCTGGCGCCCTGCGCCTCGGTGCTGGTGGCGTCGCCGGACTACCTGGCCGAGCACGGCGTGCCCCAGGCCCCGGCCGACCTGGAACACCACCGCTGCCTGAGCTTTGCCAACTTCGGCAAGAGCACCTGGGTCCTGCGCCGCGGCGATGAGCGGTGCCAGATCCAGGTGCGCAGCCAGCTCAGCGCCAACGAAGCCACCGCCTTGCTGCAAGCAGCGCTCGCGGGCGGTGGCGTGGCGCTGCAACCGACCTACCTGGCCAACCCGCACCTGGTCGATGGCCGCCTGCAGCGGGTGCTGCCCGACTGGCAGCCGCCGGACATGGCCATCCACGCGCTCTACCCTTCGCGCAAGCATCTGTCGCCCGCGGTGCGCGCGCTGCTGGACTTTCTGGTGGAGCGGTTTGCCACCCCGAGCTGGTCGTGAATTCCGAGGCACGGCCCATCGCCCCGAATTCAGATATTCCTTAAGAAAATCAAGGATCTCTTAAGTTCGCGTGCGTATAGTGCCGCCTCAGCGGAGCATGCCGCCGCCACCGGCGCGGCGGGCATCGGCCCCGACACCAGGCGAATCGGGGGGAGATCCATGGCCACCACCGCACCAGCGACCACACACCGCTTGCCCGCCGTGCGGGACCTGCTGCGTTCCAACACCCTGTGGCTCTGGCTGATCGTTGCGGCGGGCACCGCCTTGCGCCTGCAGCAGTTCGTCTTCAACCGCTCCTTCTGGCACGACGAAACCCTGCTGGCCACGGCCTTTGTGGACCACGGCTTCGCGCAACTGGTCTTTGAACCGCTGGCCAACAACCAGGCGGCCCCGGTAGGGTATCTGGTGCTGGTGAAGCTGGTCACCATCCTCCTGGGCACCCACGAATGGACGCTGCGCCTGGTGTCCCTGCTCTTTGGCCTGGCGACACTGCCGCTGGCGCTGGCCGTGGCGCGGCTGAGCTTCTCTTCCTCCGTGGCCCGCGCCACCCTGGTGGGGCTGGTGGCGGCTTCGCCGGTGCTGGTGTACTACAGCACCGAGTTCAAGCAGTACCAGGGCGACGTGCTCGGCACCCTGCTCATCCTGTGGCTGACGCTGCGCCTCAGGCCCGACCGTTGCCGCGAGGACGCGTTCTGGCTCGCGCTGGCCGGCGCGATCGGCATCTGGTGTTCGCACGCCATCGACTTCGTGCTCGCCGGCAGTGGGCTCGCCCTCTGGCTGGAGATGGCGCGGCGCCGGGAACGTGCGGCCTGGCTCGCGGTGAACGCCGTGGGCCTGGTCTGGCTGGCCAGCTTCGTGGCCGACTACCTGGTGGCCCTGCGGTCGGTGCCGCACAACGCCTACCTCGCCGGCTTCTGGGCCACCAGCTTCGCCCCCATTCCACCCACCTCGCTGGCCGACCTCCACTGGTTCCGGGAAGCGGCACTGGGTCTGGTGTACCTGGGCTTCCTGCAGATGGGCACGGCGTTCCGCGAGGTTCTGCCCGGCTGGTTCAGCGGCCCGGTGCACGCGCTGCTCGCCCTCACTGTGCTCGGCAGCGTGGCGCTGGCGTTCCAGCGGGTGCGGGCCGCCGCCATGGGCGCCGTCACGCTGATGGCGGTGCTGGGAGCCTCCGCGCTCCACCAGTACCCGTTCCGCGCCCGCCTGATCCTGTTTCTGGTGCCGTTCGTGTTCCTCGCTCTGGCGGCCCTGGTGCAGCAGCTGCACGAGCTGCCCCTTCGGCGGGCAGCCCCCTGGCTGGCGGCGGGCCTGGCCGCTGGCGTCTTGTGGATGCCCCTGCGTCTGAGCCTGCACGTCGTCCGGCACCCCCACAACTACCAGGACATCCGGGGCGCCTTGCAGTTCATCGCCGACCACCGCCAGCCCGGTGACCACGCCATGCTCAGCAGCTGGACCTACCCCGCCTACAGCTTCTACGCCCCCCGCACGGGGCTGGCCGACCTGCCCCGGTTCGTCTACCAGCCCACCATCAACGAGATCCACAACATCCGCTCCACGGTGCGGCGCATCTGCCAGGACCCCGCCTCGGGCCGGACCTGGGTGCTGGCCACCAACCAGATCGTCGCGAACAACCAGGCGTTCCTGGACGCGCTCAACAGCCTGTCCCCTCCCCTGCAAACCGTTCCGCTGGAGGGTGGTGCCCTGTTCCTGCACGACTTCCGGCCCACGGCGTTCTGCCAGCGCTACCGCTCAACTTTGCCTCCTGCAGGCCGATAGCAAGTGTGACGAAGTCTCCGGGAACAGCCTTTCCCGGACCCGTCGGACTTGCCATGAACACCCCTGCCTCCGCCGCCAACAACCCGCTGCTGGTCCTGCTGGACTTCGTGGCGAGTCCGCTGCTGCTGTTCGGCGCCGATGGCCACGTGGTGTTCACCAACCAGGCGGCCAAGGCCATGCGCTGCCGCCCCCACCTGCTGTTGGGCAGCGACCCGCAGGTCAAAGCGCTGGTGCGCGACGTGGCGGCCGGACGCACACCACCCAGCCTGGAACTGCGGGTGGAGGCCCTGTCGGACGACGGCATCGCGCGGCTGGTCTGCCGCAGCGCCCCCCGCCCCGTGGCCGGTCTGGTGCCGGTGTCGGTGGCGGTGGCCGAGGTGGATGCGCTCGACGCTTCTCCCGTCGCAGCGGCGGAGGTCGACCAGCGCCTGTCGCTGCAGCAGATCATGGAGCTGCTCAAGGCAGAGCTGCTGCCCCCCATCCAGAAGGTCACGGGCCTGCTCGAACCCTCATCGAACCCGGTGCTGGCGCAGTCGGTCCGCGACCTGCAGGAGCGGCTGGAGCGCATGGCGGACCTGGTCAACGTGTTCGGAGAAGACGTACTCATCGGGGAAGACCGGATGCTGCTGCCCGAGCTGGTGCGCAGCACTGCGCAGGAGCTCGCGCCGCTGACCGACCCGCAGGGCGTGTCCTTTGTGATCGAAGGCGACCGCAACGACCTGCCGCCGGTGTACGGCAGCCGGCGGCTGATGCGCCGGGCGCTGTACGAATGCCTGCACAACGCGGTGACCCAGGCCCGCCAGGGGGTTCAGAGCAGGGAGTCGGTGGCCATCTGCATCGGCTTCCGGCCGTCCGGCAACCACCTGCTGATGAACATCCACCACCTGGGCGTGCTCTCGGCCGCCGCGCTGTCGCGACACGCCGCGGCCATCTTCCGTCCCGTGGTCGACCCGAAGGGCACCGGAGGCGGCGACACCGACGCCCTGCTCATCGGCCTGCCCCTGACCCAGCGCATCCTGCAGCTGCACGGCGGCCGGCTTCGCATCGAGCAGGACAGCGCCGACGGGCTGCAGGTGATGTTGGAACTGCCCACCGGCGCACCGATGCGCAACACACACCACCTCGACATGCTGCAGGCCCAGATCTACGCCGAAGACCTGTCGAAACTCATGGCCCGCACCCGCCGAAGGAGCCCCGCATGACCGCCCGCATCCTCATCGTCGACGACCAGCCCGACATCCGCAAACTGATCCGGCTCACGCTGCAGCACCTGGACGACGCCGAAGTCCATGAGGCCGACAACGGCGGCGACGGCTGGCGTCTGGCGCAGGACATCCGGCCCGACCTCATGCTGCTGGATGTGATGATGCCCGGCGAGCTCGACGGCTACCAGGTGTGTGCCAAGGTCAAGAGCGACCCGGTGCTGGCAGGCCAGACCAAGGTCATCCTGCTGACCGCGCGCGCCCAGGCGGAAGACCAGGAACAGGGCCGCAAGGCCGGCAGCGATGCCTACCTGACCAAGGCGTTCAGCCCGCTCAAGCTGCTCGACCTGGTGGACGACATGCTGGGCCGCACGGTCTGACTCCCGCAACGGTGGTCGTCGGATTTCCGATGAAATCGATACCCGAACTGTTCCGCCATTGGGTGGCCATGCGCTCGCTGCGCACGCAGCTGATGACCATCGCCATCGGCCTGTGCCTGACCGCCATGGCCATCACCGTGCCGCTGTCGCTCTCCAGCGTCCAGCAGCAGACCGAACGGGAGAGCATCCAGTGGGCGCAGGCGCTGGCCAGGATGGCAGCACACGCCGCCAGCGTGCCGCTGGCGGACAACGATTTCGGCGCCCTGGACGAGGCCTTGCAGGAGGTGGTGGCCCTGCCCGGCATGCAGGCGGTCCGTGTGATGCGCCCCGGCGGGTACGAGGCCATGCGGGTGGAGCAGCGCGCGGGCGGCGACATCGTGTCTATCCGGCCCCAAAGTGGTCTGGCCCTGCCGGTACCGGCCCGTGGTCATGCGCTGTCCGGGGAGCGCCTGCACGCGGTGGCCAGCCTGCTGACCGCCAACCGCGGCGGCGAGGGTCAGGCGGTGGACTATCCCCAGTTCGTCCGCGAAGGCTGGGTCGAGGTGGAGTTCAGCTTCGCGGCCCGCATGGCCGCCGCGCGCAAGAACTGGGTAATCACCTCGACCGGTATCCTCATCCTCGGGCTGCTGGCACTGGCCGCTTTCGCCCTGTTCCTGCGGCGCACGGTCCAGCCCATCCGCGCCCTGGCGGCCTACGCCAGCACCATGGCCGAGTCGCCCGGCGACACCTTGCAGCTGCGCTGGGGCAGCCAGGAGGTGCGCGAACTCGGCCGCGCGCTGAACTGGTCCTCGCAGGAGCTGGCCCGCCGGATGGCCGAAACCCGCCAGCGCCTCACGCGCATGAAGGCGGTGCTGGACACCGCCGCCGATGCCATCGTCGGCATCGGATCCGACGGGCAGATCGTCGGCGCGAACCCGGCCGCCGAGCGCATGTTCGGATCGGACGAGAAGGACCTGATCGGGCGTCCGCTGGCCGAGGTGCTGCCGGGCATGGACGCCGACCGGCTGCGCCAGACCATGACCGACGGCATGCTCATCCACAGCACGCAGAGCCGCATCGGCCGGGTCGAGATGGAGGCCGTGCGCCACGGCGGCACCTCATTCCCGGTGGAGGTGCTGCTGGGCGAAATCTCGGGTGACCCGGAGATCCGCTACACCTGTATCGTGCGCGACCTCACCGACATGAAGCTGGCCGAGGAGTACCTGACGCTGTACGGTCGCGTGCTCGACTGCACCCCCAACGGCATCTCGGTCAGCGACGCCCGCCGCTACCCGCAGCCCATCGTGCACATCAACCCGGCGTACACCCGCATCACCGGATACACACCCCACGAGGTGCTCGGACGGGATGCCAGCCTGCTGGAAGGGCCACTGACCGACCCGGACGATCTCGCCCTGCTCGCACGAACGGTGCAGAACGGCGCCGAGGTGAAGGTCACGCTGCGCAACTACCGCAAGGACGGCAGCGTGTTCCACAACAAGCTCTCGGTGTCTCCCGTGCGAGACGGCAAAGGCGAGATCACGCACTACATCAACGTGATCGAGGACGTCACCGCCCAGGTCGAGGTCAAGCAGCGGCTGATCGAGCGCACCGCGCGGCTGAACGCCACCTTCGACCTCAGCCCCGACGGCTTCGCGGTGTTCGATGCCCGGGGCGAGCTCATCACCAGCAACCCCGCGTTGCGCGCCATGGTGGGCGAGGTGTCTTCCTGGATGCCCCTGTCCAGCTTCGACGATTGGATGCGGCAGCTGTGCGAAGACACCGAGCGCTACGGGCCGGTGGCCAGCGATGCAGGCAACGGCTCACGGCACACCCTGGTGCTGGCGCGTCCGTCCCGCAAGGTGCTGGAGCGCGAGGTCCGGCGACACCTCGGCGGCAGCGGCGAGACCTTCGTGTACTTCCGGGACGTGACCCACCAGTTCGAGGTCGACCGCATGAAGAGCGAGTTCCTCGCCACGGCGGCGCACGAGCTGCGCACACCGCTGGCCAGCATCCTGGGGTTCACCGAACTGATGATCCACCGCCGGTACAGCGAAGAAAAGCAGAAGGACCTGCTGCAGACCGTGCACCGGCAGGGCACGCTGCTGAACAACCTGATCCAGGAGCTGCTGGACCTCTCGCGCATCGAGGCGCGTCAGGGCAAGGACTTCCGCATCGTCTCCACGCCGCTGTCCACCATCGTGAACGCCGCCCTGGACGGCATCGCGCACCAGGAGCTGGGCCGGCAGATCACGGTGGACCCGCTCCCGGAGGTGCAGGTGATGGCCGATGCCAGCAAGATCGAACAGGCGCTGACGAACCTGCTGAGCAACGCGTTCAAGTACTCGCCCGCCGGTGGCGAGGTGTCGCTGAAGGTCCAGCTGAGCGGGCGCGAGGGCGAAGAAGCCGTGGTGATCGAGGTGCGCGACCAGGGCATCGGCATGACCCCCGCACAACTGGCCCGCGCCTTCGAGCGCTTCTACCGCGCCGACACCTCCGGCAACATCCCGGGCACCGGGCTGGGACTGAACCTGGTCAAGGAAATTGTCGAGATCCATGGCGGGACCATCGAGCTGGCCAGCGAACCGGGCGCGGGCACCACGGCCCGCATGCGGCTGCGGCGCGCCCCGTCGATCGTTCCAGCCGACGAACCCGCCACAGCCTGACCCAACCGGAGTCAGCCGGGCAGGAACAGCGACTGCAGGTCGCTCAGGAAATCGAAGCCGCGCGTGGTGGGTGCCACCCACACACCGTCCTGCGCCAGCCAGCCCTTGGCAAGCCCTTCGCGCAGCGCGCCATCGATGGCGGACAGCGGCAGGCCGGTGCGGGCGCTGAAGTCGGTCAGGCTGAAGCCCTCGCGCAGTCGCAGCGCGTTGAGCATGTACTCGAACGGCAGGTCGCGCCGAGCGACTTCCTCCACGCCCACCACCGCATCGCCTGCTATGGCCTTGTCCATGTACAGCCGCGGCTCGCGCGCCCGCACCTGGCGCACCACGCGGTGTGCAAAACTCAGCTTGCTGTGTGCGCCCGCGCCGATGCCCAGGTAGTCGCCGAACTGCCAGTAGTTCTGGTTGTGCCGGCTGCGGTGACCGCGCCGCGCATAGGCCGAGACCTCGTAGCGCTCCAGCCCGGCCTCACCGGTCAGCTCGGTGATGCGGTCGAGCATCGCGTAGGCGTCGTCGTCCTCGGGCACCACCGGCGGGAACTTGGCGAACACCGTGTTGGGCTCGATGGTCAGGTGGTAGATCGAGATGTGCGGCGGGTTGAAACCGAGCGCGGTGCGTATGTCGATCTCGCACTGCGCCAGGGTCTGGCCGGGCAGCGCGTACATGATGTCCAGGTTGAAGGTGTCGAACGCGCCAGCCGCCTCCTCCACCGCCGCCAGCGCCTGCGCCCGGTCGTGCACCCGGCCCAGCGCCTTCAGGTGCGCGTCGTGGAAGCTCTGCACACCGATGGACAGGCGCGTGACGCCGGCCTGGCGGAAGGCCCGGAAGCGGTCCTTCTCAAACGTACCGGGGTTGGCCTCGAGCGTGATCTCGGCATCGGCGTCCAGCCGCGTCAGCGCCCGCACGTCGCCCAGCAGGCGGTCGATCGCCTCGGGCGAGAACAGGCTGGGCGTGCCGCCGCCGATGAACACGGTGTGGATGGGGCGTCCCCAGATCAGCGGCAGCGCCGCCTGCAGGTCGGCCCGCAGCGCGTCCAGGTACGGCTGCTCGGGCAGCGCCTGGCCCGGTGCCGAGGTCGCACTCCACTCATGCGAATTGAAATCGCAGTACGGGCACTTCTTCAGGCACCAGGGCAGGTGGATGTAGAGCGACAGCGGCGGCAGCCCCTGCAGCTGCAGCGTGCCGGGGCGCATCCAGTGGCGTATGTCGCTCCAGTGTGCCGATTCGCTCATGACTGCGCGAACCAGCGGGTGCGCATGAGGTCAAGCATCTGCTGCGCCGCCTTGCCGCGGTGGCTGTTGGCGTTCTTCACCTCGGCCGGCAGCTGGGCAAAGGTCTTGCCGAACGGCGGCAGCAGCAGCACGGGATCGAAGCCGAAGCCCTGGTCACCGATGCGTTCCTGCGTGATCAGCCCCGCCGCGCGGCCCGTGGCCACCAGCGGTTCCGGATCGTCGGCGCTGCGCAGCGCCACCAATGTGCTCACCAGCGCCGCGCGGCGGTCGGTAATGCCCTGCATCTGCTCCAGCAGCGCGCGCACGTTGTTGTCGTCGCCCTTCTCGTAGCCGAATTGCGTGGCGTAGAACGCCGTGTCCACACCAGGCAAACCACCGAAGGCCTCGACGCACAGGCCGGCGTCGTCAGCCAGCGCCGGCAGGCCGCTCACCTGCGATGCGTGGCGCGCCTTGGCCAGCGCGTTCTCGATGAAGGTCCTGTGAGGCTCGGGTGCCTCGGGAATGCCCAGGTCGGCCTGGTGCACCAGTTCCACACCCAGCGGGGCGAACAGGGCCTGCAGCTCGGCCAGCTTGCCCTTGTTGTTCGATGCAAGAACCAGTTTCATTCGCCGAGCGACTTCTTCTGCGCCAAGATCAGCTCGCCAATGCCCTTGTCGGCCAGCGCCAGCAGCGCGTCCATTTCCTTGCGGGTGAAGGCCGCGCCCTCGGCCGTGCCCTGCACTTCGACATAGTGGCCAGCACCGGTCATCACCACGTTCATGTCGGTGTCGCAGGCGGAGTCTTCGACGTACTCCAGGTCCAGCAGCGGCTGGCCGTCCAGGATGCCGACCGAGATCGCGGCCACATGGTCCTTGATCGGCGAAGCGCTCAGCTTGCCCTCGGCGATCAGCTTGTTCACCGCGTCCTGCGCCGCCACAAAGGCGCCGGTGATGCTGGCGGTGCGCGTGCCACCGTCGGCCTGCAGGACGTCACAGTCCAGCGAAATCGTGCGCTCGCCCAGGGCCTTAAGATCGAACACCGCGCGCAGCGAACGGCCGATCAGGCGCTGGATCTCCTGCGTGCGCCCGCTCTGCTTGCCTTTGGCGGCCTCGCGGCTGCTGCGGGTGTGGGTGGCGCGCGGCAGCATGCCGTACTCGGCCGTCACCCAGCCCTCGCCGCTGCCCTTCTTGTGCGGCGGCACCTTTTCCTCCACCGACGCGGTGCACAGCACCTTGGTGTGGCCGAACTCGATCAGCACCGACCCTTCGGCGTGCATGGTGTAGCCGCGGGTGATGCGCACCGGGCGCAACGAATCGTTGGCCCGCTGACCGGGCCGGCTGGAAATGCTCATGGGAAAACCTCAGGAATTGCGTTCAGCGGTGCGCCGGATCGCTTCGTTGATCTCGGCGATCGAACGTTCGATCGCCTCGTCGTCCATGTCCTCGATCGTGGGATCGGGCACACCGGACTGGATGGTGGACGCAAAGACGCCCTCTTCGATCTCTTCGGTCGAAATGCGCGTGGTCTGGTACTCGTCCGGCGTCTCCCACTCCATCGCCAGCACCGTCACGTTGTCGCAGCGCGGACCGCCGCGCTTGAGCGCCATCTCGACCAGCTCGGGCACCGCCTGCTCCAGCGGCTGCGATGCCATTTCGGAGGCGATCTCGAAGTCCTTGACCGTGCCCCAGAGTCCGTCGGAACACAGCAGCACGCGGTCGCCCTGCTGCAGCTGCACAGGTCCGGACAAATCGAACACCGGCTTGGCCGGCGACCCCAGACACGTGAACAGGATGTTGCGGTTGATGTGCGAAGTGGCACGCCCCAGATGCGCCTGCTGCTCCATGTAGGAGTGGTCGCGGGTGCGCGTGAGCAGCTCGCCATTGCGCAGCAGGTACAGCCGCGAGTCGCCGCAGTGCACCCAGTGCATGGAGCCGCGCTCCATGACCGCAGCCACCAGCGTGGTGCGCGGCGTGTCCAGCATGCCTTTTTCAGCGGCGTAGCGGATGATCTGGTGGTGCGCCGCCATCAGTGCGCTGGAGAGAAACTCTGGCACTTCCCGAACCGTCGGGTTGGCGGCCTTCTGGAAGTAAGCCGACAGCGTCTGCAGTGCCAGCTGAGCGGCCATCGCGCCCTCCGGGTGCCCGCCCATGCCATCGGCCAGCACAAAGAGGCCGGACTCCCGCGTGTAGGCGTAGCCCATCCGGTCTTCGTTGCGCTCCCGACCACCCTGTCGGCTGATCTGGTAGACCGAAAACTTCATTTGAACTTGGTTCCGCCAGCGGTGGTCTTGCGGGTCGACTTCTTGTTGTCCGACACGATGTTGTCGAACTGAAGGCGCATCTTCTCGGCCACCGTCAGCTTGGTATAGCTGCGCTCGGTCTCACGGCTGAGCTCTTTCTGCAAGGCAAACACCGACTGGGGGCGTGAGAGTGGATCGAGCGACATGCACCATTCGACCACCTCGATCAGGTTGTCGGAGTACACACCGCGCAGACGGGAGAGCGCCAGGGACAGGCGGTCCTTCTCCAGCCGCTGCGGCGCGTCGTTGGGCGGATAGCCCTGCATGCTGGCGTAGATGCAGGCGCCGATGGCATAGATGTCGGTCCACGGCCCCATGCTCGAATCACGGCGATACATCTCGGGTGCAGCGAAGCCGGGCGTGTACATCGGGCGGATGAAATTACCCTCTTTGCTCAGCACCTCGCGCGCAGCGCCAAAGTCGATCAGCACAGCCCGGTTGTCGTCGGTGATGAAGATGTTGGCCGGCTTGATGTCGAGGTGCAGCATCTTGTGCTGGTGCACGATGCGCAGACCGCGCAGCACCTCGTCGTACAGCGAGCGGATGGTCGACTCGCGGAACACCTTCTGCTTTTTCAGCTCGCGTGCGGTGATGATGAACTCCTGCAGGGACGAGCCCTCCAGGTAGTTCATGACCATGTACACGGTCTCGTTTTCGCGGAAGAAGTTGAGCACGCTCACCACAGACTGGTGGGAAATCTGCGCCAGCGCGCGCCCCTCCTCAAAGAAACTCTTGAGGCCCAGGCGGTACAGGGACAGCTTTTCGGGCTGGACTTGCGGCAACAGTTCGCCCGGCGCCCGGGTGGCGAGCGACGACGGCAGGTATTCCTTGACCGCCACCTGCTGACCTTCGGTGTCGACCGCCAGGTAAACGACGCCAAAACCGCCCGCCGCCAGCTTGCGAACGATCCGGTAACCACCGATCACCGTGTCCGGTGGCAAGGAAGCTGGTTTGACCTTTGACATAATTCGGGAGGAGTCCGGAACGCCTCGTTGTGGACCATTCAACCGGATCGGACCCAGTCTCATGGCAGTTTACAGCATGACCGGCTATGCCACGGCCCAGTACAGCGGGCCTGCGGATGAGGCCGGCCGCGACCCCCTGCCCGTGCTGGGCATGGAGATTCGATCGGTCAACAGCCGCTTCCTGGACCTGACCTTCAAGATGTCCGATGAGCTGCGTGGCACCGAGCCCGCGCTGCGGGACTTGCTCGGCGCGCGCCTCAAGCGCGGCAAGGTCGAGGTCCGCGCGTGGATCGAAGGTCGCACGGAAGGTGGGCTGCGCACGCCCTCACCCGCCGAACTGCAGCGTCTGGTCGGTCTGCAGGACAGCATCATCGCCTGGCATTCCAAAGCCGCCCCTCTGTCGGTCGCCGAGCTCATCCAGCTGACTTCCCGCCAGCAGGCACTGCCCAGCGGGCTGCACGACCACCTGCTCACCTTGGCACAGACCGTGGTGGACAGCTTTGTGGGTGCGCGCGAACGCGAAGGCAAACGGCTGGCCGATATGCTGCTGGACCGCCTGAAGCAGTTGCGCCAGCTCGCCCGCGAGGCCCAGCCGCTGATCCCGGAACTGGTGGCCCAGCAGCGCCAGCGCTTCATCGACCGCTGGAACGAGGCGCTGGGCGCGGGCAACGCGGCCGGCACGCCGACCCTGTCCACCGACGCGGTGCAGGAACGTGCCCTGGCCGAGGCCACCGCCTTCGCCATACGCATCGACGTGGCCGAAGAACTGACCCGGCTGGACTCCCACCTGGTGGAGATCGAGCGGCTCATCAAGAAGGGCGGCGACGTGGGCAAACGCCTGGATTTCCTGATCCAGGAACTGCACCGCGAAGCCAACACCCTCGGCTCCAAGTCCTCCAGCCTCGAACTCACCCGCATTTCGGTGGACATGAAGGTGCTGATCGAACAGATGCGTGAACAGGTCCAGAACCTGGAATGAACTGATGCAATACCCGGGAAACCTGTTTGTCGTGGCGGCCCCCAGCGGGGCCGGAAAATCCAGCCTGGTCAAGGCCTTGATGGAGCTGGACCAGCGCGTCTCGCCGTCCATTTCGCACACCACCCGGGCGCCGCGTGGCCAGGAGGTGCATGGTCGCGAGTACTACTTCGTCAGCCGAGAGACCTTCGACCAGATGGTGGCGCAGGATGCGTTCCTGGAATGGGCGCACGTGCATGGCAATCGCTACGGCACTTCCAAACATGCGATCGAGCAGCGCATGGCCCAGGGCGCTGATGTGGTGCTGGAGATCGACTTTCAGGGGGCCATCCAGGTCAAGCGCATTTTTCCGAACGCAGTGCTCATCTTCATCCTGCCGCCCAGCTGGGAGGAACTGCGCTCCAGGCTGGAGCGGCGCGCCGAGGACAGCGCCGACGTGATCGAGGTGCGCCTCAAGAATGCCGCCCAGGAGATGGCGCACGCCAAGGAATTCGATTTCGTTATAATTAATGAGTTGTTTGAGCGCGCCTTGTTCGACCTCAAGGCCATCGTCCACGCGCAGCGCCTGCGGTTCACCGCCCAGCGCATCGCCCGCAGCGACACCTTCCAGGCGCTCAACATCTCCTGATACCCCCGCTTTCCTACCGAGGCCCGCATATGGCACGCATCACCGTCGAAGACTGTCTGGAAAAGATCCCCAACCGCTTTCAGCTGGTGCTGGCGGCCACCTACCGTGCCCGCATGCTCAGCCAAGGCCACGCCCCTAAGATCGAAAGCAAGAACAAGCCGGGCGTGACCGCCCTGCGCGAGATCGCCGAAGGCAAGGTCGGTCTGGAGATGCTCAAGAAGGTGCCGACCTGATCAACCCAGGTATGCCCCAAAGAAAAAGCCCGCTGTCCAGCGGGCTTTTTCTTTGGCATGACCGGTCGCCCGATCAGGCTGCCCCGATGTTGGGCACCAGCGCCCCTGCGTCCTGACCAGCCTTGTGCGCGGCCGTGAAGGCCAGCATGCGGTCGATGGGCAAGCGCGCCCGCGGGATCAGCGCCGGGTCGACGTGGATCTGGTTCCCACCCGTCTCCAGCACGCGGGCCACGCCCGCCAGGCCGTTCATGGCCATCCAGGGGCAGTGCGCGCAGCTTTTACAGGTGGCGCTGTTGCCGGCGGTGGGCGCCTCGATGAAAACCTTGCCCGGGTTCTGCTGGCGCAGCATGTGCATCATGCCGTTGTCGGTGGCAACGATGAACTCGCGCGCGTCCATATCCCGCGCCGCCTTGAGGATCGCGGAGGTCGAACCCACGGCATCGGCGAGCTTCACCACCTCGGCCGGGCTTTCCGGGTGCACCAGCACCTTGGCCCCGGGGTGTTCTTTTTTGAGCGCTTCCAGCTCAAACGCCTTGAACTCGTCGTGCACGATGCAGGAACCGGTCCACATCAGCATGTCGGCGCCGGTCTCGCGCTGGATGTAACCACCCAGGTGCTTGTCGGGCGCCCACAGGATCTTGTGGCCCTTGTCTTTGAGGGCGCGCACGATGTCCAGCGCGCAGCTGGAAGTGACCAGCCAGTCCGAACGGGCTTTCACGGCCGCGCTGGTGTTGGCGTAAACCACCACCGTGCGGTCCGGGTGCTGGTCGCAGAAGGCGCTGAACTCGTCGATCGGGCAGCCCAGGTCGAGCGAGCAGTTGGCGTCCAAGTCGGGCATCAGCACGGTCTTCTCGGGTGAGAGGATCTTGGCCGTCTCGCCCATGAAGCGCACGCCCGACACCACCAGCGTCTGCGCCGCATGGTCACGGCCGAAGCGCGCCATCTCCAGCGAGTCGCTGACGATCCCACCGGTTTCGACGGCCAGATCCTGCAGGTCGGGGTGCACGTAGTAGTGGGAGACCATGACCGCATTGCGCTCCTTGAGCAGGCGGCGGATGCGCTCCTTGAGTTCGGCGCGCTGGCCAGGCGCAGGCTCGACCGGCACCCTTGCCCAGGCGTGTTTCGTCGGACAGGCCGGCTGTTCATACTCGACGTCGATGATGGCGTTGGCGGTCATGGTGGTGCTCACAGGGTTTCGAAGCGCATGGAGAAGTCGGTGGCCTTGACGTCCTTGGTCAGCGCACCGATGGAGATGCGGTCCACGCCGGTTTCCGCAAGGGCGCGCACCGTGTCCAGGTTCACGCCACCGGAAATTTCGAGGATGGCCCGGCCGGCGTTGCGGCGCACCGCCTCCTGCAGGGTCGGGATGTCCATGTTGTCCAGCAGGACCATGGTCGCGCCGCAGGCCAGGGCCTCGTCCAGTTGCGCCAGCGTCTCGACCTCGATCTCGACAAAGCGCGCCTGAGGAGCCGTCTCCTGCACCCGCTGCAGCACCGCGGCCACGCCACCCGCCGCAGCGATGTGGTTTTCCTTGATCAGCACCGCGTCGTACAGGCCGATGCGGTGGTTCACGCCACCACCGGTCTTCACCGCGTACTTCTGCGCCAGGCGCAGGCCGGGGATGGTCTTTCGGGTGTCGACGATGGCCGCGCGCGTGCCCTTTACGGCGTCGACGAACACCGCCGTCTTGGTCGCCACTGCCGAGAGCAGTTGCAGGAAATTGAGCGCCGTGCGTTCGGCGGTCAGCAGGGACTGGGCATTGCCCTCGATATGAAGCACCACCTGCTCCGCGGCACAGCGTTCGCCCTCGTCCACATGCCAGGTCAGTCGTGCCGACGGATCGCAGGCCAGCACCGCCGCTTCCACCCAGGGACGGCCGCAGATCACCGCGGCTTCACGGGCCAGGATGCGGGCCCGGGCCGGACGGCGGGCATCAACCAGCGCGGCGGTCAGGTCACCCGCGCCGACGTCCTCGGCCAGCGCGCGCGCGACGTCGGCGCGCGCCAGTTCGGCCAGGTCCGAGGCATCGAATTCAGAGAGGTGTTTCATGGGGCGGAGCATAACGGGAACCAATGGTCGGGATGGACTATAGTCCGCCCCAAATCGACCACCCGCCGAGGGGACATCACCATGAGCCAGACCGCCTCCCAAGCACCCGCCACGGGCGCCCCCTGCGGCACCCTGCCCTCGGCCTCTCCGCTGCCGCAGCGCAAGCCGGTCAGCCTGCCCCGGCTGCAAGAAATGCGCGACCGCGGCGAAAAAATCACCATGCTCACCGCCTACGACGCCACCTTCGCGGCGGTGGCTGACGCCGCCGGTGTGGAATGCATCCTGATCGGCGATTCGCTCGGCATGGTCTGCCAGGGGCTGTCGAGCACCGCCGGCGTCACACTGGAGACCATGGTCTATCACACCGAAAGCGTGGTGCGTGGCCTGCGCCGGGTGCAGGGCACCGCCTGGGTCATCGGCGACCTGCCGTTTGGCAGCTACCACGAGTCGAAGGAACAGGCCATGCGCAGCGCGGCCCAGCTGCTGCACGCGGGCGCCCACATGATCAAGCTCGAAGGCGGCGGCTGGACCGCCGACACCGTCCGGTTCCTGGTCGAGCGCGGCGTCCCGGTCTGCGCCCACCTGGGTCTGACACCCCAGACCGTTCACTCGCTCGGCGGCTACCGCGTACAGGGCCGCGATGAGGCCGCAGCGCGCACCCTGCGCACCCACTCGCTGGAGCTGCAGGACGCCGGCGCCACCATGCTGGTGCTGGAGATGGTGCCAGCAGTGCTCTCCGCCGAGATCACGACCGCACTGCCCACCTGTCACACCATCGGCATCGGCGCCGGCAGAGGCACGGCCGGCCAGGTGCTGGTGATGCACGACATGCTGGGCATCAACTTGGGCAAGAATCCCAAATTCGTTCGCAACTTCATGGACGGTGCCTCCAGCGTGCGCGATGCCATGGCCGCCTACGTCGCCGCCGTGAAGGACGGCAGCTTCCCGGACGACCAGCTGCACGCCTGGTGAAGGTGGTCAGGTCACAGCGCCCGCTGCTCACTCGGGACGAAGCGGTCACCGAGCTGCAACGTGAGCTGCAGTCGGATTCCTGGCCACGCGTGCAGATGACCTTGCTGGTGGCAATCACGGGTGGCGCCGGCCTGCTGTCCTCGTTTCTGACGCTGCAGGCAGGTGTGACCAGCATGGCGCTGCGCTACCCGCTGGCGCTGACAATCGCCTACGCCGCGTTTTTTCTGCTGCTCTGGCTGTGGCTGCGCACCAAGACAGACGACTGGACCGACTTTCCTGACCCTGGCCTGGACCTGCCCATGCCAACAGGGCGCAGCACAGGCTCCTGGACATCGGGCGGAGGAGGAAACTTCAGCGGAGGCGGCGTGAGCGCAAACTTCGATACACCCGTGCCACTGCAGGTTCTGTCGCCGGGGAAATCCGGGTCAGTGTCCAGCGATGTCGGCAGCGGTCTGGCCGACGGGTTGGGTTCGATCGGCGATGCGTCCGACGCCGACGAGCTGGTGGTTCCGGTGCTGGTGATCGTGCTGGTGATGGGTCTGGCGCTGTCCTCCTTCTACGTGATCTACAGCGCCCCGACCCTGTTCGCTGAACTGCTTCTAGATGGTGCGCTGTCCGCATCGCTCTACAAACGCTTGCGTGGCATCAAGCGGCGTCACTGGGTCTTTACAGCGCTGCGCCGCACCGCCCTGCCCTTCGTACTCACCGCACTGTTCCTCGCCGCTGTCGGCTGGGGCCTGCAGACCGCGGTACCTGGCGCCCATTCCGTCGGTGAGGTACTCCACCACGGTTCCGCCGCCCTTTGATCGGTAGCGATAATCCCCAGCGACCGATTCACCTTGCCCTACCCTGCATGAAGCTCGTCCACACCATTGCCGACCTGCGCGACGCGCTGGCGCCCTACCAGTCCCCTGCCTTCGTGCCCACGATGGGCAACCTGCACGACGGCCACCTCGACCTGGTCCGCCAGGCCCAGCCGCTGGGCGACGTGACGGTCTCCAGCATCTTCGTCAACCGGCTGCAATTCGCACCGCACGAGGACTTCGACACCTACCCGCGCACCCTGCAGGCCGACTGTGCCCGGCTGGAACAGGCCGGCTGCGACATCGTCTTTGCGCCGCCCGAGAAGGAGCTGTACCCGGAGCCACAGGGCTACAAGATCCAGCCGCCCGCGGATCTGGCGGACATTCTGGAAGGCCATTTCCGGCCCGGCTTCTTCATCGGCGTCTGCACCGTGGTGATGAAGCTGTTCCAGTGCGTTTTCTCTGAAGCCAAAGGCCCACGCTACGCCCTGTTCGGCAAGAAGGACTACCAGCAGCAGATGGTGATCCGCCGCATGGTGCAGCAGTTCTGCATGCCGATCCAGGTCCTGGCCGGTGAGACGCAGCGGGCGGCCGACGGCCTGGCACTCAGCTCGCGCAACGGCTACCTGAGCGAAGCCGAGCGCGCCGAGGCGGTGCAGCTGTCCATGTCGCTGCGCGCGCTGGCACGCGACGCGCTGGCCGCTGCCGGCTCGCTGCCCGAGAAGCGCGAGGCGCTGGAAGCGCAGGCCATGCGTGCGCTCGCCCTGCGCGGCTGGCAGCCCGACTACCTGACCGTGCGGCGCCGCGCCGACCTGCAGCCCCCACGCGCGGAAGATACGCTGGCGCCGCAGTCGATGGTGGTGCTGGGCGCCGCCCGCCTGGGGCGCACCCGCCTCATCGACAACTTCGAAATCTAGAGGGTTTCGTCCTTGGGGTCGCGCCCCATCAGGGCAGCGACCGCCTGGGCGGGCTGCAGGCGCCCGTCGAGCAAGGCCACCACGCCTTCGCTGATCGGCATGTCGACGCCCAGCAGGCGGGCGCGCTGCACCACGGTCCGGGCGCTGTAGACGCCCTCGGCCACGTGCCCCAGCGAATCCATCGCCTGATGCAGGCTCAGCCCCTGCGCCAGCAGTTGGCCGACCTTGCGGTTGCGTGAGAGATCACCGGTCGCGGTCAGCACCAGATCCCCGAGACCCGAGAGCCCCATGAAGGTGTCGGCGCGCGCGCCCAGCGCCAGACCCAGGCGGGTCATTTCCGCCAGCCCGCGCGTGACCAGTGCTGCCCGGGCGTTGAGTCCGAGCGCCAGGCCGTCGCACAGCCCGGTGGCAATCGCCAGCACGTTTTTGACCGCGCCACCCACCTCGACCCCGACCGCGTCGTCGTTGGCATAGATGCGCAGCGATGGACCGTGGAACGCGCTCACCAGGGCGTCCCGAACCTCGGCATGGGCGCTGGCCGCCACCAGGGCGGTCGGCTGGCCGCGCGCCACTTCCTGCGCAAAACTGGGACCGCTGAGCACCCCGGCCTTCAGCCTGGGCGCCACGGCGGCCTGGATCTCGTGACCAAGCAGGCCCGGCGAACCGCCACCCTCACGAGGCGCCTCGAAGCCCTTGCAGAGCCAAGCCACCGGTGACCCATGGTCCGCCAGCCTCTCCAGCATGCCGCGCAGACCGGCCATCGGGGTGGCGACCACCACCAGATCGGCCACGGTCAGCGCTGCTGTCGGCCAGGGCTCGGCATCGCCCGCCAGACGCAGCGCTGGCGGCAGGGCCACACCCGGGAGATAGCGGGCGTTTTCACCCTCGGCCCGCATGGCCGCCACCTGCGCCGCGTCGCGCGCCCACAGGGTCACCTGGTGGGGAGTGCCCGGCAGACGGGCAGCCGCAATGGCCAGCGCCGTGCCCCAGGCACCGGCACCGAGAACGACGATGTTCATCGCCAGCGATTCAACCCGGGCTTATTGTGTGACAGCGCCCGCAGCCTGGGCCTGCTGCTGCTCGTACATGGCCTGGAAGTTGATTTCGGCCAGATGCACGGGCGGGAAGCCAGCACGCTGGATCAGGTCGGCCACGTTGCCGCGCAGGTAGGGGTAGACGATCTGTGGGCAGGCGATGCCCATGATCGGGCCCATCTGGTCTTCCGGCAGGTGGCGGATCTCGAAGATGCCGGCCTGCTTGACCTCGACCAGGAACACGGTCTTGTCCTTGATCTTGGTCTGCACGGTGGCGGTCACGGCCACTTCGTACACGCCGTCTGCAGCCGGAGTGGCTTCCACGCCCAGCTGGATGTCGACCGAGGGCTGCTCCTGTTCCAGCAGGATGGCCGGGGAATTGGGCTGCTCCAGGGACGCCTCCTTGAGGTAGACGCGCTGGATCTGGAAAACGGGATCTTGGTCGGCCATAAGAGCTTTCGGATGATTCAGGAATGAACAGGGCCCGCCCGGAAAGTCTCCCGCAGCGGGCCCGAGGGCGGATTATCTCAGCAGTGCGGCAACGCTCTCAGCCACGCAGCAGCGGCTCCAGGCCGCCCTGGCGGTCCAGCGCGTGGAGGTCGTCGCAACCGCCCACGTGCGTCTGCCCGATGAAGATCTGCGGCACGCTGGTGCGTCCCGTGATCTGTGTCATCTGCGCGCGCACCTCGGGCCGGCCGTCCACCACGATCTCCTCGTAGTCGGTGACGCCGCGCTGCGCCAGCAGGGCCTTGGCCCGGCTGCAGTACGGGCAGTAGTCGCTGGAATAGATCTTCACGTGGGCCATGGTGCGCTCCGTTTCAGGCCTTTTCGACCGGCAGGTTGGCGGTGCGCCAGGCGCCCATGCCACCGGTCAGCGAATGGGCGTTCTCGTAACCCAGCTTCTTGGCGATCGACACCGCGCGCTTGGAGCGCATGCCGGACGCACAGACCAGCACCAGCGGCAGATTCTTGTTCTTCACCACGCCGGCCAGCTTGGTCTCCAGCTCGGGCAGCGGCACGTTCTTCGCGCCGGTCACATGCCCGGCCGCGAACTCGTCCGGCCCGCACACATCCACCACCGCGGCTTTCTCACGGTTGATCAGCTGCACCACTTCGGCGGGGGTCAGGCCCGCCGCACCGCCGCCCGAAGTGAGGGCGGGAAACATCAACATCCCGCCCGAGGCCAGGGCGATGGCAAACAGCATCCAGTTGTCGAGAAAAAAACTCACGAGGCACCTTTCAGGTCAGACAAGCCCAGGATTTTAGAATGTGGGGCTGTCCGGAGCGGTCCGGCCAGCCCCCATGCCCCTTTTTCTCCTGCCCCCAACGCCTTCACGCCCATGTACAAGCTCGTCCTGATCCGCCACGGCGAATCCACCTGGAACCTCGAAAACCGCTTCACCGGCTGGACCGACGTGGAGCTGACCCCCACCGGCGTCTCCCAGGCCATGTCGGCCGGCAAGCTGCTCAAGGCCGAGGGCTACGAGTTCGACGTCGCCTACACCTCGGTGCTCAAGCGCGCCATCCACACGCTGAACTACTGCCTGGACGAGATGGACCGCAGCTGGCTGCCGGTGGTCAAGGACTGGCGCCTGAACGAGCGCCACTACGGCGGTCTGCAAGGTCTGAACAAGGCCGACATGGCCAAGCAGTACGGCGACGAGCAGGTGCTGATCTGGCGCCGCAGCTACGACACGCCGCCGCCGGCCCTGGAGGCCGACGATCCGCGCGGCCAGCGCCAGGACCTGCGCTACGCCAAGCTGCCGGCCGACGCCGTGCCGCTGACGGAATGCCTGAAAGACACCGTGGCCCGCGTGCTGCCCTGCTGGAACGACTCCCTGGCGCCCGCCATCAAGGCCGGCCAGCGCATCGTGATCGCGGCCCACGGCAACTCGATCCGCGCCCTGGTCAAATACCTGGACAACATCGGCGACGCCGACATCGTGGGCGTGAACATCCCCAACGGCATTCCGCTGGTCTACGAACTGGACGCCGACCTCAAGCCCATCAAGAGCTACTACCTGGGCGACGCCGAGGCGGCTGCCAAGGCCGCTGCCGCCGTGGCCGCTCAGGGCAAACGCTGAACCGCCCGGACGGAACCGAATCACAAGGCTTGACTCCTAGGTGTATATTGGTTTGCAGGCCCGCGGCGCAACCGCCCGGGCCAGCGCTTTTTTCGGGGTGAATGGATGGGCAAGCAAGTGAATCAGAAGCTGAAGATCGTCGGCTGGGTGGCCGCAGGTGCCGTGGCCGGTGCGCTGACCACGGTGCAGCTTCAGGCGGTGGCGCGCGGCTCGCTCGCCCCCCTGCCGCTGGAAGAGCTGCAGCAGCTCGCCGCTGTGTTCGGCATGGTCAAGACGGACTACGTCGAACCGGTCGACGAGAAGAAGTTGATCTCCGAGGCGATTTCGGGCATGGTCTCCAGCCTGGACCCGCACTCCCAGTACTTCGACAAGAAGTCCTTCAAGGAATTCCGCGAAGGCACCAGCGGCCGGTTTGTCGGCGTGGGCATCGAAATCACCATGGAAGACGGGGTGGTCAAGGTCGTGTCCCCCATCGAGGACTCGCCCGCCTTCCGCGCCGGCCTCAAGTCCGGCGACCTGATCACCAAGATCGACGACACCGCCGTCAAAGGCCTGTCCATCAACGACGCCGTCAAGCTCATGCGCGGCGAGCCGCGCACCAAGGTGCTGCTGACCATCTTCCGCAAGGACGAGAACCGCAGCTTCCCGGTCACGATCACCCGCGAAGAGATCAAGACCCAGAGCGTCAAGAGCAAGCTGGTCGAGCCCGGCTACGCCTGGGTGCGTGTCTCGCAGTTCCAGGACCGCACCGTCGACGACTTCGCCCGCAAGGTCGAGGAGCTGTACAAGGCCGGCCCGCTCAAGGGCCTAGTGCTGGACCTGCGCAACGACCCGGGCGGCCTGCTGGACGCTGCTGTGGCGCTGTCGGCGGCCTTCCTGCCCGAGAACGTGACCGTGGTCTCGACCAACGGCCAGCTGGCCGACAGCAAATTCACCTACACCGCCAACCCGCAGCACTACCTGCGCCGCGGCGGCCCGGATCCGATCGCCCGCCTGACCAAGGCGACCAACGGCGCGCTCAAGACCGTGCCGCTGGTGGTGCTGGTCAACGAGGGTTCGGCGTCGGCCAGCGAGATCGTGGCCGGCGCGCTGCAGGACCACAAGCGCGGCACCATCCTCGGCAGCCAGACCTTCGGCAAGGGCTCGGTGCAGACCGTGCGCCCGCTGGGCCCCGACACGGGCCTGAAACTCACCACCGCGCGCTACTACACACCAGCCGGCAAGTCGATCCAGGCCAAGGGCATCGTGCCCGACGTGATGGTCGACGAGACGCCCGAAGGCAACCTGTTCGCAGCTCTGCGCACCCGCGAGGCCGACCTGACCAAGCACCTGACCAATGGCGAAGAGGCCAAGGCCGGCGAGCGGATGACCGACGCCCAGCGTGCGGCTGAGCAGCAGCGCGACCAGGAGCGCGAGGAAGCCCGCAAACGGCTGGAAGAAGAGTCCAAGAAGAATCCGGGCCAGCGCCTGGTGCCGGAATTCGGCAGCGACAAGGACTTCCAGCTGCAGCAGGCGCTCAACAAGCTCAAGGGCCGTCCGGTGCTGGTCAGCAAGACCCTGACCGAGCGTCCGGAAGAGAAGAAAGAAAACTGATCACCGGCCCGGTGAACGGGTCGGCGGCGCGATCTTGGACGACCAGCAGCTCCTGCGCTACTCGCGCCACATCCTGCTCGAAGAGTTGGGCATTGAGGGCCAGGAAAAGCTGCTGGCGTCGCACGCCCTGGTGATCGGTGCCGGCGGCCTGGGGTCGCCGGTGGCGCTCTACCTGGGCAGCGCCGGCGTCGGGCGCATCACGGTGATCGACCACGACGAGGTGGACGCCACCAACCTGCAGCGCCAGATCGCCCACAACCTCGAACGCATGGGCACGCCCAAGGCCGAGTCGGTGCGCCACGCGATCGCCGCCATCAACCCGGACCCGCAGGTCACTGCCGTGGTGCAGCGCGCCGACGACGCCCTGCTGGACCAGTTGCTGCCCGGTGTCGATGTGGTGATCGACTGCTGCGACAACTTCGCCACCCGCCACATGGTCAACCGCGCCTGCGTGCGCCACGGCGTGCCGCTGGTCTCGGGTGCCGCGATCCGCATGGACGGGCAGCTGGCGGTGTACGACACGCGCGTGGCCGCTTCGCCGTGCTACGCCTGCGTGTTCCCTGAAGACGCGGGTGTGGAAGAGACCCGCTGCGCCACCATGGGCGTGTTCGCCCCCCTGGTCGGCATTGTCGGCACCATGCAGGCGGCCGAAGCACTCAAGATCCTGAGTGGCCTCGGCTCGCGCCTGACCGGGCAGCTGCTGATGATCGATGGCCGCGACCTGGCCTTCAACACCATCGCCCTGCCGCGCCAGCCGCACTGCGCGGTCTGCGCTCAGCGCGCAGGCTGATCCTTCGCGCCCGCCCGCGGCGGCATCGGGCAGGACCCGTGGCGCTTGCGGAAGTCCCGCGGGTTCTCGGCCCCCGCCGACGCGAAGATGCCTTTGCGGCCCTTGCGGGCCAAGACCTCTTCAATGGCGAACGGCCCGTCGCTGTGCCGCCAGCGGTACGACCAAGCCCAGCCCTCGCGCACCAGCCAGCCCGCCACATCGTCGCCCCGGTGCTTCAGCCGCACCAGCGCACGCCCGTAGTCGTCGCGCCGCCGCTCGGTCACGGTCACCGTCTGCTCCAGCAGTCGCCCGGCCAGTGCCTCGCGCGCGGCCGATCCACCGTCCTGGCAGCTCTCCGGCGCATCCACCCCCTCCAGCCGCAGCTTGCGGTACGTCCCACCCGCCAGCGGCTTGACCCACAAGGTGTCCCCATCCGGCACCCGCGTCACCCGCGCCTCATAGGCCTCGTTGAACCGGGGACGAAAACCCGAAGCAGCGGACGACGTGGAAGCAGGCGACTGTGCGAGCGCAAGCGAAGCGCCGAACACAAAAAGCAGCGGAGCGAAGAGAGACCAGGGCACCCGTGGAACCGGCTTCGCCGGGCCACAGGGTGCGTCCCCCCTCCGGGGGGAAGCCGCAAAGCGGCGCAGGGGGGTTTTCATCAAACAGCCATGTACCGGCCCGGCCGGTGGTTGATCGCCAGCGTCATGTTGAGTACCACCGCCCCCAGCACCGACCAGGCGATCTGCACCGGCTCGCGCAGCGCGAACGCGGTGAGCACGATGGCGCAGTCCAGTCCCATCTGGATGTGGCCGGCGCGCCAGCCGAAGCGCTCCTGCAGGTACAGCACCAGCACGTTGAAACCGCCCAGGCTGGCCCGGTGGCGGAACAGCATCAGCATGCCCGCGCCCACCAGCAGCCCGCCCGCTACCGCGGCAAAGCCCGGCGCCAGCGCGCCGATCGAGATCCAGCGCGGAATCAGATAGGCCCAGAGCGAGAGCAGGCCCACCGCCGCAAAGGTCTTGAGCGCGAACGGCGCGCCCATGCGGCGCCAGGCCAGCCAGTAGAACGGCAGGTTGATGAGGAAGAACCAGACGCTGAAGCTCACCCCGGTCGCGTAGTGCAGCAGGAAAGCCAGCCCGGCGGTGCCGCCGCTGAGCAGGCCAACGTGGCCGAACAACACCACACCCAGGCCGACAAACAGGGTGCCAGTGAGCAGGGCCTGCACATCTTCGTGCGGCCGGTGGCGGCTGGGCGCGGCCGGCGCGCGCGGAGGCGGTTCGGTGGTCTGGGACAGGGCGTGGGACGGGGACGACATGGGGGGTCAGCGGTCAACGGGCAGACAACGGGCCGGGCGGGGAGCCGGACAACAAGGTCCGACAGTGTCGCCGCGGTCGGCCGGTGGTGGATTGACGCAGGTCAGCGGCGCACGAAGTGACGCCGCTGCCGCGCCGCTCAGGGTCTGAGCACCTTGGCCACCGGGTTGTAGCGCAGGCGGAAGGCGTCGGGCATGTCCGAACCCAGCAGCGGGCGCAGGTAGAGCCGGAAGGCGTCGGTCACATCGGTGCCGCTGGCCGAGATGAACTCGTCTTCCATGGTGCGCGTCTTGCCGGCCACGGCCTCCAGCGGCAGCAGCTCGTAGTCGGCCGAATAGAAGCCGGTGCGCTTGATCGCCACCGAACCGTCCACGCTGCCCCACATGGCGAACTGCACCGCCTTCTCGCCCACCTCGCGCGCCTCGCGCTGGTCCACGTCGCTCACGCAGCCGATGAAGCTGCGCTGCAGGTAGCCGAAGGTGTCGCCGCGCACGCGCTTGATGCCCAGCTTGGCCTTGATCTCCTCGCACAGCAGGTCGGCCAGCGCGCCGGTGCCGGACAGCTGCACGTTGCCGTGCGCGTCCTTCTCCACGTCTTTCGCCAGCTGGGTGATGATGGGCTGGCCCGAGGCGTCGTGGATGCCTTCGCTGACCGCGATCACGCAGCGGCCATACCGCTCGTACACGGCCTTCACATCGGCCAGGAACTTCGGGATCTCGAACACGCGCTCGGGCACATAGATCAGGTGCGGGCCGTCGTCCGGAAACTTCTTGCCCAGGGCGGACGCGGCCGTGAGGAAGCCGGCGTGCCGGCCCATCACCACGCCCACGTACACGCCCGGCAGGGCCGCGTTGTCCAGGTTCGCGCCCGCGAAGGCCTGGGCCACGAAGCGCGCCGCCGACGGAAAGCCCGGCGTGTGGTTGTTGCCCACCAGGTCGTTGTCGATGGTCTTGGGGATGTGGATGGATCGGAGCGGGTAGCCGGCCTTGCGCGCCTCTTCGCTCACGATGCGAACCGTGTCCGACGAGTCGTTGCCGCCGATGTAGAAGAAGTGCTCGATCTCATGCGCCTTGAGCACCTTGAAGATTTCCTGGCAGTACTTCAGGTCGGGCTTGTCGCGCGTGGAGCCCAGGGCCGAGGCCGGCGTGCGCGCCACGGCTTCGAGGTTGTGGCTGGTCTCTTGCGTGAGGTCGACGAAGTTCTCGTCCACGATGCCGCGCACGCCGTGGCGGGCGCCGTAGATGCGCTGCACGTTCTGGAAGCGTCGCGCCTCCAGCGCCACGCCCACGAGGGACTGGTTGATCACGGCGGTGGGGCCGCCGCCCTGGGCGACGAGGATTTTTCCGGACGACATGGTGGGTTCCTTCAACAAGAGAAGCGATGAACAGGCAGACGGGGCCGAATCGGTTCAGCCCAGGATGGCGGGGTTGGCCTGCCACAGCACCCAGTTCAGGTACGCGGCGAAGGCCACCCAGGCGAGGTAGGGCAGCAACAACAGGCCTGCCAGCGGGCGGATGCGCCAGAAGGCAGCGCAGGTGGCCGCGATCAGCAGCCAGAACACGATCACCTCCGCAAAGGCCCAGCCGCCTTTCTGCCATGCGAAGAACAGCCAGCTCCACAGCGCGTTGGCCACGAGCTGGACCACGAACAGGCCGAGCGCCCGGCGCCGGTCCGACGGTTCGACCGGCGCGCGCCAGACCAGCCAGGCCGCGATGGCCATCAGGGTGAACAGAACCGTCCACACCGGGCCGAACAGCCAGCCAGGCGGCGCCCAGTCCGGTTGCACCAGGCCGGCGTAGAAGTCCCTGGCGTTGGCGGAGGCCATGGCGCCGGCCGCTGCGGTGAGGTAACACAGGGCGATCCAGCCGGCGAGGCCCATGAGTTGCTGGCGGCGGTTGCGCGGGGTGTGCTGGATCGTCATGCACCGGATCGTAGTGGGGTTTGTCGCCCCCATGGGTGCGGCGGGGTTCCGGCCCGCGCCGCGCACGGTCGACGCCCGGCCCACCCCGTGCGACACTGACCCGCATGAAGACCTTCCACAACCCCCACCACGCCCTGCACCAGGGGCGCGAAGAGATGTTCCGTGGCCGCATGGTGCCCTGCCACGAGGTGCCCGCGCGGCTGGACTACGTGCTCGCCGAGCTGCAGCGGCGCTCGCAGGGTGGGTTGTTCCTGCCCGAGGTGAGCGACGCCGAGCTGGACGCAGCCATCGCGCGCGTGCACGACCCGCGCTACACGCAGTTCCTGGCCGGCGCCTGGGACGAATGGGTGGCGATGGACCCGGCGAACGCGCAGCGCGACGCCCTGCCCTCGGTCTGGCCCCTGGGCAACAAACACGCCTTCCGCACCGATGTGCTGCCGCAGAATTTCGCGGCGCGGCTGGGCCTGTTCTCCTTCGATTCGGGCTCGCCGCTGATGGCCGGCACCTGGACCGCCGCGCGGGCCGGAGCGGCCTGCGCGCTGGCGGCGGCGCGCGAAGTGCACGGCGGCGCCCGCGCGGCGTTTGCGCTGACCCGCCCGCCGGGCCACCACGCCGGGCCGGACTTCTTCGGCGGCTACTGCTTCCTGAACAACGGCGCCATCGCCGCGCAGGCGCTGCGCGACCTGGGCCACGCCAAGGTGGCCGTGCTGGACATCGACTACCACCACGGCAACGGCACGCAGACCATCTTCTACGAGCGCGCCGATGTGATGACGGTCTCGATCCACGGCGACCCCATGACCGAATACCCGTTCTTCCTGGGCCACGCCAGCGAGCGCGGCGCCGGTGCGGGCGAAGGCTTCAACCTCAACCTGCCGCTACCGCGCGGCACCGGTTTTGCCGCCTGGTGCGCCGCGCTGGACCGCGCCATAGAGGTGGTGGAGGACTTCGGCGCCGACGCCCTGGTGGTGCCCATGGGCATGGACACCTTCAAGGGCGACCCGATCTCCGGCTTCACGCTGGAGAGCAGCGACTACGACACCGTCGGCCGCCTGCTGGCCGCCGCCAGCCTGCCCACCGTGTTCACCTTCGAAGGCGGCTACGCGGTGGACGAGGTCGGCGTGAACGCGGTCAACCTGCTCGAAGCCTACTGCCGCTCGATCTGACGCCGGCTCACGCCGGCTTCCAGAAGATGTAGTCGGCCGTGTAAGTGACCACACGCTTGCTGCCCATGGTGGCCGCGTCACAGGGCGCAGCCGGGGCCACGCCGCCCTTGGTGGCCACGCGCTGGATGTGGCTCACGCCCTGGGCCATGCCGCTGCCCATGGCCGGGTTGGCCTTGACCAGCTGCAGCGGGATGTTGCCGCTGCCGTTGGGGGCCACCGCCAGCTGCGCACCGCTCACCTTGGAACCGTCGTTGAAGTCCCAGGTGGCCGGCGGGCCGTAGTACTTGCCCAGGCGCTCGCCCTTGCGGCCCTTGAGGCCGGCGTCGGGGCTCATGAACACCCACTCGTACTGGCCGGCCATGTCCTTCTTGGCCTGGCACTGGTAGGTGATGTCGCCCGCGGCAGCGGTCTCGAAGGCCACGCGGTGGCCGGCGGGCACCTGCACCGCGGCCGGCAGATCGGCCTGCGAGAACGGGGCCATGGTGGGCCCGCTGGCGCAGGCGGAGAGAGCGAGGACGGCGGCGCCGCCCAGTGCGGTGGTGGTGAAGCGGGAGAACATGGAACAGCTCCTGTGTTATCTATATAGGTGGATGAACGGAACTCAGCGGGCCGGCTGGCCCGTGGCGAGGGATTGCAGGAAAGCGACGACGTCGCGCCGGTCGGCCGCCTCGGACAGCCGGTAGCCCATGGCCTGGCCGGGCACCAGGGCCTCGGGATCGGTCAGCCAGGCCTGCAGCTTCTCGGGCGTCCAGACGTGGGTGGCGGCGGCCAATGCGGCGGAGTAGGCGAAGTCCGCCTTCTTGCCCGCTGCACGGCCGACCACATTGCCCAGCGCGGGACCGACGCGGTCGTCGTCCAGGCTGTGGCAGCCGCCGCAGCGCGACTCGAACAGTCCTCGGCCACGCGCCACGTCGCCCGACTGGGCCTGGGCCGCCGGCCACGCGGCGGCCAGCAGTCCCAGCGCGAGTGCGGCGCGGCGCAACGACATGGCCATCAGGCGCCGAAGCTCAGGGCGCCACCGGGCAGCGGACGGCCCAGGGCGTTGGTGAGCACGGTGAAGTGCATGGTCTCGTCGGCCGCCAGGCGCGCGGCCACCTTGGCCAGGTCCTTGCTGCCCAGCGAGGGGATCACGCCCAGGTAGGCGTTGGTGGCGCCCAGCTCCAGCCGCGCGGCCAGGTCCAGCACGTCGGCCTGGTTGCGCAGCGTGTCGGCCTTGAGCGCCTTGGCGTAGTCGTCCAGCTTCTTCTCGGCCACCGGCGTGCCGCCCAGCTTCTGGATGGTGGCGATCAGCGCGTCGCGGTGCGCCTTGTGGTGGCCCTGGAAGCTCACGGCCACATCCAGCACCCCCTTCTGCAGCAGACCGCTGCCGGCGCCCAGCTGGTAGGCGTTGATGGCTTCGTGCTCCAGGCCGAGCGCCACGTTGAGGATGGACACGTCCTTGGACACATCGGCGGACATGCCCTGGGCGAGCGTGTCCTTGCCGGCCAGCAGCGCCACGGCCACAGCCGAGAGCGCGCCGCCGCGGCGCATGAAGCTGCGGCGCGAGGCGGGTGGGCCGACGAATTCGGAAGCGGGAAGGATGATGTTCGACATGGTGGGGTCCTTGTGTGGTGGGTGAGGGAAACAGCGCCGGTCGAGAAATCAGCACCGACGGTTCTGATACGCAGGCCGTTCCCACGACGGATTCAGAAACCCACAAATTTTTTGTGGACATGCAGCGCCTGAATCCGTTGGCCCGCTGACCGCGTAAAGAGTGGGTCGGGTCTGCTCAGCAACCGGCACCCTTCCCCAACCCACACAACCCACCATGCCCCACACCCTCCACTCCCCACTGCGCCGGCACCCCGCCCGCCACCTGCTCGCCCTGGGCGCCACCGCTGCCCTGCTGGCCCACGCACCCGCCCAAGCCGACACCGGCAAGCTGCTGCTGACCGGCGGCGTGAGCACCATCGACGGCGCGGCCGGCGGTGGCCTCTCGCCCTGGGCGGTGATCGGCAGCCAGGCCACCGAAGGCCAGACAGGCTTTTCGGCCCACCTCAGCCATGCGCGCACACAGGACTACAAGCTCAACGCCTTCGGCGCCGCGGTCGGCATCAACGACCGGGTGGAGCTGTCCGTGGCGCGGCAGGACTTCGACACCGGCATCACCGGCACCCTGCTGGGCCTGCCGGGCCTGAACCTGAAGCAGGACATCGTCGGGGCCAAGTTCCGCGTGGCGGGCGACGCCATCCTCGACAGCGACACGCTGATGCCGCAGATCGCGGTCGGCGTGATGGCCAAGCGCCTGGGCTCCACCGGGCTGGACAGCACGCTGTCCGCGCTGGGCGCCAAGCGCTCGGGCACCGACCTCTATGTCAGCGCCACCAAGCTGTTCCTGGCCCAGGGCCTGCTGGTCAACGGCACGCTGCGCGCCACCAAGGCCAACCAGGGCGGCCTGCTGGGCCACGGCGCCACGCTCGGCGGCGCCGACAACGGCTACGAGCTGATGCCCGAACTCTCGGTGGCCTACCTGCTGCGCAACAACCTGGCGGTCGGCTTCGAGTACCGCGCCATGCCCGACAAGCTGAACAAGGCCGGTGCCGCGGCCGGTCTGGGCGACGGCCTGCGCGCCGGCGACTGGAAAGACATCTTCATCGCCTGGGCGCCCAGCAAGAACGTCTCGCTCACCCTGGCCTATGTGGATCTGGGCACCGTCGTGCCGGCCACCACGAAAGGCAAGAAGCAGACCGGCACCTACCTCTCGGCCCAGTTCGCGTTCTGAACCCACACACAAACCACCACCATGAAACAGCTCATCACCCTCTCCGCCCTCTCTCTGCTGACCCTCATCGGCTCCCCGGCGGGCGCCCAGTCCATGGACAAGCCCATGGCGCCCTCGCCCGCATCGGCCTACCCGGTGGCCCCGGCCCCTGGCCTGTACGACGCCCTGGGCGGCCAGACCGGCCTGCGCACCCTGATGAACGATTTCGTCAACCGCCTCAAGGCCGACGCGCGCCTGGCCGAAGCCTTCAAGGAAGCCAACGGCGCCAACCTCGCCAAACAGCTGACCGACCAGATCTGCCAGCTCGCCGGTGGTCCCTGCGTCTACAACGGCCCCGACATGAAAGAGGCCCACAGCAACATGGACGTGACCCGCGCCGACTTCAACGCGCTGGTCGAGGTGCTGCAAATGAGCATGGACGCCCGCGGGATTCCGTTTGCCCGGCAGAATCAGCTGCTCGCGCTGCTGGCCCCGATGCACCGCGACGTGATCAACGTCCGATAAACCAGGAGACCCCATGCGCCACGCCCCCCTTCTGGCCGCCTGCCTGCTGGCCGGCCTTCATGCGGCACAGGCCGCCACCGTGCAGGTCACCGTGCTCGCCCGCGACGGCAAGCCGCTGCCCGACGCGGTGGTGGTGCTGGAGCCGGCCGCCGGCCAGCCGGTGCCGGCGGCGCAGCCGGTCAGCCAGACCGTGACGCAGGAGAAGATGCAGTTCGACCCCATGCTCAGCGTGGTGCCGGTCGGCTCGAAGATCCGCTTCTCCAACCTCGACCGCTGGGACCACCACGTCAAGGGCGGCACACCCAGCCTGCTGGCCACGGGCACCACCGCCTTCGAGTTCCGCCTGGCGGGGCGCACGCAGGGGCAGACCCCGCCCAGCAGCGAGGTGACGATGGAGAAGGCCGGGCCGATCCAGCTGGGCTGCCACCTGCACGGCTCGATGCGCGGCTTCGTCTACGTGGCGTCCACGCCCTGGGCCGCCAAGACATCCGCCGACGGCACCGCCACCCTGCCCCAGGTGCCCGAGGGCGCGATGCAGCTGCGGGTCTGGCACCCGGACCAGCTGGTCGACCAGGCCAGCGTCGCGCTGCAGGTGCAGCCGGTCACCACGGTGAACGTGCCCACCCTGGTGCAGCCGCGCAAGGCGCGCCGGGTGCAGTTCGACTCCGGCAGCACCTACTGAGGCCGCCCACCGCATGGACACCGACCAGACCCTGATGGCGCTGCTCGACCGCGTGGCGCAACGCGACGAGACCGCGCTCAAGTCGCTCTACGACCTCACCAGCGGCAAGCTCTACGGCCTGGCGCTGCGGGTGCTGGAGCGCCACGAGTGGGCCGAGGACGCGCTGCAGGAGACCTTCCTGCAGGTCTGGCGCAGCGCGCCCGACTACCGCGCCTCGCTGAGCCCGCCGATGGCCTGGATGGGCCTGATCGTGCGCAGCCGCGCGCTGGACCTGCTGCGCCGGCGCAAGGCCGAGCGCGAGCACCTGAGCGACGACATCGACGACGACGGCATGGCCGACCGGCTCGAAGGCGACACGCCCGATCCGATGCACACCAGCCTGGCCAGCCAGCAGGCCTGGGCGCTGCACCAGTGCCTCACGCGGCTGGAGAACAAGCAGCGCGAGGTGGTGAGCCTGGCCTACCTGCGCGACCTGAGCCACGGCGAGCTGGCCGAACAGCTCAAGCTGCCGCTGGGCACTGTCAAGACCTGGATCCGCCGCGGGCTGGACCAGCTGCGTGTGTGCATGGCAAGGTTTGCCTGAGGAACGCCATGGACATCCACCGACACCCCGAGCTGCTGGACCGACTGGCTGCGGCCTACGCCATCGGCACCCTGCGCGGCGGCGCGCGGCGCCGCTTCGAAACCCTGGCGCGCGAGCGTGCGCCGGTGCGCGCGGCGGCCCTGGTCTGGCAGAGTCGCGTCGCCAGCATGACCGAGCTGGAGCCCGCGGTGACGCCCTCGCCCGTGGTCTGGACGCGCATCCACAACCTGATCGAGGCCGAGCGCGAGCAGGCCGCCATGGCCGCGGCCCGCGCGGCACCAGCGCCGCCGCCCCCCACCGGCTGGTGGCGCAGCCTGGCGCTCTGGCGCGGTGCGGCCGGTGCCGGCGCGCTGGCCACCGTGCTGGCCGTGGTCACCACCGTGGGCCTGCGCGACCGGCTCGGGGCACAGATCGACGAACTGCAGGCGAAGCTGAGCAACCAGCCGCAGATCGAATACGTGGCCGTGCTCAACGACGAGCAGGCCAGCGCCTCGATGCTGGTGACCTTCGACCCGAAGAACCGCAAGCTGACGCTGCAGCGCGTGGGTGGCTACCAGGAAGCGGCCGACAAGTCGCTGCAGCTCTGGGCCCTGCCGCCGGGCAGCAAGCCGCGTTCGCTGGGCGTGCTGAGCCAGGAGAAGCTGCTGCAGCTCGCAGCAGGCGAAGGTGATGTGCGCGAAGTGCCGGCGCTGGCCATCAGCCTGGAACCCAAGGGCGGCGTGCCCAGCGAGACCGGCCCCACCGGACCGGTGCTGTTCAAGGGCGCGCTGATCCAGAAGATGCTCTGATCACTGCCGCGCGGTGCGCGTGTTGGCGGGCGGCAGCTGGGGGTGGCTGCTGCGCCAGGGGTTGATGTCCAGCCCGCCGCGGCGCGAGTAGCGCGCATAGACCATCAGCTTGGCCGGCTTGCAGCGCGCCATGATGTCCATGTAGATGCGCTCGACGCACTGTTCGTGGAATTCGTTGTGGTTGCGGAAGCTCACGATGTACTGCAGCAGCCCGGCCTGGTCGATCTGCGGCCCGCTGTAGCGGATCTGCACGCTGCCCCAGTCGGGCTGGCCGGTCACCGGGCAGTTGCTGCGCAGCAGGTCGCTCACCAGCACCTCGTCCACCGGCTTTTCGTCCAGCGCGGCGGAAAGGAAATCCGGCGTCGGCTGGTAGGTGTCGCACTCGACATCGAGCCGGTCGATCGACACGCCTTCCAGCTCCTTGACCGGCTCGCACTCGAACAAGGGCGGCAGCAGCAGCCGCACACCGGCCCCCGACCTCACCTTTTCCCCGCCCCAGATCGCGCGGCTGACGTCGTCGCGGATGCGGTCGCGCACCGCGTCGGCGCTGTCCAGGCGGGTGTTGTTGAAGCTGTTGAGATAGAGCTTGAACGACTTGCTCTCGACGATGTGCGTGCTCTCGCAGGGGATGGTGATGTGGGCGATCGCCACCTGCGGCTTGCCCTTCGTGTTCAGCCAGCTCAGCTCGAAGGCGGTCCAGAGGTCGGCGCCCAGGAAGGGCACGCTGCCGGTGATGCCGATTTCGGCGCGCTTGGGCTCGCGCGGCAGCGGAAACAGCAGGGACGGGTCGTACCGGTCGACGTAGTCGGTGGTCTTGCCCAGGGGAGATTGGTCTGGCGTCATTCGAATACCCGTTCGCGCATCCATTTGGTCGCCACCCATTTTTCACCTTCGAGCACCGGCGCGCCGCCGTGCAGGGTCATAGTGCCAGGGTGCGGCCGGTTGTAGGAAAAAAACACCGCATTGCCGCGCACCGGCGCCACCTCCAGACCGATGTCCGGGAAGGTCGTGCCGCCGCCGCGCGCCGGTTCGTTGAGATACATCACCACCGTGCCCACGCGCTGGCCGCCGCGCTTGAGGATGGTCGGCGTGCCCGGCTCGGCCGGGTCGAAGTAGTCGTAGTGCGGCTTGTATTCCGCACCCACCTTGTAGTTGAGCACCTGGATGCCCTCGCCGTTTTCCACCGGCCAGTTCACCAGCCGCGCAATACGCGCCTCGATGCGCTTGACCAGCTCGCTTTCGCCGCGGTTGAAAAACATGCCGTTGCTGGTGCGGTCGGGGTTGAGCTCCTCGCCGCCGGTGGCGGTCTGCACGGTGAGCGAACGCGCCAGGCGCGGCCGGGAGGCCTCGATCAGGCCGTCGCACTCCTCATGGCTGAGCAGGCCGCCGAGCACCACCACCCGCGGCTGCGTCACCGAGATGATCACGTCGACCATGCGGTCGCCCGCGTCCAGCCGGCGCGGCGAACCGCTGAGTGCGACATCGGGCACGCGCACCGTGGCCATCTCGCGCGCCGGGGCCTGCGTGGGCGCGGGCGCGGCGGCGCGGCCGGCACCGAGCTTCTGCAGGTGGTCGCGCAGGGTCTGCTCCAGCGCGGCCTCGGCCACATCCGCCTGCCAGCCGGCCTTGACCATGGCGTCGAGCACGGCCTCGGGCATGCAGCCGGCGGTGGACTGCTCGATGATCCACTGGCGCAGTTCGGGGGTGACGGTCTGGGTCATGGTCGTCTCCTCGGGTGGCGGTCAGGCGCCCTGGTCGCGCCGGAACACGAAACGGTCGGGCCCGCTGGCGTCTGGCGCGAAGCGGTAGCCCTCCAGGTCGAAGCCCTTGAGCTGCTCGGGCGTGGCCGCCCGGTGCTGCAGCGCGTAGCGCACCATCAGGCCGCGCGCGCGCTTGGCGAAGAAGCTCACGATCTTGTATTGGGCGCCCTTTTTCTCTTCGAACACGCAGTTCACCACACGCGGCTGCAGCGCCTTGAGGTCGACCGCCTTGAAATATTCCTCGCTGGCCAGGTTGACCAGCACCGGGCTCTTGTCGGCGCGGGCGCGGCCATTGAGGTAGTCGGCGATCTGGCTGCCCCAGAAGCGGTAGAGGTTGCCGCCCTTGTCGGTCTTGAGCCGCGTGCCCATCTCCAGCCGGTAGGGCTGCATGCGGTCCAGCGGGCGCAGCACGCCGTACAGGCCGCTGAGGATGCACAGGTGCTGCTGCAGCCAGTCCAGCTCGCCTTCGTTCAGCGTCTTCGCATCCAGTCCGCCATACACGTCGCCGTCGAAGGCCAGCACGGCCTGCTTGGAGTTCTTGGCGGTGAATTTGGGCGACCAGGCCTGGTAGCGCGCGGCGTTCAGGCCCGCGAGCTGGTCCGACAGGTCCATCAGATCGGCCACCTGCTGCGGCGACTTCTCGCGCAGCACGGCGATCAGCGCGCTCGCCTGTTCCACGAACAGCGGTTGCGTGAAGGTCTTGATGTGGGCCGGCGTCTCGTAGTCGAGCGCCTTGGCAGGGGAAATGACAAACAGCATGGTGGCTCAGCCAGCCTTCTTCTTGGTGGGCACAGGTTCGGGCAGCGGCTTCTCGACCAGGCGCTGCACCTCATCGACCAGGTGGTTGTGCGCGTCCAGGAAGGCCGCTGCTATCACCTTGGCCTCGTTGGTGTTGCTCCAGCCCAGACCGCCTGCGCCGCCGGCCTTGCCGATGGCCAGGCCACCGATGCCCAGATCGGTGCTGCGTGCGGCGCCGGTGGCGGCAGAAAGTTGCTCCGTGGTTTCGTTGTCGGTCAGCAGCAGCACAACTTGAGCTTCCTTGAGCTTGACGTTCTCGGCCGCACCGGCGATCACGTTCAGGCCCGGAATCTGCGCCAGGATGCCGCCGATCTGGCGGCCCGCGTCCTGCTCGGAAAACGTCAGGCTGGGCACCAGGGTGTACTGCGCCACGATGCCGCGGCCCTTCTTGACCGTGGTGTCGTCCTGGCGCAGCACGCCGGACTCCTTGAGGTCCTGCTCCTTGACGGTGGCGTTCAGGCCCGAGTGCCGGTCGACGATGCGGAAGCACCCACTCTGCTGCATCATCACGCGCACCAGCGGCAGGGGGGAATCAGGCAGGCCGCCGCGGCCAATGCCGACATACCCGTTGGGGTTCTCCATCAGCGCAACCACCGCCACCGGCGCCGCGCAGGTCTTGAGCTCGGTGGCGGCGTTGCTGGCGCCGTCCGGGCCAGCCGAACCCTTGACGACGGAGCCGCCCTCACCCAGCTCCACGCCCTGCTTGCCGCAGGCGGCCAGCAGCAAAGAAAAGGCCAGCGCAGCGAGGGTCGGGACGCGTCGGAGCATGGTATTCCAGGGGGAAAAACAGGGAAAACCGAGTGTACCCGTGGCATCCAGGGCCATCTGTCGCCGGACAATCGGCCCCATGCTGCGCATCCTGCACCGCGACGACCACCTGATCGCCATCGACAAACCGCCCGGCCTGCTGGTGCACCGCACCGGGCTGGACGCGGGCGAGACCCGCTTTGCGGTGCAGCTGCTGCGCGACCAGATCGGCCGGCAGGTCTGGCCGGCGCACCGGCTCGACAAAGGCACCAGTGGCGTGCTGCTGTTCGCACTGGACGCGGCCACGGCCAGCCAGCTCGGCAGAGCCTTCGAATCCGGCGAGGGCATCACCAAGACCTACCACGCCATCGTGCGCGGCTGGCCCGCCGACGCCGGCCTGATCGACTATCCGCTCAAGCGCATGCCCGACGACATGCGCGTCGAACGTGAAGAGGTGCAGGAAGCGCAAACCCGGTTCAGGACGTTGGAGCGCTACGAGCTGCCGATTCCGCAAGGCAGCTTTGCGACCACCCGCTGCGCCCTGGTGGAACTGCAACCACTCACCGGCCGCCGCCACCAGCTGCGGCGCCACATGAAGCACATCGCCCACCCGATCATCGGCGACGCGACGCACGGAAAGGGGCCGTTGAACCGGGCGGTGGCGGCGTTTCTCGGGGTGCAGCGGCTGTGGCTGCATGCGAGCCACCTGGCGCTGCATCACCCGGTCAGCGGCGAAGCGCTGTCACTGGAGGCCCCGCGCGATCCGGACTGGTCGAGCTGGCCCCGCGCCTGAGACTTACTTCAGATCCCCCGCCAAACTCGCCAGCGTCTCGGCCGGAATCTGCAGGTGCGCGGGGTAGTTCGTGTGGTCGCAGCCGAGCTTGACGGCCGCGCCGGCCTGGATCGCAGCGCGCATGGCAGGCGTGAACTCGAAGCGCACGAAGTGCACCGCGCTGGTCTTCTGCTCGTTCTCGCGGTCCAGGTCTTCATCGGCGATGGCGTAGACACGTTCGTAGCCTTCGACCTCGACGAACATGCGGTCTTCCACGCCGATCAGGCGCGCGAGTTCGCGCTTGCGCTCGTTGACGTCGATGTACTCGATCATCATCGTCGCCTTCCAGTTGCTGCCGTCGGGCACCAGCGGTGCGTAGGCCTCGATCTCCTGCTGGATGCCCTCTTCCTCGAAGATCTTCTCGATGCGCAGCATCTCCTGGATCTGGTAGCGGATGGTGGTCTCGCTTTCGAACTGCAGGTTCAAGTGTTCGCCGAGCTGCACGCTGCGCAGCTTGCGGTGCGCGATGACCTCGGGCTTGTGAACCTTGCGCCACTTGCTGTAGGCCTCCAGGCTCATCAGGTTGTCGGGGGTGATGTGTCCGGTCAGTTGCATGGTGTGGTCCTCACTTCAGGCCATAGGCGCGGGCCACGAGCGACAGCGGGTGTTGCAGCTCAGGCGCCCCGTGGCCGTTCACTTCAAAACCCTGCGCGATGTGGTGGCCGCCCAGCGGGCAGTCGGAGCTGATGTAGTCGGGCTTGCTGCCGTCCTTCATGGTGGCCATGGCCTTGAACACCGGCTTGCCGATCTTCATCGCCTGCTGGTGCGTGCCTTTCTTGACGCCGAAGGTGCCGGCATGGCCCGAGCAGCGCTCGATGGTGTTGACCGTGGTCTCCGGGATCATCTTGAGCATCTCTTCGGTCTTGCGGCCGATGTTCTGCACCCGGCCGTGGCAGGGGATCTGGTAGCTGATGTTGCCGAGCTTCTGGGGGAACTCGGTCTTGAGCAGGCCGTCGCGCTTGCGCGCCATGAGGTACTCGAACGGGTCCCACATGTGTTCCTTGACGAGCTGCGTGTCGGCGTCGTCGGGGAACATGAGCGGGATCTCCTGCTTGAACATCAGCGCGCAGCTGGGCACGGCGGCGAGGATGGCAAAGCCGTCGCGCGCGTACTTCGCCAGCATCGGGATGTTGGCTTCCCTGCTGGCCTGCACCGAGTCCAGATCGCCCAGTTCCAGCTTGGGCATGCCGCAGCATTTTTCCTTCTCGACGATGGTGTACGGGATGTCGTTGTGGTCGAGGATCTTGAGCAGGTCCAGGCCGATGCCAGGCTCGTTGTAGTTGATGTAGCAGGTGGAGAAGATGGCGACCTTGCCGGGCGTCTTCTCGCCGTCGACCACCTTGCTGGCCTTGGCGCCGGGCGCGGCCCAGCGGAAGCGTTGGGTCGCCAGATCGGGCAGCCAGGCGTCCTTGTCCACGCCCATGGCGCTTTCCATCACGCCGCGCGCGGCCTTGGTCTTATTCACCGCGTTGACCACTTGCACCACGATGGGAATGCCGGCGAACTGGCCGTGCACGTCGGTGGAGGCCAGCAGCTTCTCGCTGGTCTTGACCTCACCCTTTTTGAACTTGATGGCCTTGGCGCGCAGCATGGTGTGCGGGAAGTCCAGGTTCCACTCGTGCGGCGGCGTGTACGGGCACTTGGTCATGTAGCAGAGGTCGCACATGTAGCACTGGTCCACCACCTTCCAGTAGTCCTGCTTGGCGACCCCATCGACTTCCATGGTGCTGCTCTCGTCCACCAGGTCGAACAGGGTCGGGAACGAGCCGCACAGGCTCACACAGCGCCGGCAGCCGTGGCAGATGTCGAAGATGCGCTCCAGCTCGTGGAAGCACTTCTCCTCGTCATAGAAGTCGGGGTTCTTCCAGTCCAGCGGATGGCGCGTCGGCGCCTGCAGGTTGCCTTCGGTGGCCATGTCTCTTGTCCTCGTCTGTGCGGGTTGGCTCGTGGGTTTTTGAAAGCGCTCGGCCAGGCAGAACGCTTTCAAAAACGCGCCGCGGGTGCGGCGCGCAAGGGATCAGTCCACCAGCTCGTTCAGAGCCTTCTGGTAGCGGTTGGCGTGCGAACGCTCGGCCTTGGCCAGGGTCTCGAACCAGTCGGCGATCTCGTCAAAGCCTTCTTCGCGCGCGGTCTTGGCCATGCCCGGGTACATGTCGGTGTACTCGTGGGTTTCGCCGGCCACAGCGGAGGCCAGGTTCTGGCGGGTGCTGCCGATGGGCAGACCGGTGGCCGGGTCGCCTGACTGCTCCAGGAACTCCAGGTGACCGTGCGCGTGACCGGTTTCGCCTTCGGCGGTGGAGCGGAACAGGGCCGCCACATCGTTCTGGCCTTCCACGTCGGCCTTGTTTGCGAAGTACAGGTAGCGGCGGTTGGCCTGGGATTCGCCGGCGAAGGCGTCCTTCAGGCACTGCTCGGTTTTCGAGCCTTTCAATGCGGCCATGGGTATCTCCTTGTCTCGTGGGTTGAGGAAGCGCCCAGCCCGCCCGCCAGGCGGCGGGGAGGTCTGTGACAGGCAGACCGTACGCCGCCCCCTTCCGTCCGTCAAATTGCCGCAGGCTATGTGACGAATTGTTCAAAGCTATTCAGAGGGAGCCATTGATAACCACTCTCAACTGGGTCGACACCCCTCAGGAAAACCCTCACACTGACCCGGTGTCGGATGCCCGATAAGATTTCGTTTTGTTAAATGCATTCAACATTGCGGAACTTCACGATAGAACAGGAGACTCCATGAACGCCACCCTGCCCCCGCCCGCTCCGGTGCAGCAGCTGCACCACTACGCCTACCGGGCACGCGATGCCGAAGAGACGCGGCATTTCTACGAGGACATCCTGGGCCTGCCGCTGTATCACATCATCCAGAGCGACTACGTGCCCAGCACAGGCGAGTACTGCCCGTACACGCACTTTTTCTTCCGCCTGCAGGACGGTTCGTTCATCGCCTTCTTCGACCTGGGCGACGACGTGGCGGCCGAGCCGTCGCCGAACACGCCGAAGTGGGTGAACCACATCAGCTTCCGGGTGAACACGGTGCAGGAGTTGGAGAACACGAAGGCGCGGCTGCAGGCGCACGGGATCGAGGTGCTGGGGGTGACGGATCACCACATCTTCAAGAGCATCTATTTCTTCGACCCGAACGGCATCCGGCTGGAGCTGACGGCGCAGCTGGCGGACGAGTTCCAGATGCTGGAGGAGAGCAAGACGGCGCATGCACGGCTGGCGGAATGGAATGCGCGCAAGGAGCAGTGGCGCAAGGAGCGGGCGGCTGGTGGGGTCGCTGCGCCATTGAAGCCGCAGGCGAATGACCGGCCGGAGTTTGTGCCCGCTTCGTCCTGACCTGCGCTCAGATGGCTTTGGCTTTGGCGGTGCTCCGTGTGGCGAGGGCTGGGGTGACCGGCTCCGCTCGTGTCCCCCGCCAGCGGCTCCGCTCGTGTCCCCCGCCAGCGGCTGCGCCGCTGGCTCCTCCTTTACCTCGCTGCGCCGGTCACCCCAGCCCTCACCACACTAAATGGAGCGCCAACAGTTCGCGCACACAGTCCTTCTGCCTGGAAGTGCCGGGTGTACTGTGTAGCGAAGTAAAGGAGGAGGCCCGGCGCAGCCGGGCCGGGGGACATGAGCGGAACAGTGCACCCGGCACTTCCGGGCCCGCGAGGTCGATGAGAGAAAAACAGAACACAGACAGGAGACACCCGTGACACCAACGGCATACAAGCAAGCCGCCCACACCAACAGCTACGAGTTCACCCAAGGCAGTGGTTACCAACTGCCCGAGTACCCCTTCGTTCCCCCACCCGAACTCAACGACAGCCAGACCAGACGACACCCCATGGTCATCGTCGGCGGTGGCATCACCGGCCTCACCCTCGCCTGCTCCCTAGCAAACCTGGGCGTGCCCGCCATCCTGCTCGACGAAGACAACACCGTCGGCGTCAAGGGCGCCTCCTCCCGCGGCATCTGCTACACCCAGAAATCGCTCGAAATCTTCCAGCGCCTGGGGCTGTACGACCGCATCGCCGCCAAAGGCATCCAGTGGAGCGTCGGCCGCACCTTCGCCGGCGAGGACGAGGTCTACAGCTTCGACCTCAAGCAGCAGGGCGGCTACAACCTCTCGCAGCAGCCGCCCTTCATCAACATCCAGCAGTTCTACATCGAGGGCTTTCTGGTCGAGCGCATCGCCGAACTCGGTCACGTCGAGCTGCGCTGGCAAAACCGCCTGACCGCCTTCGAACAGAACGCCGACTTCGCCACCCTCACCGTCGAAACGCCCGCCGGCACGTACACCGTCGAAGCCGATCACGTCATCGACGCCACCGGTTCGCACAGTCCGCTGCGCCAGTGGCTGCAGGTGCCGTTCACCAGCAAACGCGGCGACGACCGCTGGTGCATCGCCGACGTGCGCTTCACCAAACGCCCGCCCGTCGAGCGCCACACCTGGGTCGAGGCGCCATTCAACGAGAACCGCGCCGTCTGGCAGCACCTGATGGCCGACGACGTCTGGCGCATCGACTACCAGATGGCACCCAACGCCGACCCCGAATACGTGAGCCGCGAGGACGTGGTGCGGGAGCGGCTGGCGCGCCAGTTCGGGCCCGACACCGAGGTCGAGATCGTCTGGGTCGGTCCCTACGCCTACCGCAGCGAGTGCGTGCACCGCATGCGCGAAGGCCGGGTGTTTTTCATGGGCGACTCGGCCAAGGTGGTCAGCCCCTTTGGCGCACGCGGCGGCAACACCGGTGTGGCCGATGCCGACAACCTGGCCTGGAAGCTCGCCGCGGTGTGGCGCGGCCGCGCCCACCCCGCGCTGCTGGAGAGCTACGGAGATGAACGCCTGGAGGCCGCGCAGCAGAACGTGCTGGTGACCAACCGCACCGCGCGCTTCCTGCGCCCGGCCGACGGTGTGGAGCGCCTGTTCCGGAACGCCGCCATCGGCCTGGCGAAGAAACACCCATTCGCCCGCACGCTGATGAACACCGGCCGCATGGCGGTCGCCAACCCGTATTCGCGCTCGCGCGCCTGCACCTACGCCGAGGGTTGCGCGGCCGGGCAGTCGGTGCAGAACGTCGCGCTGCGCTGGGCCAACGGTTCGGCGGGCTGCGTCAACGACCTGCTGAACTGGGCCGGCGGCGACCTGCTGCTGCTGGCCTTCGGCCCGCTCGGCCGCGCCGACCTGCAGCGCCTCAAGACGCTGACGGCCGGCGCGCCGATGCGCGCGGTGCAGGTCCCGGTCGGCCGCGAACGTGCCCAGGCGGTGGAGCAGGTGCGCGACCCCGAACGGCATCTGCGCGCCGCCTGCCAGCTGGCCGGCACGGGCTGGGCGCTGGTCCGGCCCGACGGCTACCTCGCCGCCAGCGGCGAGCGCATCGATGGTCGCCTGGTCGCCGCCCTCGAACGCTCACTCGGCCTGCGCTGAAACCCCTTGGAGATCCGCATGAACACCGCCCCGAACTTCCAGGACGCAGACGGCTTCTACGAGCGCCTGCTCGACGCCCACCAGGGCCTCTCGCGCGAGCAGTCCGAGCTGCTCAATGCGCGCCTGATCCTGCTGCTGGCCAACCAGGTCGGCAATGCCCAGGTGCTGGCCGACTGCGTCGCCGCCGCAAGAGACACCCTCGAATAAAATCGGGGGCTTCCCGAACACCCACCCGACGGCGCCCTGCGGGGCGCCGTTGCACTTTCTGCGCCCCCACCCCATGCCCGACGCTCCCGACACCCTGCAGCAACCCGGTCTGAACAGCCTGTCCAAGTCCTTCGAGCCCGCCGCGCTCGAAGCCCACTGGGGCCCCGAATGGGAGCAGCGCGGCTACGGCGTGGCGGGCTTCCGCGGCACCTCGGCGCCCAGTGCCGAAGCCGCCGCCGCGGGCAAGAACTTCGCCATCCAGCTGCCGCCGCCCAACGTGACGGGCACGCTGCACATGGGCCACGCGTTCAACCAGACCATCATGGACTCGCTCACGCGCTACCACCGCATGAGTGGCTTCAACACCGCGTGGATTCCGGGCACCGACCACGCCGGCATCGCCACGCAGATCGTGGTGGAGCGCCAGCTGCAGGAACAGAAGATCAGCCGCCACGACCTGGGCCGCAAGAACTTCGTCGCCAAGGTCTGGGAGTGGAAGGAGCAGTCGGGCAACACCATCACTACGCAGATGCGCCGCATGGGCGACAGCGTGGACTGGAGCCGCGAGTACTTCACCATGGACGAGAAGCTGTCCACCGTGGTGACCGAGACCTTCGTCAAGCTCTACCAGCAGGGCCTGATCTACCGCGGCAAGCGCCTGGTCAACTGGGACCCGGTGCTGATGTCGGCCGTGTCCGACCTGGAGGTGGAAAGCGAAGAGGAAGACGGCTCGCTATGGCACATCCGCTACCCCATCGACGGCTCCGATGAGTCGCTGGTGGTGGCCACCACCCGGCCGGAAACCATGCTGGGCGACACCGCCGTGATGGTGCACCCGGAGGACGAGCGCTACACGCATCTGATTGGCAAGCAGGTGAAGCTGCCCATCACCGGCCGCCTCGTGCCGGTGATTGCCGACGCCTATGTGGACAAGGCCTTCGGCACCGGTGTGGTGAAGGTCACGCCCGCACACGACCCGAACGACTACCAGGTCGGCCAGCGCCACGGCCTGCCGATGCTGACCATCTTCAGCCTGGAAGCCAAGGTGTCGGCCGACGAAGCGGCGGACATTCCCGCCGCCTACGTGGGCCTGGACCGCTTCGTTGCGCGCAAGCAGATCGTCGCGCAGCTGGAGGCCGAGGGCCTGCTGGTCGAGGTGAAGAAGCACAAGCTGATGGTGCCGCGCTGTGCCCGCACCGGCCAGGTGGTCGAACCCATGCTGACCGACCAGTGGTTCGTGGCCATGAGCAAGGTCAGCGACCAGGACCCGACCGGCAAGAGCATCGCGCAGAAAGCCATCGACGCCGTGGCCTCGGGCCAGGTGAAGTTCGTGCCCGAGAACTGGGTCAACACCTACAACCAGTGGATGAACAACATCCAGGACTGGTGCATCTCGCGCCAGCTCTGGTGGGGCCACCAGATCCCGGCCTGGTACGACGAGCAGGGCCAGGTCTATGTGGCGCGCAACCTTGAAGAAGCCCAGGCCCAGGCCGGCGCGGGCAAGGTGCTCACGCGCGACGAAGACGTGCTCGACACCTGGTACTCGTCGGCCCTCGTGCCGTTCAGCACCATGGGCTGGCCGAACCAGACCGACGCCGCCATCGACGACTACAACCTCTACCTGCCCAGCAGCGTGCTGGTGACGGGCTACGACATCATCTTCTTCTGGGTGGCCCGGATGATCATGATGACGACCCACTTCACCGGCCGCGTGCCGTTCAAGGACGTCTACATCCACGGTCTGGTGCGCGACGCGCAGGGCCAGAAGATGAGCAAGTCCGAAGGCAACGTGCTCGACCCGGTGGACCTGATCGACGGCATCTCGCTCGCCCCGCTGCTGGACAAGCGCACGACCGGCCTGCGCAAGCCCGAGACGGCGCCCAAGGTGCGCAAGCAGACCGAGAAGGAATTCCCCGAAGGCATCCCGGCCTATGGCGCCGACGCGCTGCGCTTCACCTTCGCCGCCCTGGCCTCGCTGGGCCGCAGCATCAACTTCGACAGCAAACGCTGCGAGGGCTACCGCAACTTCTGCAACAAGCTCTGGAACGCCACCCGCTTCGTGCTGATGAACTGCGAAGGCCACGACTGCGGCCTGATGGAGCACACCAAGGCCGACTGCGACGTGGGCGGCAAGGCGCACGGCTACATGAGCTTCAGCCACGCCGACCGCTGGATCGTCTCGCGCCTGCAGCGCGTCGAGGCCGAGGTCGCACAGGGCTTTGCCGAGTACCGCCTGGACAACGTGGCCAACGCGATCTACGACTTCGTCTGGAACGAGTTCTGCGACTGGTACCTGGAAATCGCCAAGGTGCAGATCCAGACAGGCAACGAAGCGCAGCAACGCGCCACCCGCCGCACCCTGATCCGCACGCTGGAGACCATCCTGCGCCTGGCGCACCCGATCATCCCGTTCATCACCGAAGAGCTGTGGCAGAAGGTCGCACCCGTGGCCGGTCGTGAGGGCGCCTCGGTGAGCGTGGCGGCCTACCCGGTGAGCCAGCCCGAGCGCATCGACGAAGCGGCCGAAGCCCAGGTCGCCAAGCTCAAGAGCCTGGTGGATGCCTGCCGCACGCTGCGCGGCGAGCTCAACGTGTCGCCCGCCACCCGCCTGCCGATGTTCGTGGTCGGCGATGCCGAGTTCATGCGCGCCAACGCGGCGGTTCTGCAGGGTCTGGCCAAGCTGGCCGAGGTCAAGGTGTTCGACGACGAGGCGAGCTGGGCCGCCGCCGCGCAGGCCGCACCGGTGGCCGTGGTCGGCGAGGCCCGCCTGTGCCTGTTCATGGAAATCGACGTGGCCGCCGAGAAGGCCCGTCTGACCAAGGAAGTCGCGCGCCTGGAGGGCGAAATCGCCAAGGCGAACGCCAAGCTGGGCAACGAGGCCTTCGTGGCCAAGGCACCGCCGGCCGTGATCGAGCAGGAGAAGAAGCGCGTGGCCGACTTCAGCGCCACGCTGACCAAGGTGCGCGAGCAGCTGGCGCGGCTCTGACGCACCAGCGACCGGGTCTCAGCCCGGTCGCTCCTCGCCCCGGGAGATCTCGGCCCACTGGGAGCCCGAGTCGACCGGCGGCCACTCCGGGTCCTGCGAGCTGTCCAGGCTGTCGAGCACGGAGAAGTCGCTGACCTGGGCCTGGCCCCGCCCCACCGCTGGCGACAGGGTTTCGTGGATGCGGTGCGCCACGTACCAGCTGGCGCGCAGCTTGGCTTCGCGGGTGTGCGACCCCAGCCGGGGTGTGAGGTGCAGGTTGGGGATGTTGTGCAGCGGGGTGCCGGGCCCGGCGAACTGGGGGTGCGCCCCGTCCAGCAGGCAGGCGTCGATCCGGCCATCCGTCAGCGCCAGCGCCAGCGCCTCGGGCTCGAACAGCGAACTGCGGCTCAACCCCACCCACAGCTGACCGGGCTTGCAGTGGTTGAGCAGGCGTTCGTTGATCCAGCCCTTGAACCGGGAGGCGTAGACCATCTGCAGCGACACGGCGTCGCTGCGCGCCAGCAACTCGTTGACCGGGATGTATTCGATGCCCAGCTTGTTCCAGATCGGTGCGGCCTGGTGCACCGCCGGGTCGTAACCGAGCAGACGCACGCCCAGTCCCTTGAGCATGGGTGCCAGGGTGTGGGCCACGGGGGCCAGGCCCAGCAGACCCACGGTGCTGCCATAGAGCTCCCGGCCCATGCGCACCTGCGCCAGCTTGCGCCCCAGGAGGGCACTGACCATGCCACGCCGGTAGAGCATGAGCAGGCCATAGAGCAGGTACTCCGCGTTCGAGCGCACCGTGGCGCTGCGCGCCTGGATCACCCGGATGTTGCGCTGCGCGCAGGCCTCCAGGTCGGTGTTTTCGGTGGAGATCTGCATGCGCGCCACCACCTTCATGAGGGGCGCGAAATCGAGAAACTCGCGCGAGACGACCACATGCGAGGGCAGCACCAGTGCCTTGGTCTTGTAGACCTGCTTGCGCAGCGCCATGGGGTCGTCTGCCAGCTCCGGGGCCAGCGTCACGGCGTGGCGTTCCTGCAGCCAGGACAGGGCTTCAGGAACAAGGGGATCGAGGAGCAGGACTTCCATGGTCGTCGGGCCGTCGATTGCGGGGTGCCGCAACCATGGTGGCCCAGATCAGCGGCGTTTGAGCACCGTGATGAAGTCGGAGCCTTCGGTCTGCTGCTCCACGAGTTCGTTGCCCGTCTGCTTGGCAAAGGCCTGGAAGTCGCGGACCGATCCGGCGTCGGTGGCGATCACCTTCAGCGTCTGGCCACTGGTCATGTCCGCCAAGGCCTTCTTGGCCTTCAGGATGGGCAGCGGGCAGTTCAGGCCGCGGGCGTCAAGTTCTTTGGTGGCGTTCATGAAGGAATCCTCGGAGAGCGAATTTTAAACAGGAAGGGTGACAGAAATCAAAAAATGTATCAATTTGTACGAAGAAAAGTCACGCCGCCGGGACCTCCATGAACTGGGGCTCGATGCCTATCGAGCGCAGCCAGTCGGCCAAGGCAAAGCCAGTTCCGGCCGGCCAGCACCGGACCTGTTCCGGCGCGAGCAGCTTGTATTCGGCCAGCTCCGGGGACAGCACGATCTCGCCTTCAGCGAGCGCGTGGTAGGTGATGATGACCTGGTTCATGCGCTGGAAATCGTGCACGCCGATCAGCTTCAAGGCCGTCACGGTCAGCCCGGTTTCTTCGGCGATCTCGCGCCGGATGCCCTCTTCCGGCGTTTCGCCCACCTCCATGAAGCCGGTGATCAGCGCGAACATGCGGTGCTGCCAGGCGGCGTTGCGAGCCAGCAGGACCTTGTCACCCACCTGCACGATGGCGGCCAGCACGGGTGTCGGGTTGTTCCAGTGGGTGAAGTCGCAGGCCGTGCAGCGCAGGCGGTGCTTCAGTCCGCCGTCTTCCTGCGCCGCGGTCAGCGCCAGCGGCGCGGCGCAGCAGGGACAGAACCGGTACTCGGCGGTCATGGCGGGCAACGGCCTCAGGCCGGGAACACGCCGGTCGAGAGGTAACGGTCGCCGCGGTCGCAGACGATGAAGGCGATGGTGGCGTTCTCGACCTGCGCCGCGATCTGCTGCGCCACCCAGCACGCACCGGCGGCCGAAATGCCCGCAAAGATACCCTCTTCGCGCGCCAGGCGGCGGCACATCTCCTCGGCGTCCGACTGCCCCACCAGCACAAGTTCATCCACGCCCGACGGGTCGTAGATCTTGGGCAGGTACTCCTGCGGCCACTTGCGGATGCCCGGGATGCGCGAGCCCTCGCTGGGCTGGGCGCCAATGATGCGGACGGCCGGGTTCTTTTCCTTCAGGAAGCGAGAGACGCCGGTGATGGTCCCGGTGGTGCCCATGGCGCTGACAAAGTGCGTGATGCGCCCGCCGGTCTGCTCCCACAGTTCGGGTCCGGTGGTCTCGTAGTGGATGCGCGGGTTGTCGGCGTTGGCGAACTGGTCGAGCACGCGGCCCTTGCCGTCCTTCTCCATCTTGTCGGCCAGGTCGCGCGCGTACTCCATGCCGCCGCTCTTGGGCGTGAGGATGAGCTCGGCACCAAAGGCCTTCATGGTCTGGGCGCGCTCGATGGACAGGTCCTCAGGCATGATCAGCACCATGCGGTAGCCCTTGATGGCCGCGGCCATGGCCAGTGCGATGCCGGTGTTGCCCGAGGTCGCCTCGATCAGCGTGTCGCCGGGCTTGATATCGCCGCGCTCCTCGGCGCGCTTGATCATCGACAGTGCGGGCCGGTCCTTCACCGAACCGGCCGGGTTGTTGCCTTCGAGCTTGCCCAGGATCACGTTGCCCCGCGCGCGGAGCATCTCCGAGCCGATGCGTTGCAGCGCGACCAGCGGCGTGCGGCCGATGGCGTCTTCAATGGTCGGGTAGTTCATGCACCCCACTGTGCCATAATTTCAGGCTTTCCATGACACCCGCCCGGGTGGCGAAATCGGTAGACGCAGGGGATTCAAAATCCCCCGCCAGAGATGGTGTGTCGGTTCGAGTCCGACCCCGGGCACCAGCTTTCAGGGCCGCCCCGCACTTGCCGGGCGGCCTTTTGTTTTGGCGCTCTCAGCAGGCGCCTCGGCGCTGGCCAGCTCCTCTTCCAGCATCTGCCGGTACACCCGAGGCAGCTCGCGGGACATGCTGTTGTTCTCGATGCCATAGCCCAGGCTGGTCCATGTACCCGAGAGCCGGCGCAACACCGGCTGGATGCGGCCCTGGCGCAACTGGGCCGAGACATTGCCCCAGCGCCCCTCCTGCAGCCAGGCGTGCACGACCACATCCTGGTACACGGGCGCAAAGCTCAGGCCGGTGGCGTCCAGCGCATCCTCGGTGCGCTCCGGGTGGTAGCGCGCGGCCAGCTCCAGCCAGGTGCTGTAGAGCAGCTGGTAGCGGCCCGCCGCGGTGGAGCAGTTGCCCCGGTTCGGCCCCTGGCCGATCGACTCGCAGCGGTTGGGATGCCGCTCCAGGGAGCCCACGTAGTCGCCGCCGTACAGCACGTTGTAGGGGCGCATGACATTGGACTCGCTGGCTGAGATGGTGCGCATCAGCGCCCGCAGGTAGGGGTCGCCGCCGGCCATCACCAGTGGCTGGGTGCCGGGCAGCAGCAGCCAGGGGCGCCACAGCCAGAGCATCAGGAGCATGAACGCCACCGCCAGCGCCGTCAGCCCCAGACGAGCGCGCCAGGGTGAGCCCCAGAAGTCGCGCTGGTGCGAAGGCCGTTGGTTCAGGTCGTGCGACATGGGGTCGGTGGGTGCAGGGTGGCGCTGAGACAATGGGCATTGTCCAACACCCACACCATGCCCATGCTGCTGCCCATTGCCGCCGTGATCGCCGGACTGCTTCTGCTGATCTGGAGCGCAGACCGTTTCGTAGAAGGTGCCTCCGCGACCGCCCAGCACTTCGCAGTGCCGCCCCTGCTGGTGGGCATGGTCATCGTGGGTTTTGGCACATCGGCACCGGAACTGGTGGTCTCGGTCATTGCGGCCTCACAGGGGAATCCTGCGCTGGCGCTGGGCAACGCCTGGGGATCGAACATCGTCAACATGGGCCTGATCCTGGGCGTGACCGCACTGATCGCGCCGATCCAGGTGCGGTCGGTGGTGCTGCGCAAGGAACTGCCCCTGCTCATGGCGGTAACCGCGCTCTCGGCCCTGCTGGTCTGGGACCTGACCCTCTCGCGCGCCAACGCGCTGGTGCTGCTGGCGGCGTTCGCAGCGCTGATGGTCTGGTCCATCCGCGAAGCCAGGACCCATGGCGACGACGCGCTGGCAGAGGAGACCGCCACCGAGCTGAAGGCCGGCGCCCTGCCGCTGTCGCGTGCGATGCTGTGGCTGGTTCTGGGCCTGGTGGTGCTGGTGGCCAGCTCGCGCCTGCTGGTCTGGGGCGCGGTGGAGATCGCCCAGGACCTGGGCATCAGCGACCTGGTGATCGGCCTGACCGTGGTGGCCATCGGCACCTCGCTGCCCGAACTGGCCTCGTGCGTGGCCGCCGCGCGCAAGGGTGAGGACGACATCGCCCTGGGCAACGTGCTGGGGTCGGGTCTGTTCAACACGCTGGCGGTGGTGGGGCTGGCCGGCACCATCGCGCCCATGGACGTGGAGTCGGCCGCCCTCACGCGCGACCTGCCGGTGATGGCCGGCCTCACCGTGCTGCTCTACCTGATGGGGCGCGGGCGGCGCGGGCCGGGCCGCATCAACCGCTGGGAGGCCGGCGGTCTGCTCGGTGTCTACGGGGCTTACACGCTCTGGCTGCTCTGGACCATGGGGCCACGCTGACGGCGCCATCCAGTCTCAGACGCGCAAGCCCTGCGCCACCGTGGGGTAGCGCAGCCGCAGGCCCAGCTCGGTCTTCATGCGCCGGTTGTGCAGGCGGCGCGACTCGCTCATGAAGCTCAGCAGCACCATCGGCAGCTGGTCGCCTGCAGCGTCGCGCGCGACGCGCGGCGGCCTGGGCAGGCCGTACAGATCGGCCGCGAAGTCGAAGTAGTCGCCCATCTTCAGCTCGGTGTCGTCGACCACATTGATGGTGCGCCGGGGCTTGCCACGCCAGAGCGCCAGCACGCAGGCGCGCGCCAGGTCGTCGGCGTGAATGTGGTTGGTGTAGACGTCGTCCTCGGGCCGGAGCACCGGTGTGCCGCGGCGCAGGCGCTCCTGCGGTGTGCCGCCCGCGCGATCGGGCGCGTAGATGCCCGGTATGCGCAGCACGCTGATGCGCACGCCCAGTGCACGCCCCAGCCAGTGCACCGACGCCTCGGCGTCCACACGGCGCCAGGCGCGCGGAGTCAGCGGCCGGGTGGGCGCCGACTCGTCCACCCAGCGGCCCTCGCAATTGCCATACACCCCGGTGGTGGAACCGTAGACCAGCGAAGTCGGCGGCGACCGGCGGGCCAGGGTGCGCACAAGGGACCGGGTTCTCGCGTCGGCCTGCCAGTCGGTCTGCCCTTCGGACGGTGGCGGTGCCAGGTGAAGCACGCGGGTGGCCAGGCCGGCCAGGCGCTGCAGGTCGGCCGGCCGGTCCAGGTTGCCGATCAGGGGCGTGATGCCCTGGCCTCGCAAGGCGGCGGCATTGTCGGGGTTCGAGGTCAGCGCCAGCAGACGGGCGCGCCGCCCGCCACCGAGCTCGCGCGCGGCGCGCTGGCCCACGTCACCGCAGCCGATGATGAGCACCCGTTCGCGGCGGAAACGGGCTGGAAGGGCACCAAGAAATGTCATGGATTCGAATTTGGGAAAATGGCGGGTTGCCTGCGGGGGCGCCCGCGGTTCAGCGCCCGTTCATCCCAACCACTGTAGCCTGTTCACCATGACCTTCAGCATCACCGTCCAGCCCAGCGGCCGACAGTTCAGCACCGAATCCGGCGAAGCCATTCTCGCGGCCGGCATCCGCCAGGGCATCGGCCTGCCCTACGGCTGCAAGGACGGCGCCTGCGGCTCCTGCAAGTGCAAGCTCGTCAGCGGCAGCGTGGCCCACGGCCCGCACCAGGCCAAGGCTCTGAGCGCAGAAGAGGAAGCCTCGGGCTACATCCTCACCTGCTGCGGCGTCGCGCAGAGCGACGTGGTGCTGGAGTCGCGCCAGGTCACCGAAGCGGGCGCGTTCCCGATCAAGAAGATGCCGGTGCGCGTGATCAGCCTGGAACGCGCCTCGCACGACGTGATCGTGATGAAGCTGCAGCTGCCGGCGGCCGACACCTTCCAGTACCACGCCGGCCAGTACGTCGAGTTCCTGCTGCGCGACGGCGACCGCCGCAGCTACTCGATGGCCAACGCACCGCACACCCAGGCCGCGGGCCCGCAGGTCGAGCTGCACATCCGCCACATGCCCGGCGGCAAGTTCACCGACCATGTGTTCGGAGCCATGAAGGAAAAGGACATCCTGCGCGTCGAAGGACCCTACGGTGGCTTCTACCTGCGCGAGGACAGCGACAAGCCCATGGTGCTGCTGGCCTCGGGCACTGGCTTCGCGCCCATCAAGGCCATCATCGAACACATGCGCCACAAGGGCATCACGCGGCCGGCCACGCTCTACTGGGGTGGCCGCCGCCCGGCCGACCTCTACCAGTCGGCCTGGATCGAGGAACAGCTGGCCAGCATGCCCAACCTGCGCTACGTGCCGGTGATCTCCGACGCGCTGCCCGAGGACGCCTGGACCGGTCGCACCGGCTTCGTGCACCGCGCGGTGGTGGAGGACACGCCCGACCTCTCGGGTCACGAGGTGTACGCCTGTGGCGCGCCGATCGTGGTGGAGTCGGCCAAGCGCGACTACCTGGCCGCCGACCTGCCCGAAGAAGCGTTCTACGCCGACTCGTTCACCAGCGCCAAGGACAAGCTGTGAGCACCCGCCGCCACGTCATGGCCCTGGCCGCCGCCGCGGCCCTCGCGCTCCCTGCGCTGTCGATGGCACAGGCCGACAAGCCCACCCGCATCATCGTTCCGTTCGGCGCCGGCGGCCCGATCGACGTGACCGCGCGCATCCTGGCAGAGGCGGTCAAGGATTCGCTGGGCACGGTGATCGTCGAAAACCGGCCCGGTGCCGGCGGCAACATCGGCGTCAGCGCCGTGTCCCGGGCTGCGCCCGACGGCCACACGCTGGGCATCGCCACCACGGCCTCGCACGGCATCAACCCCTGGCTGTTCAGCAAACTGCCCTACGACCCGGCCAAGGACTTCGCCCCGGTCACGCAGATGCTGCGCGTGCCCAATGTGCTGGTGATGAACGCCGAAACGGCGCAGCGGCTGAACATCCGCAGCCTGGCCGACCTCATCCGCTACGCCAAGGCCAACCCCGGCAAGCTCAACTACGGGTCGGGCGGCAACGGCAGCGCCGGTCACCTGGCGGGCGAGCTGCCGAAGAACCAGGCCGGCATCTTCGTGGTCCACATCCCCTACAACGGCGGCAACCCGGCGCAGCTGGCCCTGCTTTCGGGGCAGGTGGATTTCAACATCGACAACCTGGCCACCGCCGCCGCCAACATCCGCGCCGGCAAGCTGCGCGCGCTGGCCGTGACCACGGCGCAGCGCAGCGCCATGCTGCCGGAGGTGCCGCCGATGGCCGAGACCCTGCCCGGCTTTGAAGTGGACACCTGGTGGGGGCTGATTGCCCCCGCGGGCACGCCTGCCGAGACCGTGCGCAAGCTCAACAGCGCGTTCACTGCCGCGCTCGGCACACCCGAGGTCAAGGCCCAGTTTGCGCGCCTGCTGGCCGAACCGGCGCCCAGCACGCCTCAGGCGTTTGAAGCCTTTCTGCAGAAAGAGCGCGGCAAGTACGAGCGCATGGTCAAGCTCAGCGGCGCCCAGGTCGACTGATCAGAGCCCGCCCTCGGCCAGCAGCTTCTTCAGGTCGCCGGCAAGCGCCGGCGCGCCGCTGCCATAGCGGTGGTACAGCCGCAAACGACCCTGGGTGTCGTAGACATAGCTGCCCGCCGAGTGGTCCATGGTGTAGCTCGTCGGTGTCTTGCCGTCGACCTTCTTGTAGTAGATGCGGAAGCTCTTGGCGACCTCGGGCAGCTTGTCAGGCTGCGCGTAGAGCGCGAGAAACGTGGGGTCGAAGCTGCCCATGTACTCCTTCATGACCTCGGGCGTGTCCCGTTCCGGGTCGACGCTGACGAACAGGCCCTGCAGCTTGTCCCCGTCCGCCCCCAGCAGCTGTTTGGCCTGTGCCATTTCGCTCATGGAGGTCGGGCACACGTCCGGACATTGGGTGTAGCCAAAGAAGATCACCACCACCTTGCCTTTGAAGTCCGCCAGCGTGCGCGCCTGGCCGTTGTGGTCGGTCAGCGAGAAGCCGGTGGCGTAGTCCGCACCCGTGATGTCGATGCCCGAGAAACCGGTGGCGGTGGCGTCCGCAGGTTTGTCGGAACAGGCGGCCAGCAGGGCGCTGCACAAGGCCAGGGAGACCAGATAGCGACGTTTCATGGCGGGTGGGTGCTTCAGATGTAATGGTCGATCAGCATCGCGGCAAACAGCAGCGACAGGTGCCAGAGCGAAAAGCGGAAGGTCTTGCGGGCCAGGGCGTCCGAGTAGTTGCGCCACAGCGCCCAGGCGTAGCCGCAGAACCCGATGCTCAGCGCCAGGGCGGCCACCAGGTAGACCCAGCCGCTCATGCGCATGATGAAGGGCATCAGGCAGGCGGCGAACAGCACGAAGGTGTAGAGCAGGATCTGCAGCCGCGTGAACTCCGAGCCGTGCGTCACCGGCAGCATGGGCAGCCCCGACTTGCGGTAGTCCTCGACGCGGTAGAGGGCGAGCGCCCAGAAGTGCGGCGGCGTCCAGAGAAAGATGATCAGGAACAGGATCAGCGCCTCGGGCGCGACCACGCCGGTCATCGCCGCCCAGCCCAGCACCGGCGGCATGGCGCCGGACGCCCCGCCGATCACGATGTTCTGCGGCGTCAGCGGCTTGAGGATGACGGTGTAGATCACCGCGTAGCCCACGAAGGTGGCGAAGGTCAGCCACATGGTCAGCGGGTTGACCCACAGGTACAGGATGGCCGAGCCGAGCGCGCACAGCACGGCCGAGAACGTCAGCGTCTGCACATTGCCCAGTTCGCCCTTGGCCGTGGGCCGCCAGGCGGTGCGCCGCATCTTGGCGTCGATCTGCTGCTCGACCACGCAGTTGAACGCCGCGGCCGCACCGGCCACCAGCCAGATGCCCAGGCAGGCGAGTGCCGCCGTCTGCACCTGAGGCCAGCTCGGCAGGCCAGGCACGGCCAGCACCATGCCGATCAGGGCGCAGAAGACGATCAGCTGGATCACGCGCGGCTTGGTCAGCGCATGGTATTGGCGCCAGACCGAAGGCATGGTCGGAGCCAGGGAAGTGGGCGCGGTGCTCATGGGGAGGTGCGTGGAACGGTGAGCGCGGGCACGCCCACGGAAGAAGATGCAGTGCGGGTGCCGGCCAGCAGCCCGGTCATCACGACCACCAGCGCGGCCGCGCCCCCCGTGTGCCCGACGGCCGACAGCAGCGGCCAGTCCAGCACCACATTGCTCAGGCCGGTCGCCAGCTGCAGACCCGCCAGGGCCAGCAGCCAACGCGCCGATGGGCGCGCGCCCGGCTGGGACCACAGGTGCCCGGCCAGTGCCAAGAGCGCAGCGAGCACGAGGTAGGCAAACAGGCGGTGCACGTAATGGATGCCGGTCAGCGCGGCAAAGGTGATGGGCTGGCCATCGGCGTTCATGCCCAGCTCGCGCCAGACCGTGAATCCTTCGCTCAGGTTCATCGGCGGCCACCAGCCCCCCTGGCAGGTGGGGAAGGTGTCGCAGGCCAGCACCGCGTAGTTGGTGCTGACCCAGCCGCCCAGCGCGATCTGCAGCCATAGCAGCGCGTACACCAGCAGCAGGGCCCGGCGGGCCGGTCGGCCCAGCATCAGCGGCGCATGCCCCTGCACGCCCAGGTCGTAGGCCACCGACTGGGCCCTCAGAAGGGCCAGCAACACCATGCCTCCGAGCAGGTGCAGGGTGACGATGGCCGGGAACAGCTTCATGGTCACGGTCAGCGCGCCGAATGCGCCTTGCAGACAGACCCAGAACAGGGTCAGCCAGGCCCAGGCCGGGGAAATGCTCAGGCGCCGGCGCTCCACCCAGCTGGTCACCGCAAGCACCAGGATCAGCACCCCGACCGCCGTGGCGAGATAGCGGTGGATCATCTCCACCCAGGCCTTGCTGTGCGTGACCGGCCCTGTGGGCATGGCCTGCTGCGCCGCCGAGATGGAGGCGTGCGCCCCCACCGGACTGGCGCTGCCGTAACAGCCCGGCCAGTCGGGGCAGCCCAGACCAGAGTCGGTCAGCCGCGTGAAGGCGCCGAACAGCACCAGGTCAAAGGTCAGGAACAACGTCAGCAGGGTCAGCGCGCGCAGCCGCTGCGCGCCGCTTGCGCGGCGATGGCGCAGCCACACCCAGGCCAGCGGCCCCAGAGCGATCACCGCCCCCAGGAGCATCAGCCGCAGTGCGGGCGACAGGTCGTACAGCTCGCCCATGTCAGCGCCCGGCCTTGTCCCAGAACGCCGACGCGCGCAGCAGGCGGTCGAGATCTCGCTTGACCTGCTTCGGATCGTCCTGCGCCGGGAAGCGCATCATCCAGTTGCCGATGGGATCGACCACATACAGGTGGTCTTCCAGGCGCTGGCCCTCGGCGGGCTGCAGCCAGGTCGCCAGCGCGGCCGCGTCGACGTGCAGCACGGTCGCCGCCGCCGTCGCCTGCTTCAAGGGTTCGGACAGTGCAGGCGAGCCGGTGCGCAGCCACACCCAGTCCAGCCGGTCCTTGTCCTTGCCCAGGGTTTCGCGCAGCTGCCGCTGCAGGAACAGATGTTTCTGGCAGGCGTCGTCGCAGGCGGAGTCGGCGACGCTGATGAGCAGCCACTGGTTCTTCAGCTGGGTCAGCGGTACTGGCTGGCCGCTGGTGTCGGTGCCGACCAGATCGGGCAGCGGGCGCTGCGGGTCGATCAGTTCGCCATAGTTGCGGCGGCCTTCGGGTCGGATCACGTAGTAGGTGAAGTACGACGCGATCACCGGCGAGGCGCACACCAGCAGAAGCAGCAGCATCTTCCAGCGCCCGGCCCGGGTGGCGGCGCTGGTGTCCGGCGCATCGGCCTTGGGCAGGCTGTGCACCGTCAGGGTCAGGGGTTCATCGGGGGTCTTGGCCATGAAGCGTGCGTCGGCGACGGGGAGAAATCAGTTGGAACCAGGCGTACAGCCCGGCGGCGACCGCACTCATGGCGAACCACTGGGCAGCGTAGGCGTGGTGCTTGTGAGCAGCGGATTCGAAACGCGGCCACTCCCTGAGCAGGCCTTCGGGCGAGGCGCCGGTCTGCAACACCGACATCGGCGGCAGCGCCAGCCCGGTGTCCCTGGCCAGCGCCTCAATGTCGAGATTTTGCCGGATGCGCCCCTGCTCCGCTGCGCCCAGCTCGAACAGCCGGCTGGGCGGTGGGGCCAGGCGTCCAGTGACCTCCACTTCGTCCGGCGGGGTGGGGACATCGGGTACCTGCGACCGGTCCTGAAAGTTGCGGGGCACCCAGCCGCGCTGCACCAGCAGCGCGCGGCCTTCGCCAGAGAGTCTGAGCGGGGTGACCAGAATGAAGCCACTGCGCCCGGCCATGGGCCGGTTGTCCAGAAACACGCTGGCCTCCGGCACCCACTGCCCCTTGAGCCGGACCATGCGGTGCAACAGCGGCTCGACAACTCCGTTGGCTGAGAGCACCGCGGCGCCGTCCAGCGCCGCCATCGCGCCCCGCTCGGCGATGCCCGTCTCCAGGGCCTGCTTCTGGGCGGCGCGCGAGAGTTGCCAGACACCCAGCGACGCTGTGAGCGCGACCGTGCCGGCGGCGGCGATGGTCACGGTCCAGAAGCGGGTGCGAGGTGTCATGGAAGGCAATGAAAACTGGGAGCGGCGGATAATCCCCGCATGACCTATCTCGTGATTGTGGCGTTTGTGGCCATCCTCGGCAGCCTGGCGGCGGCGCTGGTGTTCATGATGCGCGGCGGTGGCGCCCAGGACGACGACGCCGGAACCCACCGCAAAAACCCCATGGCCAAAGCCCTGGCCTTCCGCGTCGGCTTTTCCATCCTGCTGTTCGTCGTGGTGTTGCTCAGCTACTGGATGGGATGGATTCAGCCCACCGGCCTGCCGCTTAGGGGCTGAAGGCCCGGTACACCGGGTCCAAAAAAACGGCGCCTTCCGGCGCCGTTCTTCCTGGGACGGGCGGAACGACCGCCCGGCGCATCACATCCAGTACACGAGGATGTAGAGACCCAGCCAGACCACGTCCACGAAGTGCCAATACCAGGCCGCACCTTCGAAACCGAAGTGCTTCTGGGCTGTGAAATGGCCCTTCTGCAGGCGCAGGGTGATGAACAGCAGCATCAGCATGCCCACGAACACGTGGAAGCCGTGGAAGCCGGTCAGCATGAAGAAGGTCGAACCGAAGATGCCCGACGACAGCTTGAGGTTCAGGTCGCCATAGGCGTGGGCGTACTCGTAACCCTGAACGAACAGGAACACCAGACCCAGGATCACCGTCATCCACATGAAGGCGATGGTCTTGCCGCGGTTGCCGGCCTGCAGGGCGTGGTGGGCGATGGTCAGCGTCACGCCGGACGTCAGCAGCAGCGCGGTGTTGATCGTGGGCAGCCAGAACGGCCCCATGGTCTGGAACGGCTCGACGATGCCGGCCGGCGAGGCGGTGGCTCCGACCTGGCGGCTCGGCCAGACCGATGTGAAGTCGGGCCACAGCAGGGCGTTCTCGATGTTGCCCAGCGCCGGAACCGAGTGGGTGCGGGCCCACCAGAGCGCGGTGAAGAACGCGCCGAAGAACATCACTTCCGAGAAGATGAACCAGCTCATGCTCCAGCGGTAGGAGAGGTCGATCTTCCGGCCGTACAGACCACCCTCGCTCTCGGTCACCGCATCACGGAACCACTGGAACAGCACCACCAGCCAGAAGGCCAGACCAAAAGCCAGCGAATACATGCCCCAGGCGGCACCGTTGATCCACTGACCTGCACCAAGGATCACGAAGAACAGGCCGACAGCCGCCATGACCGGGTGACGGGAGGGTCCTGGGACGAAGTAATAAGGCGTCGTGCCGTGGGTTGCTGCTGACATGCTCGCTCCTCAGTGCTTTCGCTGGTATGAATGAATAAAACTGTTTGATTCGGGTGGCTGGTTCAACCAGCCACCCAGTTCACGATCAGGATCAGGATGCCGACAAACGCCAGGGCCATCACCACCCCCACCACCATCAGGTGGATCGGGTTGAGGCGGGTGATGTCGCGCTGGTAGTCGGCCTGGCGGCGGACCCCGAGAAAACCCCACAGCACCGCCTTGATGGTGTCCGTGATGGATCCCTTGCGCTGGTTGGCAGGTGGCGTGTTCACACGGCCCCCTGACTGGATACAGCAGCAGGCGCTGGCGCCCGACCGACCATGCCTTGCGGCGCGGCGGGAACCTTGCCGCCCACCTCGAAGAACGTGTAGGACAGCGTGATGGTCGTGACGTCCTTGGGCAACTTCGGATCAATCACGAACGCCACCGGCCACTCTTTCTTTTCACCGGGCGCGAGGGTGTACTGCGTGAAGCAGAAACACTCGAGCTTGTTGAAGTGGGAGGCCGCCTGCGTCGGTGCGTAGCTGGGAATCGCCTGCGCCGCCATCGTGCGGTTCTGGATGTTCTGGAACTCGTAGAGCACGGTGGTCAGCTCACCCGGATGCACCTGAAGGGTCCGGACGGCCGGCTTGAAGTGCCAGGGCCCGCGCGCGTTGACATCGAACTCCACCGTGATGGTGCGCGACCGGTCGACCTGGGTGTTGAGCACCTTGGGCTGGGCGCCGGGCACCGTCCGCTCGGTCAGCGCAAGGACGTTGATCCCCGTGGCTTCACAGATGGCCTTGTACAACGGCACCAGCGCATACCCGAAGGCGAACATGCCCAGCGTGATCACGCCGAGCTTGCCCACCATCTTCAGGTTTTCTCGTTTCAGACCCATCGAATGCTCTCCCGGAACGACTCAGCCGCCCAGCAGCACGATCTTGCCGACGAAGCCCAGGAAGAACACCAGCGCCACCGAGGCCAGGATAAGGCCCAGGCGCTGGTTCTGTTTTTTCTGTTCGTTCGAGGTCATGGAGAGGCTCAGCCGATCACCTTGGTGGCGGTGGCATCCAGCTTCGGCGGGCTTTCAAAGGTGTGGAAAGGCGCCGGGGACGGCACTTCCCACTCCAAACCTTCGGCGCCATCCCAGGGCTTCTGAACCGCCTTGGGGCCAACGCCGCGCATCGCGGGAATGATCACAAACAGGAAGAAGTACACCTGCGCCAGACCGAAGGCAAAGGCACCCACGGAGGCAATGGCATTGAAGTCGGCGAACTGCATGGGGTAGTCGGCGTAGCGACGTGGCATGCCGGCCAGACCCAGGAAGTGCATCGGGAAAAAGGTGATGTTGAAGGAGATCATCGACCACCAGAAGTGCAGCTTGCCGCGGCCTTCGCTGTACATCACGCCTGTCCACTTGGGCAGCCAGTAGTAGATGCCGGAGAACATGGCGAACAGCGAACCGGCCACCAGCACATAGTGGAAATGGGCCACCACGTAGTAGGTATCCTGGAAGTTAATGTCGATCGGCGCCATCGACAGGATCAGACCGGTGAAGCCACCGATGGTGAACACGAAGATGAAGCCGACGGCCCACAGCATGGGCGTCTCGAAGGTCATCGAGCCTTTCCACATGGTCGCGATCCAGTTGAAGATCTTCACGCCCGTGGGCACGGCGATCAGCATAGTGCTGTACATGAAGAACAGCTGGCCCGTCACCGGCATACCGGTGGTGAACATGTGGTGTGCCCACACGACGAAGGACAGGATGGCAATGGAACCGGTGGCGTACACCATCGAGGCGTAGCCGAACAGCTTCTTGCGCGCAAAGGCGGGCACGACCTGGCTCACGATGCCGAAGGCCGGCAGGATCATGATGTAGACCTCGGGGTGGCCGAAGAACCAGAAGATGTGCTGGTACATCACCGGGTCACCGCCGCCGGCGGGGTTGAAGAAGCTGGTGCCGAAGTGGCGGTCGGTCAGCGTCATGGTGATGGCGCCGGCCAGCACAGGCATCACGGCAATCAGCAGGTAGGCGGTGATCAGCCAGGTCCAGCAGAACATCGGCATCTTCATCAGCGTCATGCCGGGAGCGCGCATGTTCAGGATGGTCACGATGATGTTGATCGAGCCCATGATGGAACTGGCACCCAGGATGTGCATGGCGAAGATGCCGGCATCCATCGACGGGCCCATCTGCAGGGTCAGCGGCGCGTACAGCGTCCAGCCGGCGGCGGGGGCGCCGCCAGGCATGAAGAACGACGCCACCAGCATGATCGCGGCAGGAATCATCAGCCAGAAGCTGAAGTTGTTCATGCGCGCGAACGCCATGTCGGATGCGCCGATTTGCAGCGGGATCATCCAGTTCGCGAAACCCACGAAGGCCGGCATGATGGCGCCGAACACCATGATCAGGCCGTGCATGGTGGTGAGCTGGTTGAACAGCTCGGGGTTCACCAGCTGCAGGCCGGGCTGGAACAGTTCGGCGCGGATCAGCAGGGCCAGCACGCCGCCCACCATCAGCATGGTGAAGGCGAACAGCAGGTACAGCGTGCCGATGTCCTTGTGGTTGGTCGCATAGACCCAGCGGCGCCAGCCGGTCGGGGCATGGTGATCGTGGTCGTGCGCGTGAGCGTCGTGGGGATCCAGTACTGCACTCATGTTCTAGTCCTTGAGAATTTCAATCTGTTCTGGGTCCGCGTCACTTGCGGGCCGCGACGATGTCGGCGGGCTGCACGATCTGCTCGGTCTTGTTGGACCAGCTGTTCTTGGTGTAGGTGATCACGGCAGCGATCTCGGTATCGGACAGCTGTTTCCAGGCCGGCATGGCACCGTTGTTGGCTCCGTTGAGCAGGATGGCAATCTGCTTGGACTTGTCGGCGTCCAGCACGATGGCAGACGCATCCAGCGGCTTGATGGGGCCAGCACCCTTGCCGTTGGCCTGGTGGCAGGCCGCGCAGTTGGCCGCGTACACCGACTCACCGCGCTTGACCAGGTCGGCCAGGTTCCAGACCTTGGAAGGATCGTCTGCAGCAGCGGCCATCTTCTTCATCTCGCCCTCGACCCACTTCGTGTACTCCTCGGCGGTCACCACTTTGACGTGGATCGGCATGTAGGCGTGCTCCTTGCCGCACAGCTCAGCGCACTGGCCATAGAAGTCACCGGTCTTTTCGGCGCGGAACCAGGTGTCGCGCACAAAGCCCGGGATGGCATCCTGCTTGATGCCGAAGGCCGGCACCATGAAGGCGTGGATCACGTCGTTGGCCGTGGTGATGATGCGGACCTTCTTGCCCACCGGCACCACGAGCGGGTTGTCCACCTTCAGCAGGTAGTCGTCCGTGGCAGGCGGCTTGCCGCTGTTGGACATTTCGCGGTGGCTGTTGTCCAGAGTGGAGAGGAAGCCGATGCCCTCGCCTTCACCCTTGATGTAGTCGTAGCCCCACTTCCACTGCATGCCCGTGACCTTGATGGTCAGGTCACTGTTCGTGGTGTCCTTCTGGGCCACCAGCACCTTGGTCGCCGGCAAAGCCATGCCGATCACGATCAGCAACGGCACGATGGTCCAGCCCAGCTCCACCCAGATCGGCTCGGGCAGTTCCTGCGCCTTGTGGCCGACCGACTTGCGGTGCTTGAGGATGGAATAGAACATCACCCCGAACACCACCACGAAGATGACCGAGCAGAGGGCCATCATGAACCAGTGCAGCCAGTGCTGCTCTTCCGCGATCTTGGTGGCGGGCGGAGCAAAGTTGAGCTGGTTGACCGCCGGACCACCGGGCAGGTCGTTCACCGCATGGGCCGCCTCGGCCAGCCAGACCGAGGAGCCCAGAATCCAGGCAGAAGTCGTCGCACGCAGGCCACCGGAATGCTGGCGCAGGAAATCACCCATCTGTCTTGTCGTACTCACGTTGAACGCCTCAAATATAAGTATTGATTTATATCAATCTAATTAGACCAAAAACACCCTGAACGCCCTCTCAGGGAATACCCACACCAGCTTCATGACTCCCTCAGTGCCCGCCTGATTTCCTGGGCCAGCACCGGCCGTAAATCGGCCCTCACATACCGTCCGACTTCCGCCGAACGCCCTCCACCCCACACCGACACCAGCAAACGGCGACCGCCTGGGGCTTCCACGCGAATGGCATGGCCCGCAAACTCGATGCGCGACAACCGGCCGGCGTCCTCCTGCTCCACCACCAGCCGACCACGGCTCACACAGATGTGCTCACCATCGGTCGCATGTCGGGCGTAGGCCAGAAACGCCACACCGACCGCTACCAGTTCCACCACGGAGAACGGCAACACCATCCAGGCGCCGTGGGTCCAGAAGAACCCAGCCACCACCAGGGACAGCGCGCTCAACAGCGCGTACATCGCCCCCAATTGCCTTGGCGTGACCGAACAGTTGCGCCTCAGCACCCAGTGAATCCCGTCCGTGGTGACGCTTGCGAGGCGATACATGTTGTGTCTCCGACACAACCGGATGCGCCGGGAGCGTCCGACATGGGATCACGCATGCCGAAGAATCGGCGTGCAGAGTTTGATTTATGTCAATTGTAGCGACCAGAAACCGCCCGCCGCCCGCTGCACGGCTTCTGGGACGCCCCTTCGCAGCAGATCAGTTGCGCCGTTTTCGCAGCATGGTCCGCATCTCGTCCACCGAGACCGACTGGCTGTCACCTGCCTTGGGTCGAGGCGCCGACTTGAACGCATGCCCGTAGTTGATCTCGAAACCCAGAGTGAGGCGCCCTTGCCCGTCGCGCGGCCCGTGCTGCTCGATGGCGGACTCGATGCGTGCGCGCCACCCGCGACCCCGTAGTGCGGGAAACCGGGCCGCGCCCAGGTTGCGACCAAAGCTGCGCAGTTCATCCAGCATGGCCGTCGCGCTGCTGTATGTCAGCGTGATCCGCTCCATGTCCATCACAGGTTCGGCAAAGCCTGCATGCACCAGCATGTCGCCCCAGTCGTGCATGTCGGTGAAGCTGTGGGCGGGTGAGGGCCAGCCCTGGCCCTGGTAGACGCCCTGCAGTTCACTGAGGCTGTCGGGCCCCAGGCAGGAGAACATCAGAAATCCGCCGACGTCGATGTGCCCGTGCCAGCGACGCAGCAGGGCCTGGGGGCAGGGCTCCTGGTGCAGCACCATATTGGCCCACAGCATCGCCACCCGGGTGTCTGCGGTGGCCACTGCGGGTGCGCTGGATTTGCCCCAGCCCAGGAGCGACCGAAGCGACCGCCCTGTCCCGCCCTGCAAGCGCTCTGTCACGCGCGGGTCCTCTGCGGACACCAGGCAACGGGCGTTCGGCAACCGCGCAGCCAGGCTGCGATGCGCCTCCAGCCCACCCATCACTGGCTCCCAGTGCAACCAGCTGGCCGGCTGCTCCCGGAACCACTGAAGGCGGTCGATCATGCGCCGGGCCACCTCTTCGTGCAGCCAGGGGCTGGCCGCATGCGAGCGGAGCAGCCAGCGCCGCGCTGCGACAGGATCAAGCCCGGGCACAGGCGATTCTTCGGTCGGGTTGGTCACAGAGGTGGGTTGACAGGGGTGGTGGCCGGCTGGCGGAGGCGCGCCAGTATATTGGCCGCATGGGAGTTTTGACCGCTTTGCTGCACCGGATGCCCGGGCTGCCCTCCATCTGCCAGGTCTGTGGCAGCTGGCCGGCCGCGCCTGTCTGTCCAGCGTGTCGCCAGCGCCATGCGCCTCTCCTCGGTCGCTGCCAGCGCTGCGCCCGACCGCAACCTGAAGATGCTGGGCTGTGCGGCGAATGCTTGACTGCAACGGGATCATCACCCGTGCAGAGATGCCTGACTGCTGTGGACTACCTGTTCCCGTGGGACGGGTTGATTGGCAGATTCAAGTTTCGCAACGAGCCGGGATGGGCGGGCCCGCTCGGGGACCTGATGGTGCAATCCGCCGCCAGGCAGAACTTCCTGGAGCCGGACATGTGGCTGGTGCCGGTGCCCGTGACGCCGGCGCGGCTGGCCGAGCGTGGCTACAACCAGGCCTGGGAACTGTGCCGTGCAATCGGTCGGCAGACCGGTCTTCAGACCATGGCAGAGGCCTTGGTGCGCCTGGGTGACACGCCGGACCAGCACCGCCTGACGCGCGCGCAGCGACTGGTCAATCTGCGGGGAGCATTCGTGGCCCATCCTCTCTTGGTGTCGAGGCTGTCAGGAAAGCGGGTGGTCCTTGTTGACGACGTGCGCACCACGGGCGCCACCTTGCATCACGCAGGGCTGGCGCTTCGAAAGGCCGGCGCCGCCGAGGTCCGGGCACTGGTTTTGGCGCGCACGCCACACGAAGCTCAAGACGGAGAGACCGGTCGATGACACCGCTTCATATGCGCTTATGATCGCGCCCACCAAGGGTGTAGAAGACAAGGCCGGCCCACCGGCCACAGCGTTGAAGGCAGCGCCTCGCCCCATGTTCCACGTTGTTCTGGTCACACCGCAGATCCCGCCCAACACGGGCAATGTGATCCGCCTGTGCGCCAACACGGGATGCCATCTGCACCTGATCGAGCCCCTGGGTTTCTCGATGGACGACAAGCAGATGCGCCGGGCCGGACTGGACTATCACGAATACGCCAGTGTCCAGCGCCATCCTGGCTGGACCCAGTTCCTCGACACCGCCCAACCTGTGCGCGAGCGCATGTTCGCCCTCACCACCCGGGGACAGGGGCAGGCCTATGCCCAGCGCTTCATGCCCGGCGACTGGCTGGTCTTCGGCTGCGAGACCGAAGGACTGCCGACCAGTGTGCGCGAGCATTTCGCTGAGGAGCGCCAGTTGCGGCTGCCCATGCGGGAAGGCCAACGCAGCCTGAATCTTTCCAACGCGGTGGCGGTACTTGTTTACGAAGCGTGGCGCCAACAGGGATTCGGAGCGACAAAACCGTGACGCATATCACTTCTTTGCTGAGGGAAGCACCCCACATTTGGGAGTTGCGGTCACCCACAATACGCGGGTTGGTTCAACCGCTGCATCATTCGGTTCGAACTCCCGTCCTGTTTTGTATAGACGCTCTGCCCCTGCGGGCAGCCCGGAGGTTTTTTTGATTGCGACGCTGACCAGGCTCTTCAAAGGCAAGGCCGCACCCGGCAAGGGTGCGAAGGCTGTGCCGAGCCTGAAAGATCTTCAGGCCATCCGCTCCGCCCTGCTGCAGACCGTGGCGGACTGCGAAGGCATCTCTGTGCATCGCTTGCGGCACAAGATCGAGCAAACGCAGACCGTGCAGGACCTCTGGCTGCTGCGCAACGACGCCTACCAGCTCATCTCCCAGGCAACCAGCCAGACGGTGGCCGCCGAACGGATCAATGCCCTTCTGGCCGTGTTTGAAGGCTGGGTCGACGCCCGTCAGCTGGGGCGCATCCGCTGAGCGACGCTCAGGGATAACGCCGCACCAGGGCCTCGGCCACACACACCGGCTTCTCGGCCCCTTCGCGCTCGATAGCCACCGACCAGGCCATCTGCAGGCCATTGCCTTCGATTGGCGCGGCCGACAAGAGCGTCATGCGCGCCCGCAAACGGCTGCCCACCGGCACGGGTGAGGTGAAACGCACCTTGTTAAGACCGTAGTTCACCCCCATGCCGCCCTGCCGGATTTCGAACGCCGAGTCGAAAAATACGGGCAGCAGCGACAGGGTGAGGAAGCCGTGCGCGATCGGTGCGCCGAAGGGGCCTGCACGCGCGCGCTCCACATCCACATGGATCCACTGGTGGTCACCAGTCGCGTCGGCAAAGCGGTTGACCTGTTCCTGGGTCACGGTGACCCAGTCGCTGGTGGCCACTTCCTGACCCACACAGGCCGCAAGTTCGTCGAGGGTGTCGAAGCTTCTCATGGAGGCCGACTCTAGGGCCTGGGCCCCGCAAGACACTGTCGGCACCGCGACAGCGCCGGACCGGGTTCAGCGATCCAGCCAGTCGCAGATGCCGCGCCACTGCTCCAGGTCCTTTTCCACACGGCCGGGCGCCACGTCGAACAGCGTGAGTCCGCGCGCAGCAAGGTGGATGTAGTTCTGCGTGTCGCGCAGGTAGCCCAGCACCGGCAGCCCCAGCCCGTCGACGAATTCGTGCAGCTTGTCGGCCGCAATCGTGCGGGCGTCAACCCGCATGCCGACGATGCCCACCTGCAGATGCCCCGCGTGTTTGGACTGAGCGAGCTCGTCAAGGAACGCGCGCGTGGCGTAGATGTCGAAGATGCTCGGCTGCAGCGGCACCAGCACCTTGTCGGCGTGTTTGAGCGCATCCTTGCACAGCGCACCGTGCAGGCCGGCGGGCGTGTCCAGCACCACATGGGTCGTCCCCTTGGGTGGCTTGCCCACATGGTCACCCGACACCTCCCACGAGCGGATCGGGCGGGCGGCCGCAGGGCGCAGGCTCAGCCAGAGCGCGGACGACTGCTGGCGGTCGGCGTCGCCCAGCATCACGGCGTTGCCGCGGCTGGCCAGGTAGCCGGCCACATTGGTCGACAGGGTGGACTTGCCCACCCCTCCCTTCGGATTTGCGATCACCACCACCGGCATACGGACCTCCTCGGGCGCACGGAACGCCGGCTATGTTAACGGCCGCGCGTCCCAGAGCAGCTTGACCGCGGTCAGGAACATGCCGGTATAGACCATGCGGTAGAACAGGACCTGGTTGATGCGGTGCGCGATGCGCACGCCCACCCACACCCCGATCGGCGCGAACGGCAGCAACGCCAGCGAGGTGGCCATGTTGCGCCAGTCCAGCAGACCCAGCCAGGCGTACGGAATCCATTTGGAGAGGTTGATGAAGAAAAAGAAGAAGGCCATGGTGCCGGTGAACAGCACTGGTCTGAGCTTCAGCGGAATCACATAGGCATTGATTGGCGGCCCGCCCGCGTGGGCGATGAAACTGGTGAAGCCGGACGTGGCCGTCAGGATCGCGCCCAGCCATTTCGGCGGTGGCGGGCTGTCGGCGCGGGGCGGAAACAGCAGGCGCTGCGCCAGGAACAGCAGCGTCACCAGCCCCACCACCCCGGCCACCACCCGGGCATCCAGGACGCGGAACAACACGGTGCCCAGGACGATGCCGGCCAAGCCGAACGGCAGCAGGAACTTCAGCAGCGCCCGGTCCACATCCTTGCGGAATGCCGCCATGCCCAGCAGGTCCATCACCAGCAGCACCGGCATCAGGATCGCCGCCGCCTGCGGCACTGTGACCGCCAGCGCCATCATGGGCACAGCCAGCGAACCGAAGCCCGCACCGAAGCCGCTCTTGCTCACGCCCAGCAGCAGCACCGCGGGGATCGAGACCGCGTAGAAGAACGGGTCGGTGATCAGCGGCAGCGCGCTCACACGCGCTCGATGATCAACGCAATGCCCTGGCCCACGCCGATGCGCATGGTGCACAGCGCATAGCGCCCACCCGTGGCGTGCAGGCGGTTGACCGCCGTAGTGGCCAGCCGCGCGCCGCTGGCGCCCAGCGGGTGGCCGAGCGCGATCGCGCCGCCCCAGGCGTTCACGCGCTCGTCGTCGTCCTTGAGGCCCAGCATGCGCAGCACGGCCAGGCCCTGGGCCGCAAAGGCCTCGTTGAGTTCGATCACGTCGAGCTGCTCCAGCGTCAGCCCGGTCTGGGCCAGGACCTTCTGCGTGGCCGGTGCCGGGCCGATGCCCATGATGCGCGGCGCCACACCGGCCGTGGCCATGCCCACAATGCGGGCCTTGGGCGTCAGGCCGTTCTTTGCCGCCGTGGCCTCGTCGGCCAGCAGCAGGGCGCAGGCGCCGTCGTTGACGCCGCTGGCGTTGCCGGCGGTCACCGTACCGTCGGGTCGCACCACCCCCTTGAGTTTGGCCAGTGCTTCCAGGCTGGTCTCGCGCGGGTGTTCGTCGGTGTCGACCACCACCGCATCACCCTTCTTCTGCGGAATGCTCACCGGACAGATCTCGCGCGCCAGATGGCCGGCCTTGATCGCCGCCACCGCGCGCATCTGGCTGGCCAGGGCCATGCGGTCCTGGGCTTCGCGCTCGATCTTGAAATCGGTCGCCACGTTCTCAGCCGTCTCGGGCATGGAGTCCACGCCGTACTTCTCCTTCATCAGTTTGTTGACGAAGCGCCAGCCGATGGTGGTGTCGTAGACGACGTTGGCACGGCTGAAGGCGCTCTCGGCCTTGGGCATGACGAAGGGCGCGCGGCTCATGCTCTCCACGCCGCCGGCGATCATCAGGCCCGCTTCTCCGGCCTTGATGGCGCGTGCGGCCGTGCCCACAGCGTCCAGCCCCGAGCCGCACAGGCGGTTGATGGTGGCACCCGGTACCTCCAGCGGCAGCCCGGCCAGCAGGCTGCTCATGTGGGCGACGTTGCGGTTGTCTTCACCGGCCTGGTTGGCGCAGCCGTAGAGCACGTCGGTCACGGCTTCCCAGTCCACCGAAGGATTGCGCGCCATCAGCGCCTTCAGGGGAATGGCACCGAGGTCGTCGGTGCGCACGGAGGACAGGGCGCCGCCGTAGCGGCCGAAGGGGGTGCGGATGGCGTCGCAGATGAATGCCTGTGGCATGGTGTGTCTCCTCGAAAGACATGCAGGATAATGCATCCATGTTCAGTCCGTCCCAAGCCGATGTCCGGCGCTTCTTCTGTGCCGTGCACGCCAAGCAACAGTCCGGTGAGGCCATGGAGGCCATCGAGATGTTGGCCGGCCAGTGGATCGCCGAGCACCCGGAGTACCACGCCGCTCTCTCGGACGTCGATGCGGCGCTGGCGCAGATGGGCACCCCCGGCGACGGCGGGCAGGAGAACCCCTTCCTGCACCTGTCCATGCACCTGTCGATCAGCGAGCAGTGCAGCATCGACCAGCCCCCCGGTATCCGGCAGGCAGTGGAACTGCTGACCGCGCGCCGCGGCGACCTGCACGCCGCCCACCACGAGGTGATGGAGTGCCTGGGCCGCATGATCTGGGAAAGCCAGCGCTCGGGCCGTCCGCCCGACGGTCAGGCCTACATCGACCAGGTGCGGCGCCGCGCCACCCAGGACTGAAACAAAAAAGCCGCTCAGTGAGCGGCTTTTTCATGGGCGGCTTTCAATCAGCGGAAGCGCGACTGCGGCACCGTCTGCAGGTCGCCGTCCAGCGAACCCAGGTACTTGGCGATCTCGCGCATTTCGGCGGGCTTGAACTGCTTGGCGATGCCGGCCATCACGCCGTTGGAGCGGCCGACCACGTTGTTGCCCTCGACCGTATAGGACTTGAGCGCGACGTAGAGGTAGTCGGAGTGCTGGCCAGCGATCTTGGGATAGCTCGGATCGATGGGCTTGGCGAAGTTGGCGCCGTGGCAGGAAGCGCAGGCACCCTTCTGGATCAGGGCGGCGGCGGCAGCGCTCGCCGTCTTGGGCGTTTCCGCCGGCGCGGCACCGGCTTGCGCGGAATAGAACGCGGCCAGGTCGGCCATGTCCTGCTCGGAGAGCGAACCGGCGATGCCACGCATGGACGGGTGCTTGCGATCGCCCTTCTTGTAGGCGGTCAGCGCGGAGACGATGTATTTGTCGGACTGACCCGAAATCTTGGGGACCTTGTGGATCTCGGGGAAGCTGTTCTGGTAGCCCTTGATGCCGTGGCAACCAATGCACATTTCAGCTTTTTTCTGACCGGCCTCGGCCGAGCCGGTCACACCTTGCGCCTGGGCAGCCGAAACCGCTGCAAGAAGGGTCGCAGCGGCGACAACAGTACGGGCGAACGTAGGCAGCGGATGGGTCATTTTGCAAGCACAATGAAGTGAACGATTGATAAAAATCAACAGACGATTATATAGACTCGACCATCAATAACGGCTTATTGATAACCCTGACCCACAGGCCCATCCACCGTTCTTTCCCGCTCTTCCATGAAGTTCCAAGGCTCACAAAACTACGTCGCCACGCAGGACCTGATGCTGGCCGTCAACGCCGCCATCACGCTCAAGCGCCCGCTGCTCGTCAAGGGCGAACCCGGCACCGGCAAGACCATGCTGGCCGAAGAAGTGGCGCAGGCGCTGGACATGCCGCTGCTTCAGTGGCACATCAAGTCCACCACCAAGGCGCAGCAAGGCCTCTATGAATACGACGCGGTGAACCGCCTGCGCGACAGCCAGCTCAACACCGCCGACAGCGCCGAGCGAGTGAAGGACATCCGCAACTACATCGTGCAGGGTGTGCTGTGGCAGGCCTTCACCGCTGACCGCCCGGTGGCCCTGCTGATCGATGAAATCGACAAGGCCGACATCGAATTCCCGAACGACCTGCTGCGCGAAATCGACCGCATGGAGTTCTATTGCTACGAGACGCGCGAACTCATCAAGGCCAAGCACCGGCCGCTGGTCTTCATCACATCGAATAACGAGAAGGAACTGCCCGACGCCTTCCTGCGCCGCTGCTTCTTCCACTACATCAAGTTCCCGGATGCCGACACGATGAAGAAGATCGTGGACGTGCATTTCCCCAAGCTCAAGGACGAGCTGCTGACGGTGGCGATGAAGACCTTCTACGACGTGCGCAACCTGCCCGGCCTGAAGAAGAAGCCGTCCACCAGCGAGCTGCTGGACTGGCTCAAGCTGCTGATGGCCGAAGACATCCCGCTCGAAGCGCTGCAGAGCGCCGACAACAAGGTGTCGATCCCTCCGCTGGTGGGTGCCCTGCTCAAGAACGAGCAGGACACGACGCTGTTTGAAAAGCTGGTGTTCATGAACCAGAGGAACCGGTGAAGGAGGATCGAACCATGATGAAAAGACTCGCCTGCCTGGCTGCGCTCCTGGCATTGCTTTCGGCCTGCTCCAGTCCTCCAAGTGGCGGGCGCTGCGACAAGCCCAAACGCAGCGATGGCTCCCAGCCGTATGACCCCTATTGCAGTGGCGAGTACAACAAGTAGTTCGGCACAGGTGCCGCGCAACACACCTCCCTGTCTGCACCAAGTCACAGGACGGGTTCTATGCTGATCGACTTCTTCTACACCCTGCGCGCGGCCAAGCTGCCGGCCTCGGTCAAGGAATACCTGACGCTGCTCGAAGCGCTCAAGGCGGACGTGGTCGGGCCGACCAACCCGGACGCCTGCACGATGGACGACTTCTACTTTCTGGCCCGCACCGCGCTGGTCAAGGACGAGAAGCACTTCGACAAGTTCGACCGCGCATTCGCCGCCTACTTCAAGGGCGTGGAGATGATCGCGGACTTCAGCAAGCCGATCCCGGCCGACTGGCTGCGCCAGGAGATGGAACGCATCCTCTCCGACGAGCAGATCGCCAACGCGCCCAGGATGGACTGGGACGAGCTGATGGAGACGCTGAAGAAGCGCCTCGAAGAGCAGAAGGAACGCCACGAGGGCGGCAACAAGTGGATCGGCACGGGCGGCACCTCGCCCTTCGGCCACGGCGGCAAGAACCCGCAGGGCATTCGCATCGGCGGCAAGGGCGGCAACAAGTCGGCGGTGAAGGTGTGGGACCAGCGCGCCTACCGCGACTACGACGACACGCAGGAGCTGGGCACGCGCAACATCAAGGTCGCCCTGCGCCGCCTGCGCAAGTTCGCACGCGAAGGCCACGAGCTCGAACTGGACCTGCCCGACACCATCCGCGCCACCGCCGCCAACGCCGGCTGGCTGGACATCAAGATGATCCCGGAGCGGCACAACAACGTGAAGGTGCTGCTGCTGATGGACGTGGGCGGCACCATGGACGAGCACATCCAGCGCGTCGAGGAGCTTTTCTCCGCCGTCAAGGCCGAGTTCAAGCACCTGGAGTTCTATTACTTCCACAACTGCGTCTACGACTTCATGTGGAAGAACAACAAGCGCCGCTATGCCGAGAAGTTCCCGACCTGGGACATCATCCGCAAGTACAACAAGGACTACAAACTGATCTTCGTGGGCGACGCGACCATGAGCCCCTACGAGATCCTGCAGCCCGGTGGCAGCGTGGAATACAACAACGAGGAAGCGGGTGCGGAGTGGTTACAACGGCTCACACACGCCTTCCCGAAATTTGCCTGGATCAACCCGGAACCTCAGGGCGTGTGGCAGTATCGACAGAGCATCAGCATCGTCCAGCAACTCGTGGGCCAGCGCATGTTCCCGCTGACCCTCAAGGGGCTGGAGGACACGATGAGAATGCTCTCGAAATAAGCCTGCATGACCCTCACCCCCCGGCGCCGTGTGGCTTCCACACGGCTTTTTTGTCTGTTGTCGCTGCTGCTCCTGGGCATGCCGCTGCAGGCGGCGGAGTCCGAACCGGGCAGCGCCCCCGAAGCCAGCGACACCCGCAGCGCGCCCGAACGTTTTGCGATCACGCTGCAGGCGCCGCCAGACCTGCAGGCGTTCCTGTCGCGCCACGTCGAGCTGCAGCGCTACCGCCACCTGCCGGACCTGGACAGCGGTGAACTCGACCGACTGCTGCTCGCGGCGCCCGACAACCTGCGGCAGTTGCTGGGCACGCAAGGTTTCTTTTCGCCGGAGGTGGCCGTCACCCGCCGGCCGGGCGACCCTGCGCTGGGCGAGGTGCTGATCCGCGTCGAGCCCGGCCCGGCCACCCGGGTGGCGTCCTCGGCGGTCTATTTCAGCGGCGACATCGCCCGCCACGCCGAGGCCGAGGACCAGCGCGAGGCCGTGCGCCGGCGCAGCCAGCAGGCGGTGGGGCAGCCCTTCTCGCAGGCGGCCTGGGACCGCACCAAGTCCGACACCCTGCGCCTGCTCACCGCCGAGCGCTACCCGCGCGCGCGCATCGCCAACAGCCTGAGCGACATCGACGCCACCGGCCACGCCGCGCACTGGCACATCGAACTCGACTCGGGCGCGCCGGTGCGGATCGGCGAGGTGCGGGTGGACGGCGCCGAGCGCTACGACCCGCGCACGGTCGAGCGCCTGGTGCGGCTGGCCGGCCTGCGACCAGGCGCCGACTACAGCCTGTCGCGGCTGCAGGACGCGCAGCAGCACATCGCCGACACCGGCTACTACAGCTCGGTGTTCGCCTATGTGGACCTGGATGCTGCCGGCGAGGCCGACGCCCCCGCGCCGGTGGTCGTGCAGGTGCGCGAGGCGCCGCTGAAGAAGGTGGTGCTCGGCATCGGCGGCAGCACCAACAACGGCCCTCGCCTCTCGGCGGAACACCAGCACCTGCGCATGCCGTTCCTGGGATGGCAGGCGCGCAGCAAGCTGCAGCTGGAGCGCCACGACCAGTTGCTGTCCACCGACTGGAGCGCGCCGGTGGAGGACGACGGCTGGCACTGGCTGACGGGCGGGCGCCTGGCGCGGCAGATCGACGGCGACACCACCGTCTCCAGCCTGCGGCTGAGCCTGGGCAAGGCGCAGAACAGCCCGCGCATGGACCGGCGCTACTTCGTGCAATACGACCGCGCGCGCACCGTGAACACCGCGCTCGCGAGCCTTTCGTCCGACGGCAACGAGGCCGCCGTCTCGGTCAACTACGGCTGGACCTGGCGCCGCTTCGATCAGTTGCCCTTTCCCCAGAGCGGATACGGCCTGGGCCTGACGCTGGGCGCCGGCACCACACTGGGCAGCGAGCGCAAGCCGTTCCTGAGCACGCAGGCGCGCTGGCTGGGCTACTGGTCGCTGGACCGTGGGCTCGGCGCCTGGACCGACACAGCTGAAACGCGCGAACCCACCACCTCCCCGCCGCCCAGCCGCCTCGGCCGGCTGGCCCTGCGACTGCAGGGTGGCGCACTGCTGGCCGACACTGCGGCCCGCATCCCCGACACGCAGTTGTTCCTCACCGGCGGCGACAACACGGTGCGCGGCTACGGTCTGCGCGACATCGGCGTGCCCCAGGCCGACGGCAGCGTCGCACCGGGGCGCTACATGGCGGTGGCCAGCGTCGAATGGCAGCGCCCGATCTGGCGAGGCGGCGTGCGCACCGAGTGGGAAAGCGTGCTGTTTGCCGACGCTGGCATCGTGACCAACCAGGCCTCGAACACCAGTCCCAAGGTGGGCGTGGGCGCCGGCCTGCGCTACAACAGCCCGGTGGGGCCGCTGCAGCTGGACCTGGCCTATGGCCTGGGGCCCAAGCGCCTGCGCGTCCACCTCAACGTGGGGTTCAGTTTCTGATGCGCACACTTCGGACCGGGCTGTGGCTGGCGGGCAGCGCGCTGGGTCTGCTGCTCGCTGCGGTGGTCGCGCTCTGGCTATGGGCCGGCACGCCCGGCTCGCTCGCCCAGGCCCTGACCTGGGCACAACGCTGGACCCAGGAAGCGGACGCTTCGCCGGGCCGCCTGCAGACCGAGAGCGTCGAAGGCAGCCTGCGCGGCGGCGGGCGTATCGGCAGCCTGCGCTGGTCGCAGGACGGCCTCTCGGTGCAGGCCGAGGGCGTGGCGCTGCAGTGGGGCGACGCCCTCTGGACCGACGCGCTGCGGGGCCGGGGTCTGCACATCCCTTCGCTGGCCATCCGCAGCCTGCGGGTGGACGACCAGCGCCCTCCCACGCCGAGCGAGCCACTGGCGGACCTGAGCCTGCCCCTGCTGCTGAGCCTGGGCTTCTCGCTGGAGCGTTTCGAACTCACCGGCCGGCAGACGCTGAGCGCCACGGACATCGCAGGGCACTACCGCTACGCCGCGCTGTCCACGCCAGTGGGCGAACCCGCCCTGCCCGACACGCCGGGCGTGAACGCGGTGCACCGCCTGCGCCTCGATTCGCTGCAGTGGGCCGACGGGCGCTACCGCGGGCAGCTCAACCTGGGCGCGCAGGCCCCGCTGCCCCTGGCGCTGGCCTTGCAGGGCGAGGTGCAGGGCCCTGTGCCCGACAGGCCCGCGCTGCAGCTGCAGGCCCAGGCGCGCGCCAGCGGCACGCTGGCCGGTGCCGGCGCCGCGCTCGACATCAGCGCCCAGGCCCAACCCGCCGACGGCGCCACCGGCCCGGACGCCACCTCTCTGTCGCTCACCGCCCGTGTCCTGCCCTGGGCCGACCAGCCCCTGCACAGCGCCGACGTGAACGCGCGCGCACTCAACCTCGCCATGCTCTGGCCGACCGCGCCGGTGACCGCGCTGAGCGGGCAGCTGCAGGCGCAGCCCGAAGGCGACGGCTGGCGCGCCCGGGTGCAGCTGAGCAACGCCCGCGAGCAGCCCGCCGACCAGCAGGGTCTGCCGCTGCAGCAGTTGCAGGCCGAGGTGCTGCAGAGTGGCGGGCGCTGGGCCGTCCGCGGACTGCAGGCGCGGCTGGGTGGTGGCACGTTGCAAGGGCAGGCCTCGTTTGCACTGGGCACCGGCGGCCCGGGCGCACCGGCCATCACCGACTGGCAGGGCGAACTCCAGGTCCAAGGCGTGCAGTCCACGCGGCTCTGGAGCACGCTGCCGCCCGGCGTGCTGGACGGCAGCGCCAGCGCGCGCGCCGCGCCTTCACCCGCCCCTGCCGGCGCCATCGACCTGCAGGCGCAGCTGGGCGCGGTGGGCGCGAGGCTGCAGGGCCAGGGCCGGCTGGAGCCGGCGCAGCGCAGCCTGCAGGGCCGCTGGGGTCTGGAGCTGCCCGGGGCGCGGCTGGACTGGGACGGCCAGGCCGCCCACGCCAGCGGACAGGGCGAGCTGCGCGTGCGGCTCGACAACACGCCCCGCCTGCTCGACTGGGTGCGTGGCCTGCGCAGCCTGCCGGTGTGGAGCGCATCGGCACGCGACGCCCTCGCCTCGCTCGACCGGCTGCGCGCCGACAACGGCGGCAGCGCCCGCGTGCAGTGGTCGGGCGGGCTGGCCGCGCTGGGCTGGCCGGCGCCGGCAGCGGCACCCGGTTCCCCAACAGCACCTGCGAACCCGGTGGCACCGCCCCGGCTGCAGGCCACGCTGAACCTGCCCGGCCTCGGCTGGCAGGGCGGTGACGGCGCCGCGCCGCTGCGCATCGACGACGTGGCGCTGAGCGCCACCGGCCCGCTGGACGCCCTCGCGCTCACCGCGGCCGGCAGCGCCACCACCGCCGGCTGGCGTCTGGGCCTGGACGCGGGAGGGCAGCTGGGCGTGGCCACCACGGGCGGCCGGCTCGACCTGTCCCGCCTGCAGCTGCGGCTGAGCCCCGAAACGGCATCGGCCCGAGCACCTGGCTGGCGGCTGGACAGCACCACACCACTGCGGCTGGGGTGGACCATCGACCCGGCCACTGGCCTGGCACTGGACGCGGGCACCGGCGCGCTGTCGCTCAGCCCCCTGCCCGGCACCGCGGCCGCACCCCAGACCCCGCTCACCCTGGACTGGCAGCGGCTGGTCTGGCAGACCCATACGCTGGAGACCCGGGGCCGGCTGCAGGGCCTGTCGCCGCCCTGGCTGGAGTCGTTTGCGGCCCTGGGGCAGGCGCCGTCCCCGCTGGCCTCGAACGGCCTGGCCGGCGACCTGGTGCTGGACGGCGGCTGGGACCTGCGCCTGCCCACGAACCCGTCCGCGCCGTTCACCCTGGCGGCCAGCCTGCAGCGGCGCAGCGGCGACCTGCGCTGGAACGGCGGCAACGGCGGCCCGGAGGCGCCCCTGTCGGCCGGCGTGCGGGACGCGCGCCTGAGCCTGAACGTGCAGGACCGGCGGCTGCAGGCGCTGCTGCGCTGGGACACCGAACGCCTGGGCCAGGCCAGCGCCGACCTCGCCAGCACGCTAGGCAGTGGCACCGGCGACAGCAGCGACCCACTCGAACGCTGGTGGCCCGCCAGCGCGCCGCTCAGCGGTTCGGCGCAGGTGCGGCTGCCGCAGGTCGGTGTGTGGTCGCTGCTGGCGCCGCCCGGCTGGCGCATGCAGGGCACGCTCAGCGCCGACGCCCGCCTGGGCGGCACCCGCGGATCGCCCGCATGGAGCGGCAGCCTGCAGGCCGACGAGCTGGCCCTGCGCTCCGTCGTCGACGGCATCGCCTTCACCAACGGCCAGCTGCGCGCCACCCTCGCGGGCGAGCGCATCCGGGTCGACCGCTTCAGCCTGCAGGGCCCGGGCGGCGCAGCCAGCGGCGGCACACTGGAAGCCAGCGGCCAGGCCGAGTGGCGCAGCGTGCCCGGCAGCCTGCTGCGCCAGCCCTACATCGAGCTGAAGGCCCAGGCGCAGCGCCTGCGCATCTCCAGCCGACCCGACCGCCGCCTCACGCTGTCGGGCGAGGCCAATGCCACGCTCGACGGCCGCCTGCTGCAGCTGCGTGGCCAGCTCAAGGCCGACTCGGCCCTGTTCATCCTGCCCGACGAGAGCACGCCCAGCCTGGGCGACGACGTGGTGGTGCGCAGCACGCGCGACCTGCCTGCGCCCGCTGCCAATGGTCAGCGCGTGCAGCCGGACGTCTCGGTCACGCTGGACCTGGGGCCACAGTTCGAGGTGCGCGGCCAGGGCCTGGAGGCGCGGCTGGAAGGGCAGCTGAACGTGCGCGCCACGCCCGCCCTGCCCACGCCGCGCGTGCTGGGCGAAGTGCGCACGGTCAACGGAACCTACCGCGCCTACGACCAGAAGCTGCGCATCACCTCCGGCGTGTTGCGCTTCACAGGCCCCTACGACGACCCGGCGCTGGACATCCGCGCCGAGCGGGTGCTGCCCGAAAACACCAACCAGCGCGTGGGCGTGCAGCTCAGCGGCAATGCCCAGGCCCCACGCGTGGCCCTGTTCGCCGACCCCGATCTGCCCGACGGCGACAAGCTGGCCTGGCTCGTGCTCGGTCGCCCGGCCTCGGCCGCGGGGGCGCAGGCCTTCGTGCTGCAGCAGGCGGCGCGGCGCCTGCTCTCGCGCGGTGGCGAGCCGCTGGACGGCGCGCTGGCGCGCACGCTGGGCATCGACGAGATCGGCTTCTCCGGTTCGGGCACCAGCGCCGACGGCACCACCACGGCCGCGGCCCTCACGCTGGGCAAGCGCCTCTCCAGCGACCTCTACCTGAGCTACGAACAGAGCCTGGCCGGCGCCATGAGCACGGTCTCGATCCTGTACGACCTCTCGCGCCGCCTGACCCTGCGCGCGCGCGCCGGCACCGAGAACGCGATCGACCTGATCTTCACCCAGCGCTACGACTGAAAGCGCCCGGGCACCGCACATACAATGCGGGCTCTCTCAAGCCGCCATAGTTCAATGGATAGAACGAGCGCCTCCTAAGCGCTAGATACAGGTTCGATTCCTGTTGGTGGTACCAGTCACCGCTGGCGCAGCGTGCGCGAGAGCATGATCACCGGCACCAGGCCCACCAGCACCAGCGTGAGGGCCGGCAAGGCTGCCTCCCCCAGGCGCTCGTCGCGCGCCAGCTGGTACGCCACCACCGCCAGGGTGTCGCTGTTGAACGGCCGCAGCACCAGGGTGGCCGGCAGCTCCTTCATCACGTCCACAAACACCAGCAGCGCCGCCGCCGCGGTCGTGCGCCGCAACAGCGGCCAGTGCACGCGGGCGGCCAGCGCAGCGCCGGTGGTGCCGAGCATGCGGGCCGAGTCGTCCAGGCTCGCCGGGATACGCGCGTAGCCACTCTGCGCCGACTGCAGGGCCACCGCCGTGAAGCGCACCAGGTAAGCCCAGACGATGCCCAGCACGGTCGCGGTCACCCAGTAGCCGATGCTGCCCTCGGGAAAGGCCTTCTGCGCCCAGCCCACCGGCAGCAGCAGGCCGACCACGATCACCGCGCCCGGCACCGCGTAGCCCAGCCCCGCCAGTTGCACCACGCCCCGCGTCAGGGCGCCGGGCCGCGTGCGCACGGCGAACGCCAGCACCAGGGCCAGCACCGTGGCCGCCGCCGCGCTGATGGCGGCCAGGCGCACGCTGTTGCCGGCCCACTGCACGAACGAGGTCCAGGGCAGCTCTTCCCAGCCGCCGATCAGCGGGCGCAGCATGAACAGCACCGGCAGCACGAAACCAAACAGGATGGGCAGCGCGCAGGCCAGCCAGGCCAGCAGCGAGCGCCCGCCGGACAGGCGCACCGGCTGTGCATCGGCGCTGCCGGCGCGCTGGCCGCGCAGCGAAGCAAAGCGCATGCGCTGCTGCGCGCGCCGCTCCAGCCACAGCAGCAGCGCCACCAGTGCCAGCAGCATGGTGGCCAGCTGCGCCGCCGCCAGCGGCATGTCCATGGACAGCCACGCCTTGTAGATGCCGGCGGTGAAGGTCTGGATGCCGAAGTAGCTGGCCACGCCGAAGTCGGCCAGCGTCTCCATCAGCGCCAGCGCCACCCCCGCCGCCACGGCCGGGCGCGCCAGCGGCAGCGCCACCTCGCGGATGCGGCGCGACAGCGGCGCGCCCAGCAGGCGGGCCGCCTCCATCAGCTGCGCCGCGCGCTCGGTCAGCGCCGTGCGCGCCAGCAGGTAGACATAAGGGTAGAGCGAGAAGGTGAAGACCCAGACTGCGCCGGGCGTGTTGCGGATTTCGGGGAACACCCGCCCGCGCAGGCCAAAACTCTCGCGCATCCAGACCTGGAGCGGGCCGCTGAACTGCAGGAAGTCGGTGTAGGCGTAGGCCACCACATAGGCCGGCATGGCCAGCGGCAGCAGCAGCGCCCACTCGAACACGCGCCGCCCGGGGAAGTCGAACAGGGTGACGGCGCTGGCGGTGGCCATGCCCACCACGGCCACGCCGAGCGCCACGCTCAGGCACAGCACCACCGACGTCAAGGTGTAGTCCGGCAGCACGGTGCGCGACATTTCCGCGAGCACCTCGCGCGCCGCTGCGTCGAACTGGGACCAGGACGCCAGCAGCGCCAGCACCGGCAGGGTCAGCGCCAGGGCCAGCAGCAGCAGACCAACGGTGGAGGAAATGCGGGACAACACAAATGAGAATTGTAGTTATCTACAATGAGCCACCATGTTCCTCCAGGTCAGCCAGCTCAGCGTCCGCTACCCCGGCTCGTCCCACCCCGCGGTGGACGGCGTGTCGCTCGGCCTTCGTGCGGGCGACATCGGCGTGCTGATCGGTCCATCGGGCTGCGGCAAGACCACGCTGCTGCGCGCGGTGGCCGGCCTGGAGCGGGCCCACGCCGGCAGCATCACGCTGGAGCGCGAAACCGTCAGCGACGGTTCGCTGCACGTGCCGGCCGAGCGGCGGCGCATCGGCATGGTGTTCCAGGACTACGCGCTGTTCCCCCACCTCGATGTCGGCCGCAACGTGGCCTTCGGCATCGCCAGGCTGCCACGCGCCGAACGCGAGCAGCGCGTGGCCGAGGTGCTGGCGCTGGTGGGCCTGGACGGCATGCAGGCGCGCTACCCGCACGAGCTCTCCGGCGGCCAGCAGCAGCGCGTGGCGCTTGCCCGCGCCCTGGCGCCGCGCCCCCGTCTGCTGCTGCTGGACGAGCCCTTTTCCAACCTTGACGTCGACCTGCGCGAGCGGCTGGCGCACGAGGTGCGCGGCATCCTCAAGGCCGCTGGCGCCACCGCCCTCTTCGTCACCCACGACCAGCTCGAAGCCTTCGCCATCGGCGACCTGATCGGCGTCATGCACCAGGGCCACCTGCACCAGTGGGACGACGCCTACGCGCTCTACCACCGGCCCGCCACGCGTTTCGTGGCCGAGTTCATTGGTCACGGCGTGTTCGCGCCGGCCCAGATCCAGCAGGTGGCCGGCGAGGTGATCGTGCAGACGCCCATGGGCGCGCTGCTCGATGTCGAGGAATGCCCGCTGCCCTCGGCCTACGAGGCCGGGCTGTGCGACGTGCTGCTGCGCGCCGACGACATCGTGCACGACGACGACGCGCCGGTGAAGGCGCAGATCGTGCGCAAGGCCTTCCGCGGCTCGGAGTTCCTCTACACGCTGCGCCTGTCCAGCGGCGAGACGCTGATGACGCACGTGCCCTCGCACCACAACCACGCCATCGGCGAATGGATCGGCATCCGCGCCCAGGTCGACCACGTCGTCACCTTCGAACGCGGTGCCACGGACACCACACCGCCGGCGCCGGGCGTGCACCTGCGCTGAGGTGCGACTCAGCTCGAAATCAATCTGGGTCGGGAACGCCAGGGAGCAATCACCTGGCCCACGCGCTGCCCACTGAGCAATTCGGCCTCGATATCGAACACCGCCTCCACATCTCGGAGTGAAAGCCCCGATTCAGCAGAGTCCTGCATGTGCAGCCGACCCTCCCGCATCAACAGCAGCCGGTCGGCATGGCGAGTGGCCGCATTGAGGTCGTGCAACACCACCAGCGTTACCAGTCCCCGCTCGCGCGTCAGGGCACTCACGGTCTCCATCACCTCCAGCTGGTGTCGCAGGTCCAGTGCGCTGATCGGCTCATCCAGCAGCAACACCGAGGGCTCGGCCACCAGCGCCTGCGCCAGAAACACCAACTGCCGCTGCCCGCCGGACAGTTCGCGCAGTCCGCGCGAAGCCAGAGCCTCAATGCCCAAGCGCCGCAGCACCGACGCCACGGCGGCGATTTCTTCATCGGACACACGCCAGCGCAGTCGCTCCACTCGACCGAGCAGCACCGTCTCCATCACGGTCAGCGCCGCCGTGGCCGACGTGTCCTGGGGCATGTAGCCGATGCGTTGCGAATGGCGCGGCTCCCCGGCCAGGGTCACGACGCCTTCGTGCGGCAGCAGCCCGGCAATGCTGCGAAGCAGCGTCGATTTGCCCGACCCGTTGGGCCCGAGCAGGGCCACGAGCTGGCCCGGCAGAAGGTCCAGATCAATGCTGTGCAGAGCAGGCCTCGCGCCGTAGCGCACCGACAGTCCACGGGCCACCAGACTCACCAGTGACCTCCCCGCGAGCGCAGCACCAGGGCCACAAAAAATGGCACGCCGATCAGCGAAGTGATGATGCCGATCGGGAACACTGCCCCAGGCATCAACGTCTTGCTCGCGACAGATGCCACCGACAGCAGCGCCGCCCCCGCCAGCGCCGAGGCGGGCAGGAACACGCGCTGGTCTTCGCCCACCAGCATGCGCGCGATGTGCGGCGCCACCAGACCCACGAAGCCGATGGTGCCGACGAAAGCCACGGCAACACCGGTCAATGCGGAGATCAGCGCAAAGCTGCGAATGCGCAGCGAACGGACATTCACGCCCAGTCCTTCGGCCCGGGCGTCGCCGAGCTTGAGCGCCGTCAGACGCCAGGCCATGGGCCAAAGCAGCATCCCACCGACGAGCAGCACGGACACCATGATGGCCAGCTTGGGCCAGGTCGATTTCTGAAGGCTGCCGAACAGCCAGAACACCACCTGCTGCAGCGCTTCGGGCGACGCGATCAGCTGCAGCAGGGAGGTCAGGGCCTGGAACAGGAACAGCAGCGCGATGCCCGCCAGCACCAGCGCCTCGGCTGTGGCCGCGCGCGCACCACCAATCAGGTAGACGCCGGCACAGGCTAGCGCCGCAAACAGGATCGCCATGACCGGAATGCTCACGGTCTCGGGCCAGGGCAAACCGCCACCCAGCACGATGACCAGCGCAGCGCCAAAACCCGCGCCGGCCGAAACGCCCAGCGTGTAGCTGGACGCCAGCGGGTTGTGCAGGATGGTCTGCATCACCGCACCCGACAGCCCCAGGGCCGCACCCACCACCAGCGCGGTGCAGGCCACGGGCAAACGGATCGACCAGACAATGGCCGTGACTCTGGCTTCCGGCCCCTCGCCCAGCAACACAGTGCGCGCCACATCGGCCACCGGCAGAAACGCCGGACCGGTCGCCACGTCAAGCAGGAAACCCAGCAACGCCACGGCAATGAGCGAAGCCACGAGCGACCAGCGCCGCCACCAGGCGCGCCGATAAGCCCGCGCCAGGCCGCCGGCAGAAGTCTCGGCAACGACCTCCATCAGGGCCGCATACCCAACATCCACACGCCCGCGTAGGGCACCGGGAGGTACTTGTCGTGGTAAGCCTTGAAACTGGCTGCCGGGTCCACGTCCTTGAAGGCCTCGGGGTAGAGCTGCTTGCCGATGTACTGCATGGCCACGTAGTCAAACAGCGTGCGACACAGACCGTGCTCGATGGCGTGCACCTGGCCGTTCTTCACGGCGTTCAGACCGGCCCAGGCGGGGCGCTGGACATAGGGGGCCAGCGTGGCGCGTGTGATCTCGGCTGTGGCCTCGTAGCCGGTTTTCACCGCCTTGGGCTTGTTCACCCAGGAAGAACCCGCGATGAAGATCAGGTCCGGGTTGTCGGCGATCACCGCCTCGGCGTTGACCGGTCCCCAGGGGCCGGGCAGCTTGCCATCGGCCACGTTGACCGCGCCCAGCAGCGTGGTGATCTTTCCCCACATGGTGCCGCTGTAGCTGTTGCCCACGGTGTCGGCGCCCGCCTGACCCAGTTCGAAATAGACCTTCTTCTTCGTTCCGCCCGAGGCCTTGGCCACGCGCGCCATCACGTCCTTGTACTGGCGCTCGTAGAGCTGGGCCAGTTCTTCGGCCCGTGCCTCGGTGCCCATGACCTTGCCCATCACGCGGGTCGAGGCGAGGTGCCGCTCCAGCAACTGGGCGTTGTAGTCCACCACCACGATGGGAATGCCAGCCGCCTCGATCTGGTCGCGCGCGGTCTGCATGGCCTTGAAGGTCCACTCGGCCATGAACAGCACATCAGGCTTGAGGGCGATCACCTTCTCGGCGCTGAAGGTGCCGTCGTCCGAATGGCCAATGTCGGGCATGGCCTGCAGGTTCGGGATCACCGCTGCGTAGCGCTTGAAGATGACCGGGCGCCAGCCTTCGAACGGCGCGCGCGAGATGCCCACCACCTTGGCCCAGGCCTCCTTGCCGGCCACGGCGGTGAACTCTTCGTAGTTGAAGTTCACCGCCACCCGTTGCACGGGCAGGGTGACCTTGACCTTGCGGCCAATCGCGTCGGTGACTTCGGTGGTGGCGGCCCAGGCGGTGCCGCCGATGAGGCAGGTCAATGCGATCAGGGCAGCGCCCCAGTGGCGACGGCGAACAGAAAACCAGGTCATGAATACTCCTTTGAGAAAAATCAGCGGGAGGGCCAGGGGTTACCCAGCCTGGGGTCGGGGAGGAAATCGGGGCCGGTCAGGGCGCTCAGGAAAGCGACCAGGTCGTTCACCTCGTCGTCGCTCACTTCGAAGCCCACCAGCAGTTCGCTGCGCATCGGACTGGGTTGGCCGGTGGCGGACGTGGAACGCCCGGCCTGCGCGTAGTGCTGGCGGATCACGTCTTGCAGAGTGGCTATCGAGCCGTCGTGCATGTAGGGTGCGGTCACCGCCACGTTGCGCAGGCTCGCGGTGCGGAAGCGCCCGCGGTCCGAGGCGTCGCCGGTGAACTCGCCGATTCCCGGGTTGTCGGCCGGGTAGCTGCCCTGCCCGTCCACGTTGTAGAGCCCGGTGTTGTGGTACCCGAACTCAGGAAACGGCAGGCGGCTGTGCGTCACGTTGTCGTTGAAGGTGAAACCGCCGTGGCAGTGGTAGCACTCCATCTTTTCGCCGAAGAACAGCGCCTCTCCGCGCTTGGCCGCCGCGCTGATGGCCTGCGGTTCACCGCCGTACTTGTAGCGGTCGTAGGGGCTGTTGAACGACAGCAGACTGCGTTCGAACGCGGCAATGGCCTTGGTCACCGTGGACAGCGAGTACAGCGCGGCCTCGCCCAGCCGCGCCTCGGGCGGGAAGGCCTGCGCAAACAGGCGCCGGTAGGTGGCGTCGCTCCGCAACCGCGCGAACAGCTCGGCCTCGCGCCCGGCCATGCCCATCTCGACCGGGTGTTCGCCGAAGATCGGGATCAGGGCTTGCACCTCCAACGACTTGAGCAGCGGGTTGGCCCAGGTCAGCGTTGGCAGGTAGGCCACGTTGGCCAGGCCCATCGCACTGCGCGCGCCTTTCTCGCCGGTGATGCCCTCGGCCACCGCACGCCCGTCTGTGAAGGCCTTGTCCTGGTGGTGGCAGCTGGCGCAAGACATGCGACTGTCGGCCGAGAGGCGCGGGTCGTGGAACAGGTGCCGCCCGAGTTCGACCTTGGCCACCGACATCGGGTTGTCGGCCGGCACCACCGGCGGCGGCACCCAGGCCGGCAGGTTCCAGCGGAAGGCGTCGGCGCTGCTGCCGGACAGCAGCAGCCAGGCACCAGCCGCCACGACGGCCGCAACGGTCACGGAGCGCAACGGCACGGCCATCACTCAGCGCATCGCAAACAGGCGCTGCGATCCGGGCGCAGCGACGCCGTCGTATGCCAGACCGAGCGCGCCCATCACCGGCGGGCAGTCGCCGTCCTTGAGGAAGCTCATGCAACCGGGTGAGGTCATGGGCGCGTTCACGTCCACGTTGGCGCCCGCCAGCACTCGACCGATGTCGGCCACGACGTTGTGCTTCGCCAGGTCGAAGTTTTTGAACTCGACCGTGATGCGGTTGGGGTTCTGGCAGGCACTGGGTGCCTCGGTCTTGCTGTTGCCGGCGCACAGGGTGCTGCCCAGGTGCACCGAGTAGCGCGTGACCGGGCCCAGCGGGCTGGCGGCGGCTGGCTTTTCGGGCGTGATGCCGCTGGACGTGGTGTCGAACTTCAGGAACTTGTAGCCGCCCTGCCAGTTCCAGAACATCGCCGTGTTGTTCAGCGGTGCGGGCGACACCGTGGGGTCGCCGTGGTTGCGGGCGAACGGCACCCCCAGCGTGAAGCGCAGGCCGGTGTAGGTGCCCGCAGGCACTTTGCCGCGCACGGCGGTGTTCACGCCCGTGGTGCCGTTTCGGCAAGGGCCGCTGGCGTTCTCGAAGTCCAGCAGCGCGATGTTCTCCAGCTGCCAGGCGCCGTCCTGGTCCAGTTGCACCGGCACGGCCCGGCCGTCGGCGGTGAACAGCTGCACCTCGCTGACGTAGTAGCGGAAGTCCGACGGCGTCACCGTCGAACGGGTGGTGCCGATGGCGGGGTACTGCTGGCCGCAGGCGAAGGCCTGGCCGTTCACCTCGGCGGCGAAGTTCAGCTTGACCGGCTGCAGCCCGGCGGTGCCGGTCGGGGCGGCGGTGGAGCAGGCGGCCAGCGCGCCAACCACGCACAGGGAAAGGGCGAGTCGTTTCATGTCGGGTCCTTGCGGGGGAACTGAGCAGCTTCAGTGTTTGTGGGCAGGTGCCGCGTGCGGACCATGCCCGTTGGCCGGAGCGCCCTCGCCACCGACCTTGATCACGCCGTCGAACGAATCGAACAGCGCACGCTGCGCCGGCGCCAGTCCGGCTTCGGCCTTCGCGACCGCGCGCGTCATCTCGGCCGCCTGCGCCTTGGGCAGGCCCGACATCTCCAGCACATCGGCCTGCGTCAGGCCCTTGCCGGCGCAGACATGGATGGCCCAGCCGGCTTTCTCCTTGCGCAGCAGGGCGCGACCGCCCTTGCCTTGCTGGCTCCAACCGGCGACGGCGGCGTCGCCGACGATCACCACGGGCGCCACACTCAGTGGCGCCTCCGGACGGTCGAACTGGCGTTTCATGGCGTCGGCGATCTGCTGGGCATCGGTACCAGCGTGAGCGCCATGGCCCGTCTCATGGCTGGCGTTGCGGGGCGTCTGCACCCACACGTTGACAACATGGGTGCCCGCCTTTTCGAAACGAAGCGTGACCGGGAAGCGGTCGCCGTCGTTGAGCGGCGCCTTCAGGCCAATCAGCATCAGGTGGTAGCCGTCGGTCGTGCCGTGCTTCATGACCACGGTGGCGCCAGCCGGGATCTCCAGCGACGGCTCCGCACGCATCTGCATCACCTCGCCCTGCCCACCTTTGACCATTTGCATGCGGTGGATCTCGACCGAGTCGGCCGCCGGCGTGCTGGCGGACAGCAGCCGGTCGGCGGTCGAACCGGTGTTCCTGATGCCGCGGAAGTACACCGAGCCGGTGCTCATGCCGGGGCGTGAGGGCGTGGCGTAGGGATGGTCGATGCGCAGGTCACCGGCCTTGAAGTCGTGGGCCTGTGCGACCGGGGCCACCAGGGCCGTCAGGACCAACAGGTGCGAGAGGAGTTTTCTTCGATTCATGATGGGCTTTCAGCGGGATCAGCCCAGGCGCGCCATGGCGCGCCGGGCAGTGGCGTGCGCCGCGCGCACAAGTTCGGCGTACATGTCGGTGAGGAACTCGCGCGCGAGGCGCGGTGCCTTGTCGGGCGAGCCGGCGTTGAAGGGCGGCTGCGGGTCGTACTCCAGGTAGAGCTGCACCGCCTTGGCGTAGGCCGGCGAGCGCAGCTTCGCGATCAGCGTGAGGCCGAAGTCGATGCCCGCCGTGACGCCGCCGCCGGTGATGCGGTTGCGGTCCATCACCACGCGCTGGCGGCTCGGCTTCGCGCCCAGGTCGCGCAGCACCTCGCGCGTGGCCCAGTAGGACGCCGCACGGTAGCCCTTGAGCAGGCCGGCAGCGCCCAGGATGAGCGAACCGGTGCAGACGCTGGTGACGTAGCGTGCCCGCGACCCCTGGTCGGCCAGGAAGGCCAGCACCTCCGGGTCTTCCATGACGGTCAAGGTGCCGGGCACACCACCGGGAACGAACAGCACGTCGAGCCGGGCCGGGCAGTCCTTGAAGGCCGTGGTCGGCGTGACCGGAACCAGCGCCTTGGGCTGCCCCTCCTCGTTGCCCACCAGCTCGGTGGTCTTCCAGAGCAGGTGGATCTCCTTGTTCATCAGCGACTCGAAGACGGTCAGCGGCCCGATCAGGTCCTGCAGGAACATGCTGGGGTAGACCAGCATGCCGATCACCAGCTTGTCGCCGCCGGTGAGCGATTCGTACTTCTTGATGGCGTGCTGGTGGTGGGTGTCGGCCGAGGCCTTGGTGGGCTCAGCCGAGGCCTCCTGGCCCGCCGCGCCGGGGCGGCTCACCCAGGCGGCGAGCGCGGCCAGGGCCGATCCCGCGTGTCGTCGTGTCATGCGCATCGCAGCCCCTCAGTTCAGCCGCTGCTTGAGCGCCGGGATGCGCGAGATCAGCAAGCCGTCCAGCAGCAACACCGCCACCAGCACCGCGCCCGAGAGCGGGAACGCCAGCGCCACCGCCAGCATCACCACCGCACCGGTCTTCCAGAGCGCCGCGTCGGCGGGCGCGCGCGGCGCCACCAGACGTCCCGCCTTGGCGGGCCGGCGCTTCCACCACATCACGATGCCGCTGACGCAGAGGAACACCACGGCCAGGCAGAACACCACATTGGCCCAGGCGCTCCACAGCCCCATGTCGCCCTGGTGCAGCGCGATGCCGATCGCCATGACTTTGGCCATGGGCGAGTAGTCGGTGAACGAGGCCTCGGCCAGCACGCGACCGGTGTACTGATCGAGGTGCACGAAGCGGTCACCGGTCGGGTTGCTCAGGTCACCGCTCATGCTGTCGGCGCTGATGCTGTAGACGCCGGTCTCGTCCTGCGGCACGGCGATGTGGAACTGGCCGCTGAAACCGATGGAGCGCGCGTAGGCGTCGACCGTGTCGAGGTTGACCGGCTGGCCCGCCGGAACACCGGGCTTGCCGGCGGTCGAACCGGAAACCGGCATCGGCGTCTGCTCCAGCCCCCAGGGCACCTCCTTCAGGCCCGGGGTGGCGAGAGCGGCATGGGTCATTTCCGACTTCGGCACGTCGTCCCACTTGGCGGCGGGGAAACTGCCCCAGGGCTGCACGAACTTGCTGCCCCAGATGCCCGCCCAGGCCAGCCCGGTCAGCAGGAAGAAGGCCAGCACCAGACCGATCCAGAAGGCCACGCTCACGTGCAGCGACTTCCAGGTATTGCGCCCCTTGACCGAGAGGTCGGGCACCAGCACCCTTGCCCAGCCCTGCCCGCCGCGCGGCCAGGCCATATAGGCGCCGGTGACGATGAGCACGATGCCCAGGCCGGCGGCGATCTCGATCAGCCGGTCGCCCAGGTCACCGATCAGCAGCGTGCCGTGGATCTTCTCGGCCCAGGCGAACACGGTGTTCTCCTTGTCCACCGTGCGCAGCACCTCGGCGGTGTAGGGGTTGACGGCCACGGCCTCGTCGCGCCCGTCCGCCTTCACCACGAACCAGGTCGGCTGCGTGGTGGACTTGGCTGCGACGTACTCCTTGAGCTGCGCGCCGGGCCGCTGGGCCAGCACCGCCTGCGCCATCGCACTGACGGGTGCCGTGGTCGCCTGCGGCTGCACATGAATGGTCATGCCCAGGCGGTGCTGGAAGCCGGTGAAGAACACCATCACCAGGCCGGTGATGGCCAGCATGGTGAGAAAGGGCACGACGTAAAGGCCGGCGTAGAAATGCCAGCGCCAGGCCAGCATGTGGAACTTGCCCAGGGTCGGGGCTGCGCTGGCCGGTGCGGGCGCGGCGGTGGGAACGGATGTGCTCATGTTGAAAAACTCCTCGGGTCTTGTAGTGGGTATCGATCAGTAGTCCAGGCGCAGCGTCAGCGAGGCGGTGCGCGGCGCGCCGACCTGGATCCAGTCCTTCACCAGCGGGTGGCTGCCGGTGTAGTGAACCTTGTCGAACACGTTCTTCAGGTTGAACTGCAGCGAGCCTTTGCCGCTGCCGGCACGGAAGCCATAGGACAGCATCGCGTCCACCCGCGCGTAGCCCGGCAACTGGAAGCTGTTGGCGTTGTCGCCCTGGCGCTGTCCCTGCGCGAACACGCCCAGGCCGGCGGCCCACTGATCGTCGAACTTCCAGCGCCCCCACAGGCTGCCGGAATGCCGCGCGGCGTTGGCCAGGCGCTTGCCCTGGTAGCTGGGGTCTTCGGTCACCTTGGCGTCCAGGTAGGTGTACGACGCCATCACCGCAAGCTGCGGCAGCACGCGGCCGATGGCATCTACCTCCAGCCCGCGCGAACGCGCCTTGCCGACGGTGGTGACGATAGGGAACAGGCTGTAGTCGGCGCGGTTGCGCTTTTCAAGGTCGAACACCGCCACCGTGGTGTTGAAGCGGCCTTCGAGCGCGGCCCGCTTCCAGCCGACCTCGACCTGGCGGGCGCGCTCGGCCTCCAGCGCCTTGCCTGTGCTGTCGCGGCCGTTGTTGGCGGCCACCGAATCCTGGTACTGCGCGTACAGCGTCTGGTTCGGCACGAACTCCCACACCACGCCGACACGCGGCGTGGTGAACGACTGCTTGTTGGATTCGATGCCGGGTGTGGTGCTGAACAGGGCCTCGGTGCGGTCGTGGCGCAGGGCGAACACGCCGTGCCAGCCGTTGCCGAACGCGATCTGGTCCTGCAGCGTCAGGCTGATCCATTTGTTGAAGTCATCTGCCGGAATCGGGAAGCTCGTGTCCAATGCCGGCGCCTGCCCGAGGGACGGATTGAACACATCCACCGAGTTGATCTGGGTGAAGTAGAGGTCGCCCGTCTTTTTCGTGCGGTAGTGGTCGACCTCAGCCAGCAGCTTGTGCTGAAGTCCGCCGAGCTGCACCTCGCCCACCAGGTCCAATGTGGCCTGGTCGAGCTTGAGGCGGCCGTCGGGGCGCACGTAGAAGTAGTAGCGGCACAGTCGGCTAAGGCCGGCCGAGTTGTCGCAGGTCTCCGGGGCCAGGCCGTAGTTCTCGCGGTACGGCCACACGTCCACCTCGCGCGTGTCGGAGCGCAACGACACCAGGCGCCCCTTGAGGGTCCAGTTCGGGGACAGGCGGGTCTTGGCGTCGAGCAGCAGCGAGTTGCTGTCGATCTTCGACGGCTCGGGCGAATCGTTGAACTGGCGCGTCGGTGGCAGGTCGGCCGGCCGGTCGCCGTCGGCCGGAATGCCGAAGTCGTTGCGGTAGGTCTGTGCGTTGTGGTCCAGCGTCAGGGCCACGCGGGTGTCCCTGTCCGGCACCCAGGCCAGGGTGCCGCTGAACGAGGCGAGCTGGTTTTCCACGAAATCGCGGTTCGTGCTGTTGCGGTCGTAGGAGACCGAGGCGCGACCCAGCACCGTGCGGTCCGCGTTCAGGGCGCCACCGGCCTCCACCAGCGAGCGCGACAGCCCGTACTGGCCGATGGTCTGTTCCAGGCCGAGGTAGGGCGCTGCGGTCAGCGCCCGCGGCACCACATTGACCAGGCCACCCGGCTCGGAGCGGCCATAGAGCACCGACGCCGGGCCCTTGACCACCTCGACCGAATCCACATTGGCCATGTTCAGCGGAATGCCCTGGACCTTGACACCGTTGAGGTAGTACGAGGACATACCGGACATGCTTCCGGACGCGGTCATCGACGTGCTCTGGAACCCGCGCAGGATGAGCAGCGGCTGGGCCAGGCCGTTGAAGCCGAAATCGGTGCCGACACCGGCCACGTTGCGCACGGCGTCGGTGAGTGTCAGCGCCTTCTGGTCGTTGAGCACCGCGCGCGGCACCACCTGCACCGCCTGGGGCGTCAGCAAGATGGGCGTGTCGGTCTTCGTGGCGGTCGGGCCAGGCTCAACGTCGTAGGTGTCCAGCGCTTTCTCGCGCACCATCACGGTGGGCAGGCTGGGTCCGGCGCCTGTGCTGTCTGCCGTGGTCTGGGCGCTCGCCAGCCACGGTGCGCCCAGCGCCATGGCGGCAAACAGGGGTGTGGTTCGGAAGTTCACGGGTTCTCCTCGGGTGTTTTCGATTGGTGGAAACGGTTTCAACGCCAGGTGATCCGGCCCTGGTCGTCGATAGACCAGGGGCCCGAGGCGTCCTTGTGATGCGCGGCCCAGACGGGGTCCACCCATTCCGCAGCGGCGACGGACGGCAACGGGACCGACACGCCGACGGACGGGGCCTGTGACACCATGGCGTGGATCGGCAGCGCGGGTCTCTGCGGAACCTGGTGATCAGCAGCCTTTCCACCCGCGCTCATCAGCAGCGCCACCACACCGAAGCCGACCAGATGGAAGAAGCCGACGCCGGCGAGCGTTAGGACCGCGGTCCGACGGTTGCGGATCTCCAGCGCCTTCATGCCATTGCCCCGCGCGCGGAAACCCAGGGCGCGAACTCGACGGGCGAGACCTTGGGCACCGGGTTCAGCCGTACAGGACCGCTCTTGCGACTGCGAGGGGGCAGCAGCTGGGCCAGGCCGCGGCAGACGGTTTCGGCCTTGGCATCGACCATCTGGGCCAGCTCGCGCAGGGCCGGCAGGGCCGAGCGCAGCGCGTCCGCGCTGGGTCCGTCCGCCGCCTGCGGGCCTTGCCAAGGCAGGCCGAGCAGCTGGAGCAGGCAGGCCAGCCGCGACAGCACGTTGCCGGTGCGCAGCGTGGCCATGTCCTGCGTGCGCATCTGCTGCTGGAACAAGGCCTCGCGCAGCAGGGCCTCGCGCTCGGCCTCGCTGGTCACCGGCACCCGCGCCAGCCGGCAGTCGGTGAAGGCGCTGGCGGTGAACTGGTAGGGCTGGTCGCACAGCGACTCGATGCCCACCAGGTCGCCCGGCAGCGCGATCAGCACCGGCAGGCGGGAGGGGCCGCTCTCGCGGTCCAGGCGCACCGTGCCGTCGAGCACGCGCCACAGGCTGCCGGTGGCGCCGGCCTTGAAAAGGGGTTCTTGTCCGGCGCGCAGGCGCACCGGGTCTTGCACAGGGTTCGACATGACGACTCCAGAAACGGACTTCACGAGACCGGGTGTATCGGTGCACCGCGGCCGACGAGGCAGGCCTTGGCCCGCCAGTGAGTCAGCCCTGGAGCGGGGGACCGCGCGCGGCGGCGCGTGGCGCCTCGGCAGACCGGAGGTCGGTAGAGACAAAGAACGGTGTGGGCCAGCTCGCCACCACCTCGGCCAGCACAGGCCAGCTCGGCAGCAGCGGCGCAAACCGCTCGGCGGCGAGCGTGCAGTGGCCGCACAGATCCAGCGCGCCCGGACGCTCACCGTCGGGTCCGGCCACTGGATCGCCGGCGAGGTCGTTTGCCAGCACCCACTGCATGCCCTGCTCGGTGCAGAGCTCGACCCAGTCCTGCCCATCCTGCGGCGGCCCAGCCGCGAGCGCGCGCGACACCGCAGGCGCCAGCGTGGCCAGCACCAGGGCGGCCAGCAGCCAGCACGACAGGCGTCGGGCCAGGTGGTGCCAGGACAGGAGGGTCATCGGGCGAATGGGCTCAGGACATCAGTGCTTGTGCTCGGCGGCCGGTGCGGGCTTGCTGCCCATGGCGGCCGGGGTCGCCAGCGGCTTGGCCGGGGCCTTGACCTCGACGGTTTCGCGCTTGCCGTCCTTCCCTTCGAACACCAGCGTCACCGGCACCACGTCGCCCTCCTTTACCTGGGCCTTCAGGTCCAGCAGCATCACGTGGTAGCCGCCAGGCTTGAGCTCGACCGCCTTGCCGGCCGGCAGCGCCAGACCGGGGATCTGGCGCATCTTCATGACGTTGTTGTCCATCGCCATCTCGTGGATCTCGACCACGCCGGCGACCGGCGACTTGGCCTCGACCAGTTTGCTGTCGGCTTTGGCGGTCAGCTGCATGAAGGCGCCGGTAGCCTTCTGCTGGGCCACGGTGGCGCGGACCCAGGGGTCCTTGATCTCGACCGAGGACTGGGCGAAGGCGCTGGCCGACGCAGCGACGAGAGCGATGCTGATGAGGTGTTTCATGGGGACTCCTTGGGGTTGAAAAAAGTGGGGAAAAAAGGGATCAGGACGCCGGCGCATCCAGCAGCGCGCGGATGTCGGCGGTGTAGTCGTCGGCGGTCTGTTCGTGCCGCAGCGCCACGCGGATGCGGCCCTGCCGGTCGAACAGGTAGCTCAGCGCCGTGTGGTCCATGGTGTAGCTGCTGCCGGTGGGCACCTTCTTGTAGAAGGCGCGGAAGTCCTTGGCGGTCTGCGCGATCTGCTCGGCGCTGCCGGTCAGGGCCAGGAAGCTGGGATGGAACGCTTTCATGTACTCGCGCAGCAGCTCGGGTGTGTCGCGCTCCGGGTCCACGGTCACGAAGACCACCTGCAGGTCGGCGGACTGCGGGCCGAGACGCTCCATCACCGCCGCCGCGCGCGTCAGCGCCGTCGGGCAGACATCGGGGCACTGCACGAAGCCGAAGTAGAGCATCACGACCCGGCCCTTGAAGTCGGCCAGGGTGCGGGGCTGCCCGTTGAAGTCGGTCAACGAGAAGCCGCGGGCGTAGTCGGCACCGGTGATGTCGATGCCCTTGAACGCGGGCGCAGCCGGTGCGCCGGCCAGCGACAGCCGGTCACAGCCCGACAGCAGGCCGGTGGCACAGGCCGCGAGCCACAGCAGGCCCAGGCGACGGCCCATGGCGCGTGAAGACAGCGAAGAGGAAACGGACGAAAGAGGCATGGCACCTCCGAAAAACGGACAACACAGGCGCACTCCCGGAGGAGCACGCCACGGCGCGGGTTTTCAGAGGCTCAGCGGGGGCGCCCGGGAACGGGCGGTCACCCAGACCGTGTCGGTCAGGGGGACGCGGTAGAACGCCGGGGGCTGTTCGGCCAGCGAGGCGGGCAGCACGGCCACGGCCTCCACCGGCGGCAGGCCGCTGGCGCCGCCGTGCAGGGTGCACCAGGGGCAATGCATGCTGCTGCCGCTGTCGGCGGGCTGGCCATCCATGGACTGGGCCACCTCGCCGGTGTCGGCCTGGACCCAGACCATGCCGGTGGTGGTGCAGATTTCCAGCCAGTCGGCGCGGTCGCCACCACCCATCCGGGCCTGCGCGATAGTCGGCGCGAGCGCGCCCAGCAGCATGGCCACAATGGCCAGCCAGGCGGCAAAACGGCGACGCAGGCGCAGGAAAGACATCGCGCGATGTTAACAGCGCGGTCCGGTGGGTGACGCATGCCGGGACCCGCGACCCCTACGATGTTGACGTTCGTCAATGCACCTACGGAGACACCCCATGCTCACGCTCTGCGGCTTTTCGGCCAGCAACTACTACAACAAGGTCAAGCTCGCCCTGCTCGAAAAAGGCGTCCCGTTCCAGGAAGAACTGGTCTGGGTGGGCCAGGCCGACCGGGACGCCAGCCCGCTGGGCAAGGTGCCCTACCTGAAGACCGACGAAGGCCCGCTGTGCGAGTCGACGGTGATCCTCGAGTACCTGGAAGCGAAGTACCCGCAGCACCCGCTGCTGCCGGCCGACCCGTTTGCCGCGGCCAAGGTGCGCGAGCTGCTGCGCTTCATCGAACTGCACCTGGAACTGGTGGCGCGCAACCTCTACCCCGAGGCCTTCTTCGGCGGCAAGATCAGCGACGCGGCCAAGGAAAAGACCGCACAGCAGCTGGGGAAGAACGTGGCGGCGTTCGCCACGCTGGCGGGCTTCCCGTCTTTCATCGGCGGCGCCGAGTTCACGCTGGCCGACGTGGGCGCCGCGGTGCACCTGCCGCTGGTCAGCAGCGCCAGCAAGATCATCTACGGCAAGGATGTGCTGGCGGACCTGCCGGTGCGCGACTACCTCAGGCGCCTCGGCGAGCGCCCCGCGGTGCAGAAGGTCAACGCGGACCGCAAGGCCAGCACCGAGCTGATGCTGGCGCGCGCGAAGGCGAAATAGAGGGGGCCGCGATCCGCGCAGCGGCGAAGCGTGGGGGCTTCAATCTTCCCGCAGGGCCGCCACCGCGTCGCGCAGGTCGGCTGCCCAGGTGCGACGGTCCCGCCCGTCGGCCCGCTGCGGCTCACCGTAGTGCACCACCGCCACCACGTCGGTGGCGCGCAGCGTGTTCCACAGCGATTGCAGCAGCGTGGTGTCGCCGATGAACAGCGGCGCGTCGTGGCGCTGCCCGTGCAACGGATCGACGTAGCTCAGCCCCACCGGCAGCACCGGCGCCTCGGCCGCGATCGCGGCCTGGATCAGGTTGGCGTGGAACGTCAGCAGGGTCTGGCCGTCGCCGGTCGTGCCCTCGGGAAACACCGCCAGGATGTCGCCGCCGCGCAGATGCTCGGCCATTTTGTGCACCACGCGCATGGCGTCGCGCCGGCTCTCGCGTTCGATGTAGAGCGTGCCCGCGCCGGTGACCAGTGCACCGATCACCGGCCAGGCCTTGACGTCGGCCTTGGACACGAAGTGCGAGGGCCGCGCCGCGTTCATCACCAGAATGTCCAGCCACGAGATGTGGTTGGCCACCACCAGCAGCGGGCCGTGCGCCGGCGGCGTGCCGCGCACCTGCAACGTGACGCCCAGGATGCCCAGCATCTGCCGGGTCCACTCGCGCACCAGCAGGTCGGTCGCGTCGGGCGTCAGCTTTCCGAATTCGCTGCGGATGGTCCACAGGCCGCGCAGCACATGGCCCAGGGCGCGCAGGATGCGCCACCCCGCGGCCAGAGCCGAACGCCGCCGGCCGCTCACGCCGAGGCCTGCGCCGCCTCGTAGGCCACCTGGCCGCCCACCAGCGTGGCACGCACGCCCACCGGCATCTCGTGGCCCTCGAACGGCGTGTGCTTGCCCTGGCTGCGCAGGGCGACCGGCTCCACCGCCCAGCTGGCGTTGGGGTCGAACAGGCACAGGTCGGCCGCGCCGCCCACGCTGATCTGCCCCACGCTGTGCTGCAGCGTGCCCAACGCACCGCCCAGCACAGCCTGCGGGCCGCTGGTGAGCACGGCCAGCGCCTGCATCAGGCCCAGGCCGTCCTGCTGCGCCCACTTGGCCGCCAGGCCCAGCAGCAGCTCCACCGCAGTGGCGCCGGGTTCGGCCTCGGCGAAAGGCAGCACCTTGGCGTCGGCGTCCACCGGATTGTGGTCGGACACCAGCGCGTCGATGGTGCCGTCGGCCAGACCCGCGCGCAGCGCCTCGCGGTCGCGCTGCTGGCGCAAGGGCGGCTGCAGGCGCATGCGGCTGTCGTAGAAGCCGATGTCCACATCGGTCAGGTGCAGGTTGTGCACGCTCACGTCGCAGCTGACGGGCAGGCCCTCGGCCTTGGCCTGGCGCACCAGGGCCAGGCCGGCGGCGCTGCTGATGCGGCACAGGTGCACGTGCACGCCTTTCTCGCCCGCCGCCTTGGCCGCGCCGTGCACACCGCGCAGCAGCTCGAACAGGGTGTGCAGCGCGATGGTCTCGGCCGCGGCCGGCACGCCGGCCAGACCCATGCGCGTGGCCAGCGGGCCACTGGCGGCCACACCCTTGCCGAGCCAGAAGTCCTGCGGGCGCAGCCACACGGTGTAGCCGAAGGTGGCGGCGTACTGCAGCGCGCGCTGCAGCACCTGCGCATTCACGATGGGCACCTCGGCCTGGCCGAAGCCGATGCAACCGGATTCGGTCAGCTCGGCCATCTCGGTCAGCACCTCGCCCTTGAGACCGCGCGTGAGCGCGCCCAGCGGGAACACGCGCGACTGGTGCAGCTTCTCGGCGCGGAACTTGAGCATGTCCACCAGGCCGGGCTCGTCCAGCACCGGGTCGGTGTCGGGCGGACAGACCAGCGACGTGACGCCACCGGCCACGGCCGCGGCCATCTCGCTCTCCAGCATGGCGGCATGTTCCTGGCCGGGTTCGCGCAGGCGAACCGCCAGATCCACCAGCCCGGGCGCGACCACCAGGCCCGAGGCGTCGATGGTGCGGTTGGCGTGAAAGTCGGGCGCCACTTTGCCGATGGCGATGATGCGGCCGGCCGCAATCGCGATGTCGGCCAGCTCGTCGCGGCCGCTGGCCGGGTCCATGACGCGGCCGTTCTGGATCAGGATCTTCATGGTGTGCCTATCGGTGCGGAGATCGGTGCCCCGGCGGAAGAGGACGTGGACAGGATGTGCCGCAACGCGTCGACCAGGGCCTCGCACTCGGCCTGGGTGCCGATGGTGATGCGCAGGTGGTTGTCGATGCGGGGCTGTTTGAAGTGGCGCACGAGGATGCGGCGCTCGCGCAGGGCGCTGAACAGCTCGGCCGCGCGCGCGCTGGTGTGGCGCACGAACAGGAAGTTGGCGCTGGACGGCAGGCAGTCGAAGCCCATGCCATCCAGCTGCTGCTCCAGCCACTGGCGGCTGGCGGCGATGCGCGCCGACAGCGCCTGCAGATGCTCGTCGTCCTCGATGGCCGCCTGCGCGCCGGCCAGCGCCAGCCGGTCCAGCGGGTAGGAGTTGAAGCTGTCCTTGACCACGTTCAACGCCTCGATCAGCGAGGTGTGGCCCATGGCGAAACCGACGCGCAGCCCGGCCAGCGCGGCCGACTTCGACAGCGTGCGCACCACCAGCAGCTGGGGGAAACGATCGACCAGGGTCACCGCGCTTTCCGCGCCGAAATCCACATAGGCTTCGTCGATGACCACCACCGAGCCCGGGTTGCCTTCGAGCAGCTGGGTCAGTTCGGACAGGGGCAGCGCGATGCCCGTCGGCGCATTGGGGTTGGGCAGCACGATGCCGCCGTTGCCGCGCCGGTAGTCGGCCACGCGCACGCGGAACGCCTCGTCCAGCGGCACCGGTTGCGGCTCGATGCCGTAGAGCGCGCAGTACACCGGGTAGAACGAGTAGCTGACGTCCGGGAACAGCACCGGCCGCCCGTGGCGCAGCAGGGCACAGAACGCGTGGGCCAGCACCTCGTCGGAACCATTGCCCACGAACACCTGTTCGGGCGTCAGCCCGAAGCGCTTCGCGATGGTCTGGCGCAGTGCCAGCGCGGTCGGGTCCGGGTAGAGGCGCAGGCGTTCGTCAGCGGCATCACGCACCGCGTCGAGCACGCGCGGCGACGGCGGGTACGGACACTCGTTGGTGTTGAGCTTGATCCAGCCCGTGCCCTGCGGCTGTTCGCCGGGCACGTAAGCGTGCAGCCCGCGCACCGCGGGGCTCCAGAGCGCACGCGCGGCGGCCTCTTTCCTGGAGCTCATGCCTCATTCCCTGCCACGATGCCCAGCACGGCCATGCGCACCGCGATGCCGAAGGTGACCTGCGGCAGGATCACGCTCTGCGGCCCGTCGACCACGGCGGACTCGATCTCGACGCCGCGGTTGATCGGGCCCGGGTGCATGACGATGGCGTCGGGCTTGGCCCAGCGCAGGCGCTCGGTGGTCAGGCCGAAGCTCTTGAAGTACTCCTGGCTCGATGGCAGCAGCGCGCCGCTCATGCGCTCGTTCTGCAGCCGCAGCGTGATGACCACGTCGCAGCCCTTGATGCCTTCTTCGAGCGTGTGGCAGACGCGCACGCCCAGGTGCGAGAGGTCGCTGGGCACCAGGGTGCGCGGGCCGACCACACGCACGTCGGGGCAACCCAGCGTGGTCAGGGCGTGGATGTCGGAGCGCGCGACCCGCGAGTGCAGCACATCGCCGACGATGGCCACCGACAGCTTGGTGAAGTCCTTCTTGTAGTGCCGGATGGTGTACATGTCCAGCAGGCCCTGCGTGGGGTGGGCGTGGCGGCCGTCACCGGCGTTGACCACGTGCACGTGCGGGGCCACGTGCTGGGCGATGAGGTAGGGCGCGCCCGATTCGCTGTGGCGCACCACGAAGATGTCGGCCGCCATGGCCGACAGGTTGGCAATCGTGTCCAGCAGCGATTCGCCTTTGGCGGTGGAGCTGCGCGCGATGTCCAGCGTGTAGACGTCGGCCGACAGGCGGGTGGCAGCGATGTCGAAGGTGGTGCGGGTGCGGGTGCTGTTCTCGAAGAACAGGTTGAACACGCTCTTGCCGCGCAGCAGCGGCACCTTCTTGACCTCGCGGTCGCTCACGCTCACGAAGCTCGACGCGGTGTCGAGGATGTGCGTGAGGATGTCGCGCGGCAGGCCTTCGGTGGAGAGCAGGTGGATCAGCTCGCCGTTCTTGTTCAGCTGGGGGTTGCGTGGCACGTCAGTTTTCCTTGGTTTCCAGCACGAATCGGAAGCGCCCCTCGCTGTCGCGCGCCAGCTCCAGCAACTGGTTGGCGGGCAGGGTCATGGTGGCGGCGCAGACATTGGCCTGGATGGGCAGCTCGCGGCCGCCGCGATCGACCAGCACCGCCAGCTGCACGCTCGCGGGGCGGCCGTAGTCGAACAGCTCGTTGATCACCGCGCGCAGGGTGCGGCCGGTGTAGAGCACATCGTCGATCAGCACCACGTTCGCGCCGTCCACCTCATAGGGCAGCACGGTCTGGGCAGAGATCGACAGGCCGCGCTGCGCGAAGTCGTCGCGGTGCATGGACGAGGAGATCACACCGGCATCGCCGGGCAGCCCGAGGTCGCGCTGCAGGCGCTCGGCCAGCCAGGCACCGCCCGAGGTGATGCCGGCCAGCACCACCGGCTGCGGGGTGGCGGCGATCAGCGCCTGGACGCCTTCGCGCATGTCGGCGTAGAGCAGCTCGGCGTCGAGCTGGATGTTTTGGGTCACGTCAGGCTCCTCAGAAACTGTTCCAGGATGATGCAGGCGCTGGCCGCATCTGCGTCCTTGGCCCCCATTGAGTGGGCTTCGGTGGTCGAGTAGCGTTCGTCGACCTCGTACACCGGCAGGCCGTGGCGGCCGCGCAGCCGGCGCGCGAACTTCTGCGCCCTCAAGGTGTTCTCGTGGGACGCCCCGTCGGGATGGAACGGCACGCCAACGACGAGGGCGTCGGGCTGCCACTCCTTGATGCGCTCGGCGACTTTCACGAAGCGCGCGTCACCTTCGGCGGCGATGGTGGCCTGCGGCGTGGCGGTGCGGGTCAGGCGGTTGCCGCTGGCCACACCGGTGCGCTTGAGTCCGAAGTCAAAGGCCAGAAAGGTCTGGCAAGCGGCCGGCACGTCCATGGCGTCAGGCGTGCCCGGCATCGGGGGACAGCATCCAGGGCGCCAGGCCCAGCAGGCCCATCGCCTTCTCATAGCGTTGCGACACCGGTGTGTCGAAAATCAGCGCCGGGTCGGCGGCCACCGTGAGCCAGCTGTTTTCGGTGATCTCGGATTCGAGCTGCCCCTCGCCCCAGGACGCATAGCCGAGCGAAACAAACACCTTGCGCGGCCCTGCGCCGGAGGAGATGGCTTCGAGCACATCGCGCGAGGTCGTCATCTCCAGACCACCGGGAATGGACAGCGTGGAGGCGTAGACCGACTCCCCCTCACCGGCGTCGATGGCTTCGTGAAGCACGAACCCGCGCTCGGTCTGCACGGGACCACCCTGGAACACGGGCTGATCGCGCAGATCGTCGCGTCCCAGCACCAGGTCGACCTTGGCAAACAGGCCGGGCAGCAGGATATCGGAAGGCTTGTTGATCACGAGTCCGAGCGCGCCGCGCTCGCTGTGTTCGCACATGAACACCACGCTGCGGCCGAACAGCTCGTCGTTCAGCCCGGGCATTGCAATCAGGAAGTGATTGGTGAGATTGATCGGGGCAGAATCCGCAGTCATGGCGCAATTTTAAGCGGCGGCCCGTGCCCGCCCCGCCGTCACCGAGCAGCCCCCGATGACACGCTACGACAGAGGACTGATGTGGTTCCGGCGCGACCTGCGGGTGCAGGACAACGCTGCCCTGCACCATGCGCTCAAACACTGCCGCCAGGTCTGGTGCGTGTTCGTGTTCGACACCGAGATCCTCGACCCGCTGCCGCGCGCCGACCGGCGGGTGGAGTTCATCCACGCCAGCGTGCTCGAGCTCGATGCGGAGCTCCGCGCCCTGGGCGCCCAGCACGGTCGCGAACGCACCGGTCTCATCGTGCGGCACGCCGCGGCGCGCGAGGACATCCCGAGACTGGCCCGGCAGCTGCACGTGCAGGCGGTGTTCACCAACCACGACGACGAACCCGCTGCGCTGGCCCGCGATGCCCAGGTGCTGGGCGCGCTGGCGCATGCCGGCGTCATGCTGCACAGCCACAAGGACCATGTGATCTTCGAACGCCGCGAGGTGCTGACCCAGGCCGGCCAGCCGTTCGGCGTGTTCACGCCGTACAAGAATGCCTGGCTGCGCAAGATCGAGCCCTTCTTTCTCAAGGCCTATCCAGTCGACAAGTACGCACCGGCCCTCGCGCCACTGCCCGATGCAATGGATGGGCCTTTGCCCCGACTGTCTGATCTGGACTTCGAGACCACCAACCTGTCGAAGCTGCCCATGCCCACCGGCGCCAGCGGTGCACAGACCCTGGTGGCGGATTTCATGGAGCGCATCGAACGCTACGACACGGCGCGCGACTTTCCTGCGGTCAAGGGCCCCAGCTACCTGAGCGTGCACCTGCGCTTCGGCACGGTGTCGGTGCGCCAGCTGGCGTCGCTGGCCTGGCAGATGCACCTGCAGGACATGAAGGGGGCGAGCACCTGGCTCTCGGAGCTGATCTGGCGCGACTTCTACCACCAGATCCTGGCCAACTTCCCGCACGTGGTCGGCAGCGCATTCCGCCCCGAGTACGACAAGGTGCGCTTCGAACATGGCAAGCACGCGCAGACCCTGTTCGCGGCCTGGTGCGAGGGCCGCACCGGCTACCCGCTGGTGGACGCGGCCATGGCCCAGATCAACCAGACCGGCTACATGCACAACCGGCTGCGCATGGTGGTGGCCAGCTTCCTGGTGAAAGACCTGGGCATCGACTGGCGATGGGGCGAGCGCTACTTCGCCGAGAAGCTGATCGACTTCGACCTGGCCGCCAACAACGGCGGCTGGCAGTGGGCGGCCTCGACCGGCTGCGACGCCCAACCCTGGTTCCGCATCTTCAACCCGGTGACGCAGAGCGAGAAGTTCGATCCCCAGGGCAAGTTCATCCGCCGCTATCTGCCGCAGCTGGCAGGGCTCTCGGACGCCACGATCCACGCCCCCTGGAAGGCGCCCGAACTGGAACTGGTGGCGGCGGACGTGCGCCTGGGCCAGAACTACCCGAACCCGATCGTGGACCACGCCATCGCCCGCGAGCGCACGCTGGAGCGCTACGCGGTGGTCAAGCGCTGACCCGGACCGTCAGGCCACCAATCGCCCGGTGGTCAGGCGTTGGCAGCGGCCTGCGCGTAGTTCGCCACCAGGGCAAGCAGCTCGTCTTCCGAGTAGGGCTTGCCCAGGTAGTGGTCCACGCCCAGTTCGCGGGCGTGCTCGCGGTGCTTCTCCGCGATGCGCGACGTGATCATGATCACCGGCAGATCGGACAGGCGCGGATCGTTGCGGATGTTGCGCACCAGGTCGAAGCCGTCCATGCGCGGCATCTCGATGTCCGACAGCACCACGGTCGGCCGCTCCTGCTGCAGGCGTTCCAGCGCCTGCAGACCATCGGCCGCCAGCGTCACGCGATAACCTTCGCGCTGCAGCAGGCGCTGCGTCACGCGGCGCACCGTGATCGAGTCGTCGACCACCAGCACCAGCGGCACGGCGCTGACCGCTGCCTCGACCGGCAACTCGGGGGCACCATCTGACGACGCCGCGTCGCGGTGCAGCCTGCCCTCGATCCAGGGTTGCACCTGGTCACCGTACACCGTGGCCAGCGCCACCGGGTTGTAGATCAGCGCCACCGCGCCGGAGGCCAGGACCGACATGCCGGCCAGGCCGGGCAGGCGCGAGAGCTGCGGACCGAGGTTCTTCACCACGACTTCCTGATTGCCCAGCACCTCGTCCACGTGCATTGCCACGCGCTGCGCCGCGCTTCGGAAGATCACCACCGGCAGCGTGCGGGTCTGTGTTTCCAGAGACTTCGGTGTCGACTGCAGCAAGGCACCCGCCCAGTAGAACGGCACCTCCTCGCCGCCCACCGTGAGCGTCTTCTTGGCGTATGCCTGCTCCAGCTCGGAGGCACTGACACGGCGAACCAGTTCGACCTGCGTCGACGGCACACCGACTGTCAGTTCACCCGCACGCAACATCACCACCTGCGTGACAGCGGTGGTCAGCGGCAGCACGAGCTTGAAGCTGGCACCCCGCCCGGCCTGCGAGTGGGTCTCGATGCGGCCACCGAGCGCCACCACGTCGTTGCGGACCACGTCCATGCCGACACCACGCCCCGCGAGCGAGGACACCTCGGCTGCGGTGCTCAGGCCGGGGGTGTAGATCAGCTGCGCGGCTTCGTCATCGGACAGCACCGCGTCGGCTGGCACCAGCCCCTGGGCCAGGGCCTTTTCGCGCAGACGCGCCAGATCGATGCCCGCGCCGTCGTCCTCGAACGTCACCGAGACGTCGTTGAGCTCCTGCGCCAGCCGGATCTCGATGTGGCCCTCGGCAGGTTTGCCCTGCTCAAGCCTGCGCTCGGGCGATTCGATGCCGTGCACGACGCTGTTGCGCAGCAGGTGTTCGAACGCCGCCGTCATCCGGTCCAGCACGCCACGGTCCATTTCAATGTAGCCGGCCGTGATGTCCAGCCGCACCTGCTTGCCGGTTTCCTTGGAGGCCTGGCGCACCACGCGGTACAGGCGCTCGGAAATGCCTTCGAACTCCACCATGCGGGTGCGCAGCAGGTCGCGCTGCAACTCGCGGGTCTGGCGCCCCTGCGCGACCAGCCCGTCTTCGGTTGCTTCGACCGCCCGCTGCAGGTTGCGCTGCACCGTGGCCACGTCGTTCACCGACTCGGCCATCATGCGGGTCAGTTCCTGAACGCGCGTGAAACGGTCGAACTCCAGCGGGTCGAACGCGAGTTCGGCATCGCGCGCCTGCGCCAGACGCGACTGCATCTGTGTTTCGGCCTGCAGTTCGATGTCGCGCAGCTGGTGGCGCAGACGGTCGAGGTTGCCCGCGAGATCCTTGAGCGAGCCACGCAAGGTCACCAGCTGGGACTCCATGCGCGAACGCGTGATCATCACCTCACCGGTCTGGTTCATCAGCCGGTCCAGCAGCTCAGGACGGACCCGGACGGCAGCACCTGCGCGTTGCGGCACCGGCACCGGCGCCTGCTGAAGGGACAGGCCGCTCAAGCCGGTGCTTTGAGACACCGGCACCGAGGCAGCGGCTTCCGGCAAGGCCACGGCCTCCTCTGAGCCCTGCGCAATCTCGTCTACGACCGTGACCGACAGTGGCTGCTCGGCGGCATGTTCCGGCGCGGTCTGCACCACGCCAGGAGAGGTTGCGTCGGTGCTGCGGAGGAGGTCGAAGCGGGCGCACAGGGCGTCGTAAGCAGACTGCAGGGGCTCCAGTTCCCCGGTCTGAGGAGTGTCGGAGCCCAGGCGTTCGACCGAGGTTTCCATCCGGTGCGCCATCTCGCCCAGGCGCAAGGCACCAGCCAGCCGGGCGCTGCCCTTGAGCGTGTGCAGGTTGCGAAGCACCTCTGCACGGGCACTGCCGTTGTCCGGTCGCGCGATCCACTGGCGAAGGGCACCACCCAGCAGGGGCAGCAACTCCTGCGCTTCGTCGGAGAAGATCGGAAACAGGTCCACATCGATCGTGTCCATCTCGTCGATGTCGTCGTCGATGTCCTGGACAGGCCCCCTGGGCCCGTCCATTTCTGACAAGGGCGACATCACCGTGTCGTCGCCCGCCAGAACGAGCGGCTCGGCCTCGAAGACCTCCGGCTCTGCGTGCAGTGGCTCGGCCTCCACCACCGCGGCTGGCTCCACGACTTCGACCGGCGTGTCGGCGTCCATGGAGGACGCATCCCACTGCGTGTTCAGTTCGAGGTCCAGCGAAGCCTCATCGGTCGTGGACTCGCTGATTGCGTCCGACTCGGTCGGCGTGGGCAGATGCAGCAAGGCCTCCAGACCCGCCAGCAGTTCGGGGTTGGGTTCCTTGTAGAAACCAGCCGCAAACTGGTGGAGCAGGCGGCGAATGTCCTCGGCGGCGGCCACGAAGAGCTGCGCCTGTGCATCGGTTGCCGGCTGGCCCGCGCGCTGGTGCGAACCGACCAGCGCCAATGCGTGCTCCAAAGCCCTTGCAATGTCCGACAGGGGCTCGAAACCCACCGTCGCGGAGCTTCCGGCCAGCGAATGTGCCAGGGCCTCGGCCTGATCGGGCAGTTGTTCGTGCCGCTCCAGCGACCATTCGGACAATGCCACGCCGAGCCGGCGCGACCATTCGTCCGCTTCGTTGAGGTAGACGTTGTAGAGACGGATGCCAATGCGCAGCGGCCCGATGGCGCGGGTCTGCTCGTCGAGCATCTCGTCCGCCGCTGCATCGGAAGGCGCGCCGACGTCTGCAGCGTCCACGGCCTGAACGGCCGGAGCCTCTTCGCCCTGGACCGGCTCCGAGACGCTGAAGGCGATGGGTTCTTCAACCAGCACCGGCTCCGGCGTGGCCACTGCTTCGGACTCCATCACCTGCACGCTGTCGGGCTCGGCCGGATTGAACAGCGCAGCAGGCATGGAGTCCTGCAGATCCTGCGCCTGGGGAAGCTCCGCCTCCAGATCCAGCGAAATCTCGTCGAAGATCGATGGGTTCTCGTCCTCAGAGTCGGTCTGCGAAGACAGCACCGGCCCCTCACCCCCAGCCCCGGACTCGACCGGATCGGCGAGTGAAGCATGCTCCGACGGCGCAGACTCAGGAAGATCAAACTCCATCACCAGGGCATCGCCGGACTCTGGCACTGCCAGGTCCACCACAGGCGCGTCTTCCGTTTCGACCTCGATCGACGTCACCGGTTCTTCGACCGCCGGCTCGGACAGTTCCACAACCTCGACAGTGTCCACCGCCGACTCTGGCAACGTGCCCGCCAGCGGCAGGTGCTCGCGCCGATCGCGCCAGGCCTGGGCGCTGTTGCGGAAGGGCTGGGCCTTCCAGTGCGCGTCCTGGTTCTGGTCAATGTCCTCCACCCAGCGGCCCAGCTCGGTCATCGCCTCCTGTGCCAGCGACAGCAGTGCCGGTTCAGCGGGCCGCTGCTCGGCCAATACGGAGTTGAGCACTTGTTCCATCGCCCAGGCGGCTTCACCGAACTCACCAAGACCCACCATCCGGGAGCTGCCCTTGAGGGTGTGGAATGCACGGCGCAGAATCGTGAGCTGCTCAAGTTGTCCGGGTTCGTGGCGCAGCGCCTTGAGCGCGGCCAGTCCGTTGCCCACCACTTCCCGACCTTCCTCCAGGAAGATGTCGCGCAGGTCGTCTTCGCCATCGTCATCGGGCGGCGTGCTGACCGGGGCCTCCTGTACCGCAGGCGCTGCCGGCACACCCGACTGGGCCAGTCCCACCAGCGCCTGGGCACCGGCCGCTGCATCGCTGCCGACCACGGCTTGTGCAGCTTCACGAGCGGCGCGCGCCACTCCCTCCTGCTCGGCCAGGGAGGCCTGGTCTGCCAGCGAGTCGAGCTGTTCACTCAATTCGGCCAGGTCGACGTTCTTCTGCGCGCCTTCGACCACACGCAAGACGTCCTGGCTCAGTGCCTCGGCCGCGTGCTGGGAAGGAAGTGCCACCGGCACTTCCGGTGACATCCGTCCCATGAGCGGCCGGAGCTCGCCCGCCTCTTCATCGAACACAAACAGCTTTTTCGCCAGCGCTGGCTGGTAGTTCAGCATGTCCACGAGGAAGCTCAAGGCGCTGAGGTTGTTGCCCAGCTGCTGGAAGGTCCCGGCCTCACGGGCCATGTCCTCGTCGATTTCGGTGTCCAGGATCTGCTCAACGGTCGCACGCATGCGCGTGACGGTCTGCACCGCCTGTTCAAGGCCCAGCACAGAGAGCACACCGCGCATCTGAACCAGCTGGGACACCGCCACGTGCAGGCCAGCCTTTTCCTTCGGTGCCCGGAAGAACTGGTCCAGCGACTTCTCCGCCTCGCCCAGCGCCACCTTGAGTTCGCCGACCACGCTGCCCAGCGTCTGGCGATCACTGACGCGACGGTAGAGCTGCTCCATCCACGGCTCGAGCGGCTGGGCGGGTTCACCCGCCAGCACCTTCTCCAGACGATCGGCCAGCAACTGGGTGCGGTCGGTCAGGGACGCGTCGTTGGGATCGAAGTCGTCGAACGCCGCTTCCAGATACAGGGTGGTGGTCGCGACCTCCATCGACAACTCGGGCTTGACGTTCCCGGGTGAGCGCGCCACGTGCTCGGCGGCCTTGACCAGCGAACGGGCCAGGCCGGTGCTGGCCGGATGCAGCTTGAGCAGCGACTCGCCGATCAGGGTGTATTGGTCGAGCACCGACCGCGCGCGGCTCAGGTCGCCCCCTGCCAGCAGGGACCACGATTCCTTGCCGGCGTTGATCCGCTTGCGGGCCTGCACCAGCAACGCGGGGTCGAAACGCCCCAGCGTGGCCTGGTTGTAATCCACTGGCGCGGCATCGCTCAGACCGAACGCAGCGCGCACCGCTTCAAGGTGGGGCGCCGGCGTACCCGGCACAGGGCGCGCCTGGGCACAGAAAAACAAAAGGTCGTGCAGCAGCGTCTCGGACACATCGGCGCGCGCACCGCCCTGCACCAGACCAGCCAGTTGCAGCAGGATTCGGGACGCCGCCCTCTTCGCATAGACATCCGGCGCAAGAAGGTTCTGCGACAAACCCTCGAAGTAGGCCGCGGCTGTTCGCCAGAAGGTGACCGCACGGGCTTGCTGCGCGCCAACCGCCAGGCTGGCACACATGCGCGAGAGTTGCGTCGAGGCTGCACGGCTGTTGGTCTTGACCACCAGCAGCACAAGCCGGTCGAACAGCGAGCGCACCTGTTGATCCACCTTCATCGGCGGTACACCGGCGGGCGCCGGCGCTTCCGCACCGCGCCGGTCAAACGACCACAGGTCGGCCGGATGGACACGCTCGGCACCGGCCAGCTCCTGGACCTCGCGGTACTGGCTGAACAGCGCCACCGGCGGCACCGGCTTGCCGTTCAGCACCGCCTCGAGGTACTCGATCAGGGCGAAGCTCGCGCGCTCGACCTTGCCTGCAGCCTCATCGGTGCAGCTGAGCGGGCGCTGCACGAACCGCTGGACAGCCGCCTCCATGCCCCGCAGCACCTGTGCCGGCGCAGCGAGACCGACCACCTCGAGCGCACCCACCGCCTGATGGAGCTGCTGCCGGGCCACGCGCAATGACCCGGGGTCGACCGCTTCCAGGTCGCTGTGTCGCGCCTGCTCGGACTCCCGGATGAACCGCCGGATGGCCTTGTTGGCACCCTCCAGAGACTTGCGCAACTCCTCGAACACCCAGGCCAGTGGCCCCAGGTCGTTGAGAGGCGTATCGGTCGGGGCGTGGTCTTGGGTATCGAGCATGATGGGTCGGGCCTGACGGCCGATCAGGCGATCTTGAATCGGGCCACCGACTGCCTCAGTTCCTCGGCCATGGACGACAGTTCGCGCACCTGTGCGGCGGTCGAACGCGTACCTTCACCGGTCTGCTCGGTCACCGCGAAGATGTGCTGGATGTTGCCGGCCACTTCGTTGGCGGATTCGGCTTCGCGGAGCGTGGCGCTGGAGATCTGCTCGATCAGCTCGGCCAGACGGCGCGACACGCGGTCGATCTCGGACAGGGCGGTACCGGCGTTGTCGGACAGCTTGGCCCCTTCCACCACACCCTGCGTGGAGCGCTCCATGGCGGCCACCGCGTCCTGCGTGTCGGTCTGAATCGCCTTCACCAGCGCAGCAATCTGACGGGTGGCGTCCGCGGAGCGTTCGGCGAGGCGCTGCACTTCTTCCGCCACCACCGAGAAGCCGCGACCGGCTTCACCGGCCGACGCGGCCTGGATGGCGGCATTCAGGGCCAGCACGTTGGTCTGTTCGGTAATGTCGGAAATCAGCTCGGTGATTTCACCAATCTCCTGCGACGACTCACCCAGCCGCTTGATGCGCTTGGAGGTTTCCTGGATCTGGTCGCGGATGGCGTTCATACCGCCGATGGCGTCCTGCACAGCCTGCAGACCGGACTCCGCAGCTTGCAGCGAAGATCGGGCCACACGGGCCGATTCCTGCGCCTGCCCGGACACGTCGTTGATGCGCTGCGCCATGTCCAGCACCGACTGGCCGGTTTCGCGGATCTCGCGCAGCTGTTCGGTGGACGCGGCCAGCAGTTAGGTCGAGGTGCTTTCCACCGCCGACGTCGTCTGGGCCACCCGGGTCGCCGTGGCCTGCACGTTGCCCACCAGCGAGCGCAGCTCTTCCACCGTGTAGTTCACCGAGTCGGCAATGGCACCGGTGATGTCTTCCGTCACCGTGGCTTCCTGCGTCAGATCGCCTTCGGCCACCGTCTGCAGTTCGTTCATCAGCCGCAGAATGGCGGCCTGGTTGGCGTCGTTGACGCGCTTGGCGTCCTGCTGCTGCGCTTCGGCAGACACACGCTGGCTTTCAGCGATCAGCTGGCGCTGGCGGCTTTCAAGCAGCTGGACATACGCCAGTGAGGCGCCGCAAGCCAGTGCAAAGAGAGCAGACGCCACCATCGCGAACAACTCCCCCCCGCCCAGACCAGAAGCGGCAGACAGCTGGCTCTGCAGGGTTTCCAGTCCCGTCCGCAGCGGCTCGCTGTCGCCGATCACGCCGGCCTGTGCCTCACGAGCAGCCACCAGACCTTGCAGGTTGCCCAGAATGGCTCCAGCGTCGGTACGGGTCTGCTCGTACAGCTTCAGCAAGGCTTCCAGCCGCTCGCGGATCTGAGGATCGGTGGTGGACTTCAGGCGCAGCTCGGCGCTGCCATTGAGCAGGCCCTCGGCGATTTCCTTGAAGGTGTTCAAGTCCTTGCCCAGCAGGAACACGGCCTCAGGGCTCACACCTTCCATGGTCAGGAACTCGTTCGCCGATTTGCCGATGCGCTGCGTCAGCATCACCAGCTGGCCTGCGGCAGAGATCTCGGTCGGTGCAGCGCCAAGTTGCAGCTTCAGCGAAGACACGGTTTCAGCAATTTCCAGAAGGTCGGACGACTGGCGGTTGATGGAGCGAAGCGCATCACCCACCTGGGTCAGGATCTTCTGCTGCGACAGCACCACACCGGCGTTGCGCTCGGCGGAATCCACCTTGGGCAGCAACTCGCCCAGCAGCCCCTCGAACTCGGGACCCAGCGGGCTCAGCCCCACGGCGTCATCACCCTGCTTGAAGCCGCGCACGTTGCGAGACAGCACGTCGGCACTGTCCTTCACCTCAGCGAAAGCCGCCGGGTTGCCGATCAGGGCCTGGGACACACTCTTGGCCAGCCGCTGCGACTGCATGAGTGCCTGGCCGCTGGCAGCCACCTGCTGACCCACCTTCTCGGTCTTGTTCAGCACGAAGAACACCACCGCCGTCAGCAGCACCACCGCAAACAACAGCAAGGTGCCCAGGGTGCGTCGATGCTGCTCCGCACTCCGCCGGCCAAGCACCGGCAGGCTGAGCACCCCAAGCTCCAGGTCGGCCGGATCGGGGCTGTCGGTACTCAAGCGGCTCTCCGCAAAATCTGCATCGTTGCGCGACTCAGCGAGCCGCTCGGCAGCGATGCGGGCCACATCCTGTTCGGCGAGGTCGCTCAGATCGGGATCGTCGGCCCCGTTCTTGCGGAACATCCCCTGGATTCGATCAAGCATGGCCATGAAACAACCTTCCAACAGAAAAGACGGGATCCAGCGGGATCCGCTCACACGTTATTGATGACGACCTACCACCCGTACACCGCATGGCGATGCACATCAGGCCGCGATGGCGAGAAACTCCGGGTCATGGGACAGCGCCTGAAGATTCAGCTCCTGCCACTCCTGACCATCCTTGTCGGTGAACCGACGGGCAAACCAGGCAGGCGCCTGTACATCCCGCTCCATCACTGCCGCGAACATGGAGGGGTTGCGCAGCCCCAGCAGGCGATCAATCCACAGCACGGCGTTCACACCCAACGCGGAATGCAGGCTCACGAGGCGCGACTCCGACGTCACACGATCAGACACCCTGGCGGCAGACGCGACTGCGAGCCGTCCGGACAACAGCGCGAGGTCAACCACACCATGCAAACCGCCCCGGAGACTGGCCACTCCGGCGTACCACCGCTTGGTGTACGGCACTGTCTGCAGACTGGTCCAAGGAAAAATCTCGCCCGACTGAACCAGCGGCACCAGGAAACGCCCGCCGCCGGCCTCCAAAGCAAGCCAGGATGCCGAGGCCCCCTCCGTTCTGGCTGCGGTCAGGCGCTCCGCGAGGCGCACCTGAAGGTCTTTGAGGGATTGACGGTTGGCCATGCGTTCAGTCGTTCACCCGGTTGCCGCGTCAACCGAGAGCCCGGATCTTGGAGATCAGCTCTTCTGCGTTGACAGGCTTGGTCACGTAATCGCGTGCACCCTGGCGCATTCCCCAGACGCGGTCCGTCTCTTGGTTTTTGCTGGTGCACATGATGATGGGGATATCGGAATATTGGGGGTCGCGGGTGATGGCCCGCGTAAGCTGAAATCCATTCTGACCGGGCATCACCACGTCCATCAGGATCAATTCCGGCTTTTCCTCCCCGAGCCGACGAAAGGCCTCCTCCGCATTCTCAGCGGTTCGCACCTTGTAGCCATTTTTCACCAACAGATCGGACAGAACCATGAGCTCTGTCTTGGAATCGTCCACAACGAGAATCTTTTGAATCGGCATCATGCGGCTCCGGTGAGTTGGGCGCCAAACTGCTGCACGGCCTGCAGCAGCTGGTCTTTGGTAAATGGTTTGGTGAGGTATTCCTGCGAGCCGACCATGCGGCCGCGCGCCTTGTCGAACACGCCATCCTTGGACGACAGCATCACGACCGGAATGTTGGCGAATCGGGCGTTGCGCTTGATGATCGCGCAGGTCTGGTACCCGTCCAGCCGCGGCATCAGGATGTCGCAGAACACGATGTCGGGCAGGTAGTCGTTGATCTTGGCCAGCGCATCAAAACCATCCTCCGCGAGCAGCACCTCGTGCCCACCCTGCTTGAGAAAGATTTCTGCGCTGCGACGAATGGTGTTGCTGTCGTCGACCACCAGAACTTTGAATGTGGGCGTCGGATTCACTGCTGGTCGCTCCTGTACGGTGTGGAGGGAAGGTGACGGGGTGCCGGGCTGCAGCATACGCCGCGGCGCCGGCGCGTCAGATCTGGACCATCTCGAAATCTTCCTTGCGGGCACCGCACTCAGGGCATGTCCAGTTCATCGGCACATCCGCCCATGCGGTTCCTGGTGCTATACCGTCCTCGGGCGAGCCTGCGGCCTCGTCGTAAATCCACCCGCAAATCAGGCACATCCAAGTCTTGGTTTCGGTCATGTCATCGAAGGCATTGTCATAGAATCCGCCCATTGTATCGAGCCACGGAGGGCCGCCGCTGAGCTCGCGCTGGTGGAAATCCCCAAGGCGCCTGATACCGATTTACGCGTAACACGCTGCGTCCACAATGCCCCAACACCCCGACCCTCCCCTGTCCGCCAACGCAGTGGAGCCTGGTGAGACTTCGCTCCCATGCGTCATGGTTTTCAACGCCAACGACCCCAGCGGAGCCGGCGGACTGGCGGCAGACCTGACAGCCATGTCCAGCGCATCAGCCCATGTCCTGGCGGTGGTGACAGGCTCCTACGTCCGGGACACCTCGGAGATCCACGACCACTTCGCTTTCGATGAAGAGGCCGTCGCCGACCAGGCCCGCTGTGCACTGGAGGACATGCCGGTCAAGGCCTTCAAGGTCGGCTTTGTCGGCAACCCGGAAAACCTCAGCGCGATCGCCGGCATCACCACCGACTACGCCGATGTCCCGGTGGTCACCTACATGCCCGACCTGTCCTGGTGGGACGAGCTCGCCATCGAGACCTACCTCGATGCCTGCGTCGAGCTGCTGCTGCCGCAGACCACGGTGTTGGTCGGCAACCACAGCACCCTTTGCCGCTGGCTGCTGCCCGAGTGGGAGGGCGACCGTCCTCCCAACGCCCGCGAGGTGGCCCGGGCGGCGGCGGTGCACGGCGTGCCCTACACACTGGTGACCGGATTCAACGCGGCCGACCAGTACCTTGAGAGCCACCTGGCCAGCCCGGAAGCCGTGCTGGCCACCGCCCGCTACGAACGCTTCGAGGCGACCTTCGGCGGCGCGGGTGACACCCTGTCGGCCGCGCTGTGCGCCCTGATCGCCGCCGGTGCCGACCTGCAGTCGGCCTGCGCCGAGGCACTGACCTATCTGGACCAGTGTCTGGACGCAGGGTTCCAGCCCGGCATGGGTCATGCCGTTCCCGACCGGCTGTTCTGGGCGCATGAAGACGAGGGCGACGAGGCCCCCGAAGGCGCCGCCAGCGAGACTCCTTCGCCGGACAGCCAATTGGACGCCGACGACTTTCCCCTGGACACCACCAAGCACTGAACCACCCATGAGCGACCGCAACCTTGACCTCTTCGAACGCGCCAAGCAACTGATCCCCGGCGGCGTGAACTCCCCGGTGCGCGCCTTCCGCGCCGTCGGCGGCACGCCGCGCTTCGTGCAGCGCGCGCAGGGCGCCTATTTCTGGGACGCCAACGGCCAGAGGTACATCGACTACATCGGCTCCTGGGGCCCGATGATCCTGGGCCATGGCCACCCAGCCGTGCTCGAAGCCGTGCAGAAAGCGGCCGTGGAAGGCTTCTCCTTCGGCGCCCCCACCGAGCGCGAAGTCGAGCTGGCAGGAGAGATCGTCAAGCTGGTGCCCAGCCTGGAGATGGTGCGCCTGGTGAGCTCCGGCACCGAGGCGGGCATGAGCACCATCCGGCTGGCCCGTGGCGCCACTGGGCGCAAGACCATCATCAAGTTTGAAGGCTGCTACCACGGCCACGCCGACGCCTTGCTGGTCAAGGCCGGTTCCGGTCTGGCCACCTTCGGCAACCCCACCAGCGCCGGCGTGCCGCCCGAGGTGGTGCAACACACCCTGGTCCTCGAATACAACAACGTGGCACAGATCGAAGCCGCGTTCGCCGAGCACGGCGCCGACATCGCCTGCGTGATCATCGAGCCGATCGCGGGCAACATGAACTTCGTGCGCGCCAGCGTGCCCTTCGTCAAGCGCATCCGCGAACTGTGCACGCAGCATGGCGCGCTCTTCGTGTTCGACGAGGTGATGACGGGATTCCGCGTTGGCCTGGGCAGCGCGCAAGGCCACTACGCATCGCTGATCCCCGGGTTCGAACCCGACATGACGGTGATGGGCAAGGTGATCGGTGGCGGCATGCCGCTGGCGGCCTTCGGTGGCAAACGCGCGGTGATGGAACACCTCGCTCCGCTGGGTGGTGTCTACCAGGCCGGCACGCTGTCGGGCAACCCGGTGGCCACGGCCTGCGGCCTGGCCACGCTGAAAGAAATCCAGAAGCCCGGTTTCTTCGAAGCCCTGTCGGCCACCACCCGCTCGCTGGTCGATGGTCTGAAAGCCGCGGCCGATGCGGAAGGCGTGCCGTTCAGTGTGGACTGCCAGGGTGGCATGTTCGGTTTCTTCCTGATGCCCGAGCTGCCGCAGAACTACGCCACGGTGATGAAGACCGAAGGCGCAAAGTTCAACACCCTGTTCCACGGCCTGCTGGACCGTGGCGTGTACATCGCGCCGGCTCTCTATGAAGCGGGTTTTGTGAGCGCTGCGCACAAAGCTGAAGACATTGCGGCCACCGTGGCGGCGGCGCGTGAGGTGTTCAAGCAGTTGGCTTGATCCTTCCCTCACTTGATTGAAACGGCTGGGGGGTTTTCCTCCGGCCGTTTTTTGTTTGGGCTCGTAGCGTTTCGCTCGTTGACCTCGCGCAAGGTGGATGGTGGAGCTGGCGTGCTCCGGCTCACGCTCGCGGGTGACCTCAACTGCGCGCCACCCGAATCGCATCAACACCGGAGGGGTTCGCCCGCTCTGTGGCAACCGCGAATCGAGCCTGCGCCCGCCAGCCCGCACCACCCACCTTGAACAAATTTGTGGATTCACCGACAGGGACTCCCCTCCTCGCCCCCCCGACACATCAGCTAGGCTGGGGCTTGGGGTGCCCGGGCGCAGGCTCGATTCGCGGTTGCCCCAGAGGCTGTGCGCAAGCCTCTCATTGACGAAGTGACGATCGCACACCCGGGCAGGCGCCCGCGAGCGTGAGCTGGAGAACGGGCGCCACGAGCCCCTGCCCCCACAACAGCAGGCCAGAAAAAAGGGGCTCTAAAACGAGCCCCTTTTCAGCGCAACGAAAACATATCAGTGGCGGAAGTGGCGCACGCCCGTGAACACCATCGCCACACCACGCTCGTTCGCGGCGTCGATCACTTCCTGATCGCGCATCGAGCCACCGGGCTGGGCCACGCAGGTTGCACCCGCGTCCACCACCACGTCCAGACCGTCGCGGAACGGGAAGAAGGCGTCGCTCGCCACCACCGTGCCCTGCAGCGACAGCTTGGCCGCTTCGGCCTTGATGCTGGCGATACGGGCCGAGTCCAGGCGGCTCATCTGGCCGGCGCCCACGCCCATGGTCATGCCGTTCTTGCAGAACACGATGGCGTTGGATTTCACGTACTTGGCCACCTTCCAGGCGAACAGCAGGTCCTGCAGTTCTTCCGGCGTCGGCTGCTTGACGGTGACCACCTTGAGGTCGGCCAGCGCCAGCTCGTGGTTGTCGGCGGCCTGCAGCAGCAGGCCCGAACCCACGCGCTTGGCGTCCATGGCGTTGCGACCCTGGTCCCAGGCGCTGGCGCCGCCGGCCGGCAGCGCGATCTTCATCAGGCGCACATTGACCTTGGGCTTGAAAACTTCGAGTGCTTCAGCCGTGAAGTCGGGCGCCATCAGCACCTCGACAAACTGCTTGACCACGGCCTCGGCGGCGGCCTTGTCCACCGTGCGGTTGAACGCGATGATGCCGCCGAAGGCGCTGGTCGGGTCGGTCTGGAAGGCCTTGGCATAGGCCTCGTGCGCATCCTTGCCCACGGCCACGCCGCAAGGGTTGGCGTGCTTGACGATCACGCAGGCCGGGGCCTCGAAGCTCTTGACGCATTCCCAGGCCGCGTCGGCATCGGCGATGTTGTTGTAGCTCAGCTCCTTGCCCTGCAGCTGCACGCCGGTGACCAGCGAGCCGGGGGCCGGGTACAGGTCGCGGTACAGCGCGGCCTGCTGGTGGCTGTTCTCGCCGTAGCGCAGGTCCTGGACTTTGGTGAAGATGCCGTTGCTCTGACCTGGGAACAGCGCACGCTGAGGCACATAGGTTTCGGACAGCTTCTCGGCCTCGAAGCTGACGGACGACAGGTAATCGCTGATCGCGCCGTCGTACAGGGCGATGCGGTTGAAGGCGGCGACCGACAGTGCGAAACGCAGCTGGTCGCTCAGCTTGCCGTTGGCCTTCAACTCACCGATCACGGCCTCGTACTGGCCGGCGTCGGTGACCACGCCCACGTCCTTCCAGTTCTTGGCGGCGCTGCGCACCATGGCCGGACCACCGATGTCGATGTTCTCGATCGCGTCGGCCAGCGTACAGCCGGCCTTGGCCACCGTGGCCTCGAACGGGTAGAGGTTCACCACCAGCAGGTCGATGGTGTCGATGCCGTGTTCCTTCAGCGCGGCCATGTGATCGGGCAGTTCGCGACGGGCCAGCAGGCCGCCGTGCACCTTGGGGTGCAGGGTCTTGACGCGGCCGTCCAGCATCTCGGGGAAGTTGGTGACCTCGGCCACTTCGGTGACCGGCAGGCCCTTGTCGGCCAGCAGCTTGGCGGTGCCGCCGGTAGAGAGGAGTTTCACACCGAGGCCGTGCAGGGCCTGGGCGAATTCGACGATACCGGTCTTGTCGGAGACGGAGAGAAGTGCGCGCATGGGATGTGCTCTGGGGAGGTTTGAAATTCGGGTGCCGGTGGCCAAATGGCTCAGTCAATGAGCTTGTGTTCGAGCAGCTTCTTGCGCAGCGTGTTGCGGTTCAGCCCCAGCCATTGCGCGGCGCGCGACTGGTTGTTCTGCGACTGCTGCATCACGACTTCGAGCAGGGGCTTCTCCACCGCCTTGACCAGCATGTCGTGCAGGCCGGCCGGGTCGGTGCCGTCGAGGTCGCGGAAATAGCTTTCGATGCTGGCACGCACACAGTCGTGCAGGTTGTGGTTGCTCATGCTGCCAGTTTCCAGTCTTCTCGGGTGTGGTTGTCTTCTTGCTGGCCGGCCGCGGCCCAGGCGTCGAGGCTGTCGCGCACGCAGTCCAGCTGCGCCTGCGCGGTCGTGAGCGCATTGACGCGCTGGCGGAACGTTGCGGCCTTGCCCGCGGGCAGGGGCAGTGCCTGGGCGTACCAGCCCAGGTGCTTGCGCGCGCTGCGCACGCCGGTGTATTCACCGTACAGGCTGTAGTGATCTTCCAGGTGATCGAGCAGCCAGGCCTTGACTTCCATCAGGTCGGGCGCCGGCAGCTCTTGGCCGGTCGACAGGAAGTGCGCAATCTCGCGGAAGATCCAGGGCCGGCCTTGTGCCGCGCGGCCGATCATGATCGCGTCGGCACCCGTCTGGCGCAGCACCTCGGCCGCCTTGTGCGGGCTGTCGATGTCGCCGTTGGCGACCACGGGAATGCGCACGGCGCGCTTGATCGCTGCCACGGTGTAGTGCTCGGCGAAGCCCTTGTAGCCCTGCTCGCGCGTGCGGCCGTGCACCGTCAGCATCTGCACGCCGGCGGCTTCGGCGGCCTTCGCGATCACGGGCGCGTTCTTCACGTCGGCGCACCAGCCGGTGCGCATCTTGAGCGTGACCGGCACGCCGTGCGGCGCTGCCGCGTCGACCACCGCCTCGACGATCTGCAGCGCCAGCGCCTCGTCCTGCATCAGGGCCGAACCGGCCCACTTGTTGCAGACCTTTTTGGCCGGGCAGCCCATGTTGATGTCGATGATCTGCGCGCCGCGGTCGATGTTGTAGCGCGCGGCATCGGCCATCATCTGCGCGTCGGTGCCGGCGATCTGCACCGCGATGGGGCCGGGCTCGCCGCTGTGGTCGGCGCGGCGCGAGGTCTTGAGGCTGTCCTGCAGATCGGGCCGGCTGGTGACCATCTCGCTGACCGCATACCCCGCGCCCAGTCGCTTGCACAGCTTGCGGAACGGCCGGTCCGTCACCCCCGCCATGGGCGCAACGAACAGGGCATTCGGCAGGGTGTACGGACCCAGTTGCATGGCGATGGGAGAATGGTCTGGAGGGTGGGTGTCGCGGCGAAGGCGGCGTCGCCCGCGCGAAAGGGATGCGCATTGTATCTGCCTGTTTTTTCAGCAGACGATATCCCGACCACCGGTTGCACCTTGATACCCACACCCCGCACATGCCCGACTGGCTGAGTTCCCTGTTGCACTGGCTGGCCATGCCGGAGGCCGGCCTGGGCGCCCTCCTGGTGGTGTCCTTCGTGTCGGCCACGCTGCTGCCGGTCGGCTCGGAGGCCGCCCTGTTCGGTCTGCTCAAGCTCAACCCCGAACTGTTCTGGCCCGCCATCGCGGTGGCCACCGTCGGCAACACCGCGGGCGGTGCGCTCAACTGGTTCATCGGCGCCGGCGCGCACCGGGTGGTCGACCGCGCCCGTCACAAATCCACCGAACTGCACGCGCTGGACTGGCTGCAGCGCTTCGGCCCCAAGGCCTGCGTGATGGCCTGGCTGCCGGTGATCGGCGACCCGCTGTGTGCGGTGGCGGGCTGGCTGCGCTTTCCGTTCTGGCCCTGCGTGGCGTGGATGGCAGTGGGCAAGCTGCTGCGCTACATCGTGCTCACGGCCTTGCTGCTGTGGGTGTTCCCGGGGGGACTCTCGTTCTGACCGGTCGCCCCAGGCGCCCGCGATACTGCACCGATGTCCACCCCGCCTCACCGTGCGCGCCCGTCGTCCGCCCTCTGGGCGCTGATGACCGGCAACTTCGTGATCGGTACCGGCGTGATGGCCGTGCCCGGCACCCTGCCCGACATCAGCCAGTCGCTGAACGTGTCGATTCCGCAGGCCGGCCAGCTGATCACCGCCGCGGCCATCATGATGGGCCTGGGCGCACCGCTGTTCGCCACCCTGGTCGCCGGCTGGGACCGGCGCCGCCTGCTCACCCTGACCCTGCTCTGGTACGCGCTGCTGATGGGACTGTGTGCCCTCGCACCCAGCTACCTGGGCCTGCTGCCACTGCGCGTGCTGGCCGTGGTAGCGCCGGCCGTCTTCACCCCGCAGGCAGCCGCCTGCATCGGCCTGCTGGTGCCCGAGGCGCAGCGCGGGCGTGCCATCTCGTTCGTGTTCCTGGGCTGGTCGGTGGCCTCGGTGCTGGGCATGCCGTTGTCGGCGTGGATCGGCGGCGTGCTGGGCTGGCGCTGGGCATTTGCCATGGTCGCGGTGCTGGCCGTCGCCAGCGCCAGCTGGGTCTGGCGCGCCATGCCCGACGGCGTGCGGCCGGCGGCCCTGTCGCGGGCCGCCTGGGGCCAGACGCTGGGGTCGGCGCCGCTGATGCTGGCGCTGGGTGTCACCCTGCTGTCCGCCTTCGGCCAGTTCACCCTGTTCTCCTATTTCGCACCCTACCTGCAGCAGACCCTCGCGGCCGGCGCGACCACGCTGTCGCTGCTGTTCCTCTGGTTCGGTGCCTTCGGCCTGGCCGGCAACGTCCTGCTCACGCGCTGGGTCGACCGGCTGGGTGCTCCATCGGCCACCCTGGTCGCGCTCTCGCTGATGGCCATCAGCCTCGCGCTCTGGCCCGCCGGCGAGGCGGGGCTGGTCGCACAGGCGCTGGTGATGGTGCCCTGGGCACTCGGCTGCTTCGCCGGCAACTCGGCCCAGCAGGCGCGCCTGGTGCAGCTCTCACCGGTGCTGGCGCCGGCATCCGTGGCGCTCAACACCTCGGCCATGTACGCCGGTCAGGGACTGGGTGCCGCGCTGGGTGGCGCGCTGATCGCGCAAGGCCACATGCTGCGGCTGCACTGGGTCGGGCTGGCGCTGATGCTGCTGGCCATGGGCCTGAGCATCTGGGCCTCGAAGGCTCAGAAGCGCTCGTAAGGCATCAGGTAGCGCCATTGCCCCACCGGCAGCCCGGCCAGGGCGATGCGTCCCAGCCGCAAACGCCGCAGACTGGTGAGCTGCAGCCCGGCACGCTCGCACAGGTGCGCCACCTGGCCGGGACGGTTGCCCTTGATCGCCAGCCGCAGCCGAAGCTCGCTCTGCCAGCTGGCGCGCGCCGTCGGCACCGCCCATCCATCGAAGAACGCGGGCTTGCCCAGTGAGCGGAGCACCTCATCGCGCCGCTCCTCGTCTTCCAGCGCCGGATCGGCCGCCACCTCGGCCAGCCATTCGTGCTCCAGCTGGGTGGCGTCTTCGGTCATCTTGCGCGCCACACCGGGGTTCTGTGTGAACACCATCAGGCCGCTGGCCAGCTCGCCCAGCGGAGCCACTGCCAGCAGCTTGTGCCGGTGCGCCTTGAGCGGGCGCACGCCCGAGCGGTCACCAGGAAAGCGCTGGTCGGGCGCGAACCAGCGCGCCGCCACGTCATCGGGGAGAAACGGTGCGTCGGGCAGAACATGCCCGGCCGGCTTGTGCCAGATCAGCGTCACCGAGGCCAGCGATTCGAGCCTCGCCTTCGGGTCCAGGGTGACGACCTGTTCGTCGCGCACCCGCTCCATGGGCTCCTCGACGACCTTGCCATCGACCCGCACCCAGCCCCTGGCGATGTAGCGTTCGGCGTCGCTGCGCGAGCAGGGCAGCTGTGCGGCCAGGCGTTTGGCCAGGCGCTGCGGTTCGGGCCGGCCGGTGTTGGACATGGCGTTCAGGACGAGAACAGGAAGTTCATCACGTCGCCGTCCTTGACGACGTAGTCCTTGCCTTCAGCGCGCATCTTGCCGGCGTCCTTGGCACCCTGTTCGCCCTTGAACTGGATGAAGTCATCGAACGCGATGGTCTGGGCGCGGATGTAGCCCTTCTCAAAGTCGGTGTGGATCACGCCGGCCGCCTGCGGGCCGGTGTCGCCGACGTGGATGGTCCAGGCGCGCACTTCCTTCACACCGGCGGTGAAGTAGGTCTGCAGGCCCAGCAGCTTGTAGGCGGCGCGGATCAGGCGGTTCAGGCCCGGCTCGTCCTGGCCCAGCTCCTTGAGGAATTCGAGCCGGTCGGCATCGTCCATCTCGGAGAGTTCGGCCTCGATCTTGGCGCAGATGGCGACCACGGGCGCGTTCTGCTTCTCGGCGAAGGCCTTGAGGCGGTCCAGGAAGGGGTTGTTCTCGAAACCATCTTCCGACACGTTGGCCACGAACATGGCCGGCTTGGCGGTGATCAGGAAGAACTGCTTGAGCTGGGCTCGCTCTTCCTTGCTGAAGTCGATGGTGCGCACCGGCTGGGTGTCGTTGAGCGCGGTCTGGCACTTCTCCAGGATGGCCAGCTGCTTGATCGCTTCCTTGTCGCCCGCACGCGCCACTTTGCTCACACGGTGGATGGCTTTTTCCACCGAGGCCAGGTCGGCCAGGCACAGCTCGGTCTGGATCACCTCGATGTCGGCGATCGGGTCGACCTTGTTGGCGACGTGGATCACGTTCGGGTCTTCGAAGCAGCGCACCACGTTGACGATGGCGTCGGTCTCGCGGATGTGGGCCAGGAACTTGTTGCCCAGGCCTTCACCGGTGCTGGCACCGGCCACCAGGCCGGCGATGTCGACGAACTCCACGATGGCGGGCACCACGCGCTCGGGCTTGACGATCTCGGACAGCTGGGCCAGGCGCGGATCGGGCACTTCCACCACGCCGGTGTTGGGCTCGATGGTGCAGAAGGGGTAGTTTTCAGCGGCGATGCCGGCCTTGGTCAGGGCGTTGAAAAGAGTGGACTTGCCGACGTTGGGCAGGCCGACGATGCCGCATTGGAGACTCATGGAATACCTCGAAAAATCAACCCGAAAGTGTAAGCGACGGGCCTGAAACGGTTAATCTGGCCGCCCATGGCCATCCCTGCGACGCCCCCCTTGCCACACCACCCACCGACGCCGCGTATCGGCGCCGTGCTGCTGGCGGCCGGGTCGGCCTCGCGCATGGGCCACCGTCCCAAGTGCCTGCTGGAGCACGGTGGCCAGGCCATCGTGCGGCGGCAGGTGCAGGCGCTGCTGGGCGCGGGCCTGGCCCCGGTCGTGGTGGTGCTGGGCCACTACCGCGACCAGGTGGCCGCCGCGCTGGACGGACTGCCGGTGGAACGTGTGGTCAACCCAGACCCGGAGGCGCCGCAGAGCCAGTCGCTGCACCAGGGCCTGACCGCGCTGCCCGCGGGGCTGGATGCGGTGCTGGTCTCGCTGGCCGACCTGCCGCTGATCGGGCCAGCCGAAATCGCCGCCCTCGTCGCCGCCTGGCAGCAGCGCCCCGCCGGCACCGGCTTCGTGCGCCCCTGGGTGGACGGGCAGCCAGGCAACCCGGTGCTGCTGGACGCATCGGTCTGTCGCGATCTGCTGTCGGGCGGTCCTGACCTGTCGGGCCAGCAGTGGGCGGCCCGCCACCCGGACCGGGTGCACCGCTGGGCGACGGACCAGCGGGCCTACATCACCGATGTCGACCGCCCGCAGGATCTTGATGTCCTGGCTGCGCAGGGCATTGCACTGTGCTGGCCCGACGACCGGTCAGCCTGAGGACAGGGTTCAGTCGAACGCCCAGTCGGCGCCCACGGCCTGCCCGACCTTCAGCACCAGCCCATCCCCCGCCAGCACGATGGCGTTCATGCCGAAGGTGATGGCGCCGTTCAGGCGCGGGTCCTGCCGGTAGGCCTGCAGGGCGTCGCTGACCGCGGGGGTCGAGGTAGCGGTGGCCGGATCGATGTTCGGGATCGGGCAGCGCGCGCAGGGCTTGACGTTCTCCAGCGCGGCCACGCCGCCCTCGGTCTGCACGCGCCAGCCGGCGATGCGGTCCTCGTCGTGCGGCTCCACGTCGGACAGCACGATGTTCGGCCGGAAGCGCCGCAGGTCCACCGGCGCTTCGCCCGCGGCCGCCAGCCGCGCGTTCAGCCCGTCCAGCGAGGCCGTGCTCGCCACCAGCACGCCGAAGCCGTCGGCGAACTGCGTCACCGACTCGCGGCCACCGGTCCATTTCAGGCTGCAGAGGCGCTTCACCTCGGGGTCGAAGCGCACCAGGCGCAGCTTTTTCAGGCCCTCGGGCGCGTCCGGCCCGAGAAAGTCGGAGAACCACTGCGCCGCCAGGTCGCCCATGTCCCAGGCCTCGACCTCGTCGTCCCAGACGCGCACGCGGCGCGGCGACTCCACGCCATCCAGCGACAGGTGCAGCGCCAACATGCCCGGCGCGCGCAGCACCAGCTGGTCGAGCTTGAAGGCGGGCTGGATCAGCGCCATGCGCGGCAGCTCGCGCTGGGTCACGAACTCACCCTGCGCATCCACCACCATCCAGGTGCGGTCCCATTCGAGGCCGGTTGGTGTGAGCACCGCCTGCTCAAGCGGCACGCCGGCGCAGGATTTGACGGGGTAGATCCAGAGCTGGGCGACGCGGGCCTGGACATCGGCGGCGGCCACAGGGGACTCGGTGAGGGTGTTCATGCCCGGATTGTGGCCTGCTCCTAGAATCCCCGGATGGCTCTCCCCTCCCCGTCTCCGGCCGCCCCGCGGCGTTTTGATGTGTGCATCCGTGGCGCCGGCGTGGTCGGGCAGACCCTGGCCCTGCTGCTGGCGCGCGAGCGCCTGAAGGTGGCGCTGGTCTCGGCGCCGCGTTCGCCGGCCGCCGCGCCCGATGTGCGGGCCTACGCGCTCAACACCACGGCCCGCGCGCTGCTGCAGTCGCTGCGGGCCTGGCCCGAAGACAGCGGCGCGGCGCCCGCGGCGGTGACGCCGGTCACCCGCATGGAGGTGCACGGCGACGATGGTGGCGATTTGCACTTCTCGGCCGCCGACCAGGGCGTCCCGGCCCTGACCTGGATCGTGGACGTGCCGGCGCTGGAAAAGCGCTTGGCCGACGCCATCGGCTTCCAGGGCGGCATCGAGCGCGTGAACGAACCCGTGCCGGCCGCGCTGACCGTGGTCTGCGAGGGCAAACGCAGCGCCACCCGCGACGAGCTTGGGCTGGAGTTCGACGTCCGACCCTACCCGCACAAGGCGGTGGCGGCCCGCCTGACCACCGAACAGCCCCATGGCGGCGTTGCGCGCCAGTGGTTCGCCCGTGGAGAAATCCTCGCCCTGCTGCCGCTGGATGGCGCGCAGGGGAACTCCGTGGCGCTGGTCTGGTCTGTCCCTGCTCAGCAATCCGAAGAATGGTTGGCCGCCGATCCCCAGGCGCTGGCGCAGGCGGTGCAGGAACGTTGTGGTTCATCGCTGGGCGGCATGCAACTGCAAGGCCCGGCCCAGGCCTGGCCACTGGAGCTCTCAAGGGCCCGGCGCTGGATCTCGCAGACGGCCCAGGGCAGTGTGGCGCTGGCCGGTGACGCGGCCCACGCCATGCACCCGCTGGCCGGTCAGGGTCTGAATGTCGGCCTGGCCGACGCTGTGGAACTGGCGCGCGTGGTCCACGAACGCGAGTTCTGGCGCGAACTGGGCGACCTCAAGCTGCTGCGCCGCTACGAGCGCGCGCGGCAGGCCGAGGTAGGCGCCATGGGCTGGCTGACCGATGGCCTGTTCGGGCTGTTCGGCCAGACCGACACCCGCGTGCAGGCGCTGCGCAACTGGGGCATGAGCGGCGTCGACCGTCTCGGACCGCTGAAACACTGGCTGGCCCGCAAGGCCATGGGCCAGACGGCCTGAACTGCCGTCGGTCTCCGATCAACCTTCACGCCACAGGCGAACCCATGAAATTCTTCACCACTTCCGCCATTGCGCTCGCCCTGGCCGTCGCCAGCCTGGGCGCTTTCGCGCAGGAAGCCACCATCCGCAAGAACCTGGCCGAGCGGCCGCCCAAGCTGCCTCCGATCGAGGAGATCAGCAAGACCCCGATGGAAGGCCTGTACGAGGTGCGCGTCAACCAGAGCGAGATCTTCTACACCGACGCCCAGGGCAACTTCCTGATCCAGGGCAACCTGATCGACGTGCGCGCCCAGGAGGACCTGACCGAGAAGCGCCAGGCCAAGCTGACCGAGATCGACTTCAAGGATCTGCCGATCAAGGACGCGTTCACCATCGTGCGCGGCAACGGCAAGCGCAAGGTGGCCGTGTTCGAAGACCCGAACTGTGGCTACTGCAAGCGCTTCGAGCGCGACCTGACCAAGATCGACAACGTCACCGTGCACGTCTTCCTCTACCCGATCCTGAGCCAGGATTCGGCCGACAAGTCGCGCAACATCTGGTGCGCCAAGGACAAGGGCAAGGCCTTCCTCGACTGGATGACGCGCGACGTGACGCCGGCACCCGCCAACTGCGACACCGCAGCCCTGGCCCGCAACCTGGAGTTCGGCAAGAAGAACCGCATCACCGGCACACCGACCCTGATCTTTGCCAACGGCGCCCGCGTGCCGGGGGCCATCGGCGCCGACCGCGTCGAGAAGCTGCTGGCCGAAGCCAAGTAAAACGCACTCAAAAAGACGCTGCCTCGCCGATGACCCTGCCTTTGCACGACCCCGACGACGCGGCGCTGGCCCGCACCCTGGGCCAGGCCGGCCTGATCCCCTTCGTCATGCTGGCGGCGCTGCTGTGGCTGGTGGACGTGGCCCTGCAGCCCTGGGTGGCCATCGCCATGACCGGGTACGCGGCGCTGATCATCTCGTTCCTGGGCGGCATCCACTGGGGCCTTGGCTGGCTCGGCGGCCGCCATGAACGCGGGCTGCCGCACGCCCCGCACCACCAGCGCAACCACTTCCTCTGGGGCATCGTGCCCTCGCTGCTGGCCTGGCCAGGGCTGCTGATGCCCGCCTTCGCGGGCCTGGCCTGGCTGGGCTTCATGCTCATCATCTGCTACCTGGCCGACCGCACGCTCTACCGCCGCGCCGGCCTGGAGGCCTGGCTCACGCTGCGCTTCCGCCTTTCTTCCATCGCAGCGCTGAGCTGCTTCATCGGCGCGGGAGCCCTGTGAGCCGCAACAAACCCACGACCCCTGCCCTGCACTACCGCGTCGAGCCGCTGAGCCACCGCGCCCACCTGTTCGCGGTCACCCTCGACATCACCCGCCCGGCCAAGTCGCAGAAGCTCGCACTGCCGGTCTGGATTCCGGGCAGCTACCTGGTGCGCGAGTTCTCGCAGCACCTGCAGCACCTGAGTGCCCGCCAGGGCAGCGAGGCGCTGGCGGTGAAACAGCTCGACAAGCACCGCTGGCAGGTGGACAACGACGGCCAGCGCCCGCTCAGCCTGCGCTGGGAGGTCTACGCCTACGACGCCTCGGTGCGCACCGCCTTCCTGGACGCCACGCGCGGCTTCTTCAACGCCACCAGCCTGTGCCTGATGGTGGCCGGCCGCGAGGACGAGCCGCACGCCATCGAGATCCAGCCAGGTGATGCGCCCGCCGGCTGGCAGGTGGCCATCGGCCTGACGCCGCTGAAGGTCGACGGACAAGGCTTCGGCCACTACCTGGCCCAGAACTACGACGAACTTGCCGACTGCCCGGTGGAAATGAGCACCTTCTGGAGCGGCGAGTTCAGCGCCTGCGGCGTGCCGCACCGCTTCGTGGTCAGCGGCGCGGGCGGCTGGTTCGACGGCCAGCGCCTGCTGGACGACACACGCCGCATCTGCGAGGCGCAGATCCGCTTCTGGCACGGTGACGGCCAGCCGCCCTACGAGCGCTACGTCTTCATGCTGCACGCCAGCGGCGAAGGCTATGGCGGGCTGGAGCACCGCAATTCGACCGCGCTCATCGCCCAGCGCACCGACCTGCCCAAGATCCGAGCCAAAGACGACAAGCCCGCCGCCCTCAAGGCCACCGACGGCTACACCACGCTGCTGGGCCTGATCAGCCACGAGTACTTCCACACCTGGAACGTCAAGCGCCTGCGGCCGGCCGAGTTCAAGCGCTACGACTACACGCGCGAGAACCACACCGAGCTGCTGTGGTTCTTCGAAGGCTTCACCAGCTACTACGACGACCTGTTCCTGCGCCGCGCCGGTCTGATCGACGACGCCACCTACCTGCAGCTGGTGACCAAGACCATCAACCAGGTGCAGCAGAGCCCGGGCCAGCGCGTGCAGAGCGTGGCCCAGGCCAGCTTCGACGCCTGGACGCGCTACTACCGAGTGGGCGAGAACACGCCCAACGCCACCATCAGCTACTACACCAAGGGCGCCCTGGTGGCGATGTGTCTGGACCTGACGCTGCGCGCCGAGGGCCGCGGTTCGCTGGACGAGGTGATGCGTGCGCTCTGGCATCGCACGCAGGGCGGGCCGATGCGCGAGTCCGACCTGTCCACGGTGTTGCGCCAGCAGGGCAAGCGCAGCTTCGCCGCCGAACTGGTCCAGTGGGTGCACGGCACGGCCGACCTGCCGGTGCTGGACCTGCTGGCGGCGGCTGGCGCCAAGGTGCACCGCGACAAGGCGCCGCTGGCGCAGTCGCTGGGGCTGCGCGTCGCGGCCGACAGTGGCGGCCTGACGGTCAAGAACGTGCTGCGCGGCGGTGCCGGCGAGGCAGCCGGTCTGGCGGCGGGCGACGAGTGGCTGGGCGTGGAGTTCGCCCCCGCGCGGCGCGGCCAGCCGGCCGAGGCCTGGCGCGTGCGCAAGCTCGACGAGGTGGCGGCCCTGCGCGGCACGCGCAGCGCTCTCACAGCCCTGGTCTCGCGCGACGGGCGGCTGCTGCGCTGCCCGCTGACCTGGCCCGCCGACGACACCGCGGTGCGGCTGACGGTCGAGGACGCCGTCCGCCTGGGTGACTGGCTGACCCGCAGCACCACCGGCTGAGCAGCGCCCGGCGGCCGCCTCAGTGGCGGGGCAGTTGCGGCACGACCTCCTGGTCGAAACGCTGCACCGTGGCCGCACCCCGGTAGTTCTGCAGCGCTTCGCGCACGCGGGGCAGCAGGGTCTGCAGCTCGGTCGCCGTCTTGCAGGACTCGACCTTGATCGCCGTCAGCTCGCCCATGGGGCCGGCGGCGTCGTTGATGAAGCGGACCACCAGACGGCGGGCGTCGGCAAAGGGCAGCACCGGCGCCGCAGACGGCGGGGCAGCGACAGGTGCTGACGGCGGGGCCGGAGGAAAGCCGGCCTCGGCAGAGGCCGGCGCCGGTGCCACGGGCACCTGTCCGTCGGCCAGCGGCGCCGTGTTCTGAAACGGGGGACCGTTGGGATCGTGGGGCGCGATCCAGCCCTGGGCCAGCAGCTGCTCCAGCAAGGCGGCACCGCCACCCAGACCCGCCCCGAGCTTGTCGAGTTCGGCGGCGTTGCGCTTGCCGTCCACGAGGATCAGCATGGACCGCAGGCGAGGCACGAGCTCCGGCGCCCGGCGAGCCATCGCATCCCGGCCTTTATCGGTCTTGACGAGCAGAGTGTTCTTGTCCATGAAACCCCAACAGATGGCAAACACTGTAGCCACCGTGCTCCCAATCGGATAGCGGGGTTTAACCTGTAGCCCAAAGAATTACTTACGGAAAGCTGACAAATCTCACAGGTACGCCGCAAACATCACCTGGGTCGCCGGTCGACCACCCGCTTGGCCTTGCCCTGGCTGCGCTCCACGCCACCTTCGGGCTGCAGCGACACCTCGACGCTGGAGCCGATGTAGACCTTGATCTCGTGGCGCAGCATCTCGGCCGCGGCACGCGCCTCGATGCTGTCCGGTGACAGGCCCGGCCGGGTCTCCACCGCCACCGTCAGGCAGTCCATGTGGTTCTCGCGCGTGAGCACGCACTGGTAGTGCGCGGTCAGTTCGGGGCGCTTGAGGATCAGCTCCTCGATCTGGGTCGGGAACACGTTGACGCCGCGCACGATCATCATGTCGTCGCTGCGGCCGGCGATCTTTTCCATGCGGCGCATGGTGCGTGCCGTCCCGGGCAGCAGCCGCGTGAGGTCGCGCGTGCGGTAGCGGATGATGGGCAGCGCTTCCTTGGTGAGGCTGGTGAAGACCAGCTCGCCCATCTCGCCGTCGGCCACCGGCTCGCCTGTTTCGGGGTGGATGATCTCGGGGTAGAAGTGGTCTTCCCAGATGGTCGGGCCGTCCTTGGTCTCGACGCACTCGTTGGCCACGCCCGGCCCCATCACCTCGGACAGGCCATAGATGTCCACCGCGTCGATGTTCATGCGCGCTTCTATGGCCACGCGCATGTCGTTGGTCCAAGGCTCGGCGCCGAAGATGCCGATGCGCAGGCTGCTCTCGCGCGGGTCCAGCCCTTGCCGCTGGAACTCGTCGGCAATCGCCAGCATGTAGCTGGGCGTGACCATGATGATGTCGGGCCGGAAGTCCTGGATCAGCTGCACCTGGCGCTCGGTCTGGCCGCCGCCGAAGGGCACCACGGTCAGGCCGAGTTTTTCGGCGCCGTAGTGCGCGCCCAGGCCGCCGGTGAACAGTCCGTAGCCGTAGCTCACGTGCACCATGTCGCCGGGCCGCGCGCCGCTGGCGCGGATGCTGCGCGCCACCACCGTGGCCCAGGTGTCGATGTCCTTGAGCGTGTAGCCGACCACGGTCGGCTTGCCGGTGGTGCCGCTGCTGGCGTGGATGCGAGCGCACTTCTCCCGCGGCACCGCGAACATGCCGAAGGGGTAGCTGTCGCGCAGGTCCTTCTTCGTGGTGAACGGAAACTTGGCGAGGTCGCTCAGGCTTTTGCAATCGTCCGGGTGCACGCCGGCCTCGTCGAACTTGCGGCGGTACACCGGCGAGTTCTGGTACGCGTGGCGCAGCGTGGCTTGCAGACGCTTGAGCTGCAGCGCGCGCAGCTCGTCGACACTGGCCTTCTCGATCGGTTCGAGCGGAAAGTGGTTCATGCACCTGCCTCCTCAGGAAACACCTGGCCGGGGATGACCGCACTCTTGCCGCGGAACATGGCCACCACCTCGCCCTTCTGGTTGGTGACCTTCATGTCGTAGATGCCGTGCCGGCCCTGCAGGGTCTGCTCCACACCCTCGCAGGTCAGCACATCGCCGGCGTGCGCTGGTTTGAGGAACTCGATGCTGCAGCCGGCCGCCACCGCGTTCTTGTTGTGGCTGTTGCAGGCGAAGGCAAAGGTGGAATCGGCCAGGGTGAAGATGAAGCCACCGTGGCAGATCTGGTGGCCGTTCAGATGCAGCGGCTGGACGGCCATGCGGATCACGGCCCGGCCCGGCTCCACCGTCAGCAGCTCCATGCCCATGGTGTCCTTGCTCGCGACATCCACCGCAAACATGGTTTCGCCCACCTTGGTCGCGCGTTCTTGCGGCGTCATCCTCATTCCCCCTTGAACTGCGGCGCGCGCTTCTGACGGAACGCCATCACGCCTTCGATGTAATCGTGCGTCTTGCCCAAGGCCGACTGCGTGTCGCGCTCGGCGTCCAGCTGCTCATCGAGCGTGCGGGTGGACGCGTCGCGCAGCAGCGCGCGGGTGGCGACCAGGGCCTTGGTAGGCATGGCCGCCAGACGCCTGGCCAGCGCCAGCGCGGCAGCCAGCGGGTCGTCCTGCACGTCCCAGATCATTCCCCATTCCTTGGCCTGCGCGGCGGGCAGCTTGTCGCCCGTCATCGCCAGCGCCATGGCGCGCGCCAGGCCCAGTCGCTCCACCAGGAACCAGCTGCCGCCGGCGTCGGGGATCAGGCCGATCTTGCTGAAAGCCTGGATGAAGCTCGCTCCGGGCGCCGCGATGGCGATGTCGCAGGTCATGGCCAGTGAGGCGCCCGCGCCGGCCGCCACGCCGTTGACCGCCGCGATCACCGGCATGCGCAGCGACTGGATGCGCCGCGCCGTCGGGTTGAAGGCCTGGTCGATCACCGGGCCAGGGTCGGCGCGCTGCACCAGATCCGGCCCGGGCTCGAAGTCGAACTCCGACAGGTCGGCACCGGCACAGAAGCCGCGGCCGGCGCCGGTGATCACCAGCGCCCGCACCGCCGGGTTGGCTTCGGCCCGGTCCAGCGCGGCCCACAGGTCGCGGTGCATCTGGCGCGTGAAGCTGTTGAGGGCGTCGGGCCGGTTGAGCGTGACCTGCGCCACGGCGCCATGTTCTATATAGAGAACGCGGCTGTCTTCTGGGGCGGAACTCATGAAAAGCTGTCTCCTGTCGTTCTTGAACGGGCCATTCTGTCATTAACCGACCAATCGGTTGGTTAATGTTTTCCCTTGGGTGTCGCCCCCGGAAACGGGGCGGCTATAGTTGACGTTCACGTCAATCATCCCCCATCACCCGAGGACACACCATGAGCGAAAACGCCACCCCCGAACTGATCACCGTGCGCACCGAGGGCCGTGTCGGCATCGTGACGCTCAACCGGCCCAAGCAGCTCAACGCCCTGAACGACCAGCTGATGAACGAACTGGGCGCCGCACTCAAGGCCTTCGACGCCGACGACGGCATCGGCTGCATGATCGTGACCGGCAGCGAGAAGGCGTTTGCCGCCGGTGCCGACATCGGCGCGATGGCCAAGTACAGCTTCGCCGACGTCTACAAGGGCGACTACATCACCCGCAACTGGGAAACCATCCGCAGCGTGCGCAAGCCGGTCATCGCGGCCGTCAGCGGCTTCGCCCTGGGCGGCGGCTGCGAGCTGGCCATGATGTGCGACTTCATCATCGCCGCCGATAACGCCAAGTTCGGCCAGCCCGAGATCAAGCTGGGCATCATCCCCGGCGCCGGCGGCACGCAGCGCCTGCCGCGCGCGGTGGGCAAGGCCAAGGCCATGGACATGGCCCTCACGGGCCGCATGATGGACGCCACCGAGGCCGAGCGCGCCGGCCTGGTCAGCCGCGTGGTGCCGCTGGACAAGTTGATGGACGAAGCCCTGGGCGCCGCGCTGCAGATCTGCGAGTTCTCGCTGCCCAGCGTGATGGCGGCCAAGGAATGCGTCAACCGCGCCTTCGAAGGCGGCCTGGCCGATGGCGTGATGTTCGAACGCCGCATGTTCCACGCCCTGTTCGCCACCGAAGACCAGAAGGAAGGCATGGACGCGTTCGTGAACAAGCGCAAGGCGGTGTTCAAGCACGGCTGATCAACGCAGATCGAACAAGCCTCTGAGACGACCGGTATGTGGTTGGCGGGACTGATGGTGGTATGGGCGACGGCGCTGCTGGCGTTGTCACTCGCAGGCGTGTTCGCGCTGCTGCATACCGTGTACTGGTTGGTGTCGCCTCCACTGTCGCCGCAGGCGCAGGACTACGAGGCACTCGCCAAGGCGCTGCCGACGTCGACCGACAACGCGTACCGGGTGGAAGGCTTGTTCGCACCTGCGGCGCTGGGCCCCGTGCAGTACGGCCGATGCATCCATCCTTTTCTCCAGCTCCGGAAAGATCAAGAGGCTGAGAAACAAAAGGGTGTGGAACGCTGCAACCAGGGGAAAACCCTGCTTTCCCTGCCCCCTGCACTGGATCAGGCCAAGGTGTCGCCTGGCTGGACGGAGCGGGAGTGGCTGACACTCGCGCAAGCCGTTCCCGACCAGACACTTCTCTCAAGGACGAAGGAGATTGCGGCCGCTGGCCCGCGCATCTTTGGGTACCGCCCTCTGGACCTATCGCCTCCGCTACGCCCATTGCTGATGTTGAACCTGTGGCAGAGCGCGCACGCCCTGGCCCTGTGGCGACAAGGGCGGATCGATGACGCGGTGTCGGCGTTTGAGGACGCCATCGGGGACAACCTGCAGTCGGCCGACGACACCTTGATCGAAGCCATGCTCTCCGTAAACGGGCTGAGCAAGAACCTACTCGCTCTGCAACTCGTCTTGGCGCAATCCCCGGCACCGGACGAAGCCAGCGCCCAGCGGCTGCAGCAAGTGCTGGACGCGATGGACGGCATGCCCTCCAGGGGCGCCAAAGCCATGGACGCGGAGTGGGCAACGTATGCCTCTTCGTTCGATTTCGAGGAATTGCGCAAGCAGTGGGATCGTCCTGGTGTTCTCGGCTGGTTCACAACCGCCCCCCTTCGATTGACGCATCGGGAGGACACCCTCAACCGCTTGGCGATCCAGTTTGGAGTCGCACGCCAACGAATGCTCACGGCCTCCCAAGGGGCTTCAATGGCTCAGTCGGCAACAACGCAAATGCCTGATGCGAGCCCCTGCGCGTCGCTGGGTACGGCAGCCATCGTGTGCTACGGAGCTCTACCCAATCCCTTCGGCCGCTACTTCCTGGACAACATGGATGTCGAAGCCAGTGCCTACGAACGCTACGGCGTCCGCATTGCCGATGTCCGCAACCTGGCTGCTGCCACACGGCTGACACTGGAGGCCCGACGCCGAGGGCTTACCAGTCAGGGACTTGCAGCGTTTGTGGCGAATGCTCCGCCCGAGATGCGCGACGTGTTCACTCGCCAACCGTTTGCCTACGACGCACAGGCCCGCGAACTGACCATCGTTCTGCGCGAGAAGAGCACCGTCCTCGGCGACACCGGCGAGTACCGCCTGCCGCTCTGATTTTTTTCGCGGGGTTTAACCCCGTCCGGTCCGCCGGTTCGTTTCAGTGGCATCACCAACCCCCACGGAGTTCACGATGCCTCTTTCGAATCCCCGGCTGTCCCGCCTGCTGACCGCCCTGCTCGGCGGCCAGTTGCTGCTCTCCGGCATGCCCGTCACCGCTCAGCCCACAGCGGCGGTGGCCCCGGCCGCTGCGGTGTCCGCCCAGCCCGAGTTCGCGCCGCCCGGCGCCACCCACTGCAAGCGCCCGATGCGCACCCATGAGGTGGCCGGCCGGCCCGAGATCGCCGAACCTGCGGTGCGCTACAGCAAAACCCTGCCCCGCTCCCGCGCGGAGGTCACCACTCGCGATGCGGTGGCCAAGGCCGCGTCACCCGCCGCCATGGCGATGGAAGCCGCGCCCGAAGCGATGGCGGTCGCGCCGGCCCCCTCGCCCGGCGGCGCGCGCCCCGACCGTGCTGCTGTCGTGACCGCCGGCATGGTCGACGACAACGCCGACTTCGCCGAGTACCTCGCCTTCCGCGCCCGCACGAATGTGCCCCACCAGGCGCGCGACATCAGCGAGCGCCACCTGCTCACGGTGCGGGACCGCGCCGGCCGCGGCGTGCCCGACGCGCAGGTGCAGGTGCGTTCGCCACAGGGCGCGCTGCTGCGGGCGCGCACAGACAGCGCGGGCCGCGTCTGGCTGCACCCCCGGTCTTTCGACGCCGGTGCATCGACGCTGTACGAGGTGACCGCCACCCACGGCGGGCAGACCGCCCAGGGCCTGCTGCGCCGCGGCCAGAAGGACGCTCTGGAGCTGCAACTGGATGGTTCCGTCGCGCCCCAGCGCGCGCGCCTGGACCTGGTGTTCCTGATCGACGCCACCGGCTCGATGGCCGACGAGATCCATAAGCTCAAGAGCAGCCTGCACAGCATCGCCGCCGACGCTGCTCGCCTGCCCAGCCGCCCCGACCTGTGTTTTGGCCTGGTGGCCTACCGCGACACCACCGACCCCTTCGTGCTTCGCAGCCACGACTTCACCGACGACCTCGGCGCCTTCCAGAAAGTGCTCAACCAGCTGCAGGCCGACGGCGGCGGCGACACCCCCGAGGCCATGAGCGAGGCGCTGCACGAGACGGTGCACCGCCTGAGCTGGCGCGGCGACGGCGCCACCCGCATGGTGGTGCTGCTGGCCGACGCGCCGCCCAAGCTCGGGCCCGACCGGCCGCGCTACGACGCGGCGATGCAGGTGGCGCTGGGCAAAGGCATCAAGCTGTTCAGCGTCGGCGCCAGCGGCCTGGACCCGCAGGGCGAGTTCATCCAGCGCCAGATCGCCCAGTACACCGGCGGCCGCTTCGTGTTCCTGACCTACGACCGGGCCGACGACCCCGCCAGCGGGCCGGGCCGCGAAACGGTGCACGACGTGAAAAACTACTCGGTGGCCACCCTGGACAAGCTGATCGGCCGGCTGATCCGCGAAGAACTGGCCCCGTTGTCGCGCAAGGGGGCTTGAGCGCTTCGAAAAAATGGGCTTATAATGCTGGGCTTCGGCGATATAGCTCAGTTGGTTAGAGCGCAGCATTCATAATGCTGATGTCGGTGGTTCAAGTCCACCTATCGCCACCAGACAAGAAACCCCTGAAGACGCTGTTTTCAGGGGTTTTTTCTTGCCCGGCTTCTCTTGCGACACCGGAGCGCCCATGGCCATCAAGTCCACCATCTTCAAGGCGAATCTGCAGATCGCCGACATCGACCACGGCTACTACGCCGACCATGCCCTCACCCTGGCCCGCCATCCCAGCGAGACCGACGAGCGCATGATGGTCCGCCTGGTGGCCATGGCGCTGCAGGCGCACGAGCTGCAGGACACCTGCGGCGGGGACGGTATCCTGGCCTTCGGCGCCGGCCTGTCGGACCCGGACGATCCGGACGCCTCGCTGACCGACTTCACCGGCCGCAAGCGGGTCTGGATCGAGGTCGGCCAGCCCGAGGACAAGCCCCTGTCCAAGGCCTGCAGCCAGGCCGACGCGGTATTCGTCTACGCCTTCAGCTCGGCCGCCGACGTGTGGTGGAAGGGCATCGAAAACAAGCTCACGCGCATGGACAAGCTGCAGGTCTGGCGCCTGCCCACCGAGGTGGCACCCGCGCTGGCGGCCATGGCCGAGCGCAGCATGCAGCTGCAGGCCACGGTGCAGGACGGCGCGCTCACGCTCTCCAGCAACCTGGGCAGCGTGCACATCGAGCCCGTGCGCTGGAAGTGAGTCAGACACCGTCGCCGAGCCACCGGCGGCGGTAGCTTCCGTCGGCGTCGTATTCGCGGACCTGCTTGTCCAGGTTGAAATGGCGGCCGCCGCGCGGGTCGGTGCCGACGCCGGCGATGTAGGCCCAGTTGCCCTGGTTGCTGTGCACGTCGAAGTCGAGCAGGCAGTGTTCGAACCAGGCTGCGCCCGCGCGCCAGTCGCCCCGGCATTCGTGGATCAGCGCGCTGGCCACGATCTGCCGCAGGCGGTTGGACAGATAACCGGTGTGGCGCAACTCGCGCATCCCCGCATCCACCAGGTCGAGACCGGTGCGGCCCTCGCACCAGCAGGCAAAGGCCTCGGCGTCGTGCGCCACGCGCGATGCTGAAGGCAGCAGCCCTTGCGGCCGGAACAGCGCCGCACCGTGGCGGCGCAGCATCCAGCGGAAGTGTTCGCGCCAGAGCAGTTCGAACCACAGCCAGTAGCTGCCGTCGCTCGCACCGCGTTCGGCCTCGAAGGCCTTGAGCTCGGCCACCACCCGCCGCACCGACAGCGCGCCACAGGCCAGCCAGGGCGACCAGTGGCTGGCGAAGTCGCGGCCGGTGAGCGCGTTGCGCGTGGTCTTGTAGGTGTGGGGAAGACCACCGCGCAGGTAGCGCTGCAGGTGGGTCAGCGCCGCCGCCTCGTCGCCCCGCCAGGTCGGCAGGCCGTAGGGAAAGGACGAGCGCTCGTCGGTGGCACCGAGCGGCAGCGCCTCCACCAACGCGGGCAGCGGTGGCGGCGGCATTGTCTCGGGCCAGGGCGGCAGCGCCGCCGGCACGGGCAGCGGCGCCGCAGGCTGCAGGCCCAGACGATCCACGCCCTGACGGAACGCGGTGAACACATGGGGCACGGCCTCGGGTGCCCACGGCAGCTGGGCCGCATCGAACTGGCCACCCTGCTCCACCAGGTCCACCGCCAGGCCCCGCGCCCGCAGGGCGGCCGCCTCGGCCTGCTCTTCGGGGGCGTGGAGGGCCTCGCCCACCAGCGCCACCGCCCCCACGCGCCGCGCCAGATCGGCCAGCGGTTGCGGGCTCGCGCCGACGAGCACGACCAGCCCACTGCTCAGCGCCTGCAGGCCGCGGGCCAGGCCGGCCAGCGCCTGTTGCCGGAACGCCTGGCGGTGCGGGCCGGCGCGCTCGAAGCCCCAGCGCGTCTCCACCGGCGCCGACGGCCCGTGCCAGGCCACCGGCAGCAGCGCCAGCCCGTCGCGCCGGCAGCGTTCGACGGCATGCTGAAGAGCTGGATGGTCGTGCAGGCGCAGGTCGTTGCGCAACCAGAGGATCAGCACACCCCGCATCAGAACAGCTCCTGCTGCAACAACTCGGCCGCGCTGCGCCGGCGCGAAGGCGCCTCCCGCCGACCGGCGCGCGAGGCGTGGCGCTCGACCACCTCGGCCTCGCCGGCCTGCACCTCGGGCCGGGCGCGCAGGGCGTGCACCCGGGTCTTCGCGTCGCGCAGGGCGGTGTCCAGATCCACCAACGGCACGGAAATGTCACGTCCCACGACCACGCCGCAGCGCGCCTGCGCCTCGGGCGGCATGCGCCAGGGCTCGAACAGCCAGGCGTCGGGCACCGCCCGCATGGCCGGCAGCCAGCGGCGCACGAACACGCCCTGCGGGTCCTGGTCGCGCGCCTGCTTGAGCGGGTTGTAGACGCGGGTGGTGTTGATGCCGGTGGTGCCGCTCTGCATCTGCAGCTGGCTCCAGTGGATGCCAGGTTCGTAGTCGACGAACTGGCGCGCCAGCCAGTGGCCCACGGTGCGCCAGTGCAGCCACAGCGGGTAGGCCGCGACCGAGACCAGCATGGCGCGCATGCGGAAGTTCAGCCAGCCGGTCTCGCGCAGCATGGCCACGCAGGCGTCCACCAGCGGCCAACCGGTGCGGCCCTGCACCAGCGCGGCAAAGCGCTCGTCGGACCACTCGGCTTCGCGCAGACCGTCGTAGCCGCGGTGCAGGTTGCGCCACTCCAGCTCGGGTTCGGATTCGAGCTTCTGCATGAAGTGGCAGTGCCAGGCCAGGCGGCTGCGGAAGGCCTGCAGGCCCTGGCGCTGCGTGCGGTCCAGCGGCGCTGCGGCTAGCACCGCCTGCGTGGCCTGGTCCACCTCGCGCACGCTCAGGCAGCCCCAGGCCAGGCGGGGCGAGAGGCGCGAGCAGGCCTGGGGCGCGGTCAGGGGTGAGGACATGCCGCGCCGGTAGTCGGCCCCACCCTCGGCCAGAAAGCGCTGCAGCGCCAACAGGCCCTCGGTGCGGCCACCGCTCTGGCGCTGCGGCGCATCGGCATCGGTCAGCACAGCTGCGAGCGCGTCGCGCGGCGGCGGCTCGCTCCAGAGCAGATCGACGTTGACCCAGCTCGCCGGTGGTTCGACGGGCGGCGCTGCCATGAAGGCGTCGCGACGCGCCTGCCAGCCGTCGCGCTCGCGCAGGCCGCGCACCACGCCGTTCTGCGGCCATTCCCGCCAGGCCACCCCGTGCGCGCGGCACCAGCGGGCCACGGCGCGGTCGCGCTCATAGGTCCAGCCGTTGCCCGTCTCTTCGTGGGCGTGCAGCGCTTCGAAGGGTTGCAGCGCGTGCAGCCGGTCGAGCACCGCCACCACATCCCCCACCACGACATGGAGGCGTGCGCCCCGCTCGGCCAGCGCGCGGCGCAGCTCGCGCAGGCTCTCGCGCACAAAGCCCCACTGCCGGGCCGAGGCATCGGGCTGCGCCCACAGACCGGGCTCGACCACGTACAGGCACAGCACCGGCCCGGCGCGCGCCGCCTCGGCCAGCGGGGCGTGGTCGTGCAGGCGCAGGTCGCGCTTGAACCAGACGATGCGGTAGCTCATGGCGGTCGGTGTGACAGGAGGCCGCAGTATCCGTGGCCGGCCAAGACCCGCGGTGGTGCCGGGTTGTCGGCGCGGTCGCGTGAGACAATCGGTGCCCCGCGACGGCGACCGCCGCAACGCTCCTTTCAGCCTCTGGATCTACACCATGAACCGCTGCCTTTCCCTCGCCACACGACGCACCGCCCTGGCCCTGGCCGGCGCCGGGCTGTGTGCGCTGACCTCCCTGGCGCAGGCGCAGAACGCCCCGCGCAACTTCCCCGCCAGCGCCCTGCGCGGCACCCTGGTCGTGACCCAGCCGCCGGTCATCACCATGGACGGCAAGGCTGCCCAGCTCTCGCCGGGCGCCCGCATCAAGGGCCCCGACAACCTGCTCGTGCTCTCCGGGGCCATCGTCGGCAAGGAGCTGCTGGTGAACTACACCGTCGAGCCCCACGGCATGGTCCACGACGTCTGGATCCTGACCGAAGCCGAAGCGGCCGAGAAGCGCAAGCGCGCCGGCCAGTAACCCCTCCAACCCCACCACTGCAGGCCCCCGTCCAGCACACGCCGTGGAACCGGCTCCGCCGGGCCACAGGCGTGGTCCCCCTTCCAGGGGGAAGCCGCGTCAGCGGCGCAGGGGGTGAATCCAATGTCTAAAAAAGTCTTTATCAAAACCTTCGGCTGCCAGATGAACGAGTACGACTCGGACAAGATGGCCGACGTGCTCGGCGCCGCCGAGGGCTTCGAGAAAACCCAGGACCCCGAAGAGGCGGACCTGATCCTGTTCAACACCTGCTCGGTGCGCGAGAAGGCGCAAGAGAAGGTCTTCAGCGACCTCGGCCGCGTCAAGCACCTCAAGAAGAAGGGCGTGCTGATCGGCGTGGGCGGCTGCGTGGCCAGCCAGGAAGGCGCCGAGATCATCAAGCGCGCGCCTTTCGTGGACGTGGTGTTCGGCCCGCAGACCCTGCACCGCCTGCCCGAGATGCTCAAGGCGCGCGACCGGCTGAACCAGCCGCAGGTGGACATCAGCTTCCCCGAAATCGAGAAGTTCGACCACCTGCCGCCCGCGCGCGTCGAAGGCGCCTCGGCCTTCGTGTCGATCATGGAAGGCTGCAGCAAGTACTGCAGCTACTGCGTGGTGCCCTACACCCGCGGTGAAGAGGTCAGCCGCCCGTTCGAGGACGTGCTGGTCGAGGTCGCCGGCCTGGCCGACCAGGGCGTCAAGGAAGTGACACTGCTGGGCCAGAACGTCAACGCCTACCGCGGAAAGATGGGCGACACCGACGAGATCGCCGACTTTGCGATGCTGATCGAATACGTGGCCGAGATCCCCGGCATCGAGCGCATCCGCTACACCACCAGCCACCCCAACGAGTTCACCCAGCGCCTGATCGACACCTACGCCAAGGTGCCCAAGCTGGTGAGCCACCTGCACCTGCCAGTGCAGCACGGCTCGGACCGCATCCTGATGGCCATGAAGCGCGGCTACACCGCCATGGAATACAAGAGCACGATCCGCAAGCTGCGCGCCATCCGGCCCGACCTGTCCATGAGCAGCGACTTCATCGTCGGCTTCCCGGGCGAGACCGAGGAAGACTTCCAGAAAATGATGAAGCTGATCACCGACGTCGGCTACGACAGCAGCTTCTCGTTCATCTTCAGCCCGCGTCCCGGCACGCCGGCGGCCAACCTGCCCGACGACACGCCGCACGAGGTCAAGCTCCAGCGCCTGCAGCACCTGCAGGCCACCATAGAGGAGAACGTGCGCCGCATCAGCGCCAGCCGCGAAGGCACGGTGCAGCGCATCCTGGTCGAAGGCCCGTCGCGCAAGAACGCCGCCGAGCTGATGGGCCGCACCGAGTGCAACCGCATCGTCAATTTCGACGGCGGTCCGAACAGCGCCCGTCTGATCGGCCAGATGATCGACGTGAAGATCACGCAGGCGCTGCCGCACTCCCTGCGCGGCGAAGTCTTGCTGCGCGAGCCTGCCTGAGCCCATGAAGTGGCTGCGCTTCTCGTTCCCGCAGCTGCTGCTGCTGGCGTTCCTGCTCATCGGCGCCCTGCTGGGGACCAGCGCCTTGCGTGCGCTGTTCACGCTGGAAAGCCTGATGGCGCAGGGCCGCGACGGTGCGACGCAGGCCATCGAACTCTCCACTGCGGCGCAGTCGCTGTCGGAACGCAGCGTGGCCATGGAGCGTTCGGCGCGCCAGTCGCTGGTGCTGCGCGACGCGCAGCTGCGCCAGCGCTTCGATGAGGCCTCGGCCCAAGCGCGCGATATCCTGGTGCGGCTGCAGGACAACGAGGTCTCGCCCGACCTGGTGCGCAGCTGGCGCCAGCAGCTCGATGACATCACGGCCCTGCTGGACGGGACACCCGAAACCGCGCTGGACCGCGAGCGGGAGGTGGCCCGCGCCTTCCGCGAGCTGGATGGCCACAGCGCCGCCATCGCCCAGCAGGTTCAGGCCATCATCGGTGGCCGCAACGCCGCGCTGCAGACGCGCTTCGAGCGCAACCGCCAGCAGCTGGCGCTGCAGGTGGGTGGCTCGATCGCGCTGGCGGTGGCGATGGCCTTCGGTTTCGGCATCTGGCTGGCGCGCCCGCTGCGGCGGCTGGAGAAAGCCATCGTCGGCCTGGGCGAGAACCGGCTGGACGTGCCGATCGAGGTGCCCGGCCCGCCCGACATCCGCAGCGTGGGCCAGCAGCTGGAATGGCTGCGGCTGCGGCTGACCGAGCTGGACGCCGACAAGGCGCGCTTCCTGCGCCACATCTCTCACGAACTCAAGACGCCGCTGGCCTCGCTGCACGAAGGCGTTGCCGTGCTGGGCGACGGCGTGGCCGGCTCGCTCAACCCCGACCAGGCCGAGGTGGTGCGCATCCTGCAGGGCAACACCCAGGCGCTGCAGCAGCAGATCGAGGCGCTGCTGCGCTTCAACGCCGCTGCCTTCGAGGCGCGCCAGTTGCGCCGCGAGCCCACCGACATGCGCGCGCTGGTGGAAAGCCAGGTCGAGGCCCAGCGCCTGCGCTGGCAGTCGCACCAGCTCGATGTGCAGGTCGAAGGACCCGACGTTCTTCTGCCGGTCGACCGCGACAAGATGGCCTCGGCCATCGGCAACCTGTTGTCCAACGCGATCCGCTTCTCGCCCTTTGGCGGGCAGATCCGCGTGGCGCTGGCCACAACGGCCGGCCGGGTGCAGATCGACGTGCAGGACCAGGGCCCGGGGGTGGCGCCCGACGACCGCGGCCGCATCTTCGAACCCTTCTACCGGGGCGAGCGACAGCCCACCGACGCGGTCAAGGGCACGGGCATCGGCCTGTCCATCGTGCACGAGTACATTCTGGCCCACGGGGGCCGCATCGAGCTCCTGCCGGACGGCCCCGGCGCCCACTTCCGCATCGAACTTCCCCATGCATCCTGACCTCCGGCCCCCGCGCCTGCGCCGCACCGCCACATCCCTCCGGGCCCTGCCGGTGCTTGGCCTGGCCCTGGTGCTCGCCGCCTGCAACACCCCGCCCGGCGCTCCGGCCGATCTGCCCCCGCCGCCGCCACTGCCCAGCGGCGCGGCGCCCGACCAGGGCACGCAGCCGCTCATCCCGCCACCGCCGCCCCCCGAGCCAGCGGCCGCTTCCCGCGGCACTGCGCCTGCCACGCCGCCGGCCACCACCTCGCCGCTCGCGGCGGCGCTGCTCTACGCCGACCGCCTGCGCACCTTGGGCCCCGGCGAACTGGCGGCTGAACAGGCCCTGATCGGGGAGCCCGGCTCCTCGGCCGAACGGCAGATGCAGCTGGCCCTGGTGCTGTCGCAGACCCACGTGCCCGTCGACACCGCACGCGCGCTCGGCCTGCTGCAGCGCGTGGCGGCCAGCAATGCGCCCGAAGCCATCGAGCTGCGCCCTCTGGCGCGGCTGCTGGCCGGGCGGCTGCACGAGGCGCGGCGGCTGGAAGACCAGGCCGACCGGCTGGCGCAGCAGTTGCGCGAATCGCAGCGCCGCATCGACGTGCTCAACGACCGGCTCGAAGCTATGCGCGCCATCGAGCGCAGCCTCACCCCGCGCGCGCCCGCGCCCGGCGGCAACCGTCTGCTGCCATGACCACCAGCCCGGTCCGCGCCCGCCTGCTGGTCGTCGACGACGACGCCGACATGCTGCGGCTGCTGTCCATGCGGCTGGGCGCGGCCGGCTACCAGGTCACCGCGGTCGGGTCCGCCGAAGCGGCGCTCAGCCAGCTCGACATCGACCGCCCCCAGCTCGTGCTCTCCGATGTGCGCCTACCGGGCAAGGACGGGCTGGCGCTGTTCGACGAGATCCGCAACCGCCACCCCTCGCTGCCGGTGATCCTTCTGACCGCCCACGGCACCATCCCCGACGCAGTGGAGGCCACGCGGCGCGGCGTGTTCACCTACCTGACCAAGCCCTACGAGGCCAAGGAGCTGCTGGAGCGCATCGCCCAGGCCCTGGCCCTGAGCGCGCCCACCCTGCCGGCCAGCCCGGCCGACGAGACCTGGCGCGCCGAGATCGTCAGTCGCTCCAGCCGCATGGCCGACCTGCTGGCCGAAGCCCGCCTGGTGGCGCAGGGCGACGCCAGCGTGCTGCTGCGCGGCGACAGCGGCACCGGCAAGGAGCTGATGGCGCGCGCCATCCACCGCGCCAGCCGCCGCGGCAAGCGCCCCTTCGTGGCGGTGAACTGCGGGGCGATTCCCGAGGCCTTGCTGGAATCGGAACTGTTCGGCCACATGAAGGGCGCCTTCACCGACGCCCACGCCAACCACAAGGGCCTGTTCCAGGCCGCCGACGGCGGCACCCTGCTGCTCGACGAGATCGGCGACATGCCCCCGGCGCTGCAGGTCAAGCTGCTGCGCGTGCTGCAGGAGAAGGCGGTGCGTCCGCTCGGCTCCAGCCAGTCGATCCCGGTGGACGTGCGCATCATCTCGGCCACCCACCGCGACCTCGAAACCGCCATGGCCCAGGGCCAGTTCCGCGAAGACCTGTACTACCGCCTCAACGTGGTCACGCTGCACCTGCCCACCCTTGCCGAGCGGCGCGAGGACATTCCCCTGCTGGCCAACCACTTCCTGGCGCAGCTGGCGGCGAAGTACGGCAAGCGCAGCTCGGGCTTCGCGCCCGAGGCGCTCAAGGCGCTGACCATGGCCAGCTGGCCGGGCAATGTGCGCCAGCTCTACAACGTGGTCGAACAGGTCTGCGCGCTCTCCACCACGCCGCTGGTCTCGCTGGCCCTGGTGCAGCGCGCGCTGCGCACGCCCTCGGTGGAGGTGCTGAGCTTCGCCGAAGCGCGCCAGCGCTTCGAGCGCGAGTACCTGGTGGGCCTGCTGAAGATGACCGACGGCAACGTGGCCGACGCAGCCATGCTGGCGCAGCGCAACCGCACCGAGTTCTACCGCCTGCTGCAGAAGCACGCCCTGACCCCCGGGCTGTTCAAGAGCGACGCCGACAGCGGCGACGGCACAGACCCTGTCGCTGCTTTGTGACAAGCCAAAACCGTTGATTCACAACGGTTTTTTTTTGCCCGCGGCTGGCACTGTCGCCGAACAGCGACAAAAAGGGCCTGTGCGCGCCCCTTTTCCTGGCCGAAATCGGTGGTTTTTCCTGCCTTTCATCACAAGTCGTTGATTCGATTGGAAATTTTCGACCTGGCATAGGGTTTGCCCTTAAAGGGCATGCCTTGGTCAATCTCTTCCCGTATTTCTTCTTCGCGCGCGCTCCGGCGGGGCCTGGGCGCGCTGCTGTTTGCATGGCTGGCCGCGGGCTGCAGCGCGGTTCAGGCGATGGACTGGAACGCCCTGGGCGAACTCGCCCGCCAGCGTGCGCAGGCACCGTTTCAACCGGTTGGCGACAAGCTGCCCGCGGACCTGGCCGCGCTAGACTACGACCAGATGCGGGACATCCGCTTCCGCACCGAGCGCTCGCTCTGGCGCGACCAGTCCCTGCCGTTCGAAGCCCAGTTCTTCCACCTGGGCCTCTACCAGAAGCAGGCCGTGCGCCTGCACGAACTCGCGCCCGAGGGCGTGGCCGACCTGCCCTACCGCAGCGCGGACTACAACATGGGCCGCAACACGGTCGACCCGACGGCCTGGGGCGACCTCGGGCACGCGGGCTTCCGCCTGCACTACCCGCTGAACAACCCCGCCTACAAGGACGAGCTGGTGGTGTTCCTGGGCGCCAGCTACTTCCGCGCGCTCGGCGCCGGCCAGCAGTACGGCCTGTCGGCGCGCGGCCTGGCCATCGACACAGTGGGCGGCCAGGGCGAGGAGTTCCCGCGCTTCACCGACTTCTGGCTGCAGCGCCCGGCGCCCGGCGCGACCGAGGTCACCGTGCTGGCCTTGCTCGATTCCCCGCGCGCCAGCGGTGCCTACCGTTTCGTGATCCGTCCTGGCGCCAGCACCACCATGACCGTCACGTCCCGGCTGTTCCTGCGCGTGGGCGCAGGTCCGGTGAACACCCTGGGCCTGGCGCCGCTGACCAGCATGTTCCTGCACGGCGAGAACCAGCCCAACGCGAACGACTTCCGCCCCGAGGTGCACGACTCCGACGGCCTGATGATGAACACCGGCGACGGCGAGTGGCTGTGGCGCCCGCTGCAGAACCCGGGCCAGATCTCGGTCAGCAGCTTCACCATGCGCCAGCCGCGCGGTTTCGGCCTGATGCAGCGCGACCGGCGCTTCACCAGCTACGAGGACATCGAGGCCCGCTACGAGCGCCGGCCCAGCGCCTGGGTGCGCCCGCTGGGCGACTGGGGCGCCGGCCGGGTCGAGCTGGTGCAGCTGCGCACGCCCGACGAGACCCACGACAACATCGTCGCCTACTGGGTGCCGGCCACGCTGCCGGCGCCCGGCCAGCCGCTGGACTTCGCCTACGAGCTGTCCTGGCAGGGCGAGGCCCAGCAGACCCCGCCCGGCGCCTGGGTGGTGCAGTCGCGCCGCGGCTACGGCTACACCAAGCTGAGCGCCAGCGAGCAGCAGCGCCAGCCCCAGTTCGTGCTCGACTTCGCCGGCCCGGTGCTGGAGGCCCTGCCGGCCGACGCCGCCGTGCGTGCCGTTGCCAGCACCGACGCCAACGGCCGCATCGTCGAAGCCCTGGCCTACCCCAACCCCACCCAGCGCGGCTGGCGCGTCACCCTGCGCGTCGAGCGGCTCGATCCGGCCCGTCCGGTCGAGCTGCGCGTCTTCCTCCAACACCAGAACAACACCCTGAGCGAAACATGGACACACGCCGTCTTGCCCGAGTGAGCACGCCCCTGCACGTCCGCAGCCTGCTGCGCGAGGAGCGCCACCCCAATGCGGTGACTGCGCCACCGCTCAACCGCGGGTCCATGGCGCCGCGCCCCTGGCGCGGCTTCTGGAACAGCCTCGGTTCCGGCGTGCTGGCCACGGCCAGCCGCCTGCTGCCGCCCCGCGAGCCCCGCACCGTCGTGCCCATGGCCGAGTGGCAGCGCGCCGCCGAACGCCGCCGCCTGGCCTTCCTGCTGCTCACCGTGGTGAGCACGGTGCTGGCCGCGGTGCTGTTCAGCGCCGCCCACCCCCCGGGCAGCACGCCCTGGCTGCAGGGCCTGTACAGCGTGCTGTTCGTGGTGCTCTCAGTCTGGGTGGTGACCGGTTTCGTCACCGCGCTGATGGGCGCCTGGGTGATGCTGTTCGGCGACCGGCATTCGATCTCGGCCGCCTCGGTGCGCGACCACGCCATGAACCCCGAGGCACGCACCGGCATCATCATGCCGATCTGCAACGAGGACGTGGCCACGGTGTTCGCCGGCCTGCGCGCCACCTGCGAGTCGCTGGCGTCCACCGGCCACGCGCGCCAGTTCGACGTCTTCGTGCTGTCCGACAGCAACGACGCCTCGACCATCGCCGCCGAACGCGAAGCCTGGGAACAGCTGCGCGCCGCCCTGGTGTCGCAGCCCGGCCAGCCGGCCGTGGAGGTCTACTACCGCCTGCGCAAGCGCCGCACCCACCGCAAGGCCGGCAACGTGGCCGACTTCTGCCGCCGCTGGGGCAAGGACTACCGCTACATGGTGGTGCTGGACGCCGACAGCGTGATGAGCGGCAGCTGCCTGACCTCGCTGGTCAAGCTGATGGAAGCCCATCCCGACGCCGGCATCATCCAGACCGCCACCCAGGCCATCGGCCACCAGACGCTGCACGCCCGCGCCCAGCAATTCGCCAGCCGCGTGACCGGCCGCCTGTTCACCCTCGGCATGCAGTTCTGGCAGCTCGGCGAGTCGCACTACTGGGGCCACAACGCCATCATCCGCGTCGAGCCCTTCATGCAGCACTGCGCGCTGGCGCCCATCAAGGGCACGGGTGGCATGTCCGGCGGCATCATGAGCCACGACTTCGTCGAGGCCGCCCTGATGCGCCGCGCCGGCTACCACGTCTGGCTGGTCTCCGACCTCACCGGCAGCTACGAGCAGCAGCCGCCGGACCTGCTGTCCGAGCTGCAGCGCGACCGCCGCTGGTGCCAGGGCAACCTGCAGAACGCGCGCCTGATCGCCGAACCCGGCCTGCACCGCGTGCACCGCGCCATGTTCGCCATCGGCACCATGTCCTACCTCTCGGCCCCGATGTGGCTGGCCTTCCTGCTGCTGGGCATGGCCATGCTGGTCTCCGGCCCCAGCCTGCCCGACGCCTGGCAGGCAATGCCCGGCAAGGCCGGCGGCCTCTGGGCCTGGACCCTGTGCCTGCTGTTCCTGCCCCGCGTGCTGGGCGTGCTGGCGGTGCTGCTCAAGGGCGAGCAGCGCAGCTACGGCGGCACCGGCCTGCTGCTTGGCAGCGCCGTGCTGGAAAGCGTGATGGCGGTGCTGCTGGCCCCCATCCGCATGGTGGGCCACTCCATCTTCGTGGTGGTCGCCATCACCGGCATCAAGCTGGAATGGAAGTCGCCGCCGCGGGAAGCCGTGGGCGTGGCCTGGGGCGATGCGCTGGCGCGCCTGGCACCGGTGTCGCTGGTCGTGGCCTCCCTGCTGGCGCTGGCCAGCCTGATCAACCCCGACGCCCTGCCCTGGCTGCTGCCGGTGGCCCTGCCGCTGCTGCTGTCGGTGCCCGTGACGGTGCTGACCGGACACGTGGGTCTGGGCACCTGGGTGCGCAACCGCGGCGCGCTGCTGATCCCCGAAGAGTCGTGGTCGCCCGCCGTGCTGCGCCGCGCCTGGCGCCACGCCAGCCGCCTGGCGCTGAAGGCCGCGTAAACCACACGCCTGCGAGCACCACCAAGCCGCCCCACCCGGGCGGCTTTTTTCATGGCTTGGGCGGCTGGAGGTAGCGCTGGTCCGACCAGGTCGCCAGCCACTGCGGCACGAAGGCCACGAAGATGGCACCGAACATGCCCGTCAGAAAGGCATCTCCCCAGGCCATCAGCCAGCGCGCGACCAGGGACAGGTCACGGGCGGGCTCGCCGGCCAGCCACTGGAGGCCCTCCAGCAGCAGACCGGAAAGGAACACCGCCGCGGCCGTGCCCAGGAACGCACGGCCCAGGGTGTACACAAACAGATTAGGGGGCAGCCAGCGCCGTATGACTGCGCCGATGCCCAGTGCCAGCGTGGCCGGCACCAGCCCGATCCACACCCACTGCTGCAGCGCAGCCTCTGGCGCGGCCTGGCCCACGCCCCAGACCACCGCCGCGATACCCGCCAGCACCAGCACCGCCAGCGGCCAGCCGAGCATCAGCACCAGCAGGCAGGCGCCCGAGAGCTGCACCTGCAGGCCCTGAGGCATCTTCTGCGGCAGCAGCCACAACCAGGGGAGAAGGGCCAGGGACGCCAGCGCGGGCGTGAACAAGGGGCCGCGCAGCATGCGCCAGGGCCGCAGCCACAGGGCCACCGCCATACAAAGCACCGCCATCGACAGGTTCAGGGCCGTCCACATGGGACGCGAGTATGGGCGGGGGAGCGCGTGATCCGCTTGACTTCGGTCAACCCATGCCGGGCAGCTTGGGCATGCCCTTCATGCCGCCCATGCGCTTCATCATCTTCATCAGACCGCCGCCCTTCATCTTTTTCATCATCCCCTGCATCTGCTCGAACTCCTTGAGCAGGCGGTTGACTTCCTGGACGTGCACACCGGCACCGGCAGCGATGCGGCGCTTGCGCGTGGCCTTGATGAGGTCTGGCTTGCTGCGCTCCTTGGGCGTCATGCTGCAGATGATGCCCTCCTTGCGCTTGATGTCTTTCTCGGCGCGGCTCAGGTCGGCCTCGCTGGCCTTCGCGGCCAGGTTGCCGGGCAGCTTGTCCATCAGGCTGGACAGGCCGCCCATCTGCTTCATCTGGCGCAGCTGGTCGAGGAAGTCGTTGAGGTCGAAATCGCCGCCGCTCTTGACCTTGGCCGCCAGCTTCTGCGCCGCCGCCATGTCCACGCCGGCGGTGACCTGCTCGACCAGGGCCACGATGTCGCCCATGCCCAGGATGCGGCCGGCGTGGCGCTCGGCGTCAAACACCTCCAGACCGTCGATCTTCTCGCTCACGCCGGCGAACTTGATCGGCGCGCCCGTGACCTGGCGCACCGACAGCGCGGCACCGCCGCGCGAGTCGCCGTCCATCTTGGTCAGGATGATGCCGGTCAGCGGCAGCGCTTCCTTGAAGGCCTTGGCGGTGTTGACCGCGTCCTGGCCCTGCATGGCGTCCACCACGAACAGGGTTTCGACGGGGTTGAGCGCACCGTGCAGTTCCTGGATCTCGCGCATCAGCGCTTCGTCGATGGCCAGGCGGCCGGCGGTGTCGACCAACAGCACATCGACGTAGTGCTTCTTCGCGTAGTCCAGCGCGGCGCGGGCGATGTCCAGGGGCTTCTGGTCAGGAGAGCTGGGAAACCACTCGGCCCCGGCCTGCGCCGTCACCGTCTTGAGCTGCTCGATTGCGGCCGGGCGGTAGACGTCGCCCGACACCGTCAGCACCTTCTTCTTGCGCTTTTCGATCAGGTGCTTGGCCAGCTTCGCCGTGGTCGTCGTCTTGCCCGCGCCCTGCAGGCCGGCCATGAGGATCACCGCGGGCGGCTGGGCGGCCAGGTTGATGTCCGACACGCCGTTGCCCATGGTGGCCGCCAGCTCGCGGTTGACCACACTGACCAGCACCTGCCCTGGGGTGAGCGAACCCACCACGTCCTGGCCCAGCGCCTTCTCTTTCACCCGGGCGATGAAGTCGCGCACCACCGGCAGCGCCACGTCGGCCTCCAGCAGGGCCATGCGCACCTCGCGCAGCATGTCGGTGACGTTGCTCTCGGTGATGCGGGCCTGCCCCCGCATCTCCTTGACGATGCGTGACAGGCGGTCGGAAAGGGCTGAGGCCATGGTGCGGTGAGGAAGTGGGGGTGGTGGCGGAGGGACGCCAGGGCCCGGTCGCGTGGCGGAACCGGCGGTTCGCACGGCCAAGACGCTTTAAACTCCAGTGGCGATTTTAGCCGCCCGCCCACTGGCCACCGGCCTCCATTCCCCCGACATGACCTTCCTGCCAGCCCTCTCCTCCAACCCGCCTGCGGCGCTGCTGTCGGCGGTGGCGGCACTGGCATACGCCTTTCTGGCCTGGGCGCATCCCCGGCTGAGCGAACGGCAGACCCGCAACGTGCTCGCCACCGCGTGGGTGCTGCACCTTTTCGTGCTCGGCACGGCGCTGATGGAAACGCCGGCGCGGTTCGGGTTCGCCCCTGCACTTTCGGTGACGGCCTGGCTGGTGCTCACGGTCTACCTGATCGAGAGCCGCATGTACCCCCAGCTCAAGGCCCGCTGGACCCTGGCGGTGCTGGGCACCCTGGCCGTGCTGCTGGCGCTGTTCTTTCCCGGCGCGCAGTACCACGCCCTGCCGTCGAGCTGGATGCCGCTGCACTGGGCGCTGGGCATCGCGTCCTATGGCCTGATCGCTGCCGCCGTGGTGCACGCCTGGCTCATGCAGCGCGCCGACAAGGCCATGCGCATGGGCACCACCAGCGAGACCACCATGCCGCTGCTGACGCTGGAGCGGCTGACCTTCCGTTTCGTGGCCGCAGGCTTCGTGCTGCTCACCGCCACACTGGTGGTGGGCGGGTGGTTCTCCGAGCTGATCAATCAGCGCTGGGTGTGGAACCACAAGACCGCCTTCTCGGTGCTGGCCTGGCTGACCATGGGTGTCTTGCTGCTGGGACGCTGGCGCCTGGGCTGGCGCGGCCGGGTGGCCATCCGCATGCTGTACCTGGGGGCCGGCTTCCTGCTGCTGGGTTATGCCGGTTCGCGCTTCGTGCTCGAAGTGGTGCTGCAGCGCGCGGGGTGACCCGATGAAATACCTGCTTGTCCTGCTGGTGCTGTTGTTCGCATTCTGGATCTGGCGCAACAACCGCCAGACCGAGGAACGCGACGACGCGCCCAAGCCCAAGGCGCCGCGCGGTCCGGTGGCCATGATTGCCTGCGCCCAGTGCGGTACCCATGTGCCCGAAGCGGAAGTGGTGCAAGGCAACCGGGGCCGGTACTGCTGCGCAGAACACCGCCGCCAGCACGAAGCCTCGGTGCGGTAATGCGCGGCACGCGGCCCCGCTCTGACATGCCCAAGGAACCGCCTTCCCATTTCGCCCCGTCCTGGTTTTCCACGCTGGAGGCCGGCAGCAGCACGCAGGACCGTCACCACCAGGTGCGGGCCTATGTGCGCCTGTGGCGCGCGTTCATGCGGGCCCGGGTACTCATCGCCTTCGTGCTGCTGGCGCTGCAGGTGTTTCTGCTGCGCAGCCCGGGCGCCGGACCATCGTGGCTGGTGGCGGTGTGCGCGCTGCACCTGAGTGCGGCGCTGGCCGTGCTGTTCACGACCCGCCCTCCGGCCCCGGGGCAGGCCCTGGGCGTTCAATGGCTGCTGACCATCGGGGTCGACCTGACCGTCTTCAGCGTGCTGCAGTACTTCGAGCAGGCCGGCATCAACTACACCCCGCTGTTCGCCCTGCCGGTGCTGATGGCCTCCATCCTCGGCTCCATGACGCTGGCACTGGCCACCGCCGCCGTGGTCACGCTGTTCCTGCTGGGTGAAGCGGCGATCAGCGCCCCACTGCTCAGCGAGGTGTCGACCTCGCGCTTCCTGCAGTCGGGGCTGACAGGCACCGGCTTTTTCCTGGTCGCCTTCCTGGCCAGCCAGCTGGCGCAGCGGCTGGCGCGCGAGGAGGCACGCGCCCGCAGCAGCCAGGCCGCGGCCCGCACTCAGGCCCAGGTCAACGAACTGATCATCGAGAGCCTGAGCGAGGGGGTGCTGGTGGTCGACCGCCATGGCGTGGTGCGCAACGCCAATCCTGCGGCGCAGGGCATGCTCATGGGCGAGGCCTACCCCCATGCCGCCAAGCTGCTGCTGTCGGCGCGCTCCGGCTGGGAAGAGCTGGCGCGGCTGGTGGACCAGACCTTCCTGCGGGGCCAGGAGCTCGAATCCGAGGTCCGCGTGGACCTGGACGAACTCACCACCCACCGCCTGTTCGCACGCACGCGACTGACCAGCGCCCACAGCGCGCGCCCCACCGAGCTGTGCGTGCTGTTTCTCGAAGACCTGCGCGAGGTCGAGGCGCGCGTGCGCACCGAAAAGCTCGCCTCCATGGGCCGCATGTCGGCCGCGGTGGCGCACGAGATCCGCAACCCGTTGTCGGCGATCACGCAGGCCAATGCGCTGCTGGACGAAGAGGTGACCGAAGCCGGGCAGAAGCGCCTGACGCGCATGATCGACCAGAACGCGCAGCGCCTGGCCAAGATCGTGGACGACATCCTCAATGTGGCCCGGGCGCAGCCCAGCCAGGGCGAGACGGCGCCCGCCCTGCCCCTGGACCAGACGGTGCGCTACATCACCCATGAATGGAACCGCGGGGCGCAGGCCCAGGGCGTTCTGGGTGTGCACCCCCACGCGCCAGGCGTGCACATCGCGTTCGACCCCGAGCACCTGCGGCGCCTGTTGATCAACCTGCTGGACAACGCACTGCGCCACGCCAGCCGGCGCCCCTCATCGGTGCGGGTGATCACGCAGCCCAGTGGCCCGGACCGGGTGCGCATCTCGGTGTGGAGCGACAGCGCGCCGCTGGAGCCGGGCGCGCTCAAGCACCTGTTCGAACCTTTTTTCTCGTCCGAGAGCCGGTCCAGCGGACTCGGCCTGTACATCTGCCGGGAGCTGTGTGAGCGCTACGGCGCGCAGATCGCCTACCAGCGCAGCCGGCTCGACCAGAAGGAAGGCAACGAGTTCTACATCCTGGCCCCCACCCTGCAAGGCGGCGCGCGCGCTCCGGTCCAGCAGAGCCTGACCTATCCCCCGGGGGACTCGATGCCGCCACCTTCGCGTCCGTCCACCAACGGACCACCGTCCCTGTCCACGCTCTGAGCGACCATGCCCGCCTCCTCCACCGCCTGTGTGCTGGTCGTCGACGACGAACCGGACCTGCGCACCCTGTACGAACTCACCCTGCTGCGCGAAGGCCACGAGGTCGTGTCGGCGTCGGACCTCGCCCAGGCCCGCGAATGGCTGGGCCAGCGGCGCTTTGATGTGCTGATCTCCGACATGCGCCTGCCCGATGGCCTGGGTCTGGAGCTGCTGCGCGAACTGGGCGAGCAGCAGCGCACCGAAAAGACCATCGTGATCACCGCCTACGGGTCGGCCGAAAACGCGGTCGAGGCGCTCAAGAGCGGCGCCTTCGACTACCTGACCAAGCCGGTGGACCTCAAGCAGCTGCGCGCCGCGGTGCAGGCGGCCCTGCACAGCCAGCGCCATCCAGCGGCCGGTGCGCCGCGCCGCGGCGCGGTGAACGACACCCCACGCACCGCCCCCCCGCCGCCGGCCGGCGTGCAGGCGCTGCGGCGCATCGTCGGCGCATCGGCGACCATGCAGCAGATCCGTCAGCGCATCGAGAAGGTGGCCACCAGTATGGCGCCGGTGCTGATCCTGGGCGAATCGGGCACCGGCAAGGAACTGGTGGCGCGGGCCGTGCACGAGTGCAGCCACCGCTCAGACGGCCCGTTCGTGGCCGTCAACTGCGGGGCGATCCCTGACAACCTGATCGAGGCCGAGTTCTTCGGCGCCCGCAAGGGGGCCTACACCGGTGCCAGCCACGACCGGGAAGGCTACTTCCAGGCGGCCCGAGGCGGCACCCTGTTCCTCGACGAAATCGGCGACCTGCCGCTGGGCATGCAGGCCAAGCTGCTGCGCGTGATCCAGGAGCGGCGCGTGCGCCCGCTGGGCGGCGTGCAGGAAGAAGCGGTCGACGTGCGGCTGGTCAGCGCCACCCACAAGGACCTCGCGGCCCTGGTCCGGGACGGCGAGTTCCGGCAGGACCTGTTCTACCGGCTCAACGTGATCGGCCTGCGCACGCCACCGCTGCGGGAGCGGCGGGAAGACCTGCCTGGGCTGGTCGATGCCTTGCTGCAGCGCATCTGCAGCGAGACCGGCCAGCCGATCCCAACGCTCACCGATGGTGCCCTCGCCTGGCTGCAGGCCCGCGAACTGCCGGGCAACGTCCGCGAGCTGGAGAACCTGCTGCAGCGCGCGCTCGCGCTGAGCTCCGGCCCCCAGTTGCAGGCGCAGGACTTTGCGGACCCGGACGATGTGGACGCCAGCTTCACGGACACCCGGCCATCCGGCGAACCGGTGGAGGCCGCCGAGGTGCCCACCACCCAGCCCGACACCATCCCCGACGATCTGCAGAGCTACCTGGACGAGCAGGAACGACAGGTCCTGCTCAAGGCGCTCAAGGAATGCGACTACAACCGCACGGCCGCGGCCAACCGCCTGGGGCTCAACCTGCGACAGATCCGCTACCGCATCCAGCGCCTGGGCATCACCATGCCGTCCGACGATGACGACAACACCACCTGACACCGGCGACTGGTCGGGGGGCTGGCTGCGCACCGCGCAGCAGGTGGTCTCGCCAAACGCCAACGACCGCCCCGCGGGCGCTGTCGTCGACCTCATCGTCCTGCACTCGATCAGCCTACCGCCCGGGCAGTACGGTGGTCCGGAGGTCGAGCACCTGTTCACCAACCAGCTTGACTGGTCCGCCCACCCCTACTTCGAGCAGATCCAGGGGCTGGAGGTCTCGGCCCACTTTTTCGTGCGCCGCGACGGGCAGGTCGTGCAGTTCGTGGACGCGAACCGGCGCGCCTGGCACGCGGGCGTGTCGTGCTGGCGCGGACGCGAGCGCTGCAACGACGACTCCATCGGCATCGAGATGGAGGGACTCGAAGGCCAAACCTTCGAGGACGCGCAGTACCTGGCGCTGGCGAACCTGTGCAGGCAACTGGCCGACCGCTACCCGATCGCCCACATCGCCGGCCACGAGCACATCGCCCCCGGTCGCAAGCTCGACCCCGGGCCCGGCTTCGACTGGGCACGGCTGCAGCGTTGTCTGGCCTGGGGTCATCACCGCTTCCCCGAGTGCGTGATCGCCACATTCGATCAGGACGCCTCCGCCGCCTGACCGGCGTCCACGTCGCTTCGCGCATCGCCAGCAATCGCGCGGATTTCCGCACGGAATCCGCGCGAAATGCGCGTCGGTGTTGGGTTCCCATGCCCGGGCCACGCACCGGCGCCGCATCACCCCAGGCCTGAACACGTCACCCGTCCGGTGGCTTTTTTGCCAGGCGAAAACCCGCACGCATTTTTTATAGAAACACTACCGGTAGTGGCTTGAACCACCACCAGACACCAGATATAGTGTGCGCCGCACCAGCCGAACCATCGGCGCCACAACACAAACGAAAGAGGAACCACGCTGACCGCCACGCCCACAGCCTCCCCGAACATCCCCCACATGCCCACGGGCAGCACCGGCTCTTCCGCCGAGCCCGCGGGCGCCTCCGTGCTGACCCAGTACCAGATCATCCGTCGCAACGGTGCGGTCGTGCCGTTCGAGCCGAGCAAGATCGCGGTGGCCATGATGAAGGCCTTCCTGGCGGTGCATGGCACCCAGGGCGCGGCATCGGCCAGCGTGCGCGAGACCGTGGACGCGCTGACCCAGACGGTGGTGCGTGCACTGATGCGCTCGCGCCCCGGCGGCGGCACCTTCCACATCGAGGACGTGCAGGACCATGTCGAACTGGGCCTGATGCGCGGTGGCCACCACGAGGTGGCCCGTGCCTATGTGCTGTACAGCGAACGCCGGTCGCAGGAACGCGCCCACCAGGCCGAGGCGGCCAAGCCTGCCGAAGCCACGCTGCATGTGATGGACGGCGGCCAGCGGGTGCCGCTGGACATTGCGCGCCTGCAGGGCCTGATCGAGGCCGCCTGCGCCAACCTGGGCCAGGACGTCAAGGCCGATCCCATCGTCGCCGAGACCAAACGCAACCTGTACGACGGCGTGCCGATCGAGGAGGTTTTCAAGGCCGCCATCCTGGCCGCGCGCACCCTGATCGAAAAAGACCCGGACTACACCTACGCCACCGCGCGCCTGCTGCTGCACACCGTGGTCAAGGAAGTGCTGGGCGAAGAGGTGCCGGCCGCACAGATGGGCGAACGCTACGCCGACTACTTCCCGCAGGCCATCAAGAAGGGCGTTCAGAACGAGCTGCTGGACGAGAAGCTGCTGCAGTTCGACTTGACCCGCCTAGGCGCCGCGCTCAAGCCCGAACGCGACCTGCAGTTCGACTACCTGGGCCTGCAGACCCTGTACGACCGCTACTTCCTGCACGTGCGCAAGAGCCGCATCGAGCTGCCGCAGACTTTCTTCATGCGCGTGGCCATGGGTCTGGCGCTCAACGAGATCGACCGCGAGGCCCGTGCCATCGAGTTCTACGAGGTGCTGTCCTCGTTCGACTTCATGTCGTCCACGCCCACCCTGTTCAACGCCGGCACGCTGCGCTCGCAGCTCTCCAGCTGCTACCTGACCACCGTGCCCGACGACCTCGACGGCATCTACGAGTCGATCAAGGAAAACGCGCTGCTGTCCAAGTTCGCCGGTGGACTGGGCAACGACTGGACCCGCGTGCGCGCCCTGGGCGCCCACATCAAGGGCACGAACGGCGAGTCGCAGGGCGTGGTGCCCTTCCTGAAAGTCGTCAACGACACCGCCGTCGCGGTGAACCAGGGTGGCAAGCGCAAGGGCGCGGTCTGCACCTACCTGGAAACCTGGCACCTGGACATTGAAGAATTCCTGGAGCTGCGCAAGAACACCGGCGACGACCGCCGCCGCACCCACGACATGAACACGGCGAACTGGATTCCCGACCTGTTCATGAAACGCGTGATCGAAAAAGGCGAGTGGAGCCTGTTCTCGCCCAACAACGTGCCCGACCTTCACGACCTGTTCGGCACCGACTTCGAGAAGGCCTACCTGGCCTACGAGGAGAAGGCGGCCCGCGGCGAGATCAAGCCGTACAAGAAGGTCTCGGCCACCGACCTGTGGCGCAAGATGCTCTCGATGCTGTTCGAGACCGGCCACCCCTGGATCACCTACAAGGACGCCTGCAACGTGCGCAGCCCGCAGCAGCACGCCGGCGTGGTGCACAGCTCCAACCTCTGCACCGAGATCACGCTCAACACCAGCGACACCGAAACCGCGGTCTGCAACCTGGGCTCGGTCAACCTGCACCGCCACCTCAGCAACGGCCAGCTCGACCACGCCAAGCTGCAAAAGACGATCAACACGGCGATGCGCATGCTCGACAACGTGATCGACATCAACTACTACGCGGTCAAGAAGGCGCGCGACTCCAACCTGCGCCACCGCCCGGTCGGCCTGGGCCTGATGGGCTTCCAGGACGCGCTGTACGAACTGCGCATCCCCTACGCCTCCAACGAGGCGGTGGAGTTTGCCGACCGCTCGATGGAAGCGATCTGCTACTACGCCTACTGGGCCTCGACCGAACTGGCGCGCGAGCGCGGCCGCTACAGCAGCTACCGCGGCTCGCTGTGGGACCAGGGCATCCTGCCACCCGACACGCTGGACCTGCTGGCGCGCGAGCGCGGCGGCTATGTGGACGTGGACCGCTCGGCCAACCTGGACTGGGACGCGCTGCGCAACAAGATCGCGCAGGACGGCATGCGCAACTCCAACTGCGTGGCCATCGCGCCCACCGCCACCATCTCCAACATCATCGGCGTCGACGCCTCGATCGAACCCTGCTTCGGCAACCTCTCGGTCAAGTCCAACCTGTCGGGTGAGTTCACCGTCATCAACGGCTACCTGGTCAAGGACCTCAAGCGCCTCGGTCTGTGGGACGACGTGATGGTGATGGACCTCAAGCACTTCGACGGTTCGCTGCGCCCCATCGACCGCGTGCCGCAGGACGTGAAGGCGCTCTACGCCACCGCGTTCGAAGTGGAGCCGATGTGGCTGGTGGAAGCCGCTGCGCGCCGCCAGAAGTGGATCGACCAGGCGCAGAGCCTGAACATCTACATGGCCGGCGCCTCGGGCAAGAAGCTCGACGAGACCTACAAGCTCGCCTGGCTGCGCGGTCTCAAGACCACCTACTACCTGCGCACCACCTCGGCCACGCACGCTGAAAAATCCACCGGGCGCACCGGCCAGCTCAACGCGGTGTCGGCCCATGGTGTCGAGCCTGCGATGAGCGCCGCACCTGCGGCCACGATGGCCGCCGAACCCGCAACCGACATCAAGTTCTGCGCGATCGACGACCCGGGCTGCGAAGCCTGCCAGTGATGCCTGCGCTCATGCGCGTGATGAAGGTGTCGCACCGTGCACTTTTTCGATGCGACACCGCAACACAAAACATTCATCGCGCGCATGAGTCCTTTGCATTTCATGCCGACACTTCGATAATCCGCTGAATTGGACACCACCATGCTGACCTGGGACGAACAAGTCACTCCCTCCTCGAAGCCCGCTCTTCAAACATTGCCACCCACCTCATCGGGTGCGCAAGCTGCAGTGTCCTCCCCCGCTTCTTCCTCAGCCGCACACAGCAGCGAGCAGCGCCGCGTGAACGTCGCCGACAAGCGCATCATCAACGGCCAGACCGACGTCAACCAGCTGGTGCCGTTCAAGTACAAGTGGGCCTGGGAAAAGTACCTCGCCACCTGCGCCAACCACTGGATGCCGCAGGAAGTGAACATGAGCCGCGACATCGCGCTCTGGAAAGATCCGAACGGCCTGACAGAAGACGAGCGCCGCATCGTCAAGCGCAACCTCGGCTTCTTTGTCACCGCCGACTCGCTCGCCGCCAACAACATCACACTGGGCACCTACCGCCACATCACGGCGCCCGAGTGCCGCCAGTTCCTGTTGCGCCAGGCGTTTGAAGAAGCCATCCACACGCACGCCTACCAGTACATCGTGGAGAGCCTGGGCCTGGACGAAGGCGAGATCTTCAACGCGTACCACGAGGTTTCGTCGATCCGCAACAAGGACGAGTTCCTGATCCCGTTCATCGACGCGATCATGGACCCCAACTTCAAGACCGGTACGCCCGAGAACGACCAGACCCTGCTCAAGTCGCTGATCGTGTTTGCGTGCCTGATGGAAGGCCTGTTCTTCTATGTCGGCTTCACGCAGATCCTCGCGCTGGGCCGCCAGAACAAGATGACCGGCGCCGCCGAGCAGTACCAGTACATCCTGCGCGACGAGTCCATGCACTGCAACTTCGGCATCGACCTGATCAACGCGATCAAGCTCGAGAACCCGATGCTGTGGACACCGCAGTTCAAGGCCGAGATCAAGGAGTTGTTCCTCAAGGCCGTGGACCTCGAATATCAGTACGCCGAAGACACCATGCCGCGCGGCGTGCTCGGCCTCAACGCCTCCATGTTCAAGGGCTATCTGCGCTACATCGCCAACCGGCGCGCCACGCAGATCGGCTTGGAGCCGCTGTTCCCCCACGAGGAGAACCCGTTCCCCTGGATGAGCGAGATGATCGATCTCAAGAAGGAACGCAATTTCTTCGAGACCCGCGTCATCGAATACCAGTCCGGCGGAGCGCTGTCCTGGGACTGATGCCTCATCCCATGCTCACCGAATCACAAAGCCCTGCCCCAGACGTCCCGGCGTCCGGGGCAGGGCTTTGTCACAGGATTCAAGGCCTTGGCGCCCTCCGTGGATGCATCCACGGCGCCAGGTCCCTGAATCACTTCCGCGGAGATCTGCCGCGCGAAGTGCTCTTTGCAACTTGATCAAGGAGAAAACAATGGCAACTGCGAAAAAAGCCCCGGCCAAAAAGGCCGCTGTGAAGAAGGCCGCTGCCCC